>NZ_JAIXHL010000001.1 GCF_030145815.1 Sphingomonas sp.
TGATGACCGCCGATCTGAAGCGGGTCCATCGCTTCCTCCAGAACACGATCGCCGACCCGCTGACCGCGCCCGAAGCGGCGCGCATGGCGGAGTCGATCCGCGCCGTCTTCAACACCAATGCGCAGGTTCTGCGCTTCCTTCCCGACACGGGCGAGCCGTTCTCGATCCGGGACTGGATCACCGGCGAGAAGCAGCCCGGGTCGATCCTCTTCATCACCTCCAACTACGTCGATCTGCCGATGAACCGGGCGCTGCTGACGCTTTGGATGGACCTCGCCATCAACCGCCTCATGACAATGCCGCGCACGCGCGAGTTGCGGACCTGGTTCATGTTCGACGAGCTCGGCGCGCTGCACAAGCTGCCGGCAATCGAGAACGGCCTCCAGACCGCGCGCGCGTTCGGCGGCGCCATGATCCTAGGCATCCACAGCTTCGAGAAACTGATCGAGGTTTATGGCGAGCAAGGCGCCCGCAATCTCGCCTCTCGATCGCAACGGGCTAGCGAGAGCTGCGGCGCAAACTCCACGTATTGCCGACAGCGTAGCGGTGACGGCGGTGCGTTCGGGCGGACGGCAGCAAACGGCGTGGTTCGGCGAGACTATAGTAGTATGAACGGCGAAATGTATTCGTTATGTTTGTCCAGCGTGGGGCGCCGGTTGATGGGAGCGAACCGAGCCCTGTTTGTCCTGGGCTCAAGATATGTCGGCTGTGCTCTTTGCATGCCGAAACCTGCTAGTCCGCAAACGGCCAGACTTGCTCGTCTAACGGCGTTGCGTGCCACAGATCGCGAACGTCGGGTTCGATCGGAAGCTGCCGTTTGGCCCCCGCTACCTGAATGACCGCAAGGTCCCAATGTCGGTCGCTCTTTAAATTACCGGTGGCGATAGCCTGAGGGGCAGCCACCCCCAGGCACGCTTCGCCGTTTGGGTTTGCTACACGCGCCTGGGGGCGGCTGCCCCTCAGGCGCGAAGCGCGTGGTGAGAGAGCTTGATTGTCCACATAACGGAGTTCACCGATCCGCAGCCGGGGCAAAAGCGCAAGACCAAGTGGCTGTTCACGCTGAACGACCATGAGTGGTTCTGCATCGCCGGCATTTGGCGCTCGCATCCCCAGGCTGGTGAAGCCTTCACCATGCTGACGATGGAGCCGGGCGAGGACGTGAAGCCCTATCACCATCGCCAGATCATTCCCCTGACGCGCGACCGATGGGCAGATTGGCTGGACCCGACGGTGCCGGCCGCGAATGTGTTGACCGCGCTGCCCAAAGGCAGCCTGACCGTCACCCGCGTCTTCCCGCCAGCCGAGCCGGCACTGCTCTGACGATGCCGGACGCGACCTCGCTCGACCGCTTCGTGGAAGCTCAGATGCTCACCTATCCTGGCGCGCTCGCCGAGATCCGTCGCGGCGGCAAGCGCACGCATTGGATGTGGTACGTTTTTCCGCAGATCGCCGGGCTCGGTCGCAGCGCGACCGCCCAGCATTTCGCGATCCGGTCGGCTGACGAGGCGCAAGCCTATCTCGATCATCCGGTGCTCGGACCGCGCTATCTCGAGTGCGTAGCTGCGCTGCAGGATTTGCCGATCAGCGACCCCGTTGCGGTGTTCGGCGAGACCGATGCCATGAAGCTGTGCTCCTCGCTGACGCTGTTCGAGGCGGTGCGCCCTTCGGCATTGCTCGGGGCGGCGCTCGATCGCTGGTTCGGCGGAAAGCGTGATATCGCGACGTTGCGGCTGCTCGGCACCGACTAGGCCGGGCTGTCCACCATTCGCACGACGACCTTGCCCTTGGCGTGGCCTGCCTCGAGATAAGCGAAGGCGTCAGCGATCTCGTCGAGGGAAAACACCCGGTCGATGACAGGCTCCAGCTTCCCGTCGTCGATGAGCTGCGCCAGCTCCGTGAGTTCGGCGCCGCTCGGGTGCATGAACAGGTAGCGATAGCTGACCCGATGCTTCCGGGCTTCCACCCGCGAGCCATAGCTCGCGAACCAGAACAGCGTCCTCAGAAACGCGCCGCGACCAAGGTCTTTGCGGGCAGTTTCCGGTTCGGGCAGGCCGGCGATCGACACGACCTTGCCGCCAGGCTTCATCACCCCGAACGACTTCTTGAGCGTGTCGCCGCCGAGCAGGTCGAACACGCCGTCCATGTCGCGGACCTCGTTCTCGAATGCCTGCGTCGTATAGTCGATCACGACATCGGCGCCGAGGCGCTCGACCAGCGCCTTGCCGCGCGGCGAGGCCGTGGTCGTTACCTCCGCACCGAGCCATTTGGCGATCTGGATGGCGAACGTGCCGACGCCGCCCGCGCCGCCCGGGATGAAGACGCGGCTTCCCGGCTTCAGGCCCAGCTCGTCGCGCAGCGCTTGCAGCGCCGTAAGCCCGGCGAGCGGGACGCCTGCCGCTGTCTCGAAATCGAGCGTGGCGGGCATGGTGGCGAGAAGACTTTCGGGGATGGTCGCATAATCGGCGAAGGCCCCGAGCGTGTCCTTCGCGACCCGCGCGAATACGCGATCCCCGACCGAGAAGCGCGTCACGCCATCGCCGATGGCTTCGACCACGCCGGCGAGCTCGTTGCCCATGACAGTGGGCAGCTTGTAGCGCTGGACGACCTTCAACATGCCCTGGCGCGTCTTGAAATCGACCGGATTGAGGCCGGCCGCATGCACGCGGACCAGACACGCGCGGTCTCCAGCCAGGTCAAACCGAAGCGTGACGACGCGGCACGAGGAGTCCGCGCAACTGGTCATGCGATTGCAGGACCCGATCGCGCACGTCTGATTGTCCAGCTGATCGAGGCGCCGCGCATCGTCGCCGCGACGCTCTTCCCAAGATGCGGCTCAAGCAACTCGCGCCATGGCACAAGCGTGAAATCCTGCGCCCGCTCGATGAGGGCATAGCGCCCGCTCACCAGGTCGAGCCGCCGCGTGTATACGCCGGAAGCGGCCGATGATCAGTCGTTCCTGACCGTGGTCGAGATGGCTTTGGATCTTGCTGAACGCAGTCCGCAGGCTGCAAATGCGAGGAGCTTGAAATGATCAAATGGGCAGGCCGTCTCATCGTGTTCTATGGCGCCGCGCATCTCCTGGGCGCGCTGACGTTCGAACGCGCCGCCAAGCATGCCCCAGCCTGGTTCAGCGGTGACCTGTGGTCGGACGACTTCTCCAGCATGAGCCATGCGAACAGCGCGCTATGGTTTAGTCTGGACAGCTTCAGCATCCCTCTCATCGTGGTGGGCATGCTCGTGCTTTGGTTGGATCGGCGCGGAATTACGCCGCCAGCGTTCGTCGCATGGATATTGGGGGCGTGGACGTTGATCGATGCGATCATCCTGCTGTTCACGCCCTGGATAATTTTGCTGACCGCGACAATCCTGTTGCTGACGGGCATCAATCGGGCGAAGCGCCTTAAAGCCGATAGCAGCGCCTAACACCCTTGGATCTCAAGGCGAATTGAGGCTCAACTCCTACAAGCCGGTGCAGCGGAGATTACGCCTCTTCGCGAATTCGCAGTTGCCGTAGCGCCGCCGCGCCCTTGATTGCGAGGTGCATCGTAAACCATCCGCATATCGAGCAGACCATCGCCATGATCGCGATCGATTTGAATAGCATCTGCTCATCTTCAAAGACGCGATCGGTCAGCAGCGCGATAAATAACGGACCGCCTCCCAATCCTACGACGTTCGCGACGAGCAGCATCAAGGCGGTCATCCGACCCCGGAATTGCGCCGGGACGAGCTCGGAGAGAATCGTATAAGTCGACGCCGCATTCAGGGCGATTGCTAGTAGGAATAATCCATATGCGATCATTGAGCCGACAAGGCCGGGAGTCACGATAATCACCGCGAATATGGCGAACTGAGCGAAGAACCAGAGTTGGAATAGTCTCAGGCGTCCATTCGCTGGATCGCGCTCGGCAAAACGGTCGCTCAGCGCGCCGCCCGCGATACCGCCGACCAAGCCGGTCACCAGCGTCATGCAGCCGACGATCAAACCGAGCTTCCCCGGCTCGATCCCGTATACCCGGCGAAAGGCGGTGGGCAACCACGCTGACCCACCATAGGCGGTCATGAACTTGAAGGCGAAACTCGCCAGTATTAGCGTGAACAAAAACCAGTAGGTTGCCAAATATCGTCCAAAACGGTCGTCAAAGACTGTATCGGTCGCACGACCCGCCCCGGCGTCGCGCCGTTGCGGCTCCCTCACGGTCGCCATCCACAGCGCCATCGGCAAGCCTGCCCCGCCGATGATGAGAAAGGTCAGCTGCCAACCACTGGTAGGCCCCAGGAGGGGGACAAGAACCATATCGTTGCCGACGAGCTGCAGGATGAAGCCGCTCACGAGTACCGACAACGCAGCACCAATATTTGCTCCCGCTAGCAACACACCCATCATTCGGCCGCGGCGTTCCGGCCCGAATATGTCCCCGACCAGCGAAACCGATCCGGGGGCGAGGCACGCCTCGCCAATTCCAACGCCCATGCGGGCGATCAGCAACCCTTCGAAGCTGGTGACAAGCCCGGACGCCAAAGTCATTAGGCTCCAAACGAAGATGCCGATGACGATGATTGTTCGACGGTTCTTGCTGTCCACCAGCCGACCCGCGAACAGTCCGGCGACACCGAAGAACACGGAAAATGACAGGCCTTGCAGTAAGCTGATCTGAATATCCGATAATACCAGATCGGCTTTGATCTCCGACGCCATAAGACCGAGGATCTGGCGATCCAAATAGGCAAATATCCACGCAACGAACAAAACGGAGAGGGCGTAGAGGGGTCGCCGGTACTCGTCATTTCCGACCTTGATCATTTACCCCTCCGATAAAGCAGAGCGACAACGACGGCGCTCCGTATCGTCGTGACCGATTCCGACACGTGGCTCCGCCTCATCGCGGGTCGCTAGCTGCGTCGTGATGAATAAAGCCGCATCGGACTTTGGTCCGTCTAGCCCGTCAAGGCGGGCTAGAACGCGTATTTTAGCCCCAGGCCGATCTCGCGCGGACGCTCGTAATAGGTGTAGCTCCCCGCCGTATTGTCTCGGATGGCGGAGTAAATCTCAGCATCCGTGATGTTGCGCGCGAAGAGCGTGACCGTGACCCGGTCGCCGGCCGATGCCCAACCTGCTTGCGCAGACGCGAGCATGTATGCCGGCTGATATTCGGTGTTCAAAAAGTCATAATAGACGCGGGCGCTCTGCTGGACGTTGCCGCCGAAGAAGATGGAGCCGTTTCCGATCGGCGTTCGATAATCGAATGCCGCGGTGACCGTATACCGGGGAGCCTTCACCATATCCTTTCCGGAAGCATCGGCAGCGATGATCGCATTGCCGCCCGACGGAAGCGGGGTAGCTGCTTGCGCTCCGAAGAACTCGGCATATTTGGCATCATTGTACGACGCCCCGATCGTCAGCGTCAGCTCGCTGGTCGGCTTGATGATCGCTTGTAGTTCAACGCCGCGAATTTTCGCTTTTGCCGCGTTTTGCAGGACATAGCTTCCATTGGCGGCGCGGGCGATGACCTGCAGATCATCGTACCAGTAATTGTAGCCGGCGAGATTCAGTCGGAGCCAGCTGAAAGGATCGGATTTGACGCCCACCTCGAGCGCTTTGATCTTCTCCGGATTCACAGGCGCACTTAGCGCCGCGACGGCATTGTAGACGCCGCTCTTGAAACCTGTGCTGTACGTCGCATAGATGTTCGCGCGGTCCGATACCTCGTAGCGAAGAGACGCATTGTACGAGAGGTTGTTGAACTTCTTTTGGACCCTACCGAACACGTCGACGCCATTGAGAATTTGTTGAAAGCGCCGGGTTTCGGTTGTGTAGCGCGCGCCCAGAGTGAGATGGACGTCTTTTCCGAACTGATATGTTCCCTGGCCGAAGGCGGCGTACGAATCCGTCGAAAGTCTCGGAGCATAGCTGGTCAGGCGAGTTGTACCGCCCGTCACACTTCCGGTCGTGAACGGCATGGTGCCGTCGAGATGGAAGGCGTAGATGCCTGCTGTCCAGTTGAACGGCTCGGCATTGTTGGAAACCAGCCGGAACTCCTGATTATAGACCGTCGTCCTGGCATTTCCGATCTCGCTGAAAGACAGAGAGATGTTGGTAGCGTCCGTGTCGACGCGCTGCGTTACGTGCGATCGCACATATGCTGAGTTGGACTCGAGCGTGACGCCGCCCAGGTCGAACTTGGCCTGAACCGCCGCTTCGAAGCGATCCATGTTCGAAACCGGTTGATAATCGAGAGCGCCCGTATTCGGTTTCGTCGCGAGGATCACACCCGGGGTGTTCCGCGCCAGCGCCCGGCCCATATAGGGCTGGCTCGGGATCGCGGCGTTGAGATCGGTATAAGCGAGGATCAGCTTGATTTCGGTGCCTTCGCCCACCTCGAAGAGAAATTTCGATCGAGCGGACGCGACCCGAACGCCGTCGAAGCTTCCGCCTTTCACCAGGTCGCGAACGTATCCTGTGTCCCCGCGAACGAGAAGCGAAAGGTTCGCGGCCACGCGCGAGGACAGCGGACCGGTGACATATCCACGGACGTCGAAGCCCGTGGCGTCATTTTTCATCCGACTTCCGCTCAACGAGATGTTCCCGCGCGGCGTGAAGCTCGGATCGGCGGTCAGTACGTTGATCAGTCCCCCCGTGGCATTGCGCCCGAACACGGTCCCTTGCGGCCCTTTCAGGACTTCCACGCGCTCGATCTCGACCAAGTCAACTTGTGTCGAATAGGCATCGGCGAGATAGATGCCGTCAATGTAGGTCGTGATATTGCTTTCATCGCCCACCGAATTTCCGAGCGAGCCGACCCCTCGTATTGTAGGCTGCATCACGCTCACCGCCCGGCCGCCATTATACCCCGGCACGAGCTGAGTCAGGCTTCGGATGTCGGCTACACCCGAGCGATCCAAGGCGCTCGAATCCACGGCGGTCACGGAAAGCGGGACATCTTGCAGGCGCTCGGCACGGCGGGTCGCGGTCACAACGATGTCCTCAACGCCGGTCGTGGTCGTGTCCAGCTGAGGTTCGGCGGCGTTCACACCGCTTGCAACTTCCGGAGAGGCCTCACCGGTTGACTGCGCCACGGGCTTTGGTTCTTGATCCTGAGCGTAAGCCGACGGGCAGAACGCTGAGAGCGGCAGCGCCGCTGCGATGACGACGTTCCGCCGCAAAACAAGGTTCGTCCGTTTCATTTTGTCATCCTCCCGATGGTCGGGTCTCAGCCCGATTTTGTTTTCAGTCGTATCCCGTCCGTTTCTTCGTGGTGTTGCGTTCCTGCTCACCGATCCAAGGGCATATGTCGGACATCCGGCGGTAATTGCCGTCCATCACCTGGACTGGCTGGCGAACGCCTCGCGCCGCAGCGTTCATCCGCATTCTCCGGGCTTCCTCCCGGTCGCTTTCGGGCAGCCAGCTGCGTTCATGGCCCCATAGGCTGGGACCATCCATGACCTCGAAAGACTGCCACGTAGCCGGATCGATCTCCCGGCCTCCCCACCCGCATTCGATGAATAGGGACGAGGGCGTGCGGGCATAGAAGGACGTCATGAAATCATTCGTGTGACGTCCCAGCGTGACGCTCACACAGTCGCCCGACTGCGCGAGATCAAGCGCCTGACCGACATCATCAAGCGAGTTCATCTCCAGCATTAGGTGATGAAATCCCGCCGAGGCCGCCTCGATCAGGGCGAAGCTGTGATGCCGACGATTGATGTGAAAAAACACGGCTTTGAACGGCGTTGAGACGAAGTCCGAAACGGAAAAGCCGAGAACATCGACATAGAAGGGCAACAGGCTCTCGATGTCCGGCGCCGTTACTACCGCATGCCCAAGTCCCAGTGCGCCAGTCCTGAAACCGGACATGGCGCGCCCAGGCTGAAACACCTCCGCTGACTTGTGCAAGCCCCAGCCAATCTCATGGCGGTTGCCGATCGGGTCCTTGAACGAGATCAGTTCAGCGACGAAGCGCGAATCCGCGACATGCGCCGGCTCGCGGTGAACTCGAACTTGAGCTTGCTCGAGCCTTGCCGCCATCCGCTGCAATTCGGCGGGTCCCGCCACTTCCCATCCGAGGATGGTTTCGCCCTCGGGCACCTCGCCATCGATGAAGATTCGCTGCTTCCGGTCGTCCATGCGGAAGCTGATTTTGGTGCTCGTCAGGTCGATGCACTGAAGGCCCACGACCGTGCAACCGAGTTGCCGCCAACCCGCCAAGTCCCGCGATCCGACACCGACATATGCGAGCGACTGCAAGGCCATTCATCCGTCTCCGTTGATATAGTGATATTCTCGTATTATGAGAATGTCAACGTACAGATCATCATCATGCAATGCTATGGACATTGAAATCTCATTATGTGAAAATCTATGCGTGCTTGCCGGACGGGTTCCTGCTGGAGATCCCCTCACGGGCAACGTGACTGCGACCCTCCAGCGAGGTCAGATTGCGAGGATCAAATGAGCGTGCCCGCTGGAGAGACGGTGATTGTCGGCGGAGGCCAGGCGGGCGCACGGCTCTTTGCGCTGCTGCGCACTGCTCAGCCATCGATGGCGCTGAAAATTCTGTGTGACGAAGCGACTGCGCCATACGAGCGCCCGCCACTTTCGAAAACAATCCTCGAAGAAGGGACGCTGACGCCTCAATGGGTCAACGACGTCTCGATCTATAGGCCGGAACAGTCGCTCTGCCTCGGACGAGCCGTGCGTCGCATCGACCGTCAAAATAGGCTCGTCGTGGATCGCAGCGGCAACGAGCATCGCTACGACACGCTGATCATTGCTACTGGAGCTGGAGCGCGCCGACTGCCGGAGCCGCCGGCGATCCCGCACCATTACCTACGCGACTATTCGGACGCGGCGGCGCTGCGCGAAACCCTCGGCTCGGCTCGATCGGTCCTAGTCCTCGGCGGAGGGGCGATCGGCACGGAGATCGCTGCGATTGCAGTGCGCCGCGGCTTGGCGGCGACCATCGTCGAAGCACAGGGGCAACTGCTTAGTCGAAGCCTCCACCCCGCGCTGAGCGAACGGATCCTCTCGACGCACGTGAAGAATGGCGTGCAGGTTTACCTCAATCGCACCATCGCCGAATATGTCCCGTCGGGCGTTGTGCTCAGCGACGGCACTCTGGTTGAGGCCGACGCGATGGTGGTCTCAATTGGTGTCCAGCCGAACGACGCTATCGCGCGCGAGGCGGGGCTCGAGACGCGCAATGGCATTCTCACCGGTCCAGGCTTCGTTACCAGTGATCCAGCGATCTACGCGATCGGCGATGTGGCGAATTATTTTGAGCCCTTTCTCGGCGACTGGCATCGGTCGGAATCTTGGGACGCTGCGAATCTGCAAGCGGAAGTGGCTGCGGCTGCAATCCTCAATCGGCCCTTGCCAGCGTGGAGGCCTCCGAAATTCTGGACCGAGCAGTTTGACGACCATTACCAATTTTGCGGCGACTTAAGCAGAGGCGCTGTCCTGTTCGAATCTGATAATTCGACAAGCTTCGTCGCGAAAATCGTACATGAGGACCGATTGGTCGGCATATGCACGCGTAACGCTCCGCGTGATTTTCGCCGGATGTGTGCTGACGTAGAGATGCCGAGGTCCCGGCAATCGACCGAGCATGGGGAGCAAGAGCGGTGAACATGGCCGTCGATCCGAAATATTCAGGCAGATGGGTCGTCATCTGCCGCGATGACGAACCCAATGACGAGTTGGGTACGAAGGTCGAGCTTGAGGGCGGGCCGACCGTGACCGCATTCAGGGTCGCCGGACGATACTATGTTATCGATGACCTCTGCACGCACGGCTCGGCCTCGCTTTCAGAAGGATATGTCGATGGCGTGGTCATCGAATGCCCGTTTCACGGCGGCAAGTTCAGCATGGAAACCGGGGAAGCCGTCGCGTTTCCCTGCACGGCGCCGCTCAAGGTATACGAGACGATGATCGAAGGCGGGAATCTGCTCGCTTATATCCCGGCTGACCTGCGGGCGGGGTAGGTGCGGCGGTGACCTGCCTGGCATTGCGGATCCGCCACGAGTGCGAGGCTAGATTTGCCGGAGCATGCTCCGAGATTGAGCGAGCGGGGTGAAGATGAGCACGGCCATCATTGGGTACGGACATACCGCCTTTTCGCGCGAACCCGGGCCGACGACGGTCGCGCTGGCCACCCAGGCGGTCGAGCGGGCGATTGAAGATGCGGGGCTCAGCGCCCGCGACATTGACGGCGTGATATTGGGCCAAAGCGAGACGCTCAGTCGCGCGGAGCTCACGCTGGCATTTCGGCACACGTTAGACTTGGGAAATCTAAGCCACTTCTCGCTGACAGAAGGGAAGGGCACCACGGTATTGCAAATGATCCAGCACGCCGCTCTCGCCGTCGGCGCGGGGCTCGCGAAGCGCATCGTTTGCGTGTTCGCAGATACACCGATCAAGGCTGGCGTAACCGGCGGCGCAGCCTTTGCACGCGCGTCCAACGTCATGAATATCGATGGTTGGGAAGCGGCGCATGGATGCTTCGGCGCGATTGGCCCCTATGCGCTTGCGGCTTCGGCATATCTGCATCGCCGCGGCGCGGATGAACGCGCGCTGGGCCATTACGCCATCGCCTGCAGAAGGTGGGCGGCCTCCAATCCGCTCGCGTTCTTTCGCCAAGGCCTCGATCTCGAGGGCTACCTCGATGCGAGATTGATCGTCGAGCCATTCCGGATCCTCGACTGCGCCCTCCCCGTCAATGGGGCCGCGGCGTTCATCGTCGCACAGTCCGCCGACGCAGCGACTGCGGTCTGCCACATCGTCGGCATGGGGCAGGGTCACGGCAGATACTCGATGGTAACGGGGGCCGCCCAGGGCGAGCCGACCGGAGCCCGGCATGCTGCCGATATGGCATTGCGAATGGCACGGGCAGAGCACCGCGATGTATCCTCCTGCCAGCTCTACGACGCGTTCTCCTTTTCTGGCCTGGCCGCGCTGGAAGAGTTCGGATTTTGCGCGCCGGGCTCCGCGCCTGAGTTTGTTGGTGGCGGAGAAACCGGTCCGGGCGGAGCTCTACCCGTCAATACCGGCGGCGGGCACCTGTCCGGCTTCTACCTGCAAGGCGTGACCCCATTGCTCGAGGCTTTGATCCAGATTCGCGGGGAGGGCGGAGCTCGCCAGGTCGCGAACGACCTTGTGTTCGTGTCGAACTCGGGCGGCTGCCTTGAATATCACGCCACCTTGGCGATCTCGCCGCACAGGAGACTTGGATGAGGGCTGCCCCTATTCCGTCGCAGCTTGGGACCGCGCCGAGCCGGTTTCGGGACCACGTCGAGGCAGGGCAACTGACGATCGCCGTCGACGCCTCGACGCGCGACGTGATCCCGTACTGGCGATTGGCCGCCTACGATGCCGATCAAGTTAGCTTTGTGAAGAGCAAAGGTCGCGCAACCCTATTGGCCGTCGCCGTCTACCACCGGCAATTCAGTCCCGACTTTCCGGTGCCCTATTCGGTCGGGCTCATCGAGCTGGACGAAGGGGTCCAAATCATCTCCCTGCTCGATAGCAGCGAGGCACCCTATCGACCCGGCGAGCGGCTTTCCGCCTCTTGTGTGGACGGACTCCTAGTTTGCAGAAGAGCCTCCGGCTGAAGCGGCTCAGCTCAGGGCAACCGGTCGCGCACAAGGTTGGGCGTCGGAGCGGAACCTACGTCCGGCTTAAGCTAGTTCGGCCGCTCGCCGGTCTTATCGGCAGCCGACGCGCGAGCACTGACACTCTTCAGCATCCCGCCCGCAGAAAAGTTGTCGGGCGTAACCTCGTTGATAAAGATCCGCACTTCGGCCTTGGGACTGCCAAGCGTGGCGTGGACCGCATCGGTGAGTGCGCTCGCGAGAAGCTGCTTTTGACCTTCGTCGCGCCCGGCCATGATAGTGATGTTCAATACCGGCATCTTGGTTCCTCGTATTTGGATATAACGAAACGGTCGTGGAGCGCGGCTCCCGCTGAGCGATAACCAGAGGGGTCCGAGCGGTTTACGCCACCGCGGTTTTCTCCAGATGCTTCTCGATGAGCTGGCTGATTTCCTGCGCTGCGTTTTGGCATATCCGGCCGACCACATCCTCGCTGGTCAGTTTGAACCGCTTTTCGCTGAAGATCAGACTGACGCTGCCGGGCAGGTTGGTGCGCGGATCGAAGGAAATAGGCGCGGCGACTGCTGCATTGCCTTGGTCGAGTTCGCCGATGGACGTGACGTATCCCGCTTTCTTGAATCCGCTCAGCGACGCGCGGAATTCCTTCCAGGAGCCGCCAAGACCGTATTCCCGGATCTCGGCGTCATAGCTTTCGTACAATCGCTTCTGGCGCGAAGCTGGAAGCGCAGCGAGAATGGCTTTCGAGGCGGCGCCTTTGAACAGAGGCATGCGTCTTCCCCGGCCGTAGCTCACGGCAAGATTCTCGTCGCGTCGCTGATGGTAGCGAACGACGATCCGGTCGTCGAAATAGTCCGCCAACAGCACATCGCATTCGCATTGTTCGCTCAATGCCCGCAGAACAGGCTGAACGACATGCATGTCGAGATCGCTCTGGCGGATGAAATAGTCGAGCTCGATGATGCGGGGGCCCAGGAACAGAAGGCCGTTCATTCGCACGAGAAAACCTGAGGCCGTCAGTTCGGCGACATAGCGATACGCTGTACCCCGGCTGGTGCCGAGGTGCTCCATGATCTCCTCGGTGCTGAGCGCCGGCCTTTCGATCGAAAACAAGTCGAAGACGGTCAGCATTCTGCGCAGGCTCGACATCGATCACGTCACTCCACGGTCTCTAGAGGATAGATGCGTCGCCTCGTCCACCGTCGCTATGCAACGTGCCACGGGAGGCAGGATCCGCATGAATGCGAGCCACGCCGGTTGTAGCAATGTGGCAAGGCAAAGGAAGGTCGATATTTTTCCACCTGCATAGGCCCCAGTCTCGCGCGTCTAGGCCTGTCGGCCCGCAACGCCTCGCGGTCAATCGCAGCACGTCACCATAGCGCAATGCCGCTGAATCTAGCGATATTGGATATAGTGCAAGAAACACGATTGACAACGACTATTTTTACGCTGATATCTCATATTATGCAAATCGCGCTGTATTCCTGATTATGCGCCGATCATGTGGTCGGCCCATCACCTCGGCGGCGTGACATTGCTCAACGATGATAAGTCCGCTGTAAGCAGCAGCAGGCCAAGGAGGGACAATGGCCCAGATCGAAAGCCTTATCCGCGAAGGTGGCGTTCACGCGAGGCTGTACACGAATGAGTCGATCTTCGATCACGAGATGGCTGCGATATTCGGCTCGACCTGGATCTATGTCGGTCACGAATCCGAGATACCTGCCCGTGGCGACTATCTCCGCCGGACGATGGGAAAAGAACCAGTAATTCTTACCCGTAGTGCTACCGGCGTGTCAGTCCTGTCCAATCGCTGCAGCCATCGCGGAAATTTGCTCTGTCAATTGGAGCGCGGCAAAAAGCGCGCGTTCGCCTGCCAATATCATGGCTGGGTCTTCTCGCCAGGCGGAGAGCTGCTCGAAGTCCCCTTCGCGATCGAGGGCGAGGTAGACCGTAGCAAACGAGGACTCCGCAAGGCGCGGGTGGCAACCTACCGCGGCTTCATCTTTGCGACGTTCAACGAAGAGGCAGGTACGCTCGAAGAGCATCTGGGCAATGCAGCCTACGCACTGGACCGCGCCTGCGACCTCTCGCCGCAGGGCGAGATCATGCTGCGGCCCACATGGGTGCGCCATCTATTCCAGGCCAACTGGAAGATGCTCTCGGAGAACGAGGCCGACGGATATCATGTGAACTTCGTGCACGACTCGTTCGCCAAGGGCGTCAGCACGAGAGGAAAGTACGGCAACATCCTCCAAGAGGACGATGAGAAGGTGGTGGCCGTGTCGCGGTACCTGGGCAACGGTCACACCGAAGCCGACTATGGGCCGACTTACAGTGCGCCGATGACGTGGCTGGGTGTGCAGCCGGACCGCTACCCGGAATACACAAGAGCGATGCATGAAGCGTACGGCGCAGCAGTCGCCGACGAACGAATGCGAGCCGGCCCGCCGCATACCTTCATCTTCCCCAATCTGTTTCTCGCCGAAACCAGCCTGGTGATGATCCAGCCTATATCGGTGAACGAAACCATAAACTGGCACACCCCGATGTATCTCAAGGGGGCGCCGGAGGAGTTGAACCGGCGCATCTTGCGGCAAGGGGAAGTCGCACTTGGTCCGTCTGCGTTTCTCACGGCCGATGACGCGATCATCGCCGAGCGGCAGTGGCTGGCGATCTCCGGCTCGCCGGCATGGCTCGACATCGGACGCGGCAAGACCCGCGAGCGTCGCGACGACCGCGGTGTCATCACGTCGCACTATACCGATGAATCGGCGAGCCGGGGATTCTGGGAACATTACAAGGGGCTTGTCGGCGACAAAGCCTACACTGAAGGAGCGTAGGACATGGCTGTGAACTCCCTCGTTCCGGAAGGCTTTTCGGAGGCAGAACGCCGCGAAATCGAAGCGTTCTTGTTTCTCGAAGCCCAGCTGGCAGACGAGTCTCGCTGGGAGGAATGGGAAGAGATCCTCGATGACGACATGCACTATTGGGTGCCGGCCGGCGATGGTGAAGGCGATCCGAACCTCGATGTCTCCATCATCAACGACAATTTTTCTCGACTGAAGACGCGGCTGCGGCAGCTTCGAACGGGAACGCGGCACAGCCAGGCGCCAAAGTCAGTCATGCGGCGCATGCTGTCGAACATCGTTCTGCAGCGTCTCAGCGAAACGACCGTGCAGGCCGAAGCAAATTTCGTACTCTACGAATATCAAAATCAGTCGACGATGAAGATGAACGTCTGGCCTGGCCGCACCTGCTATCGGATTCGACGTCACGGGGACCGGTACAAGCTTTATCACAAGAAGGTGAGCCTCGTCATGGCGAGCGGCAACGTGCCCACCATGTCGTTCATCATTTAAGATGACCACGCGGACAGCATCTCGGGGCGCGATTGGTCTGAAACAACCGGAAACGCCGCCTGCCCTCGACGATCATTGGACCCAATTGGAGCATCGGCATCATGACTGAAGCGAGCGGGTCTCTCGATGGCCTCAAGGTCATCGACATCAGCCGCGTCCTCGCGGGACCATATTGCAGCATGATGCTGGCCGATCATGGCGCGGACGTAATCAAGGTCGAACCCCCTGCCGGCGACGAGACGCGTCAGTGGGGTCCGCCATTCGACGATCATGAGGATGCGAGGGGCGACGCTAGCTATTTCATTGGCATCAATCGCAACAAGCGGAGCATCGCGCTCGACCTCTCCACAGAGGCGGGCCGGGACGTGCTGATGGGTCTGCTGGCAGACGCCGACGTCCTGATCGAGAACTTCAAGCCGGGCACCATGCAGAAATGGGGCATCGGCTATGAGCAGCTCAGCGAGCGGTTTCCAGGATTGATCTACTGCCGAATCTCCGGCTTTGGAGCGGAAGGCGCCTTTGGCGGGCTGCCAGGCTATGACGCCGTTCTGCAGGCTATGACCGGTCTCATGAGCATCAACGGCACGGCCAGCACCGGCGCGACGCGGCTGGCCACACCAATGGTCGACATCGCCACAGGTCTGTTCTCGGCGATCGCGATCCTGATGGCGCTGGTGGAGCGCTATCGGTCTGGAAGCGGACAGCTCATCGACATGGCGCTCTACGATTGCGGCATGGCCCTGCTTCACCCTCAGGGCGCGAACTATTTGCTCAACGGGATCCGCCCCAAACCTTTGGGCAACACGCATCCCAATCTCGCCCCTTGCGACAAGTTCAGGACCCGCACGAGCGAGGTGTTTATCGCGATCGGCAACGATCGGCAGTTCGCCAGACTATGCGATACGCTCGGCGTGCCGGAAATGGCGAAGGATCCACGGTTCAGCAGAAACGCTGATCGAATGAAGAATCGCGTCGCGATGACAGCCCAGCTCGAGTCCGCTTTCGCACCGACCGACGGCAAGGAACTCGCACGGAAGCTGCTCGAGGCGGGTGTTCCGGCTGGCCCGATCCTCCAGATCGATGAGGCATTGGCCGCGCCGCACACCCATGATCGGGGCATGCTGATCGATCGGCCCGGCTATCGCGGCATCGGCTCGCCCCTGAAACTTTCCAGGACCCCAAGCCGGGTTCGACGAAATCCGCCGCGCCTTGGCGAGCACGCCGCCGAGATCCTCTCGGAACATGGCCTCTCCGCGGCGGACCCCAAGATCACCTAGACTTGGAGCCCATGCAGGGCGGCGAACAGTGAAAGGACCAAGTGATGCACCACGTCGATTGGGCAAAGATGGAATGGAAGAATGTTCGCAAGGGAGTGGATCGTAAGGCGTTCACAGGCGAGCTAGCGACGATCGCGCTTCACCGCCTTCATCCCGGCGAGCATGAGCCGTTTCCGCACGCGCACGAGAATGAGCAGATCCTTTACATCATAGAGGGGACCGTTGATTGCATCATCGGCGACGAGTGCACGCGGCTTGGACCGGGTGGTATCGCGGTGGTTCCCCCGAACATCGTCCATTCGCTCAAGATCATCGGCAATGAGACGGTGCTCAACCTCGATATATTCGCTCCAGCACGTCCGGAATACGCCGAGTAAGAGGCGGTGACGGCCAGGAGGCGCGGCGATCATGCAAATCGAAATTTCCAGGAAACTGCGCGCGCAGCTGGCTGAGCCCGCTCCCTTGTATACCGGCTGGATGAGCATCAACGAGAGCTACATCGTCGAAATCCTGCTTGCCGAAGCGTTCGATGGCGCCATCGTCGATATGCAGCATGGCGCGGTCGATGCGACGGTCGCGATACGTGCGATCGGGTCGGCTGCCGGGTCGGGAAAGCCCGTCCTGGTTCGCATTCCGATCGGTGATTTCGCGTGCGCGGCCAAATTGCTCGATTGGGGTGCATCCGCGATTATCGCACCGATGATCAACTGCGCTGCTGACGCGCAGCTGCTTGTGTCATTCTGCAGATACCCCCCTGTCGGCGCCCGCAGTTGGGGCCCACAACGCGCGCTTGCTCACGGGGCGGCAAGCCCTGGAGACTATTTGCGGCAGGCCAATGACGGTCCGCTACTCATCGCCATGATCGAAACCTCGGAGGCTATGGATCATGCTGACGCGATTCTCGACGTCGATGGCATCGACGGCGTATTCATCGGTCCTGCCGACCTTTCGCTGTCGCTGACCAACGGCCGCGAAATCAACCCGGTCAGCAACCAGATTTTGGACAGTGTCGAGTCTTTGGCGACCAAGGCGCGGGCGCGCGGGAAACATCTCCTCGCCTTTTGCGGCGACGGCGCGACGGCAGCGGCGTTTGCTCACGCCGGGTGCGATCTGATCTCGATATCGACCGACGCGGCCATGATCCGCCTGGCTGCGCGCCAGGAGCTCGCCACCGCAAGACGCACGCCTAGTTGAGCCGGCGTACCGCGCCCGGCTGACGGAATTTGTACTGGAGCCACTAGAATGTCGAAGATCATCGTAACCTGTGCTGTCACGGGCGCCATTCACACGCCCACCATGTCCGACGCGCTCCCGTTCACGCCGGAAGACATTGCCAACCAGGCCGTGGCCGCAGCTGATGCCGGTGCGGCAATCCTGCATCTTCATGCGCGGAACCCTCGCGATGGCAGCGTGTCGATCAACCCCGACGATTTCGTCGCGACCCTGTCCGCCATCCGGCAGAGGACCGACGCAATTATCAATATCTCCACGGGCGGTTCGTTGCTGAACTCGATCGACGAACGGATCGCGCCGGCACTGCGCTTTTCACCAGAGATGTGTTCGCTCAATATGGGGTCGATCAACTTCTCGTTTCATCCGCTCGCCAAACGGTACAGCGAGTGGAAGTATGAGTGGGAACGCAGCTATGTCGAGAACTCCGACAGCTACATATTCAGGAACACCTTCAGGGATATCGTTTACGCCGCCACTCAGCTCGGCGATCACAACATCCGCTTCGAGCACGAATGCTATGATCTGGGACATCTGTACAATTTGAAGTTCCTGTACGACGCGGGGGTCTTCAAAGCGCCGCTATTCATCCAGTTCATCTTCGGGATCCTGGGCGGAATGGGAGCCGATATCGAAAACCTGCAGTTCATAAAGCATACGGCGGACAAGCTGTTCGGATCGGACTACCGTTGGTCGGTCCTTGGCGCCGGCGTATCGCAGATGGCTTTTGCGGCACAGGCAAGCCGAATGGGTGGTCATGTCCGGGTCGGCCTCGAGGACTCGCTGTTTATCGAAAAAGGCGTCCTCGCCCGTTCGAATGCCGAGCAGGTCGATAAGGTTCGATCCATTCTCAAAGGAAACGGCCATCAACTGGCCTCACCTGCCGAAGCCCGAGAAATTCTGGCGTTGAAGGGGGCCGAACAAACGAGCTTCTGAATACCGTGGCATCGAGCTTCGGCCTTTGTCTACAACCTGTCGATTCGAGTGGGCAAGCAGCCCAAGGGCGCAGCTGACCGAGGGCAATTTTATTCAAGCGGATTCTTGAATGAAATACCCCCGGCTGCTAGTTGCAGCCGGTGCAGCGGACCACATCTCCAGACTTGATCTATGCTGACCTTGCCGAGATCGCGAGAGCGCTTGGAAGCGGCCCGCGACTCCTCCTGCTGGAACATATTGCGCAGGGCGAACGGCCGGTCGAAAGACTAGCAGAGCTGACCGGACTTTCGCTCGCGAATGCCTCGCAGCATCTCCAAGTGCTGCGTCGTGCGGGGTTCGTCCAAACCCGGCGCGATGGAAAGAATGTACTCTACCGTGTCGGATCGGGTCCGGTCATCGAGCTCGTGTCCGCGCTGCGGCGATATCTGGAGCACAGCAGATCCGAAATGCGGCAATTGATCTCCGACGATCAGGCTGGCCAAGAAGGGTCATCACCGATGTCGCGCGATGAGTTGTTGCAACGCATGGAGGGGGGCAGCGTCCTACTTCTCGACGTTCGGCCTTCCGACGAGTTCCGGCTTGGCCATCTGCCCGGCGCAATGAACATGCCGCTGAGCGAGCTCGAACGTCAGCTTGCCGACCTTCCCAAGGACCACGAAATCGTGGCCTATTGCCGCGGCCCTTATTGCGTACTGTCACGCGATGCGCTCACCCTCCTGCACGCCAACGGTTATCGTGCGCGCGGACTGGAGGATGGCTTTCCGGAATGGCGAGCAGCCGGGCTGGAGGTGGAAGCGGGCTAATTCCGGGAGTGCCCACCACCCCTCATCGAGATGCGCCACTGCCCTTTGCAAGCGCTGTGACGCCAATCGCCGCGGCGACGTAAGCAATCGCGGCAGCGCCGAAGGCGAGAGCAAAGCCATCGACCTGGATCGCCTGAGTGCCGGCGATCGCCATGAGCAGGGTGAAGCCAACCGTGGGCCCCAACTCCATCGCCGTGTTCATCACGCCGCCAGCCAGCCCCATTCGTCCCAGGGGAACGTCCGCGGTGGCAAGCACCGCAGAACCCGAGAAGATCAGGGCCATGCCTATGGCGAGCAGCACCTGCGCAGGAAGTATGAGCAGCAGATAGTCCGTATGAGTGTTGAGCACGGCAAGGAGGCCCAGACCGACGGCGCCTACGACATAGCCCGCTGCCATCGCCCTTGCTGCGCCAAGCTTCGATACGATGGATGCAGCCGCCGTGTTCGTGGCGATCAGGGCGACGGCGAAGGGCGCAAAGGAGAGCGCAGTGTCGAAAGGCGTCCAGCCGCGATCCTGCTGAAGGTGAACGAGCAGCGCGAACTCGGTCAGCATCGATCCCGCCGCCGCAAGCAGCATTCCGATCCACCCGATCGCACGCGCCCGGCTCATCAGAAAATCGGGCGGCAGCAATGGGGTTCGTATACGGCGCTCCGCCGCGAGGAAACCCCCGACGAGCGCCAGTCCAAGGGCAACCGGCATATAGACCTGAGATGTGGTCCAGGGCGCTTCATGACTGGCGACCAGACCATAGCTCAACGATATGATCCCAAGCGCGGCGAGGGTCGCGCCGAGCGGATCGAGGCCCAGCGTGCGATCCGAGACAGCGACCTTGGGGAAGAGCTGAATGTTCGCCACGAACCCCAGGCTCGAGACCGCGATAGGTGCTGCGAACATCCATCGCCAGTCAACCACGCTCGCCACCATGCCAGACGAGATGAATCCAACCACCGCGCCGAGCACCGAGACCCCGCCCCAGGTTGCCATTGCGCGGCCGAACTGCGCTTCTGTCGAGTAGAGTGTCCGGACGACACTCAGCGAAGCTGGCGCGATCAACGCCCCGCTGAACCCTTGCGCAAAGCGCATCGCCAGCAGCAGATCATATCGGTCTGAAAGCGCTGCGGCGAGGGAAGCCAGACCGAAAGCGACAAGGCCGGCTCCGAGCACAGCCCGGCCGCCGATGCGATCCGTGAGGCGGCCGCCGAACAAGAGCAGTCCGCTGAACGGCAAACCATAAGCGATCTGCAGCAACAGAATTTGCGCGTCGGACAATTCGAACTCGGCTGCGATCTGGGGCAGCGGGATCATGATCAGCGCGATTGTGAAGATGAGCGTCGCCTGGATCGTCGCAAGGATCGTGAACGCCAGGCGCGTCTGCGGAGCGGTGTACGACTCTGCACTGGACGCATCGCTTGCTCGCCGGCTGGCCATCGCCATCACTCCCCAATCAAAGAATCACTCAATTATTCGCTTGATTGTTAGAATGACGATAGGGCATGTCAACCCGGCCACATCGAGCCCAGCAAAACGTCCATCAACCGGAGTTTTCGCAGCTTGACTTCAAGTCAGCTTGAAGTGGCAACGTGCACGGAAATCGCGCTGTGCCGCCTCGCGCATGGCGCTCGGAACGGAGGATCGAATGGCCGTTTGGGGATGGATTTTCGCTGTTGGGATCGGAGCCACGCTCGTCATGGATGCCTGGGCTATCCTACTGCGACGCGTCTACGGGATAGCCTCGCTGGATTACGCGCTGGTCGGCCGTTGGCTAGGTCACATGACGAGGCGGACTTTTGTGCACGAGCGGATTGTCGCCGCATCGCCCGTGGCAGGCGAAAGCCTCCTTGGCTGGATCGCCCATTATGCGATCGGGATCGCCTTTGCCGGCATCCTGCTTCTGGTCGCGGGACCGGAATGGGCGCGCCGACCAACGCCATGGCTCGCGCTCGCCGTCGGTATTGTGTCGATCGTCGCCCCATTTTTCATCATGCAGCCGAGCTTCGGCATGGGCATTGCGGCTTCCAACCTTCCCGATCCGAACGTCGCAAGATTGCGCGCTTTGGTCACACACACCGTTTTCGGCGCCGGACTATTTCTCTCCGCGTGGCTCGTCGCCCGGCTGAGCCAGGGGTGAGGTAACGACGAGGGCCCGTCAGCGAGATCTAGGTCACGTCGGCATGTCGCTCGGCCAACGATCTCGCTGTGCGTCACCAGTATGCAGGTCAGATACGCGCCAGCATCCAAGCCCTTACGACATTCACGTGCTTGAAGGACTTTTGCTTGAGATTCCGGGTCCGGGGTAATCCCAATGCAGCAAGTGCGTTGACTAAGCGTAGCGCCAAGCACCATGTGGAGCATAACGCAGCTTCGCCATCAGGTCGCCCTTATCGCTCCTCGCAAAGAAGTCCGAGGCGCGTAGTGTTCCGCGACATCTCTTAGAATACGCCCGCGCGTTGGACGGCAACATGTGGGCCGACGCACGAACCCGCTGCGCGGGATCGCGGAGTGTTCGGTAGAGGCGATGGCGTGATCGCCTGACCGGATTGAGTGACGCCAGCTGCAGGCAGACCATTGCGGCTCCTTCAACCAAGGAGTCGAACGATGAACGAGCTTGTTCCTGTTGCCGTCCCAGTCAGCCCCCTGCGCCAGCGTTTGATCGACGATATGTCGATGCGGCACTTCTCGCGCGAGACGCAGCGCAACTATATCCGCGATGTCGGGCGGTTCGCGACCTTCCTGGGACGTCCTCCCGATACAGCGACCGCTGACGATCTACGCAGCTTCCAGATCGATCAGCGTGATAATGGCGTGCCGGTGCCGACCATGAACAGCATCGTCGCGGCACTGCGCTTCTTCTTCAACCACACGCTCGACCGGCCGGACCTCGCGCGGCGGCTGGTGCGGATCAAGCAGATGCGCAAGCTGCCGGTAGTGCTGAGCCGCGACGAGATCGCCCGGCTGCTGGGCGCCACGACCTGCCTCAAGCACCAGGCCGCGCTGTCGGTCGCCTATGGTGCTGGCCTACGCGTTGCCGAGGTCTCGATGCTCAAGGTGCGCGACGTGGATAGTGAGCGGATGCTGCTGCGGGTCGAGCGGGGTAAAGGCGGCCAGTACCGTAATGCCATGCTCGCGGCCGATCTGCTCACCTTGCTGCGGCAGTGGGCCGTCTCGTCTTTGACGAGCATGTTGTTCAGCTCTTCACCAAGCTCGGCCTCGATCGCGCCGAGGACCTGCCCGCGAGCGACATCGCGAAATCGGCCTTCTCCGGCCGTAGCGTCGACCTCAGCCGCCCCTTCCCGATGACGATCAAGCGCGCGCTCGTGAACGGATCGCCGCGCATCGAGCTGGTGGGCGCGCCTGCCCAGCAGATCGCGTGGCTGAAGTCGATCGGCTGCTTCACCGAGGTGATCCAGTACCGCACGCGGGTGTTCCTGCCGGTGCCCGCCGCCGCGGAGGTGCTCGAGCGCATCCTGGCCGGCAGCGGCTGACGCACCGGACTCTGCCCGGGGCCGCCGGGACGTCTCGGGAAAGGGGAGGGGGAGCGGGGGTGGTGTCCGGGAGATGCCGGACGCCACCAGGAGTTCCCCCGATGATCCAGACCGTCAAACTGAACAAGCTGCGCCTGTCGCCGATCAACGTGCGCACCGCGCCCGACGAGCAGCTCCAGATCGAGCCCATGGCCGCGAGCATCGAAGCCAAGGGCGTTCTCCAGAACCTGCTCGTCACGCCGGCCAAGAAGCCCAGGGGCACCTATGAGGTATTCGACGGTGGACGTCGCTGGCGCGCGCTCCGCCTCCTCGCCGATCGCGGGTCGATCAGCGATGCCGACTTCGACGTGCCCGTCATGGTGCTGACCGGCGACGACGCCGAGCTTTCCGAGACCTCGACCGCAACGAACTTCCACCAGCTCAAGATGACGCCGGCGGAAGAATGCCGCGCATTCCAGCATTTCATCGGCACGACCGGCGACATCGACGCGGTCGCCAAGCGCTTCGGCGTCACCCGGCGCTTCGTCGAAGGCCGCCTGCGCCTTGCCTCGCTCGCGGAGCCGATCTTCGAAGCGCTGAGCAAGGGCGAGATCACGCTCGATATCGCAAAGGCCTACGCCTCCACCGAAAGCCAGGACAAGCAGCTCCTCGTCTGGAGCAGCTATCAGCATAGCCACGTCACGGCCGACACGATCCGGCGCGTGATCGCCAACGAAACGCTCAAGGCGAGCGATCCGATCGCCATGCTCGTAGGGGAGGCGCGCTACCGCCACGCCGGCGGCAAGATCGACGGCGACCTTTTCACCGATGGGAACGATCGCTGGATCAACCCTGAGCTCGCGCATCGGCTTGCCGGCGAGATCATGGAAGCCGAGGCGAAGCGCATCGGTGAAGAAACCGGACTTGCCTGGATCCGGCCGATCGCCAGCAACTACGCGCACAACGCCGCCCACGGCCTTTACCGCGCCATTCTCCAGCCACCTCCCCTCAGCGACGATCAGAAAGCGCGCCTCGTCGAGATCGAGGAGCGTCGCGGCGTCCTCGAGGTGGCGATGCAGGACGAGCAGCTCACCGAAGAGGCGTTCAAGCTGCTCGACCAGGAAGATGACCGGCTCATCGCCGAGGCGGAAGCGATCGAGAACCGCGCGCCGGTGCTTCCCGACGAGCTGCGGCCTCATGTCGGCGCCTTCCTGCTGCTGACGCCCCAGGGC
Source organism: Sphingomonas sp. (assembly GCF_030145815.1). Classification (GTDB taxonomy): domain Bacteria; phylum Pseudomonadota; class Alphaproteobacteria; order Sphingomonadales; family Sphingomonadaceae; genus Sphingomonas. Next base: position 23,907 of record NZ_JAIXHL010000001.1, read on the forward strand.
GAGATGCGTCTCGACACGCAGTATTACAGCGAGCAGGAAATCCTCATCGAGCGGCCGGACGACAGCGGCGGCGATGTCGGGGAAGGGGATGAACCGGAGCAGCCGTCCGGCAGCTTCCGCGTCGGCGGCGGCGCTCCGGCCGAACCGACCTACCGGCGCGAGGCGGTCGCGCCCGGCGGCAAGCCGCTCAGCGCCCGCCTCTATGATGAGCTCGCGGTCCAGCGCCGCGACATTCTCGCCTCCTGCCTCCTGGCGCAGCCGGCGCTGGCGCTCGACTATGCTCTGTTCGTGATGGTCGACGCCCGGACCAATCCGTCGGGCGGTCTCGCCAGTAGCTCGACCAAGTACGGCACGACGATCCGTGCCATGGGTCCGCAGGATCCTGCGACCGGCGACATGCCGGCGTCTCGCGCGCGCGAATATCTCGCTGAAGCCCATGACGGTCTCGACGCGGGCTGGACCGAGTTCGACAGCGAGGTCAACCGGTTCGAGGCGTTCCGAGCGCTCGACGATGACAGCAAGGCGAACTGGCTTGCCTACATCGTCGCGATGTCGCTCGAAGCCAAGCCGGGCCTCTCGAACGAGCAGATCCCGCTGCACAATCGAATGGCCTCGATCCTCGACATCGATGTGGCGAGCTGGTGGCGCCCGACGTCGGCGAACTTCTTCGATCGAGTGAACAAGGGCAGCATCATGAGCCTCCTTCATGACGTCGGCGGTCCGGCGCTCTCCGCCCGCCACGCCTCGCTCAAGAAGACGGAGATCTCGGAAAGCTGCCAGAAGCTGTTCGCGGGCGAGTCGATCGTCGAACCCGAGGTCAAGGCGGCCGCGCTCGCCTGGGTGCCCAACGCGATGCGCTTCCTCGATGCCCACCCCGGTTCGGCATCCAGTCCCGCGACCGAAGATGCGTTCGACATCGGCGATGGCTTCGCTGACGGCGGCGAGCCGGGCGTGCCCGAAGGTTCAGCCGCCGGAGAGCTCGAAGGCGCTGACGCCTGACTCAGCCGGCCGCTGGGCGCCGGCGATAAACCGGCTTCAGCGTCGACCATCGCCTCCTCAGCAACCTGCCGCCGGCGCCTTGTGCGTCGGCGGTGCTTCCTTGCCACTTGGAGCCCACTGCCATGTCCGCAAAATCCAGGTCGAGCCGCGACGTCGCGGCGGAGATCACCGGTCTTATCATCCGCAAGCTCGAGGAAGGCGTCGCGCCGTGGAGCCGACCCTGGCGCGTCGGCGGCGCCGGCGGACGCCCGCTGCGCCATTGCGGCACGCCCTACACGGGCATCAACACCGTCTATCTGTGGGCCATCGCCGATGCGAACGGCTACCGGTCGCGCTACTGGATGACCTATCGTCAGGCAGAAGCGCTGGGGGGGCATGTTCGCCGGGGCGAGACCGGCTCGTTGTCGGTCTATTATTCGAGCTTCAAGAAGACAGAGGCCAATCCGGTCACGGGCGCCGAGAGCGAGCGCAACATTCGCTTCCTGCGTCACTACATCGTCTTCAACGCTGACCAGATCGATGGCCTGCCAGCCTATTTCTATCCTGCCGAAGACGACATCGCCCCCGTCGATCCGTCGGTTCGGCAGAGCGCTATCGACGGCTTCTTCGGTGCCATTCCGGCCGAGGTTCGCCACGGCGGCGACCGCGCCTTCTTCCATCCAACTTTCGACTACATCCAGATGCCGCACCAGCGCTCGTTCAGGACGATGGATCATTATGCCTCGGTCCGTGCGCACGAGACGACCCATTGGTCGGGCGGCACCAGCCGTCTCGCCAGGACCTTCGGCAAGCGTTTCGGGGATCAGGCCTATAGCTTCGAGGAACTCGTCGCGGAGATCGGCAGCGGCCTGGTGTGCGCACATCTCGGGCTCGCCCGCTGCTTAACACGAGCCTCGAGTCCGACCAGAGCGATTTCCAGGCGACCGGTTACCCTTGGCGGGCGGTGTTGCTTGGCGGTGGCGCTCGACCGTGGCGAAGAAGCGCAGCGTCTCGACGGCACCAATTTCGTCGTCGAGGAAACTCGCCGCCGGGCGCCAGTCGACGGCTGGATCGGCCAGAATGCGCGCGAGATACGGCAGTGCCTGGTCATGTGTGCAATGCGCGATCCAGCGCTGGCGGTTGCTGTCGGTCCGGACCACGTAGCCGGTGCCTTTGCGAAACATGCCGATGGAGAGAACAGCGTCCGCGCTCGAGGCACCGAGGCGACCGTCATCCAGTGCGCACCAAGTTTCCTCCAGCTTGTAGAAGGGGCGCCTGCCCGGCGGTGGCCGGTGAAGCGGCCGGAAAGGCGACCAGGCGAGCTCGTCGTCCATCAATCGTCGGACCGACGACGCTTCCGAGCCTGCTCCTCCACCCTCATGACTTCCCATGCCTGGTTTGCAGCGCCGTTGATAAGCGCGAAGCCCGCCCGGTCGATAGCGTGCGCAGTGGCGACGAGCTCCGGCGAGCGGATCCACTGGCCGGCCGCCGCGGTGACTAGCAGAACGGCCAGGCTGGGTCGCTGCCAGGCGCGCGCGAGTATGGCGAGATGGCTCATCGCACCGCCACGCAGACCAGCCGCTGCATGGCCTTGTCGTCAATCAGGCCGAACGTATGGAGCTTTTCCAAGTGATACAGCTGCAGCGGCACCGTGTGGTGGTTCGCCAGGCTCACAGCCTCAAGCACCTGACGGCCGTCGAACGTCCACATCTCGCCGCCCTCGTCGTCGCTGAGCAGCAGGATGCCTTCGAGGCGCCCGCCCGACAGCTCGACAATTCTCTTCACCACCAGCACTTTCCTTCTCCACTGCGATTGCAAGGAGATCACTTCACCTCACTGGCCATCGACGAAGCGGATGAGGCCGATGTGCGCGCGCGAGATGCAGCGCCCCGGCAGCTCGATCACGCGGCGCTTGGAGCCGTCTTCGCGGTCGCGAACAGCAGTGAAATACAGCTGCGCGCATAGTCGCTGCGGCGCGCGAGTTCGGACTGGCTAATGCTGTGCTCCGACATGCAGTGACGGATGCGGCGGAGCAGCTCGGCTGCTCCATGCCCTGCGGGCTGTCGGCATAGCTGTCGTCTCCTCCTGATCGTCACCTCGGCCGATGTCCGGCGCGATGCGAGCAGCCAGTCGGTCAGCGTCTGCGTCTCAATCAGCTGCGCTCAGGCGTATAGCCTAGGAAACAGCGTCTCCAGCGTATTGCTGGGAAAGCGCAGTGATACCGGCCCTTTGGGCGTGTCCGAACCGAGCAGGCCCTGATCGGTGAGGTGCTTGAGGACACGGCGCGCGGATCGTTCGGGCAATTGCGTGATCCGCTCGGCCTCACCGCGGTCGAATTCGCCGCGGATCAGCGCCTCCTGCAGCAGCCGCGTGCTTTCGCTCGGCAAGGTCTCGCTCAGAGCGACGTGCCGTTCTAGGCGCTTGGATAAGGCCTCGATCTCGAACAGCCCAGCCATATAGTCCAGCTGGTCGAGGCACACGCGCAGGAACCAGGTGGCGAATAGCTCGAGCCCTTTGAGGGATAGATGCCCGCGTCCGTCGCGGTCACCCTGTCGGACCTCATCAGCCCACGCCATGTGCTGCTTATATTCCTGACGCCCTTCCAGCCCCGGCTGCAAACCGCGTGCAAGGCCCCGCGAGATCGACCACAGGCCGTGCGCGCCGATGCCCGCCTTATGGGCCATCGCATGGCTCATCAGCCGACTCACCCGGCCATTGCCGTCCGGAAACGGGTGGATCCAGTTGAAGCGATGATGCGCGGTGGCCATCGCCAGGATGCGCTTCGCCTTGCCCGGCCCCACACCGTGCATCACGCGCCCGGGTGCCGGCTCGAAAGCGAAGCGGAGGTGAAAATAGTCCATGAAAGCATCCATCTGCGCGCTGGGCGGCGGCAGGTGATTGCCGATCTCGACATCCTCTTCCGCTCGTGAGCGCCACTGACCGGGCGTCATCTGAAACGACCGTCCCCTGTGCCGGATGGTCAACATTTCCTCGGACGCGCCATGGTAGAAATCGCGATGCAGCGCGCGCAGGAAGTCGGGATCTGCAGGATCGGGAAGCTCGCCCTCTGCGGCCTGACCGTCGATCCGTTCCTGGAGGCGGTAGTGCGCGACCGCTTCTTGCTGAAGGTCGCGCTGGCCCTCGTCCCGAGCGCCGGCAAGCGCGCGTTCGATATCTCGCGGTCGGGTGTTATGGCCCTCGATCAGATTGCTGTAATAGGTGTTCATCAGCCGGACCAAGTCGGCAAGATTGGCGGCGGTTCGCGGATGCAGCGAACGGCCCAGCGCCTGCGCGCTGGCAGACAGTTCGGCGACAAGATCGGGCAGATCGCCGCTCAGTGTATCGATTCGCGCTGGCTCCATGCGAGAGAGGGATTCAGGCGCACTTTCGATCTGCATTTGGCCGATCTTATCGACGCGCAAAGTTTGAGCAAGTCATAGGTGGTTTGCTCGCCTATATGAAGAGCGGAGGCATGCTCCTTGCCGATCATTTGGCCGATAATCTGGCCGATCTTCTGGCCGATCTTCTGGCCGCTTTTTCAAGATGAGGCTTGGTATCAGCGACGCGAAGTCTGAGAGGCGGTGAGGGGACGCGCCCCATCGGGGACCCCCGCCTAAAAGTGGTCAGCAAATGGTCAGCCGATTACGGTATGTTCGCCTTAAACTCGCGCTTCGTTCCGCTTTCAGATGACGGAAAACTGCCGTTTTTGAGGTTGTCCTCTCGTTTACACCGAGAGGGTCGGCGGTTCGAGCCCGTCAGCGCCCACCAGATCTTTCCGGAACCCATCTGAAGCGGCTCACGCCCGCCACCGCGCGATCGTGCGCCGATGGCGGGCATGTCGTCGCGCGGTCGTCAGTTCGCCGTGATGCTCGGCTTTCCGCCGGTCAGCTTCAGCGTGACATAGCTGTTGTCGCATACATTGGCGCTGCTGAACACCAACGTCGTGGCGTCGTCGAAGGTTGCGCGCAGGTCGAAGCGGCATTGGCTGGACGGGCGATCGAACCGCGCGGTCGTCTTTGCACCCGGCTTGATCACCGGCGAGCGACGCGCCGTCTCTTCCTCCAGTGCCGGTTTCCAGTCGGTCGATCCGGTCGGTGCGATTTCGACCATCTTGATGGACTTGCCGGTGCCATTGGTCAGGACGAAGTCCCAATCCTCGGCAAGCGCGGGCGACGCGACGAACAGGGCCAGCGTAAGGCCGGTCAAATAGCGCATGAGCATCCCTCCCCTAAAAGGACTGCGACCAGCATGCGCCGGTGCGGCGCGCTAGGCAAGATACGGGGAAATGCGCATGGCGGCACCGGTCGAGGCGGGCCGGTTTCGATTCAATCCCGCGCTAGAGCGATCGCACCAGCCGCGTGGCACAGGCGATCCAGGGCGGGTCGGCAACCACCTGTTGCCGCGCGCCCGGGCCAAGCGGCAAGATGTTGAGCCGTCCGCCTGCGCCCTCATGCGCGATCAGGCGGCCGAACAGGAAGCGACCGGCCGGGCGCGGGATAAGCACGTCGCGATTAAGTGCCTGACCGAAGGCGGCGGGAGCGAGCCGACGGCACCAGATTTCGTCGCCGGCCCGATAGTCTCCGATGCTGCCGGTGACCATGACCGCGACCAGGTCCGCCTCTGCCACCGGCGGCACCACGGTCGCGGGGCGCCGCAACGCCTGGGCCCCGGCCGAATCGAGATTGGCCGCGACCGGGATGTCGGGGCGGTCGGGCAGGCGAACCAGATCGGCGGCATCGACCCCGAGCGCCGCGGCGATGCGGTTGAGCCAGACGACCGATACGGTGCGGGTGCCGGTCTCGAGCCGCCCGATCGTCTGGGCAGTGGTCGGCGGCTCACAGCGCTGCGCCACTTCCTCCAGCGTGAGTCCCTTGGCGCGGCGCACTTCGCGGATCGCGGTGATCAATGGCGGCTCCTTGATAACCGATACGGTTAATCGTCTTTCCTACAAGCGTGACGCTATGGCAAGTCTGATTCGTCACAGAAGGAAGGGAAAGCGGATGCGAGAACTGGTCGAGCGCACGATCGAGGATGGCCATGTGGTGCGGCATGCCCCCGCGCGACGTGCCGGGCGGCGGGTCGCGGTCAATGACGCCGAATCGCCGCTCGCCTGGCTGCGGGCACGCAAGCTGGTCGATGCCCGGCAATTCGAGGCGGGCGAGCGGCTGCGCGACGATTACGAGATGGCGGCGCTGGGGCCGCGCGTGACGATGCGCTGGGACGCGGCGCCGATGGCGCGACGCGGCGGTACCCCGGGGGTGGGGCTCGACCCGACCGAGGCGCAAATTGCGGCAAAGCGGCGATTCGACGCGGCGATTACCGCGGCTGGACGCGGCCTTGCGGATATCCTGTGGCGGGTGATCTGCGCCGGGGAAAGCGTCCCGGCGGCGGAAAAGGCGCTGGCCTGGCCGGCGCGCGCGGGGCGGCTGGTTCTGACCCTCGCGCTCGACCGGCTCGCCGACCACTATCGCCTGCCGTGAAGCTTCAGTTCATCAGCAGCAGCACGTCGGTCGCATCGGCACCGCGATTGGCTACTCGGGCGATGAGCGGGCCGCCGCCGGCGGCGATGCGGCAAGTGAGCAATGCGCCGCCGCTGCTGTCGGTGCAGAGCGGTCGCCCCGCCGCGTCGAGAACGGTCAGCGCGATCGGGGCGGCGCCGATGCGGCGGACGGCGATCGTCGCTGCGGCATCGGCGCTGCGGGTGATGGGCAGCGACCAGGTTGCGCCAGCCGGGACCGTCTGCCGGATCGAGCTGGGCCCTGCGCCGAGCACACCGCGTGCGGCTTCAGCTTCGGCTGCGGCCACCTCGGCCAGCAGGCGGGGGTCGCCTGCTGCGAGCGTCCGGGCCTCGGCGCGCATCTCCGCACCGGTAACGGCGTGTGGGCGATCTTCACCACGAACCGGCAGCGCGATGAGGGTCAGCGCGAGGGCGAGCAGGCGGAGGGCAGCGCGCATCGGATCACGCCGCGCTGGCGGGCCGGGGGCCGGTCCACACCGGCGCGCCGACGCGGAAGCGGACTTGCGGTGCAGGCGTGGCGCTCAGACCGATGCCATTACCGCGATAGCCGACGACCCAGCTTTCGGCGGCGTAGCAGCTGCCGCGCGCGGGGCGGGCAAAGCCATATTGCACCGCGTCGATCTCGGCGAGCATCGCGGGGTCGCTGCGGGCGAGCAGACGCGCTTCGGCATAGAGCGCAGCGGCGGTGGTCGCGCCGGGGGTGAAGACGCTGTGGGGGAGGGCGGCGAGCAGCTTGGCCGCCTCGACCATCGCCAGCGGGTCCTGTGCGGCGCGGGCATAGCTGGCGAGCTCACCCGACAATGCGATGGCGCGCGCGGCGTCGATATCGATCTCGGCGGGGTCGACGATGTGAACGATCTTGGTCATCTGGGCCTCCTGTTGGTGTGGGGCCAGAATGCCGCCGGGGTCAGGCGTCCGCCACTGACGCTTTCGGTCGCGCGGCGAGGAAGCGGCGATAGACCCAGCCGATGCCGATCAGCGCGACCCCGAGGCCCAGGAAGGACAGGATCCGAAGCAACCCGTCGAGCGCGGCGGCATCGATGAGGAACACCTTGAGCGTGACGCAGGTGAGCAGCGCCAGGCCGGCGAGACGCAGGTCGCGGCTGCCCGAGCGGATGCCGAGGGTGAGGCCGGCCAGCGCGAGGAGGAGGAGGGCGATTGAGTATCCGTAGTTTTCGCCGGTGCCGATCGGGCCGGTGATGATCGCGCCATGCGCGGCCTGACGCACCGCGGCGAGGGTGGCGAGCAGGGCGACGGCGATGGCGGCGCGGGTCGCCAGTGGCTTGGGCAGGAAGCGGTAGAGCCAGACGCCGGCCAGCGCGAGGTGCAGGGCGGGCGGGAACAGGCTGACCTGCTGCGCGACGAAGACGGGGTTGAGCACGAGCAGGTCGAACCACAGCAGGCGGCCCAGCGCGAGCGCGAACAGCGGCAGCGCGATGGCGGGCAGGCGGGTGCGCAGCGCGAAAGCGGCCGCGAACAGCGCATGGGTGATCAGCGCACGTTCGATGAAGCCGAGGCCGTCGAAGCGCGGTTCCGTGACGATGGCGAGCGGGAGTTTGGCGAGATGGTAGAGCAACAGCAGCGCGATGGTGAGGCCGGTGCCGAGGACGGCTTTGCGCAACGAGCCGAACTGGCGGCGATCGGGGGTGAGCAAAGCGACGGTGGCGACGAGCGGAAGCAGCGCGCGCAAGCTGTCCGCGAGATCGGGCAGGAATGGCGCGGTGAGACGTTCGCCCGCGAGCGACTGCGCGATCAGCACGAGGTAATCGGCGAGCGGTTCGGCTGCGGCGATCAGGACCGCAGCGACGCCGAGCGACGGCAGGGTGAGCAGCACGCGATCGCCGGTGCGGCGCGCCCAAAGGCCGAGGCCGAGCGTGGCGAGCGCAAAGACGCTTCCAAGCCATGCGAGCGGAACCAGCTGCCCCAGTGCGGTGGCGACCAGGATTGCGGCGAGCATGGCTCCACCGATCAGGCCGGGATCCCCGCTGTCGGTTATCGCGCGGCGGCGCCAGCTGACGCTGAAGGCGAGCCCGGCGGCGAGCAGTTCGAGGCCCGCCCACTGCCAGTCGGTGAGGCGTGATGGCTCCAGCAGATTGGTGAGCAGCACTGGCCCCGCGATGCCGCCGAGCGCGAGGATCGCCCAGCTGCGCGCGCGGTCGAGCAGGATCAGGCCGGGAACGGCGAACAGCAGCGCGAGGAGCGGGGTGGCGATGAAGGTCGCGCCGGACACGGGCGCAACCAATGCGGCTGTCAGCAGCACAAGCGAGAGGGCGAGTGCGGCAAGCGCTCCGGGCAGATGACGCGCATCGCGCCAGGCGAGGAACAAAGCGGCGGCGGCGAGGACGAGGTAGAAGCTCCACGCAAAGCCGTCGAAGGTCAGTGCCGGGGCGAAGATCAGCAGCTGGACGAGGCCGGCGACCAGCGGCGCGGTGCGCAGCCAGGCGCTGGTAACGCCCGCGCGCGGAAGGGCGAGCGTGGCGGCGAGCGCGAGCGCGATGACGAAGGCGGCGGGGGCGGTGAGGCGGGTCGGCTCCAGCGCGACCAGCAGGAAATTGACCCACCCGAAGCCCACGACCGTTGCCGCGAGCGCGAGCCAGCCCCAGCCCCGGTGAATGGCCAGGCCGAACAGCGCGGCGGTAAACAGGCCGAGGTAAACCAGCAGCGGGCCGATGCCGGCGGCGTCATAGCCGGCGACGAGCGGGGCGATGAAGCCTCCGGCCAGCGCCAGGACGGCGGTGGGCGGGCCGTGGCGCAGCGCCAGGAACAGGCCCAGCGCGGTGACGCCGATCATCAGCACGAAGGCGGGAAGCGGGCCGATCAGGTGGTATAGCGCGGCGGCGATGTACAGTGTCGCATAGCTGCTGGCGATGCCAGCGCCCGCCAGCGCCTGACCGATGCGGGGGTCTTCGGCCAGCGCGGGGATGCGGCGGGCGGCCTCACTGGCGCCGACCAGGATCACCGCGAAGAGCGCGGCGAGGATGGTGCGGACTGCGGGCGTGAGGAGGCCGATTTCAACGGCATAGCGGACGAGGAAAAAGCCCGCGACGACCAAGGCGACGGCACCGATCCAGACGGGCAGGCGCGCGCCGATCAGCGATTCGAGGCTGGGGCGGTCGGGTTCGGGCTCAGGAGGGGGTGGCGGCGGTGTTTCGGCGCGCCGGGCTGGCGGGGTGATGGCGGCGGGGGCGGGGCGCGGCGGTGCCGCTTGCATTACGGGCGCGGGTTCGGGTGCGCGAACCGGCTGCGGCTCGGCTCGCGCGCCATGTTCGAGCCACTCGATCCGTCGCGTGAGCGCGCGCAGCCGCTGGCCCTGCACCATCGCGACAATGCCGAGCGCCAGCACGGCGAGGAACAGGATGCCGTCCATCGCGGACCTTGTGGCAGCTTGGTCGCAGTCGCGCCAGTGCGGGTTTGCGGTTGGCAAGACGAACTGCAGTTGCGCCGCGGTTGCGGGGGCGTAGATGTCGCCACATGGAACTGAGCTTCACGAAATGTCACGGGTCGGGGAACGACTTCTGTCTGATCGATTCCCGCGATCTCGATCTGGACGATGCGAGCTGGGGAAGGATCGCGCGGACCTTGTGCGATCGGGCCGGGCCGGTCGGCGCGGACGGGATCTTGTTGCTGACGCCCGGAGATGGCGCGTCGGATTTCGGCATGCGGGTCGTGAATGCCGATGGGTCCGAACCCGAGACCTGTCTGAATGGATTGCGGTGCGTGGCGCGCGCGGGTTTCGAGGCATTGGGCATCGACGCGGCGCGGGTGCGGTTGAAGACCAGCGGGGCTGAAGTCGCGCGCGAGGTGGAGCTGGCTCCCGGCGTTTACACGGTGCGCGAGACGGTGGGACCAGTGGCCACGGATCCGGCGGCGGTGGGCATTCGGGTGGCCCCACCGGTGATCGAGGCGGCGGTGCCGGGACTACCGAGCGACCGCGCCTTTACCGCGCTTGCGATGCCCAATCCGCATCTGATCGCGTTCGTCGAGAAGGTCGATGTCGCCGAGCTGGTCGCGCTGGGGCAATGGTGCGAGGCGGGGCCGGAGTTGCTGGTCGACCGAGCCAATGTGAGTTTTGTCGAAGTGCGCGGCAGCGACCCCGGATCAAGTCCGGGGCTGGCTCTGTTCGTGCAGACGTTCGAGCGCGGGGTCGGGCTGACCAATGCGTGCGGAACCGCGATGGCGGGGTCGGTGCATGCCGCGGGACTGACCGGGCGGCTGCCGTTCGGGGAGTGGCTAACGGTATTCAACCCTGGCGGCCGCGTGCGCGCGCGCGCCGAAGGACCGGCGGGGGGCGATAGGGTGACGATCGCGGGCAATGCGACGTTCGAATGGGAGGGGGTGGTCGAGGTTGACCCGGCGACCGGCGTGGCGGGCGCGGTGCGCGTGGTGCGGCGGCGGGGGGATGAGGTTGCGGCGTGGGAGGGCGCGGTTCGCAACTAAACACCCGTTCAAACGGCCTGCCGAAATGCTCGACCATGCGGCGAGCTACTTGACGGGAAATATCACCTGACTCACGACCGGCGTATCCTCGTTGAGCCGTTCAAGACGGGCTTCGTGAAATATGAGCGATAGCGCAAACCTGTCAGTCGCCAAAGAAGCCGCAAACATCGGTTGAGCGAGCCGACGCGCCCAATCGTCTGCTGACGGGCTATTGCTAATTGCCCTGAAGCCGGGGTAGGCGATCGACCAGTTTGTGCCGAACACATACCCGTCCGGTTCACCAGCCGCCTCCCACCGGGAATAGTCAGTGAAGTCCTCCGACCATGAGCGTTGCCAGATTTCTGGAGACACGGCCGTCCGGATGCTGAGGTCAACGACATGGGTGAAGGTCAGCCGATAGGTGCCGGGTTGGTGACTGAGGCTGACTTCGAGGATCAGGATATAGTCCCGGCCATGGTCAGCGAAGCCGTGGTGCATCACCCCGACGTCCATTGCCGGCAATCCGGCATCGAATAAGGCTGCGAGTGGGTGCATGAGCGAACCATGTCTGACGTCGCGGTGAAGGGCAATCCGGCGCGAGCCCCTTGCCTGCCTCTGACATTCGGCGCCGCGCGCCGATCTACCCCTCTCCCAACCTTCGCTAGGCGGCGGAGCCGCCAAGCTGCGGTATCCCTCTCCCCTATCAAGGGGAGAGGGCGATGGGGGGCGACCGGGCGCTTTCTGCTTCGTCATCCCGGCCTTGTGCCGGGATCCACGGTGCCGAACTTCCCGCGAAAGAGCCTCTTGTCTTGCGCTTGCCGCCCGGTGGATCCCGGCACAGGGCCGGGATGACGATGGTGGGCAAAGGGGGCGGAACGGTCAGCATCGGCTGTGGGACAGAGCCGCGTGGCTGCAGTCGTCCCCCCCTCCGTCATGCTTCGCATGCCACCTCCCTTTGGCGGGGGAGGATTGGGGATTAGCCCTTTGGCTTGGCCGGCTTTTTCGCGCGTTCCGGCGGTTTGCCGTCGATCCTGACCAGTGATGCGAGGCGGCATTCGCCTTCGCGGGGGACGATGATGCTGGCGAAGCGGTCGATTCCGCCGACGCCGCCTGAAGGCCGGAAGCCGATGCGCCAGGCCCAGGGGAGTTCGATGCACGGGGCGAAGAAGGTGCCGCGATACCATTGCCGCCCGGCGCGCAGGTAGATGGCGTCGCGGCCATCGGCGCGGAAGTCGCGGATCATCGAGGGGAAGGGGATGCGGGCCTCTTTGGCGGCGGGGGTGGCGGGGGCTGGGGCCTCCTGCGCCATGGCGGGAAGGGCGGCGGCGAGCAGGGCCAGCGGGGCGAGCAGGGCGGGGCGGTGAGTCATGCTGGCAGCATGGCACAGCTACGATGAACCGGCGATGAGTGAATTGCGAACCAAATGGGAACAAAATGCTTGACATCGTCACGCTGATCTGGCACATAAAGGGAACGCTGAAGAATTGCGAGTCGCGGCGATCGGGTCGCTGAAAACGCGGGTCTTCGGACTTTGAAATCAAATGGATCGGGCCGGGGCGGTGACGCGTGCCGGCCCGATCTGCGTTTGGGAGAATGACGATGGTAAGCGGACGCCGCACCAATCTTGACGGGCGGTCATCGCCGCTGGGCGCGGCGGAGCGCGTGCAGTGGAGCGCGGCGATGCGCGCCACGTTTCTCGACCACCTGGCAGCGACGTGCAATGTGAGCGCAGCGGCCGAAGCGGCGCGCGTGTGCAAGACGTCGGTCTATCAAATCCGGCGCCGCGACGCCGACTTTGCGGCGCAGTGGGAGGAGGCGCTCGCGCTGGGCTATCAGATGGTCGAAACGCGATTGATCGGCCATGTGCTCGCCGGGCTGACGCGGGTGGATCGGATGGACGAACGGGGCGACGCGCCGGCGATCGATTTCGAGGCCGCGCTGAAGCTGTTGTCGCAGCACCGCAACGCAACGGCGAAACCGCACAAGGGGCGCAAGCCGACCTTCGCCGCGCCGGACGATACCGATCGGGTGTTGCTCGAGCGATTGCGGGTGATCGAGGCGCGGCGTGCGCGCGCGCCGATGCAGCTGATCCATCAGGCCGCGACGGCCGAGGCGGTGTCCGATGGCGAGTGACCCGGAGATCGGCGCGGTCATCGACCGGCTGCTTGCGCTGCCCGAGTGCGAACGGGCGGAAGCCGTGCGCGCGATGACCCCGGCGATGCGGCGCGAGTTCCTCGCGCGGTGGAAGCTGTGGGCGCATGGCGGGCAGCTGGTGCCGCCGGGCGACTGGCGGGTGTGGCTGATCCGTGCCGGGCGCGGGTTTGGCAAGACGCGGGCGGGGAGCGAATGGGTCAACCAGCTGGCAGTGGATGAACCCGAGGGGCGGTTTGCGCTGGTCGGCGCGAGCCTGGACGAAGTGCGGCGGGTGATGATCGAGGGGCAGTCGGGGCTGATCGCGACGGCGCGGTCCGACCGGCAACCGGTGTGGAAGGCGAGCGCGCGCGAGCTGCACTGGCCGTCGGGCGCGGTGGCCTTTGCCTATTCGGCGGAGTCGCCCGAAGGGCTGCGCGGGCCGGAGCATCATGCCGCCTGGGCCGATGAGCTGGGCAAATGGGGCCGCCGGGGCGATGCGGCGTGGGACAATCTGGCGATGGGATTGCGGCTGGGCGAGCGGCCGCGCGTGCTGGTGACGACGACGCCGCGATCGACGCGGCTGATGCGGCGGGTGATGGCGCTGCCGAGCTGCGTCGAGACGCGCGGGCGCACGCGGGACAATCCGCATCTGCCCGCGAGCTTCGTCGAAGCGATGGAGGCCGAATATGGCGGCACGCGGCTGGGGCGGCAGGAGCTGGAGGGCGAGCTGCTGTGCGATGTGCCGGGCGCGCTGTGGACGCGGGCGATGATCGAGGCGGCTCGGGCGGTTGTGGTGGATGAGCCGGTCCGGGTGGTGGTCGGCGTCGATCCGCCAGCGAGTGCGGAGGGCGATGCGTGCGGGATCGTCGCGGTGGCGATCGATGACGCGGGGCGGCTGTGCGTGCTGGAGGATGCGAGCGTTGCCGGGCTGTCGCCCGAGGGCTGGGCGCTCGCTGTGGCGGCGTGTGCCGACCGGCATGGCGCGGATCGCGTGGTGGCGGAGAAGAACCAGGGCGGTGACATGGTCGAGAGCGTGCTGCGCGCGGCGGCGGTGGCGATGCCGGTGCGGCTGGTCCATGCCAGCCGGGGCAAGGCGGCGCGGGCCGAGCCGGTGGCGGCGCTGTACGAGCGGGGCCATGTGCGGCACGCGGCGGCGTTTGTGGCGCTGGAGGATGAACTGTGCGGGCTGGTGCGCGGGGGCGATTATGCCGGGCCGGGGCGCTCGCCGGATCGCGCCGATGCACTGGTATGGGCGGCGTGGGAGCTGGTGTTCGGGTGGAAGGGCGAGGTCGGGGTGCGCAAGCCGTGATATCGGCTCTAGGCGATGCGCTCGCCCCCCGCTAAGCCACGCCCCATGTGCGTGCTGGCGTTGGCGTGGGGAATGCATCCCAATTGGTTGTTGGTCGCCGCGGGGAACCGTGACGAGCGGCATGCGCGCGCGACCTTGCCGCTGTCGCGCTGGATGGCGAAGGGGCCGGTGATCGGCGGGCGCGATCTGGAGGCCGGGGGGACCTGGCTGGCGGTGAACGAGGCCGGGCGGCTGGCGGCGGTGACCAATGTGCGCGGCGAGGCGGCCGATCCGGGCAAGCTGTCGCGCGGGGCGCTGGTGACCGATATGCTCGCCGGGCATGAGCCAGAGGATCTGAACGCGTACAACCCGTTCAACCTGATCGCGGTGGATCGCGACGGGCCGCTGTATCTGTCGAACCGGCCCGATCCGGTGCGGCGGCCGCTGAGCCCGGGGATGCACGGGCTGTCGAACGGGTTGTTCGATACGCTGTGGCCCAAGACGATCCGGGTGCAGATGGCGCTGACCGCCTGGCTGCAGGAAGGCAGCGCGTCGATGGAGAAACTGTTCGCGGCGCTGGCGGACGAGCGGCCGGCAGGGGCGGCGGAGCGCTATGAGCCCGATCCGTTCGAGCCGGTGGACTCGCCGGTGTTCATCCGCAACCCGGTCTATGGCACGCGGTGCAGCACGGTGGTGACGGTGGACCATCTGGGCCGTGGGCGGATTGCGGAGCGGCGGTTCAGTTCGACGGGTCTGCTCGAGGGCGAAAGTGTCCTCAGCTTTACGTGGAGTTGAGATGACCCCGAGAGAGCTGATCGGCGTGGCCGAGGTGCCGGGCGGGGAGCCGTTGCGGCTGGTGCGGCATGGGCGTGACTTCATCATCATGCTCGAGCGTAACGAGCTGATGTCGAGCCGGATGAGCGGATCGGAAGAGGCGCTGGCGGAGATGACGCTGGACCGGCTGAACGACCCGGCGAATGCGCGGCTGCTGATCGGCGGATATGGCATGGGGTTTACGCTGCGCGCGGCGCTCAAGCGGCTGGGGCCGAAGGGGTGGGCGTGCGTGGTCGAGCTGGTGCCCGGCATCATCGAGTGGGCGCGCGGGCCGATGGCGGAGCTGGCCGACGGGTGCCTGGACGATCCGCGCACGCAGTTGGTGATGGGCGATGTCGGCGCGGAGATCGCGCGCAGCCGGGGCAGCTGGGAGGCGATCCTGTTGGATGTCGACAATGGTCCCGACGGGCTGACGCGCGATGCCAATAACGGGCTGTACACGATGCGCGGGCTGGAGCGGGCGCGGGCGGCGCTGGCGCCGGGCGGGGTGCTGGCAGTGTGGTCGGCGGGGCCGGACCCGGCCTTTACGCGGCGGATGCGCGATGCGGGGTTTGCGGTGGAAGAGGTTCAGGTGCGGGCGCGTTCGAATGGGAAAGGCCCGCGGCACGTGATCTGGTTCGGTAGGAAGCGGTAAGAGTCTTTTAGGCGCGCAGACGCGCGCGCCCTCCCCCAGCCCCTCCCGCTAGCGGGAGGGGAGTTTTAGCGGAGAATTTCTATGAAATGGTTCGGGCGGAAGTCCGGGCGCGAGGGTTCGCGTCCGGTGTTGGCGCGTGGGCAGGGCGCGGGCGCGGTGCTGGGCGAGTGGCCGCAGAGTTACGAGGCGCAGGTGCGCGCGGGCTATACGGCCAATCCGGTGGCGCAGCGGGCGGTGAAGATCATTGCCGAGGGGGTGGCCGCCGCGCCGGTTGCGGCGAGCGATGCGGCGTTGCTGAAGCTGGTCGCCGCGCGCAGCCAGGGGCAGGAATTGGGGGCGACGATCGCCGCGCAGTTGCTGTTGCACGGCAATGCCTATGTGCAGCTGCTGGGCGACGGCGCGGGGGGCGTGGCGGAGTTGTTCGCGCTGCGGCCCGAGCGGGTGAGCGTCGAAACCGATGCCGGGGGGTGGCCGGTCGGTTACCGTTATCGCGTCGGCGGGAGCGTCACCACGATCGCGGCGGAGGATGCGGCGGGACGGCCGCAGGTCGTGCATCTGAAGGCGTTCAACCCGGTCGACGATCATTATGGCCTGGGCTGCCTGGGCGCAGCGAGCGGCGCGATCGCGATCCACAATGCCGCGACGCGGTGGAACAAGGCGCTGCTGGACAATGCGGCGCGGCCTTCGGGGGCGCTGGTGTACGAGCCGGGCGACGGGAGCGCGCTGTCGCCGGCGCAGTTCGAGCGGCTCAAGAGCGAGATGGAGGCGGGCTTTGCCGGGGCCGCCAATGCCGGGCGGCCGATGCTGCTGGAGGGCGGGCTGAAGTGGCAGGCGATGAGCCTGACGCCTGCCGACATGGATTTCGTCGGGCTGAAGGCGGCGGCGGCGCGCGAGATCGCGCTGGCGTTTGGGGTGCCGCCGATGCTGATCGGGCTGCCCGGCGACAATAGCTACGCGAATTATCGCGAGGCGAACAAGGCGGTGTGGCGGATGACGATCCTGCCGCTGGCGGACAAGATCCTGACCGAATTGGCGCAGGGGCTGTCGCCCTGGTTCCCCGGCGCGCACCTGCGGGTTGCGGTCGACAAGGTCCCGGCGATGGCCGAGGACCGCGAGCGGCTGTGGCGCGGCGTGAGCGCGGCTGAATTCCTGACGCCCGAGGAGAAGCGCGCGCTGGTGGGGATCGTGCCGTGAGCGCGCCGGTGGACGGCAAGCTGCTAGCTCAGCTGATCGCGCAGGGAAGCGCCGAAGGGGCGGATATGGCGACGCTGTGCGCGGTGGCGGAGGAAGCGGGCGAGCTGGGCGCGACTCGGGCGTTGGCGCGGCTGGGGCTGGATGATCCGCACGCGGGCAAGGACATGGGCGAGCTGCGCGAGCTGCTGGAGGCGTGGCGCGATGCCAAGCGATCGGCGGTGAAGGCGGTGGCCGGGTGGGTCGTACGGATGCTGCTGGCGCTGGTGGTGGTGGGGCTGGCGGTGAAGCTGGGGTTTTGGGGGGTGGGGAAGTGACCTCCGACCAAGTTCGGGGCAGGGCCTTGTCCCCCTCCCGCTTACGGGAGGGGCCAGGGGAGGGCGTGTCGGGTCCGACTGGTGCCGGGTGTGCGGACAGGCCCTCCCCCGACCCCTCCCGCACGCGGGAGGGGAGTAATCGTGCGGGGACTGGCGTCCGGTTCGCGGGCTATGCGGCGGTGTTCGATGTGCCGGACCGGGGCGGGGACGTGATCCGGGCCGGGGCGTTCGGAGCGCGCGTGCGGCGGGTGCCGCTGCTGTGGCAGCATCGCGGGGCGCCGGTGGGCGTGATCGAGGCGATCGGCGAGGATGCGCGGGGCTTGCGGGTGACGGCGCGGGTCTATGTGCCCGAGCTGGCGGCGTTGGTGGCGCGGGGCGCGGTCAATGGCCTCAGCTTTGGGTATCGCACCGTCAAGGCGCGGCAGGGGCGGTGGCGCGAGATCGAGGCGCTCGAGCTGTGCGAGGTGAGTCTGGTGGCGCGGCCGATGCAGCCGCATGCGCGGGTGCATGCGGTGGTGGGCGCGGCTGTCGGTCTCTGCGAGGCGGTGACCGCCCCACCCCAACCCATTGCCGGGTCGGTCAGGCCCCCGGCCTGACCTGAACCACGCGGGGCGTGGTTCACCCGGCAATCCTGAAGGGGAGGGGCTTACTGGCTAGCGCAGGCGGCGCGCGTTGGCGCGGACTTTGCGTCGATAGTGGGCGAGCGCCTTGCGGGTGGTGGTGGCGGGGCTCACGCCCATGGCACCGGACATCATCGCCATCTGGAGCTCGAACGCGGCGGTCATTTTTTCGGAGACCATGCGTTCAGTTTCGCGCTGTGCTTCGGGGCCGCCCTGGGCGATTTTGGCTGCGCGCAGTCCGATCACGGCGGCGGATTCCCAGCCGAGCGACCAGGCGTCGAATCCGGCGTTCATCCAGCTTCTGTTCGATCGTTTGGACATTTGGAATTCCCGGAGTCACGGTGCGTCGCGGTCCTAACGATACAGGATCGCGGATGGGCCCGCCGAGGCGTCGATATAGCGGACAGCCACTTCATTTTTTGAAACGACGGGGTTCGCGTGGTGCGGGC
This sequence comes from Sphingomonas sp., assembly GCF_030145815.1. Classification (GTDB taxonomy): domain Bacteria; phylum Pseudomonadota; class Alphaproteobacteria; order Sphingomonadales; family Sphingomonadaceae; genus Sphingomonas. The sequence goes on from NZ_JAIXHL010000001.1 coordinate 42,285, forward strand.
CCCCTCCACCATGCCTTCGGGCATACGGCTCGCGACGCGAGCCGGTTTCGCTGCTGCAAGGTGCCCCGGCACCTCGCTGATCGCAGCTACACCCCCCTCCCCGTTCCTCCGGCCTTCGCCGGGGCAGGCGCGGAGGATTTTCTGTTGGAACGGGAGACACTTATGGAAACGAAGGCAGATGTCCTCGAACAGTCGTTCGAGGCGGTGGAAGCGGCTGGCGCGCCGGTGGCACGGCCGATGTTGAGCGGCGCGCGCAGTGTGACGGGCGCGGCGTTCGAGGGGTTTTTGCGTAGCGGCAGCGGCGCGCTGGAGATGAAGGCGCTGTCGGGGGCGAGCGGAGCCGAGGGCGGCTATGCCGTGCCCCGCGAGATCGACGCCCTGGTCGATGCGACGCTGGCGAGCATTTCGCCGATCCGCGCCATCGCCAATGTCGTGACGGTGGGCAGCGCGGGATATCGCAAGCTGGTCGCGTCGGGCGGGACCGAATCCGGCTGGGCGAGCGAGACGGCGGCGCGCGACGAAACCGATACGCCGGTGTTCAACGAGATCGCCCCGCCGATGGGCGACCTGTTCGCCAATCCGGCGGCGAGCCAGGCGATGCTGGACGATGCCGCCTTCGACGTCGAAGCATGGCTGGCAGACGAGATCGCGCGCGAATTTGCGCGGGCCGAGGGCGCGGCGTTCGTCAGCGGCAACGGGACCAACAAGCCCAAGGGGTTCCTGACCTATGCCACCGCGGCGACGGGCGATGACGTGCGGGCGTTCGGCACGCTGCAGCACATCGTGTCGGGTGCGGCGGGTGCGTTTGCGGCCAATCCCGAGGAAAAGCTGATCGACCTGGTCCAGGCGCTGCGCCCGCCATACCGCCAGGGTGCGGTGTTTGCCATGAATTCGGCGACGCTGGCGCGCATTCGCAAGTTCAAGACGAGCGACGGCGCATTGCTGTGGCAGCCGTCGCTGAGCGCGGGGCAGCCGGCGACGTTGCTGGGCTATCCGGTGGTCGAAGCCGAGGACATGCCGGACATCGCGGCCAATTCGCTGTCGATCGCGTTCGGCAATTTCAAGGCCGGTTATCTGATCGCCGAGCGCGGCGAGACGCAGATCCTGCGCGATCCGTACAGCAACAAGCCGTTCGTCCACTTCTACGCCACCAAGCGGGTCGGCGGCGCGGTGACCAACAGCGAGGCGATCAAGGTCATGAAGTTTTCCGCCTCGTGACACTTTGATCGGCAGGGTTAGCGGGGCGGAAGCCATCGCGATTCTGCCGATCGTTGCATGCCTGATACAGTCGGGCCGGGGCGATGCGGGCGCCCCGGCCAGTTCCGACTTTACCACCGCGGGAGCAGATACATGGCAGAGCTGATTTACGCAGATTTGGTCGAGGAAACCACGACCACGACAGGAACTGGCGCGATTACGCCAGCAGGTGCAGTGACCGGGTCGCGCAGCTTTGCATCGGTGCTGAGCGAGGGCGATCAATTCTATTATGCGATCGATGGCGCGCCGGCGGATGCAAGCATGTTCGAAGTCGGGATCGGGACCTTTACGAGCGGGACCATCGAGCGCGATCCGATCGTCTCCTCGGACGGCACCACCGCGATCGACTTGCCGGTCGGCACCAAGTCGGTTTCGCTGACGGTCGCGGCGCAATTCTATGAGACAGTACAGGCGCACGACGTGTTCGCGGCGTGGCAGGCGATCCCAGGAAATGAGAGCCTGACCGTCACCGATTTTCTCGACGAGATCACCGGGGTGAACGGGCTGTCGGCGCCGGTATATACTATCGAGGCCGAAACGCCGCCGGACATCGATCAGGGCTGGTCGCAGGAAGGGGTCATCTATGACTCGCCATCGCGCGACGAGGGCGGCATGCCCTCCACGATCCAGTTCGGGCTGAACTTCACCTACGGCCCCTATTCTGCGGATTCGCAATATCCCGGCCAGCCGGAATATACGAACAACGTCGTCGGACTGAGCTGGAACCTCAACACCAGCTTTACCCCGATCAATACCGCGATGGGCGGGCCGTCGATCCGCGTGGAGAGCCGGTTCAAGAAGCCGAGCCGCAATCCGGCAAAATCGGGCCAGTGGATCGACGGGTCCGAATTCCACCATGCGATGCACACGACGGGATCGAGTGGTTTGGAGTATCGCCCGATCAGCATCTATGCCCCGTTCGACAGCGATGATTGGGGCAATGATTCCGACATCAGCTTTCAGGGCGCATTCTATGCCTTTGCCGACGGGTATCGAAATTCGCATGTGACATTCGGTTGGAACGGTGCGGCGGGCGACACCAAGTCGATCAACCTGTCGGAGCAGGTGCGGGTCAACCGGCTGGGCAACAACCAGGCGTTCATGACCCAGACCAATGCGGCAGGCACTGCGCAGCTCAACCTGCCTTACGTCAATTCGGGCAATGGCTATACGTTCGAACGCGACATCTACTTGAGCGCGGGGAATGTCGGGACCAATCCGCTGGGCATCCAGTCGCTCTTGACCATGGTCGGAACATCCGGCTTCACCAATGGCGCGCGGATGATCTACCTCACGACCAATGCGGTGACGGGGTCGGTGACCGGGTTCGAGACCGAGATTTCCGCGTCGACGCGGTTCGAGGGGTTCAAGCTGCGCAACACCCATGCGAGCGGCGTCGCGGGCGGCCGGATCCAGGGCAATGGCAACCTGTATCTCGACTTCTTCAACGAGGCGAATTTCCACCGCTGGGGCCTGCGGCTCAAGACCAATGGCGATTTCACGATCGGCCAGACCGTGCAGGGCGCCGACATATCCGATGCATTGCGGATCAACTTCACGACGCTGCAGACGCAGTTCATGAAGGCGCCGAAGTTGCCGGGTGCGACCGTGGCGGGTGCCGGGTCGGCGGCGAGCGCGGGGGCCGGGGCGCTGCACTATGTGACCGATCTGAATGCCACCACCACCGGGAGCGTTGCGGCCGGTGGCGGGAGCAATGGCGGGGTCGTCGTCAGCGACGGCACCGACTGGCGGATCATGGCAGCATGGTAAGCGGGCAACGGGGCGCCACGATCGGTCGTACGCGCATCGCCGCTGGCGCAATCGGCAAGGCGCAGCAGGCCCGATCGCTTCTGGCGCGGCTGGTAAAACTGGCCGGGGCGGCGCGTGCGGGCAGCGATGGCAGCTACACGATCCGGGCGGAGGATGGCGCGCGGGTGCTGCACGCGGGCTGAAGCGCCGCGATACTGAAAATGGGTGAGGGGCGGTCCGTCGGGCCGCCCCTTTTTTCTTGGCGAACGGGGGTGAGCAATGGGCATCTTCCTGAAGGATCCGGCGGCGGCGCTGGACTATGCGATCGACTGGGCGGCGATTGCCGGCGCGGCGGGAGTGAGCGCGAGCAGCTGGACCGTCGAGCCGGCGCATGACGGCGGGCTGGCGGTGGTGGCCGAGGCGGTGAGCGGGCCGCGCTGTGCCGCGACGGTCGAAGGCGGGCGACCGGGGCTGGTCTATCGCCTGACCAACCAGGTGAGCTGGAGCGACGGGCGGCGCGATGCGCGCGCGATCGACGTGCGGGTGGAGCGGCGGTGATGGTCGAGACGATCGCGCCGCCCGAGGCGGCCCCCGTCGCACTGGCCGAGTTGCGCGCGTTTCTGCGGATCGATGGCGCGGCGAGCGATGCCGAGCTGGCGGCGCAGCTGCGCGTCGCGACCGAGCTGTGCGAACGCTATATCGGCATGGCGCTGCTCGAGCGGATGCTGCGTGAGACGCTGCCGGTGCGGGGCGCGTGGCAGGTGCTGAGCGTCGCGCCGGTGCGCGCGGTGACGGCGGTGCAGCAGGTGGCGACCGATGGCGGCGCGGTGGCGCTGGCGCCGGACCTTTATGCCATCGACATCGATGCGGCGGGGCAGGGCTGGGTGCGGTGTGCGTCCGGTGCCGGGCGCATCGCCGTAACCTATCGCGCGGGGAGCGCGGGCGACTGGAACGCGGTGCCCGAGCCGGTGCGGCACGGAATCCTGCGGCTGGCGGCGCATCTGCGGATGGATGGCGAGGGCGTGCCACCGGCGGCGGTGACGGCGTTGTGGCGACCGTGGCGGGCGATGCGGCTGGGCGCGGGAGCGGTGCGATGAGCGCGGCGGGGGTGCTGGCGGAGGCGATCCGGGCGGCGCTGAGCGCGCATGCGCCGCTCGCCGAGGGGCTGGCCGGGATATTCGGCGCGCCGCCGGTGCGCGCTGCCACGCCGCATGCGGTGATCGGCGAAGCGCAGCTGAGCGAGTGGGGAACCAAGGACATGGCCGGGCGCGAGGCGCGGGTCGTGGTGAGCGTGCACGATGCCGGGGAAAGCCCGGCGCGGCTGCGGCCACTGGCGGGCGAGGTCGAGGTGGCGATGGCGGGGCTGCCGCGTGCCATCGGCGGGGGCTGGGAGCTGGCGAGCCGGGTGCTGCTGCGCGCGCGGATCGAGCGGAAGGGCGAAGGACGCTGGATCGCCACGAGCGAGTGGCGGCTGCGGATGCTGAAATCTGATTGAAACGGCACCGGCCCGCTCCCCCACCCGGCCACCCATTTCAGAATATCCTGCCGATGGGTGGCCGGGTGGGGGAGCGGGCCGGTGCCGCAACCAAGGAGAAACCAACATGGCGGTGGAGAAGGGAAGCGCGTTCCTGTTGAAGGTGGGCGATGGCGGGGCGCCGGTCGCCTATGCGACGGTGGCGGGGCTGCGCACGACGCAGCTGAGCGTCAATGGCGAGGCGGTGGCGATCACGTCGAAGGATTCGGGTGCGTGGCGCGAATTGCTGTCGGGCGCGGGGGTGCGATCGGTGAGTGTGTCGGCGGCGGGGGTATTTACCGGGTCGGCAGCGGAGACGCGGATCCGCGGCAATGCGCTGAGCGGGGTGATCGACGATTACCGGCTGAGCTTCGAGAGCGGCGAGACGATGACCGGGCGGTTCCTGGTCACGCGGCTGGACTATGCCGGGGACTTCAACGGGGAGCGGAGTTACACGTTCAATCTTGAGAGCAGCGGCCCGGTGGTGTCGGCATGAGTGTCGGTCTCGGTGAGACTTCGCGGCCCCACCCCAACCCCTCCCCTGAAGGGGAGGGGCTTGCCCTTGCCAATCCGGCACGCGGTGAGGCTTCGGTGCGTGTAGCTGGGACCCTGCTGGTGCTGCGACCCTCGTTCACCGCGCTGGTGGCAGCGGAGCAGGAGTTAGGGCCGTTGTTCGCGCTGGTCGAGCGGGCGGCGGAGGGGCGGCTGGGGCTGGGCGAGATGGTGGCCCTGTTCTGGCACTGCCTGAAGGAGCGGCCCGAGGGGCTGACCCGTGAGGCGTTCGGCGAGGGGGTGACGGCGGGCGGACTTGCCGGCGCGACTCCGGCGTTGCGCGTGCTGATCGGGCAGATTTTGGCGGGGCGGTGAGCGGGTCGCGTGGGGAGGGCCCCCTCCACCGTGCTGCGCACGGTCCCCCTCCCCGTGCCGGGGAGGATTTCAGTCGCTCAGCGGCGCGGCTGGCCGGGCAGGCGGGGGTGGCGTTCGGGTGGACGCCGGAGCTGTTCTGGAATGCGACGCCGGCCGAGCTGGCGGTGCTGGTGCGGGCGGTGGCTGGCGAGGCGGTCGCGCCGCCTGATCGTGACATGATCACGCAGCTGATGGAGGCGTTTCCCGATGGATGACGAGATCGAACACATGATGGTGCGGGTGCGCGCCGACACGCAGGGCTTTGCCCGCGATGTCGCCGAGATGCGCGCGGCGATCGATGGCCCGTTGCAGGCGGGGGCGGACCGCGCCGGGCGCGCGGTCGAGACGGCGCTGTTGCGCGCGGTGCGAACCGGCAAGCTCGGGTTCGAGGACTTGAAGCGGGTAGCGTCGCAGGTCCTGGCCGAGATCGCGGCTGAAGCGGTGCGCGGGGGCATGGTGGCGATCTTTGGCAATGGCGGGATTGCCGGGGCGATCGGCGGGCTGTTCGGACTGCCCGGCCGCGCGACCGGCGGGCCGGTGGCGCCGGGGCGCGGCTATGTCGTGGGCGAGCGCGGGCCGGAGCTGTTCGTGCCGACCAGCAGCGGGCGGGTCGAGGTGCCGGTCCCGGGTGGCGGGCGCGACGTGCGGGTGGCGATCACGATCAATGCGCCGGGGGGCGGCGAGGCTGCCGGCGCCTTGCGGCAATCGAGTCGGCAGGTGGCACGGGCGGTCAAGGCCGCGCTGGCGGGGGTGGATTGAGCCGTTCCCCTCCCGCAAGCGGGAGGGGAGAAGAAGGGGGCAGGCGACAATGGCATATTGGCTGGCGTCCGCGCGGACGGTGCAGGCGGCGGGGGTGATGTCGCGCTTTGACCCGGCCTATTGGACGGTCAATTTTCCGCGACCGATGATGGCGAGCGTGGTGACGATTGCGCCGGACGCATTGCGCGTGGACGCGGTCTTCTATCGCCAGAATGATCTGGCGGGGCTGATCTGGGAGAGCGTGGATCGCCATGACCACCCGCTGCTCTCCTATGAGACCAGCCGGGATTATCGGGGGTGTCGGTTGCGCTTTCGCTGGCAATCCGGCGGTGTGATGCCGCTGGACGCGGTCAACGGCCCGGTGCTGACGATCGAGGGGCGCGATGCGGCGGGCGAGTCGCGTGCCTGGTATGTCCGGCTTTGGAACTATGCCGAGGGGACGCGGGAGGATTGCGTCGTCAGCCTCGACCTTGCGACCGTTGCGGGCGGGTTCGTGCTGCCGACTGAAGCCGATCCGGTGTGGGCGGGCGATGTCGACCGGATGTTCGTGAGCCTGGTGCCGCCGGGATACACCGGTGACGATGCGGCGCTGGCGGTGCCGGCCGAGGGCTGGGTCGAGCTGTCGGAGATCGCGGTCGAGGGGCCGGGGGCGGTGCTGGCGATCGGCGACGTGGTGGTGCCGGAACATGGGCTGTCGATCTGCTCGGGCTAAGACGACAGCTATCATGTCACGCCGGAACGACTGCTGCGCAATGCGCTGCAACTGGGGTATCGCGGGGACATCGTCCATTATGTCGGGATGGGCCATTATTTCCGGCTCGAGGCGGTGGCGGGCGGCTATTTTGCGAGCCTGAGCGGCGGGGCGCTGAATGCGCCGTGTGTCGCGTGGCATGCCGATTTCGCGGCGCGGGCGAGGGCGCTGGGGTTCGGGGTGATCTGGTCGCTGTCCTATGAGCTGTTCGACGCGCATTGCTGGGGCGACTGGAAGCAGCGGGCGTTCGATGGATCGCCTGCACTGACCGGATGGGAGCCGCCCTCGACCCTGCTGTCCCCGGCGCATGCGGGGGCGATGGGGTATCTGCAGGCGGTGGCGGCGGCGTTTGTCGGGATCGCGCAGGATGCCGGGCTGGCGGTCAAGTTTCAGGTCGGCGAGCCGTGGTGGTGGGTGATGGCCGATGGTGGGCTGTGCATCCATGACGATGCCGCAAAGGCGGCTTTGGGCGATCCGGCGGAGCAGAATGTGCGGGGCGATCCCGACACCGACGTGCTCGACTCGGCGGGGGCGCTGCTGGCGGCGTCGACGGCGGCGCTGGGCGCGGCGGTGCGTGGCGTGGCTCCGGCGGCGCAGCTGTTGCTGCTCGCCTATCTGCCCACGGTGCTCGATCGCGAAGCGCCGGAGGCGATGCGGGCGAACTTGCCGGTCGGCTGGGCCTATCCGGCGTTCGATGTGCTGCAGCTGGAGGATTATGACTGGGCAGCGGTGGGCAATGCCGTGGCGAGCGCGCGCGGCGTGGCGCTGGCGCAGGCGCGGCTGGGCTATCCGGTCGAGCGACAGCATTATTTCGCGGGGTTCGTGCTGAACCCCGAGGATGCGCCGCAGTGGCGCGGGATTGCCGCGGCGGCGGATGCAGCGCGGCGGCGCGGCGTGGCGGCGACGTTCATCTGGGCGCTGCCGCAGGTGATCCGCGACGGGTTCGTGACCTTCGATCAGGAGGAAGACATGCAGGCATTCGACGATGTGCTGTTCCCGATTGCGCTGGGGCGCGAGGCGGAGGTGGCGCCCGAGGTGTCGACCGCGATCCTGACCAGCGCGGGCGGGCATGAGGCGCGCAACGCCGCCTGGGCGCAGGCGCGGACCCGGTACGATGTCGGGCCGGGGGTGCGGAGCGAGGCGGATATCCGGGCGCTGCTGGGGTTTTACCGCGCGCGGATGGGGCCGGCGCGGGGGTTCCGGCTGCGCGATCCGTTCGACGATTGCTCGAACGATGAGGGCGCGCCGGGTCCGCTCGATCAGCTGTTGGGCGAGGGTGACGGCGAGCGGCAGGCGTTCGCGCTGGTCAAATCCTATGGCGATGTCGCGCGGCGGATCACCCGGCCGGTGGCGGGGAGCGTGCGCGTGGCAGTCGATGGCGTCGAGACGGCGGCGTTCGCAGTGGATGCGGGCGGAATGGTCGTGCTGGACGAACCGCCGGGGGATGGGACGGTGGTGACGGCGGGGTTCCGGTTCGATGTGCCGGTGCGGTTCGCGGAGGATTCGCTGAGCGTGAACCGGGCCACGTTCATGGCGGGGGCGGCGCCGAGCGTGCCGTTGGTGGAGGTCAGGGAAGATTAAGCGCGGTCATTCGGCCCCCAGCGGATCCAAGCCTGTGGGTCGCGGCACACCCGCGAGACGATCGATCTCGCGGTCGAACAGTGCGCCGAGCTTCGCGTCCCAGATCGCGGCGCCGTTCATCCCCGAATCCGCCACGAAGATCATCCCGCCGCCATCAAGCAGTACGCGGACGCGCTGACCCACACGGGTGAAGGCGATCGAGCAGGAGTCGAGATAGGCGACGGCGATACTCGAGCCTTCGACGATGCCCGGTCCGCCGGGTTTTAGAACCCGAAGAATCCTGAGGCGGGCAGCGGGCAGCAGGCCCGGCTTCCAATCGTCGCCCAGGTTCATGGGTTTCTCGACCTCGGCGTCCACGACAAGCGCGGCGAGGCCATAGGACTGGCGCGCATAGTCGAGCGCGCCGGTTTCCGACCGGATTGGCCCCATCGAGCATGCCATCGCGGGCGGCGCAATGAAGAGCGCAATCACGGAGATGGTGCGGAGCCGGCTGAGCATCGGTTCAGCGTGCCGTCCGCATTGCGTCCACGCAAGGTCAAGGAAGACGCTGATGAACTGGCTGAACGAGCCGCTCGCCACGATCGCCTATTGCTGGCGGATCGAGCGGCGGGATGGGGTGGCGATCGGGCTGACGGCGCATGATCGCGATCTGGAGGTGGATGGGTTCCACTATCGCGCGGCGCCGGGGATGACGCCCTCGGCGATCCGGCGCGGCGCGGGGCTGGATGCCGACAGCATGGACGTGACCGGGGCGCTGACCGGGGCGGCGATCAGCGAGGCGGATCTGCTCGCCGGGCGCTGGGATGGCGCGCGGATCAGCCTGTTTGCGGTCGACTGGACCGCGCCGGGTGAAGTCGTCGCACTGGGCAGCGGGACGATCGGGGCGGTCGAGACGCGCGATGGCGTGCTGACCGCCGAGCTGCGCGGGGCGGCGGCGGCGCTGGATGCGCCGGTGGTCGAGATGACCTCGCCCGAATGTCGCGCCGAGCTGGGCGACAAACGATGCCGGGTGGCGATGGCGGGGCGGCGGCGGTTCGCGCGGGTGATCGCTGTCGAGGGGGCGGTGCTCACGCTGGATTCGCATGAGCCGGTGGCGGGTGGATGGGCTGGCGGGCGGCTGCGCTGGTTCGGCGGGACGAAAAGCGGGCTGAGCGATCTGATTGCGGCTTCGGCGGGGGATGTCGTGACCCTGCGGCGTGCGCCGCGGTTCGAGGCGGTCGGTTCCTTGGTGGAGGTGAGCGAGGGATGCGACAAGAGCATCGCGACCTGCGCGGGGCGGTTCGGCAATGCGGCGAATTTCCGGGGCGAGCCGTATCTGCCGGGGGTGGACCTGCTGACGCGCTATCCGGGCGGATGACGCCGCTGCAGCGGGCGCGCGGCGCGATCGGCGCGCGCTTTCGGTTGCATGGGCGGTGCGTGGCGCACGGGCTGGACTGTGTCGGGCTGGCGGCGCTGGCTTACGGGATTGCGGTGCCGCGTGGCTATGCGCTGCGCGGGGGGCGTCTGGCGCAGGTGGCTGACGCAGCTGCGGCGGCGGGGCTGGTACGGGTGGCGAACCGCAGCCGGGCGATCTGGTGTTGTTCGATGCCGGGGCAGGGCAGCTGCACCTCGCCATCGCGAGCGATGAGGGCGTGATTCATGCCGATGCGGCGCTGCGCCGGGTGGTCGAGCGGCCGGGCGTGCCGCCCTGGGCCGAGCTGGCGCGCTGGCGACGCGGGGAGGATTGAGATGGCGACATTGGTGCTGATGACGGTCGGTGGCCTGTTCGGCGGGCCGATCGGGGCGATGCTGGGCAGCCTTGCCGGCCAGGCGGTCGATCGCGACTTGCTGTTCAAGCCGAAGGGGCGCGAGGGACCGCGGCTGACCGAGTTGGCGGTGCAGACGTCGAGCTATGGCACGCCGATCCCGCAGCTGTTCGGGACGTTGCGGGTCGCGGGAACGGTGATCTGGGCGACCGATCTGGTCGAGCATCGCCAGCGCGAGCGTGGCAAGGGGCGCCCGACGGTGACCAGCTATAGCTATACCGCGTCGTTCGCGGTGGCGCTGTCGGCGCGGCCGATCCTGTCGGTCGGGCGCATCTGGGCCGACGGCAAATTGCTGCGCGGCGCGGCGGGCGACTGGAAGGTGCGGACCGGGTTCCGGTTGCACTTTGGCGGAGAGGATCAGGCGGTCGATCCGCTGATCGCATCCGCCGAGGGAGCCGGATCGGCACCCGCGCATCGCGGCATCGCCTATGCCGTGTTCGAGAATCTGGAGCTGGAGGAATTCGGCAACCGCATCCCCGCGCTGAGTTTCGAAGTGGTGGCCGATTCCGGTGCGGTGACGGCGGGCACGATCGTGGCGGCGCTGTCGGGCGAAAGGGTCGGCGCGGGCGAGGCGGTGCTGCCAATCGAGGGCTATTCGGGCTATGGCGAATCGGTGCGCGCGGCGATTGCGCCGCTGATCGAGGCGAGCGGCGCCTGGCCGGTGGTGGCGGGCGACCGCTTTGTACTGGCCAGCGGAGAGGGCGGCGCCACGGTGATTGCCGACCCCGGGGCGAGCGGGCGCGGGGTGGAGCGGACGATCGCCGCACCCGATCAGGTGCCGCGCCGGGTGGCGATCAGCCATTACGACCCGGCGCGCGACTATCAGGCCGGGGTGCAGATTGCCACCGACCCGCAGGGGCAGGATCGCGAACGGCGGATCGAATTGCCCGCCGCGCTGTCCGCCGCCACTGCCAAGGGCATTGCACAGGCAGAATTGGTTCGAGCGGAGCTGGCACGGACGCAGCGGGTGGTGCGCCCGGGCTGGTCGGCAATCGATGTTGCGCCCGGGGCGCGCGTCACGCTGGCCGGTGAGACGGGCCAGTGGCGCGTGGTCGAGACGCGGGTCGAGGCGGGAGATGTCGCGCTGGTGCTGACTCCGATTGCCCCGCCCGGACGATCCGCGTCGGCCAGCCCCGGGCGGGTCAGCCCGGCACCCGACCGGGTCCATGGCGCGACCCGGTTGCACGGATTCGAGATCCCGCACGTCGGCGAGGGGCTGCTGAGCGGTCCCCGGCTGATGATCGCGGCGTGCGGAACGTCGCCCGGCTGGCGCAGGGCGGCATTGGCGCTGAGCAGCGATGATGGCGGGCGGTGGGAGGCGATCGGCGGGACTGCTGCGCCTGCTGTGATGGGGACCGTCGTGGCGACTGCCGGGCCAGCCAGCGCGTTCATCGAGGACAGGAAATCGGCGCTGGTAATCGACCTCTCACGGTCCGCGATGGAGCTGACCGACGCGTCGCCCGATGCGCTGGACGCCGGGGCCAATCTCGCGCTGGTCGGGGACGAGCTGATCCAGTTCGGGCGCGCCGAGCCCATGGGCGACGGGCGCTGGACGCTCACCCGGCTGTGGCGCGGGCGGCGCGGGACCGAAGATGCGATCGGTGCGATGGCGGCGGGCGATCGATTCGTGTTGCTCACGCCCGACACGCTCGCCCTGCAGGACGGACGCGGCGCCGTGGGCGGACGGCTGACGGTGATGGCAACGGGCGTCGGCGATGCCGAGCCGGTCACGGTTGCTGTACCCATGACGGGACGGTCGGCGACTCCGCCGGCTCCGGTCGCGCTGCACGCCAAAGCCGTTGCGGGCGGGCGGTTGCTGCGCTGGACGCGGCGCAGCCGGGTCGGGTGGCGCTGGAGCGACGGCACCGACTCGCCACTGGGCGAAAGCGCCGAACGCTATCAACTGCGGATCACCGTTCCCGGCCAGCCCGACAGCGTCGTGATGAGCGACGCGCCCGAATGGCTGCTGACCGGGGCGGACGCGGCGACGGTCGCGGTCCGCCAGGCGGGTGACCATGGCCTGTCACCGCCGGCCACCCTGATTCTCGATGCGATGGAGTGACGATCGATGACCACGACTCCCCGATTCGCGCTGCCCCTGCTGCATGCAGGACAGGCGCAAAAGGAACTGTTCCACAATGAGGCAGTGGCGGGAATCGACGCGCTGCTGCATCCGGAGGTGGAGGCGGTCGGCACCGATGTGCCGCCCGCGACCCCCGAGCCCGGCCAGGCATGGATCGTAGGCACGGCGCCCACCGGCGACTGGGCGGGACATGGCGATGAAATCGCGTGCTGGACCGACGGCGGCTGGCGCTTTGCCGTGCCACGGACCGGCATGACGGTTTGGGCCGAATCGCTGACCCAGCCGGTGCGATACCGTGCGGGGACCGGGTGGGAGATCGGCGTCATCGCCGCCCGCCGGATCGAGGTGGACGGGGTCCAGGTGATCGGCGCGCGGGGCGAGGCAGTTGCCACGCCCGCTGGCGGTGCTATCGTCGATGACCAAGCGCGCGCCGCCATCGCGGGGATCCTCGATGCGCTGCGGGCACACGGACTGATCGCTAGCGCCGAACTGTGACGTTGCGGCAACAGTCCCCGGATTTTGTTCGCTTGCGCGGAAACTTTCCAGCGGTTAGGAAGTTAGCGCTGTCCGAAGTGGCAACTAAGAAAGGGGATTAAGATGCGGAAGCTTGCCGTAACTCTGGCACTTGCTTCGACCGCGCTCACCACGCCCGCCCTCGCACGCGACGACGCGTGGTATGTGGGCGTCGAAGGCGGTGCGATGATCGTCGAAGACATTGATTACGACATCGGCGCCACGGCGTCCGCTGGCACCGTCGACCATGACTATGGCTTCGACGTTGGTGGCACGATCGGTTACGACTTCGGCGGTTTCCGCGCCGAGGCCGAAGTCAGCTACAAGCGTGCAACGGTCGACGGCTATCGCTCGTCGCTCACCACGCCGTACTACACGACCACCCTTGCGCTGGCGAACATCGCACCGGGCAACTACACCTATGCGGGCGGCACCTCGAGTGCGCTCAGCTTCATGATCAACGGCATGCTCGACTTCGGCGACGATGACGGCCTTCAGGGCTTCATCGGCGGCGGTGCGGGCGTGGCGCGCGTCAAGGCTGACTATGCGCTCAACACCCGCGGCGCGTTCCTGGATGACTCCGACACGGTCTTCGCCTGGCAGGCGATTGCGGGTCTGCGTCAGCCGGTGACCGACAACATCGACGTCTCGCTGAAGTATCGCTTCTTCAACGCGGACAATGTTCGCCTGGTCGACGTGACCGGTCGCGTGTTCGATGGCCGTTATCGTTCGCACAGCCTGCTCGGTGGTGTGACGTTCAACTTCGGTGAGCCGGCTGCTCCGCCGCCGCCTCCGCCGCCTCCGCCTCCGCCGCCGCCTCCGCCGCCGCCTCCCCCGCCGCCTCCGCCGCCTCCGCCGGCAGTGTGCACCCCGGGGCCGTACATTGTCTTCTTCGAGTGGGACAAGTCGGACATCACGCCGGAAGCAGCAGGCATCCTGGATAACGCCATCTCGGCCTACCAGAACTGCGGCAATGCGCAGGTCATGCTCGCCGGTCACGCTGACCGTTCGGGCGCAGCCAGCTACAACGTCGGCCTCTCGCAGCGTCGTGCGGACTCGGTCCGTTCGTACCTGTCGGGCCGCGGCATCCCCGACGGCGTGATCGCATCGGAAGCGTTCGGCGAAAGCCGTCCGCGTGTCGACACCGCCGACGGCGTGCGCGAACTGCAGAACCGCCGCGTGGAAATCACTTACGGTCCGGGTTCGGGCATGTAAGCCGCGCGGTCCACACTGTGGATCGACAAGATTTGGGGAGGTCGGGCAACCGGCCTCCCTTTTTCTTTGTGCTTGTGGCCTAGCGCCGGATGCGCTGGCGAGATTGTCTCGCCCCTAACCCTCGCGCGCTCCACGATCGCGACGTGGCGGAGCGTCCAATCTCCTCCTCGAGAGCAGCGGTGAACGCTACTGATGCGACCGCGACGCCGTGGACGCTCCGGCCCGAAGCGGGATTGGAGAGGCCAGATCGGCGGCTGTCTGCGCTTTTGCTGGAGGAACCCCCGAACCTAGTTCGCCTGCGCGGCTCACGGAAATCGACCGAAGCGTCGTGCTCTTGGCAGGTCTATCACCACGGCCTGCCGGTCGCTGCGCTTGGGCCCCGTGTTGGCTCGATCGAATGGGCGCGACGGGTCGCGAACGCCTGGTGTACGATCCGGCCTGATGATTCTCGGCATGTTTAGTGAACGTGGTGCGGCGCGGCTAGAAGGCGCTGCGGCCGGAGCGCTTGCTCGATTGAAGGCAGCGCTCGCCGTGCAGCCGATTGATCGGGCGGGTATCCGGCTGCGTGGATCCGCGCAACTGAACGCCCTCCTTGCCGCCGATGGTGCAATCGGCGCGGGCGTCGTACCTTTTGCTGGGTTCGGCGCTAAGCCCGTCCGTGCCATTCTATTCGACAAGACCGAACGCACCAATTGGGCCCTGACCTGGCATCAGGACCGGACGATCTGTGTGCGCGAGCGGAGGGACGTTGCGGGATTCGGGACGTGGACCGTGAAGGCAGGCCTCCTCCACGTTGCCCCGCCGTTCGAACTGCTCGAACGCATGATCACGATCCGGATCCATCTGGACGATGTGCCGGAGGGCAACGCGCCGCTTTTGATCGCGCCCGGATCGCATCGCATCGGGCTCGTCCGCGAGGATGCTATCGCGGCCGCCGTCGCTGCCTGTGGCATCTATGCCTGCCTGGCCGACGCGGGTGACATCTGGGTCTACTCGACCCCGATCCTCCATGCATCCGCAGCGGCGGTCACACCGCGCCGCAGGCGGGTGCTGCAGGTGGACTATGCCGCGTTCGACCTGCCCGGCAGCCTTGAATGGTCAGGCATCTGAGCGGACTGCAGCCGTCAGCCAATCTGGTACGATCGCATCGCCCAGAGCCTCGACGCGGCGATGTTCCACCATCAGGCCGAGGTCGGGGTAGGTGGCGCGCGTGCGATCGCCCGGCTCACCCAGCGGGGCGACGACCAGGCGGCGATTGACCTTGGCCCGCCAGTTCATCCGGGCGGTGTTTTCCTGCCCGACATAGCAACCCTTGGTGAAGCTGACGCCGTTCAGTTCCGCGGCGTTGCATTCGAGCCAGAGCGTCTTGTCCTGTCCGAGCTCTGCGGCACCCTCGGTCACGCCGAGGCGGAGGCGATGCTCGACCCAGCCTGATGCAGGCGATCCCGCTGCGTCGCCCAGCCAGCGCCAGCCCAGCGCCGCCAAGCGCGGATCGGGCACGCCATTCCCGGCGTTGCGCGACCAGTGGACGCCACCCTCCGTCGCCCCAATCGTGATCGGGCGACGCAGGCGATAGATCGCCAGGCGACGGATCAGCGCATCGCGCTGGGCTGCCTCGCAATCGATCAGGATATCGGCTTCGTCAGCCCACAGGATGAAGTCGAACAGCGCCTTGCCCTGGGGTGAGAGCAGCGCGGCCCAGAGCGGTGCATCGGGGCGCACCGCGTTTACATCCTGCGTCACCAGCCCCTGCAGGAAGCCACGCACATCCTCCCCGGAAACACGGATCAGGGCGCGGTCGGCCAGAAGCGTCGCATTGGGCAGGGTGGCATCAGTCATGGCGAACAGGTAGGAGGCGGGGCAGACAAGCGAAAGAGGCTGAGATGGCAACGTTCGATCTGAAGCTCACCGGTGGCACAGTGCATCTCCCCTCCGGCCCGGCGCAGGTCGATGTCGGTGTGTGCGACGGCAAGATCGTCGCAATCGGCGCGAGCGGCGACGCGGGCGAGGTGATCGACTGCACCGGCCTCGACGTCCTGCCCGGCGTGATCGACAGCCAGGTGCATTTCCGCGAGCCGGGGCTGGAGGCCAAGGAAGACCTTGAGTCCGGCAGCCGCGCGGCGGTGCTGGGCGGGGTGACTGCGGTGTTCGAAATGCCGAATACCAAGCCCAATACCGACAGCGCCGAGGCGGTGAACGACAAGCTCGCGCGCGCGAAGGATCGCATGTGGTGCGATCACGCCTTCTATGTCGGCGCAACCAACAGCAATGCCGAGCATCTGGCCGAGCTGGAGCGGATGCCGGGAACCGCGGGGGTCAAGATCTTCATGGGCGCGTCGACCGGCGATCTGCTGGTGTCGGACGACGCCAATCTCGCGCGGGTGCTGGCGAGCGGGCATCGCCGGGTTGCGATCCATGCGGAGGACGAGTTCCGCATGAACGACCGCGAAGGCGAGCGGGTGACGGGCGATCCGTCGTCGCATCCGGTGTGGCGTGATGACGAGAGCGCGATCTTGGCGACGCGGCGCATCCTGAAGCTGGCGCGCGAGGCGCGGCGGCGTATCCATGTGCTGCATGTGACGACGCCGGCGGAGCTGGAGTTGCTCGGACAGCACAAGGACATCGCGACGTGCGAAGTGACGCCGCAGCATCTGACGCTCGCAGGCGAGGACGCCTATCCGCGCCTCGGCACCTATGCCCAGATGAACCCGCCGATCCGTTCGGCCGCGCACCGTGAGGGGCTGTGGTACTGGCTCAACCAGGGTGTGCCGGATGTGCTCGGGTCGGACCATGCGCCGCATACGATCGAGGAGAAGGCGCGGCCCTATCCCGGATCGCCCAGCGGCATGCCGGGGGTGCAGACGCTGTTGCCGCTGCTGCTCGACCATGTCGCCAAGGGGCGCACGACGCTACAGCGGCTGATCGATCTCACCAGCGCGGGGCCGCAACGGGTGTTCGGGCTGGTCGGCAAGGGGCGGATCGCGGTGGGATACGACGCGGATTTTACCGTGGTCGACCTGAAGAAGCAGTGGACGGTCGAGGAAGACTGGCTGGCGTCGCGCTGCGGCTGGTCGCCGTTCACCGGGGATCAGCTCACCGGCAAGCCGATCGGGACCATCATCCGCGGGCGTCAGGTGATGTGGGACGGGCAGCTGGCGAACAGCGCGCACGGGCGGCCGGTGCGGTTTGAGGCGGTGGAGTTCGGGTGACCTTAAAGCCCCCCCCCCCTGAAGGTGAGGGGCTAATCGCCTACTCCGCCGCGTCCGCGACAGCCTCCCGCTCGGCCTGTTGCCGCATCCACATTTCGGCATAGGTGCCGCGCTGCTCCAGCAGTTCGGCGTGCGTGCCCTGTTCCGCGATCTCCCCGTTTTCCAGCACGACGATGCGGTCGGCGTGGACCACGGTCGACAGGCGGTGGGCGATGACGATGGTGGTGCGGCCGCGCTCAATGGCTTCGAGCGTGTCGAGGATTTCAGCTTCGGTGCGGGAATCGAGCGCGCTGGTGGCTTCGTCGAGGATCAGGATCGGCGGGTTCTTGAGCAGGGTCCGCGCGATGGCGACGCGCTGTTTCTCGCCGCCTGAGAGCTTGAGGCCGCGCTCGCCGACGCGGGTGTCGTAGCCGTCGGGCATCGATTCGATGAAGCCGGCAATCGCTGCGCCGCGTGCCGCCTGTGCGACCTCCTCCGGCCCGGCGCCTTCGCGGCCATAGGCGATATTGTAGCCGATCGTGTCGTTGAACAGCACGGTGTCCTGGGGAACGATGCCGATCGCGGCGCGCAAGCTGGCCTGCGTCACCTGGCTGATGTCCTGCCCGTCGATCGTCACGCGCCCGCCGGTGAGGTCGTAGAAGCGGTAGAGGATGCGCGCGAGGGTGGACTTGCCCGCGCCCGAGGGGCCGACGATCGCGACGGTCTGGCCGGGGCGGATGACGAGGTCGATGCCCTTGAGGATGTCGCGCTCGGGATCATAGCCGAAGCGGACACCTTCGAACCGCACTTCGCCGCGATCCACGTTCAGTGGCGGGGCATCAGGGACGTCCTTCACCTCGGCTTGGGTGTCGATCAGGTCGAACATTGCGCCCATGTCGATCACGCCCTGCCGGATCGTGCGATACACCCAGCCGAGCATGTCGAGCGGGCGGAACAGCTGGCTGAGCAGGGTCGAGACGAACACGACATCGCCCGCGGTGAACTCGCCGGTGGACCAGCCACAGGCGACCACCGCCATCCCCGCTCCGAGCATCACATTGGTGATCAGCGACTGGCCCATGTTGAGCCAGGCGAGCGAATTCTCCGACTTCACCGCCGCCTTGGCATAGGATTCGACCGCGCGCTCGTAGCGATCGGACTCGCGCTGCTCGGCGCCAAAGTATTTCACCGTCTCGAAATTCAGCAGCGAGTCGACCGCATGCGCGACTGCGCCGGTGTCGAGATCGTTCATCTGCTCGCGCAACTTGGCGCGCCAGTCGGTGACCCAGCGGGTGAAGGCGATGTAGATGACGACCATCGCCATCGTCGACGCGACCAGCCACCAGCCGAACTTGCTGCCGAAGATCTGGAGCACCAGTGCGAGTTCCAGGATCGTGGGGGCGATGTTGAACAGCAGGAAATAGAGCATCGAATCAATGCTCTTGGTCCCGCGCTCGACCACCTTGGTCACCGCGCCGGTGCGGCGTTCGAGATGGAAACGCAGCGAAAGCTGATGGAGGTGGCGGAAGGTGACGATGGCGAGCCGCCGGGTCGCATCCTGCCCGACCTTTTCGAACACCGTATTGCGCAGATTGTCGAACACGGTGGTGAACAGCCGCGCGGCGGCATAGCCGACCACCATCAGGATCACGAAGGTGATGACCCCGCGCTCGCCGATGGCCATCGTGTCGACCGCGGCCTTGAGCGCATAGGCCGCGCCATAGACCTGCACCACCTTCGACAGCACCACCAGCAGCAGCGCGGCGACGATGCGCGCTTTCAGCCCCGGCTGTCCGGCGGGCCAGAGATAGGGGAGGAAGCGCCGGAGGGTGGCGAACAACGGGCGTTCGCTACCGGCGCGCGCGGTATCGGGAGGCATCGGCGCTATCTGGGGCCGCAGCGACCGGGATGCAATGAAACAAAACGCGCCTGCCATCCGTTGAAATGGCGAGGAGCGAGATGATGGAACCGGTTTTCTACGTGATGGCCATCCTAGGCTGCGGCGACTTCCAGGATCAATGCCAGCAGGCGCGGATCGAGCCGGTCCGGTATCAGAGCGCGGCACAATGCCAGGCCGCGATGGCGCAAGTGCTGCCGCGCCACACCGACCTCTCCTACCCGACGATTGCGGCGACCTGTCAGCGGCAAGGCGAACAGATGGCGCGCAGCGAGGCCAAGCCGCGCCATTACTGACGGGCGGTTAGCGCGGTCGGGTCCATAAGTTTGGGGACCGCGGGCGTTGTGCATAGAGCGTTCGGCGCATCGCCGCCTGACCGAATGCCCGCGCGATCCGGCCGATCTTCTGCGCCTTGCTCGTCCCGGCACGATGGTCCCAGGCATGATCGCCACGTGCGACCACCTCGCGCGCGATGTCCCCATAGATCCCAGCGGCCGCCAGCACCGCCCAAGCCGATCTAAAACCAAGTGCGGGCGTGCCGAGCCGCGCGCTGTCCTCATGCGCCTGGGCCAACTCCCCCAGCCACCGTGCCATGACGGTTAGTCGCGAGCGGAAGGGCGGCTTCATATGCTGACCGGGCGGGATGTCCATTTCGACCAGCCAGTCCATCGGCAGGTAACAGCGGCCGATCGCGTCGTCCGCCTCGATATCGCGCGCTATATTGGTGAGTTGAAACGCCAGGCCGAGGTCGCAGGCGCGGTCGAGCGTCGCGTCGTCCTGCGGATCGACCCCCATCACCACCGCCATCATGCACCCGACCGCCCCCGCGACATGATAGCAATATTGCATCAGGTCATGCTCGGAGCGCGGAAACCAGCCCTTGGCGTCGAGCGCGAAGCCGTCGACCAGATCATGCGCAAAACGGTGCGGCATGCGCGTTTCGGCGGCGACGATGCGCAGCGCTTCGAACGCCATCTCCCCGGTCGGCTCGCCCGCCAGCGCCTTGTCGGTCAGCGTGCGGATGCGCGCGAGCGCGGCGGCCGGGTCCTCGACGACGCGGGCGTCATGGCCCAGCTCCTGTCCATCGGCGATGTCGTCGCACGCGCGGCACCAGGCATAGAGCAGCCAGGCGCGCTCGCGGGTTTGCGGATCGAACAGCTTGCTCGCCGCCGCGAAGCTCTTCGAGCCCTTGGCGATACTCTCCCGCGCGACCGCCACGACGGCGTCGCGGCCTGGCGCGGGCTGGGTCACAGGTCCTTGCTGCCGATCTGGCCGACGGTCTGCGTCGGCACATGCGCGGCCATTTTGGCGAGCAGCGCATCGAGGTCGCTGTCGATGATCAGGATCGACTGATGCTGCGGGCGCAGAAAGCCGACTTCGCCCATTTTTCCGACGAATTCGATCAGGCCGTCATAATAGCCCGCGACGTTGAGCAGCCCGACCGGATTGGCATGATAGCCGATCTGCGCCCAGCTCATCGCCTCCCACAATTCATCCATCGTGCCGGTGCCGCCGGGCAAAGTGATGAAACCGTCGGACAGGTCGGTGAACGCCTGCTTGCGCTCATGCATGGTGCGTACGACGTGCAACTCGGTACAGCCACGATGCGCGACTTCGGCATCGACCAGCGCCTGGGGGATCACCCCGATCACCTCGCCGCCCGCTTCCAACGCGCTGTCGGCGATCGCGCCCATCAGCCCGAGCCGTCCGCCGCCATAGACGACGCCGATCCCGCGTTCTGCCAGGGTGCGCCCGACGAACCGGGCATTCTCGATATAGACCGGGTCTGCCGGGGTGGCGGATCCGCAATAGATGGCAAGGCGCTTCACATTATGCTCTCATTGTCGATATATTCGGATTCAGGATAGCAAACCCTGTCAAATATCGCCCTGAAATTTGTTTCAGGTATTACGGGAGTGTAGCTAGGAAAGCTGGGGGAAATGTCCCTAAGCACAGTTCCATCCGCCTTGTACATTATCCAAACTGTAGTCTTTGCGAGTTCATCATCACACTTGAAGAATGCCAAAATTTTTGCTTCACGTGCCAACTGTGTTTTTACAGCAGAATAATCGGCTTTTATCCAAGCTTTCTTAACTGTTGTTGCCGGGAAACCCTCTTTAACATCCCTTATAGATGATCGGTCGACATACCAGATCGTGCCATCCTTAGAGAAAGAAGCCAGTTCCCAGTCGGCTGCCAAGGCCAGCGACGTGCCCGCAAATGCCAAGCATATCAACGCTGCCGGAGTCGAGAGCCTCTTCATCCTTTTACTCCAGCATCAGCGCGGCGGTCGCTTTGGCGCTGCCGACCACGCCCGGAATGCCCGCGCCCGGATGGGTGCCGGCGCCGACGAAATAGAGGTTCGGGATCGAATCGTCACGATTGTGCGCGCGGAAATAGGCGCTCTGCGTCAGCACCGGCTCCAGGCTGAACGCGCTGCCCAAATGTGCGGCGAGATCCTGCGTGAAATCGGGCGGAGCATAGCTGAACTTGGTGACGATCCGGTCATGGATGTCGGGGATCAGGCGGCGGCCGACCTCGTCGAGAATGCGCTTTTCGAGCAGCGGGCGGACCGTATCCCAATCGACCGGGGCCTTGCCCATGTGCGGCACGGGGGCAAGCGCGTAGAAGGTCGAATGCCCCTCCGGCGCCATCGACGGATCGGTGATGGTCGGATGGTGGAGGTAGAGCGAGAAATCCTCGCTCACCACGCCATGCTTGTAGATGTCGTCGAGCAGCCCCCTATAGCGCGGGCCGAACAGGATCATGTGGTGCGGGATGCCGGGCCACGTACCCTTGATCCCGAAATGCACGACGAACAGCGAGGGCGAGAAACGCTTGCGCTCAAGCTTCGCGGCGGTGCGTTGCGCGCTGCGCGAGCCCTTGAGCAGGTCGCGATAGCTGTGGACGATGTCGGCGTTGCTGGCGACCATATCCGCCTCGAACCGCGCGCCCGACTTGGTGCGCACCGCGGTGGCACGCTCGCCCAGCGTCTCGATCTCCTCGACACCATCGCCGAGCACGAGCTTGCCGCCCAGCCGCTCAAACTGGCGCACCATCCCCGCGACCAGCCGGTTGGTGCCGCCCATCGCGAACCACACGCCGCCGTCACGCTCCAGCTTGTGGATTAGCGCATAGATCGCGCTGGTGGTCATCGGGTTGCCACCGACCAGCAGCGTGTGGAACGAAAGCGCCTCGCGGAGCTTCTCATTCTTCACGAAGCTCGACACCATCGAATAGACGCTGCGCCATGCCTGATACTTCATCAGCGCCGGCGCTGCCTTCACCATCGAAGTGAAGTCGAGAAACGCGACATGGCCGAGCTTCTCATAGCCTTCGCGATACACGCCGGCCGAATAATCGAGGAAGCGTCGATAGCCGGCGATGTCGGCGGGATCGAGCTTGGCAATCTCCGCCGTCAGGATGCTGTCGTCGTTGGTGTAATCGAAATTGGTCCCGTCGGGCCAGTTGAGGCGATAGAAGGGCGAGACCGGCGTCAGCGTGACATCGTCCGCCATGCGGTGCCCGGACAGCGCCCACAATTCCTCCAGCGCTTCCGGCGCGGTAATGACGGTAGGACCGGCATCGAACACGAAGCCGTCCTGTTCCCAATAATAGCCGCGCCCGCCGGGCTTGTCGCGGGCTTCCACAATCACCGTGTCGACGCCCGCCGATTGCAGGCGGATGGCCAGCGCCAAGCCGCCAAATCCTGCTCCGATCACCACTGCACGCTTCATGTGTTCGACCCCCTGATCGCCGCGAGCGCGCGCTTGACCGGCACCGGCGGTTTGCCGGCGAGAACACGGGCGCGATCGAATAGGCTGGACTGGCCGCTATAGAAGCGGGCGACGAGCCCCGCGTCCAAGCGATAAAATCGTTCAAGCACGCGATAGCGCTCACCCGGCTCGGCGGCGCGGAACAGCATGGCGGACAGCATCCGGTAAAATCCGCGCTGTCGCCATGCCTTGCGCGCATGGCCATAGGTCAGGTCGTGCAGCGCCGCACCCGACAGGTCGCGCGCATTCCCGATCACCGCCGCCAGCCGCACCGCGTCGGGCAGCGAATAGCCGGTGATCGGCTGAAACAGCCCGGCGCGCATCCCGGCCTTGGCGACGCGATTGCCGCCGGACTTCCAATATTCCTCGAAATCCCCGCCGAGCGGAATGGGCAGCGACCCTGCTTCCTCCCGCATCACACCCTCGACCACGATGCCGCGGGCGCTGGCCCAGGCGTCGATCCGCTGGGAATAGGCGGCAACGTCGATATCGGGCGTGTCGCTGTAATAGGTGTCCTCCAGGAACAGCCGCGTCGCCGCAAAGGGCAGGGCGTACATGAAGCGATAGCCGTCGATCTGTGCCACGGTCGCGTCCATGATCACCGGGCGCTTCAGCGCATGCGGCTCGGCCAGCGCCAGTTCGCGCCCGACGAATTTCTGCCAGCCCAGCTCCAGCTTGGACAGGTCGGCCGGGCCGCGGCAATCGATCACCCCGCCCGCCTCGATCCGGTCGCCATCGGCGAGCACCACCGCACGCGCGCTGGCGCCCAGCACCTTGCGCCGGGTCATCACCGCACCCTCCGGCATCGCGGCGCGGACGACCTGATCGAACCGATCGGACTCGATCGAATAATAGGGTGCCTTCAGCGTGCGCGCATGCGCCGGGAAATGGACGTCGTAACTGGTCCAGCCATAAGAGATCAGCGGCGCGACCAGCCAGCGGTCGGCGGGTGCCACGTCGCTGGCGAAGAACGACCAGAGATGGTTGCCGCCGATGCTCCGCCCACCCTCGATCAGGCGGACGTCGAGCGTCGGGTGTTTGCGGCGCAGCGCGAGCGCGATCAGCCCGCCCGCAAGTCCCCCTCCGACAATGGCAACGTCGCAATGGATGATCGCTGGCATCGCCGCCGCCTAGCGGATCGCTGCGCATGGTAAAAGCCCCGCTTGCTGCGTGCGCGAACCTTTCCGTCGCGCCGGTGCGTTGCACTGCCGCAATCGAGGAGCGCGACGATGCGGACGGCAATGGTGACGGGCGGGGCGCAGGGGATCGGGCGCGGCGTGGTCGAGCGGCTGCTGGGCGAAGGCTGGGCGGTGATGGCGATTGACCGCGACCGGGTCGCGTTGCGCGAACTGGCCGAGGCGCACGCGCCGCGCCCGCTGCGGACGCATCTGGCTGATGTCGGCGATGAGGCGGCGGTGGCCGATCTGTTCGCGGCCTGTGCCGCGTGTCGTAAGGAGATCGGTGCCGAGGGGCTCGACCTGCTGGTCAGCAATGCCGGGATCGCCGATCCGGTCAGCGGGCCGATCGAGACATTGAGCCTGGCCGACTGGCGGCGCTGGCAGGACAGCCATGTCACGGGCGCTTTCCTGATGACGCGCGGGGCTGTGCCGCTGTTGCGGTCGCGGCGCGGTTCGATGGTCTTCATCGCCTCCACCCGAGCGTTTCAGTCCGAACCCGATACCGAAGCCTATGCCACGGCCAAGGGCGGGCTGGTGGCGCTGACCCATGCGCTGGCGGTCAGCCTTGGCCCCGACATCCGCGTCAACGCGATCTGCCCGGGCTGGATCGAGACCGGGCCGTGGCAGAAATCATCGGCGCGAGCGGAGCCGGAGCATCGCCCGATCGACCGCGAACAGCACCCGGTCGGTCGCGTCGGCACGCCCGACGATATCGCCGATGCCGTGCTCTACCTCACCGATCATGCCGGCTTCACCACCGGTCAGGCGCTGGTGATCGACGGCGGGATGAGCCGCAGGATGATCTATGCCGACTAATCGCCATTTCGCGCAAACCGGCCCTTGACCACGAGTCGCGCCCCGTGCTGTCATAGACATGTCACGGCTGGCGGCGAATAAGCCCCCGGTCGCGAGCGACGCGCGGCGAGAGAGGGGGACCATGTACCATCCCGATCTGATCCGACATCCGGAAGGGTGCCCGGCGCTCGTGCTCAATGCCGACTACACGCCTTTGTCTTATTATCCGCTGAGCGTGTGGCCGTGGCAGACCGCGATCAAGGCGGTGTTCCTCGACCGCGTCGATATCGTCAGCCATTATGAGCGCGAGGTGCGCAGCCCGACCGCGTCGATCAAGCTGCCGAGCGTGATCGCGCTCAAGCAATATGTGCGGCCGTCGCAATTCCCCGCCTTCACGCGCTTCAATCTGTTCCTGCGCGACAAGTTCGAATGCCAATATTGCGGCAGCCACCGCGACCTGACCTTCGACCATGTCATCCCGCGCGCGCAGGGCGGGCGCACGACATGGGAGAATGTCGCGACCGCCTGTGCGCCGTGCAATCTGAAGAAGGGCGGGCGCACGCCGAAACAGGCGGCGATGCCGCTGTTCATGCCGCCGATCCGCCCGACCAGCTGGCAGCTGCAGGAACATGGCCGCCGCTTCCCGCCCAATTACCTCCACGATACCTGGCGCGACTGGCTCTACTGGGACGTCGAGCTGGAGGCTTAGCCCTTCCCCACCATATCATCGTCACCCCGGACTTGTTCCGGGGTCCACTGCGCGGCAAGGTCGGTCTTCCAGGCTCTTGCGATGCGCGCGCGGCTGAGTGGACCCCGGCACAAGGCAGGGGTGACGAACAAGGGTGAAGCGGAATGACGGGACTGACGGTCGATCGGCGCACGGCGCTGGTACTTGGAGTTGGCGGTGCGGCAAGCCTTGCACTTCCCGCCTGGGCCCAGCAGGCCGCGCCCGCACCGCTCGATGCTGCGGTCGACCCGATCGTCGCGAACTTCATGCGCGCCTTTGAAACGCCGGGCATCGCCGTGGCGATCGTGCGCAAGGGACAGCCGGCATGGCTCAAGGGCTATGGCGTGCGCACCATGGGCATGGCGGCTCCGGTCGATGTCCACACCCGCTTCGGCATCGCGTCGAACAGCAAGGCGTTCACCGCCGCCGCGCTCGCGATGCTGGTCGAGGAGGGGAAGCTCGGCTGGGACGACCGGCTGACGCAGCATATGCCCGAATTCAAGATGGCCGACCCGACGGTCACCAGCCTGTTCAACGTCCGCGACCTGCTCGTCCACCGCTCGGGCCTCCCGCTCGGTGCGGGCGACCTGCTCTACTTCCCCAAGTCGAACCGGACGGTGCAGGACGCGGTGCGTGCGCTGCAATTCCTGCAACCGGTGCGCCCGTTCCGCGGCGGCTATGATTACGACAACATCCTCTACATCGTCGCGGGCGCGCTGATCGAGGCCAAGTCCGGGATGAGCTGGCGCGACTTTGTCCGCACGCGGATGCTCGAACCGCTCGGCATGGCCGATGCGGTGCCGTCGTTGGAGCTGCTCAAGACCAGCAATGCCGCGGGGCGCCATGCGCGGCTGGGGCCGCCGGTGCGCGGCGTCGGGCCGATGCAGGTCATCGAACCCGATGAATCCCCGGTGGTCGATGCCGGGGCCGGGATCAATGCGAGCATCGCCGACGTTGCCAAATGGCTGGAGGTTCAGCTGGCGCTGGGCGCGCTGCCCAACGGCAAGCGCCTGTGGAGCGCCGACAGCGCCGCCGCGATGTGGAGCCCGCAGGTGGTGGTCGCGTCGAGTGACGGGCCGACCGACCTTAACCCGGTGCGGTCGATCATGCAGGGCTATGCGCTCGGCTGGTTCGTCCAGGATTATCGTGGCCGCCGGCTGATCAGCCATTCGGGCGGGCTGTCGGGCCAAGTGACCCAGACCGCGCTGATCCCGTCGGCCGGCATCGGCGTCGCGGTGCTGAGCAATACCGAGGACAGCGTATCGGGCGGCATCCGCAACGCGCTGCTTGACCATCTGCTCGGCATGCCCGCCTATGACTGGGTCGCCAATTATGTCGCGCGTAACAAGCTGGCGACCGAAAATGCCGTCGCCGCGCTGGGCGATGGCGACGCCAAACGTCCCGAGGGCGGGCCGAGTCTGCCGCTCGCTGCCTATGCCGGGCGCTATCGTGATCCATGGTATGGCGACATCGTGGTCAAGGCGCGCGGCGACGCGCTGTCGATCGACTTCGTGCCGCATCCGCAATTCGCCAGCCGGCTCGATCCATGGGGCAAGGACGCGTTCCGCACGCGGATGACGCCGGGCAAGGGCGAGGACGCGGTGGTCACCTTTACGATCGCGGACGGCAAGGTCACCGGGGTGACGATGAAGGCGCTCTCCCCGCTCGCCGATTTCAGCTATGACTATCACCACCTGGCGTTCGTGCCGGTGGCGTGAGGCGCGTGACGCGATGACAGGCTGGCAACAGGCGATGCACGGCGGAGCGTTTGATGCGTGCGCCGCCCCGCGCCCCGTGCCCCTTGCTCAAACTGTTATACGAGCATAATACAGTGTCCGGCTCCATGCGATACGACACACTCTATCCCGAAATCCCCGACGCGCGCGGTCCTGTGGCTCAGCCCCAGCCGGCCGGAGCCAGCGGCGGCGCGGGGCCTCCGCTCGGCGACTATACGGTCAACCTGCCGGTCATCGTGCGGCGTCGGAAATGGCGGTGGGTGCCGCGCGTGCTGGCAGTGCTAATCCTGCTGTTTCTCGCGGCGGTGGCGTGGCTGGTGTGGACCGCGCCGCTGTCCAAGTCGCTCGAACCGCCGGTGCCCCCTTCGATCACCTTGCTCTCGGCAGAGGGAACGCCGATTGCGCGGACCGGTGCGGTGGTGGGCAAGCCGGTCGATGCGTCGCAGCTGCCCGAACATGTGGTCCAGGCATTCGTGGCGGTCGAGGACCGGCGCTTTCAGTCGCATTGGGGCGTGGATCCGCGCGGCATTTTGCGCGCCTTCGTCAACAACATGTTCACCGACAATGGTCGCCAGGGTGGCAGCACGATCACCCAACAGCTGGCCAAGAACGCCTTTCTCAGCTCCGATCGCACCTTCGGACGAAAGTTTCAGGAGGTGCTGATCGCCTTCTGGCTGGAAGCGTGGCTGACCAAGAATGAGATCCTGTCGCGCTATCTGTCCAACGTCTATTTCGGCGACAATCAGTACGGCCTCGACGCCGCCGCACGGCACTATTTCAGCCGCCCGGCGACGGATCTGACCACAGCCCAGGCGGCGATGCTGGCCGGGCTGGTCAAGGCACCCTCGCGCCTCGCCCCGTCGAGCAACCTGTCGGGCGCGCGCGAGCGCCAGGCGGTGGTGGTGCAGACCATGGTCGACGCCGGCTTCCTGACCGAGGCGGAGGCAAAGGCAATCCGCCCCGCCCGGCTGCGCCTGTCCAAGGTCGAGACGCTGCCCAGCGGCACCTATTTCGCCGATTGGGTGTTGCCGCAGGCACGCGACCGATCGGGCGAGATCGCGACCAACCAGACTGTGACCACCACGCTCGAAACGCGGATGCAACGCGCCGCCGAACGTGCCGTGCGCAACGCCGCGCTGCGCAAGGCACAGGTCGCGATCGTTGCAATGCGCCCCGATGGCCGCGTGATCGCGATGGTCGGCGGCAAGAATTACGCCGCTTCGCCCTTCAACCGCGCAACCCAGGCACAGCGCCAGCCGGGATCGACCTTCAAACTGTTCGTCTATCTCGCTGCCCTGCGCTCCGGCATGACCCCGGATTCGATCGTGCAGGACGAACCGGTCACGATCGGCGACTGGAGCCCGAAGAACAGCGACGGGCGCTATCGCGGGCCGATCACGCTGCGGGAGGCGTTCGCACGGTCGAGCAACGTCGCCGCCGCGCGACTGACTCAGCGGGTCGGCGTGCCAGCGGTGATCCAGGCTGCGCGCGATCTGGGTATCACCAGCCCGATCCCGAACGAGGCGTCGATCGCACTCGGTACGTCGAGCGTGTCGCTGCTTGAGCTGACCGCCGCCTATGCCGCGATCGCCAGCGGGACCACTCCGGTCCGCCCGCGCGGCCTGGCGGACTCGGACGAACCCGGCTGGGCGGCGCGACTGACCGGATCGGTGCGTTCGCTGTCACGGCGTGAGCTGGACGGGATGCGCGAGCTGCTGGCGGCAACCGTTTCGGGTGGCACGGGACGTTCCGCTGCCCTTGCTATTGACACGTTCGGCAAGACCGGAACGACCCAGGACAATCGCGACGCGCTGTTCCTTGGCTATGCCGACGGGATCATCACCGGCGTGTGGATGGGCAATGACGACAACAGCCCCAATGCCGGGCTGGCGGGCGGCGGCGCGCCGGCGCGGGTGTGGCGCGATTTCATGAGCCAGGCTCTGGGCGTCGCCGCGCTGCCGCGGCCCGAGCCGGTGGTGGAAAATGTCGGCGATGTGCTGGTCGAGGACCCGGAAAACTTCATCGACGATGGCGTCGAGTTCGAAGGCAGCTTCGGTGACCGCGACCTCGGCGTCCGCGTCAACCGCGACGGCAGCATCGAAGTTACCCGGACGCGCCGCGACGGACCGGCCGAGGATGAGTTCGTCGACGAACCGCGCGATCGCGCGCGCCGTGAGCCGGCCCCCGAAGACGAGTTCTAGGCGGGAATCTCGACCCCGTCCCACGCGAAGCACTTCCCGCTGTCGACTGGCTTCAGCCCCTCGATGACATCCAGCAGTTGCAACGCGGCGCGTTCGGGGTCGAACAGCTTGCCCGGTGCGACCGTGCCGCGAAATGGCTCCGACAGGCGCGTATCGACAGTCCCCGGGTGCAGCGCGACCACGATGGACCGGTCGTTGCGCCGCGCGGCGTCAATCGCGAAGTTGCGGATCAGCATGTTCAGCGCCGCCTTGGACGCGCGATAGCCGTGCCAACCGCCCAGCCGATTGTCGCTGATGCTCCCCACCCGCGCGGACAGCGCAGCGAACACAGGCGTGCCGGTGCGCGGCAGCAGCGGCAGGAAATGCTTGGCAACCAGCGCAGGGCCGATCGTGTTGATCGCGAACACGCGCGCCAGCCAGTCGGGGTCGAGGTCGCGCAGCGCTTTTTCCGGCCCGCGCTCGCCCTCGCCCAAGATGCCGGTGGCGACGAACACCAGCGACAGTGGCGGCCCGGATGCGACCCGCGCGGCGGCGGCGGCGATACTCGCCTCATCGGTCAGGTCGAGATGCGCGTCCCCGGCCAGTGACCGCCCGAAACGCCAGACCTTGGCATGGGTCCCTTCCTCATCCAGCGCATCCGCGAACGCGCCGCCGATCCCGCCGCTCGCGCCGATGACCACGGCGCACCCCGCGCTCACAGGTCGAGCTTTTCGTAATCCGCCGGTGGGTTGATCCCCTCCATCCGCTCGGCAAGCAGCGGGCGGAAGCTTGGGCGGCTCTTCATGCCGACATACCAGCGCTTGGCCTGCTCATGGCTCTTCCAGTCGATCCCGCCGAGATAGTCGGCGACACTGATCTGAGCGGCAGCCGCCAGATCGGCGAGACTCATCGTCGCGCCGCCCAGCCAGGTGCGGTGGTCGAGCAGGAAATCGATATAGTCGAGATGCGCGACCGCGGCCTTCATCGCTTCGCGCAGCGCTCCGCTGTCGGGCGTCGCACGCTGGACGATGCGCTTGATCATGCGCTCGTTGAGCAACGGGCCGGTAATGTCGCGGAAGAACTGGTTGTCGAACCAGCTGACGAGGCGCCGAATCTCTGCGCGGTCGGCGGCGCTACCGTTGAGCAGAGCAGCCTTGCTCACCGTTTCCTCGAAAAACTCGCAGATCGCGACCGAATCGATCAGCACGACGCCGCGATCGTCCGCCATCACCGGGGTCTGCCCGGCCGGGTTCATGTCGAGAAATTCGTCGCGCCGCTGCCACGGCGATTCGCGCACGGGCTCATAGCCGACGCCCTTCTCACCCAGGACGAGCCGCACCTTGCGCGAGAAAGGGCACAGGGGGAATTGATAAAGCTGCCACATGCCGACCGGCATAGGCGCGCGGGGCGGGGGGCGGCAAGCGGGCTCGGGTGCTGCCGCCGATTTTCTATGCGCTAGCCAAACCTGCTATGTTGGGCACGGCTCTCCAACGATGCTCCATCTCGTTCCGCCGGCTTTTCGCTGCACACCGACCAGCTTCACTCGGTCGCCCTCCTGCACCGGTGGCAGGCATCGCATCGGTCGGTCGATACCAACCTCGCCGCCGCTGTCACGGCGCATGACCAGCGACACGGACGCCTGCGCCCCGCTCTTGCCGGCCGGGAAATAGTGGCGGATGGAAATGACAGTCGCTTCAGTCCGGCTGATCGGGGAGTCCCGGTCGGGAAGTTTCGTCCAGGCAAACCAGCTGAAGCCTGCGACCAGCGCGACGCAGGCAACAGCCCCCGGGATGTCTCGCCGCGACAGAAACATCCAATCGCTCACTCCGCCGCGACCATCTCCATGCTGTCATCCAGCGGATGCGCCAGCCGCGTCAGCATTTCCTTCGGTACCACCTGCCAGAAATGCCCGCGCACCCGGTCCCAATCCTCGATCAGGCCGCGCGACCATTTGCTGTCGGTCGCCTCGGCATGGTCGGTGACCAGATTCTTGAGCACCGCTTCCCAATGCAGCGACGACAGCCGCTGCCACACGATGCTCTCGCCATTGGCGCGTGCGTCGAACGTGCCGCTTTCGTCATAGATGAACGCCATGCCGCCGGTCATGCCTGCGCCGAAGTTTGCGCCGACCTCACCCAACACCACCGCGACGCCGCCGGTCATATATTCGCAGCCATTGGCGCCACAGCCCTCGACCACCACCTGCGCGCCCGAATTGCGCACAGCGAAGCGCTCGCCCGCTTGGCCAGCCGCGAACAACCGGCCGGTGGTCGCGCCGTAGAGCACGGTGTTACCGATGATTGTATTGTCCTGGCTGGCGAGCGGCGAGCTGACCAGCGGGCGCACGACGATGGTGCCGCCTGACAGGCCCTTGCCGACATAATCGTTGGCGTCGCCGAACACTTCTAGCGTCACGCCCTTGCACAGGAATGCGCCGAGCGACTGGCCGGCCGATCCGCGCAGTCGGATCTGGACATGGCCGTCGTTGAGCTTCGACATGCCGAAGGTCTTGGTGATCTCGCTCGACAGCCGCGTGCCGACCGCGCGGTGGGTGTTGCGGACGTTGTAGGCGAGCTGCATCTTCTCGCCGCGCTCGAACACCGCCTTCGCGTCGGCGATGATCTGGGCGTCGAGACTGTCGGGCACCGCGTTGCGCCAGGTCGACAGGCTGAAGCGGCGCTCGCTCTCATCCACATCCACCTTGGCGAGGATGGGGTTCAAGTCGAGATCGTCGAGATGCTCGGCACCGCGGCTGACCTGCCGCAGCAGTTCGGTGCGCCCGATCACCTCGTCCAGGCTCTTGCAGCCGAGCTTGGCGAGGATTTCGCGCACCTCCTCGGCGATGAAGGTCATCAGGTTGATGACCTTTTCCGGCGATCCGGTGAACTTCTGGCGCAGCCGCTCGTCCTGCGTGCACACGCCGACCGGGCAGGTGTTGCTGTGGCACTGGCGCACCATGATGCAGCCCATCGCGACGAGGCTGAGCGTGCCGATGCCGAATTCCTCGGCACCCAGGATCGCGGCGATGACGATGTCGCGCCCGGTCTTGAGGCCGCCATCGGTGCGCAGCTTCACCCGGCCGCGCAGGCCGTTGAGGGTCAGCGTCTGGTTGACCTCCGACAGCCCCATTTCCCACGGCGTGCCGGCATATTTCACCGACGTCTGCGGCGACGCGCCGGTGCCGCCGACATGGCCGGCGACGAGGATGACGTCAGCATGCGCCTTGGCAACGCCCGCCGCGACCGTGCCGATGCCCGCGCTGCTGACCAGCTTGACGCAGACCCGCGCGCGCGGGTTGATCTGCTTGAGGTCGTAGATGAGCTGTGCCAGATCCTCGATCGAATAGATGTCGTGGTGCGGCGGGGGTGAGATCAGCGTCACCCCCGGCGTCGAATGGCGCAGCCGCGCGATGAACTCGGTCACCTTGAACCCGGGCAGCTGCCCGCCCTCACCGGGCTTGGCGCCCTGTGCGACCTTGATCTCCACTTCCTCGCACGCGCCGAGATATTCGGCGGTGACGCCAAAGCGACCGGACGCGATCTGCTTGATCGAGCTGTTGGCGTTATCGCCATTGGCGTAGGGCTTGTAGCGAACCGAATCCTCGCCCCCCTCGCCCGACACCGCTTTCGCACCGATGCGGTTCATTGCGATCGCCAGCGTCTCATGCGCCTCGGGCGACAGCGCGCCCAACGACATGCCCGGCGTCACGAAGCGCTTGCGGATTTCGGTGATCGCCTCGACCTGATCGATCGCGACGCCCTCGGTCGGGAAGTTGAATTCCAGCAGGTCGCGCAGGTAAACCGGCGGCAGATCGCGCACCCCGCGCGAAAATTGCAGATAGGTTGAATAGCTGTCGGTCGCGACCGCGGTCTGCAACGTGTGCATCAGCTGCGCACTGTACGCATGCGTCTCGCCGCCATGGCGCTGGCGATAGAATCCACCGATTGGCAGCGTCGCGACCGCGCTGTCATAGGCGGCGTCATGGCGCATCGTCGCGTTGAGGTGCAGCGAGGCATAGCCTTCGCCCGAAATCTTCGCGGGCATGCCGGGGAAGAAGTCATTGACCAGCGCGCGGCTGAGCCCGACCGCCTCGAAATTATAGCCGCCACGATAGCTGGAGATCACCGCGATCCCCATCTTCGACATGATCTTGAGCAGGCCTTCGTCGATCGCCTTGCGATGGTTCTTCAGGCACTGGTCGAACGACAGGTCGCCGAACAGGCCGCGCGCATGGCGATCGGCAATCGCCGCTTCGGCCAGATAGGCGTTCACCGTGGTCGCGCCGACGCCGATCAGCACCGCATAATAATGCGTATCTAGGCATTCGGCGGTGCGGATGTTGACGCTGGCGTAGGAACGCAGCCCCTTGCGGACGAGGTGCGTGTGCACCGCGGCCGCGGCCAGCACCCCGGCGATCGCAATGCGGTCGGGCCCGACATTCTCGTCGGTCAGGAAAATCTCGGTCTTGCCCGCGCGCACGGCCTGTTCGGCCTGCAGCCGGATGTCGGCGATGGCCGCGCGCAGCGTTTCCGGTCCGCCACCGGCGGGGAAACTGTAATCGATCTCCGCCGCCTGCGCGCCGAAATAGCCCTTCAATCGCGCCCAATCGCCATTGGTCAGCACCGGGCTTTCAAGCACCAGCACCTTGTTCGCGGTCTCCGCGGTGTCGAGGATGTTGGCGAGGTTACCGAAGCGCGTCTTGAGCGACATCACGTGCCGTTCGCGCAGACTGTCGATCGGCGGGTTGGTGACCTGGCTGAAATTCTGGCGGAAGAACTGGCTGATCAGCCGCGGCTTGTCGCTGATCACCGCCAGCGGCGTGTCGTCGCCCATCGACCCGACCGCCTCCTTGGCGTCGGTCACCATCGGCGACAGGATCAGCTCCATGTCCTCCAGCGTCTGCCCGGCCGCAACCTGGCGGCGGGTCAGTTCGGCGCGGGTCCAGGCCGGTGCCGCGTCCGCCGCTGCGGGCAGGTCGTCGATCCCCATGAACTCGCCGATCATCGACGCGTAATCATATTCCCCGGCGATGCGGTCCTTCACCTCGCCATCGGTGTAGAAGCGGCCTTCGTCCAGATCGACCGCGATCATCTGGCCCGGCCCCAACCGTCCCTTGGCGACCACGGTTGCTTCGGGGATCTGGACCATCCCGGTCTCCGAGCCGACGACCAGCAGCCCGTCCGACGTGCGGGTATAGCGCAGCGGGCGCAGCGCGTTGCGGTCGACGCCGGCCACGGCCCAGCGGCCATCGGTCATCGCGAGCGCCGCCGGGCCGTCCCACGGCTCCATCACGCTGGCGAGATATTTGTACATCGCCAGATGCTTGTCGGGCATCGCGTCGATCGCCTGCCACGCCTCGGGCACCAGCATCAGCTTGGCGGTCGGCGCGTCACGGCCGGAGCGACAGATCGCCTCGAACACCGCGTCGAGTGCTGCGGTGTCGGACGCGCCCGCCGGGATCACCGGCTTGATATCCTCCGAATGCTCGCCGAACGCGGTCGCCGCCATCTTGATCTCGTGGCTCAGCATCCAGTTCTTGTTGCCGCGGATCGTGTTGATCTCGCCATTATGGGCGAGGCAGCGGAACGGCTGGGCCAGCCACCATTGCGGGAAGGTGTTGGTCGAATAACGCTGGTGAAAGATCGCGACGCGGCTGACGAAGCGTTCGTCGCGCAGGTCGGGATAGAATTCCGACAGCGATTCCGCGAGGAACAGCCCCTTGTAGATGATCGAGCGGCACGACAGCGAGCAGATGTAAAAGCCGCTGATCTGCGCGGCGATGATCCGCTTTTCGATGCGCCGGCGGACGAGGTAGAGGTTCTTCTCGAACTCCGCCGCGCTCTGTTCGTCGGGCATAGGCCCGGCGATCATGATCTGCTCGATCTCGGGCCGGGTCGCCTGCGCTTTTTGCCCGATGACCGAAACATCGACCGGCACCTGCCGCCAGCCATAGATGGTGTAGCCCGCGTCGATCAGCACGCTTTCGACGATCGTGCGGCACGCCTCCTGCGCGCCCAGATCGACGCGCGGCATGAAGATCATTCCGACCGCCAGCCGGTTGGGCAACACGCGATGCCCGCTGGCGAGGACCGCATCGTCAAAGAAGCGCAGCGGCAGGTCGACATGCAGTCCGGCGCCGTCGCCGGTCTTGCCATCGGCATCGACCGCGCCACGATGCCAAACCGCCTTCAACGCATCGATCGCACCCTGCACCACGCGGCGCGACGGCTGTCCATCGATCGCCGCGACCATGCCGACGCCACAGGCATCGCCTTCGAATTCGGGGCGGTACATGCCTTCACGGGCAAGGCGTTCGCGTTGGGTTTCGGTGGTCATGTCTTACTCTCCAACCCGCTCGGAAAACGGCACTTCGCTGCCGCCTGCTTTGCGGATGAACTCATTACCTGCGCGCTTGGCGCTATTAAGAGCGGCTGCGGTAGCCGCTTGTGCGATCCGCGAATTGTCGGGGCTCATCTCTTGACCCAGCGCAAGAAACCGAGCCGCCAATGTCATGCCACCTAAGCGTGTTGGGATCTTCGCACCGCGCCGATCGACTTCCGAAGCCACCGATCTTTCTTCATCGCTTTGTGGAAAGGGTTTTCCCGCCATGATGCGAACGACGAGGTCGGCATCGGACTTTTGAAGCGCGGATGCCATCGGCGAAAACACATATGAAAGCGCCGCGATCTCTTCCTTCGAGAAATTCTTGCTGAGAGCCTCAAAAGAACGGCGTCGGAGCGCCGGTTCGTAATCGCGGAGACTGGCAACACTTGCTTCAATCCCGGTCCGAACCATTGCGTCGAAAAGGCCGGGATACTTACTGTTCAACGCGACAAGTTCCGCATCGTCGTGGAGCCGCTGTCGCCATTGCTGATTCATCCCGACCGCGATTGATTGCGCGAGCAGTCTTACGGGTGACATCAATGTCAGAAGCGGCTCATATTCGGGGCTGACCACAGTATCCGTGGTGGCAGCTTGTGGTGCTGCGAGGGCCATCGGCGCAGAGGAGACTAGCAGCGCCGCCATCAAGACGAGCAGGCGCATCACGCCGCCACCTTCCGTGCCTTCGCCTTCAGCCACGCATGCATCCGCTCGCTCACATCGCGGCCGTCGCGGATTGCCTGCACCACCAGGCTCGCGCCCTTGACGATGTCGCCGGCGGCGAAGACGCCGTCGAGGTTGCTCATCATCGTGCGCGCATCGGTGCGGACGGTGCCCCAGCGGGTGACGCCCAGTTCGGGCGCGTTGAAGAGTACAGGCAGGTCCTCGGGGTCGAAGCCGAGCGCCTTGATCACCAGATCGGCGGGGACGTCGAACTTCGCGTCGGGATCGGGTTCGGGCGCGCGGCGGCCGCTGGCGTCGGGGGCGCCTAGGCGCATCCCGACTGCCTTGACCGCCGTCACCTGATCGCCGCCCTCGAACGCTTCTGGGGCGGAGAGCCAGACGAACTCGACGCCTTCCTCCTCAGCATTGGCGGTCTCGCGCTGGCTGCCCGGCATGTTGGCGCGGTCGCGGCGATAGAGGCACTTCACCGATGCTGCCCCCTGACGGACCGCAGTGCGGACACAGTCCATCGCGGTGTCGCCGCCGCCGATCACCACGACATTCTTGCCCGCGGCGTTGAGGCTGCCATCCTCGAACGCCGGGACGCTGTCGCCGAAGCTCTTGCGGTTCGACGCGATCAGATAGTCGAGCGCATCGACCACGCCGTTCGCGCCGACGCCCGGCGCCTTGATCGCGCGCGGCTTGTACACGCCCGTCGCGATCAGGATCGCGTCATGCTTGTGGCGGAGCTGCTCCAGCGTCGCGTCCTTGCCGACATCGAAGCCAAGGTGGAACACGATTCCGCCCGCCGCCAGTCGGTCGGTGCGGCGCGTGACGACATGCTTTTCCAGCTTGAAGCCGGGGATGCCATAGGTCAGCAGCCCGCCAGCGCGGTCGTGGCGGTCATAGACATGGACGTCATAGCCCAGCACGCGCAGATATTCCGCCGCGGTCAGTCCTGCCGGACC
This sequence comes from Sphingomonas sp., assembly GCF_030145815.1. Taxonomy (GTDB): domain Bacteria; phylum Pseudomonadota; class Alphaproteobacteria; order Sphingomonadales; family Sphingomonadaceae; genus Sphingomonas. The sequence goes on from NZ_JAIXHL010000001.1 coordinate 79,906, forward strand.
CGCGCCGATCACGCCGACCGACTGGCCGCGTGCCGGGCCGGGCTGCAGCGGCTCCACCCAGCCTTCCTCCCAGGCGGTGTCGGTGATGAACTTTTCGACCGACCCGATCGTGACCGTGCCATGGCCCGAGGATTCGATGACGCAATTCCCCTCGCACAGCCGGTCCTGCGGACAGATGCGGCCGCAAATCTCGGGCATGGTCGAGGTGCTGTTGGACAGCTCATAGGCTTCGCGCAGCCGCCCCTCGGCGGTCAGGCGCAGCCAGTCGGGGATGTGGTTGTGCAACGGGCAATGCACCGTGCAGTAGGGCACACCGCATTGCGAGCAGCGCCCGGCCTGATCCTCCGCGCTCGGGGGCGCATAGCGCTCCGCGATCTCGCGAAAATCCTGCGCGCGCAGGTCCGGATCGCGCTTGGGCGGAAACGCCTGCGCACGATCGACGAATTGAAGCATCACATCCTTGCCCATGCGCCGCGGATGACAGAAGTTTGTTACCGAGTCACGCAAAAATGGCGATATAGGGCAGCGGTACTTACCTAATTGCTCGCCGGTCTTCGATCATTTCGCGAAATCGTGTAATTTCATTTCAATGATAGGTCCGTATCGGCCCTACCTCAGCGAAAGGAGCAGGATCGCGACCGCGCCAAGCGCGATTCGGTACCAGGCGAACGGCGCAAAGCCGAAGCGCCCGACGATCTTCACAAACGCCTTCACCACCAGCAATGCGACGATGAACGACACGCCAAGTCCTATCGCGATCCCGCCCAGGTCGTCGGCGTTCAGCAGATCGCGATCCTTGTAGAGCGAATAAGCCGTCGCCCCCGCCATGGTCGGTACGGCGAGGAAGAAGCTGAACTCGGCCGCCGTCTTGCGCTCCACGCCCATCAGCAGCGCGCCCATGATCGTCGCGCCCGAGCGGCTGACGCCCGGGATCATCGCGATGCACTGAACCAGCCCGATCGCAACCGCAGTGGGCAGCGGCATCGTCTCGACCCGCTCGACCTTCACCACCTTGACCATCCGCTCGATCACAAGAATCGCGATGCCCCCGACGATCAGCGCGACTGCGACGGTCATCGGCGACTGGATCAGCGCCCGGATCCCCTCATAGGCGACCGCACCGATCAGCATCGCGGGCAGAAATCCGATCAGGATGTTGCGCGTGAACCAGATCGCCTCGCGCTCGCCGCGCATCAGCCCCATGCCGATGCCCCAGAAGCGCCGCCAATAGGCGACCAGCACCGCCAGGATCGCGCCGAGCTGGATCGCGACCTTGAACGCCACCGATCCCTCGCCGGTAAAGCCGAGCAGCTCGCCCGCCAGGATCAGATGCCCGGTCGATGACACGGGCAGGAATTCGGTCAACCCCTCGATAATGCCGAGGATGATGTAGATCGCGATGTCGCCCACGGCGCGCTCCCCCTGCCGGGCGTGCCCGGCCGTTCATCTGTGCCGGAACTGGCGGTTAGGCGTGGCGCGCGTCGGCGAACCGGCCATGCTTGCGATACTGGACCAGCCAATGCGGCGCGACCGCGCCCAGCGGGGTCGGCGCGATGTCGAACGCGGCAAGGCCTTCGCCCGATGCGACATTGTCCTGCTGCAGCATCAGCCACTGGTCCCAGCTGATCGGGGCACCGGGCAGGAAACCGAGCGAGGCGAGCGCAGCACCGGCGAAGTCGGGCAACTCGACCACCGGCTTGTCGCGCCCGATCGCGCCGAGCAGCCAGTGGTGGAACTGGGTAAAGGTCATGACGTCCGGCCCGCCCAGCTCGATCGTCTGGCCGGCATAGCGCGCGGGCTCGGCAATCGCGCGGGTCACCGCCTGCGCGACATCGGCGACCCAGACCGGCTGGATCTTGGTCCCGCCCTTGAGCACCGGCACGACCGGGAGCGACGCCGCGAGCGCGGCGAAGCGGTTCACGAACTGATCCTCGCGCCCGAACATCAGGCTGGGGCGCAGGATCGTGGCGGACGGGAAGGCGGCGCGCACCGCCGCCTCGCCATCGCCCTTCGACCGGCCATAAGCCGAGGGCGAGTCGCTATCGGCGCCGATCGCGGACATCTGCACAAAATTGGTAGCGCCAGCTTCAGCCGCAGCCTTGGCAGCGTTGCCCGATCCGCGTGCGTTGACCGCGTCCATGCGGTTCCCGAACACGCCGACCAGATTGACCACCGCATCCGACCCGTCGACCGCGCGCGCCAGACTGTCGGGGCGGGTCACATCGGCGGCAACGAACTGCGTCTGGCCAAGGCCGCCCAGCGGCTTCAGGAACCACGCCGAGCGGGGATCGCGCTGCGCGATCCGCACCCGCGCCCCGGCCTTGAGCAGGCTTTGCGCGATATAGCGTCCGGCGAAACCGCCGCCGCCGATCAACGTCACCAGCTTGTCCTTCATCGCGTCCTCGAACAATTTGACCAAAAGCCTGCGCTCCCCATGCCGCGCGATCCGTCAAAGGGCAATGCCGGGATCGCCGTGCCCCCTCCCGCTTGCTGCGCCAAGGGTCTATGGCGGGAGCATGACCGACGATCCCTTTGCCCTGTTCGACGCCTGGTACCGCGAGGCGCGCACGACCGAGATCAACGATTCCAACGCGATGGCGCTAGCGACGGTGAGCGCCGACGGCCAGCCATCGGTGCGGATGGTGCTGCTCAAAGGGCACGGCCCCGAAGGCTTCACCTTCTATACCAACCGCGAAGGGCGCAAAGCGGCTGAACTGGAAGCCATGCCCCGCGCGGCATTGCTGTTCCACTGGAAATCGCTGCGCCGCCAGATCCGCATCGAGGGGCCTGTGACGCGCGTCACCGACGCCGAATCCGACGCCTATTTCGCGACGCGCAGCCGCGACTCGCAACTCGGCGCCTGGGCCAGCGACCAGTCGCGCCCGCTAGCCGACCGTGCGACCTTCGAAGCACGCTTTGCTGCGATGCAGGCGCGGTTCGACGGCGGAGACGTGCCGCGCCCGCCGCATTGGGGCGGCTATCGCGTCGCACCGGAGCGGATCGAATTCTGGCTCGACCGCGAACACCGGCTGCACGAGCGCCGCGTGTTCACCCGCAACGGCGACGGCTGGGACGAAGGCATGCTCTACCCATGAGCGCGACCCCGACCCGGGCGGCGATTGCCAGCGTCATCGCGGCGCTGCTGTTGGGCGGGCTCAAGGCGTATGCGGCATGGACCACCGGGTCGGTGGCGATGCTGGCGAGCCTCTCGGATTCGGTGCTCGATCTGATCGCATCGCTGGTGACGCTGGCCGGGGTGCGCATCGCCGCGCAGCCGGCCGATGCCAATCACCGCTTCGGTCATGGCAAGGCCGAGGCGCTGGCCGCGCTGTTCCAGGTCGTGCTGATCTCCGCCTCCGCCACCTTCATTGCGGTCCGCGCGATCGAGCGACTCGCGAGCGGTGAAGTTGCCGCCGACCCCGAAGCGGGGATCGTCGTATCGGTCATCGCGATCGGCGTCACCCTGTTGCTCACCGGCTATCAGGCGCGCGCCATCGCCGCGAGTGGATCAATCGCGATCCGCACCGACCGGCTGCATTACCAGTCTGACCTGCTGCTCAATTCCGGCGTGATTGCCGCGCTCGTGCTCGAGTCGATCCTCCATCTGCGCGGCGCGGACCCGGTATTCGGGATCGGCATTGCACTCTGGCTGCTGTGGGGCGCGTGGCACGCGGCGATCGATGCGATCGGGCAGCTGATGGACCGCGAATGGCCGGAGGAGAAACGCCGCGCCTTCATCGCCTGCGCCGCCGCGATCCCCGGCTTTGAAAGCCTCCACGACCTGCGCACCCGCACCAGCGGATCGCAGGATTTCGCGCAATTCCATATCCATGTCCCCGCCACGATGAGCGTTGCACAGGCGCATGACGTGGTCGAGGCGCTCGAGGCGCGGCTCGAAGCCGAATTTCCCGGCACCGAAATCCTGATCCACGTCGATCCGGAGGGCCAGGTCGATAACCCCGGCGATCCGCTGCGCGAAGCGAACGAGCTGAAGGGTTAGGCTGCGACCAGCTCCGCGCGTTCGGTCTCCGTGATCCAGCCGCCGCCGAGGACGCGCTCGCCCGCATAGAACACCGCCGCCTGCCCCGGCGCGACGCCATATTCGGGCGCGTCGAACACCACCCGGTCGCCATCGAGCCGCGCGGGCACCGGGCGCGCCATCGACCGGACCTTGGCAGTCAGCGGGCCTTTATGACTCCCGCCGATCCAGTTCAGCCCCTCGATCCGCGCGGCGCTGACCGCCAGTGCGGACTTGGGGCCGACCACCACGTCGCGCGTGGCGGGATCGAGTCGCAACACATAGAGTGGCTCAGGGCTCCCGCCGATCTCCAGCCCACGGCGCTGGCCGACGGTGAAGTGGATCAGGCCCCTATGCTCGCCGAGCTTGTTGCCCGCTTCATCGACAATCGCCCCGGCCGTATCGGCCTCGGGCCGCAGCTTCTTGACCAGCCCGGCATAGTCGCCATCGGGGACGAAGCAGATGTCCTGGCTATCGGGCTTGCCCGCCACGCCAAGGCCAATCTCGGCCGCAATCTCACGCACCCGCGCCTTGGGCAGACCGCCCAAGGGAAAGCGCAGGAAATCGAGCTGCGCGGCCGTCGTCGCGAACAGGAAATAGCTCTGATCGCGCGCCGGATCGGCCCCCTTGTGCAACTCCGGCCCCTCCGGCCCTTCGACCCGCTGCACATAATGGCCGGTCGCAAGGCAGTCGGCACCGAGATCGCGGGCGAGCGCGAACAGGTCGGTGAATTTCGGCCCCATATTGCATTTGACGCACGGGATCGGCGTGCGCCCGGCGAGATAGGTGTCGGCGAAATCGTCGATCACGGTCTCGCGAAAGCTGCTTTCATGATCGAACACATAATGCGCGATGCCGAGGCGATCGCACACCGCGCGCGCATCGCGGATGTCGCGCCCGGCGCAGCAGCTTCCCGCGCGACCGACTGCTTCGCCATGATCATAGAGTTGCAGGGTGACGCCGATCGTCTCCGCCCCGGTGCGCGCCGCGAGCGCGGCCACGACCGAACTGTCGACGCCGCCCGACATGGCGACGACGATCCGCCGCTGTGCGAGCGGCCCGGTCAGCTGAAAATCTCCGGCGAACATCGCCGCGCACATAGGGGTTTCACGGGGGCGATGCAAAATTGCTGTATTTACCGAGCTTTCAGCCTTCGCGGTTAAACGGAGTCGGATGAGTTCGACCGATGACAGCAGGCTCCAGTGGATCTGAGCTACCGATTCGACCGCGACGTCTCGGCGACGCCCATCGCCGCGCCCGTCGCCGTGCTGCTCGCGGCAGCGGCAGTGCGCCAGTCGGCGAGCCGGACCGCGCGCCTGCAGATTCGACTCGATCGGCTAACGCCCGCGCACGGATTGCTCGCGCCGCCGCATGGCGCGTTCAACCTTGCGGTCGAGCGCGCGCTAACCCGGTGGCAAGTTCGATGAAGGCGCCGTTTACCGTGCCGTTTAGGCGAAGCGAAATCCGCGGACGTTATGACGGGCTTCAGACGCAGTTGGGGACCCCCCGCCCTGATCGAGGTATGGAATGATTGAAAACCAGAAGATCCGCCCAGCGAAAGTGATCGGTCCGCTCGGTGAGCCACTGACACTCGATTCGCTGCCGCCGCCCGAAACGACCCGCTGGGTCGTGCGGCGCAAGGCGGAGGTCGTTGCGGCGGTCAATGGCGGCCTGCTCAGCATCGACGAAGTGTGCGAGCGCTATGGCCTGACGGTCGAGGAATTCGCCGGATGGCAGCGCGCGATCGACCGGTCGGGCATGCCCGGCCTGCGCGTGACGCGGATCCAGCACTACAAGTCTCTGTACGAGCGCCAGCAGAAATACTGAGCGTTTCCTGCAACATCGTCTCTCCCATCCGCCCGCGCCTCAAAACGCGGGCGGAACCATTTTCGGGCTCGGCGCGTCTTCGCTTCACATCGTCCGCACCACCGGCGGACACCACAGTGGAGGAAGACATGGATCTCGTTGGCCTTATCGTCTGGCTCGTCATTGGCGGCGTCGTTGGCTGGCTCGCCAGCTTGGTCATGCGCACCGACGCCCAGCAGGGCATTCTGCTCAACATCGTTGTCGGCATCGTCGGCGCATTCATCGGCGGCCTGCTGTTCGGCGGCTCGATCAACAGCGCGATCACCGTGATGACCTTTGTGTCGTCGCTGGTCGGCGCGATCATTCTGCTCGCGATCGTCAATCTGGTGCGTCGCGGCTCGGTGCGCTGAATTTAGCTACCCGCAAGTATCAAAAGGGGCCGTCCCGATGGGGCGGCCCCTTTTTCTTTACTTGAGCAGGAAACGGACGCGGACGTTGGCGCTGACCTGCTGTTCGCCCGGCGCAATCTGGGTCGAATCCTTGGCTTCAGCGCGGACCATATACCCCGGAACTGGGCCGGGCGCGCCGCCGTCGCTGCCTTCGCTGACCATCAGGATACGGTCGACCTTCATGCCGAGCGCACCGGCGTAGAGCGCGGCACGGGCGCGGGCGCGCTTGACCGCATCGACGCGGGCTTCATCCATCGCGGTATCGATCGCATCGATCGTCAGGCTCGGTCCGTCGATCTGGTTCGCGCCCTGCTTCACCAAGGTATCGAGGATCGTGCCGCTGCGTGCGATGTCGCGAAACTTCACCGAGACGCTGTTGCTTGCCTGATAGCCGGTGATGACCGGCGGTTGATTCTCGGCATAGCGATATTGCGGGCTGAGCGAGATGGTCGCGGTCTGGATGTCGCGATCGGCGATGCCCGCTGCCTTCAGTGCCGTGAGCACCGATGCCATCTGCCGCGCATTGGCCGACAGCGCTTCGGCCGCGGTCGCGCCCTGACTGACCACGCCGGCGCGGATCACCGCGATGTCGGGAACGCGATTGACCCGCCCCTCCGCCATCACGTCGAGCAAAGTGCCCTCGCTGATGGTTGCGGTCGGCGCGGTCTGCGCAGTGGCGGCGAGCGGCACGGTTGCGGCAAGGGCGGCGGCGCTCAGCAGTCGGATCATGTGGTTCGGCCTCTCAGCAAAAATTGTCCCGCCGCTGCATGGGGCAGGGCGGGACAACCGGGGCTGAACGCCCCTTGCAGCATGCGTTCAGCGCGTGCGGCGCGTCATGACCAGTCGGTAGAGCGCCAGCAGCACGACGGCACCGACGGTGGCGGCGATATAGCTGTTGAGTGTGCTGGTCAGGTCGACGCCGATCGACGGCGCCACGAATCCGGCGAGCAGCGCACCGGCAATGCCGATCAGAATGGTGACGATGATACCGCCCGGGTCCTTGCCGGGCATGATGAGCTTGCCAAGGACGCCGGCCACCAGGCCGATCAGGATCCAACCGAGAATTCCTTCGGGCATGCTTTCCTCCTGTAGTCGCCTCCGTCCCCCGATCAGGCTGGAGCAGACGGAGATTGCCCCATGTTCGGGGTGCTGAATACCCCCATTTGCGCGTCACTTGCGCTTGCGCAGATTTCTCAAAACGGGCATTTGCCGCGCACCTCTGCCCTTGAGGCAAGTGACTTATTCAGATAATACAGTGCGACGGGGAGGACCCGCGCCGGCCGTCGGTCGGGGGTAAAAGAGGTCGCGCATGAATTACGAGGCTCGGATGTTTGGTGGGGAAGAACGGCTCGCTCTGGCGGGTGAAGGCGAAAAGCGGTCGCGTCGCAAATGGTGGATCATCGCGGGCGTCATCGCGCTCGTCGTGATCGTGGCGGCGTATTTCGCCTTTGCGTCAGGCGGGGCGGCTGACAAAGCCGAACCGGCCAAGGCGGGCGCTGCGGGCGCGGCCAAGGGTGGGCAGGGCGGCGATCGCCAGCTGCCAACCGTCACCGTCGCCATTCCGGGCCGCAGTGATATTGCCAGCGTCATCAGTGGCACCGGCTCACTCGCCGCGCGCCGGGAGATGCCGGTCGGCGTCGCCGGTGAAGGCGGCATGGTCACGCGCGTGCTGGTCGAGCCGGGCGATTGGGTGAATGCGGGGCAGGTGCTCGCCACCGTCGACCGTTCGGTCCAGAGCCAGACCGCCCAGTCGCAGGCCGCCAGCATCCGCGTTGCGCAGGCCGATCTCAACATCGCCCAGGCCGAGCTCGATCGCGCGCAGCAGCTGCTCGCGCGCGGCTTCGTGTCGAAGGCGGATATCGACCGCAAGACCGCGACCCGCGACGCCGCCGCCGCGCGCGTGCGCGTCGCCCAGTCGCAGCTGTCGGAAACGCAGGCGCGTAACCGCCGCCTCGACATCCGTTCGCCCGCCGCCGGCCTGGTCCTCACCCGCGCGGTCGAGCCGGGTCAGATCATCAGCTCCGGCTCTGGCGCGCTGTTCCGCGTTGCCCAGGGTGGCCAGATGGAGCTGCGCACGCAGCTCGCCGAAGCCGATCTTCAGCGTATCCCCGTCGGCGCCCGCGCCGAAGTGACGCCGGTCGGCACGGATCGGGTGTTTGTGGGTGAAGTATGGCAGGTGTCGCCGGTCATCGACCCGCAAACGCGCCAGGGCATCGCGCGCGTTGCGCTCTCGTTCGATCGCGCGCTGCGTCCGGGCGGTTTTGCCTCCGCACGTATCACCGCCGGCGGTGCGGTCGCGCCGCTGTTGCCGCAGTCGGCGATCCAGAGCGACGCCAAGGGCAATTTCGTGTACATCCTCAATGCCAAGGATGAGGCCGAGCGCCGTGCCGTGACCACCGGGGACGTGTCGGATGCCGGGGTCGCGATCACCAGCGGACTGGACGGGACCGAACGGGTGGTGCTGACCGCCGGCGCGTTCCTCAACCCGGGGCAGAAGGTCAAGCCGAACCTCACCACGCTGAAGCGTTAAGGGACAACGGGACATGAGCTTTCGCAACATCTCGGCCTGGTCGATCCGGAACCCGGTTCCGCCGATCGTGCTGTTCATTGCGCTGACCATCGCCGGCTTTGTCAGCTTTGCGCGGATGGACGTGAACAACGATCCGGACATCGACTTCCCGATCGTCTGGGTGTCGATCAGCCAGCCCGGCGCCGCGCCGAGCGAGCTCGAAACCCAGGTCACGCAGCGCGTCGAGGCGGCGGTGCGCAGCCTGCAGGGCATCGACCAGATCGAATCGACGGTCAGCGAAGGCAATTCGCAGACGGTGATTCAGCTCGACATCGGCACGCCGATCGATCGTGCGGTCAGCGATGTGCGCGATGCGATCGCCCAGATTCGCGGCGACTTGCCCGACGGCATTCTCGAGCCGCTGGTCGGTCGCGCGAACACGTCCGATCAGGAAATCGCGACCTTCACCGCGACCGGCACCGACATGACGATCGAGCAGCTGTCCTGGTATGTCGACAATACGGTGGCCAACGAGCTGCTGTCGATCGACGGACTATCGGGGGTCGAGCGCATCGGCGGGGTCAATCGCGAAATCCGCGTGATCCTCAACCTGCCCAAAATCCAGTCGCTTGGCCTGACCGCGTCGCAGATCAATCAGCAGCTGCGCCAGGTCAATCTGAACGCGGCGGGCGGGCGCGCCGAAATCTCGGGCAATGAACAATCGGTCCGTGTCCTTGGCAACGCCGCGGATGCGCGCGCGCTTGCCGAAACGCGCATCTCGATTGGCGGCGACCGGACCGTTCGGCTTGGCGACATCGCCGACGTCAAGGACCTCTACGCCGAACAGCGCAGCCTGGCCGAGTTCAACGGCCGGCAGGTGCTGTCGTTCAACATCAAGCGCGCCAAGGGTGCGTCCGATGTGACCGTGTTCGACGAGGCGGAAAAGAAGCTGGAGGCGCTCAACAAGCGCAATCCGTCGGTCCAGTTCAACGTCCTGTTCAACAGCGTCAAATATACCGAAGCGCAATATCACTCGGCGATGGTCGCGATGATCGAGGGCGCAATCCTCGCCGTGGTCGTCGTGTTCCTGTTCCTGCGCGACTGGCGCGCGACATTGATCTCCGCACTGGCAATCCCGCTCTCCGCCATCCCGACCTTCTGGTTCATGGAGATGCTCGGCTTCACCCTCAACCAGATGACGCTGCTCGCACTCAGCCTGGTCGCGGGCGTCTTGGTCGACGATGCGATCGTTGAGATCGAAAATATCGTTCGACACATGCGCATGGGCAAATCCGCCTATCAGGCATCGATCGACGCGGCGGACGAGATCGGCGTCGCAGTGCTCGCCACTACCATGTCGATCGTCGCGGTGTTCCTACCCGTCGGCCTGATGCCGGGCATTTCGGGCCAGTTCTTCAAGAATTTCGGCCTGACCGTGGTTGCTGCGGTGCTGATGTCGCTGGCGATCGCGCGCCTGTTGACGCCGATGATCGCGGCCTATTTCCTCAAGGCCAAGGGGCATGCCAGCCATGGCGAGGGCGCGATGATGGACGGCTATGTCCGCATCCTGCGCTGGACCCTGACGCATCGCTGGGTCGCCGTCGTGGCGTTCCTCGTCGCCTTTGCGCTCGAAATCTTCCTCGCGGCGGGTGGGCCCTTGCCCTTCACCTTCCAGCCCAATCAGGATCAGGACGATATTACCGTCCAGATCGAAATGGTGCCCGGAACCAGTCTCGAGCAGACCAAGACCGTCGTCGACAAGGTCACCGCGATCGTCGCGGCACGCAGCGACGTCGTCGAGAACGTCTATTCGCGCACCTTTGTCGGTAACGGCCGCGTCGTCGCGATCCTGAAGGATGAGCGCCCGATCACCAGCGTCGAGCTTGAACAAGCGCTTCAGCCTGCGCTCGCCCAGATTCCCGATGCGCGTGTCAATGTGCGCTCGCAGGGTGGCTGGGGCGGTAGCGGCCGTGCGGTGTCGATCGTGCTGGGCGGCGAGGATCCCAAGCTGCTCAACGACACGGCGCTCAAGATCGTCGCCGAGATGGAGAAGATGCCCGAGCTGCGCGCACCGCGCATCACCGGCGATCTCCAGCGACCGGAAATCGTCATCCAGCCACGCACCGAGCTGGCGGCGGATCTGGGCGTGACGACCGCCGCCCTGTCGAATGCGATCCGCATCGCGACATTGGGCGATATCGATCAGAACAGCGCGAAATTCTCGCTGTCCGATCGCCAGGTACCGATTCGTGTCGCATTGGCCGAAAGCTCGCGCGCGGAGCTGGAGACGATCCGCAACCTGCCGGTTGCCACCTCGACCGGTGGATCGGTGCCGCTGGGCGTGGTCGCCGATATCAAGTTCGGTGTCGGCGCGACTCGCATCGATCGCCTGAACCAGAAGCGCCGCCTGGTCGTCGGTGCCGACCTTGCCAGCGACCCCAAGACGGGCAAGCCGTTCGTGCTGGGCGCGGTGATGCAGAAGGTCGATCAGCTGCCGACGATGCGCAACCTGCCGATGGGCGTGGGTAAACTGGAGGTGGGCCAAGCCAAGTGGCAGACCGAGATGCTGGTCAACTTCATCGTTGCACTGATCTCGGGTATCCTGCTCGTCTTCGCGGTGCTGGTGCTGCTCTATCGCGGCGTGATGGCAGCGATGGTCAACCTGTCGTCGCTGCTGATCGCGGCGTTGGGCGGATTGATCGCCTTGTGGATCACCGGGAATCCGATCTCGATGCCGGTGCTGATCGGTATCCTAATGCTGCTTGGCATCGTTGCGAAGAACTCGATCCTGCTGATCGATTTCGCGCTTGAGGAGATGGAGAAGGGTGTCGACAAGATCACCGCGATCGTCGACGCCGGGCACAAGCGCGCACAGCCGATCGTGATGACCACGGTCGCGATGGTCGCGGGCATGGTGCCGACCGCGCTGTCGCTGAACGGCGATGGGTCGTGGCGTGCGCCGATGGGCATCACCGTGATCGGTGGCCTGTTGCTCTCGACGCTGCTCACGCTGCTGATCGTCCCGGCATTGTTCAGCCTTGCGCTGGGCATGGAGCGGCGCGTCGGTCCGTGGCTGGGTCGCAGGCTGCTGACCTTCCGCCCGGGCGACGATGCCGAGGACAAGGCACGACTGGGCGGGACGGTCCCCGCTGGCCGCATCGGGCATAGCGGAAGCGAAGGCCCCGCGCCTGCCGAGTGAACCAAAAAGACGCACGCGGATTGTTCCGGCTATGAACCCGGCAATCCGCGTGCTTTCTGGTCCTGTGATTCGCTCATCCGACCCTGTCCCGCCTGGCCTCAGGCGCATGCGCATCCTCGCCACCGGCCTCTTGGTGCTGATGGCGGCGGTGTATTTCACGGCGCGCAGCTACGAACCCGACTACACCGTTGCGGGGTTTATTCGCGCATTCGCCGAGGCGGCGATGGTCGGCGGCCTCGCCGACTGGTTCGCGGTGACCGCGCTGTTCCGCCACCCGCTCAGCCTGCCGATCCCGCACACCGCGATCATCCCCCGCAACAAGGAGCGGATCGCCACCTCGCTCGCCAATTTCCTGCGTGACAATTTCCTCATTCCGCGCGTGGTCGCGCGGCGGATGCGGACGATCGATGTTGCGGGCGCAGCGGGCAAATGGCTGGCGCAGCCGCCCGAAAGCTCAGGTCGCCTGCGCCGCGGCGCATCGCGCATGGCCGCCAACCTGCTCGAATCCCTCGACAAGGATCAGTTGGGCGGCCTGATCAAGGGCGCGGTCGCCAACCGCCTGCGCCAGACCGACATCGCGCCTTTGCTCGGGCAAGCGCTGGGCGCGGCGATTGCCGAGGGGCGGCACCTCCCGCTCATGGATTCGATGCTCCGCTGGCTGGCGAAGATCATCGACCAGAATGAAGCACTGATCCGCAAGATGGTGCACGAGCGCGCCGGGGCGATCATGCGCTGGACCGGGCTGGATGAGACGCTCGCCAATGCGATCATCGACGGGCTCTACAAGCTGGTGTCGGACGTCGCCGAGGATCCCGGTCACCCGCTGCGCGCCAAGGTGGAGGAGGGGCTGGAAAAGCTCGCCTTCGACCTGCAGTTCGACATCCCAACCCGGCTCAAGGTCGAGGAATTCAAGGCCGACATGCTCGACAATCCCGCGCTCGCCCGCTGGATCGAGGGGATGTGGGAACAAGCGCGCGGCGCGCTGTTACGGGTGGCGCGCGACCCCGATGCCGCGCTGGCGGGCAAGTTCGGCGAGGCGCTGCGCCAGCTTGGCGGCACGCTGCAGAGCGACCCGCGTCTCGCGCACATGATCAACCGCTTCGTCCGTCGAGCTGCCGTCGGCACCGCCGCCGATTATGGCGACGGGATCGTCCGGCTGGTGTCCGATACGGTGCGCGGCTGGGACGCGCGCACGATCACCGGGCGGCTGGAGAACGCGGTGGGCAAGGATCTGCAGTATATCCGCATCAACGGGACACTGGTCGGCGGCCTGGTCGGGCTGACACTGCACACGTTGCACACGGTGTTGTAGCCCGACCGCCGTTTGCCCTGAGCTCGTCGAAGGGCGATCTCCCGACCTCGCCAAATGCTGGGCTGGTGCTTCGACAAGCTCAGCATAAGCGGCGGAGGTGCTCCCGCATGCGGGAGGGGCTAAGAAAAAGCTTCACCCCTCCCAATCCAGCACCGTCCACCCCTTAAGCGCCGCCAGCTTGCGCAGTGGGCCATGCGCATTCACTGCGAACGGCTCGTCGGCCCATTCGAGCACCGGCGCGTCGGAGACATGGTCGCTGTAGAAGCGCACGCGGACATCCGCCCGCGAAAGGCCCTCGCGCGCCATCCAATCTTCGATCAGCCGCAATTTGGCGGGGCCATAGCAATTCTCGCCTTCAAGGGCTGCCAGCACATTGCCGTGCGCATCGCGCCGCGCGGCGGTGGCGATCACCGTCCCGATGTCCAGCCGCGCCGCGATCGCCTGTGCATAATAGCCATGGCTCGCGGTCGCGAGCACCGGTTCCCACCCCGCCGCGCGATCCGCATCGACGCGCGCACGGGCGTCGGCGAAGAGGTTGGTCGCCGCCATATCGTCCGCGAACGTCTCGGCCACCACCGCCAGCTCTGCGGGCGGGATCGCCCGGCCGATCATCAGCCGATGGGTGATTTCCTTCAGCCGCGCCCGGTCGATCGCCTTGGCCAGATAGGCCAGGCTCGCCACCCCCGCGAGCGGCAGCAGCGCCAGCCGCCACGGCGCGCGCGCCTTCGCCGCATGGATCAGGAACGGCGTCCAGGTCGCGCGCCGCGTGATCGTCTTGTCCATGTCGTAAATGGCGAGTCGGCGCATCGGAACCTTTCTTGGCCGTCCGTAATTGGTTCGGTCGGTATCTTATCCTCTAGCTACAGGTGCTTGCCGTTCCAGTCCGAATCAACGATGGGTGGTCGCGATGAACGCGCCAGCCGACTTTCAGCATGACGCAGCCGCGGGGGCGCTGCGGTTCAGCGGCAATCTGTCGTTGCGCGATATCGGCGACCTGCCCGACCGGCTGAGCACGGTTGAGGGCGATGTGCGCGTGCTGGATATGCGCGGGATCGATCGCATCGACACGGTCGGCGCTTGGGTGATCCACCGCTTCGCGCGCGATCACGGCGCACAGGTGTCGGGACTCGATTCGAACCAGCAGCTGCTGTTCGACCATGTCGCCCAGGCCGACCACCCGATCGCTGGGCCGCGCAAGCCGATGGGTGCCTTTGCGCAGCTGCTCGCTGAGATCGGCGAAGCGGTGATTCAGGCGGCAAAGACGATGTGGGGCCTGCTCGGCTTCATGGGCGCGACCGCAGTCGCAGCCGGCCGGGTAATCGCGAACCCGCGCCGCTTCCGCTATCACGCCACGGTTCACCGGTTCGAGGTCGTTGGCGTCTCCGCGCTCGGCATCATCGGATTGATGAGCTTCCTGATCGGCATCGTCATCGCGCAGCAGGGCGCGGTGCAGCTGCGTCAATTTGGCGCCGAAGTGTTCACGATCAACCTCGTGGGCCGCATTACCTTGCGCGAACTCGGCATCCTGATGACCGCGATCATGGTCGCGGGCCGCTCGGGCTCGGCCTTTGCGGCGCAGCTTGGCACGATGAAGCTGACCGAAGAGATTGATGCCATGCGCACCATCGGGGTCAATCCGATGGAGGCTTTGGTGCTGCCACGTGTGATTGCCGCGGTGCTGATGCTGCCTTTGCTCGGTTTCTACGCCTCGCTCATCGCGATGATTGGCGGCGGGTTGCTGTGCTGGATCGCGCTCGACATTCCGCCGATCACCTTTGTCCAGCGCATTCGCGAAGTTGTGCCGATCACCGATCTCTATGTCGGGTTGGTCAAGGCGCCGGTATTCGGCGCGATCATCGCCATTGCCGGCTGCTATCAGGGCATGCAGGTCGAGAGCGACGCCGAACAGGTCGGCATGCGCACCACCACGGCGGTGGTTCAGGCGATCTTCCTCGTCATCGTGCTCGACGCGTTCTTCGCTGTGTTCTTCACCGAAGTGGGGTGGAACTGATGACCGCCCCGACATTCGATCACGAAGAGGCGGTCATCCGCGTCCGCGGTCTGCGCAACAGTTTCGGCGAGCAGACCGTGCACGAGAATCTAGACCTCGATGTGCGGCGCGGCGAGATTCTGGGCGTTGTCGGCGGGTCGGGCACCGGCAAGTCGGTGCTGATGCGATCGATCATCGGGCTGCAGCAGCCGGATGAGGGCAGCGTGCATGTGTTCGGCGAATCGGTGCTCGACGCCGATGAGCGTACCGCGATCGAGATTCGCCGCCGCTGGGGCGTGCTGTTTCAGGGCGGCGCGCTGTTCTCGACGCTGACCGTCGCCGAGAATGTCCAGGTGCCGCTGAAAGAATTCTACCCGCAACTCGACGAGCAGCTGCTCGCCGAGATCGCGGCGTACAAGGTGGTGATGACCGGCCTGCCGCCTGAGGCCGGGCCGAAATATCCCGCCGAGCTGTCGGGCGGCATGAAGAAGCGTGCGGGCCTCTCGCGCAGCCTGGCGCTGGACCCCGAATTGCTCTTCCTCGACGAGCCGACCGCCGGGCTCGATCCGATCGGTGCAGCCGCGTTCGATGAACTGACGCGGTCGCTGCAGCAGACGCTCGGGCTCACCGTGTTCCTCATTACCCACGACCTCGATACACTCTATGCAATCTGTGATCGGGTTGCGGTGCTGGCCGACAAGCGCGTTATCGCGGTGGGAACGATCGACGAGCTGCTGGCTTTGGACCATCCGTGGATCCAGGAATATTTCAAAGGCCCGCGCGGACGCGCGGCGGTGGCGAGCGCGGAACGCGCGGGCGCCATGGGGGCATGAGGGACTGATGGAAACACGCTCAAACCATGTGCTGGTCGGCGCGGTCGTGCTGATCCTGCTCGCCGTTTTGGCGCTGTTCACCGTGTGGCTAGCCCGCGTCAACACGACCAGCGAGAAGGAATATGACATCTTCTTCAAGCAGGCGGTCGACGGGCTCAACAAGGGCTCGCAGGTCGCCTTTTCCGGCGTCCCGGCGGGACAGGTCAAGGAAATCGGCCTGTTCAAGCCCGACCCCAGCCTGGTGCGCGTGCGCATCGCGGTGAACAGCGATGTGCCGGTGCTGCAGGGGACCACTGCAACGATCCAAGGCGTCGGCTTCACCGGGGTCAGCCAGATCCAGCTCGACGGCGCGGTCAAGGGCGCGCCGCCGATCGTGTGTCCCGACGCCAATCCGCGCAGCGTCTGCCCGCTCGGCGTGCCGGTGATTCCGACCAAACAGGGCGGTCTTGGCGCGCTGCTCAACTCTGCGCCGCGCTTGCTCGAACGCCTCTCAACGCTGACCGAACGGCTGACCGAATTGCTGTCCGACCGCAATCAGGCGTCGATCAGCGGCATCCTCGCCAATACCGAAAAGCTGACCGGTGAGTTGGCCAAGGGGGCGCCCGACATGCGCGCCACGCTGGCCGAGCTGCGGATCACGGTGCAGAAGGCCGGCGTCGCTGCCGAGCAGATCGGCAACCTCGCCGGCACCACCGATCGCGTGCTCGACAAGGAAATCGCGCCGACGATGAAGGATCTGCGGGGCGCGATCGCCTCGGCTGACAAGAGCATGAAGGCGCTCGAACGCACGCTGGGCAAGGCCGATGGCGGCATCGATGAGGTGACGACCAAGACTATTCCCGAGCTCAACCAGCTGATCCAGGACTTGCGCCAGATGACCGCCGCGCTCGCCTCGGTCGCGGAAAAGATCGATCGTGAGGGCGCCGGATCGCTGATCGGATCGTCCAAACTGCCCGACTACGACCCCAAGAAGAAGTGAGCCCGATGATGCGCAAGCTCTTCCTCGCCCCCGTCCTGCTTGCCGCGCTGCCGCTCGGTGGGTGCATCAAGTTCGGGTCTGAGCCGCCGCCCTCCTTGCTCAAGCTTGAGGCGGACACGACCATGCCGACCGGCCAGACGGTGAGTTCGGCGACGGCGCGGTCGATCACCATCGCGGTGCCGTCGGTGCCGCAGGAGCTTGCCGTGACCCGCGTGCCGGTGCGCAGCAGCGACACGGCGGTCGCCTATCTCAAGGACGCGCAATGGGTTGAGGCGCCAAACCGCATGTTCGCGCGGGTGCTGGGCGACACGATTTCGGTGCGCACCGGTCGCGTCGTGCTCGACATGCGTCAGTCGCTGTCGAACCCTGGCGCGCGGCTGGGCGGCGAGCTGCGCCAGTTCGGCGTCGATGCCGACAGCAATGCGGCGGTGGTCGTCTATGAAGCGACGCTGGTGCGCGACCGTCCCGCCGCTGCCGATGGCGTGCGCCCGGCGATGACGTTCGAGAAGCGCCGCTTTGAAGCGCGGGTGCCGCTGGCACAGCTGACCCCGACCGAGGCCGGTGCTGCGCTCAACCAGGCCGCGAACCGCGTGGCTGGTGAGGTCGCCGACTGGGTGGGCCGATAACGGCGGCTACAGGGCGCGACGGACCGGGGGCATGACATTGCAGATGTCGGCCCCACCGGCGGGCAGGTTGAAAAAGGGCGGCTGGCGGTTTTCGCGCGCCTTGATCCAGGCGGCGAAGCGCGGGTTGTCAGCGGCGCGGTATTGAAAACGCGGGCGCTCCGCTTCGGACAGGTCGCTGGCCAGCCGCCCGCGCACGAACGGCACATGCTGACTTGCCTCCTTGTAGAGGCCGAGTCCCCCTTCGGTCCCACGCGGTAGCGCCGACAGATGCTCGATCCCCTCCAGCACGCGCCCGACGATCGCGATGTTGCGGTCGAGATGGCGCGGACCATGGCCGATCACCGCATACAGGTCGCCGCCGCTGCCGGTGCTGGGGGCAAGATCGCGCGCGACCCCGACCATGGCGTAGCAATGCGGGATCCACGCGACCTTGCCATTGGTCGCCAGCGGCCAGCCATCGGCGCTATGCCCCGTGCGCCGGGAATAGGGATCGCGGCGCGTAAGCCGTGTCACGGCGTCATAGCGCGGCCAGTCATATTCGGCCGGCGGCTGCGCGACGACACCCTCGGGCAGCGGCTTCTTCTCGGTCGGGTCGCCCCATTGCACGACATAATTGTCATGCACGCGATAGACGCGCGCCGCATCCCACCAACCCGCCGCAGCCAGCTTGCGAATATTGGCGACATGCACCGGCGCGTAACGCGGCGCGAGGCGGATCACGACCTGCTTCCCCTCACCCAAGGTCATGACCAGCAGCTCGTCGGCGGGGATGTCGCGCCAGTCGCCGGGCAGCGGATCGGACGGCAGCGGGGCGGGGGCGGCGGCCTGAAGCGCCAGCGCTAGGGAGAAGGTCAGCATTGCCCCAGGCTGTCACGCCCTGTCACGCGATGCAACGTGCTTGCGAAGCGGTGACCAACTCTCTAGGCAGCGCCATCCAGCGATTGCGGAGCGGTGGCCGAGTGGTCGAAGGCGCTCGCCTGGAAAGTGAGTATACGCCAAAAGCGTATCGAGGGTTCGAATCCCTCCCGCTCCGCCACTTGCCCGCAAAGGTTCCCAGCGGCACCACGAGCGCCAGGTTTCGGAGCTGCGGCAGTTGGCAAGGTCTGGTCGGCTGCGCGACTCATCCCGTGATGCAACGCCCGATCGACGCAGCAACCTATTTCGCGAGCGGCCATGCTGCGACCAGCGGGTCGCGCGACGGCAAATTCATCGGCAGTTACCTGCACGGGAAGGGGAGCCACGCCGTGTCGAGGTGGTGTGTGCGGCCTGTTGATCTAGGACCGGCCATCGCCGCTCCAGGTAATGCGGGAGTTGATGCGGTTCCACAGCGCCTGAACGATGGACCGCGGCCGCGCATGGCTGTGCGAACGGCTTCGGCGGTCGCGGGGGCGGGCGAGCAGACATTGCGTACTGTGGCAAATTAGAGGTTGGCGACCCCGCCATTCCGATGTTCTTGTCGGAGTGGGCCCCTTACCACAGTCCCGCGGACCGATTCCCGTGACGCACGGAGACAATCCCGCCCGTCATCGGGGCACCGGGATACCTCTTAGCCCTCATACTGCAGATAAGCGAGCGCCATGGTCGAAAGCTCCGACTTGAGCGTGGCCCAGATCGCGTCGTCAGCCGATTCGGCGGTCGATCCCAGGCCGAATTGGCGGGCTGCCGTGGCGAACACGATGCGGAATACCGAATGGGCGGCGCGCTCGGGATCCTTGGACCGGATTTCATCGCGGAACGTCAGGATCGCCTTGGCCGAAAGATCGGCCGAGCGCTGCGCAGTTTCGCGACCGGGGGCCGACACGGCGGGGTCGATCGACGCACGCTGCATGATCGTGCGCAGCAGCTGCGAATGGGTCGACAGGAAGTTGCTGTATTCATTGACATAGCGCGGCAGAAATTGGGCAAGCGAGGTGGATTCGCTGAGGAGAGCGGCGATCATCTCGCCCTCCTTCTCGACGATCGACTGCAACTCCTCCGCAATCACGGCGTGGAGCAGCCGGTCCTTGCTCTCGAAGCGCAGATAGATCGAGCCGATCGATACCGCCCCGCGCTCGCTCACGTCCTGCAGCGTGAAGTCCTCGCTCCCCCGTTCGAGCATCAGCGCCTTGGTCGCATCGAGCATGCGGCGAAACGAAGCAAGGCTGCGGCCCTGGCGGGGCTTACGGCTCAGCGCGCTGGCAGCGAGGGCCTCGGTGGGCGACAGAGCGACACTTGACATGCCGGGCATAAGGGATATCAAAATAGGAACGTCAATTCTAATTTAGATAACAGCGAAAATTCTGATTCGCGGGGGAGAGGTCATGCGGTTCTCGGTTTTTCTCAATGCTCGTTCGATGCGTCCCGAGGACGACCGCGCGTTGATGCACGATCTGGAGCGGCACGCGACGCTGGCCCGCGATCTGAATTTCGACGCGGTGTTCATGCCCGACCACCATTTCAACGGATATATGCCGCTGGCGAGCGACAGCTTCATCTTCGCCGCCTATCTCGCGGCAAAGCTGCCCGAGATGCATTTCGGATTTTCGGTCGTGTCGGTGCCGCTGCACCATCCGGTCCGCTTCGTCGAGCGGATCAACCTGCTCGACCAGTTGACCGACGGCAAGCTGCTCGTCGGGGTCGGAAGTGGGACCACGCCGGAGGAAATGATCGGCTTTGGCGTCAACTACAAGGACGCCGGCGCAGTTTCCGAACGCAATCTGGAGCTGGCCGAGCAACTCTGGGCCAAGCGCATGGAGGACCCGGCGATCGAGATCGACAACGGTCCGCATCAGGGCAGGGTGCTGCAGCGGATCGCGCCGGCCGCCTACACGCCGGGCCATGCCCGCCTGATGCCCGTCGCCATGAAGGAAGCCAGTGCGCGCCGCGCTGCGACGCATGGCTGGCCCGCCTTCATCCCCGCGTTCACGCCGCCCAAGATCGGCGGAACCGAGCCATTCGTCCATGTGAAGAAGTATTTCGACATCTATCGCGCGATGCTGGACGAGGCGGGGCATGACGCGGCAACGATCGCATCGGCGCTCGACTGGACCACGCACACCTATCAGGCGGTGCATGTCGCGGAGACCGACGAGCAGGCGCGCGACGAGCTGATGGTGATCCTGCGCCACTATCAGGATGCGATCGAGCGCGAGGCGGAGTTCAACGCCCGTGCGGAGGCGGACGACGCCAACCGCAAGACCGATCGCACGCCCAACGCGCTGACTGATGACTGGATCGGTACGTGGTGCCTCTATGGTTCGCCCGAGACAGTGATCGAGCACCTCAAGCCTTATGAGCAGCTGGGGATCGGCAACATTCTGTGCGGGACGCTGACCGGTCCGTTGACCGAAGAGCGGCTGCGGCTCGGCAACCAGACGCTCGATCTGTTGTCGCGCAAGGTGATGCCGGCATTTGGCGGCGGTCGCTGCGCATGACGCATGTCGTGGGAATCGGCGGCACGCTGCGGGAGGGGTCGTCCAGCGAACGGCTGGTGCGGGCAACGCTCGACCGCTGCGTCGCGCGTGCGGCCTCTGTGCAGATGTTCGACGGGCCGTTCCTGGCGCAGCTGCCGCATTATGACCCTGCCGCTCCAGTCCGCTGCGCGGCGGAGCGGGAGCTCGTCGAAGCCGTGCGCGCCGCCGATGCCCTGGTGATCGCATCACCGGGTTATCACGGTGGTATTTCCGGGTTGGTGAAAAATGCGATCGATCTGCTTGAAGAGCTGGCGCGTGACGCGCGGCCCTATTTCGACGGACGTCCGGTCGGGCTGATCGTGTCGGCGGCGGGGTGGCAGGCGACTGGGGTGACGCTGACCGCGCTGCGCGGCGTGGTGCACGCGATGCGGGGCTGGCCGACGCCGCTCGGCGTCGCGGTCAACTCGGTCGAGCAGCGTCCGTTCGACGCATCGGGAGCGCTCGCCGACGCGGCTATCGCGACGCAGATCGACATGCTCGCCGACCAGCTTGTGACTCCGGTGGGAGCGCTTGCCCCCGCTTGACTCGGGGTTCAAATGAATTAGAATACCAGTTCTATTTAATTCCAGATGCGGGATAACCCGCGCTGATGTGAGGGAGGGGATATGATGCGTAAGCTCATGTTGAGGTCGTGCCTGTTTGCCGGAACCGCCTTAATCGCAGGGTCGCCTGCACTGGCGCAGACGACTCAGATTTCGGAAGATGAAATCGTCGTTACCGCGCAGAATCGCGTGGAGAATGTTCAGGACGTGCCGATCGCCATTCAGGTGGTCTCGGGCGATACGCTTGAGAAGGCGGGCATCTCCGACTTCAGTGGCATCCAGCAGGTCGCCCCTGCGGTTCAGATCGTTCAGGACACCAACCTGACGCGCGTGACCGTCCGTGGCGTCGGCACCAATGACAATGCCGAAACGCAGGATACGTCGATCGCCGTCAATATCGACGGTGAGTATATCAACCGGCCGACGGTCCTGAACGCCGGTTTGTTCGACTTGTCCCGGGTCGAGGTGCTGCGCGGACCGCAGGGGACGCTGTACGGTCGCAACGCCACCGGCGGGGCGATTAACTTCATCACGCGCAAGCCGGGCAAGGATCTGGGCTTCAACCTCACGGCATCCTACGGCAATTTCGACCACGTGCTGGTCCAGGGCGGGGTTGATGTCCCGTTCGGCGATATCGGCGGCATTCGCATTGCCGGCACCTATTCGAAGCGCGATGGGTATTTTTCGCATCCGAACATCACGATCCGCACGGGTGACGACTATACGCGCGGTGGCCGCCTCAGCCTGGTCCTCCGTCCGACCGATGCGCTCACGATCGATGCGGCAGTAGAGCATGTCGCGTCGGACCGTCTGTTGGCGGCGCAGGCTTACGCCAATTTCAATTCGGGCCCCGGCTTTAACGCAGCGTTTGCGCCGGGTGCGACGTGCAACCAGAATGGTTTCGTGCGTGTGGGCGCCGATACCCGCTTGGTCGTCTGCATTCCGCAGAACACCAACGCGCTCGCCTCGATCGATCGCGGCAACTACCTCGCTCCGGCGCGCAGCCCGAGCGTTCAGGAGCAGCGGACCACGGCTGTGCGCGGGCGCGTCTCCTATGATTTCGGCGGTGCTACCCTGACCTATACGGGCGGTTATCGCACGACGGACGAGAGCTTCGACGCTGCGCTCGCTCCGGCTTATACCTTCAAGAATTTCGCCAACGACGTGGACACGCAGAGCCATGAGCTGCGGATCAATGGCGGCAAGGCCGGCGGCATCCAGTGGCAGGCCGGCGCGTTCCACTTCAACGAGGAGCTGGATATCGAGCGCGGCCTGTTCAACGGCCCGCCGTATCTGCCGGCATTCCTGCTGGGCGCAAATGGCGGCTACATCAACTATTTCGACCGTCAGGTGAGCAGCTCGAGCTGGGCCGTGTTCGCCCAGACCGATATCCCACTGACCGAGACGCTCACTGCAGTGGTCGGCGCGCGGTACACCTGGGATGATCGCAGCGCGGTGTTCAACGTCTATGGCAGCGGCATCGCCAACCCCACCTCGCCGCTGAACAACACCGGCCCGGTTCGGATCACGGCGGCACCGCTGTCGGTGCAGCGGCCGAGCGCGAGCGCGCAGAAGTTCACATGGCTCGCCGGTCTCAACTATCAGCCCGATGCCGACACGTTGGTCTACGCCAAGGTTTCGACCGGCTTCAAGGCTGGCGGGTTTGACTCGGTTGGTGCGTACGCGCCGGAGAGCAACACTGCTTATGAGGCCGGGATTAAGCGCGGCTTTGGCGGGTCGAACTTCATCAACCTGTCGGGCTTCTATTACGACTATAAGGACCTGCAGGCATCGGTGCTGCTCGACAATTCGATCGGCGGCCAGGTGTTCAACGCCGGCAAGGCGCGGATCTGGGGCATCGAGCTCGACGCATCGTTCAAGGTGCTTGAGAATGGCCGCTTCACCGCCAGCGTGAACTATCTCGACTCGAAGTATCAGGATTTCCTAGCGTCGTACGCGGTGTTCTGCGCCTCCTCGACGTTGCCCAGCGGCTGCGTCACCGGCCTTGGCGACGTCGACAGCAATGCGACGGCGGCACCGATCGTGCAGCCCAATCTGGCTGGCAATCGGCCCCCGCAGTCGCCGCGCTGGGTGCTCGCTGCAGGCTATGAGCACCGCTTCGATCTGGGTGGCTCCGGGAGCATCACGCCGAGCGTCTCCTCGCGCTACAAGAGCTCGTACTTCGTCGACATCTTCAACTACAATGACTCGCGCCAGAAGGCGTTTTTCCAGACCGATGCGAGCATCGAGTGGCGCTCGGCGAACGACAAGTTCGGGGTGCAGGCATTTGTCCGCAATCTCGAAGACAATCAGCCACTGACCTATGCGGGCTTCACCGCTGCGGGCAACGACGACATCTATGTCTGGCAATTCGGTACGCCGCGTACCTACGGCGTCCGACTGAGCCTCGATTTCTGATGCAACCCCCTGGGGGCGACCGGAAACGGTCGCCCCCTTTTTCTGTCAAGGACCGGCAGTGACGCTTTCCGCTTGTGGCGAACGGATGTTTCCCGACTTGCATGACCCGACGGCGGCGTCCCTTGGCGCCTGAGGCACAGCACGGCGCTACGCGCCTCTCGCTCACCGAGCGGCTGAGCTATGGCGCGGGCGATTTCGGGTTCAGCCTTGCCTATAACATGGCAGGGGCGTTCCTGCTCTTCTACTATACCAATGTCGCGATGCTGCCCGCGGCGGCGGTCGGAACGATCTTCCTTGCCGCGCGGCTGCTCGATGCCGTCATCGACATCTTTGTCGGCATCGCCGTCGACAAGACGCGCACGCGCTGGGGGCGGACGCGGCCCTATTTTCTGTTCACCGCGATACCCTATGCACTGGTGTTCATCCTCGTCTTCACCGTCCCCGACTGGTCGCAGAATGCCAAGCTGATCTACGCGTTCCTGACCTTCAAGGCGCTGGGCATCCTGATGTCCTTGGGATCGATTCCATACACGGCGCTGATGCCGATGATGACGACCGATACCGGCGAGCGACTGAAACTTGGCGGGATGCGGTCGATCGGCACCTCGATCTCGGTCATCCTCGGCACTGCCGCGACGATGCCGCTGGTCGGGCTGTTCGGCGGCGGCGATATGCAGCGCGGCTTTCTCGCGACCGCGATCCTGTTCGCCGGGCTGTCGCTGATCGCGCTGTTCCTGCTCTTCCGCAACTGCAAGGAGCGGTACGAAGACCAAGCCTCGCCCAGCTTTGCGGTCCTGCCCGCAATCGGGGAGATGCTGCGCAACCGCGCCTGGCTGGTATGCTTTGGCTTCACCCTGCTTTATTTCGTGCGGTTCGGGACGATGATCTCGCTCACCGCCTTCTTCGCGATCGAGGTGCTGGGGCATCCCTGGATGATCTCGATCCTGCTACCCGCCATTTCGGGAACGCTGCTGATCGCCGCGTTCATCGCGCCGCCCATCCTGGCGCGGACGGGCATCCGCAAGGGTTGTTTCGCGGCCTGCCTGATCGCGATCGTGCTGTTCCTGGCGCTGCCACTGACCGAGGCCAGCCCGGCATCCTTCCTGGTCCTGTATATCGCCGCATCGGTCGTCACCTCGGTCACCATTACGGGCATCTTCACCATGGCGGCGGAGACGGTCGATTATCATGAGGCGCGCTTTGGCACGCGCAATGAGGGGCTGTTGTCGGCCGGGATCAGCCTGGCGACCAAGGTCGGCATGGCGGTCGGGTCGGCGGCGATCGCCTATTCGCTGGGCGCGGCCGGTTATGTCCCGACCGACGTGAGCGACGCCGCACGCGAGACGATCCGCTGGTCCTATTATGGCTGGCCGGTGCTGCTGCTCGCGCTGCAGGCGCTGGTCGTGCTGGCCTGGCCGGTGGAGCGCCGCGCCGCCGCCTGATCATCCAATCGGAGAACCCGCATGCGTTCCCTGGCCCTTCTCGTTGCCGCGCCTGCGCTGGCCCAAACCGTGCCGGTTGCCGATATTCCGGTGACGCTGGACAACTTCCCCTATGCCCCGCCTGAAACGGTGCAGCGCGTGGCGACGCCCGCCAATCCCAAGGATGCACGGCTCAAGGTGCTGATCATTAGCGGGCAGAACAGCTATGAGCATGACTGGACCGGGGTGAACAACCGGTTGCGCACCCAGCTGAAGGACACCGGCCGCTTCGACGTGCGCGTAACCGAGGATTTCGACGACGGCACGCTGGCGATGCTCAAGAAATATGACGTCGTCATTCTCAACTATTCCAGCCGCTGGAACTATGGCGACAAGGATCAGCACGTCTGGTCGGACGGCGCGTTCAAGGCACTCTACAGCTATGTTGCCGAGGGCGGCGGGCTGGTCGCCTATCATTCGTCGTTCACCTGGGGACGCGACATTCCCGAATATCGCCGACTGATCGGCGCGGTGATGGTGCCCGGGGTAAGCCGCCGCTCGCCGCCCGATGCGTTCACCATCGAGCTGGTCGATCGCGAGCATCCGATTACGCGGGGGCTGCGACGCTATCACTGGAACTTCATGGAGGACAAATACACCAACATGGTGTTCGATCCGGCGGCGAAGGTGCATGTCCTCGCGACCGCGATCGACGATCCGGCGGACTACGATCCCGAGCGCGCCGGGCCCAAATACGACGCCAAGGCCTACGCGCCGGAACAGCTCAAGAAGATGGACGGCATGGGCAAGCCCAACCCGCAAATCTGGGTGCAGGATTATGGCAAGGGTCGCGTCTTTTCGATCACGCTGGGCCACGGGCCGGACACGATCCAGTATGACGGCTTCAAGACCCTGTTCGCGCGCGGCACCGAATGGGCGGCGACCGGCAAGGTGACGATCAAGCCTTATGACAAGGCGGCGGGGTTCGCGCATCCCTAACGGGATGGCTGGAGCGCACACGCGCGCCGCCCGCAGCGTGCCAAGCTTTCCGGGAAACAGTGCATGGAACGACTCTCGCGACGCAATCTTTTCGGCGGTGCCGGGGCGGCGATGCTGGCCCCGGCAATCGCCACGTCTGAGTCACGCGCAGCGCGCCGTGATTGGGGCGTTGGATTTGAAGGGCAACGGTGCGCGGATCGCGGCAACGGTACCTTTCTGAACCCGATCCTGGCCGGCTCCTATCCCGATCCCTCGATCCTGCGCGACGGCGAAGATTATTATCTGACCTTTTCCTCGTTCGAGGCCGATCCGGGCCTGATGATCTGGCATTCGCGCGATCTGGTGAACTGGCGGCCCTTTTCCGTCGCGTTGCCCGCGCCGCTCGGCTCGGTCTTTGCAGTGGACATGATCAAGCATCGCGGCCGCTATTACATCTACATTCCCTTCATCCCGACGGCCTGGTCGACCAGCGTGCGCGACAGCGCGGCGATCTACGTCATCCATGCCGATCGGATCGAAGGGCCCTGGAGCGCACCGGTCGACGTCGGCATTCGCGGTTACATCGACCCGGGGCACGCCATCGGTGAAGACGGGCGCCGTTACTTGTTCCTGTCTGCGGGGCACCGGGTTGCACTGTCCGACGACGGGCTCAAGGCGGTCGGGCCGGTGGAGAAGGTCTATGACGGATGGCGCTATCCCGATGACTGGGTGGTCGAGGCCTATGCGCTCGAAGGGCCAAAGATTTTCCGGCGCGGCGACTATTTCTATCTGGTCAGCGCGGTCGGGGGGACGGCGGGTCCGCCGACCGGCCATATGGTCATTGCCGCACGCTCGCGGTCGATCCATGGCCCCTGGGAAAACTGTCCGCACAATCCGATCGTGCGCACCAAATCCGTCACCGAAGCGTGGTGGTCACGTGGCCATGCCAGCCTGGTGCGGGGGCCGACGAATGACTGGTGGATGGTGTATCACGGGTTTGAAAACGGCTTCCGCACGCTTGGGCGGCAGACCCTGCTCGATCGCGTCGAATGGACCCCGGATGGCTGGTTTCGCGCCGTGGGGGGCGATCTGTCACGACCAATGGCCAAGCCGCGCGGGGGCCGTGCCCAGCCGCACGGCCTGCCCCGCTCCGACGATTTCAGCGCCTCCTCGCTCGGCACCCGCTGGACCTTCGACGCGCCGCAGAAGGGCGAAGCCAAGCGCGCTGCCTTTGGTCCCGATGGACTGTTGCTCAAAGCGCGAGGAAGCGGTCCGCATGACGGATCGCCGCTGACGGGTGGCGCGGGCGATCGCAGCTATGAAGTGCAGGTCGATGTCGAACTGGAGGGTGCGGCGACGGGCGGGCTGTTGCTGTTCCTGTCGAACCGACTCTTTCTGGGCATCGCCATCGATGGCGATCGCATGATCACCTATGGCGGCGGAGGCCAGCATCATTGGCGGGAAAAGGCGCCGGCCGCCCGGCGCATGCATCTGCGGCTCGAAAACCGCGAGCATATCGTCACTTTTCACTACA
This sequence comes from Sphingomonas sp., assembly GCF_030145815.1. Lineage (GTDB taxonomy): Bacteria > Pseudomonadota > Alphaproteobacteria > Sphingomonadales > Sphingomonadaceae > Sphingomonas. The sequence goes on from NZ_JAIXHL010000001.1 coordinate 107,972, forward strand.
GCCTCGATGGCAAGATCTGGGTCCGACACGGGCTGCGGATGGAAAGCTCGGGTTACAACGTCAACACATCGGTGCCCGGACAGGGCGAAAGCCTGCGCCCGGCGCTGTTCGCATCGGGCGACGGCGCGGTCCGGTTTCGCAATTACCGGTACCGCGCCATCTGACTGTCGGTGGGCCCGGCCGGATGCGCTTGGGCGGCTGGGACACATGCGCGGCGTTTAACACGGGAAGGGGTGTCACGAGCTGGGATCGACGGCCGCTTCAGACCCGTGGTCCCATTGCCTACTATGGCTTGGCGCGGCGCGTGCGCGCCGCGAGAATGATCAGCAGCGCCAGCCCCGCCAGCACGGCGTTTTGGGGCAGCGCGGCGCTTTCTCCGCGTGCGATATGGACCAGTGCGGCGCAGACCTGATTGCCGATCGCGTAGAGCGCGACACCAGCAGCGACCCGGCCCCGGTCGAGCAGGATCGCGCCGAAGATCAACAGCAGCGCTGCGGCGAGTAGCTCGCTCAGCCCAACTGCGCGTCCCAGCAGGTCGGGCAGGGCGGTGGTCCAGGCGTGGTGCTGCTCAAGCACGGCACGTGACGCAACGGTTTTGAAATAACCGAAGAACCCGAATGCGGCGGCCAGCAGCAGCGCGGCAATGCGTGCCAAAATTCGAAGCCCGAACGCCATCGCAATCAATCCCCCCACACTTTCGAACTTGACCCGTTCGGCACTTTATAGAATGAGGGTTCTAATTATGGCGCGCGGTGGCCGCAAGCGCCGCGCCGCAGATAAAGCGGCATGCCGCACGCAAAAAATGCGAGAGGGTCCATGGGTACGATCAAGCGGGGCGTGAGCCTCTACAGCTATCAGAACGAGACGTTTCAGGGCAAAATGACCCTGGAGGATTGTATCCGGACGAGCGCCGAGTTCGGCGCGAACGGGATCGAGATCATCGGCGAGCAGAGCTTTTGGGGCTGGCCCGAGGTCGGGGTCGAGGATGCCGCGATCGACAACTGGCACCAGCTGATTGCCAAGTACGACTGCGTGCCGGTCAGTCATGACTTCATGCTCGACTATAAGCGCTACAAGGGCCGCGAAATGCCGTTCGACGAGCAAGTCGCGAGCGTGCGCAAGGATATCGATTTCGGTGCGCGGCTGGACATGAAATATATCCGCGCGCTGGTGTCGATCGCCCCCGAGGTGCTGGTCGCCGCTGCGCCCCATGCCGAAGAAAAGGGCATCAAGATCCTGATCGAGGTGCACGCGCCGCTGCACTTCGACCATCCCTGGATCATCCGCCACGCCGAGGCCTTCGAAAAGAGCGGCTCCGACGCGCTCGGCTTCCTGCCCGACATGGGCATGTTCCTGTTCAAATTCCCGCCGGTGTGGAAGGAGAAGTTCCTCCGCATCGGCGTGCCGCAGCACATCGCCGATTATGTCGAAAAGGCCTATGAGGACCGCGTACTCAGTGAATATGTGATCCTGAATGTCCAGCAAATGGGCGGGGTCGGACCGGCGATCGCGATGGCCGAAACGCTGCGCCACAATGCCGCGTTCGAGCCGAAGCGGATGCTCGACTACATGCACCGCATCCACAATATCCACGGCAAATTCTATGAAATGACCGCGGATTATGTCGAACCCTCGATCCCCTATGACGAGATCGTCAAGGTGCTGAAGCAGGGCGGGTATGACGGCTATATCTGCTCGGAATATGAGGGGAATCGCTGGATCGAGGACGCGGAGGAGCCCGACAGCGTCGAGCAGGTCCGCCGCCAGCAGGTGATGCTTGCGCAGCTTATCGGTGAGCCGGTCCCGGCCGCTCTGGTCGCGGCATAAGGGAGGATCGGCACCATGATGGACAACAAGATGATCTGCACCGACGTGTTCGAGAATGTGTTCGAAGACGGCGCTGCAGTGGGCTTCGCCTTTCTCGGCCGGCTGCCCTATTATCGCGGCCTCGGCCTGTCGATGATCGAGGATATCCAGGTCAGCGTGGACGGCGAGCAGATCGCGCGTGAGGATGTGCGCTTCAGCGTGCGCGGCAAGACCTACACGCTGGACGAGATGGAAACCGTCTATGACGATCGCTGGAATTTCGGTGAGAAGGCGCGGATCATCGCGCTGAAGCCGGGCGGCCTTGCGCCGGGCAACCATAGGATCGAGTTCGCGGTGCGGATGCGGGTGTCGTACCTGCCGTTCGTCCCGACGACCAAGGACGCCAAGGAACTGGCACTTGCCGCCTGACCCCCAGCGGGCGGCGCGGGCACATCGCCCCGCCGCCTGCCTGCCGCGCGTTCGCGCACGGCGCAACGGATTGCATCCATGACAGATTTGACTCTCGACCAGGCCGCTTCGCTGACTGCAGGTGGCGCCATGTGGTCGTCGGTGGCGATCCCCCAAGCGGGGATTCCCAGCTTCACGATGAGCGACGGCCCGATGGGCATCGCCAGCGGCAAGGTGGACGAGCGCGACATTGCACGCCTGTCTCCCTGCGCCACCGCGCTGGGGGCGAGCTGGGACGTCGATCTGACGCGGCGCATCGGGACGCTGGTTGGGCAGGAAGCGGTCGGGCGCGGCGTCGATGCGGTGCTCGCCCCCAACATCAATCTCGCGCGCAGCCCGCTTGCCGGGCGCGCGTTCGAATATTTCTCCGAAGACCCGTTGCTGGCCGGCATTCTCGGCGCGAGCTGGATCGCGGGACTGCAATCGACCGGCACCGCATCGGTCGCCAAGCACCTCGTCTGCAACGACAGCGAGACCGACCGCGATACCGTCGATGTCCGCGTGGACGAGCGGACCTTGCGCGAAGTGTACCTGCTGCCGTTCGAATTCGCGGCGGAGGCCGGGTGCGCGGGGATGCTCGCCGCCTATAACCGCGTGAACGGGCTGCACTGCGCCGAGCAGCATCATGTGCTGACGACCGTGGTCAAGGGCGAGTGGGGCTATCGCGGCGCGATCATGAGCGACTGGTTCGGCACGCACTCGACCGAGCCGACGCTCAATGCCGGTCTCGACCTCGAAATGCCGGGCCCGGCGCGGTTCCTGGGGCAGAAAGCGGCGACGGCGGTCGCTTCGGGGAAGGTTAAGCGTGCGCGGATCGACGATGCGGCAGCGCGCGTCGTCGGCCTCGCGCGCCGCGCGACCGGCCAGAAGCAGGCGCTGCTGAGCGCCGACGATATCGATGTACTGCTGGTCGAAGCGGCGGCGGCAGGCTTTGTGCTGTTGCGGAATCAAGGCGATCTGCTCCCGCTCTCACCGGACGCGATCGGAACCCTCGCCGTGATCGGCCCCAATGCTGCGTCGCCCTGCTTCCAGGGTGGCACCTTCGCCAAGATTTCGGTCTCGCCCGATCTGGCCTCGCCCGTCGATGCCATCCGCAAGCGCTTTGACGGCGCGTGCGAGATCCTGTTCGAGCCGGGTGTCGATCCTGCCCCGCGCCTTCCCGGCATGCCGGTCCGCCCCGCGCCCGATCTGGGCGATGGCGCGACGCGCGGCATGACCGTCGAGTATTTCGAAAGCCGCGATTGCAGCGGCACGCCGCTGTCGCGCGAGACGCGCGATACCAATTCGCTGGTGTGGTTCGTCGGCGTGCATGAGCAGGCGCGCTTCGCTGTCGGCGGCTCGATCCGGGCGAGCGGCGTGTTCACGCCGACCCGCGAAGGCCTCCACCGCTTCCATCTCGGCGCCACCGGCGTGTCGCGGATGCGGGTCGATGGGGAGGAGATCGTCGCGACGACCGAGTGCCCGCCGGGTGACGTGATGGGCGTGCTCAAGGCCGGGGATTCCGCAGTTGTCGAACGCGCGCTGACCGCGGGCAAGCCGGTCGAGGTGGTCGTCGAGTTCAGCTTCGACCCCGCGCGCGTTCACGGCTTGTGGTATGGCATCCGCGCGCCCGGCAGCCGGGAGGAGCTGCTCGCCGCCGCCGAAGCCGCCGCGCGCCGCGCCGATGCGGTGGTGCTGATGGTCGGCGAAACGTCCGACTCCAGCGTCGAGAGCAAGGACCGGCCCGATACCAAGCTTGCCGCCGACCAGATCGAGCTGATCGAGCGGGTGACCGCGGCCAATCCGCGCACGGTGATCGTCGCCAATGTCGGCCATGCCTTTGACACTGCATGGGAAGAGCGCGCCGCCGCGCTGATCAGCGCCTGGTATCCGGGCGAAGGCTTTGCTGCGGCGATCGCGCAGGTGCTCGCCGGCGATCGCGAGCCGGGCGGGCGGATGCCGGTCGTGATCGCGCGCGATGAGGGCGACTATCCCGGCTATGGGCTGAAGCCCGACGCCGATGGGCAATTGCCCTATCGCGACGGGGTGCGTTTCGGTCATCGCGGGATCATCGCGGCCGGGCTGCGCGCACGGCACACGCTGGGTGCGGGCATGGGCTATGCCCGGTTCGATTGGAGCGATGCAGCGGTCGAGGATGGCGCGGTTGTCGTCACCGTGCGCAACATCGCCGAACGCGCCGGGAGCGATGTGGTCCAGCTCTATCGCGATACGCCCGAGGTTGCGCTGGTCGGCTTTGCCAAGGTCATGCTGCAACCGGGCGAAGTGCAGCGCGTGCGCATTCCGCTGGTCCGGCGTCGGTTCCAGCGCTGGGGTGAGGGCGGCTGGGCCGATATCGGCGACACGGTCGCAGTTCGCGTTGCGCGGACAGCCGAAGACGCCGGGTTGGCGCTGACGGCGGACGTCGCATCATTGGCCGATAACGGTCTGTGACGGGAGAGGGCTTATGCGGCTGAGGATGGGGATGATCGGCGGCGGACCGGGCGCGTTCATCGGCCCGATCCACCGCATCGCGGCCGAGCTGGACCGCGAGATCGAACTGGTCGCGGGCGTGTTCAGCAGCGATCCCGGTCGCTCGCGCGCGGGGGCGATCGACTACCGCATTGATCCTGAACGCGCTTATCCCGATCTCGCCACGATGTTCGCCGCCGAAGCTACGCGCGCGGACGGGATCGATTTCGTGTCGATCGTGAGCCCCAACCACCACCATCTCCCCGCCGCGCGCGCCGCGCTCGCGGCCGGCGTCGCGGTAATGAGCGACAAGCCGATGACCGCTTCGCGCGCCGAAGCACGCGAGCTCGCCGATCTCGTCGCTCAGGCGGGGCGGCCCTATGCGCTGACCTATACCTATTCGGGCTATCCGCTGGTGCGTGAGGCGCGGGCGCGGGTCGCGGCGGGGGCGATCGGCACGGTGCGCAAGGTCGTCGTCGAGTATCCGCAGGGCTGGCTCGCCGGTCCCGCCGAGGGGAAACAGGCCGAATGGCGCGTCGATCCGGCGCGGTCGGGCGCGGGCGGATGCATCGGCGATATCGGCGTCCATGCCTTTCAGCTCGCCGAGTTCGTCACCGGCCTGCGCGTCACGCGGCTGCTCGCCGATCTGGCGGCAGTGGTGCCGGGACGTGCACTGGACGATGACTGTTCGATCCTGTTGCGTTTCGACAATGGCGCCCGCGGCGTGCTCCTCGCCTCACAGATCGAGGTGGGTGAGCTCAACGGGCTGCGCATCCGCGTCTATGGCGACAAAGGCGGGCTGGTGTGGCGGCAGGAAGCGCCCAACGCGCTGACGCTCCACCAAATCGACGGACGCACCGAGATCGTTCGTGCCGGCGATGCATCACTCGGACCCGATGCCCGCGCGCGCAGCCGCACCCCGGGCGGGCATCCCGAGGGATATCTGGAGGCGTTTGCCAACCTGTATCGCGACTTCGCGGCGCAGTTGCGTGGCGAGGTCGCGCCGCTGCTGCCCGACGCGGCTGAAGGACTGCGCAGCATGGCGTTTATCGAGACCGCGGTGACCGCGAGCCGCGACGAAGCGGGCTGGGTCGATCTGACAATTTGAGGAGAGCGGACGTGAAGACCATCAAAGGACCGGGCATCTTCCTCGCCCAATTCGCCGGCGACGCCACGCCGTACAACTCGCTCGACAGCATCGCAGCCTGGGTCGCTTCGCTGGGCTACAAGGGCATCCAGATTCCGAGCTGGGACAAGCGCCTGTTCGACCTCGACCGCGCGGCGGAGAGCCAGGATTATTGCGACGAAGTGGCGGGCATCGCTGCGTCGCACGGCCTCGCAATCACCGAGCTGTCGACGCATCTTCAAGGGCAGCTGGTCGCGGTTCACCCCGCCTATGACGCACAGTTCGACGGCTTCGCGGCCGAGCATGTCCGCGGCAACCCGGCGGCGCGGCAGGCATGGGCCGTCGATCAGGTGAAGAAGGCCGCGACCGCGAGCCGCCGCCTTGGCCTTAGCGCGCATGCCAGCTTCTCAGGCGCGCTGGCCTGGCCCTATATGTACCCCTGGCCGGAGCGTCCGGCGGGACTGGTCGAGGATGCGTTCGACGAGCTGGCGCGGCGCTGGCGCCCGATCCTCGACCATTTGGACCAGGAAGGCGTCGATATCGGGTACGAGATCCATCCGGGCGAGGATTTGCACGACGGGGTGACGTTCGAAATGTTCCTCGAGCGCGTCGGCAATCATCCGCGCGCCAACATCCTCTACGACCCCAGCCATTTCGTGCTGCAACAGCTCGACTATCTGGCGTTCATCGACATTTATCACGACCGCATCAAATGCTTCCACGTCAAGGACGCCGAGTTCCGGCCGAGCGGGCGGAGCGGGGTCTATGGCGGCTATCAGAGCTGGGTCGATCGGCCCGGCCGGTTCCGCTCGCTCGGCGACGGGCAGGTCGATTTCGGCGCGATCTTCTCCAAGATGGCGGCGAATGATTTCGATGGCTGGGCCGTGCTCGAATGGGAATGCGCGCTCAAGCACCCCGAACAGGGGGCAGCCGAAGGCGCGCCATTCATCGACCGGCACATCATCCGGGTGACCGAGCACGCGTTCGACGATTTCGCCGCCGGCGGGGCCGATCGCGACCTGAACAAACGCATCATGGGGATCAGCTGATGGCGGTGGCCGAGCGCGCAGGGACCTTGCCACCGCTCGGCTGGCCGACCCGCTTTGCCTTCATGGCATGCGCCATGCCGGAGCTGATCAAGAGCTTCGCATGGGACGCGTTCGTGCTGTTCTTCTATGCGCAGGTTGTCGGGCTCGACGGCATGTTGCTGGGCGCGGCGCTGGCGATCATCCTCGTCTTCGATGCGGTGGCCGATCCCTATATCGGGGCGCTGTCCGACCGGATGGATCGTTCGCCGCTGGGGCGTCGCCATACGCTCATGGCCGCCGCAGTAGTGCCGTTCGCGGCCGGGATCGCGATGGTGTTCCGCGTGCCCGCCGGGCTGGAGCAATGGCAGATCTTTGCCTGGCTGCTCGGCTTCGGGCTGCTCGCGCGGGTCGGCATCTCGTTCTGGACCGTGCCGGCCTATGCGATGGGCGGCGAGCTGACCCGCGAAACGGGCGAGCGCAACATCGTCGCGGTGATGCGCAACATGGGCAATCAACTGGCGATCCTGACCGTTCCCTATGTCGCCTTCGCCTGGTTCTTTGTCCCCGGCGGCGGGTTCAGCAAGCCGCAGCTCAATCCTGAGCCCTATCCCAATTTCGGGCTGTTCATCGCCATTTGCGGGGCGGCACTGATGGTCATTGGCCTGCTCGGCACGCGGGCGCGGATGCGGACGGTGGAGCAGCTGGACCAGAGCGTGGCGAGCGAAGCGCCCGAGACGCTGTTGCAGCTGTTCCGACGGCTGGTCGCGGCGATCCGCACCACGCCCAATGTCGGGCTGTTGCTGCTGGTCGCCCTGCTGGTGTTGTTCACCAATTCGGTGGTGAACCAGCTGACGCTCCACCTCGCCACCTATTTCTGGCAGCTCGACGGCAGCTGGACCCCGCGGCTGCTGATCGCCGGGGTGATCGGTTCGCTCGCGGCGATGCTTCTCGCGCCCGCCTGGATGAAACTGGTCGGCACCCGCACCGCGATGATCTCTGGCCTCGCCGTCTTCTTCGTGGTGCAGGCGGCTGCGGTGCTGTTGCCGCTGCTCGGCCTGTCGCCCCCGCCCGCCACCGCCGCGATCGGCGCGTTCGTGTTCGCGTTCCGCGTGCTCGGCGGGGTGGCCTATGGCCTCTATGTCGTGCCGTTCAACACCGTCACCTATGACATTGGTGACGAGCATGAGGCGAATACCGGCAAGCCGCAACAGGGGCTGGTCGCGAGCTTCATGTTCATCGGGCTTCAGGTCGGCAGCGGGCTGGTCGCGCTGTTCGCCGGGTCGTTCCTCGGCATCATCGACTTCCCCGCCGGGCTGCCGGTCGATCAGATGCCGCAGGACAAGGTGCGTGCGCTCGCCTGGTTCGTCACGGTGCTGATCGTGGCCGCGGGCGCGGCGATGGCGTGGCTGGTCGGACGGTTCGACGTGTCGGCGGAGAAGCAGGCGGCGATCCGTGCAAAGCTCGCTGCGCTGCGGTCGGGCCGCGGCTAGTCCAGGTCGGTGAAGCCGGCCCCCGCGCCGTAAAAGCGGATGGTGCCGTCGCTTTCTGGGGCGGTGACACCAACACACAATTGCACACCGAAGCGCAGCGGCAGCACAGGATCGAACGGGATCGTGGTCAGCCGCCGTGCCGAGGGCGGGTAATATTGCCGCCACTGCTCGGGCGGGTCGAACGGGACCGCTTTGCTCGTGGGTTCGGTCATCCGCTCGGTTAGCGGGATGCGCTCCATCCCGCCATGCTGCAGCACCAACCAGTTGATGCGGGCCCCGTCGGTGACCTCCCACATCAGCGAAACCTCGGCTAGCGCCTGTTGCCGCCCATCGCGCAGCACCGGTGTAGGCAGGGGGAAGTGAAACCAGGCATCGCGCCCGGCGCGCAGGCGGAAGCTGGAGAAAAAGCCGCGATGCCAGCCAAATCCGTCCGACCAGTCGGCGCCGTCGACGGGCGCGAAATAGTCGGTTCCGCGCTCCTGCGGCACGACGGCAGCGGAAGGCAGCCAGATGCGGTCCGTGACTATGCCCATGTCGGGGAATTCCCCTCGAGCCATTTGATCGAGCAGCCCGCACTCGGCCGCTGCGGCTGGGGCGGTGCCTCACCGGCCAGCAGCGCTTCAGCGGCACGGCGCATATCCTCGCCGGACACGGGGAGGTCGGTGCGCAGTGGCGGCAGGCCCGGCACTGGCGGGCGGTTGATCTTCGGGCGGCTCGCGTCGAACTGGCCCGCGTAAAACAGGCGCAGGTCGGAATCGAACATGAAGAAATCCGGCGTGCAGATCGCTTCATAGGCGATCGCGACCTGCTGATTCGCATCATGCAGATAGGGAAAGGGGAAGCCGCGTTCGGCCGCGAACAGCTTCATATGGTCGTAATCGTCCTCGGGAAATTCGACGATATCGTTGGACGAGATCGCGACCACGCCGATCCCGCGCGTCTGAACCTCACGCGCGAAGTCGACGAAGGCGTCAATCACGTGCAGCACGAACGGGCAGTGGTTGCAGATGAAGGCGACGATCAGCCCATTGGGGCCGGCGACATCCGCCAGCCGAACCGTCCGCCCATCGGTATCCGGCAAGACGAAATCTGGCGCGGGCGTGCCCAGCTCCATCATGCGCGATAGTCTGAGCGTCCGTGCCTCTCCTGCTAGAAATAGAATATACATTCTGATATCACCCGGAGCCAGAGCCGGCAAGAACCGGCGGGGAGAGGGTAGAGCATGGGTCAGGCTGGCTGGACACGGCGCGAATTTGGTGGCGGTGTCGCGTTGCTCGCGGCGGTGGTGGGAATGCCCGCAGTCGTTGCGACGCTGTCGAAACAGGACGAGGCGGACGCGCCGCGCGACCGCCAGCGCGCGATGATCCGCGACATCAGCCAGCTGGTGATCCCGCGCACCGGCACCCCGGGTGCGGGGGATGTGGGCGTGGGGGACTTCGTGATCCTGGCGCTCGCCCATGGCCTGGACATGAGCCGCATGCCGCTCGCACGCGACACGGCCCCCGCCAGCGTCGCCGGGCATTTGCGCAGCGACGACAGCCTGCGCCATCTCGACTGGCTGGAGGCCGAGCTCGACCGTGCGGCCAATGGTGACTGGCTGGGCAAGCCCGACGCGCGCCGCGCCGCAATCCTTGAGCGCTTCGATGCCGAGGCGTTTGCCGCCAAGGACCATTTATGGAAGACGGTGAAGGGGCTGATCCTGACCGGTTATTACACTTCGCAAACCGGCGGCGCGCAGGAGCTGCGCTACGAACTGACCCCCGGACGCTTCGACCCAGCAGTCGCGGTCAAGCCGGGCGAGCGCGCCTATTCGAGCGACTGGACCGCGGTGGAGTTCGGCTGATGGCGGACAACATGCAATTCGATGCGATCGTGGTCGGCTCCGGCATCACCGGGGGCTGGGCGGCGAAGGAGCTGACCGAGGCGGGGCTCAAGGTGCTGATGCTTGAGCGCGGGCCGATGATCGCGCACCAGACCGGCTATGTGAACGAGACCAAGGCGCCGTGGGACATGCCGTTTCGCGGGATCGGCGATGCCGAAAAATATGCGCGCGAATACCCGGTCCAGCGCGGCAATCGCCATTTCACCGAGTTTACCGAGCCGCATTTCGTCAACGACGCCGACAACCCTTATGCGACGCAAGAGGGCACCGCGTTCAACTGGTATCGCAGCTATAATCTGGGTGGGCGCTCGCTGACCTGGGGGCGGCAATCGTATCGCTGGTCGGACTATGATTTCGACGCCAACCGGCGCGACGGCAACGGCACCGACTGGCCGATCCGCTATGCCGACCTCGCCCCCTGGTATGACAAGGTCGAGGAGTTTATCGGCGTCTCCGGCGCGGCCGAGGGGCTGGCGCAACTGCCCGACGGACGCTTCCAGCCGCCGATGGCGCTCAATATCGTCGAACAGGCGGTGCGCGAGAAAATCTCCGCGCGTTGGCCCGACCGGCGGCTGACGATTGGCCGCACCGCCAATCTGACGCAGGCGAAGGACGGGCGCGGGGAATGCCAGCGGCGCGCAATCTGTGCGCGCGGCTGTTCCTATGGTGCCTATTTCTCGACCCAGTCCTCTACGCTGCCCGCAGCGCAAAAGACCGGCAACCTGACCCTGGTCACCGACGCCGTGGTCGAGAAGATCGACTATGACCCAGTCACGCGCCGCGTCACCGGCGTGCGCTGGATCGACGGCAAGACCAAGGCGCGCGGCCAGGCGGCCGCGCGCATGGTGTTCCTGAATGCCGGGGCGTTCAACTCGGTGCATCTGCTGCTCAATTCGGGCAGCGACGCAATGCCGACCGGTCTCGCCAATTCCAGCGGCGTGCTCGGCACGCATATCATGGATCATGCCAGCACCCTGTCGGCGATCGCTTTGTTCCCGGGTTTCGAGCAATGGACCACCTTCGGCAATCGCCCGACCGGTGTTGTGATTCCGCGCTTCCGAAATCTCGATGCGATCGACGGCGCTGGACATAGTCGGGGCTTCTCGTTCCAGGGCGGCGCGCTGCAATCGGGCTGGACGCGCGGCAAGCGTGAGGCGGGGATCGGGGCTGCATACAAGGATGCGCTGCAGCCGCCCGGCATGTGGCGGATGGTGCTCGTCGCCTTTGCCGACTGCGTGCCGCGCGCGACCAACCGCATCACGTTGGATCGCACGCGCACCGACGCCAATGGCCTGGCGATCCTCAAGGTCGAATTCGCGTTCGGCGCGGAGGAGCATGCTGCGCTGGCGCAGGCCAAGGCGGACGCCGCCGAGATGCTAGGCCATGCGGGCGGGAAGGTCATCATGGGCCTCGACCGCCCCAATCCGGGCGGCAGCGCGATCCACGAAATGGGCGGTGCGCGGATGGGTGCGGATCCGGCGACGTCGGTGCTCAACAAATGGAGCCAGGCGCACGACGTCGCCAATCTGTTCGTCACCGATGGCGCGCAGATGAGCTCGTCGGCGTGCCAGAACCCATCGCTGACCTATATGGCGCTCACCGCCCGCGCGGCCGGACATGCGGTCGAGCTGTTGAAGGAGGGGGTGATCTAGGTCACCCCCTCAGGCCTCACTTGGCCTCAAGCATTCCGATCGCGCCCAGCCAGCGGTGGAAATTCTCGATCCAGCCCGCTGACGCGGTGCCCGCGCGTCCGAGGCCGAAGCCATGGCCGCCATTGGCGAGCAAATGGAATTCGATCGGCTTGCCCGCAGCGCGATAGCTGTCGAGCAGCGGCAGGCCCTTTTCGCGGGTCAGCAAGAAATCGTCCGCCGCGATCGTGACGAACATCGGCGGTGCGTTGGTCGGCACCGTCATCGCCGCCATGTTGGGATAGATTGGCGCGGCAAAGGCCGGCATCGCCGCGCCGCCTTTTTCGATCACGGACCGGGTCAGGAAGCCACCGGCGGAAAAGCCCATGAACCCGATACGCTTCGGGTCCACGCCATAGCGCGCAGCATTATTGCGGACATGGGCCAGTGCGGCGAGGCCGTCAGCGAGCGCTTCGGGCGGGGTATCCTTGGGCGGTGCGAAGCCGACGCTTTCCCCTGCGATCATCCGGTTGAACTTGTCCTGCCACTCCGCATTGTCGCGCGGGGTGGGCAGCACGCGATATTTGAGGACGAAGGCGGCGATGCCGTGATTGGCGAGCCAGCGCGCCACCTGCCACCCCTCGGCATCGATCGCCAGGCCCAGAAACCCGCCGCCCGGAGCGACGATCACCGCGGCGCCGGTCGAGGGACCAGCGGGCAACACCGGAGTCAGCGTGGCGTGCGAGACGTTGCGCACCCCGATCGACCCGTTCTGCTTCATCCATTGCTCGCGATCCGGCGCGTCCTTCGGCGCAGTCGGCAGCGTGACCGCGCCCGGCTGGAGCGGCGCTTCGATCACATCGTAGCGGAAGCGGGGCGGCTCCTGCGCGGCGGCGGACGCGATGGCGAGGAACGCAGCAATGGCGCTCAGGCACGGGCGGATCATCGTAAGCCTCATACCGTCGCGGGCTGAAGCATCGGGCGGTGGTCGACCAGCAGCCACACGATGACTGCCCCAACGATCCCGACGACGCCGGCGACCAGAAACGCAGCCAGCATCGACCCGACTTGCGCGCGAACCACGCTCACCAGCAGCGGCGAGACAAACTGGCCAAAGAAGAAGCAGGCGGTCCACAAGCCCATGCCGCGTCCGCGATGGGCATAGGGCAGCTTGCGCTGGGCCCAGGCGATCAGCGTGACCACGCCCATGCCCGCACCCGTCTGTTGCACCATCATGCCCAGGATCATCATCCGCCAGTCGCTGGCGAGGCCGATGATGGTGAGGCCGGTGCCGAGCGTGGCGAGCAGCGCGAAAAGCTGGCCACGCGAACTGACCTGCCAGCGGCCGAGCAGCCAGAACACGCCCGCACCGACCAGGATGAACAGGCTGGGCAACGCGGTGATCCGCCCGATCTTGCCCGGATCCTTGACCCCCAGCTCCTGCCAGACCAGCCCGCCATTGATGATGAAGACATAATAGAGGACCGAAACGAACAGGGTCACGCTGCCGATCGTCGCGAGAACGCTCCACGGGATGCCGCCATCGGCGGTCTCACCCTCGACCCGCGCGGGGGCGACCTCACGCTGCGGCTCATACATGTAGCGCAGCATGGCCAGGAAGATCGGGAAAGCGACGAGGTAGAGCAGGAAGATGCCGTTCCAGCGCCAGGCGGTGAGTGCTCCGGCAAAGAAGATCATCACCGACGACAGCGCCGGGCCGATCAACCCCTGCATTGTCAGCCAGTTGCGGCGGCTCTTTTCATCCCAATAATCCGCGATCAGCGTGTTGAGCGTGGTCAGGATCGCCGCCTCGCTCAGCCCCAGCAACAGGCGCGAGGCATAGATGGAGTCGAGCGATTCGAGCAGGAACGGCGCGGAGCCGAAGATGCCGTAGAGCAGGGTCGAGCCGAGCAGCAGGCGTCGCCGTCCGAAGCGATCGACCATCAGCCCGACGAACAGCGCCGTGATCGCGATGGTCAGGCCGGGTGCGGAGACCATCGCCGGCACCTTCCAGCTGGCATTGGGATCAGCACCGAAATGCGCGATCATCGCCGGCACGGCCGGGAACATCGACACAATCGCCATGATCGGCAGGAACCCTGCGATGATCACGGTGAAGCCCTGAGCGGGGCCGGGTACCCGCGACGAGTCTGACTTGTGCAACGCCTTCACTCCCCTCCGGACGGACGCGCGACCACGCCCGCCACCTCAACATCGCGGTCGTGAATCGCCGCATTGGGTTGACGCTAGGCGAAACGGGCTCATAATAGAAGAATCATTTTAATTAGGGCTGTACCGCGGGTGCAACGCCCGGGATTTGCGGGGCGGCAGTCTATGGATGGAGGGGCAGGCGCGCCGCAGAACGGTGCCGCAGCGGCGCAGCTGACGGATCGTCAGCGCACGCTCGCCTTCCTCACCGTGCTGATCGCCTTCGTGCTCGAGGTCGCCGATACGACCATCGTGAACACCGCCTTGCCCGAGATCCGCCGCGCGCTGGATGCCTCGTCGGCGGCGATGCAGTGGATCGTTGCGGGCTATCTGCTGGTGCTGGGTGCGCTGTTGCTGCTCGGCGGACGGCTGGGCGACGCGTTCGGCTATCGCCGCATGTTCCTGATCGGGGTTGGGGGATTCATCGCCACCTCGGCGCTGTGCGGGCTGGCGCAAACGCCCGAGCAGCTGGTCATCGGCCGCCTGCTCCAGGGGGCTGCCGGCGCGATGATGGGGCCGCAGGTGATGGCGATCGTGCAGACGCTGTTCTCGCCGCTCGAACGCGTTGAACGGCTTGCCTGGTTCGGCGTGATCGGAGGACTCGCTGCGATCCTGGGACCGATCCTGGGTGGCTTGTTGATCGAATGGGACTGGTTTGGCCTTGGCTGGCGGCTGATCTTCCTGATCAATCTGCCGATCGGGTTAATTGCGCTGTGGCTGGGGTTGCGGACGATCCCGCAGCGCGGCGCCGGTCTCCCGCTGCAAATCGACCTGATCGGCGCGGCGCTGTTTGCGGCGGGCTTTGCGGCGCTGCTGTTCGCGCTGATCGACGGGTCGGAGCGGGGCTGGCCGGCCTGGGCCATTCCGTGCGCGCTCGTCGGAGTCGCCTTGGTCAGTGCGGGCTGGATCCGAGCATTGGCACGGCGGCGCGCGGGGCTGGCGGCGATCGTCGAACCTGCGCTGTTCCGCCTGATCACGTTCCGCTGGGGGCTGGTCGCGGTGCTGGCCTTCTCGGCAGGTGCGGCGGGCTTTCTGCTGGTGCTGGCAATCGCGTTGCAACAGGGGCTGGGCAAGTCCCCGCTCGATACCGCGCTAGCGCATGGTCCCTTTGGTCTTGGCGTGATGGCGGGGATCAGCCTGATCGGAAAGAAGTATCTGCCGCGCTTCGGCCGCTGGCTGCTGATCGGTGGTGCGCTGGTGATGATGACAGGGGCGAGCGGCGCGCTGATCCTGATCGCCGGTGGAACCGGCAGCGGCGTTGGCTTCTTCGCGCTGCTCGCAGTCGCGGGGATCGGCATGGGTATGCTGGCCGGGCCGTTGCCGCCGGTCGTGGTCGCCGATGTCGACCGCGCGTTCGCCGGGACTGCCAGCGCGACGCTGCGCACCGCGCAGCAGTTGGGCGGCGCGACAGGCATTGCGGCGATCGGCTCTGCATATTTCGCGGCTGCGGCCCAGACGGGTGGCGCGCTTGCGGGCTTGCCGGTGGCAGGTGCGCTTTTCATCATGCTGCTCCTGCTCGCTATCCTCGCGGCGTGGCGACTGCCGGCGGATATCTTCGGGGTGCGCGAAGAGAAAAGTCGCCGAGCATAGGAATATCATCGCCATCATGGGTGCTCGTCTGCGCCATTACGTGCGGCTCGACACTAAAAGGTTTGTCGTAGCGCGCCCCGGCATTCGACCGGTCGAGCACAATCGGGCGCATCTGCGATATCCACGACGCGCTTGCGAAGCGCCGGCCGGGTGCACCCCTTTTCCGGCCTTGATCTTTTGGCGAAGATCCGTATCGGAGGAGCGACAAAATAGCGGGATTGAGCCCGCCAGGCATACGAGTGCGTGACGCACCACGGGGCCGTGGAATGGGAAGGGATCCTATGTCTGCGGCGTATCAACTATCCTCCTGTATCGAATGGCAGTTTGCCGACGCTGGCGAACTCGATGCGCGCGTGCGCGCGGCCAAGGCGGCCGGCTTCGCGCTCGCCGAATTTCACCTGTGGCGCGACAAGCCGATCGACGCACTCGCCGCGGCGCTTGAGGAAACCGGCGTGCGGCTGACCAGCCTGTGCGTCGATCCGCGCCGCTCGATCGTCGACCCGGCTGAGCGCGATGCGATGGTCACGGCAGTACGCGAAACGATCGCCGCGACTGCGATCCTCGGCAAGCCGAACCTGATCGTCGCCTCCGGCTTCTGCGTCGATGGCATGAGCGAGGAAGAGCATTTCGCCAACGCCGTCACCGCCCTGCGCGCGGCGGCGGATGCAGCGGAGGAGGCGGGCGTCATGCTGCTGCTCGAGCCGCTCAACACGCAATTGTTCGCCACCATGTATCTCGTCAGCACCAAGCTCGGCCTCGATCTGGTCGAGGCGGTGGGCAGTCCGAACCTGCGTCTGCTGTACGATGTCTGGCACAGCGCCGTGATGGGCGAGGATATGGCGGAGGTGCTGGCAGGCCGCATCCACCTCGTCGCGCACGTCCAGGTCGCCGACATGCCCGACCGCAATGAGCCCGGCACCGGCAGCCTCGACTGGGCTCAGGTCACGCGCACGCTGCGCGACATCGGCTACACCGGGGCGATCGGCCTCGAATATTTCCCGACCATGCCGATGGACGAGTCACTAGCCCAGTCGCAGCGGATGCTCGCCGACTGAAGCCCGCCGGGCAGAGCTTCCAACCGCCGTCGCCGACGGCGCATCCTATAGACGGACGACGCAATGAACCTCGATCGGATCGCGATCAGCCTGGACCTGATCAACCGCCACTATCAGGAGCCGAACCGCAACCGGTTCGAGAGCCGCTATTTCTGGGAAGAACTCTACCCGCTGATCCGCGCGAGCGGGTTTCGCTCGATCGAGATCCCGTATGAGCCGGTCTGGCAGTTCGGCGGGCGCAGCGGCGTTCCGATGAACCGCTACTGCATCAACACCAAATATGAGTCGGCCGCCAACTATCGCGCCGTGCTGGCCGACAGCGGCATCGATCATGTGACAGGCGTGACGTTCGACCCCAATTTGTTCATGCGGAACGATAATCTCGACTTCTTCTTCGGCGCGAGCGGGCATTTCGCGGGTGAGGCGGTGGCGCATGCCGGTGATCTGGGGGCGGACTATTTCGCGATCAGTCCGTCACCCTATCATGGCCGCGTCGCGCACTATCACCCCGATCTGGAGGCGAAGCGCGCGGCCTTTACTGAGCGGACGCTTCAGTTGCTCGGCGGCTTGGCGGAAAAGGCCGCTGCGGCGGGCGTTACGCTGGTGCTGCGCAACGAATATTGGAGCCTGTTCCGTGGCGAACAGATCCTGTCCTTGCTCGACGCGCTGCCCGATGCGGTGAAGCTCGATGTCGATGTGGCGAGCCTGACGATCGCCGGCGTCGATCCGGCGGCGTTCATCGAAGCGCAGCAGGGCCGCATCGGCTGCGTACACCTGACCGATACGCAGTTCGTCGATCCGGGCGATGTGTGGAAAAGCGCGAACCCCGAATTCCCGGCGCATCGCGCGACGCAGGTGTTCCGCGATCCCGGTACGGGCAATGTCGATCTGCCCGGGATCGTTCAACTGCTTGATCGCCTGAACTATACCGGCCCGATCGTGTGCAGCGCGCGCCAGACGCGCGATCCCTTCCGCGCGCTGCTCCGCACGCGCGCGCTTCTCAACAAGCTACAGAACTAAGCCGGACGGAGCTGCCGCCATGCCCAATATCCGCTACGCCAATATGTGCCACTGGAAGACCATTCCGTACCGGCAGATCGACAATTTTCGCGAATTTTATTATGAGGATAAGACGAATAGCGCCTATTATTCCGATTGGGACACGATCCTGAAATATCAGTCCGTGCTGGGGTTTGACGGGATCGAGATCGCGCCCTGGGATCTGGCGGATATCCTCCCGCTGTTCGGGTCGCCCGAGAATTTCACGGCCTTCGCCAAGGAGCGCGGGGTCGAGGTGATCGGCATGTTTCACGGCGCCCATGCCTCGCATGACGCCGGCCATTTCGACGAAGCCGTGCGCGCCGGCCGTGAGGCCGTGGACACGATCGTCAAATTCGGCGGCACCTACATGAACACCTGTCCGACGCAGAATTATTGCGGGACCGGCCCGCTGAGCCGGGATCAGGTTCAGCAATGTGCAAAGGTGATGAACGAGATCGGTCGCTATGCCACCGATCACGGCGTCAAGATTGGCCTGCACAATGAGTTTTTCTGCGCGATCAATATCGAGAATCACCGCGAGCTGATCGAATCGACTGACCCGAAGCTGGTGCATTATTGCATCGACACCGCCCAGATTTCGATCATGGGCGAGGATCTGCTGACCTTCTACAATGACTATCACGACCGGATCAGCACCTTCCACCTGAAGGATACCGGCTCGGCGCGCCAGCCCGACAGCGTCCGCTACGCGCGCGATCCCGAAATTGCCGATGATGGCACGCGCTGGTTCTGGGAGCCGGGGCTGGGCGAACTCGATCTCAAGGGCCTGTACCGGCTGCTCAAGCAGCACGGGTTCAAGGGCTGGATGTCGATCGAGTATGACGGCTCGCCCGATCTCCTCGCGTCGATGGCGCTGACCCGCTACCACCTGGATAACGTGCTGCGCCCGATCTACGACTGAGGGCGGCTTGCCCGCCGCGCCGACCGGGTTCGGAGGGGGGGGGCGAGAGCGCGCGCGCGGTCGGTATCGGGCTGCCCGGGCGATCAGCCCGCCTGCGGGTAGTCGAAGCCTTTCTCGATAATGATTTCTGCGATCTTCTCGCGGCTGATCCTGATGAAGGCACTCGCGTCCTCGACACTCGGAATGGCGCTGTCGAACCGCGTCCCAAGGTCAAAGATCGCGCGAACGTCCTCCTTGTGGCGACTGATCGAATGAAAGATCCGGTCCATTTCTGCCGACAGGTTGCGGTAGATAGCCTGGAGGGGAGGATTGCGCGTGGCCTCTGCCAGAAGGTCAAAGCGATGCCGGGAAAGCCGGATCCAGTCTTCCGGGTTGAGCTTCGCCCTGCGGACCGCCCGCATAAGCTCGTTCTGTATGGCGTCCAACGCCGCAGCTTGCTCGAGCGTCATCCGTTCCTGACCCAACTGGATGATCAACGGCGACACCGCACTCCACACCGTGAAAAAGTCGTCCACGGACTTCAAGGTCAGTCCTGCCACGCGATAACCGCGGCGGGGGATGGTCTCGACAAGGCCATCATGGTTGAGGCGATCCAACGCCTCGCGCACCGGCATCGCTCCGAAGCCGGTCTCCTCTGATATCTCTCGCTCGGTAAAGCGCATTCGGGGTGGCATTTTCAATGACACGATCCGTTCCCGGAGAAGCGCATAGGCTTGGTCCGAGAGCGTCAGTTTTTGTCCATCTCGCTCTGCCATCCAACCACTCCAGTTCGGCGTCGCGCCTCAGCACCCATGCCTCCGCCAGCGCGCGCTGACAAGATTGCAGCGCTTGACCGGGACAGCGTCGGCATGCAACGGTGATATATCACGAGAAAACGGGTGTGGTTGCATCGCTGCACTGCTTTAAAAATTGGGAGGGGGCGAAATGCCAAAGTTGCAGAAG
Source organism: Sphingomonas sp. (assembly GCF_030145815.1). Taxonomy (GTDB): domain Bacteria; phylum Pseudomonadota; class Alphaproteobacteria; order Sphingomonadales; family Sphingomonadaceae; genus Sphingomonas. The sequence goes on from NZ_JAIXHL010000001.1 coordinate 127,606, forward strand.
ATCCTGGTTGTCGGCGCGGGCATCGGTGGCCTGTGCACAGCGATCGCGCTTGCCCGGATCGGCGTCGAGGTCGACGTCATTGAAATCAAGCCGGACAATTCGGTCCCAGGCGTCGGATGGGGCTTGCGGACCAATGGGTTGCGGGCTCTGCGCGAGATTGGGCTGCTTGAATCGACGCTCGCCCTTGGGTTTCCGACGCCGCCGCTTTCCTATTACGATCGGAATGGCCGGCATGTGGTCGATATTCCATATGGGCGCCAGTTCGACGGGATGCCGAACAACGTCCAACTGCCGCGCCTGGGCTTTCTGGAGATGGCCAGCGCCCATGCCCGGGAGGTGGGTTGCACCATCAAGATGGCGACGACGGCTGTCGACATCGAGCCGGATGCCGACGGGGTTACGGTTGAGCTGAGCGACGGATCGTCGGGCCGCTATGATCTCGTGATCGGCTTCGACGGCATCAATTCGAGTATTCGGCGCTATTTGTTCGGCGAGAAGCACGTCCCCACGCCAAGTGGCGGCGTGGCCTGGCGCGCCCCGGTGCGGGCCCCGGACACACTGAAGGGCGCGATGTTCTGCCACGGCTTCGGCGGCAAAGTCGGTTTCGTCCCGCTGGCTGGCGGCATGATGTACGTGATCGTCACGCATTATGAGGAAGGTCGTCCACGTCACGATCCCGCAGCCTTCCCAGAGCTCATGTATCAAAGGGCGCGGGCGATGATGGGCGATTCCGTCTTCATGGCGGAGGAGATCGCATCGCTGCGGACTGCCACCAACGTCGCCTATACTCCGCTCGACACCGTCATGGTGCCATATCCGTGGCATCGGGGGCGGGTCATGATCATGGGCGACGCCGCACACGCCATGACCCCCTATCTCGGATCGGGCGCCGCGATGGCGATCGAGGACGGGGTGGTCTTTGCACAGCTCCTGCAGAGCGACGACACGCTCTACGACGTGCAGACCAAGTTCATGGCCAGGCGGTACCCGCGCGTGAAGACCGTGTGGGATACGTCACTGCAGATGATGCACGAGGAGTTCGACTCCGCGACCCCCGAGGCGCTCGAGCGACGCCTGGCGCACCTCGTGAATGAAGAGCCAGCCGCGCTCGACTACGTCCACCGCATTCTGGAAAGCGATTACTGATGACTAGAGACCCTATTGCGAGGCTGTCCGTCAATGCGGGCGTTTCGATCGGCGATATGCGCAAGCTCCACGGTACGACGGGCATTCCTGCGCCGGCCCCCGGCACCGAGAGCGTTCCCGACATTCTGGACGTGTGGAGGGCGGCGCATGTGACGCTCGTCCGGTCATACGACTGGGTGTCGCGGCTCGATACAGTCGATAACCCTACGAGCCTGTTTCCCGACTGGTCGGCCGACCCGAGCGATCCGGCGAACTATAATTTCGCCGGGACCGATGCGTGGGTCAGCCAGGTGCGTTCGCTCGGCGCGGACATCATGTTTACCATCGCCAGCGAAATTCCGGCGAACAAACAGCCGGTCCGTGACTTGGCGAAGTACGAGCAAGTGGTCGAGAACATCGTGCGCCACTATGTATGCGGGTGGGGCAATGGGTTCGAAAACGCCATCACGCATTGGGAATTCGGGGATCAGCCCGACTTCGGCAGCCTGCATTTTTCCGGCACGCCCGAGCAATTCTATCACATGTATGCCGCCGCTGCGCGCGCGGTGAAGTGTGTCGACCTCGGCCTTCAGTTTGGCGGACCGTGCATCGCGTTTCCGTTGAACGAAGGCCCGTTCCGCGAAGGGTTGCTGACCTTCATCAAGGATCAGTCGCTGCCTTTGGATTTCCTGTCGTGGATGTGGTACGGCGACAACTCACGCGATCCGCTCGATTTCCGCACGATTGCGGCAGAGGTCCGTACGGTCGCCGACCAGCATGGGTTCGGCGGTACCAGGCTTATGCTCTCCTATTGGAGCATGACCGGCATTCCGACGGCGAAATTCGAAGACGCCGACAACGCGGCCTTCATCGCGGCGGCGGCCGTCTACATGCAGGACTCGGCGGTCGATCAGGCGATCTTCTTTCGCGCCGATACGGGGGCTGATTTCCACTATAAGTTCCGGGATCCCGCCGGGATCTTCGAACCCGATGGCAGTGAGAATGCGCGGACGAGCGCATTCCGCCTGGTCGGTCGAACCTTGGCCGCGACGGAGCGTCTCGCTGTTTCGGGTGGAGATGAAAAGGGATTTGCAGCGCTGGCTGGCCAGACCGCGGACAGCGACACCGTTCGCATTCTGATCGCCAACTACGCCATCCCGGACTCCTACCTCAACGCCCGGGATCGCGACGTGTTCGAATTCCAGGTGCCGATCGGCGCCGAACGCGTGAACATGTCCTTGAACGTTCCGCCCAGGCGCGTCGACGCCGGGAGCGTGGGATATACCGGCTATACGCTAGAGGTCAGCGATCTCCCTTGGGGCCAGGGCCGCTACAAGGTCGTCCGATATCGCGCAGACGCACAGCATAGGGGCGACATGCTGGGATCGTACGAAGGCGAGGGCACCAGTGTCACCATCGAGAGCAGCCTGCCGGCACCCGGCGTGGAGCTGATCGAGATTACGCGTATCCCGTCTTGAGGCGCGTTATGGGAGGACTATAAAATGGGCGGGCACCATGTCGCCGATTTGGTCATGGCGCCCGCCTCGCCCTTATGTCACGCGACCGTCAGCGTTTTTGCGTCCGAATTGACCGAAGGGAAGGGCATGTAGGAGACCCGCAGCCGCTGGGCGAATTCCAGCCGGTGCTCTCCCGGTGCAAGCCCGCCATTGCGCGCGACGGTGATTGTCGCCGACGCACCGAACGGCCACCGCCGGTCGAACGCGGTTTCCATTTCGTCCAGGCTGAGTGGTCCATTGCCTTCATCGAAGCGGACCGCGTCGCGCGGAATCGGCTCACCGTCGACGGTCACATCCAACGCTTCCACCATCGACAGGCCAAGGCCACGATAATAGCCGAGCTTCGCCTCGAACGCGAAGCCGCTCGGCGCGTCAGCCGGGCCGACATTGCGCAGACTGCCGTCCACGATCAGATATTTATCAAACATCAGCGGGCTCCTTCGGCTTGTGCGATCAGGCGTTCAAACATGCGGTGCTGCCGCCGCAACTGCTCGCGGCTGTCGACCGGCTGGACGTCCTGGATCCAGCGATTTCCTTCATATTCGCTGGAGAGGTACCCGTCCCATCCGCCGGCGACCAACTCCGGGATCACTTCATCATAGGCGTGGGTGGGATCGCGGTCGTCTTCCGTCATCTCGTAGAACTTGGCCTGGATATGCCGGAAATAGGGGATGTAGTCGCGGATCCGCTTCGGGTTGGCGTAGGGATGATGGCGCAGCGTCTCGGCCATGCGGATTTCAGCGGGATTGCCCTTCATCTTCACCGCCACCTCATAGATCGTGTATTCAGCCATGATCTTCTGTTCGTGCTGGTCGACGATGAACTGCGCGACCTCCGGGCGAACGCCTTGACGAATGAAGCGGTCGCGATAGACCGGTGGATAATGCTTCATGAAAATGCCCATGTCGGGCAGCAGGCCCAGATGCTTGGTGCCCAGCCTGTCCGCAATCTCGACGGTACGCAGGATCCAAGCGTGCTCCATATGCCAAGGTGAATGAACCTCCACGCCCATGTGCACTTCGAGATCCTCGGCATAAGGCACACACCGCTCGAGGATGTCGGGACGGACGAAGACCAGCACGCGCATGTTGCGGATGCCGAGCCGGTTGCAGAGCACGAGGTCGCGGCGAATAGAGGCGACCTGCTCGTCATCTGTCATCAACCGGTCCTTGCGGGCCTTGGTATCGAGGAACATGTCGTAACAGGTGAGCTCCGTCCCATGCTTGGCCATCAGTTCCTGCCACCAGGCAACCTGGCGGTCGTCGATGTTCGGGAAGCTCGGCATGTTCTGTTCGGGGAGGATTTCGATCCCCTTCGCGCCAATCGACGCGGCGAACGCGACGCAGTCCTCGATCGTCATCTGTCCAAGAAACATCTCTTCCTGGAAGCTGTACAGGCTGACGCCCCGTTTCACTCTGGCAGCCATCTCTTCTCACTCCACTGATATATTATTGTCTAAGGCCGGCCTGACAAACTGAAGCTGCAGTTCGCGTCCGGCGCCGCCGCTGGCGCTCTCGCGATGCAACCTCGGCCGCCGTCCTGCGCGGCGGTTCAGCGACGCATCGGAACTGCGAGTCCGCTCAATCGTCCATGATCCAATGATCTGCCTCTCCTGATCGGCGCCGCACAAAAATCTGGCATTTTCGTCGAGCAAAACCGTCCGCAAAGTGCGCACAAGCCAAAATTAGTATGACCATTCTGATTTTGTCAAATATTCGTTGTGCACGATCCATCGGCGCCTCGGCGATCAGACGCCGCGCTGCGCTCCGGTCGCACAGGATCAGAAGGTCGGCGCCCGCACATCCCGAATTGAAACGTACTCCGTAATATATTATCAAGCCTCCCAAATCGATATGGGGAGAGGCCGGAAATGTGGAACTTGACGGCCTATTGGCGCGGGCTTCCGTTGAAACCGCAAGGCATCGTCGTCGTCCTTGCGGGCTTCCTGCCGATGCTCGCCATTGTCGCGATGGGCCCGGCAGTGCCCACGCTGATCGCGCATTTTGCGCATGACCCCGACGCCCGGGCGCAGGTCCCGGCCCTGATCGGTGCGCCAGGATTGACCATGGCCATCCTTGCGCCCTTTAGCGGGCTGCTGGTCGACAAATTCGGCCGGAGGCAATTGCTACTGGCGGCGACCGCATTCTACGCGGTGTTCGGCACGGTGCCGCTGCTCCTCGAAACCTTGGACCAGATTTACGTCTCCCGACTCCTGCTCGGCATCTCCGAAGCCGTCATCCTGACCGTCGTGAATACCCTGATCGCGGACTATTGGGACGACAAGGGCCGCAAGAATTGGCTGTTTCTGCAAAGCCTGGTCGGCCCCGTGTTTGGCGGGCTCGTCGGGCTGAGCGTCGGCGAGGCGAGCAAGCTGCAGTGGAGCGCGGTGTTTTTCGTCTACCTGGCCGCCATCCCAATCTGGGCGGCCATGATGATCTGGTTATTCGAACCGAAGAAGGCAGAGGGTGGCGAAGCGTCCGCCGCGCTAGCGGTTCCCAAGACTGGCTTTCCTTGGTGGAGTGCGGCGATCACGGCGCTGGTCACATTTTTTGCGGCGATGCTCTATTACGTGTTCATCATCAACGGCGCCCTCGCTTTCGCCGAGGTCGGCGTGACGGAGCCGGATCGCTATGCGCAACTGATCGTCGTGCCGACGCTGTTCTTTCTGGTCGGAGCGGTCCTGTTCCGTATCCTCGCGAACCGCAGCTATGCGCTCCAGCTTGGGGTGTTCTTCGCGCTGCTGGGAGCAGGCCTGGCGGCGATCGGTCTGGCGGAAACCCCGAGTGCAATGGCAGCTGGCGTCATCGTCCAGCAGATGGCGGCTGGCATGGCGGTACCGACATTGCTGGCATGGACTCACTCAAAGTTCGACTTTGCCCATCGCGGCCGGGCCATGGGCATCTGGACCGCCGCATTCTTCCTGGCGCAGTCACAGTCTCCCAGGCTTGTCCACCTTCTCGATCAGTCCACGGGATCAATGCAGGGCGCGTTCCTGACCGCTGGACTCGTTGGGATCGTGGCGGGCGCGGTGGGGGCTGTGATCGCGCTAGCCTTGCGGAAGCTCCCCCAAGCAATTGCATCGGAATAATTGCGGTACCTCCAAACGCGCGGGTCTTCGCGTTCTTTGCACCCCACCCGGCGAATTAAAGGAGCGCAAAACGAACAAATTCAAGCGCGCTTACGCAAACCGAACCCCAATTTTTCTGGGGCACCGGCGGGGGCACGTCGTTCAAGACAAGTGCGTCCACCTAAGTATATTCAAAGAGTTAGATGATTGCTTTGAATCCCTCCCGCTCCGCCAATTTTATAACAAAAGCTCTATGTAATCAGATCCTTGATTGCTTATAGCTGAGGCAGCCTCACTAAATCAGTTTGTCCATAATTCGATGTGATGTCGGGTACGGCCTCTTCTTGACGGCTCATCGACGATCTGTCGAAAGGATCTCCAGTACTCGCACGGCCGCTTGCCGGACTAGTTTCGGGATGTGCCGCTAGTCTGCTGCGCGCCCGAATGTGGTCGTTGATGCACGTGTGGGACAATGCCGAAGCCGGTCCCCTCCGCGGAACTCGCAACGGGCCGAAAGTTGGACTTTGCCGACAGCTCCCTATTGGATCGGCAGCCCGGTAAGCGACCGATCGTTAAGCGGCCCAGCGACGGCGTCGCGCTCCACTTCGACGATCCCGAACCGCTGAAGGTTGGGCCAAAGCTTGGACGCCCCTCAACGTCTAGTCCATTTGGACTGAACAGCCGGCAAGTGCCGTCGGCGGCACGATGTCATGGCACACGTCGAGGGAATTGCGCTCAACCGGCACAAGCGCCTGCTTGCATAGACGAGCAATCTTGCACTTGTCCGCGCCAATGCCGAATGGCGACCGCTACCGGTTGATGCTCTGGGCAAGCTAGTCACCGACGGCCCACCGGTCGATCATGCCGACCTCCAGCGCGTTCTGCTTGCTGAGCTGGAAGTCGTGCAAGCCAAGGTTGAGTCGAACGACGCCAATTCACGAGACCTGTTCTATGATGGTGGGAGGCCCAAGCGCGAGGAGCCGTCCAATGACGTTCTTGTGACGTTGCTGCGACAGACTGACCGGCCACTCACCTTCACGCTTGAGCCGCATCTCGGCGACAACCGCGAAGGCGACATTTGGTGCGAAAGCGGCATCCTTGCCGTCGCGATCGAGTGCAAGCGGCCCGGAGGAATGACCGTTACGAAGCGCTCTCTGTCCGCGACAGCGGGCAGCATCGGCGACTGATCGAGCAAGGCGCAGCCATTCCCATCGGCCTGCCGCAGAAGGCTGCGCGAAATGGAGTATCTGTCGAGGACTTCCGCCAACAGCGACTCGAAAGCTTCATCGGGCCGCGATGGGAGTCGTTCGTTGTTGTCAGCATCCTCGACCTTGTCGGTGAGCAATGCGAAGCATTCGCGTATCGCCATGAAGAGCGGGAAGAGATCGACCTTATTCTCGAATGGCGCGACCGCGCACCGCCTGAGCGGTGGGCGATCGAAGTGGCGGGTCGTAAGTTTGGGAACCACTCCTCCAACCATTTTGCCGCGTCCCTCCGATCACTTGGGCGTAGGCGAAAGTAGCCGTTTTGTTGTTTTCCGAGATGACTCGTGCAGCGGAGGAGCGCGAGGCAGGGGCGGAGTTCCAGCCTTGACGCTGCCCCGCATGTCCGATCGCCTTAAGACACGAATGCGCCGATCGACCGTCGGTCAACTAATCCGCCCGCTTAAGTAATAGCGCGCTGCCTTGTCCGCTTACCATGACGCCCCGTCGACGACTGACTGTCGGCAAGCGGCCATAAGCGGAAGGGCCGCTGTCCGCATGAGCTGCCGGTTGGCAATGCGCCCTGATTGCAGGCCTTGCGCTCTTGCTAATCCCACCATCGTTAAGAGGCCTTTTTCGGCTACCGAGCCCTCCATGGATTGGCAAGGAGGAGCGGCCACGCTTCAACCAGGCTACGCGTCACTCCTCCAATGGGGCCTCGCACCTGAAGCTACTCAAGGCGGCGGTCGATCCGACACCCCGATAGACAGCGCGCTGGGGATATGGACATAGCGGGCGCTGCATCGCGATCCTCCCTGACTCTTCGCCCGAGAATTTGCTCGCAACGATCTGATCAGGTGCCTCGCCGCGCTCGGTCCATGCGATCAGGGCGGAGAACAAGTCGTGCCGCGCATCGTCCGAAGGCGGGCGTGGCGGGATGCCCAAAGTGGTGTTGAACGCGTCCGGTCCGGTGCCGCCGCCGCAATGCATTATTCCGGGCGCCATGAACAGCCGCGCGCTGTCGGCCAGCTTGCCCATCCCGCCCATCTGCGCTGCATGGCGATCAAAGAAGGCGACCGACTGGCCCGGTGGCACCAACGTATCGGCGAGGCCGTGGAACACGATCAGCTTGCCGCCCCGCTGCGCGAACGGCGCAAGCGTGCCGCGCATCGCATCGTTCACGATCGGGTCGAGCTGCGCATCGACCACCGGCATGTCACGGTCGAAATCGAACCCGTTCCAGTCCCAATTGGCACCGAACACCCATTTGAACAGGCTGCCGAAGGGCGGTTGTCCATTGATCGGCTTTTGCAGGAACGACCAGCCGAACGTGTCGGGCATTTCGCTTCCCGGCAGCCAGCCGAAGAAGGTCGGCTTACCATCGCGATCGGTCGGGCCGGAGTAGAAGGCGCGCGCCGTCGCGACCTCGCCGTCGGTCAGGCAGTTCTCCGATGCTCCGGCCTTGCACTGCAGGACCTGCGGGTCGAAGCGACAGGCCATCGGATCTGAAATGAAGCGATCCCCCGCAAGGCCATGTCCCTGCCGCCAACAGGCGGCGATCGCGGACTGGTTGAGCAGCTTGAGCTTGGCCTCGGGCAGCAGGCGTCCGGGTGCGCGATTGGCAGCGGCATAATTCCACAAAACCGCGGCATGGCCCCACGTCCGGTTCATCACCGGCGCGCCGACCAGGATGCCGTCATAATCCTGCGGATAATACAGCGCCTCGATCAGCCCCATCTGTCCGCCGGTCGAGCAGCCGGTATAGTAGGATCGCCGCGCAGCCCGGCCGTAAAATGCGGCCGTGATTGCCTTGCCCGTCACGGTCATCGCATGCGCGGACAGGCGCCCCCAATCGCGCCACTTGCGCGGCTGACCGATCAGCGCGTCGCCCTCCAGCGGGGTCGCGGGCGCGGTGCCGGCGTCGGTCGTCGCGGTGGCAAAGCCGCGCCGCAGCCCCTCGACCATGCCCGAATAGCCGAGCGCAAAGCTGCCCGCGAACCCGCCGCTGCCATTGCCATGAAACACTCCGGCCCAGTCGCTGGCGGGCAGCCACAGTTCGACGCCGATGTCCGATCCCGGCTCGGACTGCACGCGCGCGACGACGCGACAGAAGCTGCGATACCCCGGCACGTCGCCGGTTGCCGTAGTCTTGGTCGGCTTGGCCGGAACGAACGTTGCGCTGGAGATGGTCGTGTCGCGCAGCTTCAACGTTGCCAGTGCGGCACAGCGTGCGGCGGGATCGGAGCCTCGGGCAAGGGCGGGTGCGCTCCAGCAAATCGCGCCGAGCGCTGCTGCCGCGATCCAATGACGGGTGTTCATGGGATTGTGCCTCATCAACGCCCCTCCGCCCGCCGGATCAGCCGCGCGAGCCACAGGAACAGCAGCGCCGCGATCAGATACATCGGGGCGAGTGCGTAGAACGCCATCTGCAGCGAATGCCCGCCATAATCCGGACGAAAGAAATCGCTCATCATGCCGACAAAGGTCGGGCCGAGGCCGAGGCCGATCAGGTTCATCACCAGCAGCAGCAGCGCGCCCGAGATCACGCGCGCGTCCGGCGCGACCTCCCCCTGCACGAAGGTGACGGTCGCGGGGAGGAAGAACGAGTTGAGGAACAGCGGCACGAACAGCAACGCCAATGCGAGCGGCCAGCTGTCGACCGTCACGAAACCGAGGAAGAAGGGCAAGGCGATCAGCAGCGAGAGCGCGGGCAGCGTCGCATAGGCCGCCTTGTTGCGCACCGCGAACCGGTCGATCAGCTTCCCCGACGCAAAGATGCCGGCGCCCATCCCAAGGCCCACCGCGAGCGCGTACCAGATTGCGACCTGATCCAGCGTCATCCCCTTTTCCCGCATCAGGAACAGTGTCGCGAAATTGGCGAGGCCATAGGTGATGAAGTTCGCCGCGCCGCTAGCCAGCGCAGCAACCGCGAGCAACTTGTTGCCGAAAAAGGCGAGGATCGTCTGGACGAAGCCCGGTGCTGGCCCCGCCGCGGCAACCGGCGCCGGATCGAACCGGCCGCGCGGCGGCTCGGGGATCAGGAAATAGACCACCACGGCCGTCACCACCCCGATCGCGCCCACCACGTAAAAGGGCACGCGCCAGTCGAACGCCGCCGCCAACGACGCGCCGAACGCCACGCCCAGCGCCGATCCGATCGGCGGGCCGAGGTTGAAGATGCCCATCGCCGTGCCGCGCTGTTCGCGCGGAAAGGTGTCAGAGATGATCGCATAGGAAGGCGGCACCCCACCGGCCTCGCCGACGCCGACCGCCATGCGCGCCACCGCGAGCTGCCCATAGTTGGACGCCATCCCGCATGCGACCGTGGCGGCGCTCCACAGCCCGCAGGCGAGCGAGAGCACCTTCACCCGGTTGCTGCGGTCAGCCAGCCAGCCGACCGGGATCGCGATGAAGCAATAGAACAGCGCGAAGTAAAAACCGGTGATGTAGCCGAGCTGGCCATCGCTGATCTGCAAACTGTCCTGGATCGGCTTGGCGAGGATCGACACCAGCTGGCGATCGAGGAAGTTCAGGACATAGACGAAGCACAACATCCCCAGCACCAGGCCGCGGGGTGCGGCGCGTCCTCCCGCCTGCATCGCGTCGGTCGCCATCAGCCTGCACTCCCATCAAGTTTCGCGGGGTCCTTGTCGATCCAGCCCGGACGGCCCCTTCCGCCCCCCAGCCCGGCGGCGACGCGCTGTTTGAGCAACGCGGGCGGCCGGAACCGCTCACCATAAGCGTCCTGCAGGATTTCCTGCACCTGCAGGCACAGATCGGACGTCACGACATCCATCATCGCAAACGGCCCGATCGGATGGCCAAGACCCAGGCGGCACGCGGTGTCGAGATCGGCGGGCGTCGCCACCCCTTCTTCGACCAGCTTGACCGCTTCGATCAGCAGCGCGTGGAGCATGCGGTTCACCGCGAAACCGGCAACGTCGCGAACGCGTACCGGCTGTTTGCCGATGTCGCGCATCAATAACGTCACCTTATCCGCAATCGCCGCCTCGGTTGCGAAGCCGGAAATGACCTCGACCAGCTGCATCCGCGACACCGGCGAGAAATAATGCGTCCCGATGAACCGCGCGCGTCGTTCGGGTGTCAGGAACGCGGCGAGGGTCGAAATCGGCAATGTCGACGTGTTGCTCGCGAAGATGCAGGACGGCGCGCAAATCCGGTCCAGCGCACGCAGCACATCGGCCTTAGCGTCCAGCGCTTCATACACCGCCTCGGTCATGATCGTGCAGTCGCGCAGCGCGTCGAGGCTGGTGACCGTCGCGATCCGAACCAGGGCCGCCTCCGCCGCTTCGCGCGCATAGGTCCCGCGCGCCACGCCCTTGTCGAGCACGCCGCGCAACCGCGCGAGCGCGCGGTCCAGCGCGTCCCCGCTGCGATCGTGCAGCAGCACGTCATGCCCCGCGAGCGCGAACACCAGCGCGATCTCGGCCCCCATCAGGCCCGCACCGACGACCCCGGCTTTCATGCCACGGCTCCCGCGGAAATATCCGACGCGCGCTGCCGCCAGTGCTGCGCTTGCTGGATATACCAGGGAAGCACTTCCGGTGTGGCGGTGGCATCGGGGCTGACCACCTTCTCGACCGGCCATCCGGCGAACAGCCGCTTGATCGGCAGTTCCTGCTTCTTCCCCGACAAGGTGCGCGGGATGCCGGGCGCAGCGATCACGCGATCGGGCACAAAGCGTGGCGACAGGCTGGTGCGGATCGCCACTGCGATTGCCCCCTCCAGCGCGGCGTCGACCGCGAATCCTTCGCTTGGAACGACGAATAGGATCAGCCGACTTTCGCCCTGCGCGGTTTCAAGGTCGATCAGCATCGAGTCGGCCACCTGCGGCAATTGCTCGACCGCCGAGTAGATTTCTGCTGTGCCCATGCGCACGCCATGCCGGTTGATCGTCGCGTCGCTGCGGCCCGAGATGGTGCAGCTGCCATCGCTGCCGATCGTCAGCCAGTCGCCATGCCGCCAAACGCCGGGCCAGGTCGCGAAATAGGAGTCGTGATAGCGGCTGCCGTCGGCATCGCCCCAGAAATAGAGCGGCATGCTCGGGAACGGGCGCGTGCAGACCAGCTCGCCCACTTCATCGACGACCGGCTTGCCCTGCTCGTCCCACGCCGCAATCGCCGCGCCCAGATGGCGGCACTGCAGGCGGCCGGGCGTATCGGGCAGTTCGGGGTTACCGGCCATGAAGGCGGCGGCGATCTCGGTCCCGCCGCTGACATTGCACCACCAGATATCGGGGCGGCCCAGTTGCGCGAATTGCGCACTGCCCCAGCGCTGGACGGCGGGCGGCAGCGGCGACCCCGTGCTGCCCAGTGCGCGAATGCGCTCGACCCCGGCGATGCGGGTGATATCGATCCCGGCCTTGCGGCAGCTGGCGAAAAAGGCCGCCCCCGCGCCGAACCAAGTCACGCCGCTGCGCGCCGCGAAATACCACAATCGCGTCCAGTCGGGGTCCGCCTTGGTCCCGCTCGGCGATCCGTCGAACAGGCAGATGGTCGTCCCGCTCAGCAACCCGCCGACCTGGATGTTCCACATCACCCAGCCGCTCGCGCTGTACCAATGGAAGCGCTCGCCGAAATTATTCGGCGCGTAGCTTGGACCGAGATCGAAATGCAGCCGCCCGGCGGCAGTCGCGACCAGCACGCCGCCATGACCGTGGACGATCGCCTTGGGCAGGCCGGTGGTGCCGCTGGAATAGAGGATCCACAGCGGATGATCGAACGGCAGCCATTCCGGCTCGAACGTCGCGACCGCATCATCGTCGCGGGAGAGCGTGGTTGCCAAGTCGATGGCACCGGGGATTTCGCCCGTCGCGCAACCGCTGGTGACGAGGAAGATGTTTTCCAGACTGGGAAGCTGCGCGCAAAGGTCGCGAACGGCGGCTGTGCGGTCCAGCGCTTTGCCCGCATAGAAGACGCCATCGACCGCAATCAGCGCCTTGGGCGCGGTTTGCCGCCAGCGATCGAGCACCGCATTGGTGCCCATGTCGGGCGAGCACAGGGTCCAGATCGCGCCGATACTGGCGCAGGCGAGCAGCCCGATCACCGCCGCAGGAATATTGGGCAGATAGGCAGCGACGCGGTCCCCCGGCGCGATCCCGCGCGCGCGCAGGGCAAGGGCGAGCGCGGCGGACTGGCGGCGCAGCTCCGCCCAGCTCAGCGTGACGCTGGAGCCGCGCTCGTCGATGGCGATGATCGCCGGCTGCCCCGCCGCGTCTGCCGCCTCGGCATGGCGGAATACGTGCTGCGCGTAATTGACCTGCGCGCCGTCGAACCATCGCGCGCCCGGCATCCCCTTGTCGCTCAGCACCGCAGTGAACGGCGTTGGTGATTCAATGCCTTCAAACTCCCAGATGCTGCGCCAGAACCCGTCCAGATCCTCGACCGACCAGCGGTGCAGGTCTTCGAAGCTGGCAAAGGATCGCCCGTGCGTCTGCGCCAGCCAGTCGCGATAGCGCCGGATCTGCGGCACGGGCTGGGGGAGGGAGACGCTGGAACCGGTCATCAAAAGTCAAACCTTGTTGTCATCATGCAATGCGGGGGCGGCGCCCTGTGAGAGACGCCGCCCGCCAGCGATCAGAAGGATGTGCGCAGGCTCATCGCCGCGTAGCGACCGATCGCGTTGTAGGCGCCACCGATGCCGTCGGTGCCCGGGAAGAAGGGCGGGGTCGCATCGAAGAGGTCGTTGACCTGCAACCCAAGCTCCAGCCCCTTGGCAAAGGCCAGGTCGGGCAGCCGCACCGACAGGCGCAGATCGACGGTGGTATAGCCCTCGGCCTCATACAGCGCCGACCCCGTCGGCGTCGCATAGGATGCCGTCACGCCGCTGCGATGGTTGACGAAGTTGACGAAGGTCACCGGCCCGGCGGTGAAGCCGAGCGTTGTCCGCAACGTCGTGCGCGGGATGCCGGCATCCAGCGAATTGCTCACCGCCGAAGTCGGCGACAGCTGGTTGCGATAGTTCAGGATGTAGTTGCCCGCGATGCCCCCGAACAGCGTCCCGAAACCGACATCGTGGCGATAGCGCAGGTCGAAATCGATCCCGTTGGTCTCCCGCACCCCGAAATTGCCCTGGCGCAGGTCGAGGATGTTGCCGATCGTCGGCACCGCGGCAAAGGTGTAGAAGAACGGCACCGTGTTGGCGATCGCCGCACTCACCTGCGCCGAGGTCGGATTGCGCAGCACGCGCGACGCAAAGGTCGGATCGCTGAACAACAGCGCGCCCAACCCCGATGGCGTTCCGATCACATTGTCGTAATGGATGTCGTAGAAGGTGACGCTGGCGGTCAGGTTCGGGATTGCCTTCGGCCGCAGGTCGATCCCTGCCGACCAAGTGCGCGCGGTTTCCGGCGTCAGATTGCGGTTGCCACCGAACAGCAGGATCGTGTTGACCTGTGCCGCACCGCGAGAGGGATCGCGCGCGCCGAACGCATCGACCAGGGCTGCGGCCGAGTAATAGGAGCCGACCGTCGAGCCGAGGTCGCGCAAACCCGGCGCGCGGAACGAGCGGCCATAGCTGCCGCGCAGGTTGATACCCTCGACCGGTTCCCAGGTCAGGCCGATCTTGGGATTGCTCGTCGATCCGAAGTCGCTGTAATCGTCAAAGCGGCCCGACAGCGACAGCGCGAGGCTGTACATCCCCGCGGTCGCATTCCCCTCGCCAAAGATCGGCACGAACAGCTCGCCATAGAGCGACTTGACGTTGCGCTCGAGATCCTCGGGGAAGCCGACCCCACCGCTCTGGCCGCGCTGGCGATAGGTTTCGCGGCGATATTCGGCACCCACTGCGATCTTGAGCTCGCCGCCCGGCAGATCGGCGAGCGGTCCGTCGATCTTGACCGCACCGATGCGCGTGCGCTGGCGGTTGTCGAAGGTAGTCGGGTTGTTGAGGATCGCGGCCCGCACAGCCGGGCTGGTGCCGTAACCGAACGGGTCGAGCGCGGTCGCAGTCGTCGTGCCCGCAGCGGCTGCGGTCAACGCGGTGGTGTTGATCCCGGGCTGGAAGGTATCGTTGCGCGAGAAGTTGAACGAGCCATAGACGCTCGCCTTGAAGTTACCCGGCAAGTCGATATCGACGCCGGCCGTCGCATTGCCGCTGCGCACGCGGAAAATCTGGTCGAAATGATCCGCGCCGACCAACCGGTCCGGACGGAAATCGAAATAGCCGAACACCGATCCCGTCCCCGGCGGCGCGCGGAAGAACGGGTTGGCGGCGGTGATCAGGACGAAGGTCTGCCCCGGCAGCGCGGCCTGAACCACATCGCGGCGGTCCGAATAGAGGAAGTCGGCCCACAAGGTGACCCCATCGGACAGGTCCTGCCGCGCCGACACGAAGGCGCTGTGCGTGCGGTTCTGGGGCAGCAGGTCAACCGGCCCGCGCGGGTCGCAGGTGTTGAGACCCGGCGCAAGGCTGGGCGCGGCATAGATGGTGCCCGCGAACAGGTTCACGTTCGCGTCGGGGCACACCGCCGACCGCGTGTCGATCCCGCCGGCCGCACGGAAATCGAGCGAGCGATAGCTGCGGTCGGCCCCGGTGATGTTGCTGTTGTCCTGATATTGATAGGCGGCGACGAACGATCCGCTGCCCCAGTCATGGCCAAAGGCTAGGCCCGCGTTGAACGCGTTGTAGTCGTCGGCGATGCCATAGCGGACGATCGCCTCCACGCCCTTGATCCGCCGACGGGTGATAAAGTTGACGACGCCTGCGACCGCTTCCGACCCGTAGATGGCGGACGCACCATCGGCGACGATCTCGACCCGCTCGATCGCCAGCTCGGGGATGAACGGATAGTCGGGGTTGGTCTGCTGCGTGCTGCCCGAGATCAGGCGGTGCCCGTTCATCAGCGGCAGCGTCGCGGCGGTGGGGAGCCCGCGCAGGCCCGGCGCGAACGAGCCGAGACCATTGTTGCTAACGCGCGGCGCGGTGTTGAAGCTGTTGAGCTGCGGCACGGTGGCGAGCAGCTCGGGCGTGCTCGCCGCGCCGATCAGCTTCGCGTCCTCCCGCGTCACGCTGATCAGGCCGGAGCCGGTGGGCGGGATGCCGCGGATGCTCGACCCGGTGATGACCACTTCGGTCGGCTCTTCCGCGTCGGTCTGCGCGGCGGTTTCGGCCGTCTGGGCGTAGGCGGCTGCAGGCGCGGCCAGCAGCGTGAGCGCCAGGGCGGAGCGCGCCCGGAGCTGTGCACGGTGCCCAAATTGAACGGTTCGGATCGACATGTCCTGTATCCCCTCCTTGATCTATTCGCGTTGCGGTCTTTGCCGCCGCCGGGCTTTGCCGACTTGAACCCTTGCTTATGGTCTGACACAGCGCGTGGTAAGCGCATTGGCGGACATCGCTATGTCTTTACCGGACATGCGCGACGGGAGGGTGCGACGATGGCAAAGGCGGACGACGACGGCGCGGCGCTGGATCGCAACCCGCGCGCGGGCTTTCCCTCGCTCAACCAGCGCAGCTTCGCCCCGTTCAAGATCGCGACGGTGATCGACACGGTCGCGGATCGCGGGATCAGTGCGGAGACGGTGCTCGACCGCACCGGCCTCACCCTGGCCGAGGTGCGCGACCCCCACACGATGACCTCGATCGGCCAGTATCTCACGGCGTGCGAGAACATCGTCGCCGCCGGCGCAGGCTATGCCGATGCGTTCGCGATCGGCGCACGCCTGCATCTGTCTGCCTATGGCATGTATGGCTACGCGCTGATGTGTTCACCGACGATGCGTGACTTTTTTGACTTCGCGGTGCGTTACCAGCCCCTCGCAACCCCGACCGTGCGCCTCGCATGGCGGGCCGAAGGCGACGTGGCGATCTGGCAGTTCAGGGAAATCTATCGCGATGTGATGAGCAGCGACGTGCGCACCTTTCTTGTTCGGCAGCAGATGAAGATGACCTTCACCCATATCCGCGACACTGCCGGTGCAGACAATCTGCCCGTGCGCGCGCTATTCGCGCTGCCCGAGGATGCGTTTGCACCGGACGATGCGAAGGCGCTGTCCTGCCCCTGCTCCTTTGGCGAAGCCGCGAATGAGCTCCACTATCCCATCGGCATTCTCGACCAGACGCCGGAGCTCGGCAACCGGCTCACCCGCACCATGCTGGAGGAAACCTGCGAGCGGCTGATCGGTCAGGCGCGCATTTCATCGGGTCTGTCGGGCGAAGTGTATCAGCTGCTGCTCAACGCGCCGAGCGAGTTTCCGTCGATGACCGCGATCGCCGCACAGCTGGGGATGCAGGAGCGCACCCTGCGCCGCCGCCTCGCTGCTGAAGACACCGCTATGGCGCGATCGTTGACGATGTCCGCCGCAAGCTCGCGATCGAATATCTTCAGACAACCCGGATGAGCGTCGACGACGTGGCTTGGAAGGTGGGCTTCAGCGACAGCGCGAATTTGCGCCGTGCGGTCCGGCGCTGGACCGGCAAGACGATTAGCGCGTTGCGCGCGAGCACCTAGTGGAAAACGAAGGAAGAGATTGCAGGCGAAGGCCGAGCCGAGCTGGCGGCGGCAGCTTTGCTACGTCAAATGCACTCGGGATTATGTCGGCAATCGCGGCTTGCGGCGTGCGCGACGTTACCGATATCGGATTCTTTCTCGTCGACTGGGCATGGCACTTCGCCGCCGGCGGGTTTCCAGCCTTTCGAACTGCGGTGGTCGCGCACGGCCCACAAGCCGGCGATGTAAGCGCCAACCATCAACAGGGCGAACATGCCGATCGACAGGAGCGGCAAGGCGATGTCGTCGATCAAAGGGAACAGGCGGAATTTCCCATCTCGGTCAGGTAACAATTCGCGCCACGACACGTTACGCTGGGAAATCTGAGCATCACGGAGGGCTGCGAACGATGAATGAGCGGGACTTGCTCAACCTGTCCCGGCGTGGTGTTCTCGCCGCCGGAGCCGTTGGTGTGGCCGCCAGCCAGGTCCGTACCGCGGCGGCGGCGCCCACCCGGGCCGTGGAGAACAACATGCCTGTCACTCTGACCGTCAACGGCACGCCGCGCGCGCTGGACCTTGATGTCCGGACAACGCTGCTCGATGCGTTGCGCGAGCATCTCAAGCTGACCGGCACGAAGAAGGGCTGCGACCATGGCCAGTGCGGCGCGTGCACGGTGATCGTCAATGGGGAGCGGATCAACAGCTGCCTGACGCTCGCGGTGATGCATGATGGCGATGCGGTAACCACGATCGAGGGGCTGGGTACGCCCGATCATCTGCACCCGATGCAGGTGGCCTTCATCAAGCATGACGGCTATCAGTGCGGCTATTGCACGCCGGGGCAGATCTGCTCGGCGGTCGCGGTGCTCGATGAGATCAAGCGTGGCATTCCGAGCCATGTTCAGGAGGATGTGGCCGCCAAGCCCCGCGCCACCAACATCGAAATGCGCGAGCGGATGAGCGGCAATCTGTGCCGCTGCGGCGCCTATTCGAATATCGCCGAGGCAATGGCCGAAGTTGCAGGAGCCAAGGCATGAAGCCGTTCAGCTATGCCCGCGCCAGCTCCCCCGCTGAAGCCGCGGCGATGGCCTCACGGGTGCAGGGTGCGCGCTTCATTGCGGGGGGCACCAATCTGCTCGACCTGATGAAGCTCGAGATCGAGACGCCGGCGCACCTGATCGACGTCAACCATCTCGGCCTCGACACGATCGCGGCGACGGACGATGGCGGGCTGCGCATCGGCGCGATGGTGCGTAACACCGCGCTCGCCGCCGACAAGCGCGTGCGGCGCGACTATGCCGTGCTGACCCGTGCGATCGTGTCCGGCGCGTCGGGCCAGCTGCGCAACAAGGCGACGACCGGCGGCAATTTGCTCCAGCGCACCCGCTGCCCCTATTTCTACGACCCCAACCTCCCCTGCAACAAGCGCACGCCCGGCAGCGGCTGCGGCGCGATCGGCGGGTTTTCGCGGCAATTGGGCGTCATCGGCACGTCCGATGCGTGCATCGCAACCTATCCCGGCGACATGGCGGTGGCATTGCGCGTGCTCGACGCGGTGGTCGAGACGGTGAAACCCGATGGCACGACCCGCGCGATTCCGATCGCTGACTTCCACCGGCTGTGGGGCGACACCCCGCATATCGAAACCGCGCTTGAGCCGGGTGAACTGATCACGGCGGTGACGCTCCCCAAACCGCTTGGGGGCAAGCACGTTTATCACAAGGTGCGCGACCGCAGCTCCTATGCCTTTGCGCTCGTGTCGGTCGCAGCGGTACTGCAGAAGGACGGAACCGGCCGGATCGCATTCGGCGGCGTCGCGCCCAAACCGTGGCGCGTGGAGGAGGCGGACAGCCTGTTGCCGAAGGGCGCGCGCGCGGTCGTCTCCCGCGCTTTTGCCGATGCCCGCCCGACCGACGAAAACAAGTTCAAGATCACCCTCGCCGAGCGCACGCTCGCGGGCGTGCTTGCCGATGCGAGGAGCTGACCGATGGAGTTCAACGCCCCGGCCGGGACCAACCTATTCGACAAGGCCAAGGTCGTCGGCAAATCGACACCGCGGATCGACGGCCCGCTCAAGACCAGCGGCACCGCCCCCTATGCCGCCGAGCGCCACGACGTCGCCGCCAACCAGGCCTATGGCTTCATCGTCGGATCGGCGATCGCCAAGGGACGCATCACGTCGATGGACACCAGCGCCGCCAAACGCGCGCCGGGCGTGATCGCAGTCGTCGCCGCGCCGGAGACCAAGCCAGTCGGCAAGCCGCAGTTCAACAACGCGCCCCTGTTCGGCGGCAGCGAGATTTCGCACTATCATCAGGCCATCGCCTGTGTGGTCGCCGAAACGTTTGAGCAGGCGCGCGCCGCCGCAGCGTTGATCCAGACCCGCTATGACCGGGTCGAGGGGACATTCGACCTGGAGAAGGCGGCACCCGGCGCGCCGCTGGCCAAGGGCAGCGGCGACAAGCCCGACCGCAAAACTCTGGGCGATTTCGACGCGGCCTTTGCCGCCGCCCCGGTCAAGCTCGACGCGCGCTACCATACCGCCGATGAAAGCCATGCGATGATGGAGCCGTTCGCGACCATCGCGGCATGGGAGGGCGACCGGCTGACGATCTGGACATCGAATCAGATGATCAACTGGGCGAAGCGGTCAATGAGCCAGATTCTGGGCATCCCGGCCGAGAATATCCGGGTCGATTCGCCCTATGTCGGCGGCGGCTTTGGCGGAAAGCTGTTCATCCGTGCCGACGCTGTGCTCGCGGCGCTCGCGGCCAAGGCGGCCGGGCGACCGGTCAAGATCGCGATGCAGCGCCCGCTGATGGCAAACAACGCCACCCACCGCCACGCGACGATCCAACGGCTGCGGATCGGTGCGGAAAAGGACGGGCGCATCACGGCGATTGCGCACGAAAACTGGTCCGGAAATCTGAATGGCGAGGATGGCGAGAATGGGACGCTGCAGACGCCCAAGCTCTATGCCGGCGCCAACCGCCTGACCGCCAACTATATCGCGACGCTCGACCTGCTCGAGGGCAATGCGATGCGCGCGCCGGGCGAGGCACCGGGGCATATGGCGCTGGAAGTCGCGATGGACGAGCTGGCCGAAAAACTCGGCATCGATCCGATCGAACTGCGCATCCGCAACGAGCCGGAGACGGTGCCGAGCAACCCCGCGCGGCGCTTTTCCGACCGTCACCTCACCCGCTGCCTGCGCGAAGGTGCAGCCCGCTTCGGCTGGAGCAAGCGCAGTGCCAAGCCGGGCGTGACGCGCGAGGGGCGCTGGCTGATCGGGATGGGCGTCGCGGCGGGCTATCGCGGCGCACCGACGATGAAATCCGCCGCGCGGATCAAGCTGGACGCTGACGGACGCATCACGGTCCAAACCGACATGACCGATATCGGCACCGGCAGCTACACCATCATCGCCCAGACCGCGGCGGAAACGATGGGCGTGCCGCTCGACCGCGTGTCGGTTGAGTTGGGCGATTCCGATTTCCCCGTGGCTGCGGGGTCGGGTGGGCAATGGGGCGCGGCGAGTTCGACCGCCGGCGTCTATGCCGCCTGCCTCGTGCTGCGCCGCGCGATCGGCGAAAAGCTTGGCTTCGATGGCGATACCGCGGTGTTCGAGGACGGCAAGATCAAGCTCGGCAACCGCACCATCGTGCTTACCGATGCCGGGGCGATGTCGGCCGAAGGCGAAATGAGCTACGGCGCGTTCAAGCGCGATTATGACGTTGGCACCTATGCCGGTCACTTCGCGGAGGTCGCGGTCGACGCCTATACCGGCGAGACGCGGATCCGCCGGATGCTCGCGGTGTGCGACGCGGGCCGCATCCTCAACCCGCTCTCGGCGCGCAGCCAGGTGATCGGGGCGATGGTGATGTCGGCGGGCGCCGCGCTGATGGAGGAGCTGGCGGTCGACAAGCGCTTCGGCCTGTTCATCAATCATGATCTGGCCGGGTACGAAGTGCCGGTCCATGCTGATATTCCGCATCAGGAGTGCGTGTTCCTCGACACGCTCGACCCGGTGATCGGGCCGCTCAAGGCCAAGGGCGTCGGTGAGCTTGGCATTTGCGGCCCGGGCGCGGCGGTGGCCAATGCGGTCTACAACGCGACCGGTATCCGCGTGCGCCACTATCCCCTGACGCTCGACAAATATCTGGACCGGTTGCCCGCGATCGCCTGATCGCTGGCCCCTCCCCATTTAGCCCGTCGCCAGAAGCCCGCCCCAAATCCGCACAAACCTGCGCTCTCAAAGATATTCACACGCACGATAGTGAATGTTGACAGCCGCTGCGACGCGCGACATATTCACCGCAGCAAATCGACGCATGATCGATGGCATCGAGGAGAGGTAAGGATGAGGGCAAGGCTTCTGGCGACCGCCTGTGCGGTGACGCTGTTCACGGTTCCGATGTCCGCTGCGGCGCAGGACGCCCCGGCCGGCGACACCACCGCAAGTTCCACCGCTCCGGGCGACGACGAAGTGATCGTTACCGCGACCCGCCGCGCGGAGCCGATTCAGGACGTCCCACTCAGCATCAGCGCGTTCCAGCAGGAAGAGCTGACCGAAAAGGGGATTGTCGGGTTCGAGGGGATCGCCCGCGAAACGCCGGGTGTCGTGCTCAACCGCCCGACCCAGAATTTCAACAATTTCACCGCGCGCGGTATCGCGACCAACGGCTATAACGCGAACCTGCAAAGCTCGGTCGCGGTCTATATCGACGAACTGCCAATCTCGACCATCGGCAACACAACGGTGGTCGATCCGACGCTGTTCGACGTCGAGCGGGTCGAGTTCCTGCGCGGTCCGCAGGGGACGTTGTTCGGGTCGGGTTCGCTCTCGGGCGCGATGCGCATCCTGACCAAGAACCCCAATTTGTCGTCGTTCGACATGGCTGGGCAGGTCGACCTCGCGCTGACCGGATCGGACAGCTTCCGCCAGCGCTACAATGTCATGGTCAATCTGCCGATCGTCAGCGACACGCTCGCGGTCCGCGCGGTCGGCTTCTACCGCAACGAAGACGGCTATCTCGACAATGTCGGGACCGGCGTGAAGAATTCGAACAAGCTGATCAACTGGGGCGGGCGCGTGATCGCGCTGTGGAAGCCCAATGACCGGCTGTCGGTGCGGGTGATGGGCTCCTATGAAGACAGCGATCCCAAGGACAGCTCGCTGACCAGCCCGTCGCTGGGGCGTGAAAAGCGCATTTCGGATCAGCCCGACCGCTTCACCGGCAAGCAGACGATCATCAACGGCACGGTCGAATATGAATTCGACTTTGCCCGGCTGACCAGCTCGTCGACCTATTCGGATTTCGACCAGAAATTCTATGTCGACCTCGCCGGCACCTTCCCGGCGGGATCCTTCCCCGCCGCGCCGATCGCCTTCGGCCTCGACGCCGACGCCTATGACAAGGTGTTCGTGCAGGAGACGCGGCTGGTGTCGTCGCTCGACGGGCCGTTCGAGTTCACCATCGGCGGCTTCTACATGAACCGCCGCCGCGACGTGGATTATTTCTACCGGTCCAACCCGCAATTCCTGGCGGCGCGCGGCATCACCGGCCTGCCTGATCAATATTATCAGAAGCTCTATACCTATCAGAAGAGCGACGAACTGGCCGGATTCGGTGAGATCACCTATCGCTTCTCGCCCAAATTCTGGCTGACCGGCGGCATGCGCTATGGCCGCACCTCCGCGCAGGGCTTCACCGAGGCGGGCGGCTATCTCGCCACGGCGGCCGGGTTCAACTATTTCACCTACGCGCTCTACGGCATTCCGGTGAATTTCGGGCCGAGCAACCTGGTTCCCTATGCTGCCGCCACCGGCGTCAAGGCGACCGGGTCGGCGCCGTCGTGGAAGGCCAGCGCGACGTGGAAGCCGAGCGAGGCGATCACCACCTACGCCACCTTCTCGACCGGGTTCCGCGCGCCGATCGTCAACGCGCGTGCCGGCGCCGCCAGCCTGACCGACCCGACCGACATCATCATTCCCTATGGTGCGGATTCGGACGATCTGAAGAGCTATGAGCTCGGGGCGAAGGCGCGCTGGCTCGATGGCCGCGTGACGATGAACGCGGCGCTCTACCTGATCGACTGGAGCAACATCCAGGCCCAGGCCAACCGCCGGTCGGACTCGGTCCAGTTCGCCACCAATATCGGCGCGGCGCGCAGCAAGGGGTTCGAGGTCGAGATCGGCGTGATTCCGGCGAAGGATGTCTTCATCGGCCTCAACGCCGCGTATAACGACTCCAAGATCACCAAGCTGTCGACGACCGAGGCAATCGTGTCGGGCGCGGTGCTCGGCCATCGCCTGTCTGCGCCGCGGCTGCAGGGCGCGGCGTACATCTCCTACGGTTTCGACCTGGGCGACAGCGCGCGCGGCACCTTTGCGATCAATGCGCAATATGTGGGGTCGTATAACAGCTCGTTCCCGAACACGCCGGGCAATCCCAATCTGCGCCTGTCAACCTTCGGCAAGACCGACGAATATGCGAACGTGAACCTCAATCTGGGGGTCAAGAAGGGCTCGCTCTCGGCCAATGTGTATGTCGAGAACCTCTTCGACGATCATTCGGTCGTGTACATTCACCCCGAGGCGTTTCTGGTGAGCCGCTTCGGCACGCTGCGCCCGCGCACCGTGGGGATTCGTCTTGGCTACGGCCTCTGATGCAATGACGGCCGGTGGCGACACCGGCCGTCCGTCGCCCGCGAACCGGCCCTGGTTCGTGCTGGTGACGCTCACCTTCGTCTACATCCTCAACTTCCTCGACCGGCAGCTGATCGGCATCCTCGCCAAGCCGATCCAGGATTCGCTGAACGTCACCGACACCCAGTTGGGACTCATCGGCGGCCTGTATTTCGCGATGTTCTATTGCTTCATCGCGATCCCCGTCGGCTGGTTCGCCGACCGCACCAGCCGCGTCGGCGTGCTCAGCCTTGCCTGCGCGATCTGGAGCGGGGCGACGGTCGCGTGCGGCATGGCAGCCAATTACACCCAGCTGGTGATCGCGCGCATGACCGTCGGGTTCGGCGAGGCGGGTGGCGTCCCGCCATCCTATGCGATCATCACCGACACCTATCCCCCCGGCAAGCGCGCCGCGGCGCTCGGCATCTTCAACCTCGGCCCCGCGATCGGCGCGGCGGCGGGCGTCGCGTTCGGCGCGGCGATCGCCGAGCTCTATGGCTGGCGGTTGCCCTTCATCATCGTCGGCGCGATCGGCGTAGCCACGGCAGCGTTCGTGTGGCTGACGATCCGCGAGCCGCAAAAGGGCGCGATGGACGGCGCACGGGCGGCGGGTGCGGACGACAAGGCACCGTTCTGGCCCACAGTCGGGGCGTTCCTGTCCAACCCGGTGCTGATGCTCGCGGCCTTGGGCAGCGGCGCGACGCAGTTCGTCACCTATGGCCTGGGCAACTTTGCGGTCCTCTATCTGATGCGCGAAAAGGGGATGGTGCTGGGCGATGTCGCGGTCTGGTACGCGCTGGTCCTACTGATCGGCATGGGCGGCGGCATGGTCGTATCGGGTCGGGTGATCGACGCGATGACACGCAAATCGCGCGCTGGTTATGCCATTGCACCGGCCGCGTCGCTCGCGGTGGCGATGCCCTTCTATATCGGCTTCGTCTGGGCCCCGAGCTGGCCGCTTGCACTGGCGTTGCTCGCGGTGGTGATGGTGTTCAACTATTTCTACCTCTCGGCCTCGGTCGCTCTGGTGCAGGAAGAGGTACGACCGAACCAGCGCGTGCTGTCGGGCGCGCTGCTGCTGCTGATCATGAACTTTATCGGCCTTGGCCTTGGCCCGACCTGGGTCGGGTTCGCCAGCGACTGGTTCAAGGCGCAGGGCGATACGCAGAGCCTGCAGAGCGCGCTCTACACCCTGACGCCCTTCTACCTGATCGCAATCGGCCTGTTCGTTGCGCTCGCGCGGCGGCTGAAGCGGGAAGGGGCGGCGGCATGAAGCGGCTGATCGTCCTGATTGCGCTGCTGTTCGCCGCGCCCGCGCTCGCTCAGCCGCGCGCGACGGCTCCGGCCGGAACGGTCGAGGGCGTGGAGCAGGGCGGGCTCCGCATTTTCCGCGGCATCCCCTATGCGCAGGCTCCGGTCGGCCCGCTGCGGTGGAAGCCGCCGGTCGTGGCGGCGGACTGGCAGGGGGTGCGCAAGGCGACCGCGTTCGGCCCCGCCTGCGTTCAGCCGCGCAATCGCAATGCCGGGATCTACACCAACCCGCTCGACACGGTCAGCGAGGATTGCCTGACGCTCAACATCTGGGCGCCGGAGGGGGCCAAGGACCTGCCCGTGTTCGTGTGGATCCATGGCGGCGCGCTGGTCGCCGGATACAGCCACGAAACCATGTATGACGGTGCGCGGATGGCGCAGCGTGGCAACATGATCGTGGTGTCGATCAATTACCGGCTCGGCATCCTCGGCTATCTCGCGCACCCCGAACTGAGCGCAGAATCGTCCGACGGCGTCTCGGGCAATTACGGCCTGCTCGACCAGATCGCGGCGCTGAAGTGGGTCCAGCGCAACATCGCGGCGTTCGGCGGCGATGCGGGCAACGTGACCATCGCGGGCGAGTCCGCGGGCGCGCTCAGCGTCATGTATCTGATGGCCAGCCCGCAGGCGCGCGGCCTGTTCCACAAGGCGGTGGCGCAGAGCGCGTATATGATCACCACGCCCGAGCTCAAGCGCGGCGCGTACGGCCTGCCCTCGGCTGAGGCGGCGGGAAGCCAGATCATGACTGCGGTCGGCGCGGCCGATCTCGCCGCGTTGCGCGCGATGGATGCCGAAAAGCTGACCTTCGACGCCGCGACCAAGGGCTATGGCCCATGGGGCAATGTCGACGGCAAGATTTTGACGCGCCAGCTGGTCACGACCTGGGACCATGGCGAACAGGCCAGGGTGCCGGTGCTCGCCGGGTTCAATTCGGGCGAGATCCGATCGCTTCCGGTGCTGCTCCCGCCCGCGCCAGCCAGCGCCGAGGCCTATGAGGCCGCGATCCGCGCGCGTTATGGCGATCTCGCCGAGCATTTCCTGCGCCTCTATCCGTCGAGCAACATCAAGGAATCGCTGCTCGCGACCACCCGCGATGCGCTCTATGGCTGGACCGCGACCCGGCTCGCGATCGGCCAGACCGCGATCGGGCAGAGCGCCTATCTCTATCTGTTCGACCATGACTATCCGGCGGCTGCGGAATATGGCCTGCACGCCTTCCATGCCGCCGAGATCCCCTATGTCTTCGGCACCGCGGGCCGCACGCCGCCCTATTGGCCCAAAGTCCCCGACGACGTGACCAATCGCCGCCTGTCGGACGCGATGCTGTCCTACTGGACGAGCTTCGCGCGCAGCGGGACGCCAATCGCCGACGGTCAGCCGGCATGGGAAGCCTATGGCAAGGCCGCGAACTACATGGCGTTCGCGGGCAAGCCCCAGCCCGGCACGCGGCTGATGCCCGGCATGTTCGCGCTGCACGAAGCGGCGATGTGCCGCCGCCGCGCCGCGGGCGATCAGCCGTGGAACTGGAACACCGGCGTCGCCTCGCCGGTCCTCAACAAGGCGACGGGTTGCCGATGATCGACGGAAGCATGCAGGATTATCCGCTGACGCTGGACAAGTTCCTGCACCACGCCGCCAAATGGTATCCGGATGCGGAGGTCGTCACCGCGCGTGAGGGCGGGGGGACCGACCGGATCGGCTATGCCGAGCTGCGGGATCGCGCGCTGGCGGTGTCGTCGCTGCTCAGTGGTTTCGGGGTCAAGCCGGGGGATCGCGTGGCGACGCTGGCGTGGAACAGCCAGGCGCATGTGGAGGCATGGTATGCGATCATGGGCATGGGCGCGGTGTGCCACACGCTCAACCCGCGCCTCACCGCCGCGCAGCTTGCCGATATGGTGGTCCAGTCGGGGGCGAAGCTGCTGATCGTCAGCGCCGACCTTCAACCGCTCGCGCACGCGATTGCCGAGCGCGTGTCGGCGCTGTCGCTGCTGCTGGTCATTGACGGTGCTGCGGATGCGCAGCCGGCCACCTGCGCGGTGATGGCGCTCGAACCGCTGATCGCAACCGCGCCGGACGGCGCCGTGTGGGGCGACTTCCCCGAAACCACGCCATGCGGCCTGTGCTTTACCTCCGGCACCACCGGCGCGCCCAAGGGCGTGACCTACACCCACCGCGCCAGCTTCCTGCACACGCTGCGCTGCCTTCAGGCCGATGTGATGGCGATCCGGTCGACCGACAGCGTGCTGGTGGTGGTGCCGATGTTCCACGCTAATGCTTGGGGCCTGCCCTTCGCGCTGCCGGCCGCGGGTGGGCGGCTGGTGTTGCCGGGTCGCGCGACTGATGGCGCGAGCCTTGCCCGCCTGATCAAGGCAGCAGAGGTAACGATCGGCGTCGCCGTGCCGACCGTTTGGCTGGGGGTCGCCGAGCATCTCGAGGCGACCGGCGAGACCCTGCCGAGCCTAGAGCGCATCATCGTCGGCGGCTCGCCGCTCGCGCCCGCGCTGATGGAGCGGATTGAGCGCGTGCTCGGCGTTACCGTCCAGACCAGCTGGGGCATGACCGAGCTGTCACCCTCCGGCACGGTCGCACCGCCGCACGATCCGCAGCGGACAGCGGCGGTCTCGGGTCGCCCGGCGATTGGCGTCGACCTGCTGCTGACCGACGCGGACGGCGTGCCGCTGCCGCAGCAGCGCGACACGGAGGGGCATTTGCGCGTGCGCGGTGCCGCCGTGGTTGATCGCTATTTCGGGCAGGACGCACCCGCAACCGATGCCGATGGCTGGTTCGCGACCGGCGATCTCGCGCGCATCGACGCGCAGGGCAACTTGATCATTACCGGACGCGCCAAGGATTTGATCAAATCCGGCGGCGAATGGATCAACCCGGCCGAGATCGAGGCGGTGGTCGGCGCGCTCCCGCAAGTCTCGCTTGCTGCGGTGATCGGGCGCGAAGACCCCAAATGGGGCGAACGCCCGCTGCTGCTGGTTGAGATGCAGGACGATGCGCTGAGCGACGCCGACCTGCTCGCCCCGCTCCGTGGCCGCGTCGCATCGTGGTGGATTCCCGACGCGATCGTCCGCCTCGACGCCATGCCGCTCGCCCCGACCGGTAAAATCGACAAGAATAGCTTGCGGTCTCAATATGGAAGCGCTTGAGACCTTGTTCGACCCGGGCTGCGGCGATCCGGCCGCATCCGGGCAACAGGGGAATGACAGCCCAGTGCCTGAGCAGAAATCCGAAAAGCCCAAGCCCCGCCGCCGCGCGACCAAGGCTGAGCAGCGCGCGGAGATGATGGAGCAGATGCTCGACGAGGCGGAGTATCTGTTCTCGAAGCACGGCCTGCACGGCGTGACGCTCAAGGATGTTGCCAAGCGCGTCGGCGTCCACCACACGCTGCTGAACTATTATTTCGAGGACAAGAAGAAGCTGTTCGACGCGGTCTTCGCCCGCCGCGCGGTGGTGACAAGCGAAAGGCGGCTGAAGGCGCTGAACGATTACGACGCCGCGACCGGCGGCAAGCCGACGCTGGAAGGCGCGCTCCACGCCTTTCTCGACACCGATCTCGACCTGTATATCGAGGGGGGCGAAGGCTGGAAGAATTACGGCGCGCTCGGCGCGCTCGTCGCGAACACCCCCGAATGGGGCGCGGAACTGATGGACGCGCATTTCGACCCGGTCGTGCTGCGGCTGATCGAGCTGCTCAAAAAGGCGCTTCCCGATTGCGCCGAGGAGGACATCTTCTGGGGCTATCACTTCGTCACCGGCGCGCTGATGGTCACGTTGGCGCGCACCGGACGCATCGACAAATTGTCGGGCGGGTTGTGCCGGTCGGAGGATTTTGCGGCGATCAAGGACCGCATGGCGGTGTTCATGGCCGCGGGATTTCGGCAGATTTGCGGTAGCGGCGGGCGGAGCGGGGCCTAGCCCGCTCGCCTTTGCGCCTAGTCTCGCATAAGATACTCACTCACTAGTTAGCGAAGAATGATGGGAGGAAGTTGATGCTGCTCGATGGACGGATTGCGATCGTAACGGGCGCCGGCGGCGGACTTGGTCGCGCTCATGCGCTCTATCTGGCGGGTAAGGGCGCGCGCGTCGTGGTCAATGACCTCAGCACCGATGCCGCGCAGCGCGTCGCGGACGAGATCGGTCAGCGCGGCGGCAAGGCGCTGGCGCTGGCCGGATCGGTCACCGACGAATGGGCGGTATCGAACATCGTCGCGTCAACCATGGACGCGTGGGGGCGGGTCGACATTCTGGTCAACAATGCCGGCATCCTGCGCGACAAGAGCTTCGCCAAGATGACGATGGACGAGTTCCGGCTGGTGGTGGACGTGCACCTGATGGGCGCGGCAATCGCCAGCAAGGCGGTGTGGGAGATCATGCGCGGGCAGGGCTATGGCCGCATCGTCATGACCACTTCCTCCTCCGGCCTTTACGGCAATTTCGGCCAGGCCAATTATGGCGCGGCAAAGATGGCGCTGGTCGGCCTGATGCAGACGCTGGCGATCGAGGGCGAGAAATACGGCATCCGGGTCAACTGCCTCGCCCCCACCGCGGCCACGGGGATGACCGAGGGGGTGCTGTCGGAAGCCAGCCTCGCCGCGCTCGACCCGGCCTTGGTCAGCCCGGGGCTGCTGCCGCTGGTCGGCGAGGACGCGCCGACCCGCGCGATCCTGTGCGCTGGTGCGGGCCATTTCGCGACGGCCAACGTCACCCTGACCGACGGCATCCAGATCGGCGGTGGCGTGGATGCGGGCGAGCAACTCGCCGCACGCTGGACCGAAGCCGCGGATCGCACCGATGAGATCGTCCCGGCCTATGGCTTTACCCAGGCCGAGCGCGAGCTGGCGGCGGCAGGAATCACCGCCCCGGCGGTCGCAGTCGCGCGCTAATCGGTCCGGCGGAAGATGCGGGCGATGACGGGCTGCGGTTCGATCCGTATACCGTCCGGGGCGAAGCGCGGCCCCTTGGCCAGCCATTCGCCGGGGCCCCTGACGGCGCTGAACGGAAGGCCTGCCAGCGCGTCCTCGACCCGATATTGCGCATGCTCGACGAGCAGCAGTCCACCCGGTGCAAGCGTCAACGCGAGCTGCCGCAGGTCGCGCGCGAACAGCGCAAAGGGGTAGTGGCTCGAGATATCGCGCAGATCGCGCTCCCGCACCTCTTCGGGGCGGCGCGTAAATACTGCCATCGCAAAGATCGCATCATAGGGGCCGTGCGCGGCGATCAGATCGTGGCGTGAGGCGATGAAGATGCGGTTCACGTCGGCCGGCAGGCGACGACATGCGCGCAGCAGTACCGGGTTGATCTCCGCCCCGACCAGCATCGCGTCGGGGAAATAGCTGCGCAACGAGGTCACCTCCTCGCCGGCTGCGCAGCCATAGGACAGGATGCGCGGCGCGGGGCGGTCGGCGAGCAGCGCGCGGGCGGCCGCGAACAGGCGCGGATAGCGGTCATGAAAGCTCAGGCTGATGTCCTGATGCACCTGCGCCCCGAACCGCAGCCGGGTGAACAGCTCGGAGCGCGCACGTCCGTCGCGGATCAGCGCGAGCAGCCGCGCCGCGCGCCGCCGCCACCGATCCGATGCTATGCCGCCCGCGCCCATCGCAGCCTGCTTGGCCCAGCGTGAGACGCGCGTCAAACCGCCCTGTTCATGCTTGCGCCGGCACCGACGCGCGCTAGGCTTGCGCCATGCTCGATCAGGTCATCCGCACTGCGCCTCGTCAGGACTCGCCCCTGCCCGACCGGATCAAGCTGCCCTTTGCCTTCGATCCCGACCGGCTGTGCGCCGATCTCGACGCGGTAGATCGCGACTGGATCGATCATCTTGTGAAACAGAATTACGAGGGCAATTGGTCGGTCCTGCCGCTGCGTCACACTGCGGGCGCGACGCATCCGGTGATGATGATCTATTCCGACCCGAGCGCGACCGAGTTCGTCGACGGCCCGCTGCTGGCGCACACCCCCTATTTCCGCGAGGTGCTGGCGGCATTTCGCTGCCCGCTCACCGTGGTGCGATTGATGCGGCTGACCCCGGGGTCGGTGATCAAGCCGCATTACGACCATGATCTCGCCGCCGAACATGGCGCGGCGCGGCTGCACATTCCGATCACGACCAACCCGGATGTCGAGTTTCTGCTTAACGGCACGCCGGTGACGATGGCACCGGGCGAGGCCTGGTATCTGCGGCTGATGGACACGCATTCGGTCGTCAACCGTGGCACCAGTGACCGCGTGCATCTGGTGATCGACGCGGTCGTCGATGACTGGTTGAGCGAGATGTTAGCGGCCAGCGCCGGGCAATAGGACTTCGGCGACGCGGCGGCGCCCGCCTACGCGCTCCAGCTGGACGAACACGTCGATGGTCGAGCGCACATAATGCGTCACGTCTTCGCGGCTGAGCCGGGTGCCGCGTTGCAGGATCAACAGCGCGATCTGTTCGACCGCCGCCTCCGCGCTGTTGGCATGGACCGAGCTCAGTGACCCGGGATGGCCGGTGTTGATCGCGCGCAGAAAGGCATAGGCCTCCTCGCCGCGCAGCTCGCCCAGGATGATGCGGTCGGGCCGCATGCGCAGCGACGCGCCGAGCAGATCGTCGGCGGTCACCCGCGCCTCACCCTGATCCCCGCGTGTCGCCAGCAGGCCGATCGCGTTCGCGTGGCGCAGGTGCAGCTCGGGGGTATCCTCGATCACGATCAACCGCTCTTCGGGCGCAATCTCACGCAGTAACGCGTTGAGGAATGTGGTCTTGCCGGTCGAGGTGCCACCGGAGACGAGGATGTTGCGGCGCGACCGCACCGCCTGTCGCAGCATTCCGGCCAGGTCGCTCGCTTCCAGCAACGCAGAAAGCTGCGCCAGCCCTTCATCGCCATGCAGCGCGCTGCCCCGTCGCGTCCCGTCGAACGCCCCCGCCGCCTGATAATCGTCGAGCCCGAGATCGGCGGAGACATGCTTACGGATCGCGATCGCCATCCCGCCACGCGTCGCGGGTTCCGCGATCACCTGCACGCGCGCACCGTCGGGTAGTGCGGCGGACAGCAGCGGGTGCGCGCGGCTGATCCCCTGATGCGTCAACGCCGCAACCTGTCGCGCCAGCCGTTCCAGCGCAGTTTCGGTGAGGTCCGGCGCGTCATGCCGCTCGCTCGCCCCGCCCAGCGTCTCGACCCAGATTTCGCCCGGCCGGTTGACATAGATGTCGGTTACATCCGCCCGATCAAGAAACGGGCCGAGCGGCGCCAGATAGGCGCGCAGATAGACGCCCGCCGCCGGCGGCTCAGCGGTCATTGCGGGTTCCCGACCCCGGTGAAATCGAGATCGCGGGTGACGAACACCGCGATCGACGTGCCCGGCCGGACGCTCAGCGTCGGCGCGGGGCCGTTCTGCCCGGTGAGCGCGCTCGTGCCCGAACCGGGCAGCGCCAGCAGCACCGAGCCATTGGCCGGTCGCGTGGCAAGGTTGACGCCGATGTCGAGCGTCGATTGGAGCAGCGCCGGGAAGATCCGCTGGAGCAGGTGCGAATTGACCTTGGCCCGCACGCCGTTGCGTCCGGTGGCGTCGGTCGCCGGCGATCCGATCGCGATCGTTACCCCATCGGGCCGAATCAGCCGGCTCCAGTTGATGATCGCGCGCTTCTGGCCCGGCTCCGCGCCGCCGGCATGATCGCCGATCAGGCGACTGCCGCGCGGAATGAGGATGCGGGTGCCGTCAAAACTGCGCACGTCACTCGCGACGATCGCGCGGGCAAAGCCGGCCTTGGTCGAATCGAACCCGGTTTCCAGCACTGCCGGGATCAGGGTCCCCTGTGCCACCGTGGTCGACCGGTTGACCAAAGTGCCCGCGACCGCGCGCGCGCCCGGTGCCTGCGCGGCGGGTGCGCCATCTGCGGTCGCGACAGCACTGCCTTCGCCCTGTGGGCCGGAGCGATCATAGACCAGCGCGCCCGGCGCCGCCGCGCGCGGCTCGGGCAGGGGCGGCGGGGGTTGCGGCTGCGGCTGCTGGATGAAGGTCGGCGGGACCGGCTGGGGGATGAACTCGGGCCGCGGCTGACGTGTCGGCGGTTGCGGCAGCACGAACGGCACCACCGTCGGCGCGGCGACCGGTGCTGCAGCCGGCGCCGTTGCTTCCGCTGCCGGCGCAGGCGGAATGTAGAGCGGCGGCGGCTCGCGCAGGGCGACCGTAGGGTCGGCAGTGCGCGTCACTGCCGGTGCCTGCAGTGCGGCGCGACGCGATTCGAGTGCGACGAACAGCAGGATCGCGGCGAGCGCGAGGCCGCCGCCAATGATCAGCAGCGACGGCCCACGCGAAGCCGTCGCGACCAGCGGACGCACATCGCCCGGCTCGCGCATCGCCGGAGCACGTCGCGGATCGCCGATCGTCGGCGCGCTCACCGCTTCTTGTCCTGATCGGCGGTGATGCGTAGCGCGGTCGCGACGCGGCGATCCTGGCGGAACACGAATTTGCGCGCGATGCGATCGACCACGACGCGCCCGTCGCGGACATGGCCGGTCGCCAGCACCTCCTTGCCATCGTCTCCGACCGCATAAATCGCCGGAAGCGCCGCGCTGGCCGGCCATTCTATCTCGGTCTGCACCCCGTCATCAGCCATCGCGCTGGGGCGCAGCAGCTTGTCCCCGCTCAGGCGATAGCGTCCGGGCGCTGCGTCGACTGCCGGTGCTGCTGCGCTCGACATGGCTGCGACTGGCGCGCTGGCGGGATAGGTAAAGCGCACCGCGAACGGCAGGCCCTCCATCGGTCCGTAAGCCGGGACCAGCTCGAATGCATACATCCGCACATCGGTGATGACGATCATGTTGGTCGTCACCCCGGCATTGATCGGCTTTACGAACAGATAGTCGCCGCGCTTGTTCGCCGTCGCCTGCCACGCCGCGCTGTCGCCCAGCGCGATGCTTTCGATCCGCTCGTCTGGATTGAGCGCGACCGTGATCTGATATCCGGGTGCCGCCTGCAGCTGGACCACCTGATCGGGGGCGAACATCACCGTCTGGACGCGCGGATCGCCGGGGCCGGGTTGCGGGCGCACCTGCGCCAGCGCAGTCGGCGCGGCGAGCAGCAGCAGCGCGGCGACCCACTTCATCGCGCCACCTGTGCGGTCGGTGCGGGGCTCGGGCTGGCCGCGAGCGGCGATGGCGCACCGGCCTGCGCGGCCTGCACAGAAGCGGGAGTTGGCGCAGGGGGGGTCTCGGGATTGCGCGCATAGTGCGACACGGTGAAGCCGAGCGGGTTGATGAAGCGGTCTTCCAGCTTCATCGGCTCACCGGCGTAGCGGTAGCGGATCACCGCGACCCAATGCTGCGCCGGGGCGGTCTGTCCGCTGGCATCGCGGCGCTGCGTCTCGAACCGCACCAGCGCCGATCCACTGCCGAGCGGCGACACGCTCTTGACCCGCGTCTCGATCAAACTGCTACGCGGCAGGCTGGCGAGCGGGCTGTCGGGGTTCGATGCCTGCACCGATGCGATATAGCGGCTGCGTGCGCGGCCTTCCGACCACAGCACCGCGCGGCGGTAATTATGCTGAAGCGCGTCGATGTCGAAGCTTTCGCGCGCGATCACATATTGCACCAGGAACGACTGGGTCAGCGCGGTGTCGGGCGCGATCTTGTCCGGGTTGACCGGGTTGAGCTGCTGGACATAGCCGGTCTGGCGATCGACCAGCAGGGTGCGGGTCTCGACCGTCTTGAGCGGCAGCATGACGACTAGGGCGATTGCCATGACCAAGGCGACGACAACCGCGATGGCAGCGATGATCCACGCCGTTCGCTGCGACCGGTCGAGCCGAGCTTCGCGATCCGCGGCCCAGCTGCCGCCCTCCCGATAATAGGCGTCGAGCGCCGCACGTGTGGTCTGTTTCATGTCGTCTGATCCCGGCGCCCGGCGCTGGCTGTAACACGATTGCGCGATCGGCGCGCGGCCCGTTGCCCCAGGCGCGGTGGTGCGCTCGGTGCCTGTCCGGGGACGAGCCGCTCGCCCGGATTGGTCCGTACGGGGGCAGCAACCGCCTGAACCGCAGCCGCCGTCACGGGTGCTGCCCCGCCGGATTCGCGCCGCTGGGTCGCGATCACTGCGTCCGCGACCGCCGCCGCCCGCGTCCGCTCGGCAACCGGCTCAGCGGCGGGTGCCGCGCCCGCGCCGCGCCCCTGAAACAGCCGCTCCATCTCGCGGTTGATCCGCTCCGGCGCAGCGCGCCAGCTCGGTGGCAGTTGCAGCCCGGTCGCAACTTTGAACGCCAGAAAGATCGTGCCGAATGTCGCCAGCGCAAAGATTGCGGTGACCGCCAGCAGTTCGACCGGCGCGCCCGATATGGTCTGCTCACCGGCCCGCCGCGCGACGAGGCTCGCGACCCACGGCTCAAGCAGCGCCAGTTCTATGCCGAGCAGGATCGCGACGCCAAAGCTCGCGATCATCGTGCCCATCAGCCCGCGCAGCCACCCGGCGAACCATCCGCGGGTGGCGTCGAACAACAGGAACGCGACGAAGATCGGCCCCAGCGCAAGCAGGATGGCTCCGGCAAAGCGCAGGATGATCAACCCGCCCAGCGTCGCAATCAGGAACAGCACGCGCGCTGCACCGAGCGCGATCGGCTCGATCGCGCCGACCGGGTCCTGTGCGTTTTCGACCACCAATTCGTTGCGACCGTTGATGTTGCGCTGACGCATCACCTGCTGATCGCCCTCGCGCTTGCCGACACCCGCTTCGCCGAGCCGCACCAGCGCGCGGTCGACATAGCCCAGCCGCACCGCGCGATCGCCCAGCGTGCCGGGCAGCCCCGCCGCACCGCCGACTTCGGCGACCAGCTCGCCCGGCGCGCCGAACACCAGATCATGTGCCAGCGGGCGATAGGTTGCCCAGCTCGTCGCCAGCGCGAGCACGATGCCGACCTTGGCCAGCGCCACCACGCCGTCGCGCACGCCCGGCGTCTCGCCCAGCAGCATGCGATAGCCCCAGACCGCGACGAACAGCGTCAGCATGCCGGTCAGCAGCAGCGACGCGCTCGACCCCGGTGTCGCCAGCGCCTGATAGCCGAGCGTCGCGACCGCGCGCGCATGACAGTCGGCCGCGCCGAGCAGGCTCACGACAAAGGCGTCACCCTCGACGATGCCGGGACAGGTCATGCGACCTCCATCAGGCGCGGCAGCCAGTCGGCGGGATCGTCGCCATGTTCGGCGCGGATCGCGTCGAGCAGGCGCACGGTGCGCTCGCGTCCGGACAGCACGGTCAGGATCTCCTGCTCGCCCGACAAATCGAGCCGCGCGACGACGCTTTCGGCGCCATGCTTGATCAGGAAGCAGCGGGCATTGTCGGGCAGCGCGCGGATCAGTTCGAACTCGTGCGGGGTCAGGCCGAAGCCGTCGACATAGTCTGCCGCGCGCGCCTTGGGGTTCGCCATGAAAATCTGGGTCGCGGCCTGTTCGATGATCGCGCTGGCGATGCGGCTTTCCAGCGCGTCCTGCGCGCTTTGGGTGGCGAAGCCGACGATCCCGTTACGCTTGCGGATCGTCTTTTCCCAATCCTTGATGCGGCGCACGAAGACATCGTCGTCGAGCGCCTTCCACCCCTCATCCACCACGATGATCGCCGCCGATCCGTCCAGCCGCTCCTCGACCCGCTGGAACAGGTACATCATCGCCGGGGTGCGGACGGCGGGATCGTCCAGGATCTGGGTCATGTCGAACCCGACCGCCTCGGCGGTCAGGTCGGTCGTGTCGCTGTCATTGTCGAACAGCCAGGCGCGTTCGCCATCGCCCCACCAGGGGCGCAACCGCGACCACAGGTCCGCGCCGTGCGGCCGTTCGCCGCCGCGCAACAGCTCGACCAGATGGCGCAGGCGGCGATTTTCGCGCGGCTGGTCGAAATTGGCGTCGAGCGCATCCTTCAGCCGCGCCGCCTCGTCGATATCGACCCCGCCCGCCAGTTGCGCGAGCCAGTCGGCGAGGAACTGGCGATGCTCGGCGGTGTCGTCGAGCTGGAGCGGGTTGAGGCCGGACGGGACGCCGGGGCGCAGCACGTCATACTGCCCACCGATCGCGCGGATGAACAATTCCGCGCCGCGATCCTTGTCGAAGAACACGATGCGCGGCCGGAACTTGCGCGCCTGGGCGAGCAGGAAGTTGAGCACGACCGTCTTGCCCGACCCCGACGGGCCGATCACGGTGAAATTGCCGAGATCGCCATGGTGGAAGTTGAAATAATAGGGTCCGGCAGCGGTCGTCTCGAGCAGCGTCACCGCGTCGCCCCAGTGATTGCCGGTAGCGCTGCCCACCGGGAAATTGTGCCCGCTCGCCAGACCCGCGAAATTGCCGGTCGAGATCAGGCCCCTGCGGGCTATGTATTTGAAATTACCGGGGAATTGCGCCCAGAAGGCCGGCTCGAGCGCAATCTCCTCACGCACCGCGATGATGCCGAGATCGGACAAAGCGGCCTGCACCTCCGCGACGCCTTGGTCGACGGCTTCGGGCGATGCGCCGCGCACCGCGACGGTCATGTGATGCTCGCCAAATCCGGCGCGGCCCGCCGCAACCTCGTCCTTGGCCTCGCCCAGTTCGGCGCGCAGGCTGACCGCCTCGTCTTCTGCCGATCGCATCCGGCGCAGCGCGAGGTTCATCTTCGACAGCGCCGCCTGACGATCGACGAAGCCGAAGCTGTGCGTGATGGTCAGCTCCAGCGGCAGGCGCAGCAGATCGTCGAGCATGCCTGGCGCGGTCTGGCCGGGATAATCCTTGATCGACACCATGCCGACGAAATCGGTCCCGCTTCCGGCGGCGGGCGACAGCTCGATCGCATTCTGGCCGAAACTTACGCGGCGATAGGGCAGATATTCGCCCAGATCCTGCATCGGCAGCAGCACCGGGCGCAGTTCGCCATTGTACAGCGTCGAGAGGAATTCCAGCGGCTCCGACGCCGGCCCCTGCGGGGTTTCATAGACGGACAACAGGCGCGGCCCATAGGCCGAGAGCGCGGCGAACAGCGCCTCACGCGCCTCGTTCAGCTCGCGCAGATCCTGCGCCTGCGCCGCCTCCGCCTCGATCCCGCTCAGCCCGCCGCGCAGCCGGTCGAGCAGGCCGATCCGCCCCTGCAACGGGCGGCGGACCAGGGTCAGGAACAGGTCGTTGGTATAAAGCTGCTTGCGCGCCAGCCGTCCGCGCCACGCCGCGTCCAGCCGCTCCGAAAAATCGTCGGGAAACTCCCCCGCCAGCCCCGGCTCGACTCGCTGACGTACAATGTGGTGATAGACCGCAAAGCGTGACGACCCGATCGCCTGCAACGTCGCGTCGCGCAGCCGCTTGCGATAGTTGATCTCTTCGCTGTCGGCGGTTTCGAACAACAGCCCGCCGATCTGGATCACCTGCATCAACAGGCCGTCGCGCGTCGCGATGGTGACATCGTCGACATGGCGCGCGTAGGGGAGGTGCCGCCCCGCGCTCGCCTCGCGATCGATCACCCGCCGGTCGCGGGTCAGGGCCGGTAGGAGTTGCACCGCCAGATCCGGTAATTGGGGACGCGCGGGCAGCGGCTCGCCCGGGTGATCCACAGGTCGAAGAAGCGCGGCTCGCGCAGGCACGCCAACATGCCTGCGGCGTGGATCACCACGGCGGCGACCAGCACCCACACCGATCGAAAGATCAGGAACAGCTCGGTCGCCAGCACGGCATTGGCGATGAACCATGTATAGGTCACGCCCGCAAACATCTGCGGTCGCGTCAGCGCGACGAACACGGTGTCGCGGTCAAGACCATTCATACGCGCTTAGCCCGCGCCGGCCGTCGCCTGGATGCCGGCCACGATGCTGGCGGCGCCAAACAGGATGAAGCAGCCCAGGATGACCGTCGCGCCATAGCGCCAATTGATCCGACCGGTGAGCATCAGCAGCCCAACCGCTGCGACCGCGATCACCGCAACGACTGTCGCGACGGTGCCCAGCAACGTCCCCTGCAGCCAGCGCACCGCGCCGACGATCGCGCCCGACCCCTGCGGATCGGCCAGCTCCTGCGCGGTGGCGATACCGGACCAGAAGAATGCGGTTGCAGCCGCGAAGACCCCTGCGGCCCGATGACTCAGTTTAGCGATCACGCGTCCAACGCCTCACAGATAAGCCGACACCCGCGCACCGCGCGGGCATCGGAAGAATCAGGCCGCGACCACGGCAACCTTGCCGCTGCTGTGCGACAGGCGCTTGAGCCGGGGCAGGTCGCGCGTCAGCGCCGCAACCATCGCCTGCTTATCGCCGGCCTTGCCATAGGTGGCGGCAAGATCGGGTGCGATTGCGATCCAGCCCGACGCTGCATAGCGCCGCGCGGTTGCTTCGGCCGCCGCATCCAGCTTGCCGGTCTCCGACACCACGACGACGACATCAAGGCCGGTCTTGCCCCTCGGGGCCGCCATGAAGCCATCGATCACGCGGTGCGAATCGATCGCGTATTTTCCCTTGTAGGTCCGCATGCGGCTGCCCGCGAAGGCGGCTGCGGGGTTGATCGCACCCGCAGCAACGACACCTGCTGCCGACACGGCGCCGGCGCGGCCAAGAAAGGATCGGCGGCTCACCTGGCCCGATTCGATGGTCTTCATATTTGACATCCCCCTCACGATCAGACGTGACTAATGCAGCGTAACCACTTGCGCGACGGGAAACAACGATAGATCGCAGCAATTTGGAAACGCCATCGGCGGCGATGATTGCGGGGGTGCAGGGTGACCGGTGATTCGACGATTGAGGAGAATGCGCAGCGTTTCCGCGATGCCGTGCTCGCCAGCCCCGAACTTCAGGCGCGACTCGGTGTATTTGTGGACCCGGCGGCGTTCGGGGCAGAGGCGCGCGCGATCGCGGCGGAACTGGGCCTGAACGCCGACACGTTATCGTTCGACCCGCCGGCACCCGACCCGCTCGGAATATCCCGATACATGGGCGCTCCGGTCACGCTCGATCACTGGCCGTCAATCGGCTGGTTACCGGTGCGTGCGGTTCCGGGGCACGATGGGCCGGCGTTCGATTGGGCCTGGTTCGGCGACCGGACCCTGCGGGAGCCTTTGTACGAAGATTCGGTCCGGCGGATGGGGACGCGACCGCTCAGCCGTTTGTATCGCACGCGCACCGATCTCGCCGCGTTGATCGCGGGGGCGGCGCAGGAAGATACGCTGGAACCCGACGGCTTTGTCTTCCACATGTCCCGCTGCGGCTCGACCCTGGTGGCGCAAATGCTCGCGGCGGTCCCCCATCATATCGTCGCATCCGAGGCTGCTCCGATCGATGAGATGCTGCAATGGGCACTGTCCTCCGGTGCGTCGTTCGATCATCAGGTTGCGGCGCTGCGGGCGATCGTGGCGGCGCTTGGCCGCAATCGTTCGGGCGCGGCGCGGCGCTATTTCCTCAAGCTCGATGCATGGCATATCTTCGCGCTGCCGCTGTTCCGTGCAGCGTTTCCAGAAACGCCCTGGATCTTTCTCTATCGACAGCCCGAGGAAGTGGTTGTGTCCCATGTCGGGATGCCCGGCATGCATTTCGTGACCGGAATGCTCTCCGCAACCGAGGTGGTCGCCGATGATGCGATTGTGTCGATGGAAGACCGAGGTGCAGCGGTGCTGGCGCGTTATCTCGACGCGGCGGTCCAGCATTTCCCGAGCGGTCGCGGGATGCTGGTCAATTATGCGAACCTGCGAGCGGCGATGGAACTGGCGATTCCGACACATTTCGGCTTCGCGCCGGATGCGGATGAGGCGGCAGCGATGCTGGCTGCGACCACGCGCCATTCAAAGGCGCCCGATCAGGCATATAGCGACGACACCGCGCGCAAGCGGGCGGCGGTGACGCCGGAAATCGCGGCCGCGGTAGAAACACATCTGCGCGATTCCTATGCCCGCATAGAGGCGCTGCGGCATGCGGAATCGGCAACGACCTGAATGGTTTCGATCGTGTTGACTTGATTGGGTTCGCCGCTAAGGTTTCGCACTGCAATTGCTTGCGTGTAGCTGCAGGCTGTTACCGTTAAGACTGATATGTAAGTTATTGAACACGGGCCGGATCACGGGGATCGGCCTAATCCTTGGGGGGATACATATGGCGACGCCGTTCATTGGCCAGCTTCTGACCGTCGGGTTCAACTGGGCACCGCGCAACTACGCGACCTGCTCGGGCCAGATTCTGTCGATCGCACAGAATACCGCGCTGTTTTCGCTGCTTGGCACGACCTATGGCGGCAATGGCCAGACCACGTTCGCGCTCCCCGACCTGCGCGGTCGCGTGGCGATCGGGCAGGGGCAGGGTGGTGGACTGTCGAACCGCACCCTCGGCGAAATGGCGGGCACCGAGAACACGACCCTGCTGAGCACTCAGATGCCGCAGCATGTCCACTCACTGTCCGGTGTCACCGGCACGCTGAACGCGGTCGACGTCAAGGCGACCGAGCAGTCGCCGCAGGCCGGCGCCTATCTGGCGCGCGGCGTCGATAGCGCGCCGATGCCGGACTCGATCCCCGAAATCTATCTGCCCGCCGCGCAGGGGGACCCCGCGACGAAGGTGCCACTGGCTGGTGTCAACGTCGCCGGAAATACCGCGATTGCCGGCGGTAGCCAGCCCTTCTCGACGATGCAGCCTTATCTGGTGCTCAACCCGTGCATCGCGCTCCAGGGTATCTATCCGTCGCGTAACTGACAGGCACAGCGTCGGCGCGCC
Source organism: Sphingomonas sp. (assembly GCF_030145815.1). Classification (GTDB taxonomy): domain Bacteria; phylum Pseudomonadota; class Alphaproteobacteria; order Sphingomonadales; family Sphingomonadaceae; genus Sphingomonas. The sequence continues at coordinate 169,646 of NZ_JAIXHL010000001.1, forward strand.
TCAAAGCGTGCGGCGCGGATGGACCGGGATGGTCCGCTGGTTTTTTGGGGGTAATTATGACGCAGCCGTTCATTGGCGAAATCATGACCGTTCCGTACAATTTCGCGCCGCGGAACTGGGCGTATTGTGCAGGACAGACGGTAGCGATTTCACAGAATACCGCTCTTTTCGCGCTGATCGGCACGACCTATGGTGGCAACGGCCAGACCACCTTCGCGCTCCCCGACCTCCGCGGTCGTGCGGCGGTTGGACAGGGCCAGGGCCCCGGGCTGAGCAATTACTTTATCGGTGAAATGTCGGGGACGGAGACGACGACGCTGCTGAGCACTCAGATGCCGCAGCACGTCCACTCGCTATCCGGTGTCACCGGCACGCTGAACGCGGTCGACGTCAAGGCGACCGAACAATCGCCGCAGGCCGGTGCCTATTTGGCCCGCCCGGTCGATACCGCTCCTTCGCCGGACATGCTGCCGAAAATCTACCTGCCTGCGGCGCAGGGCAACCCTGCAACCAAGGTGCCGCTGGCCGGGGTCAATATCGCCGGGAACACCGCAATCGCCGGCGGCAGCCAGCCCTTTTCGACGATCCAGCCCTATTTGACGCTGGCTCCGATTATCGCGCTCTTCGGGATTTTCCCGTCGCGTAACTGATGCGCGTCCCGCCGGGCATCATCCCGGCGGGCCTCAGTTAAAGACCGCCTGATAGTAATGACCGGCGACCGCGTCGGGCGGCGGCATCGTCTGTTCGATATAGACGAGGTCGGGACCGAATCCGCCGCTGCGCATTGCATAGATGCCGGTGCCGAGCTGGATCATCGGGTCCGAATGGAACATCAAGATGAAGGGTGGTCGCATCGACGGACGGTGATTGACCAACGGCGTCGCCGAGACGAGGGTGATGTCGACATTGCGCGGTTCGCAGTCCAGCCGGAACAGCTTGCCGACATGCGGCTGGAATTCCTCGATTACCATCGGGCGGGGGATCAGTTCGGTCGTCATGCCGCGCACCCTATAAGGAAATTCGCCGCAATCAACCGGCACGTTGTGCTCTGTGGAGGATGATCATTGAACCCGTCCCACGCTCAATTGGCACACGCATTCGATCGCGCCTTTGCCGAGCGCGCCGAAGGGTTTGAAGGGCGCGCGCGTGGGCGTGATGACGGGCCGTTCCTGCTGGATTGTGCGGTCGCCTGCTCGACGATGAACGGCCTGCTGCCCGAACCCATGCTGGTCCAGCAGGCGGAGTTGCAGCGTGCCGGGCATGACAACGGCTTTCCCGACGCGCTGCACTGGATCGTGCTGCGTGGCGGCGCGCCGATCGGGCATGCCCGGATGGCGTGGAACAGCGCCGACACCCATCTTGTGGACATCGCGGTGCTCCCCGAACATCGCGGTATCGGTGCGGCGCGTGCGTTGCTGGGTGCGTGGCTCGCCGTAGCCGACTCGCACGGGCTGACCGCGACGCTACAGGTGTTCCACGATAATCCGGCGCGGCAGATCTATGCACGTCTGGGCTTTGTCGAAACGGCGCCAGATCCCTATGCCGCCTTTGTCGATATGCACCGCCCTCCGGCTCAGCGCTGAAGCGCCGCCGCCACGCGCGCGGGAACGAAGCAGGACAGCGGCACATGTGTCGCAAAGCAATGCGCACCACCTGTCGGCACGACATCGCCGCAGCTAGTCCAGGCGTGTGCGCGCAACTCGCCCGCAGGCCGTTCGCGCTCGATTCCGAGAATGACCGCGCACGGAACGCGCCACAGGACGCACAGCGCCTTCGCCGCCATCGCCTGGGGCAGGCAGTTGGACCGAAACGGCGCATAGGATGCCGCGATCGACACCGTCCTGCCGATCAACCGCGCCCGCGCAGATTGCTCAGGCGAAGCGGCGGGGCGATGTGCCGTCGCACCGAGATTGACGCCCAGCCACGGCGCAATGCGCCGGAACGGCAGCAGCGTGATCAGCGCGGATGACAGGCCGATCAGCAGCCATGCGGGCGCCAGCCACAGCAGTACAAAGGGCGGTTGCCGCCCCGCCACCGCCAATTTGCGCGCGATCATCCCGGTGCGCGACACGTAACCGCCTCCATCCACTGTATTTCTGCCACTATATTTCGGCTTGTGACGCCGGGGCTTCCGGGGCATGCACTAGCACCGCCCATGGCGCAGTCCAATGGGTGCGGCGGGGGGCGCATGACCGATCACATGACGATCGACCATGAAGTGGGCAAGCGGATCACCGCGGCCGACGAATGTGCGCTGGTGCAAGCTGCCTATGCGCGCAATCCCGCATCGACGCTGCTGCGCGACCGGCTGGCCGTGCTGTTCAACCGCAATGACCGCTTTGCTGAGGCGATTGCGCTCTATGCCGGGGTCGATCCGTACACCCTGGGCTTTGCCGAAGTACTGGTGCTGGTGCATGCGCATATGGCGCTTGAACAGCCGACGGACACCGCGCGCGCGGCTGACCTCGCCACGGTGGCGTTCGAGGTCGCCGACGAAGACTTTCAGCGCGCCGCCGCGCTGGCCGCCCGGGGCAAGGCTCAGCGACGGATGGGCGCGATCGACGCCGCCGAACACAGCCTGAGACAGGCGCTGATCCACGATCCGCACAACAAGGATGCGTGCAAACGCCTCGCCAGCCTGCATTTCGACGCGGGCGCGCCGCAACGCGTGCTCGACGACATGGCGCAACTCGACGCGCAGGGCGTGGGCCATTCGCGCCTGTTCGCGGCCCAGACGCTGGCGCTGGCGCAGCTCGGCCAGATCGATGCCGCGCGCGCGCAGGATGGGTGGGACCGGTTCGCCCATCGCGGCACGCTCGCCACGCCCGCCGGGTTCGACACGCTCGATGCGTTCAATGCCGCGCTTGCCGCTGAATTGCTGACCCATCCGGGGCTGCGCTACGAGAGCTATGGCACGGCGTCGGAGCAAACCTGGCGGATCGATGCGCCCGCGACCGGGGCGGCGCCACGCGTTCGTCAGCTGCTCGATGCGCTGGCCGGGACGATCGACGCGCATCTCGCGGGGCTGGCGGCGGACGGGCACCCGTGGCTGCGCGCACGGCCCGGAACGGGGGTGCTGCACAGCTGGTGCGTCATCACCGAAAGCACTGGGTTTGAGACCTGGCATGTCCACCAGTTCGGGTGGCTGAGCGGCGTCTATTACGTCCAGATCCCCGACGGGATCGCGACGGGCACCGACGCCGCCGGCTGCATCGCCTTCGGTATTCCCGAGGATATGGTTGGGGATGACGCAGCGCGAGCGTTCGGTAGCACGGTTGTACGCCCGAAGGCGGGCACGGTGATGCTGTTCCCATCGCATTGCTACCACCGCACCTTCCCGCACGGGGCGGCCCAGCGGCGCATCTGCGTCGCGTTCGACATCTGGCCCGGCTGACCGGTCGGTGCAGCGGCTGATCGGCTACGGGCTGCGGCTGGACGCGCAGCTCGCGGTTCCCGGCGCTGTCCCCGACGATCGCGACGGCCCGGCTGACCTGTCGATCCTGCGCGATCCACCCCAATCGACCGGCGAAGCCCCCGTCTATGCACGGACCGATGCGGGCCTGTGCTTCGTTTGCCCCGGTGTCGCCAGCTACCGCATCGCGGCGCAGTCGATCCACGTTGCGCCCGATCCGGATGCGCGGCCCGATATGATCACCGGCATGCTGGTCGCCACCGCGCTGCCCGCCTGGCTGTGGCTGCGGGGCCGGTTCGTGCTGCATGCCGGCGCGGTCCGGCTGTCCGGCGGTGGCGCGATTGCCATTGCCGGCGCATCGGGCAGCGGCAAATCCACGATCCTTGCACAGCTGGCGGCGGCGGGGGCGGCAGTGATCGGCGACGATACGATTGCCTTTTCGCGCGACACCGGGGCGCTGGCGAGCGGCCTTGGCGGCGGCTGGTTTTCTGCGCGCGATGACGGAGGCGCGCGCCCGTTCGTCGCGGTGGACATGCGCCAGAGTTGCTCCGGCGCCGCGCTCGCCGCGATCCTGCTGCTCGATCAGCGGTGTGAGGGGGAGGGCGGCCTGATGCGGATCGATCCCGTCGCGGCGGTGGCGGCCCTGCTCACCCACCGGCACCGCCCGCGCGTGCCCGCGCTGCTCGGTCGCACGGTCGAGGTTTTGCACGATGCCACTCTACTCGCGGGGACAATCCCGCTCTATAGCTGGCGGCGACGGGCGGGCGTGGCGACGCTGACACCCGCAGAATGGGCGATGCTTGAACGGATCGGGATGGGGAAAGAGATCGAATGACCGACGCAAAATGGACGCGGAACGAAGACTGGGTGGGCTCGGCGATCGAGGACAGCTTCGTCATGGTGAACATCGGCAGCGGCAGCTACGTGTCGCTGAACGAAACTGCCCGGGCGATCTGGGACGCACTCGATACGCCGCGCACCGCCGCAGAGATTGCCGCAAGCCTCGGCACGCAGTTCGATGTCGCCCCCGACGCCTGCGCCGCTGCCGTCACCCGCACGCTGGCGGAGATGGAGGTCCAGCAACTCGCCCATGTCGCATGAGCCACGCCATGCGGCCCATGCCTATGGACTGAACTGGACGAGCGCATTTCCACTTGAGCAATTCGCCGTCGGCCCGCGCGATGGGGCCGCGACGGTCGATGTGCGACAGGTCACGGCGTTGCCGCCGCGCACTCCGCTGGTGCCGGTGCGGGCGGGGGCAGTCTATGCCGATGGCACGCGCTTCCCCTGGTATCGGCAGGCGACGTTCGACATGCACGACGGGAAGCGGATCGACGTCCTGCCCGGCGCGGGCTGGACCGGGGGGCTGCCGCATGCCTTTTACGGCACGGTCGTCGCGCATCTGCTCGCCTGGCGCGGGTTGATCCCGATGCATGGTTGCGCCGTGGCAATCGACGGGCGCGCCGCGCTGATCGTCGGCGATGCCGGCGCGGGCAAGTCCAGCCTTACCGCCGGCCTGATCGCAGCAGGTGCGGCGCTGGTGAGCGATGATCTGTCGGCGCTGGCCGTCGATCCGGCCGGGGGCGGCGCAACGGTCCTGCCCGGCCGCACCACGATCCGGCTCGATCCGATGGTGGCGGATTGGATCGACGGCACGCGGCTGGCGCTACCAGCCCGCGATACGCGCGGCAAAGCGGTGGTGCGGCCCGCCGCCCGCAGCGGCCCCGAGGCGCTGCCGCTGGCGGGGGTGATCGTGCTCGGTCTCGGTCCCGGCACGACCGCGCCGCTGACTCGCGCCGCGCTGCTCACCAGCCATTTGTTCCGACCGGCATGGATGGCGGCGCTCCCCAACAGTGCCGTCCGAACACGCGCGCTGCTCGCGCTGGCAGCGGATTTGCCGGTCAGCGGCTTTCCGGCAGTGGCTGGCGGCGGCGGGGCGGCCCATGCCGACCGCGCCCGCGCCGCGCTCGCGCTGATCCGCGCTTTATGACATGTCGCGCCACCAGGCGATGAACGCGCCCGCCAGTGCGGTCAGCTGAACCCGCACCGCTTCGCCATGGTGCGCCGTCGCGCCGCGCGCTGCACAGGCGAGCCCATGGTCAAGCGCGTCGAGGTCGATCCATTCGTCCGCCCCCGCGCGGCGATACAGCGCGATTCGTCCGCGCGCGTCTTCGGCGTCGCTCTGCAGCCGGGCGGCATAGTCCGGGGCAAACCCCGGCCCCTTGCCGCGCAGCCGGATCGCGTCGGGCAGCTTGCCCGTGAGCAGGTGGCGGCCCGGCGTCCGTGCGCCGGTCTTCGGGTAGAGCAGCGCTGCCGGGAAGCTGGCGAACAGCGCGATCAAGCGCGGGTCGCGGAACGGCATGGCGACGCGTACCCGGCCAAGGTCGAGCGATGCCGGCGCCCGCGCGGCCTTGGCAAAGCCGGGTCGGACGCCCCATCGTTCATCCTTGGACGGAAGACGGGGCAGCGTCGGAGGACTGCGGAGTGCGTCCGCCAGCGGCCCCGGCGGGGCGGTCAGCCAATGCGGCGCGAGATCGACGTGAAACGAATCGGCGGCATCGGGCGTCCGTTCAGGCTTCCAGCGCGTCCGCAGTGCCTCGCGCAGCATGCCGATGGGCGATGCGGGCGCATGGAGCGGCAGCGAGTTGGTCAGCGTAAGCTCACCGAACTGGCCATCGAACAACTGCGATGCGCCAGCGGCGCGCGTCTCCTGAGCGAAACGATGATAGAGATAGTGGCGCACGTCGAGGCTGGGGCCATTCGCGTCGCGAAACAGGGTCGGGTCCGGATGATAGGGGCCGGGTGCCGCAGCGGCGCGCACGGGGCGATGCGGCGCGCCGAGATGCGCGGCGACGATCGCGGCTTCGGCCAGCTCGTCAATCTGGCGCGATCCGGTCGCTGCAGCGGATGTGAGGAAATGCAAGGCTTCGTCCGGGCCGAGCGCCTGTGCCGCCGCCCACGCCACCAGCGACGAATCGAGCCCACCGCTGAGCATGCACGCATAGCTGCCGCCGATCATCCGCTGGCGCACAATGCGCAGCAGCAACGCCTCGGCCTCCGCCATCGCCGTGTCAAGATCGCCGCACCAGTCGCTGGCAGCCGGTAGCGCGGCGGGCGGGGCGGCGTGCACCCCGCTCTGGTCGACTGTGACGCAGCCGCCCGGTGTCAGGGCAGTGATCCCGATGACCGGGGTGCGGCCATCCCCAGGCTCCCGCAAACTTGCCCGACCCAGCGCCATCAACAGCCCGGCCGGGTCGAATGCGTCACCGATCCATGCGATGCGGCTGAGCTGGCGCAGGTCGGCGCCGATCGCGATCCGCGCACCGCGCACGGCATAGAATAGCGGATCGCGCTGGCACAGCGACGACACCAGCGTCAGCTGCGCCCCGTTCCAGCGGGCCAGCGTCCATTCACCGTCCAGGCGGGTGCGGGCCTCTGCTCCGTAGCGGTCGAGCGCGGCCGCGGCGAGCGCGACGTCGCTGCTGTCGGACGCCAGGCCAAGCGCGCGGGCAACGTCCTCCCGTGCATCCAGCCTGCCCAGGAACAGGGTCAGCGTGCCGCGCGCGTCCAACACCTGCGCCGCGCCCGGATCGGCCAGATCGCACACCGCAGCAACATGGTCGGCGCCGTGCGCTGCGTCAGGCAGGCCGAGTAACCGGGCCGCAGCGCGGTCCGGCGGCGCGCCATCGCAATTGAACAGGCCGAACAGGCCGGTACGGTCCATCGGTCAGTGGTCCCGGCGGCGCTTGACTGCGCCGGGCCGCACCCTACCACCGGCGGCATGGACGCTCCAATCGGCCGCGAACGCGCGATCCGCGCGGCGCTGGCGCACCAGGCTTATGCGACGGACCGGGTGCGGCTGCGCGCGACCGACCTGCGCGGGTTCGAATGTCTGGTCGCGAGCCGACAAGGGCTGTTCGCGGCCCATCGTCACGGCGCGCAGCTGGTGGCGCATGGCTTTTTCTTCGGCCTGCACCGCCATGGCGACACGGTGTTCCTGTTCGAGGCATGCGATGTGCCCAGCACCGCGACTGCGCGCGGGCGCATCGTGGCGCTGACTTTGGTGGACGAGCATATTGTCGGTGCGCACGTCATCGCACGTGGCCTCGACAATGAATGCCATCAGCTTGCCGTCATCGATGATCTGATCTGCCTGGTCGATACCGCCAATCAGGTGATCCGCCGCTTCGCGCTCGATGGCACGCCGTTCGATGTCCGCGCACCGCTGGCACCCGTGCGCCGTGGCGCGGGAGGAGCCGATTATCACCACATCAATTCGATCGCGCGGGTGCGCGGAGACGTGGTGCTGATGCTGCACAATGGGGCGGACGATGCGCAGCGACCGAGCGCGCTCGCCTGGCTCGACCCCGATTGGGCCGTGCGCCGGATCGCGCCGCTGGCCGGCTATGGCTGTCATGATATTATCGAGGACGCCGCTGGGGTGCTCTGGCATTGCGGGTCGCGCGATGGCGAGTTGCTGCGCAGTGATGGTCCGCCGATCCGGGTGAGCGCGCGCATGACGCGGGGCCTTGCGCTGGGACGCGACGGGTTGATTGTCGGCACATCGGTGCTCGGGCCGCGTGCACAGCGCACCGAATTGTCCGGCAGCGTCATCTTTCTCGATCGCGAACACCGCCCCATCAGCGAAATCGCGCTGGCCGGTGCACCCACCGACATCATCGCAATCGACGGATAGCAAAAAGGCCTCCGGGCAGGCGACAGATGCGCCGCCCGAAGGCCTTTTGTTCAAAGTTGCGCGATCAGGAAAGCGTGCAGTCGACGAAGCGGCCGCCATCAGCGCCACGGCCGGGGAAACCGGCGGTCTCGTCAATGGCAAGCGCCGAAATTTCAGGCTCAACCCAGGTCCGCAGTTCCGTGACCCGCTGTTCGATGTCGTTACGATCCGTCATGATGTCCCCTCTTCAGATCTGAACCATCCGGATCAGCCAAGGCCGTGTGCTCACATCCCTCGAACCATGCCCCGTAAGGCTCTGCGCCTACTACCTAACCACGCTTACTATCGATGACAAGTTACCAAATAATAGCGGATCAATACGGTACAGAAATGAACCTTATGCCGCGGCCCGGAGCGCAAGGCGTTCCCAGATCTCCACCAGAGCCGCAGTAAGCTCCGCCATCATCGCTTCGTCATGTGCCGGACCGGGGGTGAAGCGCAGCCGTTCGGTCCCGCGCGGAACGGTCGGATAATTGATCGGCTGAACATAGACGCCATATTCGGCGAGCAGGATGTCGCTGATCTTCTTGGCGCGGACGGGATCGCCGACCATCAGCGGCACGATGTGCGTGGTGGTGTTCATTACCGGCAGCCCGGCATCGGCGAACATCGACTTGAGCTTCGCTGCTGCTGCCTGCTGCCCGTCGCGCTCTTCGCTCGATTGCTTGAGGTGGCGCACCGACGCCAGCGCGCCTGCGACCAGCACCGGCGACAGCGACGTGGTGAAGATGAACCCCGGCGCATAGCTGCGGATCACGTCGATGATCGTGCGATCGGCTGCAATATAGCCGCCCATCACCCCGAACGCCTTGCCCAGCGTCCCTTCGACGATGGTCAGGCGCGACGCGGCATCGTCGCGCTCCGAAATGCCGCCGCCGCGCGCGCCATACATGCCGACGGCATGCACTTCGTCGAGATAGGTCAGCGCATTATATTTGTCGGCAAGGTCGCAGATCGCATGGATCGGGGCGACGTCGCCGTCCATCGAATAGACGCTTTCAAACGCGATCAGCTTGGGCACCGAGGGATCGTCGGCGGCCAGCAATTCCTCGAGATGCTCAAGGTCATTGTGCCGCCACACCCGCTTCTCGCACCCGGAATTGCGAATGCCCGCGATCATCGATGCGTGGTTGAGTTCGTCGGAATAGATGATGCAGCCGGGCAGCACCTTGGCCAGCGTCGATAGCGTCGCCTCGTTCGAGACATAGCCGCTGGTGAACAGCAGCGCCGCTTCCTTGCCGTGCAGATCGGCCAGCTCGGCCTCAAGATGGACGTGATAATGCGTGTTGCCGCCGATATTGCGCGTGCCGCCCGACCCGGCACCGACATCGTGCAGCGCCTCTTCCATCGCCGCGATCACCTTGGGATGTTGGCCCATGGCGAGGTAATCGTTCGAGCACCAGACGGTGATCGGCTTCGGCCCATTATGCCCGGCGAAGCAGCGCGCATTGGGGAACATGCCCTTGTTGCGCAAAATGTCGATGAAGACGCGATACCGGCCTTCGGCGTGGAGCCGGTCGATCGCCTGATTGAACACGCGCGAATAATCTACCGCGCGCGGAGTTGCCTCGCTGGTCATTTTGTCCCGTTAGCGAGTTTTGGGTCGCGACGCCACTAGGGCAAATTGCCTATGATATCGATCACGGTGATCGGACGGTCGTTGCGCCTCCGCTTGCCCCAGATCAGGACGCGCCAGGCGAAATCTGCTATGGTGCGGGCACCGCGGATCGCGACTCCGGGCATGTCCGCGGCTGAGAGACCCTAGCGCTCCCGCTTTGAAAAATTGGGAGATTTACGATGTCGCAGAGCGATCTCGACTATTTCACGCGTCGCGAACAGGCCGAGCGCGACCGCGCAGAGAAGGCCAACGACTCGGGTGCGCGCCACGCGCATCTTGCGATGGCCAAAGGCTATGCCAGGCGCGTCAAGCTGATGACCGAAACACCGGCGATCCCGCTGCGCTGATCCTGCGCCCGTGCTTCACAGCGTCTCGATCAGGTCGAGACCATAGCGTGCCAGTGCCGGCACCAAGGCGGGGTTGGGCGCAGCGGTGAACACTGCGATGCCGGGCGCCGGGCGGCTCGGCCAATCCTGCCCCACCGTCAGATGCGCAATCCGCCGCGCGATGCCCGGCCCCCCATCGACGAAGCGCACGGGGTGCGGGGCGGCGGCGGCAAGTTCCTCTGCCACCAGCGGAAAATGGGTGCAGGCGTTGACGATCACATCGATCCGGTCGCCCCCAGCCTGCCCGAGCAGCCCGTCCAGCACGGCGCGATACTGCGCCAGATCGGTTGGCGCACCGCGCAACTTCGCCTCGGCAAGCTCGACCAGTTCGGCGCTGCCATGGCGCAGCACCGCGCAATCGGCGGCAAAGCGTGCGGTCAGATCGTCGACATAGGGCTGGCGCACCGTAGCCTGGGTGCCGAGCACGCCGATCACCCGCGTCTGCGACACTTCGGCAGCGGGTTTGATCGCGGGTACGGTGCCGACGATCGGCACGTCGAGCGCCGCGCGGACATGGGCGAGTGCGATGGTCGATGCGGTGTTGCACGCGATCACGATCAGCCGCGGCTTGTAGCGCTCGGCCAGCCGTCCCAGCAGCGCGGGGACGCGCGCCGCAATCTCGCTTTCGCTGCGCGTACCATAGGGGAATCCGGCGCTGTCCGCCGCATAGACCAGAGGCGCAGCGGGCAGCAGCGCGCGCGTAGGCGCCAGCACCGACAGTCCGCCCACGCCCGAATCGAAGAAGAGAAGAGGCCGGCTATCGGCCATGGCTGAAATCCGCTGATCGAGATTGTTGCGCCCGACTAGCGAAGACCCTAGCCTTTGTCCAAGCAAGGGGGATCATGGAACCGCAACTCGCCACCATTGCGCCGGTGCTCGCCATCGCGCTTGGCTATCTGCTCGGCGCGATCCCGTTCGGAGTCATTCTGACCCGCCTCGCCGGGGCGGGTGACCTGCGCCAGATCGGATCGGGCAATATCGGCGCGACCAATGTCCTGCGCACCGGGCGCAAGGGGCTGGCGGCGGCGACGTTGCTGCTCGACCTGCTCAAGGGCGCGGCGGCGGTGTGGCTTGCGCAGGCGCTGTGGCCCGGCCTCGGCATGCTGGCGGCGGCGGGCGCGTTTATCGGCCATTGCTACCCGGTCTGGCTCAAGTTCAAGGGCGGCAAGGGCGTCGCGACGTTGATGGGGATCGTGCTCGCATTGCATTGGCCGTCTGGATTGGTCTTCGCGGTCGTATGGCTGGGCCTGCTCGCAACGCTGCGCATCTCCTCCGTCGCCGGAATGGCAGCCGCAATCAGCGCACCGGTGAGCGCGGCAGTGATGAACCGGTTCAACCTCGTGCTATTGCTCGTCGTGCTTGCGCTGATCGTGCTGTGGAAGCATCGCGAGAATATCGAGCGGCTGATGGCGGGCACCGAGCCGCGCATCGGGCGCAAGCATGGCTGAGGAGGCTGCGCGCCTCGCCCGACTTCGCCTGATCCGGTCGCCGCGCATCGGCCCGGTCACCTATCGCCAGCTGATCGCGCGCTTCGGCGATGCGCAGGCGGCGCTCGATGCACTCCCGGCGCTCGCGCTGCGCGGGGGTGGCCAGGCAGCGACGCTGGCCGATCCCGCGAGCGTCCGGCGGGAACTGGCGGTGGTCGAGCGACTCGGCGCGCGGCACGTGTTTCTGGACGATCCCGATTATCCCGCGTTGCTGGCCGAGCTGGAAAATGCGCCGCCTGCCCTGATCGTGCGCGGCGACATCGGGCTGCTCGCGCGGCCTTGTGTGGCGATGGTCGGCGCGCGCAATGCGTCGGCAGCGGCGTGCCGCTTCGCGCGCCAGCTGGCGCAGGGGCTGGGGGATGCGGGAGCGACCGTCGTCTCCGGTCTCGCGCGCGGGATCGACACTGCTGCGCATCACGGATCGCTCGCCAGTGGGACGGTCGGTGTGATCGCCAGCGGCATCGACATCACCTTCCCGCCCGAAAATGCCGAACTGCAGGAACGCGTCGCGCAGCAGGGCTTGCTGATCGCCGAACAGCCGCCGGGCGCCGAGCCGCTCGCGCGCCATTTCCCGTCGCGCAACCGCATCATCGCCGGCCTTGCCCAGGGAACGGTGGTGGTCGAAGCCGCGCCACGCTCCGGCTCCCTGATCACCGCACGCATCGCGGCAGAGGCCGGGCGCGAGGTGATGGCGGTCCCCGGCTCGCCGCTCGACCCGCGCGCGCAGGGCTGCAACCAGCTGATTCGTGAGGGTGCGACGCTGGTGCAAGGCGTGGACGATATCCTCGAAATGATCCGCCCGATCGACGCACGCGCCGTGCGCTCGCCGGTGTCGGGCTTCGGTGTCGAACCGGGGGCGGAGCCCGACGCGGCCGAGCGCAATCGGGTGGAGGGGCTGCTCGGCCCGGTGCCGGTTCCGGTCGATGAACTGATCCGCCAGTCCGCTCTCCCCGGCGCAGCGGTGCAACTGGTGCTGCTCGAACTCGAACTCGCCGGTCGGCTCGAACGCCATGCCGGCGGTCGGGTGAGCCTTCTGTGAGCATCGGCGATCCGGATCGGTTGGAGGTGTCCCAGGTCCTGCGCGAAGCCTCGGCGCTGGTCGGGGCGCATCCGCTCGCCTTCATCCTCGCGACCGCCATTTATACCGGGTTCGGTGTCTGGATCGACGATCAGGACCCATCATGGACCGCGCAGCTCACGATGCTGATCGCCCCGGTAATCCTGCAGGGGCTGCTGCAATATCTCCTGCTTCGCAACGCCTTTGGCGATGTGGCGGGCGGCTGGGCCGGTCGTGCGCTCGCCCCGGTGATCGTCGTCACGCTCCAGCTTGGGCTGTGGACGGTGATCGGGCTGGGCTACATGCTGCTTCTGTTGCCGGGCTTGTATCTTGCGGCCCGTATGTCTGCGGCGCTCGGCATTGCATCGGTGGAACGCGCCGGTCTGTTGGCCAGCATCGCCGGAAGCTGGCGCCGCACGCGCGCGTCGGTGTGGCCGCTGGTGATGGTCCATGCTATCCTGCTGTTCCCGGTCGTCGCGCTGTTGGTCGGGCTATTCGCTGCGGCCTTTATGGGCCAAGGCGTCGCTTATGAATCGATCGAGTTCAGGGTGATTACCAACCTTGCATTCGGCGTCGTGACGATGGCGGGATGGGCGGTGGTCGGCGCGGTGTACCGGCTGACGATCCCGTCGCACGGGACTCATGAGGATGTGTTCGGCTGACGGTGCCGCTCAGCCCGCAACCATCCGCGCATTCGCCTCCCGCAGCGTGATCGTCCCGCACGACAACGCCAGCGGGTAGAGGATTTCATTCTCGATCCGCACCCGCGCCGACAGCGCGGACAGGACGCGCTTGCTCGCCTCGATGAACAGCTCGCGGTCGCTCTCGATCTCGTCGGCGGTCCATTCGTCGACATAGGCACGCCATTCGGCGGCCAGCTGGTCGAAATCGCCCATTGCGATTTCCGCTGCCTCGCGCTGCGCCATGTCACCCCTGGCGAGCAGGTGCGGATAGACTTCGAGGTCCTCGGTCGCCAGATGCGCGACCAGATCGGTGTCCAGCGCGACGATCATCGTGCGCAGCATCGTCGGCGATTCGGTCGCGACGGCACGCAACAGGGCGTTGCTCCGCGCGCTGATCTGCGCATGCTCGTCAATCAGACGCTCGATCGAAACCATTCCACCCTCCTTCGCCGACTCGTATAGACGATGCTGGTTAAGAGGGGGTGGCGTTCCGCTTGACGCCGGCTATTCAGCCTCCCCATCCTCGCGCACACACGTAAGGACCGCCAGATTTCATGCAGCTCGTCATCGTCGAATCGCCCGCCAAGGCGAAAACCATCGAGAAATATCTGGGCAAGGACTATCGCGTCCTCGCCTCCTATGGTCACATCCGCGACCTGCCGCCCAAGGACGGATCGGTTCAGCCCGATGACGGATTTGCGATGGAGTGGGAAACCTATCCCGACAAGGCCAAGCAGCTGAAGGCGATCACCGATGAGGCCAAGAAGGCCGACCGCCTGATCCTCGCCACCGACCCTGATCGCGAGGGGGAAGCGATCAGCTGGCACGTGCAGGAAGTGCTCGCGAAGAAGAAGGCGCTGCCCAAGGAGGTCGAGCGCGTCACCTTCAACGCGATCACCAAGGCCGCGGTGACGCAGGCGATGGCCGCGCCGCGCCAGCTCGATACTGACCTGATCGACGCCTATCGCGCGCGCCGGGCGCTCGACTATCTGGTCGGCTTCACTTTGTCGCCGGTGCTGTGGCGCAAGCTGCCCGGCGCCAAATCGGCGGGCCGCGTCCAGTCGGTCGCGCTGCGCCTGATCGTTGAGCGCGAGCGCGAGATCGAGCTGTTCAAGGCTCAGGAATATTGGTCGGTCGTGGCGCATCTCGAACATGACGGCACCGCGTTCGACGCGCGGCTGGTGCGGTTCGAGGGCAAGAAGCTCGACCGGCTGTCGATCGGCACCGAGGGCGTCGCGATGCGCGCCAAGGCCGCGGTCGAGCAGGGCCGGTTCACCGTCGCGAGCGTCGAGACCAAGCCGGCGATGCGTAACCCGCCGCCGCCCTTCACCACCTCGACCCTGCAGCAGGAGGCCGCGCGCAAGCTCGGCTTTTCCGCCAGCCACACGATGCGGATCGCGCAGGCGCTCTACGAAGATGGCGCGATTACCTATATGCGGACCGACGGCGTGCAGATGGACGGCAGCGCCATCGACGCCGCGCGCAAGGCGATCCATGACCGCTATTCGGGCAGCTACGTCCCCGACAAGCCACGCCAATATCAGACCAAGGCCAAGAATGCGCAGGAAGCGCATGAGGCGATCCGACCGACCGATTTCAGCAAGGATCGCGCCGGATCGGGCGACCATGCCAAGCTCTACGAGCTGATCTGGAAGCGTGCACTGGCGAGCCAGATGGCGTCGGCGCGGATGGAGCGGACGACCGTGGAGCTGGAAGAACCGACCGGCCAGGACGCGCTGCGCGCCACCGGCCAGGTGGTGCTCTTCCCCGGCTATCTCGCGCTCTACGAAGAAGGCCGCGACGATGAGGGCGACGAGGATTCGCGCCGCCTCCCGGTGATCCGTCAGGGCGATACCCCCGCCAAGAAGGGCGTCGACGCCGAACAGCATTTCACCCAGCCGCCGCCGCGCTTCTCCGAAGCGTCTTTGGTCAAGCGGCTCGAGGAACTCGGCATCGGCCGCCCCTCGACCTATGCCTCGATCATTCAGGTGCTCAAGGACCGCGCCTATGTGCGGGTCGAAAAGAACCGCTTCTTCGCCGAGGAAACCGGGCGGCTGCTGGTGGCGTTCCTCGAACGCTTCTTCGAAAAATACGTCAATTACGACTTCACCGCAGGGCTTGAGGAAGAGCTGGACGATGTGTCCGGCGGCCGCGCCGGGTGGCAGGCGGTGCTCGACGCCTTCTGGCGCGATTTCCAGCCGCGCACGGCAGAAGTCATGGAGCGCAAGCCGAGCGAGGTGACCGAGGCGCTCGACCAGTTCCTCGAACCCTATCTCTTCCCCGACAAGGGTGACGGCACCGATCCGCGGCTCTGCCCGTCCTGCGGCACTGGCCGACTGGCGCTGCGGGGCGGCAAGTTCGGCGCGTTCGTTGCCTGCTCCAACTATCCCGACTGCAAATTCACCCGCCGCTTCGGCCAGCCGGGTGGTGCAGACGGCGGGGACAGCGGCCCTGAGGTGATCGGGCAGGATCCGGAGACGGGTGAGGACATCTCGCGCCGCTCGGGCCGGTTCGGGCCGTATATCCAGCGCGGCGAGGGCAAGGAGGCGGCGCGTGCGTCGATCCCCAAGGATATTCCTGAGCTGGATCTGGACTGGGCAGTCAAGCTGCTCAACCTGCCGCGCACGATCGGCAACCATCCGGAAACGGGCAATCCGATCACGGCGTCAATTGGCCGCTATGGCCCCTATCTGGCGCATGACGGCAAATATGCGCGACTGGCTTCGACCGCAGAGGTGTTCGAGACCGGCATGAACGCTGCCGTGGTCAAGCTCGCCGAAGCGGCGGCGGGTGGCGGGCGTCCGCAGCGCGGCTCGCGTGAGCCGCTTAAGATGCTGGGCGCGCACCCGGTGTCGGGCGCGGAGATCAAGCTGATGGAGGGGCGCTACGGCGCGTATCTGACCGACGGCACAACCAATGCGACCCTGCCAAAGACGGTCGATCAGGCGGCGCTGACGCTAGACGAAGCGGTGCAGCTGATCGACGCCAAGGCCGCCGCTGGCCCAGCCAAGAAAAAGGGCGGACGCAAGGCTCCGGCGAAGAAGGCTCCGGCAAAGAAGGCCGCGCCGAAGAAGAAGGCGGCGGCGAAAAAGGAGTAACTCTCGTCATCCCGGCCTTGAGCCGGGATCCCGCTGCCTGAACCCGCCTGAGAAGAAGCGGGGTCCCGGGTCAACCCCGGGATGACGGGCGGGGAGGATTGGGGCGTTACGCTGCCCGAAGCGACGTCATCTGCAGCCAGGCGCGCGCCTGCTTCTGCGCTTCGATGATTTCGCGCGCGGTCATTTCTTCCGCGATCTCGGCCCGCATATAGGGGGCGTGGGCGCTGCCCTTCAGGGCGGCGATGTTGAACCATTTGTGCGCTTCGATCAGGTCCATGTCGACGCCCGACGCGCCGCTCGAATAGACCATCCCGAGCTCATAGGCCGCGTCGGCGCTACCGCGCGCCGCATCCGCCAGCCGGCTGTCGATCAGGAACTGTGCGCTCTTAATGCTGTTGCCCATGACTTTGCCCCACTTTTGATCGCTCTCATCATGGAAGCGAGCTTGGGGCATTCATGGTAAGCAAATGGTTAACGTCGCTTACCGGTCAATCCGGGGCCGCCACCGCAACATTGTCGATCAGCCGCGTGCCCGCGATCCGGGCGGCGGCGAGCAGGCGGCGGGGCTGGCCAGCGACCGGCGCGCCCAGGCTGTCGGCATCGACCAGCTCGACATAATCCACTTCAAAACCAGCAGCTTCCAGCGACACGCGCGCGGTGGCCAGCGCGGTGGCGGGGTCGTCGCCCTTCTCGATTGCGCGCACCGCGACGCCAAGCGCGCGGGGCAGGGCAACTGCAGCCGCGCGATCCTCGGGCGCGAGATAGGCGTTGCGCGAGGAGAGGGCGAGCCCGTCATCATCGCGCTGCGTCGGCACGCCGCGCACGTCGATATCGAAATCGAGGTCCGCGACCATCCGCCGGATCACCGCGAGCTGCTGGAAGTCTTTCTCGCCAAACAGCGCGACATCGGGCTTCACCTGGTTGAACAGCTTGGCGACCACCGTCGCGACCCCGTCGAAATGACCCGGCCGGGCCGCGCCGTCGAGCGGTTCGCTGACGCCCGCCACCGAAATGTTGGTCGCGTGGCCCTCGGGGTACATCACCTCGACCGGCGGCATCCACAACAGGTCGACCCCGGCCTCGGCCAGCATGCGCGAATCCGCCAGCTCCTTGCGCGGATAGCGGGCCAGATCTTCATTCGGCCCGAACTGCTTGGGGTTGACGAAGATCGACACCACCACGCGCTGCCCCGCCAGCTTGGCCTGCGCCACCAGTGCCATATGCCCGGCATGGAGCGCGCCCATGGTGGGGACGAAGGCGATCCGCTCGCCCGCAGCGCGGAATCCCGAAATGGCATCGCGAAGTTCGGAGAGCTGACGGATGGTTTGCACGCGTACAAGGCCTTGGATATGGAACGGAGGGCGGCCTTCTATGGGGGGCGGGCCGGGTGTTCAATCAGGGAAGTTGAGTGACCGACGCATTGAACGCGCTGCACGTGATCGTCTTCGCCAATGAAAAGGGCGGGACTGGCAAATCCACGACCGCTGTCCACACCGCCATCGCGCTCGCGATGAAGGGCGCCCGCGTGTCATGCCTCGATCTTGACCATCGCCAGCGCACGATGGGCCGCTATCTCGACAACCGGCTCGAAACGATGAACCGCGTCGGGCGCCCGCTGCCGATGCCGCGATTCGAAACGCATGACGGCGATAGCATTGCGCGCTTCTCCGAATCGCTGGAGCGGCTGGGGCAGGATACCGACTTCCTGATCATCGACACGCCCGGACGCGACGACAAGTTCGGGCGGATCGCGATCACCAATGCCGACACGCTGGTGACGCCGATGAACGACAGCTTCGTCGATTTCGACCTGATCGGGCAGGTCGACCCCGACACCTTCCGGGTTACGCGGCCCAGCTTCTATTCCGAACTGATCTGGGATTCGCGCAAGCGCCGCGCCAAAGCCGATGGCCAGACGATCGACTGGGTCGTCCTGCGCAACCGCATGCAACATATCGAGGCGCGCAACATGAAGCGCGTGTCGGAGGCGATCGACCAGCTCGCCAAGCGCGTCGGCTTTCGCGTCATCCCCGGCCTGTCCGAACGCGTGATCTATCGCGAGCTGTTCCCCAAGGGCTTGACCATGCTCGACAGCCGCGAATTCGGCGAAATGGGCCTCGCCCATGTCGCCGCGCGGCAGGAGCTGCGCGAGATGATGGCCGGCCTCGCCTTGCCCGAGGTCGAAGCCACGCTGCCGCTGTTCGCATGATTGCCAAATTCCTGATCGGGGTGCTGCTCGCCTGGCTCGGCTGGCGGCTCTGGCATGGCTGGGGACGACCGCTGCCCGGCACGCCCAAGCCGGCCCCGGCACCCACCGCGCGCGACCCCGAAGAGGCCGCGGCTTATGCCATTCTCGGCGTCTCGCCCGGGGCCGATGCGGATGAGATCCGCGCCGCGCACCGCCGCCTGATCACCAGCGTCCACCCCGATCGCGGCGGCTCGCCCGAACTGACCCGCCAGGTCAACGCCGCGCGCGACACGCTGCTCAAACCCAAGCTCGGCCCGAAAAACTGAAACGCATTGCGCTTAGCCGCGTTTGACGGTTGCACTTTGCGTAACGCGCGCGAAATGAAGCGCGTGGAATTTCCTCCGGAGGCCCAATGACCCATCGTTTCGATCCGACCTCGCTGCGCGAATATGACATCCGCGGAATCGTGGGAAAGACGCTCGGGCCGGACGATGCGCGCGCGATCGGGCGCGGCTTTGCCACCTTGCTGCGCCGCGCCGGCGGGCACCGCGTCGCGGTTAGCCGCGATGGGCGCGTCTCCTCTCCGGTGCTGGAGGCTGCGCTGATCGAGGGGCTGACCGCGTCGGGCTGCGACGTCGTCCGCATCGGCCTCGGGTCGACGCCGATGCTCTATTATGCCGAGGCGATTCTAGAGGTGGATGGCGGCATCCAGATAACCGGCAGCCATAATCCCGGCGACTATAACGGCTTCAAGATGGTGTTCCAGCACCGTCCGTTTTTTGGGGCCGACATTCAGACGCTCGGGCGCATGGCCGCCGAGGGTGATTGGGAGGAGGGCGAAGGCACGGTCGCCGACGCCGACATTCTCGACGATTATGTCGGTCGCCTGCTCGCCGGCTATGCGGGTGGCACCTTCCGCATCGGCTGGGACTGCGGCAATGGCGCGTCGGGGCCGGTGATCGAAAAGCTGGTGAAGCTCCTGCCCGGTGAGCATCACACGCTGTTCACCGATGTGGACGGCAATTTCCCCAATCATCATCCCGATCCCACCGAAGAGAAGAATCTGGCGCATCTCAAGGCGCTGGTCGCGGAGAAGAACCTCGATTTCGGACTGGCCTTTGACGGCGATGGCGACCGGATCGGCGCGATCGACGGGCAGGGCCGCGTGATCTGGGGCGATCAGCTTCTGTCCATTCTGGCCGAACCTGTCCTCAAAAAGGACCCCGGCGCGACAATCATCGCCGACGTGAAGGCCAGCCAGGCGCTGTACGACCGCATCGCCGAGCTGGGTGGCCAGCCGCTGATGTGGAAGACCGGGCACAGCCTGATCAAGACCAAGATGAAGGAAACCGGCGCGCCGCTCGCGGGCGAGATGAGCGGGCATATCTTCTTCGCGCAGGACTATTACGGCTTTGACGACGCGCATTATGCCGCGGTCCAGCTGATCAACGCGGTGCACCTGATCGGCACGTCGATGAGCGAGATCCGCAGCGCGATGCCGGCTATCGTCAACACGCCCGAAATGCGCTTCCAGGTCGATGAAAGCCGCAAGTTTGCGGTGATCGACGAGGTGCTGGAGCGGCTCAAGGCCGAGGGCGCCGACGTCAACGACACCGATGGCGCGCGGGTCAATACGCCCGATGGCTGGTGGCTGCTGCGCGCATCGAACACCCAGGACGTTCTGGTCGCCCGCGCCGAGGCGAAGGACGAAGCCGCGCTCGACCGCCTGCTGGCGATGATCGACGCGCAGCTCGCCGCCAGCGGGCTGGAGCGCGGGCCTCAGGCGGCGCATTGAGCGCGGCGGTCGAGTCCTATCTATCGACCCTCGCGCCGCATGACCGGGCGATGGTCGATGCGCTGCGTGCCATCGTGATCGCCGCCGCGCCGGACCTGATCGAGGAGATCAAGTGGAATGCGCCGAGCTTTCGCGACGGCGCGGACCACAAGGTTACGCTGGGCATCGAGCGCAAGGGCGGTGTCCGCGTCGTCCTCCATCGCGGCGTCGCAAAAAAGCACGCCACGGAGTTCAGCTTCGACGATGCCGCGCGGCTGGCCGCCTGGCCGGCACCCGACCGTGGCGTCGTGACGTTCCGCGATCTGGGGGAGATCGACTCGCGACATCGCGAATTGCGCGACCTGATCGCGCGCTGGATCGCGGCAACCCGCTGACCGCTTGCGAATGCCGGACCGGCGGGTGTTCAGCGGTGCGCCAGATCCCAGGCCGCGCGCACCTGCGCCAAATAGATCGGCGCGCTACGCCGTAACGCTGCCTGCGCATCGCGCGAAAAACCGGTGTGAAATTCCTGGCTCAGCCGTGCATCGGCGGCGGCGATGCGCAGCAGCGACCGCACCTCCTGCGGTGCTCGGTCCTGCGCCTGCAGATGCGTGGCAAGGCCAAGGATCGCCCGCGCGCGATCGGGGTTCATCGCCGGGCGGCGGATCAGTACCGCGACTGCGCGGCGATACCAGGCCTCCGCTTCTTCGGCGCGGCCCTGTTTCGCGATGATCGCGGCAAGGTAGGTGCGCCCCTTGGCGATCATCGGGTCGGACTCGCCGACCCGCGCGGCGGCGGCATCCAGCCCCTTGCGGAACATCGCCTCGCCCTCGGCGAGCCGGCCCTGGCTGGCGAGGTTGTAACCCAGATTGGTGTAGGTCACCGCCAGATCGAGCATGCCGCGATCGTCGGTCAGCTTCTCGCGTGCCGCCAGTAACGGGGCATAGAGCGCTTCGGCCTCGGCGAAGCGGCCCTGATCCTCCAACATATAGGCGATGTCCTGTTGCGCCTGCAGGATATCGCGGCTCCCGGCGGGCAGGATGCGCGAGCGCAGCGCCAGCGTTGCCCGCATCGTCGCCTCGGCCTCCTTGTGGCGCTCCTGATAGCTCAAGTTCCACGCTAGCGCGTAATAGATGTCGGCGACTTCGCCGGGGTCCGGCTTGTCCGCGTCGATTAGCGCGAGGGCGAGCCGATATAGCGGCTCCCCCTCGGTGAAGCACGCCTGTTGCTCCATCGCGCCTGCCAGATGCAGATAGGTGCGCACCAGCTGGGGCGTGCGCGCCATCGGTCGCCGGTCGGTGTGGAACAGCGGTGCGTACTGCTCGGCCAGCGCCGCATCGCCGCCGTCGCGCGACGCGACCACCAGCTTGCCCCAGCTCGCCGCGCACTCCAGCGTAGGCTTGGCCGGATCGCACGCTGCCAGCTCCGCCCGCCGCGCCGCGATGTAGCGCGCCCGCGCCGCATCGCCCCCGGCCAGCTCGATGCAGCGCGGCGCCCGTGCCGTCGCTGGCATTGCCGACACACCCGCCAGCGCCGGACTGGCAACGGCTAGAGTCAGCAACAGCAGCAGGCGGCGGACGATGAGCATGGGCTACATCCTATCGCACCGCAGGCCACGCGCCAGCGACGATCTCTGACAGGTGCCGCAGCGCAGGGGTGGCAAATCACGGCGCGCCGGGCCACATGGGGGCATGGTTCCCCCCGCCCCCCAGATCATCCGCGTCATTGACCTTGAAACGACCGGCAATGCGCCGCCGCAGCATGGCGTGTGCGAAATCGGCTGGCAGGATGTTGCGCTCGGCAAGGATGGCCGCTGGGAGCTGGAGGGGGACGGCGGTGCGCGCCTCGTCAATCCCGGCCGCCCGATCCCGCCGCTGACCATGGCGATCCACCATATCCGCGACGAAGACGTTGCTGATGCGCCATGGTGGCACGATGTTGCGCGCCCGGTGCTCGATCCCTGGCCGCGCCGCGTCGCGCTCGCGGCGCATCGCGCCAGTTTCGAGGAGCAGTTCTGCACCCCGTCGCTGACCCGGGGCGCGGACTGGATCTGCACCTATAAATGCGCGCTGCGGCTGTGGCGCGACAGCCCGGGCTTCTCGAACCAGTTTCTGCGCTATTATCGCATGCCCGCTGGGCTGGAGCATGAGCGCGGCCTGCCCGCGCACCGTGCCTTTCCTGATGCGTATGTGACGGCGCACCATTTGCGCGACATGCTCAACGAGGCCAGCGTCGCGCAGCTGATCGAATGGTCGAAGCTGCCGGGACTGCTCCCGCGCGTTCGCTATGGCCCCGATCGCGGCAAGGAATGGAGCGAGATCGACGACGAGGCGCTCGACGGCTTTCTGCAGGATCGCGACGAGGACATTCGCTACACCGCCCAGGTCGAGCTGCAACGCCGCCGCGGCCGGGGACCGGAATTCAAGCCGGTCCGCCAGCCGGACTTGTTTTAGACACGCCTAACGCGCTCCCCTCCCTGAAAGGGAGGGGTTGGGGGTGGGTGCGCGCGTCTGCGCGCTTAGAAATACCCGTGGTGAGCAACGCAGAGCGGCGACGAGGCATCGAGCCTCGCCGCCGCTAAACCCACCCCTCACCCCTCCCTTTCAGGGAGGGGAGTTGGAGTGACGGATCAATATTCGATCCGCGCGCTCTTGATCTTGCGCTTCTCCAGCATGACCTGAACGCTGTCCGGGCCGGACAGATGGCCCGCACCGACCGCCATGAAGACGACGCCCGGCTTGTCGAGCCGCGTGTCGATCCACTCGGCCCAACGCGCGTTGCGGTCGGCGAGCAGCATCTTGCTCAGCTCGGGCGAGCTGCGCATCGCCTCGTTCATGATCGCGGCCAGACCTTCGGCGTCACCTTCGGACCATTCGGCGACCATCTTTTCGAACTCCGGTCCGATCTGGCCGAGCTGCGTCAGCGTTTCAGTCAGGAACTGGATTTGCGCGGCTTCCGACAGGCTGTCGAAAAAGCCGAACTGCTGTTCGATGGTTTCGACGCCGGAGATCGGCTTGTTCGCCGCCTTGGCCGCTGCCGTCAGCGCGGTCTCGGCGCCCGAAGCCGGGTTATAGCCCGCCTTCATCAGTGCGACGAGCGACAGCTGGTTGGCCGCGAACCAAGGCTTCAGCCGGGCAAAGGCCTCGGGCGGAATGCCGGCGTCGGCGACCGCCTTGGCAAAGGCCTCGCGCTTGTCGGCGGGCAGGCGGTCGGCCAGTGCGGGGCCGGTGGCCGCGACGCCGTACTTCATGATCAGCGGTTGCACCGCAGCCGGATCAGGCATGTCGCCGATTTCGGTGACCAGCTCGCCACTCGCGTCGAATGCGGTCTTCACCGCTTCGTCGAACCAGCTGAGGTTGGACGGCAGCACATGGATCGTGCCGAACAGATAGATGGTCGTGTCCTCATCCTTGACCACCCACAGGGCAGGATCGGCGTCCTTGAGCGCAGCGGCCGGGGCGGGGGCCGGGGCCTGCTGTGCAAGGGCGGCAGGAGCGACGAACAACAGGGCAAGCGCCGTCGCTGCGCGGGGCAGGAACTTCTTCATCTTAAATCTCCGATAACAATGGGTTAGTTTAGCTCAGGGTCGTAATTTCTTGTAACCATAGGCCAGCATCATCACCGCGAAGGTCGCGACGGCGAGCGCTTCATGCTGGGGTTCACGCACCAGTCCGCCGCGCCACCACAGATACCAGTTGGCATAGAGCGCGAGGTAGAAGTTGAGCGCGATCGCCGACGACCAGAGGTTGTCGCGCCGCTCCAGTTCGTCGGTGACGCGGTTGTAGCGCCAGCCGCCATAGGCGATGCCGATGGTGGTGATCAGTGACGCGGCGATGGCCCAGGCGGCGGGGATGCCTTCCAGGAACTCGCCGCCCTCTACCTCGAACATCGCCGAGAAGAAGCCGACCACTGCGCCGGCGCCCATCAGCGTGAACAGGATGATCCGCTGGCGCCGCGTGCGGGCGCGCGCGGCGGCAAGACCGTCCTTCACTTCATT
Organism: Sphingomonas sp.; assembly: GCF_030145815.1. Taxonomy (GTDB): domain Bacteria; phylum Pseudomonadota; class Alphaproteobacteria; order Sphingomonadales; family Sphingomonadaceae; genus Sphingomonas. Next base: position 194,081 of record NZ_JAIXHL010000001.1, read on the forward strand.
CGCCATCATCATGCTCCGCGTCATCGAAAATCTCCTCGATGCTCAGGTCGAACAGTCGCGCGATACGGAAGGCGAGCGGGAGCGAGGGGTCATATTTCCCCGTCTCGATCGCGTTCACCGCCTGTCGCGACACGCCCAGATGCCCGCCCAGTTCCGACTGGCTCCAGTTGCGTTCGGCGCGCAGCACTTTCAGACGGTTCCGCATTCGTCACTGTTCCCTGACATTGTGTCAGCCACAGGTGACTATATGTCAGGTTACCATTACACGCGTCAAGTGGATTTTTTGCCCCCCGGAATCGCGGCGACCAGCGCTGCGGCAACCGTGCCGATGCACAGCAGATAGGGAAAAGCGAGCGCGGTCGATCCGAAGGCAAAGGGCTGGAGCAGAAACACGGTGACAAAGCCGGTCAGCAGCGCGGCGATCACCGACGCCGTGCTTCCCCGAGTCGTGAACAGCGCGACCGCATAGACGCCGAGCAGCCCGGCATAGGCAAACACCATCACCGACAGCACGAATTCGAGCAGCGGCATGTCGCTGTGCTTCTGCCAATAATAGCTCAGCACCGCGGTGGCGAACATCGCGACGGCGACCGCGACCATGCCCCAGCGCCCGGCATGGACATAATGCCGATCCTCCGCCCCGCCGCGCGCCTCGCGCCAGGGGCGATAGAAATCGCTGACGACCACCGACGACATCGAATTGAGCGCCGAGGTGACGGTCGAAACCGCCGCCGCGATCACCCCGATCGTCACCAGCCCGCGCAGCCCGGGGGGCAGCTGGGTCAGGATATAGTGGACGAACACGGTGATCTTCTCGCCCGCGAAATTGGCGGAGACCGAATTGGTTGCCCCCATGATGTCGGGACGGTCGTAGAAGATGTGCAGCAGTAGCCCGATGGTCACGAAGATCGCGATGATCGGCACGCTGCCCAGCGCAGACATGATCAGGCTGCGCGCGCCGGTCTTCGCATCGGGGCTGGCGAGCAGCCGCTGGGTGGTATCCTGATCGAGGCCGGAACTGGCGGTGTTGAGCAGGAACAGCCCGGTGACCGCGGCGAGCAGCGTGAATGGCTTGGACAGATCGGTCGACAGGTCGAACAATCGCAGCTTGTTCACCCCATCGGGCGCATTGCGCAGCGCGTCGATCAGCGCCGCATTGTCGAGCGGGATCGCGGCGCGCAGGAAGATCAGGACAGCGATGGCCGCGCCGGCATAGACGATGAACTGGACGAAATCGTTCCAAATCACAGACTTGAGGCCTCCACGCAGGGTGAACGCCAGGCTGGCGAGCATCACCGCCGCCGCCGACAGGATGATCGATCCCGCATCGATCGCGTTGAACCCCACCATCGCGATCGCGATCGCCGCCAGATAGACGCGCGCACCACCCGACAGGATGCGCCCCGCCAGATACATGCCCCCCGCCCAACGCATGGCCCGCGCGTCGTAGCGCGTTTCGAGCAGCTCATAGACCGTGGCGACGCGCAGTGCGTAGAAGCGCGGGATCAGTACATGCGCGACGAAGAACGCCGCGAGCACCGCGCCCACCACCGCGCCGAGATAGCTGTAATCGCTGCGATATCCGTAATCGGGGGCGCCGAGGAAGGTCGCCGCCGACTGCTGCGTCGCCAGCACCGACACGGCGGCCAGCCACGCCGGCACGCTGTTCCCCGCGAGGAAATAATCCCCCGCATTGCGCGTCTCGACCCGGTTGAAATGCCAGGACAGCCCGGCCAGCACGGCAAGGTAGAGCCCGACCACGAGCCAGTCGAGCGCGGCGAAATGCAGCATCATCGCCAAGGTGTAGCAGAGGTCTTTGCAAGGTCACGCGCCAAGTTGCGGAACGACTCCCGCGCTCACGCTTTGAATCGGCCTCGCAACAAAAGGACCGGGCATGGCAGCGCGCGCATATTGGCAGGGGCAGATCCGTCTCGCGCTGGTCTCGATTCCCGTCGAGATCTACAGCGCCACCAAATCGGGCGCGCAGGTGGCATTCCACCAGGTCCACGAACCCTCGGGCAAGCGGATCAAATATGAAAAGGTCGTGCCCGGCATCGGCGCGATCGACACCGATGAGATCATGAAGGGGTTCGAGGTCGACAAGGGCGAATACGTCCTGCTCGACCAGGACGAGATCGATGCGGTCAAGCTCGAGTCCAAGAAGACGCTGGAGCTGACCCAGTTCGTCGACGCGCATGAGATCGACGTGCTCTATTACGAAAAGCCCTATTTCGTCGTCCCCGCCGACGACCTCGCCGAAGAGGCGTTCGTCGTGCTGCGGGAGGCGCTCAAGCGGACCAAGAAGGTCGGCCTCGGCCAACTGGCGATGCGCGGGCGCGAATATGTCGTGAGCCTGAAGCCGTGCGGGCGCGGCATGGTGCTGGAAACGCTGCGCTATGCTGATGAGGTGCACAAAGCGCAGGGCTATTTCCGCGACATTCCCGATACCGCGCCGGACGCGGACTTGCTCGACCTCGCCGAATCGCTGATCGAGAAGAAATCGGCGAAATTCGACCCCGCGACCTTCCACGATCGCTATGTCGATGCGCTCAAGGGGTTGATCGCGCGCAAGCAGAAGCAGAAGGGCAACCGCAAGATCATCGAGGACAGCGATTCGGGCGGTGCCGCACGCGGATCGAACGTCGTCGACCTGATGGCGGCGCTCAAGAAGAGCCTGGAAAAGCCGGGCGGTGCTGCCAAGTCGGCGAGCCAGACGCCCGCGAAAAAGGCCCCGGCGAAAAAGTCCGCGGCCAAGGCCCCGGCGCGCAAGCGGGCGTGACACGATGGAGTTGAACCCGCCGGTCACCTTCGACGCGCTCGGCTGGGATCCGTGGCTGCGGCTGGGCGGAGCCGCGATCGCCGGGTTGCTCCTCGGCCTCGATCGCGAAGTGCGCGGTCATGGAGCGGGGCTGCGCACCCATGCCATCCTGTGCTTCTCCGCCGCGCTGATCACGCTGTCCGCACTCGCCCTCTACTACCAGCTCGGCGGCACCGAATCCCAAGCCGACCCGCTCCGCGTAATTGAAGGAACGGCGGCAATGGCCGGCGTGATCGGCGGCGCGCTGATCGTGTTCGCCAAGGGTGAGGTCAAGAACCTGACCACTGCCGCGCATATCTGGCTGGCTGCGTCGATCGGGATTGCGTTCGGTGCGGGGCTGTATCCGATCGCGGTGATCGGCACGCTGGGGTCGGTGCTGTTGCTCACCCTGTTCGGCTGGATCGAACTGCGCGCCTTCAGGAAGAGCAATGGCCAAGGCTGATCCGCTCGAACGCTACAATGCGATGCGTGATTTCGCCAAGACGGCGGAGCCGCGCGGGGAGATCGGCAAGGGGGAAGGCCGGACCTTCATGGTCCAGAAACACGACGCGACGCGCCTCCACTGGGATTTCCGGCTGGAGGTGGACGGCGTGCTCAAAAGCTGGGCGGTGACGCGCGGCCCCAGCCTCGACCCCGACGAAAAGCGACTGGCGGTGCGCACCGAGGATCACCCGATGTCCTATGCGACGTTCGAAGGGACAATTCCCAAGGGCGAATATGGTGGCGGCACCGTCATGCTTTGGGACCGCGGCACCTGGGCGCCGGTGCCGGGCAAGAGCGCGAAGGATCTGGACAAGGGGCATCTCCATTTCACCCTCGATGGCGAGCGGATGAAGGGCGAATGGCTGCTCATCCGCCTGAAGCCCCGCGGTAAGGAGAAGCGCGAGAACTGGCTGCTGCGCAAGATCGACGATGCTTATGCCGGCGCGACCGATGCGTTGGTCGAAACGGGCCTCACCAGCGTCGCGACCGGCCGTACGATGCAGGAGATTGCAGAAGGCGTGAAACCGTCGCCCCGGCGCAGGCCGGGGCCGCCAAGTGGTGGCGCGAAACATGGCGGCCCCGGCCTACGCCGGGGCGACGCGAAGCCGCCCAAGTTCCGCGATCCTCAACTCGCCACGCTGGTCGATGCCGTCCCCTCCGGCAACGGCTGGCTGCACGAGATGAAATATGACGGCTACCGCGCGCTGGTCGCGATTGGCAAGGGCGGGCCGCACGTCTATACCCGCAGCGGGCTCGACTGGACCGACAAGTTCGCGAGCATCGCCGAGGCTGCTGCCACCCTCCCGGCATCCTCCGCGCTGGTCGATGGCGAAGTGGTCGCGTTCAAGGACGGCAAGCCCGATTTCTCGACACTCCAGGACGCGCTCTCCAGCGGCAGCGGCGATGTTGCATTTTTCGCCTTCGACCTGCTCGAACTGGATGGCGAAGACCTGACCGACCTCCCCCAGATCGATCGCAAGGAGCGGCTGCGCACGCTGCTCGACGGCGCCGATCCGCGCCTGCTGTTCTCAGAACACGTCCTTGGTGCGGGCGAAAAACTGTTCGAGGCGATGTGCCGCGAGGGCCATGAAGGCGTCATCTCGAAGCGTGCCGATGCGCCCTATCGCGGCAAGCGTACGAAAAGCTGGCTCAAGATCAAATGCACACGGCGGCAGGAATTCGTGATCCTCGGCTGGCTGCCCAGCAGCGCCAGTGGGCGAGGGCTGCGTTCGCTGCTGCTCGGCGTGCATGAGGGCGGGGCGCTGCGCTATGCCGGCAAGGTCGGTACGGGATTCAACGCATCGAATTCCGCCGCGCTGATGGACAAACTCGCGCGCATCGCACGCAAGACGCCGCCCGCCGATGTGCCCAAGGTCGCGGCACGCGGCGCACACTGGGTCTCGCCCAAGCTGGTCGCGGAGGTCGCCTTTGCCGAATTCACCGCCGAAAACGTCGTCCGCCACGCCAGCTTCATCGCGCTGCGCGACGACAAGCCTGCCGCCGAGATCGTGACCGAAACCGCCGCCCCGCCGCCACCCGCGCCGCAGAGCGACGTGAAGATCAGCAGCCGTGACCGCGTGATCTTTCCCGACTCGAAGATCACCAAGGGTCAGCTCGCGGACTATTATGCCGCCGTCGCGCCGATCATGCTGCCATGGCTCGCGCATCGCCCGATCAGCCTGGTGCGTTGTCCGCAGGGTCGGGCCAAGCAATGCTTCTTCCAGAAGCATGACGCGGGCAGCTTCGGCGACCATGTCCATCATGTCGACATTCGCGAGAAGGACGGATCGACCGAACCTTATCTGTGGGTCGACGATGCCGATGGCGTACTTGCCTGCGTCCAGATGGGGACGATCGAGTTCCACGGCTGGGGCAGCCGGGTGGAGGATGTCGAAAAGCCCGACCGGCTGGTGTTCGACCTCGACCCCGATGAGGGGCTCGACTTCGCCAGGGTCAAGACGGCCGCGGCGGACCTCAAACAGCATCTCGCCGACATGGGCCTCACCAGCTTCCCGATGCTGACCGGGGGCAAGGGCGTGCACGTCATCGTGCCGCTGACCCCGCAGGCGGAGTGGCCCGCCGCCAAATCCTTTGCCGATCGCTTCGCCCGCGCGCTGGCACAGGCCGAGCCCGATCGCTTCACCGCCAACCTAAAAAAGGCCGATCGCAAGGGCCGCATCTTTATCGATTATCTCCGCAATCAGCGCGGCAGTACGGCGGTGATGCCCTATGTCGCCCGCGCCCGCCCCGGCGCGCCGGTGTCCGCGCCGGTCAGCTGGAGCGAATTGCGCGACGCCGACAGCGCGCAATTGTTCAGTGTTCGCGACGCCGCGCTGCTGCTGGATCGCGCGACCGGACGCGCGCTCGCCGGTTGGGGTCAGGCGGATCAGGTGCTGCCCGATATCTGATCCTTGTTGCACCTGCGCAGCAACCCCGTCACAGAACATCAGGTCCAAGGGGGTAATGAATGGCGAGCGCTGTTGCGGACACCGGCTATGACACGGCGGCGATCGCGCGGCGCTGGCTGACGGACTATCGCGCCGCGACCCCCGCGACTGACATGCTCTACGCCGCCGGGCTCGACGATCCCGCTTGGAACGCGGCGCTCGAGGAACTGGCCGAGCGCGCCGGCGACGACCTTACCGCTGCGCGCGAGCGGGCACAGCGTCATGCCGAGGATATCGGCACCGGCTTTCGCATCGCGGGCGAGGGCGAGGAACGGCCCTGGCCGCTCTCGCCGGTCCCGCTGCTGATCGAAAAGCGCGAATGGCAGAGGATCGCCGCAGGCGTCGCCCAGCGCGCCGACCTGCTCGAAGCGATCCTGGCCGACAGCTATGGCGAGCAGACTCTCGTGCGCGGCGGAAGCCTGCCTGCCACCCTGCTGACCGGCAGCCCCTATTTCCTGCGCCCGATGATGGGGCTGGAGCCGCCCGGCGGCTGCCACCTCCATTTCGTCGCATTCGACCTGTGCCGCGGACCTTCGGGCGAGTGGCGCGTGCTCGCCGATCATCTGCGCGCGCCAGCCGGGGCCGGCTATGCGCTCGAAAACCGGCTCGCCATTGCGCGGATGCTGGGGGGCTTGCAGGGGCGGCTCAATGTCGAGCGGCACGCGCCGTTCTTTGCCGCCTTTCGTGAGGGGATTGCCGCGCGGTGCAAGCGCGCCGATCCCCGCATCGGGCTGCTCACGCCGGGCCGGCTCAACCCCAGCTATGCCGAACAGGCGCATCTCGCGCGCTATCTCGGCTTCCTGCTGGTCGAGGGTGGCGATCTCGCCGTGCTCGACGACCGCGTTTACCTCCGCACCATCGCCGGGCTGAAGCGCGTCGATGCGCTGTGGCGGCGGGTCGATCCGCGGATGATCGATCCGCTCGCGTTCGACTCGCATTCGGCGATCGGCGTGCCGGGCCTGATCGACGCGATGGCGCAGGGGGAGGTGGTGATCGCCAATTCACCCGGCGCGGGGATGCTGGAGGCACCTGCCTTCGCCGCCTTCCTGCCGCGCGTCTGCGCCCGTCTGACGGGCGAGAGCCTGAAGCTCGCCAATATCGCGACCTGGTGGTGCGGCCAGCCGCGCGAATGCGCCGAGGTGGCGAGCGACTTGGACAATATGGTGATCGCTCCCGCTTTCGGTGTTGCGACCAATGTCCTGTCCGATGCGATGCTCGGCTCGGCGATGTCGCCCGAAATGCGCGCCGCTTTGCGCGCCGATCTCGACCGCCGCCCGCAGGATTATGTCGGGCAGGAGGTGGTGCGCCTATCGACTATGCCCGTAGTCAGCGATGGCCGACTGGAAGCGCGCCCCTTCACGCTGCGGGTGTTCGCGGCGCGCGGCGCGGACGGCAGCTGGCACGTCATGCCCGGCGGCTTCGCGCAGATCGGTGAAAAGCCCGATGCGCGTGCGGCGGTGATGGGGGAGGGCAATTGGTCCGCCGATGTCGTGATCCATGGCGGCGATGCGGTAGCCCCGGTGACCCTGCTCCAGCCGAGCGACTCCACCCAGCTGCGCCGCAACCCCGGCACCCTGCCCAGCCGCGTCGCCGACAATCTCTTCTGGCTCGGCCGCTATCTCGAGCGCGGCGAGGCGCGGCTTGGCGTGATCCGCGCGCTGCTCGGCCATTCGATCAGCGCCGACAGTGGCGCGGCGCTCGCCGCCGATACGGTCGGTCGGCTGGTGCGCCTTGTGGTCGAGGGCGGGGCAGCGCCCCAGCCCGATAGCCTGGGCCGCGCGCACCTCACCCGCTTTGCCGAAGCCGCGATGGACGCGACCGATGGCTGGTACAGCGTGCGCGCAATCAACCGTCAGGCGCGCGCGATCGGCGCGATCAGCCGCGACCGCCTGTCCGCCGACATGATCCGCCTGCTCGACGCACCCTATCCGACGCGAGGCAGTGCGCTCGACCGGGCCGGGTCGCTGCAGCGGCGCTATTACGCGCTGGCGGGTCTATCGTCGGAGCATATGGGTCGCACCGATGCCTGGCGTTTCCATGACCTTGGCCGCCGGGTCGAGCGCGCGGTGGCGACGGTTGCCGCGCTGCGGCTGCTCGGCCATGTCGAGGCCACGAGCGACGACCTGTCCGCGCTGCTCGACCTGGCCGACAGCCAGATCAGCTATCGCCAGCGTTACCTGACCGGCATTGCCCGCGTGCCGGTGGTCGACCTGATCGCGCTCGACCCCGGCAACCCGCGCGGCATCGCGTTTCAGGTCGCGGCGATCTCGGCACATCTCGAAGCATTGCCGCGCCTGTCCGACGATGGCCTGGCCGAGCCGCAACAGGCCATCGCCCGCGAACTCGCCGCGCTCGTCGGGACGGCGCACGCCGCCAGCTTCGACCTCGACCAGCTCTACGCCATCGGCAACAAGCTCGCCGCGCTCTCCGAAGCGGTCGCCCGCCGCTATTTCCTCCACGGATCGGAACCGCTGCGCGCCGCCGGGCTTGTGGTCGGCTGATGCGCTACGCCATTCGCCATGTCACGCGGTTCGACTATGCCGAGCCGGTCGGGTTCGCCCGCTGCAACCTGCGCCTCAAGCCGATCCATTGGTCGGGGCAGGAACTGCACGACTATAGCCTGACCGTGCAGCCCGGCGGCAGCACCGCGCCCGCGCGGGCCGAGGCGGGGCTCGCCAATGTCGTGCGTCTCGTCGTGACTCAGCCGGTACAGAGCCTGACGATCGAGAGCCGCTGCACCATCACCGTCGATCGCCCGGTGCCAATGCCCGCGCCCGACGATCCCACGCTGGCGCAGGTCGCCGCCGAAGCGCGCGCCAGCCGCGATGCCGGGCCGGCCAGCCCCGCCTCCTATCTCTTCCCTTCGCCACTCATCCCGCTCGACCGCGACATCGCGGAGTGGTGCGCGCAGGAATTGGACCCGTCGCGCGGCGCGCTCGACGCCGCCATCGCGCTCGCCCGGCGCATCCAGAACGAGTTCGCCTTCGACCCCACCGCCACGCTGGTCGACACCCCCCCGCGTGAGGCGTTCCTCAAGCGCGGCGGCGTGTGTCAGGATTTCGCGCAGATCATGATCTCCGGCCTGCGCGCCGCGGGACTGCCCGCCGCCTATGTCTCGGGCTATCTGCGTACGCTCCCCCCGCCCGGCCAGCCGCGCCTGGTCGGTGCCGACGCCACCCATGCCTGGGTGCTGCTGTGGTGCGGGCATGCGCGCGGCTGGGTCGGGGTCGATCCGACCAACGGCATCTGGATGGCGAGCGATCATGTCGTCGTCGCGATCGGCCGCGACTATACCGACATCGCCCCGATCGACGGCATCGTGCTGGGTTCGGGCGCGCAGGACATGCATGTGTCGGTGGATGTCGAGCCGCTCGATTAGCCTGTCCGACTTGCATCCGCGCTCCGCCATGCCGATGTAGCGGGGCAATACACGATCATCAGAATAACCGGGGAAACACGTGGCCGATCCTTACGCAATTTTGGGAGTCTCGCGCGGGGCCAGCGAGGACGAGATCAAGAAAGCGTACCGCAAGCTCGCGAAGGAGCTGCATCCCGACCGCAACCAGGACAATCCCAAGGCCGCGGAGAGGTTCGGCACGGTGACGCAGGCCTATGACCTGCTGATGGACAAGGACAAGCGAGCGCGCTTCGACCGGGGTGAGATCGACGGCGACGGCAACCCGACCTCGCCGTTCGGCGGGGGATTCGCGGGCGCGCGCAGCGGTCCGCAGGGCGGCTTTCGCCCCGGCGGTGCTCAGTTCGACTTCGGCGGCGGCGGGGATGCCGGGTTCGAGGATATTCTTGAGGGGCTGTTTGGCGGCCGCGCCGGCGGACACCCCGGTGGCGGCTTCTCCAGCGGCTTTGGTCGCCGTCCGCCGCCGGCCAAGGGCGCGAATGTCGCCTATCGCCTGCGCGTGCCCTTCGAAGATGCCGCCGCGCTCAAGCAACAGCGAATTCAGCTGCGCGACGGATCGACCATCGACCTCAAACTGCCCAAGGGCGTCGACACCGGCACCCAGATGCGCCTCGCGGGCAAGGGCGATGCCGGACCGGGCGGCAATGGCGATGCCATCGTGACGATCGAGGTTGAGCCGCATCGCTTCTTCACCCGCGACGGCGACCATATCCGCCTCGACCTGCCGATCACGCTCAAGGAAGCGGTGGCCGGCGCGAGTGTGCGCGTGCCCACGCCCGAAGGGCCGGTGAACCTCAAGGTTCCCGCCGGGTCGAGTTCGGGCAAGACACTGCGGCTCAAGGATCGCGGCTTTCACGGCAAGACGGCGCGGGGCGACCTGCTCGTCACACTGATGATCGAAATCCCCGGGGCCGACCCGAAGCTCGCCGAGTTCGTCGCCGACTGGACCGATCAGGGGAACCCCCGCGCGCGGTTGGGCGTCTGAACGGGTATCGTGACCGAGCCGATTTCCCCTGAATCGCCCGAGGCCCGCCGGCACGGCTTTCACAAGAAGCTGTCCGATCTCGGCGTCACCGACCGGGCAATCGAGGTGACGAAGCGGGTGGCGGTCGGTGCCTTCAACGACGGCTTCACCCATGCCGGCAACCTCGCCTATCTCAGCCTCGTCACGCTGTTCCCCTTCTTCATCGTCGCCACCGCAGTGGCGCGGCTGGTCGGGCGCACCGGCGACGGGCTTCAGGCGGTCGGTGCATTCCTGCGCACCGTGCCGCCCGAGGTTGCCGATCTGCTGCGCCCGGCGATCATCGAGGTGCTAGAAGGGCGTTCGGGTTCGCTGCTGTGGTTAGGCGCGCTCGTTGGGCTATGGACGACATCAGGCTTCATCGAGACGATTCGCGCGATCCTGCGTCAGGCCTATGGAATCCCTTCGGTCACGCCGTTCTGGCGGCTCAAGCTGGCGGCGATCGGTATGGTGATCGCCTCGGTGATCCTGGCAATGATGGCTTTCAGCTTCCAGCTGCTGCTCAGCGGTGCGGAGCAGTTCATCCTGCGCGTGATCCCCTTTGCCTCCGACGCGGCGCGGGTGATCTCGCTGACCAAGGTCGCGCCCGCCATCGCGCTGTTCGGCGCGCTCTACATCCTGTTCTACACGCTGACCCCGTCGCGTTACCGCAAGTCCGGCTGCCCCAAATGGCCCGGCCCGGCGTTCGTGACTCTGTGGTGGATGGGCTGCACTGCCGCCTTGCCTGCGGTGATCGGCGCGTTCGGTGGCTATGGCCTGACCTATGGCAGCCTCGCCGGCGTGATGGTCGCGCTCATCTTCTTCTTTCTCATCGGCTTTGGCGTCGTTATCGGCGCCGAGCTCAACGCCGCACTGGCAGAAACGCCCGAAACCGGGCTAGAGACACCGTCAGAGGGACCGGAGGGTAAGACGTGACCGGATTGATGCAGGGTAAACGCGGGCTGATCATGGGGCTCGCCAATGATCGTTCGCTGGCATGGGGCATCGCCAAGAAGCTGCGCGAACAGGGTGCGGAACTGGCGTTCAGCTATCAGGGCGAGGCGCTGGAGCGGCGCGTGCGACCGCTCGCGGCGGAACTGGGCAGCGATTTCCTGATCGACTGCGATGTCAGCGACATGGCCGAGCTCGACAAGACTTTTGCCACGCTGGCGGAGCGCTGGCCGACCATCGACTTCGTGGTCCACGCGATCGGCTTTTCGGACAAAAACGAACTGCGCGGCGGCTATGTCGACACCAGCCTCGACAATTTCCTGATGACGATGAACATCAGCGTCTATTCGTTCGTCGCGGTGGCCAAGCGCGCGCAGGCGATGATGCCGAATGGCGGATCGCTGCTGACGCTGTCCTATTACGGCGCGGAGAAGGTCATCCCGCACTATAACGTGATGGGCGTGGCCAAGGCGGCGCTGGAAACCAGCGTCCAGTATCTCGCGGTCGATCTCGGCAAGCAGAATATCCGCGTCAACGCGATCAGCGCCGGCCCGATCAAGACGCTCGCGGCCAGCGGCATCGGCGACTTCCGCCTGATCCTCAAGTGGAACGAGCTCAACGCGCCATTGAAGCGCAACGTGACGATCGAGGATGTCGGCGGCGCCGGCCTCTATTTCCTGTCCGACCTGTCGAGCGGCACCACCGGCGAAACCCACCATGTCGACGCTGGCTACCACGTCATCGGCATGAAGGCAGAGGACGCCCCGGATATCGCGCTGGTGTGATGATCGCCATACGCCCCGCCACCGGTGGCGATGTCGCCGCGATCGACGCGCTGTTGCGACGCAGCTTTCCGGCGGCGGATGAGGCGTTGCTGGTGCAGCGGCTATGCATCGATGGCGACATGGTACTGACGCTGGTCGCCGATGACGAAGAGACCGGCGCGCTGGCGGGCATGGTCGCGTTCAGCCGGATGGACGTGCGCGTCAACGATGTGGCCCTCGCCGCCGTCGCGCTCGCGCCGGTCGCGGTCGAGGCGGCGTATCGCCAGCAGGGTGTGGCCGAAGCCTTGATCGCGGCCGGGCATCGGCATCTTGGCGATGCCGGCTATCTGCTCAGCTTCGTGCTCGGCGATCCGGCTTACTACGGCCGCTTCGGTTACGCCGCCGACCTCGCGCGCGGGTTCGACTCGCCCTATGCCGGGGACTATCTGATGGCGCTGGCGTTGCAGGATGGAAAGCTGCCGTGCGGCGTGCGCGGCATCGCGGCCCATGCCTGCGCATTCGCGGCGCTCGGAGAACAGGCCGAGGCATAGCGGGCATTGCCCGGCCCCGCGCCCTTCTTGCTTCCAAATCGCGATGCAATCGGCAAGGAGATGACGCCATGAGCTTCAATACCTTCGGCCGCGTGCTGCGCTTCACCACCTTTGGCGAAAGCCATGGTCCCGCAATCGGTGCCGTGGTCGATGGCTGCCCGCCGCGCCTCACCCTCAGCGAAGCCGATATCCAGCCCTTCCTCGACAAGCGCCGCCCCGGCCAGTCGCGCTTCACCACGCAGCGGCAGGAACCGGATCAGGTCCGCATCCTCTCCGGCGTGTTCGAGGGGCGGACGACCGGCACCCCGATCGGCCTGCTGATTGACAATGTCGACCAGCGCTCAAAGGATTATTCGGAGGTCGCGAGCGCCTATCGCCCGGGCCATGCCGATTATGCCTATGACGCCAAATACGGCTTTCGCGACTATCGCGGCGGCGGGCGCTCCTCGGCGCGTGAGACGGCGATGCGCGTCGCGGCGGGGGCGGTGGCGCGCAAGGTGATCCCGGAGGTCCGCATCCGCGCCTGGGTCGAACAGATCGGCCAGCACCCGATCCTCTATTCGCGGTTCGACGAAAACGAGATCAACAACAACGCCTTCTTCGCCCCCGACCCGGTCGCGGCTGAGCAGTGGGAGAAGATCATCGACGCCGCGCGCAAGGATGGTTCCTCGCTCGGCGCGGTGGTGGTGTGCGAGGCCGAGGGTGTGCCCGCCGGCTGGGGCGCGCCGCTCTATGCCAAGCTCGACAGCGAGCTGGCGGCGGCGATGATGAGCATCAATGCGGTCAAGGGCGTCGAGATCGGCGACGGCTTCGCTGCGGCGCTGGCGACAGGGGAGGGCAATGCCGATCCGATGCGCCCCGGCACGCCGGGGGCCGGTCCGCAATTCCTCGCCAACCATGCCGGCGGCATCGCGGGCGGCATCTCGACCGGCCAACCGGTGCGGGTGCGCGTCGCGTTCAAGCCGACCAGCTCGATCCTCACTCCGGTCGAGACCATCACGCGCGAGGGTGAAGCGACCGAGATCCGTACCAAGGGCCGCCACGACCCCTGCGTCGGCATTCGCGGGGTGCCGGTGGTCGAGGCGATGATGGCACTGGTGCTGGCCGACCAGAAACTCCTCCACCGCGCACAGTGCGGGTGATCGGCCTGCCGCTCGCGCAGCGCAGTTGATGGGCGAGCCGGGCACCATCGCCGGTGGGCCGAGGAACCGGGGTGCGGCTTCTGTAGAGCAGCGTGCGTTCAACCCGCGCCGTGTAACTAGGAGTATCCCATGCGCCACAAGACGCTGTTCAGCCTCATCGCCCTGTGCGGATCGTCCGCCGCCATCGCTGCGATCGGCACGCCGCAGATCGATCCGCCGCTGCAGAACGACATGACCAACCAGGCGGTGCCCGACGACACCACCGCGCCCGAAACGCTGTCCAACCGCACGGATGTAGAGCCGAGTGCCGAGCCGGCCGATCCGACGCAGGACGGGACCGATACAGCGCCTGAACCCAATTCGACCTACTACTGACGTTTCGTCCCCGGGCGCGGCGTGCCGCGTCCGGGTTACCTTCAGTCCGCGAACGGATCGCGTACCAGGATCGTGTCTTCGCGCTCCGGGCTGGTCGACACCAGCGCCACCGGACAGCCGATCAGCTCCTCGATCCGCCGGATATATTTGATCGCCTGCGCCGGCAGCTGCGCCCAGCTGCGCGCGCCCGCGGTCGACTCGCTCCAGCCCTCGATCTCCTCATAGACCGCGACTGCGCGCGCCTGATCCTGCGGGCTGGGGGGCAGATAGTCGTAATGCTTGTCGCCGACGGTGTAGCCGGTGCAGATCTTCAGCGTCTCCATCCCGTCGAGAATGTCGAGCTTGGTCAGCGCGATCCCGGTGACCCCGCTCAGCGCGACCGACTGGCGCACCAGCACGGCGTCGAACCAGCCGCAGCGGCGCTTGCGACCCGTCACGACGCCGAACTCGCGCCCGCGCGTGCCGAGCAGTTCGCCGATCTCGTTATCCTGTTCGCTCGGGAACGGGCCCGAGCCGACGCGCGTCGTGTACGCCTTGACGATCCCCAGCACGAAGCCGACCGACCCCGGGCCCAGGCCGGAGCCCGACGCCGCCGCGCCGCTCACCGTGTTCGACGAGGTGACGAACGGATAGGTGCCATGGTCGATGTCGAGCAATGCGCCCTGCGCCCCTTCGAACAGGATGCGCTTGCCCGCTTCCTTCGCGCCCTTCAGCGTCAGCCACACTGGCGCCGCATAGGGCAGCACCGAAGGGGCGATCTCGCGCAGCTCGGCGATCAGCGCCGCGCGGTCGATCGGCGGCTGGCCGAACCCGGCGCGCAGCGCGTCGTGATGTGCGCAGAGGCGATCAAGCTGCGGTCCCAGATCGTCGAGATGCGCCAGGTCGCACACGCGGATCGCGCGGCGACCGACCTTGTCTTCATAGGCCGGGCCGATGCCGCGGCGGGTGGTGCCGATCTTGCCCGACCCGCTCGCATCCTCGCGCAGCGCGTCGAGGTCGCGGTGGAAGGGCAGGATCAGCGGCGCGGTCTCGGCAACCTGCAGCGTCTCCGGGGTGATCTCCACGCCTTGTGCGCGCAGCTTCTCCATTTCGTCGCGGAAATGCCAGGGATCGAACACCACGCCATTGCCGATCAGCGACAGCGTGCCGCGCACCAGCCCCGAGGGGAGCAGCGACAGCTTGTAGACCTTGTCGCCGACGACCAGCGTGTGGCCGGCATTATGCCCGCCCTGAAAGCGGACGACCAGGTCGGCGCGGCTGGCGAGCCAGTCAACAATCTTGCCCTTGCCCTCATCGCCCCATTGGGCGCCGATCACCGCGACGTTCGCCAAATTCCGATCCTTTCCGGTATGCGCGGCTCCCCTAAAGGGCGGAGGCCGCTACGTCCAGCGCTGGTCAGCTGTCCAGCGTGGCGCGGACCTTGGCGGCGAGCTGGGCAACGCCGAACGGCTTGGCGATCAGCGCGGCGGCGATCCCCGCGTCATTGGTGATCGCATTCTCATCGGGGGTATAGCCGCTGGTATAGAGCACCTTGAGCCCCGGCTGGCGCTCACGCGCGCGCCGGGCGAGTTCGTCGCCGGTCATCTCCGGCATCACGACATCGGTGAACAGCAGCGAAATCGGTTGCTGCCCGCGCGCCATGATGCGCAGCGCTTCGATCCCGTCGGGCGCTTGCAGCACGGTATAGCCCAGCTCGCGCAGCGCCTCGACCGAATGGTTGCGCACCCGCTCCTCATCCTCGACCACCAGCACCACCTCATCGGGCGATCCGGTGCGCAGCGCCGCAGCATCCGTCCCCACAACGCTCGCATCGGGCGCCACGTCATGGCGCGGGAGCAGCAAGATTACGCGCGTCCCCCGGCCCGGCGCGGTGTCGATCGCGACATGGCCGCCCGACTGGCGGGCAAAGCCGAAGACCTGGCTCAGCCCCAGCCCGGTGCCCTTGCCCACGCCCTTGGTGGTGAAGAACGGGTCGAACGCGCGCGCCGCGACCTCCTGCGACATGCCGACGCCGGTGTCGGCAACGGTCAGCGCGACATAATCGCCCGCCGCCAGGCCAAGCTCGCCCGCCTCGCCCCCGTCGAGCACGCGGTTGGCGGTTTCGATCGTCAACCTGCCGCCATCGGGCATCGCGTCGCGTGCGTTCACCGACAGGTTGAGGATCACATTCTCGAGCAGATTGGGATCCGCCAGCGCCGGGGCCAAGTGGCTCTGCAACCGCGTCTCGACCGTGACCTTCTCGCCCAATGTGCGCATCAACAGGTCGATCATGTCCGATACCAGCGCATTAATGTCGAGCGGAACCGGTGCCAGCGGCTGTTGCCGAGCAAAACCGAGCAACCGCTGGGTCAGCGCCGCCGCCCGCGTCGCGCCGTCGCGCGCGGCGACGATGTAGCGGTCGAGATCGGTCGCCCCCTGCGCGATGCGCCGCTCCAGCATGTCGAGCGAGCCGATGATCACCGCGAGCATATTGTTGAAGTCGTGCGCGATGCCCCCGGTCAGCTGGCCGACCGCCTCCATCTTGTGCGCCTGACGCAACCGTTCTTCCGCCGACATCAGCTGACGCGTGCGCTCCTCGACCGCCTGCTCCAGCTCGTGCCGCGAGCGGGCTAACACTTCGCGCGCATCGACAATGTCCTGGATATCGGTGCAGGTGCCGAACCAGCGGGTGATTGCGCCGGCGTCGTCACGCACCGGCTGCGCGCGCCCCAGCACCCAGCGATAGGTGCCGCTATGGTGCCGCAACCGATATTCGATGTGATAGGGTTCGCCGGTTTCCAGGCACCGCCGCCACACCCCCCAGGCGCGCGGCTGGTCGTCGGGGTGGAACATGTCGTTCCAAGCCTCGCCATCGGTAGAGCCATAGGGGACGCCGGTGAACTCGTACCAGCGGTCGTTGTAATAATCGTGAAAGCCGTCGGGCAGCGTCGACCACACCATCGGGTCGATCGAATTGGCGATCGCGCGGAACTTCGCCTCGCTCTCGCGCAGCGCGATGACGGCGGCGGCCCGTTCCACCGCGTCCCAGGTCGATTGCGCGCTGGCCTCGATCAGCGCGACCTCCTCGGGGCGCCACTGGCGCGGCTCCGCCTGATTGGCATAGAGGCTGCCGACCCAGGCCCCACCGCGCATCAGCGGGACGCCCACCGCCGCGGGCGAGTAACGCGACAGGTCGCTGCCCACGAAGCGCGGGTCGTTGGCTGCGTCATGCGACACAAGGGTCTGCCCCTGCCGATAGATCGCATTGGCGGCGTTCATGTCGAGACGGCGTGTCCCTTCCAGCGAAGGCAGCTTGCCGGACGTGACACAGGGGCCGAACTGAACCGCGTCATTGTCGGTAACGCGGTAGAAACCCACGCGATCGATACCCAAGCGTTCGGCAATGGCGCCCGCGCCGAGCCGCATGATCGCCTCGGGCGAATCCAGCGCACGCTGGCGCCCGGCAAGGTCGAACAGGAACGCCTGATCCTGCGTCGCGGCCTCCAGGTCGGCGGCGGCCCTGCGCGCAGCTTCCTCCGCCTCGCGCCGTTCGGTGATCTCGAAAATGACGCCGGGAAAGCGCACCGCGCGTCCTTCGGCATTGTAGCTGCAGCGCCCCTGCGCAGTGACCCAGCGCACGCGCCCGTCCGCGTCGACCAGCCGATACTCGCTCGAAAACGGGTCCCCGCTGCGGACCGCCTCGCCGATCCCGGCGCGCAGCCGCTCCACATCTTCCGGATGAACATGGCGGAGGAAAGCCGCGCTCGACTCGCCCTGTTCGGCCAGGGTCGCATCCACGCCGTAAAGACGCGCCAACCGCGCATCGGTCTTCAGCCGGTCGGTGACCAGATCCCAGTCCCAAACCCCCACGATATTGGTCGCCTGCAGCGCCAGCTGAAGCCGTTCCTCGCTCTCGCGCAGCCGCGACTCGGCGGTCACCCGCTCGGTGACGTCATTCGCCTCGATGAAGATCGCGGTGGTCGCGCCAGCGGCGTCCTTGATCGGCTGAAACACGAAATCGACCATGCGGGTCTCATCGACCCCGTCGCGCGTCAGCAGCACCGGCTGGGCGCTGGCGCGATAGGCAACACCAGTCTCGAACACCTGGTCGAGCAGGTCGACAAACCCCTGGTCGATGATCTCCGGCAGCGCCTCCGCAACGGGTTTGCCGATCAGTTCGGCGCGCCCGGTCAGCGCATGATAGGCGGGGTTGGTGAGCGCGAAGACATGGTCCGGGCCCTCCAGCAACGCGACCGCGCCCGGCGCTTGCTGGAACAATTCGTGCAGCCGCTCGACCTCGGCGCGGCGTTCGCGTTGCGAGAACACCGTCGCGGTCGTTTCATTCCCCTGATTGAGGATGCCGCAGACGCGGCCATGCTCGTCGCGGATCGGGGTAAAGCTGTAATTCCAATAAGTTTCTCGCGGCACCCCACCCCGCGCCATGTCCAGTCGCTGGTCATAGGTGGCGAACCCTTTGCCCGTCGCAATCACCTGGGCGAATTGCGGGCCGACCACGTCCCAGATTTCGGGCCACACCTCGGCTCCGGGCTTTCCCAGCGCGGCGGGATGGCGCTCGGCGGGGATCGGGGCCCAGGCGTCGTTGTAGAACAGCCGCAGCTCCGGTCCCCAATAGATCGCGGTCGGCATCTGCGATCCCAGGCAGATGCCCAGCGCAAAGCGCAGCGGTTGCGGCCAGCTGTCGGGCGGTCCGAGCGGCGTCGCGGCCCAGTCATGCTCCCGAATACGACGACCCATCTCGCCGCCTTGCTCCAGGAATCGAAGCTCGGAATACATCTGTTCAGCGTTGCGGGTTGCGCCCGCGCCTGTCAATGCAACTTGGGTAAGGACTCGCCGAAAACCAGCCGGTTAGAGCAGGCGGGCCAGGAGCAGGAGAAGCAGCGTGAAACTCGCCAGTCTGAAACACGGACGTGACGGCCGCCTTGTCGTCGTGTCGAGCGACCTCGCCTGGTATGCCGATGCCGGTCACATCGTCGGCACGCTGCAGGCGGCACTCGACGATTGGGATCGCTATGAGGGCCCCTTGCGCAACCTCGCCACCGATCTCGACCATGAGGTAATCCCGCGCGAGCGGTTCCATGAGCGCGAAGCCGCCGCGCCGCTGCCGCGCGCCTATCAATGGGCCGATGGCTCGGCCTATGTGAACCATGTTGCTTTGGTGCGGCAGGCGCGCGGGGCCGAAATGCCCGAAACCTTCTGGCACGATCCGCTGATGTATCAGGGTGGCAGCGACGGGTTCCTGGGGCCACGCGACCCGATCCCGCTCGCCGACGAAGACTGGGGCTGCGACCTTGAGGCGGAGGTCGTCGTCGTCACCGGCGACGTGCCGCTCGGCGCGAGCCGGGAGGAAGCGCTCGCGGCGGTGCGGCTGGTCGGCCTCACCAACGACGTCTCCTTGCGCAACCTGATCCCGGGCGAACTCGCCAAGGGCTTCGGCTTCTTCCAGTCCAAGCCCGCCAGCGCCTTTTCGCCGGTGTTCGTCACCCCTGATGCACTGGGCGACTGGTGGCAGGACGGCAAGCTGCACCGCAAGCTGATGGTCGACCTGAACGGCCAGCCCTTTGGCCGCGCCGAGGCAGGGGAGGACATGACCTTCGATTTCGGCACGCTGATCGCCCATGCCGCCAAGACCCGTGCGCTGGGTGCTGGCACGATCATCGGATCGGGCACCGTGTCGAACCGCGATGCCGATGGCGGTCCCGGCAAGCCGATCGCGCAGGGCGGCGTGGGTTATTCCTGCCTCGCCGAAGTCCGCACGGTCGAAACGATCCGCGACGGCAAGCCGACGACTCCGTTTCTGAAAGCCGGCGACACCGTCCGTATCTGGGCCGAGGACGACCGGCATCACCCGATCTTCGGCACGATCGAACAGACCGTCGGGGTATAAGCGCATTCCTCCCCCAGCTTGCTGGGGGAGGTGGCATTGCGAAGCAATGACGGAGGGGCCGCCGCTGCAAGCGGCGGAATTTTGCCGAGCTGCCCCCGGCGCCCCTCCACCACCCGCTGCGCGTGCGGTCCCCCTCCCCTGAGACAAGTTCAGGGGAGGAATAGCACTGCAACCGGCCATGCAGTTCGTCGAGTCCGGCTTGCCAACCATGCGCCGGGCCGTATCATCCCGCTATCACACCATCTCCCAGGGGAAGTTCATGAAGCCCGTATCCGGCGCGATTTTGCTCGCCACCGCCTCGCTCCTGTCGATCCTGCCCGCCGCTGCCCAGACCCCGGCCGCGCCGGCCGCAACCGCCACCGTGGACCCTGCACCGATGATCGACACCTGGCCCGGCCCGTTCGACGGCGTTCCCCAGTGGGACAAGGTGACCCCGGCGATGTTCCCCGCTGCCTTTGAAAAGGGCATGGCTGAGGCACGCGCTGCTTTCGCCAAGGTGCGCGACAATCCCGAGGCACCGACCTTTGCCAACACGATCGAGGCACCGGCCAAGGTGACCACGTCGCTGGCCCGCATCTTCCCGGTCTGGGGCGTCTATACCAGCAACCTCGCCAGCCCCGAGGTGCAGAAGATCGCGCGTGAGTGGAGCCCGAAGCTGTCGGCCTTCTCGACCGAACTCAGCCTCGACCCCAAGATGTTCCAGCGGGTGAAGACGCTCTATGACAAGCGCGATACGCTCGGCCTCAATGCCCAGCAGATGCGCCTGCTCGAGCGCAGCTATCGCGACTACGTGACCTCCGGCGCGCTGCTGAACGAGGCGCAAAAAGCGGAGATCAAGCGGATCAACGGCGAGCTGTCGGTCGCCTACACCGAATTCAGCCGCCGCGTGCTGGCGGACGAAGAAACCGCGATCATCATCGACAATGAGGCGGACCTCGCCGGCCTGCCCGACAGCTTCAAGGCGAGCCTCGCCGAAGAGGCCAAGGCGCGCGGGCAGGCGGGCAAATGGGCAGTCAAGAACACGCGTTCGTCGATGCAGCCCTTCCTGATGTACGCCACCAACCGCGCGCTGCGCGAGAAGGTCTATAACGCGTACATCAATCGCGGCGACAATGGCGGCGCGAACGATACCAATGCGATCATCGCCAACATCCTGAAGCTGCGTCAGGAGCGCGCCAAGATCCTCGGCTTCAAGACCCATGCGCATTACCGCATGGACGACACCATGGCCGAAACGCCGGAGAACGCGACCAAGCTGATGATGTCGGTCTGGCCCGCGGCGGTCGCTCGCGTGAAACAGGAAGTCGCCGACATGCAGGCGCTGGCCGATGAAGAGGCAAAGGCGGGCAAGGGGCCCAAGATCAAGATCGAGGGCTGGGACTATCGCTATTATGCGGAGAAGGTCCGCAAGGCGAAGTACGACCTCGATGAGAGCGAGGTGAAGCCGTATCTTGAGCTCAACAACATGGTCAACGCCATGTTCTACGCCGCCGGGCGGCTCTACGACCTTGAGTTCAAGGAAAATACCGGCGCGATCCCGGTGTTCCAGGCCGATGTGCGGACGTTCGAGGTCAAGCGCCTGGGCAAGACGATCGGCGTCTTCTACCTCGACAATTTCGCACGCGCGGGCAAGCGTTCGGGTGCCTGGGCGACCAGCTATCGCAGCCGTTCGGGGCTGCGCGGTGACGATATCGTGCTGGCGTCGAACAACAACAACTTCACCAAGGGCGGCGGCGGCGAGCCGACGCTGATCAGCATCGACGATGCTTCGACGCTGTTCCACGAATTCGGCCATGCGCTGCACAGCCTGCTCGGCAATGTCTATTATCCGGGCCTTGCCGGCACGCCGCGCGACTTCGTGGAATATCCCAGCCAGGTGAACGAGAACTGGTTGCTCACCCCCGACGTGCTCAACCGCTTCGCCAAGCACTACAAGACGGGTGAGGTGATCCCGGCGGCGCTGGTCGAGAAGATCGAAAAGGCGTCGACCTTCAACCAGGGGTTCGACACGGTCGAGTATCTCTCATCCGCCATTGTGGACATGCAACTCCACAATCGCGACACCCCGGTGACCGATCCCGACGCGTTCGAACGCGACACGCTCGCTTCTTTGGGTATGCCGCGCGAGATCGTGATGCGCCACCGCCTGCCCCAGTTCAATCACCTCTTCTCCTCCGACGCCTATTCGGCGGGCTATTACAGCTACCTCTGGTCGGAGACGATGGACGCCGATACCTGGGCTGCGTTCGAGGAAACGGGCAATGTCTGGGACAAGGCAACGGCGGACAAGTTCCGCACAATTCTGCTGGAAACCGGCAACGAAACCGACCGCAAGGAAGCGTACAAGGCCTTCCGCGGCCGCGATCCGGACGTCAACGCGCTGTTCAAGCGTCGCGGCTTCCCGACTGGAAACTGAGGGAAATTTGGCGCTGCCGGGTCACTCCGGCAGCGTCACCTCCCAGTCGATCGGCTTGAACGAACCGTTGTTCGACTGCAGCGCCGAACAGGCGGTCAGTCCGATGACGAGATCCTCCAGCGCCCGAAATACGATCCGATCCCCCGCCTTGCTCAGCGGCGGATCGACGCGCAATTCGCCCGTCATGCCGTCAACAGGCACGTTCATGAAACAGTTGAACGCGGTCGGGATCATGTCCTCCTCGACCCCGTAAGGCGCGAGCGCGGCGGCGAGGTTGCCGAAACATCCGCGGTGCGGATCGGTGTCGCCATAGATGATGCGGAACGTGTCCTTCGAACACGGCGTCAGCAGGAAATCATGCCGCCCCACATCGTCCTCGACGATCTCCAGCAACACGTTGCTGCGGTTCGAATAGAGTTTATCGCCCGTCGTCAGATAGATGCGGCTCGCATAATCCAAAGTCCGGCCCGACGAAATCACCTCGCCGATATCGTCCTTGCGATAGGCGAGCAGGTCGGCGACCTGCTCACCGGTCGGATCGGTGACGGTCAACAAGGCACCCTTCGGCACCTCGAACGCGACGCCCGAGCGTGGGGCGATCCTATGCGGCATCCTGAGCACCTCCGCGTCCGCGGAACGGACAGCGCCATTCGGGATCGACCACCCGCCCGCTATATTGCCGCGCCTCCGACACCGTGCCGTGCTGCGCCAGCATTGGATTGGGCGCTCCCGCCAGTGCGACATCGCGCGCGACAATCGAATCGCGCAATTTCTCGTAACGGCCCTGCGCGCGTAGCTGTTCGAATTGGTCGTGCAGGTTGAACACCAGGGCCGGGCGGTCGAAGCGACGCGCGGGCCGGCTGGCCTGCGGGTGAAGACCGACGACGAAGAACGCCTCTCCGCCGAAGCTGAGCGAGAAGTGCGGATCGTCGGGATCGTGGCTGACGCGCGGATCGCCCGGCTGGCCCAGCCATTCATCCTTGTCGGTCAGCGACTGCAGCCGCGCCCATAGGTTTGCCTCGAACGTCGGCTCGTCAAGCGCGCGGTCCTGTTCGAACAACACGACAAGTGACTGGAACAGCTGAGGCTCGGCGCGGTAGCTGGCGGCGAGGTCGTGCAGATTGGGCAGAATACGCAGATCGTCCCACGCCGACCCGATGTCCTTGCCAACGACGAAGCGCATGCGGTCGCGACTCAGTGCGGACTTCGCACCAACGCAGGGGAAGTCGGGCGATTTGACGAACGCGCGAAAGCGTTCCGCCAGCGGATGCGCGGAATCGTTGCAGGGTTTCAGCATGTCGGGCCAACGCCCGAACGGCCAAGTTGTTCAAAAGAAAGGGCCGGCTCCCGTAAAAGAGCCGAGCCCGTCTTATTCCGTCATGCGACGCGTTTAGCGGCGGCAATAGCCCGGACGGTCGGCCCGGTCGATCTCGCGCCCGGCCAGTGCGCCGACGACACCGCCCAGAACGGTGCCGAGCGTCTTGTCGCCACGACCCGCGATGGCATTAACGGCCAGGCCACCAGCGATCGCGCCGACGATCGTGCCGCCATCACCGTCGCGGCACTGATCGGCACGTCCACGATAGTTGTGGCGGCGGTCATAGCGACGGGTGTCGCGGCGATAGTCGCGATATCCGTCACCATAATAGCCCCGTCCGTCGCGATACTCATAGCGGCTCTGCGCCGCTGCTTCGGTCGCGGGGACAAGTGCGGTACCGGTCATCGCCAGCGCGGCGCCGATCAGGGAAAGCTTCTTGAACATGTCGTATCTCCTTGTTCGTTCGATCTCGTTGAACAAGGGATTCGCACAATCGCATTGAGCCGTCCCTGAATGCGCCTGTTATGCGCGGTTCAGGATTGTTGCGGGATCGTAAAGGGGGTGCCGGTGCGGCCGTAGCGCCCTAGGGGGAAGTGCCCAGTCCCGATACGCAACACGGGAAATCGGGCGGGGCGTTCGGATCGCACCGGCATGTCGGGCAGGTCCGTGAGATACGCCACGGAACAGCTTGGCTGTCGTTTAGCTGAACGGCGGCCAACCCAGGCTGAACAAGGCTGTTATCTGAGGTTCAGCTTTGCGGCGCGATTGCGGCCGCTATGAAGGGGCCGCGATGCGCATCCTCCTGTCGATCCTGCTGATCCTGTTGTTCGTTCCGGACTGGTCGGGCGAGGCGCGGCTGCCGCTATTGCCGCGCGACGCGACCGTGCAGGCGACGCCAGTGCTGCTGGAGCGCGGCAATCCCCAGCGCACGCAGCTGGGCAGCCTGACCTTTCTCGGGGGGGTCGTGCTGAAGGGGGAGGGCGCGGCGTTTGGCGGCTTTTCAGCAATGGCGGTGGAGGGCGACCGGTTCACGCTGCTGAGCGACGGCGGCAACATCGTGTCGTTCACCATGGGCGCGGACTGGACGCCGCGCGCGGTGCGCTTTGCCGAGCTTCCCGCTGGCCCCGGCAAAGGCTGGCGCAAGCAGGATCGCGACAGCGAATCGCTGACAACTGATCCTGCGACCGGGCGAATCTGGGTCGGGTTCGAGCGGGCGAACGCCATCTGGCGCTATGATCGCGGCTTTGCGCGGGCGCAGACGCATACCACGCCCCCGGCACTCGCAAACTGGTCAAGCAATGGCGGGGCCGAGGCGATGGTGCGGCTCCGCGATGGCCGCTTCATCATGCTGGCGGAAGACCGCAAGGGCGACGCTGCAGGGACGGTGCGCGGGATTCTGTTCAGCGGCGATCCGGTCGTTGCCCCGCGCCGCGGTTTCGCGTTCAGCTATCGTCCGCCGCGCGGCTTCAAGCCGACCGATATGGCGGAGCTTCCGGACGGGCGCATCGCGATCCTCAACCGGCGCTTCGCGCTGCCGCTGAGCTTCACTGCGACGCTGACGGTTGTTCCGCGCAAGGCGATTCGGCGCAGGGCGATCGTTACCGGTCGCGAGATCGCCCGATTCGAGGGGTCGGTGGTGCACGATAATTTCGAGGCGCTCGCCGCCGTGCGGGAAGGCCGCGACACGATCGTGTGGATTGCGTCGGACGATAATCAGCTGTTTCTGCAGCGCTCTTTGCTGCTCAAATTCCGGCTGGATCGCTGATTCGCTGTTTGATCGGCGCGGGCCAGAACCGCAAAAACGCCGAACGGCCCGCGTCCCAGAATGGGAGCGGGCCGATCAGAAACCCGGTCGCCGAAGCGAATCAGGCTGCGGCAGTCGCCTTCTTGGCGATTTCGCGCTTCAGGCGACGAGCACGCAGCGACAGCTTGTCGTCGCCGGTCTTCATCAGCCAGTTGTCGAGGCCGCCATTATGCTCGACCGAGCGCAGGCCGTGCGTCGACACGCGCAGACGAATCGAGCGCTCAAGCGCTTCCGACATCAGCGTCACATTCTGCAGGTTGGGCAGAAAGGTCCGCTTGGTCTTGTTATTGGCGTGGGAAACATTGTGACCCACCTGCCGGCCCTTGCCGGTCAGCTCGCAAATGCGCGACATCGAATCGTTCCTAGGTTTCAGCCTGTCCAGCGGCGCTGGGAAAGAGCGGCCCGATAACGGGACAGCGCGATTTCGTCAACCGTGCATCGCCCTGTATCGCGCCGTGCGTGCAACCCCTATGGTCAATGATGCGTTATTTCGCAAACGATTCGAACAGGGAGATCGGACTCGATGCGTGGACTTCTGGCAATTCTCGGCCTTGCGGCCGTGGTGATCGTGGTGCTGATGTCGCTCGGCATGCTCAGCATCGATATGAAGCCGGGGGCGCTCCCGACCGTGAAGTTCGAGGGCGGCAAGGCCCCGACCGTCGCGGCGGACGTCGGCGATGTCGGCATGGGCACCACCAACAAGACGATCCAGGTGCCGACCATCACCATGGAGAACAAGACCATTCAGGTCCCGACGGTCGAGGTCGAGAAGGCGCAGCCGACTCCGGCGGCCAAGTAACTGCATTCAGCAGCGGCGCGTCGGCGCATGGTAGCCGACCGCCGCCGCTTGCGGCATAGCAGCGGCATGTTCCCGCTGCCCGAACCCATGCGCTCCGCGCTCGATGCTGCTCGCGCCGCCGCCGAAACGAGCGAGGTGCCGGTCGGCGCGGTGGTGATGCAGGGGGACCGCGTGGTCGCCGTCGCGGCGAATGCGCCGCGCACCTTGCATGACCCCACCGCGCATGCCGAGATCCTGGCGATCCGCGCGGCTGCACAGGCGCTCAGGCGCGACCGGCTGGAAGATTGCGACCTGTGGGTCACGCTCGAGCCCTGCGCGATGTGCGCCGGGGCGATCGCCCATGCCCGCATCGGCCGCCTCTATTATGGCGCGAGCGACCCCAAGGGCGGCGCGGTCGAGCACGGCCCGCGGTTCTTCACCCAGCCGACCTGCCATCACCGACCGGACATCTATCCGGGAATCGGTGAGGGCGAGGCGGCGACGCTGTTGCGCGAATTCTTCGCCGCGCGGCGGTAATCTCCCTCTCCCGCAAGCGGAGAGAAGGAGAGTTGCTTTCATGTTCAGCGCATATCGCTCTCGCGAATCGGCACGATTTTGATCTCGACGCGGCGGTTCTGGGCGCGCCCTTCGACCGTGTCGTTCGACGCGATCGGCTGTGTTTCGCCATAGCCGAGCGTTTCGAGACGGGCTGCCTCGACCCCGCGCGAGACGAGATAGTCGGCGACGGCTACAGCGCGGCGCTCCGACAGCGTCTGGTTATAGGCGTCCGATCCGGTCGAATCGGTGTGGCCATACACGTCGACATAGGTCTGGTTGTAGCGGTCGAGCACGTCGGCGACCTTGTCGAGCGTCGGGCGGAACTGTGCCTGCACCGTCGAACTGTCGGTCGCGAAGGTGATGCCCGACGGCATCGACAGGATCAGGTCGTCGCCGCGGCGAATTACTTCGACATCGGTGCCGGCGGTACGCTCGCGAATCTCGCGCTCCTGCCGGTCCATGTAATTGCCGATCGCAGCGCCCGCGACCGCGCCGATCCCGGCACCGACGATCTTTTCGGTACGGTCGCGCCGCCCGCCGACGATGTCGCCGAGCAGATAGCCGCCCAGTGCGCCGCCGATTGCGCCGATACCGGCCTTGGAAATCCGCTGTTCCCCGGTGACCGGATCGGTCACGCAGGCACTCGTCAGCGCCAGCGCGGCGACGGCGGGGATCATGGCCCAATTGTTGGAAATACGCATTACAGCCTCCTTGAACTTCGCGCGACAAACGGCCCGAGACGCGCCCTTGTTCCGCTTGCGCACCGACACTGCATGAATCGGGCGTTGTGAAACGGGGATGAATGCGACTATGGGAGGGGCAGGCCAATGGACCCGCTTCCCCCCATACCCTGGATCGACGTCGCGATCATTCTTGCACTGGTCGCGCTCAACGGCGTGTTTGCCATGTCTGAGCTGGCGATCGTGTCGGCGCGCAAGGCACGGCTGGAGGGAATGGCGCGTTCTGGCAAGCGCGGTGCGCAGACCGCGATCGACCTGGCTGCCGATCCCGGCAAGTTCCTGTCGACGGTGCAGATCGGCATCACTCTGATCGGCATCATCAACGGTGCCTATTCCGGCGCCAGCCTCGGCACGCCGGCCGGCGCGCGGATCGCGGCGCTGGGCGTCGAGGCGGAGCTGGCGCAAACCATCGGATTTGCCATCGTCATCGCCTTTACCACCTATGTGTCGCTGATCTTCGGTGAGCTGGTGCCCAAGCAGTTCGCCTTGCGCTCGCCCGAGCCGTTTGCGGTGCTGATCGCGCCGATGATGAAGCTGCTGGCGCGCATCACCGCGCCGATCGTCTGGGTGCTCGACCAGAGCAGCGCGCTGGTGTTTCGCCTGCTGCGGCTTAACCGCGAATCCGAGAAACGCGTGACAGCCGAAGAACTGCACATGATCGTCGCCGAGGCGACGCATTCGGGCGTGATCGAGGAGCATGAACGCTCGATCATCTCCGGCGTCGTGCGCCTCGCCGACCGTCCTGTGCGGGAGGTGATGACGCCGCGCACCGACGTCGACTGGATCGACGTCAACCTCGATGAAGGCGCGATCCGTGCGGCCCTGTCCGCGACGCCGCATACCCGCCTGCCCGTTGCCGACGGGTCGGTCGATGCGGTGATCGGCGTGGTGCAGGCGCGCGATGTGGTGACGGCGTTGATCGAGGGACATCCGCTCGACCTGCGCGCGCTGGCGCAAACTGCACCGGTGCTGCCCGATCAGGTCGATGCGATGGACGCGCTCGGCGCGCTGCGCCGTGCAGCGGTGCCGATGGGCTTCGTCCATGACGAATATGGGCATTTCGAGGGGATCGTGACCCCCGCCAATCTGCTCGCAGCGATTGCGGGTGAGTTCGCGTCCGACGCAGATGTCGGGGACAATCCGGCAATCACGGTGCGCGACGACGGGTCGCTGCTGGTGTCGGGCCAGCTCGCTGCCGACACGCTGGCGGACCGGATCAAGATCGAGCTCCCCGAGGATCGCGACTATGCGACGGTCGCGGGCCTCGCCTTGGCGGTGCTCAAGCGGCTGCCGAACGAGGGCGAGAGCTTTGTCGAGCAGGGCTGGCGCTTCGAGATCGTCGATATGGACGGGCACAAGATCGACAAGCTGCTGGTCAGCGAGATGGAAGCCTAGTTCTCCGCGTCGCGCTCCTGCGCGGCCCGCGCGGCGTCCTCACGCGCTTCCTTCCAGCGCCGATGGAGGCGCCGACCCCACCAGATGATCGCGACGGCCCCGGCAGCGAGCAGCGCGATCATCAGAAAATGGGTGACGGTGGCCCATTCGAACGCCTCCGCCATTCCCGCAGGGGGCACATAGGGTTTCTCGTTCATCTTGCCGTCTCCCCGCGCAGGTCTTCAGGGATAATGCGCGAGGAGAGCGATCGGGTGCATCACTCCTTCGATGCGCTGCGCACTTCCTGCACCGCCGCCAACTGGGCAAGCTTGAGGAACTCGTTGCGCCAATAGCCCTGCGGGTTGCCCGCGAGCCCGCGGATCGCGGCATAGCTGTACCCGCCGAGGTATTTGTCGCCGCGCAGTTTCTGGCCCAGCGCAGCCACTGCGGTCGCGAACGCCATGTCGCCGCGCGGGGCTGTTGCCGTGCGCAGCAGCGATGCCGGGACAGGCTTCTCGATCAGGCGCGAAGTGTCCTCGCCCGGCAGCTTGTAGCGCAATTTGACGAAGGCCAGCTCGCGCCCCGATGCGCTCGGCGCGGGCGGGCGGTTGCCGTCATAGCGGCGGTCGGGCAGCCAGCCCTTGGCCCCGGTCGGGACGACTTCATAGAGCGCGGTCACCTGATGCCCGGCGCCGATATCGCCGGCGTCGACCGCATCATTGTCGAAATCCTCTTCGGCCAGCGCCCGGTTTTCGTACCCGATCAGGCGATACTGGCTGACCTGCGCCGGGTTAAACTCGACCTGGACCTTCACATCCTTGGCAATGGTGAAGAGCGAGGCGGAAAGCTCGTCGTCGAGCACCTTCTGTGCCTCCATCGCTGAATCGATATAGGCATAGTTGCCATTGCCGAGATCGGCGATGCGCTCCATCAGCGCCTCGTTGTAATTGCCCTCGCCAAAGCCGAGCGTGGTGAGGGTAACGCCGGTGTCGCGATATTTCTTCACCATCGCCTCGAGCGCCTTGTTGCTGCTCACGCCGACATTGAAGTCGCCATCGGTGGCGACGAAGATGCGGTTGATCCCGCTCTTGATGAAGTTCGCGCTGGCGATGTCATAGGCGAGCTGGAGCCCCGCAGCGCCCGCGGTCGACCCGCCCGCTTCGAGGCAGTCGAGCGCGGTGCGGATGTGTTTGGGGTTTGAGGTCGGGTCGAGCACGACGCCCGCTGCGCCAGCGTACACGACGATCGAAACCTTGTCCTTCGGCGTCAGCTTGTCGGCGAGCATCGTCAGCGCGCGCTTGACCAACGGCAGCTTGTCGTCGCTGCTCATCGATCCCGACACATCGACGAGGAAGACGAGGTTCGCGGCGGGACGCCCCTGTGCGGTCACGTCATAGCCGCGCAGTCCGATCCGGACGAGGCGGGTGTCCGGGTTCCACGGGGTCTGCGCGACATCGGTGGTCACGCTGAACGGCTGCTGCCGCGAGGCGGGCAGCGGGTAATCGTAGCGGAAATAGTTGATCATCTCTTCGGTCCGCACCGCTTCGGCGGGCGGCGTCTGCCCCTTTTGTAGAAAGCGGCGGACGTTTGAGTAGGCACCGGTGTCGACATCGACCGAGAAGGTGGAGACCGGCGCGCTCGCGACCGACTGGACCGCGGCGACCTCTTTACCCGCATAGCGCTCGCGATTGTCGGCCGAGCCATAGGGGGCGGCCGCAGCTTGGCTGGGCGCGACCCGCCTTGCGGTATAATCTGCGGCAGAGCCCGGCACGATGGCGCGGGGGGCGGGTGCCGCCATCACGGGCGGCGGCGGCGGTGGGGCCGGTGGCGGCGCGAAATAGCGGCGCGGGGGCATCGCCGAACCCGGGCGATATCCACCGCTGCCCGTCTTGCACCGCACCGGCGCGTCGTTGTCGGCGCGCGGCGGGGCCGGGCGATGGGGGCGGTGCTGTCCCGGCGGCGGCGCGGCGGCCCCGAGCAACAGCGAAAGCGAGACGAGGGCGGCGGTGCGCTTCATGGAACATCCCCTTTGCATCGCAAATGACGCGACCAAGCGTGCGCCCCGTCGGATGAGCGGCAGATGAACGGGTGATAATGTTACATCAGTTGACCGAATCTGTCAGATTTGCCTGTTGCGCCGGGGCGACGGTGGAGGTTCAGTCCCGCTCGCGCACCACTTCGCGCCAGCCGATGTCGCGGCGGGCAAAGCCGGTGGGGAAGTCCACTGCATCGACCGCGCGATAGGCGGCGGCTTGGGCTTCGGTGACGCTGGAGCCGGTGGCGGTGACGGTGAGGACACGCCCGCCGGCCGCGACCAGCGTGTCGCCGTCGAGCCGGGTGCCCGCCTGGAACACCTTTGCGCCGGTCGCTTCCGCTGCCTCGATCCCGCCAATCGCACCGCCCGCTTCCGGCGTGCCCGGATAGCCCTTCGCCGCCATCACCACAGTGAGCGCGGTGTCAGCCGAAAAACGTGGCGCGGCACGGCCCGCGAGTTCCCCCGCCTCGGTCGCCAGCATCAGCTCGAGCAGGTCATCCTCCAGCCGCATCATCAGCACCTGACATTCGGGATCGCCGAAGCGGGCATTATATTCGATCAGCTTCGGGCCTGTACGGGTGAGCATCAGCCCTGCATAGAGTACGCCCGAATAGGGGGTGCCCGCCTTGGCCATCCCGGCGATGGTCGGTTTGATGATCGTTTCGATCGCCTCCGCCTCAAGCGCGGGGGTCAGCACCGGGGCGGGGCTGTATGCACCCATGCCGCCGGTGTTCGGTCCGACATCACCATCGCCGACCCGCTTATGGTCCTGCGCCGATCCGAAGGTCACGAAGCTCGTCCCGTCGGTGATGACGAAGAAGCTCGCTTCCTCACCCTCCAGAAACTCCTCGATCACCGCTTCCCCGCCGGGCTTTTCGAAGATCGCGGCGATCGCGGCCTGAGCTTCCCCTTCGGTCATCGCGACGGTGACGCCCTTGCCCGCGGCGAGGCCGTCAGCCTTGATCACCACCGGACGCCCGAAGTCGCGCGCCAGCACCGCGCGCGCGGTGTCGAGGTCTCGCACGCGGACATAACCTGCGGTCGGGATATTCTCGCGCGCGCACAGATCCTTGGTGAAGCCCTTTGATCCCTCCAACTGGGCTGCTGCCCGCGACGGACCGAACACCGGCACACCGGCGGCGCGCAGTGCGTCGCTGAGGCCGTCGACCAAGGGCGCTTCGGGGCCGACCACCACGAAGCCAATGGCGTGGGCGCGGCAAAAGGCGATCACGGCGGCATGATCGGTCAGCGGAACGTCGTGGCAGGTCGCATGATCGGCGATTCCGGGGTTGCCGGGGATCGCATGCAGGCTATCGAGCCGGGGCGATTGCGCGAGCTTCCAGGCGAGCGCATGTTCGCGGCCACCCGACCCAAGCAACAGGACGTTCATGTCAGACCCCTTCGACGACTTCGATAATCCGCGGCTGGTAGCCGAGGGGCAGGAAGGGGACAATGATGCGCCGCTGTCGATCGGCGAATTGTCGCACCGGCTGAAACGGATGGTCGAAGGCGAGTTCGGCCATGTCCGGCTGCGCGGCGAGATTTCGGGGTACAAGCGCGCGGCGTCGGGCCATGTCTATCTGGCGCTGAAGGATGCCGATGCCGTCATCGACGGCGTGATGTGGCGCGGGGCCGCCGACCGCCTGCCGTTCCGCCCGCAGGACGGGATCGAGGTGGTCGCGACCGGCAAGCTGACCATCTATCCCGGCCGGTCGAAATACCAGATCGTGATCGAGCGGATGGAGCTGGCGGGCGAAGGCGCGCTGATGGCGCTGTTCGAGAAGCTGAAGGCGCAGCTGGCGGGCGAGGGGCTGTTCGATGTCGCGCGTAAGCAACCCTTGCCCTTCGCGCCGCGCGTGATCGGCGTCGTCACATCGCCCACCGGTGCGGTGATCCGCGACATCCTGCACCGGCTGGCGGACCGTTTCCCGACCCGCGTGCTCGTCTGGCCGGTCAAGGTGCAGGGCGACGGCGCAGCGGCGGAGGTTGCGGCGGCGGTGCGCGGGTTCGATGCAATGCCGCTGGACGGTCCGGTTCCGCGCCCCGAACTGGTGATCGTCGCGCGCGGCGGTGGCTCGATCGAGGATCTGTGGGCGTTCAATGAGGAGCCAGTCGTGCGTGCAGTTGCTGCGTGCCGCATCCCGGTGATCTCGGCGGTTGGGCATGAGACCGATACCACCTTGTGCGATTTCGCGGCGGATGTGCGCGCGCCGACCCCCACCGCCGCCGCCGAGATGGCGGTGCCAGTGCGCGCGGACCTGTCCCACCATGTCGCGACACTGGCGCTGCGCACGGAGCGGTGCGCACGCCGTTACCATGAGCGGGGAAATGAACGGTTGCAGGCGCTGGTGCGCGTGCTCCCGCGGCGCGACGCGCTGCTCGGGCCGCAGCGGCAAAAGGCCGACGACCTTGCCGCGCGGCTCGATCGCGGGCTTGAGCGGCGCGTGACCGTCGCGCGCGGGGTGCTCGACCGCGCCGCCGGGGCACTGCGCCCTGCCGTTCTGGAGCGCAAACTGGACGGGCTGCGCCATCGGCTGGAGGGCGCGAGCAAGCTTCTTGACGCGGTCAATCCCGACAATCTGCTTCAGCGCGGCTATGTCCGCGTCGGGGCGAAGGTGACCGGCAAGGTGATCGCCAGCGCTGCCGACGCACGCGCCGCCGGGGCGCTGACGCTCCAGTTCGGCGACGGCACGGTGGACGCGCGGGTTGAGCGTGGCAGCGGCAAGGCCTATGCTGACGACAAGCCCGAACAGCCCGGCCTGTTCTGACCCGACCCCGAAGCGAAGAGTGAGCGTAGCCATGCTGATGTCGTCCAATTCCGCCCGTCCGGCACGGCTTCATTATATGGCGAACGGCTTTCGCGTGCTGTCCTCTGGCGATCATGTCGTGTGCGCGGTGAGCGGGGAGAAGATCCCGCTCGACGCGTTGCGCTATTGGAGCGTGGCGGAGCAGGAAGCCTATGCGACCGCGGAGATCGCGACCAAGGCGATGACTGCGACGTGAGGCTGGTCGGGGGGACGATCTTCGTTGGCGCGATGTTCGCGCTGCTGGGCGCTGTCGGTGTGGGGGCGGATCCGTCGGCTGCATCGCCGCCGCAATCGGCGCAGGCGCGTAACGCGTTCCGCTTCGACGGGCCGATGATCCAGGGTGGCGCGGTGCTCGGCACGGCACCCGCGTTGACGAGCCGGGTAAGGCTCGACGGCCGGGACGTGCCGGTTGCGCCCGATGGTCGGTTCCTGATCGCGTTCGATCGCGATGCCCCGGCCAGCGCCGAACTGGTTGCGATCCGGGTCGATGGCAGCAGCCTGCGCCAGACGCTGGCTGTTCAGCCGCGTGCCTGGCGGATCGAGCGGCTGAATACGCTGCCGCGCTTTGCCCAGCCCAGCGCCGAATTTCAACGCCGCCGCCCCGCCGAACTGGCGCAGATTAATGCCGCCCGCGCCAAGTCCCACAACGTGCAGGGGTGGCGGCAGGAGTTCATGTGGCCGGTGACCGGGCGCATCTCCGGCCTGTTCGGATCGCAGCGCATCTACAAGGGCGAGCCGGGTTCCTATCATTCCGGCGTCGATGTCGCACGCCCGAGCGGCACGCCGATTATCGCCCCTGCTGACGGCATCGTCGTCCTTGCCGCGCAGCAGCCGTTCACCCTGGAGGGCAAGCTGCTGATGCTCGACCATGGCATGGCGCTCAACAGTGCGTTTCTGCATTTGTCGCGGATCGATGTGAAGGTCGGCGACATGGTACGGCGGGGACAGCGGATCGGCGCGATCGGCACCACCGGCCGCTCGACCGGGCCGCATCTCCACTGGGGGATGAAATGGGGCGAAGCGCGCATCGACCCGTTGCTGATCGCCGGGTCAATGCCGGTCACGGCTGACTAGGGCCGAGCGCCCTACGCCCACTATGTGACGTTTTTGTCACGGCATGACGACTTTGCGACAGTCCGCGTGTCAAACACTTGTGCGGCATATCGTTACAGACGTATCGATACCCGATCTGCGCGGCGTTTGCCGTGCGTGAACGATGGGGTGTCCAACGCGATGCCCAAAAACGGGGAGCTTCCAATGGTATCAAATGTTCGCAGGCACCTGCTTACCTCGACCCTGCTGATCGGCACTGTGGTCGCAACGCCGGCCTTCGCTCAGACTGAAGAGGCTCCGGCCGAGGGTGAGGCCATCGTCATCACCGGTTCGCGCATCCTGCGCCCGAACCTCGAGGCAAACAGCCCGGTCACGACCGTCACCGGTCTTGAGACCACGCAGAATGCCGACGTGACGCTCGACACGTTCCTGAACACGCTGCCGCAGGTCAATCCGGCCGGCACGACCACGTCGAATAACCCCGGCAATGGCGGTCAGTCGAACATCGACCTTCGCGGCCTGGGCGCCAACCGCAACCTCGTGCTGGTCGATGGTCGTCGTCCGATGGTGTCCGCGTCGAACCAGACGGTCGACCTTAACACCATCCCGCAGGGCCTGATCGAGCGCATCGACGTGCTGACCGGCGGCGCGGGCGCGGCCTATGGCGCCGACGCAATCGCGGGTGTCGTCAACATCATCCTGAAGGACGATTTCGAGGGCGTGGATCTGCGCGCCAACTATTCGAACTCGATGCCGCAGACCGACGCGCGCGAATATCAGATCAGCGGCACGATCGGCGGCAACTTCGCCGAGGACCGCGGCAACTTCGCCCTTTCGGTCGAATATGCCGAGCGTCAGGGTCTGATCAAGGCGCAGCGCCCGTTCGCGGCGCAGGCGACCTCGACCACCGGTTCGTTCCCGACCGGCTCGCTCGTCAACAGCGCGAGCAACCCGTATAGCCAGACGGTCGTCAACTCGATCTTCACCGCCTATGGCGTCCCCACCGCGCAGCTGCCGCTGACCAACCAGCTGGCGTTCAACTCGGATGGCACCCTGTTCGGTGTCGGCACGTTCAACAACCCGCGCGACGTGGTCAACTTCCGCTACGCGCTGAACTCGCCGGCAAACCCGAACCTCAACTATTTCCCTGACTTCTACTCGTACAACTTCGACATCGTGAACATCCTCGTGCTGCCGCTCGAGCGCTATTCGGCGTTCACCCGCGGCAACTACAAGGTGAACGACTCGTTCGAGTTCTTCGTCCAGGGCGCATAAACCAACTACAAGTCGGCAACTGCGCTGGCGCCGACCCCGGTTAGCACCGGTATCGTCAACACCACCAGCACCGCGTCGGGCCTGAACGCCCGTTCCCCACTGGTTGCGCCGGGTCAGCGTATCACCGGTTTCGTCGTGCCGGTCACCAACCCGTTCCTGCAGGCCTCGCCGGATCTGGTCGCGCTGGTCAACTCGCGCACCGGTGACGATCCGCTGCTCACCGGTTCGGGCGCCGCTGAAGGTGTTCGTATCGGCTATCGCTTCCTCGGCACCGGCCTGCGCGAGCAGCAGCTCGAGAACGAAGTCATTCAGGGCCTCGCCGGCCTGCGTGGCGAGATCGCGCCGAACTGGCGTTACGAAGCCTATTACTCGTGGGGCAAGACGGTCATCGACCAGCGCGCCACCGGTAACGTCAACGTCCAGCGCGTCCAGCAGCTGCTCGAAGCGCCCGATGGCGGCGTGAGCCTGTGCGCCGGCGGCTTCAACCCGTTCGGTATCCAGCCCTTCTCGCAGGACTGCGTCGACTTCGTCGACGAAGTGGGTGTGACCAAGACGACCTTCACCCAGAAGATCGCCCAGGCGTACATCAGCGGTCAGCTCGCCGAGCTGCCGGCTGGCCCGCTCTCGGTCGTGTTCGGCGCCGAGAAGCGTGACTTCCGTTACGAGTTCGATCCCGGCGCCCTGTTCGGCCCGATCGCTGGTTTCAACACCAGCACGCCCGACCTCGGCACCAACAGCTTCCTCGACTTCTTCGGCGAAGCGTCGATCCCGATCCTGAAGGACGCTCCGCTGGCCGAAAGCCTTGAGCTGACCCTGACGGCGCGTCATTCAAAGAGCGACTTCAACGATATCCAGAACGGTGTCGATGGTTCGCCTTCGAACGACTGGTCCTATGGTGGCACGCTGACCTGGTCGCCGGTGCGTGAGCTCCGCTTCCGCGCCAGCTATCAGCACTCGGTCCGCGCGCCGAACTTTGGCGAACTGTTCTCGGGCGGCGGCAGCTTCCCGCAGATCTTCGATCCGTGCTCGAACAACTCGAACTTCCGCACGACGCGCGGTGCTGCTGCTGCGGCCATCTGTCAGGCGACCGGTGTGTCGGCGGGCACGATCAACACCTTCGTCGCAACCCCGGGTGCGCAGGCCTTCATCACGGTGACGGGCAACCCGAACCTGAAGCCTGAAAAGTCGGACGCGTTCACGGCAGGGTTCGTGTTCAACGCGCTCGGCTTCACCGGCTCGATCGACTATTACAACATCAAGGTCAGCGACACGATCTTCTCGCCGGACGTCAACGAGATCATCGCGTCGTGCTACGGCTATAACGACATCAACCCGAGCCTGAGCGCGACCAACCCCTATTGCGGTGGCCTGTTCCGCTCGAACAACAACATCGCGGCGATCTTCCTGCCGCCGTCGCTGGGTGGTGATCCGGCAACGGGTTATTTCCAGGCAGTCAACCAGGGGTCGGTCAAGACCTCGGGCATCGACTTCCAGCTTGGTTACAACCTGCCGACCGAGTTCGTCGGGCCGGAATCGTCGATCAGCTTCAACCTGCTGCTCAACTATCTGTTCGACTTCAAGGTCACCGGCCTTGGTGGTCTGCAGACTGACTATGCGGGCACTGCCTCCTATTTCGGCGCTGGTCTCGGCACCAGCTTCCCGGAATGGAAGGGCACGATGAATGTCGGCTTCAATCTGAACAAGGCGTTCTCGCTGCAGAGCCGCGTGCGCTACATCGACGCGATGGAGAACCGTGCGGCGCGTCAGTATATCGGCGAGACGTTCACCGGCCCGGGTTCGGTCTGGTATTTCGACTTCGCCCTGCAGGGCCAGGTCGAGAACATGACGCTGCGTCTGGGTCTGAACAACGCGTTCGACCGCAAGCCGCCGACCTATGCACCGAACGTGCAGTCGGGCACCGATCCGTCGACCTACGACGTCATCGGCCGCCGCTTCTACGTGTCGGCACGGCTCAAGTTCTGATCCAGCCGGATCAGCAGCTTTGGAAGGGCGAGGCGATTGCCTCGCCCTTCTTTTTTGGGGCAAGGTGCGCCGCTTAGGTTTGACAGACCGTGCGCGCGGATGCGGGCACGGTCGCGGTGCGCGGGTTCGGGTAACGGCATGAATATCCAGCAGACTCTGCAACAGGCAGCGGCGCTCTTCGGGCGCGGTGACCCGAATGGCGCACGGCAATTGGGCGAACAGGTGCTAAAGCAGGCACCGAACAACCCGGCTGCGCTCCAGATCGTCGGCATCGCTCATTGCCAGCTCGGTGAGCCGAAACTGGGCGTGCCGCTGCTGCGCCGCGCGCTCAAGGCCGGCGGCGACAATCCCGGGTCGCGCTTCAATCTCGCGCGCGCGCTGGTCGATGCCGGCGAGCTGGCCGAGGCAGAGGCGCTGGCGGGGGCACCGGGTCAGCCGGACGCGATGCGCCGTCTTCATGCCGATATTCTGAAAGCGCTTGGCCGCCCGTGGGAGGCGGCCATGGCCTATCAGCAGATCGTGGAAGCCAATCCGCAGGATGCCGATAGCTGGAACAATCTCGGCAATATCCGGCATGAACTTGGCGAGCTGGAAACGGCCTTGGCCGCGTTGCAGCAGGCCCGGACCCTGCGCCCGGACTCGGCCATCATCTACACCAATATCGGGCGCGTGCTGGCGTCGATGTCGCGCTACGACGATAGCGCACTGGCGTTTCAGGAGGCGGTGCGGCTCGATCCGCGCAATCCGGCCGTGCTGATCGAATTCGGGCACGCGCTGACCCGGCTCGACCGTTCGCGCGAGGCGCTGGTCGCCTATGCCGATGCCGCGCGGATCGATTCGACCAATCCAGAGACGTTTGTTGCGATGGGTCTTGCGTTCATGGACCTGGAGGATCGCGCGCGGGCCGAACAATCCTATCGCTTCGCATTGAATGCCCGGCCCGATTTTGGGCCGGCTTCGCTCAATCTGGGCATCTTGCTCGAACAGGGCAATCGCATCGCGGAGCTGGAAGCGCTCTTGCGCCAGACCGAGTCCCGCGGCGCGAAGGGCGCGGATATCGATTATCTCAAGGCGATGGTGTTGCGGCGTCAGGGGAAGCTCGATGCGGCGCTGGCACTTGCGCGCGATGCGCGGTCGGCATCGATCAACCCGGCGGTGCGGTCGCATTTCGTCGGGCAGGTCGCCGATCAGCTCGGCGAGACCGGGCTGGCCTTTGCGGCGTTCGAGGAGATGCACTGGGCGATGGCGCAGTCCCCGCTGGGGCAGGGAGTCGATCGTCGCGCCTATCAGGCCGAGGTGGAGCAGCTGGCGGCGCGGACGACGCTTGAGTGGTTCGCACGCTGGCCCGCGATCACCCTGCCGACCACGCCAGCCGCGCCGACATTTATGGTCGGTTTTCCGCGTTCGGGCACGACGCTGCTCGACACGATCCTGCTCGGGCACCCGTCGGTCCATGTGCTGGAGGAGGTGCCGATTCTGGCACAGGTTGCCGACGAACTCGGCGGTTTCGATCGCATCGCCGAGATTGGTGAGGACGAAGCGGACCGGCTGCGCGGGCGCTATTTCGAGGAACTGGCGCGGGTTGCGCCGGAGTCAGCGGGCAAGCTGATCGTCGACAAGAACCCGCTGTCGATGATGCGCGCGCCGTGGATCCATCGCCTGTTCCCGGATGCCCGGATCATCTTCGCGATGCGGCACCCGTGCGACGTGGTGCTGAGCTGCTTCATGCAGAATTTCAAGCTGACCCAAGCGATGGCGAGCTTTCTCGACCTCACCAGTGGCAGCCTGCTTTACGATCGCGTGATGGCCTATTGGCAGCAGTGTCGGGGCATTTTTCCGCTCAATGTCCACGAAGTGCGTTATGAAACGATGGTCGCGGATGTTGAGGGCACGGTGCGGCCGGTGTTCGACTTTCTCGGCCTCGAATGGGATCCGGGGGTGCTGGACCATCAGCGCACCGCGAAGGCCCGCGGCTTCATCCGGACGCCGAGCTATGGTCAGGTGACCGAACCGATCTACACCCGCGCGACCGGACGTTGGGAACGCTATCGCCCGCAATTGGCGCAGGTCCTGCCGATCCTGGAGCCCTGGGTCGCCGCGTTCGGATATGGGAGCACCGCGCCGGTCGAGCTTGGTGCGGACGGTTGAACTTGGCACGGAAGTGGTTAGCCTGACCGCGTTTCCAGAGCTTTACGGAGTCGCCCGATGATCCTCACCACTATGGCCCTGTTCGCAGCGGGCATCTCGGACGACCCCGCCAAGCCTGATCCGCAGAAGCGCGTGTGCAAGCAGCAGAAGCAAACCGGCACGCGCTTTACCAAGACGACCTGCCGCACCAGTGCGGAGTGGGAGGCGATTGCTGAAGCGGCGCGCAAAACGGCCGCGGAATCCTTCAACAAGCCGGTCATCAGCATTGAAAAGGGCAGCTAAACGCCGCTGCGGCCGATCAGGACGGGGCGAATGTGCTCTTTCCGATCCAGTCCGGATCGGGCTGGTCGAGATCATAGTATTCGAAGATCAGATGTGTGCGATCGGTTGCGCCGGCGTTGGTCACCGAATGCACACCCATATTGTCGACCTCTGCAGCCTCGCCGATCGGCAGGTGATGCCCGGTGTCGCCCGTATAGAAGGTGACACCGTCGTTGGTTTCGAGCGGCACGTGGATCTTGTGCGGCCATTTCGCGGCCGGATTGGCGTCGCGATGCGGGCGGATGACCCCGCCCGAGCGCATCCGGGCGAGCATGACGCGCGGGAACGCGCCGCGTGCGTAGCCATAGGGTGCGGTGGCAGCCGCCAGTACCGGGTCGAGCAGCGGCTGCCACTCGGCCCATAGCGGGCGATCATGGCTGCGGCGCCAATCATCCACTCCGTCAACGAAGCGGAACACGATGTGGCGCGTCGAATCGAGCGCTTCGAACCGGTTCGGCTTCCCCGCATTCTCC
Organism: Sphingomonas sp.; assembly: GCF_030145815.1. Lineage (GTDB taxonomy): Bacteria > Pseudomonadota > Alphaproteobacteria > Sphingomonadales > Sphingomonadaceae > Sphingomonas. Next base: position 234,994 of record NZ_JAIXHL010000001.1, read on the forward strand.
GCGTCCCACAGCGCCTCAGGGATGGCGGCGACGGCAGCACGCAGCGCGGACACATCGACCGGTCCCAGTCGGCGGATTGATGTGGTCTTGCGGGGGTTGGGATACATTGCCGATCCCCTAGAATTCATAACCGAACAGCTCGAGGTCGCGGGCGTAAAGCCGCGCGACGCCGTCGATCAGCGTCTGGTCGTAATAGCTGCGATAATCGCGATGCTCCGACGTATTGGCGCGCCCCAACGGGGTCGAGGGAATGCCGATACGGGCGCAGATCGCGTCATAGCTGCCCTGCATATCCTCGACCCGGCCCAGCTGATCGGCGAGCAGCGTCCCGTCGGGGGCGGTGACGAAACTATGCTGGGGGCGGAAGATTACGTGATGATGCGGCGGGGCGGTGAACAGGAAATGGCGCATGACACCCTGGGGGTCGTGCTTGAACGTCCCCTGCTGGCTGGTCGCGAACGCGCAATAGGACACGAACCGGTCGAACGGATTGCGGACGAAGGCGAATTTGAAATAGTCGGCGAACCGTTCCTCACCCAAAGCGGGGCGCAGTTCCGCGAGGCTGATATGGCCATGTCCCAGCCGGGCGAGTTCGGGCGCAGCCATGCGCTTTTCAACGAACAGCCGCACCTGCTCCTCGTCCGCCTCGCCCAGATGTTCTCGCAAGGCCTGACGGATCGAGTGGGTGCCGGTCTTGGGAATCGCGGTGAAGACGAAGCGGTGACGGTGCGATACGATCATCGGATCACGATGCCAGCGCGATCGGTGCGGATGGAGCCGGATTGGGGGCGGCGACGTCGAAGATGAGTTCGGTCAGCGCGCGGATCAGCGGCACCTGGTTGCGCAAGGGCAGGCTGCCGCCGCCACTCGCCATCAGATCCTGCCGTAGCCCGGCGATCAGTCGGCGATAGTCCGGAAGGCCGGCGGGGTCGGTTTCATACTCGCACCACACCGATGTCCAGGCCGAGGCAAAGCGTTCGAGCCGGTTGAGCACGCCCTCAAGCCGTGGGTCGGGGACGGCATATTCGGCGAGGAAGGCGATGTGGCAGCGCACTTCCCAAGGCGACATGATCTTGTTCATGTCGACCTTCTCGAACCGCAGCGGGCGTGGCGGACGCGGCGCGGGCGCGGGGGCGCCGTTCTGGGCTTCGTCGATCAGGTCACACATCTCTTCGCCATCGACCGTGTCGAGCACGAGATGGACCCGCTTCTCGCTGCCGCCATTGTGCACATTGTGCATGCGGAAGGAGTCGAACAGCCAGCAGCTGCCCGCCTCCATATGCACGCTTTCGTCGCCACAGGTGAACAGCACGCGCGGGTTGGTGATAACCGGGATGTGGATGCGCATATGCGTGCGCCAGTGATAATTCACATCGACATGCGGCGGAACGCTGGCACCCGGGCCGAGCCCCATCAACCGGCTGCGCCCCCACACCGCGCCGATGTCGCCCATCACCTCCATGATATAGGGGCAGGCGCGCAGATGGTCGGTCGCCCCCATCTGTCCGGTGAAGCCGTTGGTCATCTGCCCCTCTGGCGTCACCAGCAGCACGGCATCATTGCCGGGGTAATTGCCCAGATGCGGTAGCCATGCAGCCGCCGGGAGCGCGCGAATTTCCGCGGCGAGTCGATCGGCGTCGAAGGATTTGTGGAGCTTCAGAAAGGGCTGCTTCAGGCGCATGGCGCGTTTTCCGTCATTGGGCGCGGTGAATCAAGGGAGTGCGCGCAGCCAGCCCGTGATTGACAGCCGGGGCCCACCGGCCCAGGGCGTGACCTGGCTGACGCTGTGCTGCTGCGGCACGGCGAACAGGCTGAGCGTGTTGAAGGCCGGGACATAGCCCTCCGCAATCCCGCCGTCGCCGCCGTGGAACAGCAACAGGCCACCCCATTCGGCGCGCCACCGCGAGGTAAGACCGAAGACATAGGCGGCGCGGCGATTCTTGCCCGCCACGCCGTCGTCATGCCCGGTCAGGAAATCGCCTTTGTCGTAATTCGTCGCCTGCGCATCCGCGAAGTTGATGTCGGTCGCGCCGGTAACACGCGCCAGCAGGTCGAGCAGCGGCGCGCTCGCCATGAACCGGGCGAACGCCGCCAGCGGGTCGTCCAGTGTTGCGCGCGCAGCCGCATCGTCGGGCACCCGGATCGACTGGTAACGATACTGGAAGCCATCGCGCGCTGCTGCGTTCATCACCTCTTCCAACCGCGCACGCTGTGCATCGGTGAGCGTTGCGAGGACGGCGGGGACGGACTCATACACCTTCTCCCCCGCATTCATCACCTGCCGCCAGTCGTCGCGCGCGAGCAGATGCGCGGCGAGCGCGGTCGCGTCCGCCTCATCCAGAAACGGGGCGATCTGCACCCGGCCTGTGCGCGCGAAGCGCTCGGCGAGCGCTTCGGCGTCGATCGATGGCGCGAGCGTGAACCCTACCTCGCTCATGCCGGAGTCAGCACCAGACCGCCGTCACCCTCGCTCACCTTGACGGTGGCGCCGTCCTTGACCTCGCCGCGCAGGATCGCGTCGGCGAGCGGGTCCTGGAGGTAGCGCTGTACCGCGCGCTTGAGTGGGCGTGCGCCATAGACCGGGTCGTACCCGACGCGGCCCAGCCAGTCGCGCGCTTCGGGCGTCAGGTCGAGCGTGATCTTGCGGTCCTTGAGCAGCTTGCCCAGCCGAGCGACCTGGATGTCGACGATCGGCGCCATCTCGCTGCGGCCGAGGCGGTGGAACAGCACGATCTCGTCGAGGCGGTTGAGGAATTCCGGGCGGAAATGCGCGCGGACGATCTCCATCACCTGAGGTTCGACGCTCGACACATCCTGTCCATCCTCCAGCTGCGTCAGGAATTGGCTGCCGAGGTTGCTGGTCAGGACGATGATCGTGTTGGTGAAATCGACCGTGCGGCCCTGTCCGTCGGTCAGGCGGCCGTCGTCGAGCACTTGAAGCAGGATGTTGAAGACATCGCCATGCGCCTTCTCGACCTCGTCGAACAGCACGACCTGATAGGGGCGGCGGCGGACGGCTTCGGTGAGAACGCCGCCTTCCTCATAGCCGACATAGCCGGGAGGAGCGCCGATCAGGCGCGCGACGCTGTGCTTCTCCATGAACTCACTCATGTCGATGCGCACCATCGCAGCGCTGTCGTCGAACAAGAATTCGGCTAGCGCCTTGGTCAGCTCGGTCTTGCCGACGCCGGTTGGGCCGAGGAACAGGAAGCTGCCGAGCGGGCGGTTGGGATCCTGCAGCCCGGCGCGGCTGCGGCGCACGGCGGTGGAGACGGCCTTCACCGCCGCCGCCTGTCCGATCACGCGCTTGCCGAGTTGCTCCTCCATCGCAAGCAGCTTTTCGCGCTCGCCTTCAAGCATGCGGTCGACGGGAATCCCGGTCCAGCGGCTGACGACGCCGGCGATGTCGTCGGCGGTCACTTCCTCACGCAGCATCGCAACGCCGGTAGTGGCCTGCGCCGCCTCCAGCTGCTTGGTCAGCGCCGGAATCGTGCCGTAGTTGAGCTCGGCCATCTTGGCGAGGTCGCCGGCGCGCTGGGCCTGTTCGAGTTCGAGCCGGGCGGCGTCGAGCTGCTCTTTGATCTTCGCTTCGCCCGCGATCTTGTCCTTCTCCGCCTGCCAGCGGCCGGTCAGTTCGGCGCTCTGCTGTTCGAGATTGGCGAGTTCGTGGCGGAGGTTGCCCAGCCGATCCTGCGACGCGGCATCGGTTTCCTTGGCGAGCGCCATCTCCTCGATCTTGAGCTGGACGATGCGGCGGTCGAGATTTTCGATCTCCTCGGGCTTGCTCTCCACCTCCATCCGAATGCGGCTCGCCGCCTCGTCCATCAGGTCGATCGCCTTGTCGGGCAGGAAGCGGTCGGAGATATAGCGGTTGGACAGCGTCGCCGCCGCGACGATCGCCGCGTCGGTGATCCGAACGCCATGATGGAGCTCATATTTCTCCTTGAGCCCGCGCAGGATCGAGATCGTGTCCTCGACCGTCGGCTCGCCGATGAAGACGGGTTGGAAGCGCCGCTGGAGCGCGGGGTCCTTTTCGACATATTTGCGATATTCGTCGAGCGTGGTCGCGCCGATGCAGTGCAGCTCGCCGCGCGCGAGGGCTGGCTTGAGCAGATTGCCCGCGTCCATCGCGCCTTCGCTTTTGCCCGCGCCGATCAGCGTGTGCATTTCGTCGATGAACAGGATGATGTCGCCCTCGGCGGCCTTGACCTCGTCGAGCACGCCCTTCAGTCGCTCCTCGAACTCGCCGCGATATTTCGCGCCTGCGATCAGACTGCCCATGTCGAGCGCCATCAGCTTGCGGTTCTTGAGCGTATCGGGGACGTCGCCATTGGCGATGCGGAGCGCCATGCCCTCGGCGATCGCGGTCTTGCCGACGCCGGGATCGCCGATCAGCACGGGATTGTTTTTGGTACGGCGGGCGAGGATCTGGATCGTGCGGCGGATTTCCTCGTCGCGGCCGATCACGGGGTCGAGCTTGCCGTCCTTGGCCGCCTGAGTCAGGTCGCGCGCGAATTTCTTGAGCGCGTCATAGCGATCCTCGGCTCCCGCAGTGTCGGCGGTGCGGCCGCCGCGCAGCTGGTCGATCGCGGCGTTGAGCGCTTCGGGCTTCAGCCCTGCCGCAGCGAGCGCGCGCCCGGCATTGGTGGTCGAGGCGAGCGAGAGGGCGAGCAGCAGCCGCTCGACCGTGACGAAGCTGTCGCCTGCCTTCCCCGCAATCTGTTCGGCCTGATCGAGCACGCGCACGGCGTCATTATCCAGACCGGGGGCCTGCTGCGCGCCGCTGCCGGTAACGGCGGGAACGCGGGCCAGCGCGGCGTCGGTTTCGGCCACGGCGCGCTTGGCATCGCCGCCCGCAGCTTGGATCAGGCCGGCGGCCATGCCCTGTTCGTCTTCGAGCAGTGCTTTGAGCAAATGCTCCGGGCTGATCCGCTGATGGTTCATGCGGATTGCGACGGCTTGCGCCGACTGGAGGAAGCCCTTGGCGCGGTCGGTGAATTTTTCGAGGTTCATGATCGTCCCTGTCTTCTTTCGCCGCCCAACATGGTGTTGCATTTCTGCAACACAAGTGGCGACGACGCAATTCTGTGTCGCGCCGTCCGATGCTGCCGCGTCTATACCGCAGCGACAAGTTGGGAAAACAACGCAGGGTTGCGCGGTGTCGGCAGACCGGTATGTTGTTGCGGTCGATACCTTCCATTGTGGGAACTCTCCGCACCATGAAATCAGCTTTTGTCAGCCTGACCGCGCTTGCGGTCGTGCTCAGTGCCCCGGCCTATGCCCAGCAGGCACCGGCTCCTGCGGTCGCCGCCGTGCCCGTCGCCGACCTCGTGAAGCGCGTGGACATTCCCTATGAGCAGTTCGTGCTGGCCAACGGTCTGCGCGTCATCGTCCATACCGATCGCAAGGCGCCGATCGTCGGCGTTGCCGTGTGGTACGATGTCGGGTCGAAGCACGAGCCCAAGGGCAAGACCGGCTTTGCGCATCTGTTCGAGCATCTGATGTTCAACGGCTCCGAGAACTCGCCGGGCGAGTTTTTCGAGCCGCTCAAGGAAGTCGGCGCGACCGACTATAACGGCACCACCAATTCCGACCGCACCAATTATTTCCAGACCGTGCCGCGCGCGGCGCTGGACCGCGCGCTTTTCCTGGAAAGCGACCGCATGGGCTATCTGCTCGGCGCGGTGACGCAGGGCAAGCTGGATGAGCAGCGCGGCGTGGTGCAGAATGAAAAGCGTCAGGGCGATACCCAGCCCTATGGCCTGCTGCGCTACAAGATCACCGAAGGGCTGTTCCCGGTGGGCCATCCCTATCACCACTCGACCATCGGTTCGATGGCGGACCTCGACGCCGCCAGCCTGGACGATGTGAAGAACTGGTTCCGCCAATATTACGGCCCGAACAATGCGGTGCTGGTGCTGGCTGGCGATATCGACGCCAAGACCGCTAAGCCGCTGGTCGAGAAATATTTCGGCGCGATCAAGGCCGGGCCGAAGACGGTCGAGCCCAAAGTGAAGGTGCCGACGCTGGTCGCGCCGCAGAGCGAGGTGATGAAGGACCGCGTTGCGGTGACCCGCATCTATCGCATGTGGGCGGTGCCGGGCATGCGCGACGCGGATTCGACCGTGCTCGACGCGTCGATCGGCGTGCTCGGCGGCCTCGCCAGCTCGCGGCTCGACAACATCCTGGTCAAGCAGGAGAAGCTGGCGGTCGGCGTTGGCGCGTTCAACCAGAGCCTAGCGCAGGCCGGCATGGTGCTGATTTCCGCGGATGTCCGTCCGGGTGTCGATGCGGCGACGGTCGGCAAGCGGCTGGATGAGATCATCGCCGATTATCTGAAGAACGGCCCGACCGCAGAGGAGCTGGAACGCTACAAGACGCGCACGGCGTCGTCGCGCATCCGCGGGCTGGAGTCGGTCGGCGGGTTCGGCGGCAAGGCTGTGACGCTGGCGTCGGGCGCGCTCTACATGAACGACCCGGGCTTCTATAAGAAGCAGCTCGCCCAGCTGGCGGCGGTGACGCCGGAACAGGCGCGCGACGTGACCGCCAAGTGGCTGTCGCGCCCGGTCTATGCGCTGACGATCGAGCCGGGGCCGCGCGCGGCCTATGCCGAGGCGGCGACTGCGCCGAAGGCAGCGGTCAAGGCGGCGGACGAAGTGGTCAAGGGCACGCGCGGCGAGCTGCCCGGTGTGGCCGAGGTCAAGGACATCGACTTCCCGGCGGTAACCCGCTCCAAGCTGTCGAACGGAATCGAACTGGTCTACGCCCAGCGCGACGCCGTGCCGGTGACTCAGGCGATCATCACCTTCGACGCAGGCACTGCGTCCGACGTGGCGAGCGCGCTCGGCACCGAGGGCATGACGCTGTCGCTGATCGAAGAGGGCACCAAGACCCGCAATTCGGTGCAGATCGCCGAGGCGCAGGAGCGGCTGGGTGCAGGGATCAATGTCGGCAGCAGCGCTGACCGCGCGACCATTTCGCTGTTCACGCCGAGCCCGAACCTCAACGGATCGCTCGACCTGATGGCGGACATCGCGCGCAACCCGAGCTTCCCGCAGCCCGAGATCGAGCGCGTGCGCGGCCAGATGCTGGCGCAGATCGCGCAGGTCCGCGCCAATCCGGCTGGCCTGGCCCAGATGGCGATGCCCGCGCTGATCTATGGTCCGGATTCGCCCTATGCGAAGACCGCCGCGATTGGTGGCGACGCCGAGGCGGTGAAGAAGCTGACCCGCGACGACCTGGTCAATTACTACAAGGCGTGGATCCGCCCGGACAAGGCGAAGATTTTCGTCGTGTCGGACCGTCCGCTGACCGAGGTGAAGGCCGCGTTCGAGGCGAAGTTCGGCGACTGGAAGGGTGAAGGCGCCGCCGGGACGAAGGATTTCGCTGCCAAGCCGCAACAGGCCGCGCCCAAGATCCTGTTGATCGACCGTCCGGACTCGCCGCAGTCGCTGATCCTGGCCGGCCAGATGACTCCGGTCGATCCGTTCGGCGATCCGATCGCGCTGGGCACCGCGACCGAAGTGCTCGGTGGCGATTTCCTGTCGCGCATCAACATGAACCTGCGTGAGGACAAGGCTTGGTCGTACGGCGCGCGCGGCGGCCTGAGCCGGCTGGAGCATGCGGTGCCGTTCATCGTGTCCGCGCCCGTTCAGGCCGACAAGACCGGTCCGGCGATCGCCGAAATCCAGAAGGAGCTGAAAGCGTATCTGGGCGACAAGGGCATCACCAAGCTGGAGTTCGACCGGTCGGTGGTCAGTGCGATTCGCCGTCAGGCGGGCCAGTATGAAACCGCAGGGGCCGTGCTGGGCGCGATGCAGTCGAACGACTTCCTGCGCCGTCCGGACGACTATCAGGAGCAGATCGCGAAAAAATATCGCGCGCTGACGATCCCGCAGGTTGACGCTGCGGCACGCGCGGCTCTGGACCCCAGCAAGCTGGTCTGGGTCGTGGTCGGCGATGCGTCGAAGGTTCGGTCGCAGCTTGACAGCCTCGGCCTGCCTGTCGAGGTGGTGAAGCCCGAAGCCGTCGGCCCCGGCGGCAAGTGAGGCGCAACGGATTACAGGAGAGCAGAACATGGCGAATGTCGATGGAAGCTGGGATACCGTAACCCACTCGCCGATGGGCGATCAGAAGGCGACCCTGACGGTCACCAGCGCTGGTGACAGCTTCACCGGCACTTATGCCGGCGCGATGGGCACGACCGATATCAAGAATGGCAAGGTCGATGGCGACAAGCTCAGCTGGTCGCTCGACATCACCGTGCCGATGCCGATGACGCTGACCTGCGAAGCCACGGTCGATGGCGACGCGATCAAGGGCACCGTTACGGCCGGTGCGTTTGGCAGCTTCCCGATGGAGGGCACGCGCGCCTGATCCGGGCGATGCCGTGAGGTGAAAAGGCCCGCTGCCCGTGAGGGTGGCGGGCTTTTTCTTGGGCGCGGGGCAACTCCAGGCGGTTGGCGCGTTCTCCCGTAGAGGGAGATTTCAGATGCTGCGTGCCGCCTTCATCTTCGCGATCATCGCGCTCGTGCTTGGCCTTCTGGGCTTTGGCGGGATCGCAGGGTTCGCCTGGGATATCGCCAAGATCCTGTTCTTCATCGCGCTGGCGGTGGCCGCGCTGTTCCTGATCCTGGGCGTAACGATCTACAAGAAGGTGACCTGAGCCTAGCGCTTTACCCGGGTTACATGGCCCATCTTGCGACCGGGCCGCGCTTCGTGCTTGCCATAGAGGTGCAGGTGCGCGCCGGGCTCGGCGAGCAGGCCGTGCCACGCATCGACATCGTCGCCGATCAGGTTGCGCATTTCGACCGCCGCGCCGGTCAGCGTGACCGGGCCGAGCGGGAGGCCCAGCACCGCGCGGACATGGTTTTCGAACTGCGAGGTTTCGGCCCCTTCGATCGTCCAGTGCCCGCTATTGTGGACGCGCGGAGCCATTTCGTTGAATACCGGGCCGTCGGGCGTGGCAAAGAATTCACACGTCAGCACGCCGACATAGTCCAGCCGCTGCGAAATCCGGGTGGCAAGCGCGATGGCTGCGGGCGCGTGGTCGAGGATCGCGGCGGGCGCGGGCGCGGTCGAGCGGTCGAGGATGCCGCCGACATGCTCGTTATGCGGCGTTGCGTAGGCGATGCTCGTGCCACCCACGCCGCGCACCAGTAGTACCGAGAACTCATGCGTGAAGCTGACGAACCCCTCAAGCACGCATTCGCGACCGCCGAGCGCATCCCACGCCGCATGGGCATCGCCGGGTGAGGTCAGGCGGAACTGGCCCTTCCCGTCATAGCCTTCGGTCGCGGTCTTGAGGATTGCGGGCGTGCCGATGGTGGCGAGTGCGGCGTCGAGATCGGTACGCGATGCGACCGGATGCCACGGAGCGGGGCGCCCGCCGCATTCCTCCGCCAGCCTTTTCTCGTTCCAGCGATGCGCGGCAGTCTCGAGCGCCGCGCGGCCCGGGCGCACGGGGGCATGAGCCGCAATCGCATCGACCGCGGCAAGATCGACATTCTCGAACTCATAGGTCACGACGGCGCAGTCGCGCGCAAAGGTAGCGAGCGCGGCCTGATCGTCATAGGCGGCGCAGGTGAAGGCGGCGGCGACGTCGCACGCCGGGCCGCTTTCGGGCGCGTAGATGTGGCAGCGATAGCCGAGCTGCGCGGCGGCGACCGCGATCATCCGGCCGAGCTGGCCGCTGCCAAGGATGCCGAGGGTGCTGCCGGGCGGAACTGCGGTCATTCGGGGTCCGTTGCTACGCTCTCGGTCTGGCGCGCGCGCCATGCCTTGAGCCGCTCGGCGAGGTCCGCGTCGCTGGTGGCGAGGATCGCGGCGGCGAGCAGGCCGGCGTTGATCGCGCCCGCCTTGCCGATCGCCAGCGTGCCGACGGGGATACCGCCGGGCATCTGGACGATCGAGAGCAGGCTATCCATGCCCTTCAGCGCCTTGGATTCGACCGGCACGCCGAGCACGGGGAGATGGGTCATCGCCGCTGCCATGCCCGGCAGATGCGCCGCGCCGCCGGCGCCCGCGATCACGATCTTGAGGCCGCGATCGGCTGCGTTGGTGGCGTAGTCGTAGAGGCGCTGGGGGGTGCGGTGTGCGGACACCACTATGGTCTCGTGCGGCACGTCGAGCGCGGCGAGCGTCTCGGCCGCGTGGCGCATCGTCTCCCAATCGGAGGTGCTGCCCATGATGATGCCGACCAAAGGTGTGTCCGCCATTCGCCTGCCCTGAAAGCTGCGGGAAAGCGTCCCCCTAAAGGCGTCGCGCTTTGGACGCAATGCGCGGGAAGCACCGCGCGGAAGATCGGCTATATCGGGGGACATGACCGACGCGATCCTCTCCGATGACGAAGCCTGGGACGCCTTCCAGCGCCGCGACCGCGCCTATGACGGGCGGGTGATCGCGGGGGTGCTGACCACTGGCATCTATTGCAAGCCGAGCTGTCCGGCGCGGCATCCGTTGCGGGCGAATGTCCGCTTCTTTCCCGATGCGGCGAGCGCGCGCGCGACGGGGCTGCGCGCGTGTCTGCGCTGCAAGCCCGATGAGGTCGGACGCGAGCGGGTGGCAGTGGCGAAGGCAGTGGCGCTGCTGGAGGGCGCGGAGGAGGCGATCGGGCTCGACGCACTGGCGGCGGAGGTCGGCTATGCGCCGCACCATTTCCAGCGGCTGTTCAAGCGCGCGACCGGGGTGACGCCGGCCGCCTATGCACGAGGCGTGCGCGCTCGCCGCGCGGCTGCGGCGTTGGATACGGAGGAAAGCGTGACTGATGCGATTTATGAGGCGGGCTATTCCGCGCCCAGCCGCTTCTACGAAACCGCCGCCGACCGGCTGGGCATGACGCCGAGCGCGTGGCGCAATGGCGGGGCGGGGGTGACGATCCGCTGGACGGTCGCGCCGACCAGCCTGGGGCCGTTGCTGATCGCGGCGACCGACAAGGGGCTGTGCCGGGTGGCGTTCGACGAAGATAGCCTGGCGCTGGCGGCGCGTTTTCCCCGTGCGGAGATCGTTGCGGGCGGCGCGGCGCTGGCCGATCTGGCGGAGCGCGTGGTGGGTGAGGTCGAGCAGCCGGGACGCCATGTCGACCTGCCGCTCGACGTGCGCGGGACGGCGTTTCAGGAAGCGGTATGGCAGGCGCTGCGCGCGATCCCGCCGGGCGAAACGCTGAGCTACACCCAACTCGCCATAGCGGCTGGGCGGCCCGGTGCTGTGCGCGCGGCGGGAACGGCATGCGGGGCGAACAGCGTCGCGGTCGTCATCCCGTGCCACCGTGCCCAGCGCAGCGATGGCAGCATGGGCGGCTACGCCTACGGCATCGAGCGCAAGAAGGTGCTGCGCGCGCGGGAAGGGGTGGATGAAGCCTAATCGATGGCGCGGCGCATGCGGTAGGTGTCGGGGCCATATCCGCCTGCTTCGACGATGGTGAACCCTTGAGTCGTCCAAAAGGCTTCGGCACCGTTGACCGCGACCAGCGTCACGTCGCGAAACCCTGCCTGCCGTGCACGTTCGAGGACGAGCGCTGTTGCGGCGCTGCCCGCGCCCTGGCCGCGTGTCTCAGGCAGGAGCGCGATGTCGTGGAGGTAGAAGCTGTCGGCGTCGGGCGGGATTGTGCCGAGCAGTGCGCCGAGCGCGGGCGAGCTGGCGCGATACCATGGATGCGTGACGAGGAAGCCGGCGACGGCGTCGCCTTGCTGCCAGACGAAACAGCCTTCCGGCCACAGTGCCAGCCGCTCGGCATAGACCGCCTCCGACTCGGCATAGCGACCGTGGACCGCCGCCGAAATCTGCGTGACCGCCGAAAGGTCGGCGGCCGTCATCGCGCGCCAGCCCATCAGCCCGCCGGCTTGCAGCTATAGACCAGGCGCTCGTTGAAAATCTGGGGCAGGGCGGTGCGGATCGACTGCTGGCGCGTGGCGAGGTCGGCGCGCGCGGCGGGATCGGTCGAGCAGGATTTGACCTTCACATCGGCGCGGCGCTTGCGGGCCGTGTCCATCTGCGCGGCGGAGAGCAGATAGCGCGTGGTGGAATAGGTCCGCGTGGTCGGGGCATATTCTAGCACCGATACGGTCGCTTCATCGTCCGGGACCAGGATGCGCTGCCAATTCTGCCCGGCCTCGGCATATTGGGTGCGACCGTTGACGCAGCCATCGGGGTTGATGTCGATCGTCACATCCTTGGTGTCCGACACGGTCACGCGCGAGCGGACGGGATCGATGGTGCAGACCATCTTGCCAAGGCCACCCGGCTGCGCGACGGGCGGGGGCACGGCGACGCGCGCGGCGCCATCGATCGCGCTGGGGTCGAAGGCGGGGCGCAACACGAAGGTCGCGATCGACGCGACGATCAGCGCGCCGCCGCCGACTGCAGTCATGATCGCCTCGCGCTTCTGTTCGCGGGTCAGCAGCAATCCGGCGACGCCCAGCGCAAAGGCGCCCAAGACCAGCAGCAGCGCTGCCCCGGCCATATAGTTTTCGCGCGTCACGATGTTCTCGCTGCGCGCCTGCTGAATGGCATCCTCGCGATCCGCCGCAGCCTTGGCGGCGGCCTCGCGCGCGCGCTGTTCGTCGGCCGCGCGCGCCTGTTCAGCGGCGGTGCGGTCCTGCGCTAGCCGGTCGGCGATGCTGGTGCAGACGACGCCGTTGGAGGGCATGGGCTGCTTCGCTTCGCGCAGGAATGCCGCAACCTCTTCATTGCTGATGGCGAAGCCGAAGCTCGCATCTCCATCGTCGGCGCGGGTCAGCGCGGCGTTGACGCCGAGCACGCGCCCGCACGGATCGAGCAGCGGACCGCCCGAATTGCCGCGCGCGATTCCCGCCGTGTGGAGCAGCACTTTCACCCCCTGCAGGTCGCGACGGCCGGAGAACACACCCTGTGACCGGACCGGAGTAAGCGGAGTGATGAAGTCGGCGGCGGTGCGCGCGGTGGCCAGATCGACATTGCCCGGATAGCCGAGCGCGATCATGGCATTCCCCTCGCTGATCGGCCCAGAATAGAAGGTCAGCGCGGGCAAGCGGATGCCGGTGAATTCGATCAGTGCGAGATCGCGGTCGCTGTCGATCGCGATCAGGCGGCCCTGAAACGACTTGTCGCCCTCTGACGGCACGACGCCGATCAGGACGTTGCCGGGATAGCGCTCCGCCGCCTCCACCACATGCGCGTTGGTCAGCACGCGATTGGGCGCGACGGCAAAGCCGCTGCCATGGCCGAACCCGACGACCTCACCCTCGACCGTGGCGATGGTGACGATCCGCACTACGCCGCGCCCGGCGGCGGAAATGTCGTCGTCCGCGTGTGCGGGGCTGGCGGACAGCCCGACGACCAGCGCAAGCGCCAGCAGCAGGCGGTGAAACAGAGTGATCGTCGGCATCACCCGCAGTCCTGCGCGAAACCGTGTGCCGCGCGCAAGCCCGCTATTGCGCAGCAGGCTTGAGCGGTTTCGCGCCGTCGGCGGCTTCCTTCTTGGCCAGCAAGCGCACGAGCATTTCGCGCGGGGTCTCGCGGTCGATATCTTCGCCCGCCTCGCGATATTGTTCCTGCACGCGTTCGCGCCGCCGCTTCTCCCGGTCGGTCTCGTCCGCGATGCCGAACGCGAGCGGGCCGATCGTCGCAATCGCTTCGTCGATCATGCCGCGCTGCTCGAAATCGGCGGCGACCATGTAGCGCAGCGTGCCTTCGCGCGGGATCAGAAACATCGCGTCGACCAGCGCATTCTGAGCCGTTGCCGGGGGCAACATGCCGCGCCGCGAATAGCTCTCATAATAAGCGCGGGCGAAGCGCGGCTCGGTCGGGATCGCCTTCATTGCAACGGCGATGCGTGCCCGCGCGGCGGCCCAGGCCGCGTCGTCGGTCGATTTGGCCTTGACCAGCATGGACGTCTCGATCTCGCCCTTGAAGTAATTCGCCCACGGGTCAGCCGGTTGGGTGGCGAGCCAGCGATCGGCCAGCGCCATCGCCGCCGCGTCGTTCCCGGCCAGATACTCGGCATCAATCAGGATCCGCCGCGCATAGGGATCGTCGGGATAGGGTCGGGCAAGGTCGCGCACCCGGTCAGCAAAGCTCTGCACGCGCTTTGCCGCGACGCCCGAGCTGAGTGAGATCTGGATCGGAAGCAGCGCGTCCTCCGCCGGCGACAGGGGCCGCACGTCAATCGGTCCGACATCGAGATTTTCATAGCGGATCGCGGTCGCATCCAGCGTCGAGCGACGCGAATAGGCGCGGACTTCGCGATCGAGCGCGTCGATATCGCCGAACACCTTGAGCGCATCGCCAAAGGTCGCGCCGCGGCTGATCGCGGTGAGATAGGCGTTCAGCATCTTGCGCCCTTCAGGAGTGCTGTTGAGGTAATGGACCGTGATCCAACCCTGCGAATAGACGGCAAAGCCAGGGCCGGGCTTGCGCGGATCCGGGTTCATCAACTGGCGCAGCGGGACCCATTCCGACGTCCGCAGCGATGCCGCGCGGTCCTGCAGGAACAGGCCGAGCTTGACCACATTGGCGTCGTCGATCTCGATCGCCCCGGCATAGTCGGCAAACCCTTCCGTGTACCAGGCGGGATAGGCCGTGGTGAAATATTGGAAGGTGAAATGGTGGGTCAGCTCATGCTGCAGAATCGCCTTGGCAGACAGGGTGAGACCGCGCTGGCGGCCATCGCTCGGCGCCCGCGCGCTGATCCGCGGCATGACCGTGAACGGGCCGCGCATGGTCGTGTTGTAATAGCCAGCCACGCCATACGTCGGGAACGGCAGTGTTTCCTGAACCTCCTCCGTGGTGCGCATGAAATAGACGGTGATCTTGACCGGCACCTCGCGCGGACGCTTGGCGCCGGTCAGCGCCTGAAGGATTAGCCCGAATTTCTCCAGGTCGGCGACGCGCTTCTTGAGATCGTCCGCACTGCCCTCGCTATAGGCGATGAAATTGCGGGATTCGGCGCGGGTCCATTCCGCCTGCGCCGTCATCGGCGTGAGCAGGGCAAGCAGGATCAGCATATGGCGGAACATTGAATCGGCTCCCTTTTGACCGGAACCTAACCGATCGACCGGCACGGACAAGCGGGCATAGGCCACGCTCCATCGGTCGATCCAGCGCCGCCGCCATGCGCGCTGCGCACGGCCGCGGCGCTGGCATCGTCAGCCGCGCCGTTTGTCTTCCGGATCGCGATAGTTCGGATCGGCGAGATAGGGCTGCAGCTTGGCCATCGCCCCGGCAAGGTCATTCTTGTCGATCAGGTCGATCAGTTTGTTCGCGACGGATTTGCCGGTTCCGTGCGGGTTGTAGGCAATGACCTGCAACGCCGAGCGGGCGGCCTTGGGATCGTTGCGGCCCAGCATCACATAGGCCACGTCAAACAGCAGCGTGCGATCGTGCGGCACGAATTCGGCCGCCTGCAGCAGCCCCTCCTCAGCATTTTTGGTCGGCCGTTCGCCTGCGGCCAGGAAGCTGCGATAATAGTGCAGCAGCGGCTCGGCATCATAGGGGTCCGCCTTGTTCGCGCCGACGAACCATGACCGCGCCTCGCGCCAGATCTTGACGTCGGTCGTCTTGGCCGCCCGGGCGAGTTCGAGCTTTGCGAGGCCGAGATAGATCAGCCCCTTGGTCGATTTGGGATTGGCGTCCACGACGCGCTGTGCTGCGGCAGCGGCCTCGGCATATTTCTTCGCGTCATAAGCGGCTTCCGCCAGGACAAGCTGAGCAGCGGGGTCATTGGGATAGGGCGCGGCGGCGCGGACGGCAGCCTCATAGACTTTAGGCGCCTCATTCTCCGAAACCCCGGCCTTTGAGCGGATGCGAACCGACATCGTCGCGGCTTCCGCCGGCGAGAGCTTGCGCATCACCGGCGCTGCAGTGTTTAGCGACGCTGCCGGGACGGCGAACACCGTGCGGCTCTTGGCATTGAGATAGCGCTGCATCTCGCCGGCTAGCGAATCGACATTGCCGAACGCAGCGACCGCTTTTTCCAGCGGCTCGCCGCGGTTCACCGCGCTGATGTAATCGCCGATCAGCTTGGGCCCGCCGGGCGCAAAGGTGAAATAATGCGTCGCGAGCCAGCCATAGGCATAGATATGCGAAACCTGGCATCCGCCCAGTTTGCGCAGGTCCGAGGTCCGCAACACCAGCCCGACCGAGCACGCATCGGTATATTCGAAGTTTGCCGCGCGGTAGAGCGGGATGCGGCCAAAGCGCACGCTACCATCGGGCAGGTCTTCGGCCGTGGCGTGGAACTCGGCAAAGCCTTCGGTCAGCCACATCGGCAGGGCGGCGGCGCTGAAATTGTTGAACATGAAGTGGTGGCCATATTCATGGCGCAGCACCTGGGTCGGGTTCAGCTCGAAGCGTTCGTCCACCCGCATCCGCGATCCGGGGTTGGGCTTGCTCCCCTCCTTGATCGTGAAGGCGACCGAACCGCCAGCGCGCGGAATATAGAAACCGGCGGCACCATCGCGGCCAAGATCGGCCATCGAACTGATGCCGGGCAGCATGTAGATGGTGACGCGATCGACCGGCGCGATCTCGCGGTCCTCGACGTTGCGGAATTTGCGCATCGCCAAATCGAAGCGTTCGAGCGCAGCGGTATAGCGTTCGATGAACTTGGGATCGTCATTGGCATAGAGCACGAAATGCTTGGTACTGGCCTCATACCATTCCGCCGATGCGGTGGCGGGAATGAGGAATAGCGCTGCGCACACTGCGCCGCGCAACGCGGCGCGAACGCCGCGAATGGAAAGAAGCGACATCACGAACCCCCTATTGTTCGATCGGTCGATGCTAACGCGCCGAAACCGGATGTCGAGACGTTACGCGCGTAACGATCACAGGAAGTTGTAGGGATCGACATCCACCACCACGCGCACCTTTGCCGGCCAGTCGAGTGCGCCGAGCCAGTCGCGGATGACGTCCTGCACATCCAGCGCGCGGCGGGCGTGGACCAGCAGGCGGAAGCGGTGGCGGCCCCGCAGCATCGCGAGCGGGGCGGGGGCCGGACCGAACACCTGCATCGCCTCCACCTGCGGCGCGCTGCGGCCGATCAAGCGGGCGGTGTCGAGCGCGGCGTCCTTGTCCTCGCTCGACACGATGATCGCGGCGAAGCGCCCAAAGGGTGGCGCGCCGGCCTCCCGCCGCGCTTCGGTCTCGGCGGCGTAGAAGCCCTCGGCATCGCCGCTGACCAAGGCGCGCATCACCGGCGCCTTGGGGCTGTGCGTCTGGATCAGGACATGGCCGGGTTTCTCGCCGCGCCCGGCGCGCCCCGCGACCTGACAGATCTGCTGGAAGCTGCGTTCCGCCGCGCGCAAATCGCCGCCCTCCAGGCCGAGATCGGCGTCGACCACGCCGACCAAGGTGAGGTTGGGGAAGTGATAGCCCTTGGTCACCAGCTGCGTGCCGACGACGATGTCGATGTCGCCCGCCTCCATCCGCGCGACGAACTCCGCCGCCTTGGCTGGGGACCAGATCGTGTCGCTGGTGACAATGGCGGTCTTGGCGTCCGGGAACAGCGCGGCGACCTCATCCGCGATACGTTCGACGCCCGGGCCGCACGCGACCAGGCTGTCCTCGCTGTCGCATTCGGGGCAGGCGCGCGGGGTGGGGATGGTGTGGCCGCAATGGTGACAGGCGAGACGGTTGATCAGGCGATGCTCGACCATCCACGCGGTACAATTGGGGCATTGGAAGCGATGCCCGCAGGTGCGGCACAGTGTCAGCGGGGCATAGCCGCGGCGGTTGAGGAACAGCAGCACCTGTTCCTTGCGCTCCAGCGTCGCGTCGATGGCGCGGACCAGCTTGGGGGCGAGCCAGCGGCCGCGCATCGGCGGGTCGGCGAGCAGATCGATCGCTTCGATCGCTGGCATCTCGGCCACGCCATAGCGGCCGGGCAGCTTGAGTTCGGTATAGCGGCCCAGCGCAACCTGTTGCCGGGTTTCGATTGCCGGGGTGGCGCTGGCGAGCACCACCGGACACCCCTCGAAATGCCCGCGCATCACCGCGACGTCGCGCGCGTGATAATGGACGCCCTCCTCCTGCTTGAAGCTGGTCTCGTGCGCCTCGTCGACCACGATCAGGCCGAGATTGGGGTAGGGCAGGAAGAGGGATGAGCGCGCGCCGACGGTGACCAGCGCTTCGCCATTGGCAATGGCGCGCCAAGCGCGGCGACGTTGCGACTGACGTAGCCCCGAGTGCCAGGCGACCGGCTCGACCCCGAAGCGGGCGTGGAAGCGTTTGAGGAATGGCTCGGTCAGCGCGATTTCGGGGAGCATCACCAATGTCTGGCGACCCGCGCGGATCGCTTCGGCGACCGCTTCGAAATAGACTTCGGTCTTGCCCGATCCGGTGACGCCGTCGAGCAGGAAGGGCTGGAATTCCCCGTCGCGCACTGCGGTGCGGAGCGTTGTCGCAGCGTCGGTCTGTGCATCCGACAATTCGGGCGGGCCGAATGCCGGGTCGGGCGCGGGATAGGGGGTGTCGAGCGCGACCGTCACCCCTCGGATCGCGCCGACCTTGACCAGCCCGCGGATCACCCCGTCCGACACATCAGCGATCGTTGCGAGTTCGCGGATCAGGCCCTGTCGGTCGCCGATCCGCTCGAGCGCCTGTTCGCGCTGCGCGGTCATGCGTGACGGCACTTCGCCGGTCGCGCGATATTCGACGATGGTCTTGCCGCCCTCCAGCGCCGAGGTCGAGCTGAGCGCCATGCGCAGCACCGAGGCGAGCGGGGCGAGATAATAGTTGGCGGTCCATTCGACCAACCGACGCAGCGGCGCGGGGATCGGCGGCGCATCGGCAACGGCGAGCAGGTTGCGCAGCCGGTTGTCGCCAATCTCCTCGGTCGGCAGCCGTTCGGATTCCCACACCACGCCGATCAGCTGGCGCGGCCCCAGCGGCGCGACGACGATCGACCCCGGCTCGACCGTCATTCCCCGGGGAACGCGATAGTCGAGCGGGCCGAGCGCTGAGTTGAGGACGATGACACGGGCGCGGGACATGTACGACCCATATCGGCATTCCCGAGTCTGTAGGAAAGCGGTATCGCACCGACAAAGGAGATCGCCGATGTTCCTCGCCGCCGCCCTGCTGCTGCAAGCCACCCCGCAATGCACCGCAACCGATACGGCGCTGCCCGCCAATCTGTCGGGTTGGACTGCTCCCGCTGACGGGTTCGGGGTCAACAAGGCGGTGATGCTGGACGCGGGCGATGTCGCGAAGCTGCCCAGTTTTCCTGCGGAGGTAAAGCCGGGCGGTGCAGTGATGATCGGCTTTCGGATCAAGACCGCGGGGCGCTACGGCATCGCGCTCGACCAGCGTGGCTGGGTCGACGTGGTGCTGAGTGTTGCCGGCGGCGAGGCGCTAAAATCGACCGTCCATGGCCATGGTCCGGATTGTTCGTCGATCCGCAAGATCGTGCGCTTCGACCTCCAGCCCGGAATCTACCGGCTTTATGTCACCGGGTTGGCGACGCCCTCCGTCAAAGTGATGCTCGTCGCGCCTTAGAGCTTGACGGCAAGGCCGAGTGTCAGGGCATGCTCCATCCGGTCCGGCGCGGTGCGGTTGAAGCGATATTGGTTGAGGTAGCCGACTGCCGCGTCAACCTTGCCGGTCAGCGGAAAGCCGATCTCGACGAAATTGCGCATCCGCTCATGCCCGGCGCGTTGGCCGAAATCGGTGGTGTTGAGGTTGAAATAGCTTTCATGCCCCAGCTCCAGATCGACCGTGTCGCTTAGCGGCAGGGTGTAGCTGATCTCGGGGCGGACGCGGTGGCCGACATCGTCGCCATCGCTGCGAAACCGTTGTTCGAGCCGGATGCGACCGCTGAGCGCGCCCTTGCCCAGGGTGAGATCCGGGAAACCCAGTTCCTGTCGCGGGCGCCACTCTGTGTTGTCGACGCGACCGTCCTCGACCGCAACGACGCGGTTCAGGCCGCCGGTCAGCTTGAAGCCACCGCCGATATCGACGCCGATCTTGGCGACATACTGGCTTTCATACAGGCCACCGTCGGCATTCCCCAGCCGCTGATTGGTCTCGAGCTCAAGGTCGACGCCATCCGACAAAGCGGTTTCCGCCGAGAGCTTGATCCACAGCTGCTCGTCCTCGACCTGCGCGTGGGCAGCGGGGGTGGCGGCGGCGAAGAGCAATGCGCAGGCCAGGAATCGCAACGTCGTCGTCTCCAAAGGGTGCCGCAGCGCGATGCGGCGCGTATAAGCGCCCCGATTCGACGCCGCAGCGCCCGTAGCACAGGCGCCCGTGAATTGGCGTCATCAAAACGTCATATGCGCGCAAAGGAATTGTCATGAAGTTTTTCGCCGACACCGCCGACACCAACGATATTCGCGAGCTGGCGGATGCCGGGCTGCTCGATGGCGTGACCACCAACCCGTCGCTGATCCACAAGGCGGGGCGCAACTTCCTGGAGGTCGTCGCTGAGATTTGCGAGATCGTGGACGGCCCGGTGTCGGCCGAGGTCGTCGCGCTCGATTATGACGGGATGATGCGCGAGGCGGAGATCGTGCGGAAGATCGCCGACAATGTCGCGGTCAAGCTGCCGCTGACGATCGAGGGGCTGAAGGCATGCAAGGCGCTGACCAGCGACGGGACGATGGTCAATGTGACTTTGTGCTTCTCGGCGAATCAGGCGTTGCTCGCCGCGAAGGCCGGGGCGACCTTCATTTCGCCGTTCGTCGGGCGGCATGACGATATCGGGTTCGACGGGATGGACCTGATCGGCGACATCCGCCTGATCTACGATAACTATGCGTTCGAGACCGAGATCCTGGTCGCCAGCGTGCGCCACCCGATCCACATCCTTGAGGCCGCCAAGCTGGGCGCCGATGTGATGACCGCGCCGCCGACGGTGATCCGCCAGCTGGTCAAGCATCCGCTGACCGACAAGGGGATCGAGGGCTTTCTGTCCGACTGGGCCAAGACGGGACAGACGATCGCCTGATTGCGACCGCGTGAGTTGAAAAAGGGCCGCCCCGGGATGCCGGGGCGGCCCTTCTTCGTTGGCGTCACTCGGCGAGGAATGCTTTCACCTCCGCCGCGAAGCGCTGAGGCTGGTCGAGCATGATGAAGTGGTAGCTGTCGGGGACCGCGACCAGCTTGGCCGGGGTGCCGGCATAAGCGGGTTCCCACACGGCCCTGGCCTGCGCCTCGCCCATTCCGGCGGCGTAGAGGATGGTGAAGGCCTTGGCCGTGACCTTGCCCAGTTCCGGGCCGATATCGGTGACGATATCCTCGTACAGTGCCTGGGCGACGGCGCGCTGGTCGGCCTTGAGGCCCCAATTGGCGACCTTGATCCGGCCCTCGGGGGTGTTTGACCAGATGCCACCGGGGTCGCTGGTGACGACGGGCATCGTCTTCATCCGATCGGCTCCCGCGACGGTCATGGCGCGGAGCTGCTCGGCGCGCGGCGCGATGCTCGCCGGAGTGGCGGCGGGGTCGAACAACCTGCCGAAGAACGGCAATGTGTCCACGACCAGCAAGCGACCGACGCGGCCGGGGTGGCGGGCGGCGAGCATCATGCCGATCAGCCCGCCATAGCTGTGGCCGATCACGGCGGGCCGCTTGGCACCGCGCTTGGCGGCATCGGCGAGGATGTCGGCGATGATGCCGTCAGTCATGCCGGACTTGCCATTGTCGCCCAGCGCATCACCGCCAAAGCCGTTGACCTGGACCAGCAGCACCTGTCGCTCCTTCGCCAGATCCGGGGCGATGCCGTCCCACACGTCGCGGGGGCTGGACAGGCCGGGAATGAGATAGACCGGCTCGCGGCCTTTCTTCGCTTCGCCAAGGGCGACGATGGAAATATGTGCCATCCGCTGTTCGGCGGAGGCGGCTTGTGGCGCGGTCTGTGCGGTGCTGGCTGCGGGAGCAGCGGCGACGGCGATCAGGGCTGCCGTGAAGAAACGAATGATCATGTCGAGACTCCTCGAAATCGAAATTGGAGTATTTTAGCGGCAGGAACGCGCGGCCTGTGCCGCTTCGTCGGCGATGCGATCGGCGATTGCGACGTCGATCGGACCCAGAAGTGCGCCGTCGCCCAGACCGTGGCCCTTGTCCGGATGGATGGTGATGCGGGCATTGTTCCCCAGCGCGGCGCGGAGCGGCGGTTCCTGAAGGTGCGGGGCAGTCTGTGAATCGACCGTGCCCCAGTGCAGGAACACCGGCACCTTCCACCGCGCCAGCATGGTCGCCGGGCTGGCAGCATCGGTGAACCAGCTCTTCCACCAGCTCGCTTTTGCCATCGGCGTGTCGGCATTCGGATAAGGGGCATCGTCGGCAAGGTTGAGGGCGGCGGTCTTGTGCAGACCATAGGCTGTAGCCTGTGCCCCGCGCACGGCCGCGATCTGCTCCGGCGTCCAGGCCTGGCCGTCCGGCGGCAGCAGCGGGGTGATGGTCCCGGCGAAGGAGGAGGGCGTCTGCTTCCAGCGCGCCTCCACCTCTGACTTGGTGACGCGGCCGTCCCCGTCGGCGTCCATTTGTTCGAGCGAATAGGCGTCGCGGCCGCTGATCTGCCAGCGCACCGTTTCGAGTGGCGAGATGCCGACTGCGCCGAGCCCGATGACTGCGAGCGGTGCCGGTGCGCCGCTTTCCGCCAGCCGGGCGATGTGCAGCGTGCCTTCCGAATGGCCGAGCAGGATCACGCAGCGCGCGCCCAGTCCCTGCTTTGCCAAGGCCCAGCGATAGACGGCGTTGAGGTCGTCGCGCTGGCTCTGTGTAGTGGACGAGCCGGAGACCGGCTTGTCGAGCAACTCGGCGCCGGACTTGCCGAAATTGACCCCGCGGCGGTCGTAGCGGACTGCGGCAAGCCCGCGGGCCGTGAAACGCATCGCCAGATCCTTGAACAGCCGGTCCCGCTCGGTCCCGGAGGCGCCGAAACGCACATCGCGGTCGAACAGGCCGGTGCCGGCGGACATCACCACTGCGACACGCGGTTTGCCGCCGCTGGGCAGGTCGGCCTGGCCGTGGATGCTGGTGCCGTCGGTGGACTGCACGGTGAATTCCTGGACAATCGGTTCTTGAGCGCCGACGCTGGCGAGCAGGGTGGCGGCGAGCAGAATTGCCTTGGCCATGGCTCAATCCTCCTTCGAGGGATTGGTGAATATGTCTTCGATCGTCAGGCCGAACAGGTCGGCGATCTTGAAGGCCAGTGGCAGCGAGGGGTCGTAGCGGCCGGTTTCGATCGCATTGACGCTCTGTCGGGACACTTCGAGGCGCTCGGCTAGGTCCTGCTGACTCCATTCGCGTTCGGCGCGGAGGACGCGGAGGCGGTTCTTCATGCGTCGTCCTCCGACTTGCGGTTGCGCAGGGCGGAGACGCACTGGCTGACGCCCCAGATGCCGCACCAGATCGGAAAGCCCAGCATCGTCGGGAAATGCGGGACTGCGCCGCCGAACTCGAGGAAGCCCCAGATGCTCATGATCGCCAGCAGGCCGCCCAGGCCGATCATCATGTGGCGGACGATCTGCGCCCGGAGATATTCGTCGGTCTCTTCAACAACATAGAGGCCGAGGACGGCGATGATGCCGACCAGTGGCAGGGCCGGCAGGACCGAGAGCAGGCCGAGCAGCGCGCCGGTGGGCTGGCTGTCGCGGATCACCCAGGTCGTGATGAACAGCGTGGCGACATAGACCGCGATCAGCGGCATGAACCGGGCGATGTAGCGCCGACCGGCGGGGGTGGTGTTGCGCATTGGAAAGCTCCCTTGTTCAAATGACAAGTGAGCTTTACGCCGATTCGCTGCGAAGTGTCAACCGAGCTTTACAAAAAGATTGCCTACCTTTCCAAATCGTCGAGGATGCTTTGCGCGATCTGGCTGAGCGTGTCGTCCCTTGCCCCCATGATGACGATGCGATCACCGGGCCTCGCGATCGCGGCGAGGTGGGCGGCGGCGGCGGCGCGGTCGGGGATGTGGCGGGCGTCGCGGCCGGTGGCGGCGATGTCGGCGATGATGTCGGCGCTGGTCACTTCACGCGCGACGGTGCCGCCCTGATAGACCGGATCGGGGAGGATCAACTGGTCGTCGGCGCCCAGTTTTTCGGCGAACATCGCGACGAGTTCGCGGCGCATCACCTTGAGCGGCCCGTAGCCGTGCGGCTGGAACAGCGCGAGGACGCGACCGGGAAAGGCGTGGAGCGTGTCGAGCGTCGCGCCGATCTTCTCGGGGTTGTGCCCGAAATCGTCGATCACCGCGACGCCGTTGGCGGTGCCGACCAGCTCGAAGCGGCGGCGCAGGCCGGTGAAGCCCTGGATCGCATCGCATACGGCGTCGGGGTCGAGTCCGGCGGCGATGCATGCGCCGATCGCGGCGAGGGCGTTGGCGACATTGTGGGTGCCGGGGACCGAGAGGCGGATGCGGCGGGTGGTGCCGTCCATCGTCAGGTCGAAGCTGATCGCAAAGGGCTCGGGTGAGAGATTGCGGGCGGACAGGTCGGCGGCGGCATCGACCGCGAAGGTCCGGGTGCGGGCCGGGTCGAGCGCCTTGGCCAGCGCCGCGCTTTCGGTATCGCCGATGTTGACGATGGTGGTGCGCGCCTTTCCGGCGAAATCGCCGAATAGAGCGCGCAATTCCTCGAGGCTCTTGTGGTCGAGGCTGACATTGTTGAGCACCGCGACGTGCGGGGTGTAGAGCGCGATCGATCCGTCGCTCTCGTCCACCTCGCTGACATAGAGGTCGCCGCCGCCGACCAGGGCGCTGGCGAACGGTGCCTCGGGCCGGACGAAATTCTTCATCACCGCGCCGTTCATCACCGTTGGATCGCGGTCGAGGCTGTGCAGGATCCACGCGATCATGCCAGTGACGGTCGACTTGCCGCTGGTCCCGGCGACGCCGATCGACAGCGGGGCGGCGTTGAACAGCTTTGCGTTCAATTCGGCGCGGGTCATGCGCGGGCAGCCGAGCTTGGCCGCCTGAACCATGTCGGGGACGGTGTCCTCCACTGCGGCGGAGGCGATCACGACCTGATCGGGCGAAGTGATACCGCTGCCGTCCTGAGCGAACAGGTCGATGCCGAGCGAGCGCAGCGCGTCGAACTTGGCGGGGAGGCGGCCGGAATCGAGGCTGCGGTCCGAGCCGGCGACGCTCGCGCCCTGGCCAGCGAGGATCATCGCGAGCGGCATCATGCCGCTGCCGCCGATCCCGACGAAGAAATGGGGTTTGCCGTTGTGCATTGTCACAGGCTATCGCGGGTTCGGAGACAGGGGGCAAGCATGTCCCACGTCCGCTCGCCCTGAGCTTGTCGAAGGGCCGTTCTTCTTCGACGGATCGAGCAGAAAGAACGGTGCTTCGACAAGCTCAGCATGAGCGTGAACAAGCGAGGGAAGCTATGCGGATCGGCGTCGTCGCACCGGCACGGACAGTCAGCGCGGAATCGGCGGCGCGGATGCAGGCGTTCATGGCGCTGTATTGGCCGGCGCACGAGATCGTGTTCCATCCGCAATGCTTCTTGACCGAGGGGCATTTCGCCGGGCCGGACGAGGTTCGCGCGGCGGCGTTTCTGGAATTCGCCAATGACGCAGGCTTCGACGCGATCTGGTTCGCGCGGGGTGGATACGGCTCCAACCGCATCCTCGATGTCGCGATGCCGCAGCTGGGGGCGGCGGCGAAGACCAAGACCTATGTCGGTTACTCCGACATGGGGTTCATGCTGGGTGCGCTCTATGCGCGGCGGATCGGGCGGCAGGCGCATGGATCGATGGCGAGCGCCATGGGGGTCAACGACAAGGGCACCGACGCGGGCTGGGTGCTGAGCTGGCTGATCGACGGCAAGCGCGACGGGCTGGAGCCGACGCTGGACGGGCGCCCGGCGGCGGCGTTCAACCTGTCGATCCTGGCGGCGATGATCGGCACGCCGTGGCTGCCCGACCTGACCGACCATGTCCTGCATATCGAGGAGGTCGGCGAACCGATGTACCGGATCGACCGGATGCTGTTCCAGATGGCGCATGCCACCCAGTTGCAGGGCATCGCTGGAGTGCGGCTGGGCGCGGTGACCGACATGGTCGATAATGACGTGCCGTTCGGCGAATCGCTGGAACAGGTCATCATCCGCTGGTGCCGCGAGATGGGGGTGCCGTATCTGGGGCGGTCGGGCATCGGGCATATCGCGCTCAACCGGGTGGTGCCGTTCGGGGTGATTTGAGGTCGGGGCTGACAGCTGCCGGACGAAGCGGACAAGAATAAGCGTGTTTCGGGGTGAAGCGACCGCGAGGGGACGGGTTCGCGCCGGGTGGGCGACTGTGACGCGACAGCTGGGCGACGGGCTGACACCAGCGGCGCGACTTTGGCGCGCCGGGTAGGCGACTGCGATACGACCGGTTCGCGACCGCGACGCGACACCGGGGCGACGGGTGCGCGACCGTGGAGCGTCGCGTTTTAGGCGGGTGTTTTCGGGCGGGGTGCGCATCGACCAGTTTATGCGCTTTTTGGGGGTTTGTAGGAAAGGGAGTTCGGCGGCGAGGCCAAACCTTCCGTCGCCCCGGCCTTAAGCCGGGGGCTAGCTGCCTTGGCCGGTCGAAGAAGCCGGGCCCCGGGTCAAGCCCGGGGCGACGATAAGGGATCGGTAAACCTGCTGAGCCTCGACCGCCGCGCTTGTGGCGGGGTGCGCCCCGGCATGGGGACCGTGGTGACCATGGGGCTGTGATCGCGCTCAGGGTTTGAAGAAGCCGAAGCAGAAGAAGACCCTCCCCAACCCCTCCCGCAAGCGGGAGGGGCTAGCGATTAGTCGCAGAGTATGTCCGTTGGCTCGCCCAGCGCTGCGACCAGCGCCTTCAATTGCCGGTAGTCCGCGTTGAGGGTTGCATTGTCCGGTGGTTCGAGCGCCTTCGAGCCAGACGCCTCGACGCCATTGCAGCAGAAACAGACCGAAACCGTGCCGATCTGTTTGCCGCGCGCATCATAATAGCGGAAGAAATGGTGCGGGATGAAGCACATCATATCGTATTCGGGCGCGGCGGTGATCTTCAGGCTATCTTCGAACGCCTTGCGTTGCGCGGCGTTGAGTCGGACGCCGTTGCGCTTGTTGAGGATTGGCTTGTTGTCCTTGGTGTAGCTGACCTCGACGAACAGACGGACTTCGGTTGCGCCGGGGAAGGGGTTGGTGACGCGGCGATCCTTGAACGGCTGAACGATCGAGGCGGTCGCATTTGCCTGTTCCGGTTGGGCGAGCGTGTCGACCTTGCGCTCGCAGCCGGCGATCGCGAGCGCGGCGGCGAGGAGCGGGAGGATGCGGGCTGTGCTCACGCTTCCCGCCCCACGCGCACCAATGTGCCGTCGGGGTCGCTGACGGCGAATTCGTACATGCCCCAAGGCTTCAAATGTGGCGCGCCGGGTTCGATGATCTGGTCGCGGACGCGGTTGGCGATGGCGTCGACGTCTTCGGCGTAGAGGTAGAGGCTGAAGGGGTTTTCGGGGGCTTGGGGCGTGGTGGGTTCGTGGCGCAAATGGAGGTGCCAGCCCTTGCCGTCGCTGAGCATGCGGTAATGGCCCCAGTCGCTGTCGAGGATGAGGCCGAGGCGCTGGTAGAATTCGGTGCTGGCGGCGAGGTCGCGGCAGGGGAGGATGGTGACGATGTGGTGGTCGGACATGGGTGAAGGGTAGCGTGGGGGCGGGGGAAGAAGAAGGGTGATTCACGCGAAGGCGCTAAGGCGCGAAGAAGGGTGTTCACGCGGAGGCGCGGAGGCGCGGAGATGTTGTCTTGCTTTGCGGCGTCAGCCGCTCTTCTCGGCGTTGCGTCTGTTGGCGGCGGTTGGAATGGAAGGCCGCTGGCGCGGCAAGCGATCCGTCTCTGCGCCTCCGCGCCTCCGCGTGAACAAATCTTCTTCTTCTTCTTCTTCTCTTCGCGTCTTCGCGTGAACAACTCAAAATCAGCCCGGCCCCGGCTCAAGGCCGGGGCGACGAAGGGGGACTAGCGATGCGGAGCTGCTTGCCCTATCTGCGTCGCATGGCCGTTCGTTTCGCCAGCACTACCACCACTACTCCCGCCGCGGCGGGAGGGTTTGGCGTGCGCGGCTAGAGCCGCACCGCCGCCCTCTTGCCCGGGATCGGGTGAGATGGCGCTGCTCCCCTACGATCCTGCCTCTTTTCTAGCGTCGCCGTGGCGTGCATAGGCACGTCAAACATGCAGGACTGATATGGCGCAGCTTCTTTCGATCACGCTTCCCGATGGCTCCGTGCGGCAGGTCGTGCCGGGGACTACGCCTGGCGACATTGCCGCTGCGATCGGCCCGGGGCTGGCCAAGGCGGCGATTGCCGCGCGGGTCGATGGTGAGCTTCGCGATATCAACCGGCCGCTGGAGGCGGATGCGAACCTTGCGCTGGTGACGGCGCGGGACGAGGCGGATGCGCTGGAGCTGGCGCGGCATGACTTTGCGCACATTCTGGCCGAAGCGGTGCAGGAACTGTTCCCAGGGACGCAGATTACCTTTGGCCCGGCGACCGATGACGGGTTTTACTATGACGTGATGGCTCCGGCGCCGCGTGCGCCCTTCTCGATGGAGGATCTGCCCGCGATCGAGGAGAAGATGCGCGAGATCATTCGCGCCGACAAGCCGCTGCGCCGTGAGGTGTGGAGCCGGCAGGCGCTGATCGACCGCTGGACTGCGCAGGGCGAGCGCTTCAAGGCGGAATGGGCGAAGGAACTGCCCGAGGGCGAGGAACTGACGGTCTATTGGTCGGGCGACGACTGGCTGGACATGTGCCGCGGGCCGCATCTGGCATCGACCGGGAAGCTCGATCCGCAGGCGTTCAAGCTGATGCGCGTTGCGGGAGCCTATTGGCGCGGCGACCAGAAGAATGCGCAGCTGACGCGCATCTATGGCACGGGCTGGCTCAACAAGAAGCAGCTCGACGCGCATCTTCACAAGCTGGAGGAAGCGGCCAAGCGCGACCATCGCAAGCTGGGCGCGGAGATGGACCTGTTCCACCTGCAGCAGGAAGCGCATGGCAGTGTGTTCTGGCACCCCAAGGGATACATGGTGTGGCGTCAGCTCGAGGCGTATATGCGCCGCGCGATCGACGCGGCGGGCTATCGCGAGGTCAAGACGCCGCAGGTGATGGACGCGCGCCAGTGGGAGCAGTCGGGCCATTGGGGCAAGTATCGCGAGAATATGTTCGTGATCCCCGACGAAGTGCCGAACGTCGACGATGAAGGCCCGGTGATCAGCGGCGAGGCCGACTGGATGGCGCTCAAGCCGATGAACTGCCCGGCGCATGTGCTGATTTTCCGGCAGGGGCTGAAGAGCTATCGCGAGCTGCCGCTGCGGCTGTACGAGAATGGCTGTTGCCACCGCAACGAGCCGCATGGCGCGCTGCACGGGCTGATGCGGGTGCGGCAGTTCACGCAGGACGACGCGCATATCTTTTGCCGCGAGGACCAGATCGTCGCCGAGGTGCAGGCGTTCTGCGAGCTGGCGGATCGGGTGTATCGCGATTTCGGCTTTACCTATTCGATCAAGCTGGCGCTGCGCCCGGAGAAGCGCTTCGGGTCGGATGCCGACTGGGACAAGGCGGAGAATGAGCTGCGCGACGCGGTGGTGCGCGCGGGGCTGGCGACCGAAGAATATGGCTGGGAAGAACTGCCGGGCGAGGGGGCCTTCTATGCGCCGAAGCTGGAATGGCATCTGACCGACGCGATCGGGCGGACGTGGCAGGTCGGCACGATCCAGTCCGACCGCGTGCTGCCCGAGCGGCTGGATGCATCGTACGTTGGCGAGGATGGCGAGCGGCACCGGCCGGTGATGCTGCACCGCGCGATCTTTGGGTCGTATGAGCGGTTCATCGGTATCTTGATCGAGCATTTCGCCGGGCGGCTGCCGGTGTGGCTGGCGCCGGTGCAGGCGGTGGTGGCGACGATCGTGTCGGATGCCGACGACTATGCGAAGGATGCGGTGGCGAAGCTGAAAGCGGCGGGCATCCGCGTCGAGAGCGATCTGCGCAACGAGAAGATCAACTACAAGGTGCGCGAGCATTCGCTGGCCAAGGTTCCGTATTTGCTCGTGGTCGGCAAGCGCGAGGCGGAGGAGGGGACGGTCGCCGTCCGCACGCTGGGCAGCGAGGGGCAGAAGGTGATGAGCCTCGATGATGCCATCGCGATGCTTGCGGATGCGGCGCTGGCACCCGATATGAAGGCGTAACTCGCGCGCCACAGCGTGTGGCTTTTTCGTCAGGATCGCGCGGCGGGGCTACCCGTCCGCGCGTTCATGCGTTATCGTAAGTCGTCGAAATTATAACAGGAGCTGTTCCTATACGTCCCCCCATGTCCCGGCGCGGTTTCGCGCCCCCGGTGCCGACCGGCCCGCGCTTCAACGAATTCATCCAGTCGCCCAAGGTTCGCGTGATCGACCATGAAGGCGAGAATCTGGGCGTGATGTTCACGCGTGAGGCGATGGAACAGGCGCAGGCACTGGGTCTCGACCTGGTCGAAGTGTCCCCGAACGCGGACCCGCCGGTCGCCAAATATCTCGATGTCGGCAAGTACAAGTACGAGGCGCAGAAAAAGGCGAACCTCGCGCGCAAGTCGCAAAAGACGCAGGAGATCAAGGAGATCAAGATGCGTCCGAACATCGACGACCATGACTATGAGACCAAGATGAAGGCGGTCCACAAGTTCATCGGCGAGGGCGACAAGGTGAAGATCACGCTGCGCTTTCGCGGTCGTGAGCTGAGCCATGGGCAGCTGGGCATGAATTTGCTCAAGCGCGTGCAGGAAGACGCCGCCGAAGTGGCGAAGGTGGAAAGCTATCCGCGCATGGAAGGCCGCCAGATGCTGATGGTGCTGTCGCCCAAGTGAGGGCGGCGGCGCTTCTGCTGCTGGCGCTGGGCGTGCCGCTGCCGGCGGCTGCGCAGGTGGTGCACAGCCCCGCGATCACCGCCGGGACGGACGAACCGCTCGTCCGTCCGGCGGACGCGAAGCTGGTGTGGTCGGACGAGTTCGATGTCGACGGCCTGCCGGACCCGAAGCGCTGGGCCTATGACACGGCGCTCAACAAGCAGGGCTGGCATAACGAGGAAAAGCAATATTACGCCGCCGCGCGGCCGCAGAATGTGCGGGTCGAGAATGGTCGGCTGATCATCACGGCGACGCGGGAGCGGCTGTCCGACAAGCCCGATCATGGTGGGCAGGATTATGCGTCGGGCAAGATCTTCACCAAGGGGATTGCCGACTGGCGCTACGGCTTTTTCGAGATCCGCGCGAAGCTGCCGTGCGGGCGCGGTATCTGGCCCGCGATCTGGATGCTGGCGTCGGACGACAGCAAGGGCTGGCCCGCAATGGGCGAGATCGACATCATGGAGCATGTCGGCTGGGACAATGGCCGCGTCCATGGCACGGTGCATACCGGCGCGTACAACCATGTCGCGCAGACGCAAAAGGGCGCGCATGTCGTGCAGCCCGATGTGTGCGAGACGTTTCACACCTATCAGCTCGACTGGAACGAAGACCGTATCCTCGTGGGGATGAACGGGCGCGCCTATATGCGGTTCGAGAATGACAAGAAGGGTGATCCGCAGACCTGGCCGTTCGGAACGCCCGAATATCTGATCCTGAACGTCGCGGTCGGCGGCTGGGGCGGGCAGAAGGGGATCGATCCCAGGGCGTTCCCGGCGGCGATGGAAGTGGATTATGTGCGGGTGTGGCAGAGAAAATGATGCGGGTGTGGGCCTCGCGACTTGCGATCGCCACCATCGTATTCGCACTCGTCGTTGCCACGGGTTGGGTGGCGGTGATGGAAGTGTTTCTGTTTGCATTTCAACCGACACCGCTGGTTCAGTTCCTGTTGCCCGTGGTGCTGGCGCTGAGCTGGCTCGTAGGATGGCAAATTGTGTTGTCGCTCCGCCGGTGGGGCGCTTCTCCCACTGTGGTAGAAATGGACTCCTCTTTGTCGCCCCGGGCTTGACCCGGGGCGGGGCTTTTCTTCTCAACGTTAAAAAGAAGAAGCCTTGGCCCGGCTCAAGGTGGGGTGGCGCGGTTCAATCCTCCCCCGCCAGGGGGAGGTGTCAGCGTAGCTGACGGAGGGGGCGGAAGCACGACGGTCGAGAGGACGCAGCCGTCCTCCCCCTCCGTCGCCTTCGGCGCCACCTCCCCCTGGCGGGGGAGGGTTTTAGTCGCCGCCACCACCGTCCCCGCCGCCGCTGCCCGAGTCGCTGTCGCTGTCAGTGCGGTCGCGGTCGCCGGTGTCGCTGGCGTAGGTCGTGCCGCCGTCGCCGCTGTCCTTCTTGCGCTTCGCCGTCTTCGCCGCATTGAGCGAGATGAACACCGTCATCAGCGCAATCGCCACCGCGCCGAGGGCGATCCACACGGCGGTCATGCCGGCGGCTCCCACAGTTCGATGGCGTTGCCTTCGGGATCATGGATGCGTGCGAATTTGCCGACTTCCGGCGAATCCCATTCGGGTTTGGTGATGATGTCGATGCCGGCGGCGTTGAGCTGTTCGAGCATCCCTTCGAGGTCGCGAACGCGCAGGTTGATCATGAATTGCTTGTCGTCGGCGAAATAGTCGGTGGTCGCCTTGAACGGCGCGAACACCATCGGGCCGCCTTGCGTGTGCCAGGTCCACTCATTGACCTCGCCCCCGCTATCCTCGGCGACGCAGCCCGCGCCGACGCCGAGATATTCGCGATACCATGCGGTGAGCGCGTCCGGGTCCTTTGCCCGGAAGAACAGCCCGCCCATGCCGAGTACGCCCATGTCATGTCCCCCGTGGTGGTGGGGGGAGTGTAGGGCGGCGTCTGCGATGGCGGAAGCACTCAAATCCTCCCCAGAACGGGGAGGTAGCAGCGCGTAGCGCTGACGGAGGGGGCCCGAGGCGAGCGATTCCGGTGCCTCGGGCCCCCTCCACCATGCTGCGCATGGTCCCCCTCCCCGTTCCGGGGAGGATTTACGCCGCGCTCGCGAACTCGCCCAGCCCGGTCGCGGCATCCAGCAACCGGCGTTCGAGTGACTTCAACCGCAGCACCGCGGTGATCTTGTCGCCGGTCAGATCGGTCACATAGAAGGTATCGACTGCGCGCTCGCCATAGGTGGCGACGTGTGCGCTGTGGATCGTGACCTTTGACTGGAACAGCGCGTAGGCGAGATGGTGGAGCAGCGCCGGGCGGTCGCGCGCCTGCACCTCGATCACGGTGAAGCGGTTCGATGCCTTGTTGTCGATCAGCACATTGGGTTCGATCGTGAAGGCGTCGGCGCGCAGGCGGGGGAGCGGCTTGGCGGCGAGGCGTTCGGTGAGCTTGGCGCGGTTGGCCAGCGCCTCGGCAATGCCGGTTTCGATGCGGGCGAGCTGGCCGGGATCGTCGAACGGGCGGCCGAGCGGGTCCTGCACCAGGAAATTGTCGAGCGCCATGCCGTCGCGCGTGGTGTGGATGCGCGCGTCGATGATGTTGCCGCCAGCGGCGTGGATCGCGCCGGCGATGCGGTAGAAGAGCCCTGCATGGTCGGCGGCATAGACGGTGACGAGCGTCGCGCCGCGATCGGGATAGACCGTCGCCTCGACCGAGAGCTGGGCGTTGCCGACGCGGGCGATGAAGCGGGCGTTGCGTTCGATCACATCCTCGGGCTCGGCGACCCAATAGGGGTCGGCGAGGCGGCGGACGAAATCGCCGACATCGGCGCCGAGGGCATCGCCCAGCGCCGCCTGTTTCGCGGCGATCCGTTCGCCGCGGCCCTTTTGCTTGTGGCCGAGGCGCAGGACTTCCTCGGCGCTGTCGAAGAGGTTGGTGAGCAGCTGGCGCTTCCAGCCGTTCCACACGCCGGGTCCGACCGCGCGGATATCGACCACGGTGAGGATCAGCAGCATCATCAGCCGCTGCGGCGATTGGACGACGGCGGTGAAGTCGAGGATCGTCTTGAAGTCCGACAGGTCGCGCTTGAACGCGGTGGCGGACATCAGCAGGTGATAGCGGACCAGCCACGATACCGTCTCGGTCTCCGCCGCGGTCAGGCCGAAGCGCGGGCAGAGCTTGAGCGCGATCTCGGCACCGATCACGCTATGGTCGCCGCCGCGGCCCTTGGCGATGTCGTGCAGCAGGACCGAGACATAGAGCGCGCGGCGCGAGGCGACCTGATCGAGGATGCCGCTGGCGAGGGGGTGATCCTCCTTGAGGTCGCCCTTTTCGATGCGGTTGAGCAAGCCGACGGCGCGGATCGTGTGTTCGTCCACCGTGAAGTGGTGGTACATGTCGAACTGCATCTGTGCGACGACACGGCCGAAGTCCGGCACGAACTGGCCGAACACCCCGGCCTCGTTCATCCAGCGCAGCACGGTTTCGGGATCGCGCGGGGACGTCAGCACGTCCATGAACAGCGCATTGGCGCGCGGATCGTCGCGCCAGTCGGCGATCAGCTTGGCATCGCGGTTGGCGGCGCGCATCGCGAGCGGGTGGACTTCGAGGCCGTGCAGGTCGGCGAGCTGGAACAGTTCGACCAGCCGGACGGGATCCTCGCGGAAGAAATCGTCGCTGGGGAGCGCGAGGCGGCCGCGATCGAGGACGAAGCCCTTGAGCTTGCGGGGGCTCCGGCGGATGCGGGGGAGGCCGAAGCGGCTGCCGCGCGCGGCGAACTTCTCATCCAGATGCGCGAGGAAGACGCCGGTCAGGTCGCCGACCATCTTCGCCTGGAGGAAGTAGAAGTGCATGAAGCGCTCGACCTTCGACTTGCCCGGGCGGTCGGCGTAGCGCATCCGTTCGGCGATTTCGCGCTGATAGTCGAAGGTCAGGCGGTCCTCGCCGCGCCCGGCAAGATTGTGGAGGTGGCAGCGCACCGCCCAGAGAAAGTTCTCGGCGCGGCGGAACTGGCGATATTCGAGCTTGGTGAGCAGACCGACCTCGACCAGATCGGCGGGTTCGCGCACGCCATGGGCGTATTTGCCGATCCAGAAGAGGGTGTGGAGGTCGCGCAGGCCGCCCTTGCCCTCCTTGACGTTGGGTTCGACGACATAGCGGCTGTCGCCCATCTTGCGGTGGCGTTCGTCCCGCTCGGCGAGCTTTTGCGCGATGAAGTCGCGCGCGCTGCCATTCTGGATCTCGGCCTTGAAGCGGGCCGCCGCCTCGTCATAGAGCGCGGTATCGCCCCAGATATAGCGTGCCTCGAGCAAGGCGGTGCGCACGGTGATATCGCCGCGTGCCTCCCGCACCATTTCGTCGAGCGAGCGCGAGCTGTGGCCGACCTTCAGCCCCATGTCCCAGAGCGAATAGAGCATCGATTCGATGACCTGCTCGCTCCACCCGGTCTGTTTCCAGGGGGTGATGAAGCCGATATCGACGTCGCTGTGCGGCGCCATCTCGCCGCGCCCATAACCGCCGACCGCGATCAGCGTCATGCGTTCGGCGGTGCTGGGATTGCTGTTGGGATAGAGGCGGGTGAGGGTGAAGTCCCACAGGGTGCGTAGCAGCTGATCCATCAGGAACGCGCCGCTCGCCGCGCTTTCATGCCCCTTGGCGGGGTGGTCCAGCAGGCGGCGGGCGATTTCGGCGCGACCGTCCTCCAGCGCTTGCTTGAGCCGGAGCGCGGCGGCCTGACGCAGCCGCATCGTATCGGGCGCATCGAGCGCGGCGAGATCGTCCGCCAGCGCCCGCCGGTCAACGATCGCGCGGCGGTGGGGGATGGAGTCAAAGCGGCCGGACATGAGGGGGAGATAGGGGAGATGTGGGGCGGGCGCTAGGATGGTTTCAGGAGAGCGCGCGGGTCAGGATTCAAATCCGACCTGAGCGTCCACATACGTACACGCTACCGCTCCAGTGTGACGAGTTCGCCCCCGACAAGGGCCTTTCGGGGCGGCTCTCCGCGCAGGAAGGTGACGTCTTGCGACTCGCGCCTTCCCTGCCAGTCCACCCAACAGGTCAGCGTGCGCCGCTGCACGCGGCAGCCGTCGACGGTCACATCGTAGGTTCCGACATATCTGCGCGCGTTACGGATCAAAACAACGCCCTGCCGTCCATGCCGGGACACTGGATTGGTCCAGTCGTAGAAATACAGATCGTACCGGTTCTTCGGACTATGGATCGATCCGATCCAGCGGAACTGTCGCGGCGGCGGGTCGAGGGGGCGCCAGAACCCTT
The DNA here is from genome assembly GCF_030145815.1 of Sphingomonas sp. Lineage (GTDB taxonomy): Bacteria > Pseudomonadota > Alphaproteobacteria > Sphingomonadales > Sphingomonadaceae > Sphingomonas. The sequence continues at coordinate 271,022 of NZ_JAIXHL010000001.1, forward strand.
GGCTCCTCAGAAGCCGCTTCACGGCCTCGGGAGCCAAGGCCGGTTCTGCCGCCGCAGCCGGGGCCGCCAGCGCCATAAGAGCGATGGCGGCCACTATCCGGATCAATCCGGCTTCTTTGCTACACCCACCAGCGCCGGGCGGAGCAGGCGGTCGCGGATCATGTAGCCGGACTGGATTTCCTGGACGATCGTGCCGGGTTCGGCGTCGGCGCTGGGCATTTCCATCATCGCCTGGTGGCGGTTGGGGTCGAGCGCTTCGCCGAGCGCGCTGATCTTCGAGATGCCGTGGCGGGCGAAGACGCTGTCGAGCTCGCGCCCGGTCGCTTCGAGGCCGGTGATCAGCCCCTTCATCTTGTCGTCCTCGCGCAGCTCCTCCGGGATTGCGGCGAGCGCGCGGCCGAGATTGTCGGCGACCGACAGGATGTCGCGGGCAAAGCCGGTGGCGGCATAGTTGCGCGCGTCCTCCGCCTCCTTCTGCGCGCGGCGCAGCAGGTTCTGCGCCTCGGCGCGGGCGTAGAGGGTTGCGGACTTGGCTTCGGCGAGTTCCGCCTCGAGCGCGGCGACGCGGTCCTGTTCGGCCACTTCGGGGGCGGCCTCGGCGGTTTCCTGACGGAGGTCTTCGGTCGCTTCGGTCTTGGGTTCTTCGGTCATGGTTCCTGCGTGTTTTCTTATGGTTCAGGCCAGCAATCTGGCCAGGGTCGATGCCGTGAAATCCACCATGGGCACGACGCGCGCATAGTTCAACCGGGTCGGGCCGATAACCCCAACCACGCCGACCACGCGGCCGTCCATCGCGCGCACCGGCTTGGCGATGACGGAGGAGCCGGACAGGGCGAACAGCTTGTTCTCCGAGCCGATGAAGATGCGGGCCGCGTCGGCCTCACGCGCGCTGTCGAGCAGGCGGGCGATTTCCTCCTTGCCCTCCAACTCGTCGAGCAGGCGGGTGACGCGGTCGAGATCCTCGGCCAGCGCGGATTCGAGCAGGCGGCCCTGACCGCGCACGATCAGCACAGGGCGATCGTCGCCATCCTGCGACCAGACGGCGAGGCCGCGTTCGACCAACGCGCGCGCGGCATCGTCGAGGGCGGCGCGCTCGCTGGCGATCTGATTGGCGATGCGGGTGCGGGCCTGCGACAGCGTCAAGCCGCCGAGCGTGGCGGTGAGGTAGTTGGCGGCCTGTTCCAGCGTTGCCGGGGGCAGGCCGGGGGGCAGCTCGACCACGCGGTTTTCGACCGACCCGTCCTCACCCACCAGCACGGCAAGCGCGCGGTCGTTGCCGAGCGGCACGAAACCGAACTGGCGCAGCACGCGCTCCGCCTTGGGGACGAGGACCATGCCGGCGCAGGCGGAGAGGCCTGAGAGCGCGGCGGTGGTGCTGGCCAGCGCCTCCTCGACCGGGCCACGCGTTGCGGCGCGCGATTCGATCGCGGCGCGTTCCTCCGCCGAGGGTTCGTTGGCCTGCATCATGCCATCGACGAACAGGCGCAGGCCGAGTTCGGTCGGCATGCGCCCCGCGCTGGTATGGGGCGCGGCGAGCAGGCCGAGCTCCTCGAGGTCCTGCATGACGTTGCGGATCGAGGCGGGGGAGAGGTTGAGGCCCGGCGCGCGCGAGATGGTGCGCGAGCCGACCGGCTGGCCGGCGTCGAGATAGGATTCGACGACGACGCGGAAGATGTCGCGGGCGCGGTCGGTCAGCTCGGTGATCGGCGGGGTGGTCATTCGGTCGCAATCTAATGTCGTCGCGCCAGAATTACACGTTCGTCGTCCCTGCGAAAGCGGGGAGGGGGTGCTGAAGATCATCCTCCCCCTGGCGGGGGAGGATATAGGAGGCCGCGCCAACGCTAGGGCCGCTCCCCGATCAGCGGGGCGAGGGCGGGGATCAGGTCGGGGGCGTTGCCGATGGCGTCGGCCATGGCGCGGTTGGTCTCCATGTCGCAGCCGAAATAAAAGGAGAGGCTGCTGTTGCCCGTCGGGCCGGTCCAGCTGATCTCGGCGCTGGGCATATCCGTGGCGGCGCGTTCGCAGCCCTTTTCGCCATGCGCGTAACGGCGGCTGGTGCCGGGCTTGGGGCGGTAGGGGGCGAGCGCGGTGGCGAAGCGGTCGAACTGGGCGCGCGTGAGTTTGAAGGACTTGGTGCCGCCGGTCTGGGTGAAGCGCTTCCCCTCGAAGCTGCCGTCGCCGTTGGCCTGGACGGTGAAGGCGTAGACCGGGCAGGCGCCGAAGCAGGGGCCGGTGCTGTAGCTGATCTGGGTCACTGCGGCGGCGGGGGGCGGGGTCTCCGGCGCGTGCGTGCGTGCGCAGCCTGCCACTGCCAGACCGAGCGCCGCGATTAATCCAAGCCGTTTCATGCCATTTCTCCGACGGAGCGAAGCGCAAGACTGGCGCGTTGGTTCCCGTGCGTCTAGGTCCGCAGCGAAACGAACCTTGGAGACTATTCTATGCGCCCCAGCGGCCGCGCCCCCGATCAGATGCGTGCGATCAGCATCGAACCGAACTTCACCATCCATGCCGAGGGTTCGGTGCTGGTGAGCTTTGGCAATACCAAGGTGCTGGTGACCGCGAGCGTCGAAGAGCGGTTGCCGCCATGGCTGCGCGGCAAGGGCGAGGGCTGGGTCACGGCCGAATATGGCATGCTGCCCCGCGCGACGCATACCCGTGGCAATCGCGAAGCGGCGAAGGGCAAGCAGTCGGGGCGGACGCAGGAGATCCAGCGGCTGATCGGGCGATCCTTGCGCGCGGTGACCGACCTTAAGGCGCTGGGCGAGCGGCAGATCACGCTGGATTGCGACGTGATCCAGGCCGATGGCGGCACGCGCACGGCGGCGATCAGCGGGGCGTGGGTCGCGCTGCGGCTGGCGGTCGACAAGCTGATCGCGCAGGGCAAGCTGACCGGCGATCCGATCCTGCAGCAGGTCGCGGCGGTGTCGTGCGGCATCTATCAGGGCAATCCGGTGCTCGACCTCGACTATGACGAGGACAGCGCGGCGGATGCGGATGCGAACTTCGTGCTGCTGGCGGACGGCAAGATCGCCGAGGCGCAGGCGACCGCCGAGGGCGCGACCTATGACGAGGAAGGGCTGCTGCGGCTGCTGCGCCTCGCCCGGATCGGCTGCGGCGAGATTTTCGCGGCTCAGTTGAAGGCCGTGGGACGGTGAGCGGGGAAGGCGACGTCCCGCAGGCGATCCGCAAGCTCCAGCCGGGCAAGCTGGTCATCGCCAGCCATAATGAGGGCAAGGTGCGCGAGATTCGCGACCTGCTCGCCCCCTATGGCATCGAACCGATCAGCGCGGCGTCGCTGGACCTGCCCGAGCCGGAGGAGACCGGCACGACCTTCGTCGCCAATGCCGAGCTGAAGGCGATGCAGGCGGCGGACCTGTCGGGGTTGCCCGCGCTGGCCGATGACAGCGGGCTGTGCGTCGAGGCGCTGGGCGGCGATCCGGGGATTTTCTCGGCGCGCTGGGGCATGGCCGATCCGGGGATTGATGGCATCGAGCCGGTGACCGGCGAGGGCCGCGATTTCGATCTGGCGATGCGGCGGGTGAACGCCAAGCTGGAGGCATTGCCCGAAGGGACGTCGCGCGCGGCGCATTTCGTGTGCGCGCTGGCGCTCGCCTGGCCTGATGGGCATGTCGAATGGTTCGAAGGGCGCGTCGATGGCACGCTGATCTGGCCGCCGCGCGGGGACAAGGGCTTTGGCTATGACCCGATGTTCGTGCCTGAAGGCCATGAGCGCAGCTTTGGCGAGATGAACCCGGCGGCGAAGCACGCGATGAGCCACCGCGCCGATGCCTTCGCGCAACTGGTGGCGGCGGTGTTTTAAACCACCAGGTCGCGCAGGACCGTGTCGAGCAGGAGGACGAGGGCGGCATCGGTGCGCGCCTCCTCGTCACGCGAGACGGTCAGCGTGCGGACCAGTTCGTCCTGATTCATGCGCCGGGCTAGGCCGATCGCGGTTTCATAGCTGACCCGTTCGGCCTGCTTTCCCTTGCGGAACGCGCCGACCAAAGCCGTGTCGCGCAGCGGGCCCGGGGCGATCGTGTCGGCGTCGCGCGCAGCATCGTCGAGGATCGCGCGCAGCCAGATATTGGGTGGACCCTCGACCTCGCCATCCAGGGCTGTGATTGCGGACGTCAGTCGCCCGGCTTGCGCCTGTGCGGCGCGCGCCTCTTCGGCGAGATAGGTGCCGATCCGGTAGGATGCGTTACGTTGCAACTCTGCCGACCGTTCGATCCATGCCAGTTCGGCATCATACAAATCCTGGAGCGCGACGATCAGTAACGCGCGTGGTGTATCGGTGTCAGCCATGGTCGCAGAACGTCTGACGGCCCTGTGCGGTCCCTAACAAAATCGGTCAAATGCTGGCGGGTGGGACCTGCGCACGATACGCAGGGGGCATGGCCACATTCGTCCATTTGACCAGCCATCGCAACCTGCCCGGCATCCGGCGCGGGGGGATCGCCTTCGTGAAGCGGGACGGATGGCGGCCCGACCGCATTTATGCGTTGCCGGTGACGCGGGAGTTCAACATCGCGCATCAATGGCTGCGCGAGTTGCGGCGGATGGGCGGGGGGACGATCGCGGGGGTCTATTTCCGCATCCCCGATGACGAGATGGTCGAGGTGTCGCACTATAACGGCACCCCGGTGACGATGCGCGCAGCCGAGGCGGTTGCGCTGATGCTCGCCGCCGAGCAGCGCGACCCGGCTGCGGCCCGGGCGGCGGACAAGGCGTCGAAGGCAGTGCAGCGCGGGCGGGCGCTGCCGTCTTCGCCCGAGGGGTTTCAGGTGACGATTGCGCGTCCGATCGCGCGGAGCGAAATCCTGCGCTTCAAGATGCTGCCGCAGGTTACGGGCTGGCGCTACATGCCCGGCGCGAACGGGACGGCGCCGTGCGGGTGCGTGTGCTGCATGAAAGGCAGTTTCGGCGTCCGCAAGCTGGAGCGGCGGCTGGAGGCGGATGAGGCGGCGGGGCGGACGTCGAAAGTACAGATGTTCGGGCGCGAGGAGGCTTCGTTTGCGCGGGTGGCGCGGTTGAGGGCGCGGGCGGGGCGGGATTGAACTCCCCCGATCCGTTTGCCCTGAGCTTGTCGAAGGGCCGAAGCCACCGCTGTCTGGGATCGCCCTTCGACAAGCTCAGGGCAAACGGTGGTTGGATTGTCCCATCCCCGACCCCACTACGGCAACGCCACCTGTCCCATCACATTGCCTGCCGGGGAATAGCGGCAGACCAAAACATCCTCGCGCGCGTTGCTGGCGAGGGCGCAACCGACGCGGGTGGTGCGCGACCAGATGATCTGGGCATAGTGACCGGCATCGACGAAGCGACCGGTGGCGCTGATGTTCGGGATCGGGCGGTTGAGATAGTCGCGCTTCTCCGCGACCCAATGACCGGCCATTTCTTCGTAGCGATAGGCGCTTCGGGTGCCTTTCCAGAGATTTTCGCCCTGTGCCGCCGGGCCGCGCGGTTGTTTGGCGTGCTCGAACTTGCCGCTGCGGGCGAGGTCGCGGGCGTAGCTGGCGGCATCGCGGGCGAGGGCTTCGTCCCAGGTCAGCGGCGGCACCTTCACCGCGGCGCGGGCGGCGTTGTGCGCGTCGAGCATCGCGGTGCGGAGGCGTTCGGCGCCGCGCGGGGCGGGTTCGAGCGACTCGCGGCGCTCGACGAACTGCCTCGGCGCTTCGTTCTGCGGCGGCGCGCCCGGGGGCAAGCAGGCGGCGAGGAGCAGGAGGGGGAGGAGCAGCATCTTTCGGAAAACCTCGTTTCCGCGCATAGCGCGCGCAACATGAATGGTTCCGAACCGAATGCTGCGGCTCCGCTGGCGCTTTACGTCCACTGGCCGTTCTGCGTGTCCAAATGCCCCTATTGCGATTTCAACAGCCATGTCCGCGAGGTGGTGGACCAGGATGCGTGGCGCAATGCGCTGCTCGCCGACCTGGGTTATGAGGCGGCGCTGCTGCCCGGGCGGCGGCTGGGGTCGATCTTTTTCGGGGGCGGCACGCCGTCGCTGATGCCGCCCGAAACGGTGGCAGCGGTGATCGACGCGGCGGTGGCGGCGTGGTCGCCGCAGGGCGATCTGGAAGTGACGCTGGAGGCCAATCCGTCATCGGTCGAGGCGGCGCGCTTCGCCGATCTGGCGGCGGCGGGGGTCAATCGCGTGTCGCTGGGGTTGCAGGCGCTCGACGGTGATGCGTTGGCGTTTCTGGGGCGGGCGCATGGCGTGGCCGAGGGGCTGGGGGCGCTGGCGACGGCGCAGCGGCTTTTCGGGCGGGTGAGCTTTGACCTGATCTATGCGCGGCCGGGGCAATCGGTGGCGGATTGGGAGGCGGAGCTGGCCCGCGCGCTGAGCTTCGGGACCGAACATCTGTCGCTGTATCAGCTGACGATCGAGCCGGGGACGCGCTTTGCGACGCTGGCGGCGAAGGGTGATCTGGTGATCCCGGATGCGGATGCGGCGGCGGATCTGTGGGATGTCACGCAGGCGCTGACCGGCGCGGCGGGGCTGCCGCTGTACGAAGTGTCGAACCATGCGCGGCCGGGGGCGGAGAGCCGGCATAATCTGAGCTATTGGCGCTACACCGATTATGCCGGGGTTGGGCCGGGCGCGCATGGGCGGCGCGGCGGGTGCGCGACGGTGCGACACAAGAAACCGGAGAACTGGCTGAACGCCGTCACGCGCAACGGGCATGGGGTGCAGGAAGAGGTTGTGTTGGCCGCCACCGAGCGCGCGACCGAGGCGCTGGTGATGGGGCTAAGGCTGGCCGAGGGGGTCGATCTGGGGCGGATCGGGGTGGAGTATGTCGATCTTCCCGCTGTGGAGCGGCTCGCGGGGCACGGGTTGATCGTGCGCGAAGGCGATCGGCTGCGGGTTACCGCCGCCGGGATGCCGGTGCTAGAGGGGATCTTGCGGGAGGTGGTCCGCTAAATTCCTCCCCTGCGCCGCAGGGGAGGTGGCAGCACGCAGTGCTGACGGAGGGGCCGCCGCTGCAAGCGGCGGTGTTTTGCCGAGCTGTCTAACGGCCGCCTGCGCGGCCGCCCCTCCACCACCCGCTACGCGGGCGGTCCCCCTCCCCCAGCAAGCTGGGGGAGGAATTGCGCTTACCGTCCGAACCCCTGCGGCGCAGGCGACACCGTCACGGTGGTGCCACCGCGGATTTCCTGCACCTCCAGCGCGCGTTCGGCGACGCCGTCGCGGCCGAAGCGGAAGGCTCCGTCGATGCCGCCGAACCCGCCTTCGTCGCTGAGGCGACCGGTTGGGAAATTGTCGCCCGGGCGCCAGTCGCGCGCGATCCGCACGGTGAGCAGCACTGCATCATAGCCGAGCGTCGAGAGGCGATAGGGCGCGGCGCCAAAGCGGGCGCGATACTTGTTGGCATAGGTGCGGTAGAGCGTGTCCGACACGCTTGCGAACCAGCTACCGTTGAGCGCGGTCATGCCGCCAACGGCCGAATCGCTGTTCCACAATTCGGTGCCGAGCACCTTCGCATTGGCGTTGGCGCGGCGGATGCCGGGGACGGCGGTGACTGCGCCGCTCGCGCTGTCGGCGATCAGCACTGCCTGGAACGGCGAGCGGGCGAGGCGGGCGATTGCCGCGTTCATCGCGGGCGCGCCGCGATTATAGGTTTCGAGCGCGGTGACCTTGCCGCCCGCACCCTCGACCGCGCGGAGGAAGGCGGTGCTGGCGCGGTCGCCATAGAGGCCGGTCGGCATCAGCCCGGCGAATTCGGTGACGCCGCTGCGGCGCGCATAATCGACCACGCGCTCGATCGACTGGGCGGGGGTATAGCCCATCACATAGGTGCCGTTGCCGGCGACGCCGGTGTCGTTCGAGAAGCTGAGCACCGGCACTCCGGCGCGGCGCGCGAGCGGGGCGATGGCGCGGGCGTCTTCGGCAAGCAACGGCCCCAGGATCAGCTTGTTGCCATCTGCCAGCGCGCGGGTCACGGCGGCAGTCGCGCCGAGCGCGGTGTCATAGGTGGTGATGCGGACATTGTCCGCCTTGAGATCGAGGATCGCGAGTTGCGTCGCGTTGGCGAGGCTGCGGCCGATCCCGGCATTGGTGCCCGACAGCGGCACGAGCAGGGCGACGCGGTGCCGCTCCGTATCCGCTTCGGGCAGGCCCGGGCGGACCGGGGGCGGGGTGGTCGGGCGGACCGGCTGGGTCGGGCCGGGGCGCACCGGCTCGGGCGGCGGGGCCGAGGGGCGGACGCAGGCGGACAGCGCAAGCGCGGCGCCGATGACGATTCCCCGAATGATCCGCGACATGCCCGGTTGGCGTTTCGCTGCTGCCTCTGCCATGACGTTCCCCAATGACTTCTGTTCTCGAGCCCGGCCTCTACATCGTCGCGACGCCGATCGGCAATCTCGGCGATCTTTCCCCGCGTGCGTCTGAAATACTCCTGAACGCCGATGTGGTTGCGGTTGAGGACTCGCGTGTGACAGCGGGGCTGTTCCGCCACCTGGGCGCAAAGCGGCCGATGACGCCGTATCACGACCATAATGCGGAGGCGGTGCGGCCCGGCCTCGTGGCGCGGATGGCGACGCAGGCGGTGGCTTTGGTGTCGGACGCGGGGACGCCGCTGATTTCCGACCCGGGCTACAAGCTGGTGCGCGATGCGCGCGCGGCGGGGCATGCGGTGGTGACGATTCCCGGGCCGTGTGCGGGGATCGCGGCGCTGACGCTGGCCGGGCTGCCGACCGACCGGTTTTTGTTCATGGGATTTTTGCCGAGCAAGCAGCAGGCGCGGGCCGAGGCGATTGCCGAAGTGGCGGGGGTGCGCGCGACTCTGGTCTTCTACGAAAGCGGGCCGCGGTTGTCGGCGGCGCTGGCGGCGCTGGCCGAGGGGCTGGGGGATCGCGAGGCGGCGGTGGCGCGCGAGATCACCAAGAAGTTCGAGGAATGCGTGACGGGGTCGCTGACCGAGCTGTCGGCGCGCTATGCCGAGGGCGGGCCGAAGGGCGAGATCGTCGTGGTGGTCGCCCCGCCGGGCGAGGCGGCGCCGGCGAGCGCCGAGGATGCCGATGCGGCGCTGGCCGAGGCGCTGACGCGGCTGCCAGTGTCGAAGGCGGCGGGCGAGGTGGCCAAGCGGCTGGGGCTGGACCGCAAGGCGCTGTACGCGCGGGCGATGGAACTCAAGGGGTGAGGGACCGCCGCGCCGCCGAACAGTCCGGCCGCGATGGGGAGACGCGGGCGGCGTGGTATTTGCGGCTGCGCGGGTGGCGGATTCTGGATCGGCGGGTGCGGACGCCGGCGGGGGAGGTCGATCTGGTGGCGAAGCGCGGCAAGCTGGTGGCGTTTGTCGAGGTCAAGGCGCGCAAGTCTGCGGCGGAGCTGGACTTTGCCATCGACGAGCGGCGGCTGGCGCGGGTTGCGGCGGCGGCGGAATATCTGATGCCGCGTTTTGCCGCGAACGGCGAGGATATCCGGGTCGATGTCCTGTTGCTCGCGCCGGGCGTGCGGCCGCGGCATATCGAGAATGCGTGGATTGGGTGACAAACCCTCATGTCGTTCCCATCTCCCGCTCACGCTGAGCTTGTCGAAGCGTCGTCCTTTATTTTACCGGGGCGCTCAAGAAAACCTGCCCTTCGACAAGCTCAGGGCGAACGGAGGTGTGGTTCGTGACCCGACAATTGACCGTCGCCGTGCAGATGGACCCGCTCGATTCGATCAACATCGCGGGCGATTCGACCTTTGCGCTGATGCTGTCGGCGCAGGTGCGCGGGCATCGGCTGTTCCATTATGCGCCCGAGGCGCTGAACTATGCCGATGGGCGGGTGTGGGCGAAGGCGCATCCGGTGACGGTGCAGCGAGTCGCGGGCGATCATTTCAGCTTTGGCGATCCGGTCAGCCTGAATCTGGGCGACGAGGCTGACGTGGTGCTGATGCGGCAGGATCCGCCGTTCGACCTGGGCTATATCACCGCGACGCATCTGCTCGAGCGGATCGCCGACCGGACATTGGTGGTCAACGATCCGGCCAGCGTGCGCAATGCGCCCGAGAAGGTATGGGTGCTCGATTATGCGCGCTTCATGCCGCCGACGCTGATCACGCGCGACTATGACGAGGCGAAGGCGTTCCTGGCTAAGCACGGCGCGATCGTGGTCAAGCCGCTGCACGGCAATGGCGGCAAGGCGATCTTCAAGATCGACGGTAATGGTGCGAACCTGTCGTCGCTGATCGAGGTGTTCAACACCGCGTACCGCGAGCCGCACATGGTGCAGGCGTTCCTTCCCGATGTGGCGAAGGGCGACAAGCGCATCGTGCTGGTCGATGGCGAGGTGGCGGGCGCGGTCAATCGCGTGCCGGGCGAGGGCGAGATCCGGTCGAACCTGGCGGTCGGCGGGACCGCGGCGAAGACCGAGCTGACCGCCAAGGAAGCCGAGATTTGCGCGGCTTTGGGGCCGGAGCTCAAGCGGCGCGGGCTGATCTTTGTCGGGATCGACGTGATCGGCGGCGAGTGGCTGACCGAGATTAACGTGACGTCGCCGACCGGCATCGTCGCGATCGACCGGTTCAACGGGACCGACACCGCCGCCATGATCTGGGATGCGATCGAGCGCCGCGTCGCTGCGCGCGGCTGATCCCTTTTTTTCCCTGATTAGCGTTTGGCGTCCCTTATGACCGAATTCATTCTGAACCTGATCGCCTGGGGCGGATATGTCGGGATTTTCATCCTGATGACGCTGGAGAATGTGTTTCCGCCGATTCCGTCGGAGGTGATCATGGGCTTTGGCGGGATGGCGGTGGCGCGCGGCGACATGGACATGACCCCGCTGTTGATCGTCGCGACGCTTGGCACGACGGCGGGCAATATGGTGTGGTACGGCATCGGGCGCTGGATCGGGATCGCGCGGCTGAAGCCGTTCGTCGATCGCTATGGGCGCTGGCTGACGCTGACCTGGGACGAGGTCGAGCAGCTCAACCGCTTCTTCAACCGGCACGGGCTGTGGGTGGTGTTCTTCTTCCGCTTCCTGCCGACGTTCCGCACAATGATCTCGCTGCCTGCGGGCATGGCGAAGATGGGGATGCCGCGCTTCCTGCTGGCGACGTTCGTCGGGAGCGCGATCTGGAATGCGGTGCTGGCCTATGCTGGGCTGTTGCTTGGGTCGCGGTTCGAGGAGCTGCAGGTCTATGTCGGGCCGGTCGCAATTCTCACGACGGCTGCGGTGGTGGTGGTGTGGGCCTATCGCGTGGTGACGTGGAACAAGCGGGTTAGGTAATGCCCACCTCCGTTTGCCCTGAGCCTGTCGAAGGGCTTTGCTCGACAGCGGTGGCTTCGGCCCTTCGACAAGCTCAGGGCAAACGGCGGGTGGGTTAACCCCGGAAGCTGTCCTTCGCCGCGCGGCGTTCGGCCAGTTCCTCGGCTGACGCGGCGCGCATGAAGGGGTTGGTGGCGCGTTCGAGTGCGATGGTGGTCGGCACGGTCGGCAAGCCCTGCGCGCGCATCGCATCGACCTCGGCCATCCGTGCGACCAGTGCGGCGTTATCCGGCTCAGCGACCAGCGCGTAGCGGCCGTTCGACTGGGTATATTCGTGCGCGCAATAGACGGTGGTTTCGCCGGGAAGCGCGGCGAGGCGCTGCATGTTCGCGAACATCTGCGCCGCCGTCCCTTCGAACAACCGGCCGCAGCCCATCGCGAACAGCGTATCGCCGACGAAGACGATCTCGGCCTCGGGGAGGTGGTACGCGATATGGCCGGCGGTGTGGGCGGGGACGTCGATCACCCGCGCCGCGAAGTCGCCGAGCATGACCGTGTCGCCTTCGGCCACCAGCCGGTCGGCGGTCGGGATCTTTGCGGCCTCTGCGGCCGGGGCGGTGATGGTGCAGCCGGTCGCGGCCTTGATCGCGGCATTTCCGCCGGTGTGGTCGGGGTGCCAGTGGGTGTTCCAGATCGCCGAGATCGTCCAGCCGCGCGCTGCGGCGGCCTCCAGCACGGGTTCCGCTGCGGCGGGGTCGACGACGATCGTCTCCCCCGACGCGGCGTCATGCGCGAGCCAGATGTAATTGTCGCTGAGCGCGGGGATTCGGACGACCTCGATTGCCATTACCAGGCCCCGGTGTTGGGCATCGACGCCCAGGGTTCGGCGGGTTCGAGATGGCCGTCCTGCAGCAGTTCGACCGAGATGCCGTCCGGGCTGCGCACGAACGCCATATGGCCGTCGCGGGGCGGACGGTTGATCGTCACGCCGGCGTCCATCAGCCGCTGGCAGGTTTCGTAGATATTCTCGACGCGATAGGCGAGATGGCCGAAATTGCGGCCGCCGGTGTAGACCTCGGGCGCGCTGCCATCCTCGGGCGGCCAGTTATAGGTGAGTTCCACCTCGGCACGCGGGCGGCCATCGCGCTCGGACGTTTCCGCCGCGATGTCGCCGGGGGCGGCGAGGAAGATCAGCGTGAAGCGACCCTTTTCGCTCTCCATCCGCCGGGTTTCCTTGAGGCCGAGCAGTTCGAAGAAGCGGATCGAGGCGTCCGGGTCGGTCACCCGGATCATGGTGTGGAGATAGTGCATCGGGAGTCCCTGTCGCTGGTTTTGGCCAGAGATAGGAAAGATGGTGGCGGTTTCTATTCCCCACCCTCGAATTGTTTAAGCGCGGCGCGGGCGGAGGCGCCGATCGGACCGTCGGGGGAGATCTGCGCGGCGCGGGTCCAGGCGGCTCTGGCCCCGGCTTCGTCGCGCGCGACGGCGGCGATGTTGCCGGCTTCGAGCTGGACCGAGGCGTCGTCGCCGGCCTTTTCGAGCGCGCGGGCGATGTGTTCGCGGGCGAGCGGGATGTTGCCGGTGCGGCGTGCGAGGTTGGCGGAGAGCAGCCACGCCATGGGGTCCTTCGCCGCGTGGATCAGCGCCTTGTCCAGGTCGCCGCGCGCGCCGGCGAGGTCGCCCGATGCGACCAGCGCTCGGGCGCGGTCGAGATGCGCCTCGCCGAGCTCCAGCCCCTTCAGCGTGCCGGTGGCGAGCGCGGCGTCGAGCGCTGAGCGTGCCTTTGCGGCCTCCCCGGCGGCAAGCCAGGCATTGCCGGCCTGTGCCCAATATTTGGACGCGCGGCGGTCGCGCGCGACTTCGGCTTCGCGTGCCGCCGTTTCGAAGGCGCCGCCCGCGCTGACCCAGCGCTGCTGCCGGGCATAGGCCATGCCGCGGCATTGTTCGGCGAAGAAGCGCCCGCCCGCCATGCGCCAGCGATTGGCCTCGGCAATTCCGGCGGCGGGTTCGTCGACCGCAAGCTCGACGCAGCGTTCCCAGCGCTGTTCCTCGGGCGACGGCGGGCCGACGGGGGAGGGCGGCGTGACACTCTGGGCGGCGGCGGCGAGGAGCAGGAGCATCATGGCGTGGGGACGAGATCCTCAAGGGTGCGCAGGATCAGGGCGATGTCCTGCGAGCGCGACAGGCGGTGGTCGCCGTCCTTGACGAGAAGTGTCTGCACATCGTCTGAACGGAGCAGGCCGGCGAGGGTGACGCTGCGCTCCCACGGCACATCGGGGTCGCGCTGGCCGTGGATCAGCCGGGTGGGGATGGACAGGTCGATGGGGCCATGCATCAGCCGGTTGGCTTCGCCCGAGGACCAGAAGGCACGGGTGGTGACGGTGGGTTCGGGCGAATAGTCGGACGGCTGTTCGAGGCGGCCTTCGTTGAGCAGCGTCATCTTCTGCGCCTCTGTGAAGCCCCAGTCGGTGAAGTCGGGGGCGGCGGCGATGCCGACCAGGGCGGCGACGCGATCGGGCCGGGCCTGGGCCACCAGCAGCATGATCCACCCGCCCATCGACGATCCGACGAGGATGACGGGTCCTTCGATCAGGCGGTCGATCAGCAGCAGCACGTCGTCGCGCCAGCCGGCCAGCGTCTGATCCGCGAACGCGCCCTCGCTCTCGCCGCAGCCGGCATAGTCGAAGCGCAGAAAGGCGCGGCCGGTGGATTGTGCCCAGGCTTCGAGTGCGACCGCCTTGCTCCCGCTCATGTCGGAGGCATAGCCGGGGAGGAACACGATCGTCGGACCGGTGCCGGGGCTGTGGTGATAGGCGAGGCGGTGGCCGTTGGCGTTGATCATGGGAGGGGTCTTAGGGGGTATCGGTAGATTTTGCGACATTCCTCCCCCGGAGGGGGAGGTGGCACGCGAAGCGTGACGGAGGGGTATTTTCCCCACGCGACGTAGCTTGCCGAAACTACCCCTCCACCGCCTTCGGCGGTCCCCCTCCCCCTCCGGGGGAGGAATGAGGGGGTGCGCATTGAACCATGACGTGCGCGGCCCGCTTGGCTAGGGTGCCGCAATGGACGATCGCCCGCTTCCCCTGCTGTTCGGCGCGCATCTGGCGCGGGATCGGCGGAGGTCGGTGCATACGGTGCGGGCGTATGAGGCGAGCGCGGCGCGGCTGATCAGCTTTCTGTCGGGGCATTGGGGCGGGGCGGTGGATCGTGCGGCGCTGGCCAAGGTGAGCGCGGCGGATCTGCGTGCCTATCTGGCGCAGCGGCGCATTGACGGAATCGGCAATGCCAGCGCGGCGCGGGAGCTGTCGGCGGTGCGGGCGTTTCTGCGCTTTGCGGGCGGGGAGGACGCCGAGCTGCCCCGGCTGCGCGGCCCACGCGTGCGCAAGGGCGTGCCGCGTCCGGTGTCGCCCGATGAGGCGGTGGCGCTGGCCGAGGAAGTGGCGGACGAGGCGCGCGAACCGTGGATCGCGGCGCGCGACCTCGCGGTGCTGTTGCTGCTCTATGGCGCGGGGTTGCGGATCGGGGAGGCGATGGCGTTGACTGGTGCTGCGCTGCCGCTGAGCGAAACGCTGCGGGTCACCGGCAAGCGCGACAAGACGCGGATCGTGCCGCTGTTGCCGCAGGTGCGCGCGGCGGTGGAGGAGTATGTGCGGCTTTGTCCGTATGGCACCGCGCCGGGCGCGCCGCTGTTTCGCGGGGCGCGGGGCGGGCCGCTCGATCCGGCGCTGGTGCGGCGGGCGGTGCGCAAGGCACGGGTGCAGCTGGGCCTGCCCGAGCGGACGACGCCGCATGCGCTGCGCCACAGCTTTGCTACGCATCTGCTGGGGCGCGGGGCGGATCTGCGCGCCTTGCAGGAGCTGCTCGGCCATGCCAGCCTGAGTTCGACGCAAATCTACACTGCTGTGGACGCTGCGCATCTGCTCGACGTCTATCGCAACGCCCATCCGCGGGCGTGAGCGCGGAACCCTTTCCCCGCTGACCCATTGGGGTGGCGGGTTTCCAGAACAGGAGAGTGAAACGATGATCCGGACCGGTTGTGCACTTGCCGCACTTGCCCTGACCGCCGCGTGCAGCGGTGGCGCCACCACCAGCGACCCCGGTCGCGCGACGGCGCAGCTCAAGCGCGCCGATGGCAGCGCCGCGGGCAGCGCGGTGGCGACGGTGACCAATGGCGGGCTGTCGGTGAAGGTGTCGGTGACCGGCATTTCCCCCGGGCCGCATGGCGTGCATGTGCACATGACCGGCAAGTGCGACGCGCCGGCCTTCACCACCGCCGGTGGGCACTGGAACCCCGGCGCGACCAAGCATGGGCTGGAAAATCCGCAGGGCGCGCATGCCGGCGACATGCCCAATCTGATCGTGCGCGCCGATGGGACCGGCACGCTGACCTACAAGCTGGGGTCGGGGACGATGGAAGGCTTGCTCGACGCCGATGGCGCGGCGTTCGTGGTCCATGCCGGACCGGACGACCAGAAGACCGATCCGTCGGGCAATAGCGGTGACCGCATCGCGTGCGGCGTGTTCGCGGCGGGCTAAGCCGAGGCGCTACGGGCCGGTCAGCGCATAGCGCGCGACCGGCTCGTAGCTTGAGCCGCTCGCGCCGCGGCGGCTTTCGTAGAGCGCCATGTGCGTGACGCTGAACTCCGGGCTTGTCAGTGCGGCATTGCGGGCGAGGAAGGCATCGACCGGCCCCGCCGAGCGCGCGAGCCGCGCCAGCGTGATGTACGGCAGATAGGCGCGATGCTCCGGGTCCAGCCCGATGCGCACCAGCGCGCGGTCGATCTTGCGGTGGAGCGCGGCGAGCGGTTCGCGCGGGGCGACGCCGGCCCAGATCGCATTGGGATGCCCCTTGCTGTCGAACATGCCGCAGCCATCGATGCGTAGCGGGGGCAGGTCGGCGCGGATCGCCGACAGCGCGGTGGCAATATCCTCCGCCATGCGCGAATCGACTTCGCCGATATAGCGCAGGGTGATGTGGAGCTGGTCGTCATCCTGCCAGCGGGCGTCGTCGATGCCGTCCATCTGGTCGATCAGCAGGTCGCGAATCGGGGGCGGCGGGCGCAATGCGACGAACAGGCGGTGCATGGTCCGGCGATTAACCCACTTTGTCAGAGACAGCGATTCCGGTTTTCCTTGAATCTCGCCCGGCAAAGCATGATATTCGGTAACATCCGGGCGGCCGATATCCAGAGACCGCCGGGCAAAGGAGTTTGAGATGGCTAACTGGTCTGACCCCCACACGACCGCCGCGCCGTACGCGACGGCCGCAGGTACGCGGGATAGCGCCGCGTATGATGCGGGGCTGCGGTCCTACATGCTTTCGGTTTACAACTATATGGCATCGGGCGTGCTGCTGAGCGGCATCGTCGCGCTGATGTTTGCCTGGGGCGGCAGCGAATCGATCGCCGCTTCGGTCTTCGCCAATGGCGGCCCGCTGGTGTGGCTGATCATCCTGTCGCCGCTGGCGATCGTGTTCGCGATGAGCTTCGGTCAGAACAAGTTCTCGACCGGCGCGCTTCAGGGCATGTTCTGGGCGTTCACGGTGCTGATGGGCCTGTCGCTCTCGACGCTGCTGCTGCGGTATGAGGGTGCGTCGGTCGCGCAGGCGTTCTTCGCCGCCGCTGCCGGTTTCGCAGGCCTCAGCCTCTATGGCTACACGACCAAGCGTGACCTGTCGGGCTTCGGCAGCTTCTTGATCGTCGGCCTGATCGGCCTGATTGTTGCGTCGATCATCAACATCTTCCTGAAGGCTGAGACGCTGGCTTGGATCATCAGCATCGCAGGCGTGCTGATCTTCGCGGGTCTGACGGCGTATGACACGCAGCGGATCAAGAGCGTCTATCAGTATGTCGCCGGCACCGACATGGTCGGCAAGGCGGTGATCATGGGTGCGCTGAACCTGTATCTGGACTTCATCAACATGTTCCAGTTCATCCTCAGCATCATCGGCAACCGCGAATAATCCGCGCTGCCGATGGCGATTTCGGGAGGGCCCGGCCAGCGATGGCCGGGCCCTTCTGCGTTTCGGGGGCGGAACGCGAGATGCAGGGCGCGCGTTTTCATCGTCCACCCATATGGGAGAGAGACGATGGACGACGATAACAAGCGCGGCGACGCCGGGACCGACGAGAGCATTACCGAGCGGCTGGAGAAGAATCCCGAGAGTAAGCAGGCGCGGCTGGACCGCGCACTGGATGAGTCGATGGATGCGTCCGACCCGCCCTCGGGCACGCAGCCGATCCATTCGCATCATGCGGCGCCTTCGACTGGCTATGATGCCGACAAGGAGGCTGAGTTGGCGAAGGCGAAGGGCGGGGCGGAGTAGCCGTTTGCCGTGATGACCAGGTCGCCAAAGCCCCCGGCTTTGGCTGAAACGTCCGGGGGACGTTTCACCTGGTCATTGTCGAAGGGCCGAAGCCACCGCTGTCGGGAATCGCCCTTCGACAGGCTCAGGGCAAACGGGGTGTCCCCCTAACGTTTCATCACATCGAGCGCCGCCGCCGTCATCGCTTCGGCGGCGGTGCCGATCACCTTTTCCGCATCTGGCGCCCATTTCGGGCTGTGCAGCGAGGGGAGGCCCTTGCCGCCATTGGCCTGCGCCTTGTCCCACGCGTCCTGCGGGACCCCGCCGACCCAATAGATCACACTCTTCACCGACGGATCGGCGATCGGGTAGCGGCCGAAATCCTCGCCCGCCATGGTGGGGGCAATGTCAGTTACGCGCGCCGCGCCGAAGCGGGCGGTGAACAGCGTCTTGAGCTGGCCCGCAAAGGCGGGATCGCTGACGGCGGGCGGGGTGAAGGGTTCGCGCACCGTGACGATCGGCATGCGGTCCTCCGGTACGCCCGCCGCGATCGCCTCACCCTTGGCGATGCGCGCGATGCCGTCGAGCAACTGCTTGCGCACTTCGGGCGTATAGGCGCGGACGGTGAGCAGCAGCAGCGCCTGATCCGGGATGATGTTGTGGCGGGTGCCGCCCTGGAAGCTGCCGACCGTGACCACGGCGGAATCGAGCGGATCGATCTCACGCGCGACCAGCGTCTGCAGCGCCGAGACGATGCGCGCGCCGAGCACGATCGGGTCCTTCGTCGTCGCGGGATAGGCACCGTGGCCACCGACGCCCTTCACCACGATATCGACCGAATCGACGCTGGCGAAGGTCGGGCCGGCGCGGACGCCGATCACGCCGGCGGGCAGCGCGGCGCTGTTGTGGAAAGCGATGGCGTGGGTCGGCTTGGGGAAGCGGGTGTAGAGGCCGTCCTTGAGCATCGCGAGCGCGCCGGCGCTGTTTTCCTCCGCCGGTTGCGCGACCATGACGACGGTGCCGCGCCACTGGTCCTTCATCGCCGCGAGGTTGCGCAGCGTGCCGACCCAGGCGGTCATGTGCGTATCGTGCGCGCAGGCGTGCATGACGCCGCTCTCGACCCCCTCGGGCGTGCGCGTGCGCACCTTTGACGCGAAGGGCAGGCCGGTTTCCTCGGTCACCGGCAGGCCGTCCATGTCCGCGCGGATCAGCACGACCGGGCCGTCGCCATTCTTCAGCACCGCGACCACGCCGGTCCCGCCGACCTGTTCGGTGACAGTGTAGCCGGCCTTGCGCGCTTCGGCGGCGAGCTTGGCGGCGGTCTTCACCTCGGCCTGGCTGACCTCCGGGTTCGCATGGAGGTCGCGGTACAGCGTCATCAGCGAGGGGAGTTCGCGCGTGGTGGCGTCGCGGACGCTGTCGGCGGCGGCAGGGGCGGCGAGCGCGAGCGTCGCGGCGGCGGTGGCGAGGAGCGTCTTCATGACGCTACCCTAACCCACCCCGCGCCCTGCGCAACGCTAACCCGCCGGGACCAGTTCGATCACGTCGAGCTGCGAATCGAAATTGGGATAGGGCAGGACTAGCCGCCAGCGGCCCACCGCGACGCGCTCGACATAACCGGCCATGTCGCGCTTACGGTCGAGGCTGTAGGGGAATGGCTTGGTCTCGTCGCCGAGTTCGAGCGCGCCGAGGAAAATGACGCGTGCATCGGTTTCGGCGTAGAGCGTGCCCGATGGGCGCTGTTCGCCCTCCGACACCGCGAAGACCGGCATCTCGCCATCGCGACCTACGCGACAGCGCACAGGCGCGCGCTCGGCGAAGGTCTGCAGGCCCGGGCGATAGGCGCCGAGCTTGAAGGTGCGGCAGCGATACTCGCCGGCGGGGGGCATGGCATTTGCCATCGCCCGGTCGGGCTCGAACAATGCGCCCTCGCGCGCGATGACGCCATTGTCGGCGGTGCGGGCGGCGGGCAGGGCGGTGGTCCATGCCTTGCGCCAGTCGCGCAGGCGGTTGCGATCCTGATCGGTGGTGACCGCGCGCCAGCGGGTTTCGGGTGGGGTATCGACGAGGCTGAGGCCGTCGCGTGCGCAACCCGCGAGCGCGGCTCCGGCGAGCAGAGCAAGGAGCGTGGCGCGGGTCATGCGGCGGTCCACCCGCCATCCATGCTGTAATTCGCGCCGGTGATCGACCGCGCATCGTCGCGGCAGAGGAACAATGTCAGCGCCGCGACCTGTTCGGGCAGCACGAATTCCTTGGTCGGCTGTGCGGCGAGGAGGACGTCGTTCATCACCTGCTCACGCGTCATCCCGCGCGCCTTCATCGTGTCGGGGATCTGGTTCTCGACCAAAGGCGTCCAGACATAGCCGGGCGAGATGCAGTTGACGGTGATGCCGTCGGTCGCGGTTTCGAGCGCTATCGTCTTGGTCAGCCCGGCCACGCCATGCTTGGCGGCGACATAGGCGGACTTGTTGGGGCTTGCGACGAGCGAATGCGCCGAGGCGGTGTTGATGATGCGGCCCCATTTCGCGGCCTTCATGTGCGGCACCGCTGCGCGCATCATGTGCCAGGCCGAGGACAGGTTGATCGCGATGATCGCGTCCCATTTTTCGGGCGGAAATTCCTCGATCTTCGCGACATGCTGGATGCCGGCATTGTTGACGATGATGTCGGGCCCGCCGAGTTCGGCATGGCAGCGCTCGACCATCGCGTAGATTGCGTCGGGCTTGCTCATGTCGGCAGCGTCGTAGAGCGCCTTGGCACCGCTGATCGCTTCCAGTCCGGCGCGTTCGGTCTCGATCGCATCGGCGTCGCCGAACCCGTTGATCATCACGCTCGCGCCCTCGGCTGCCAGCGCCTTGGCAATGGCGAGGCCGATGCCCGATGTGGAGCCGGTGACGATGGCGGATCTGCCCTTGAGGAACATGCGATACTCCTGATTAGCGTCTGGTGAGGTCGAAGGCGGCGGTGCGGCCGTCGGCGATATTGCTGGCGATCAGGCGCGCATTGGCCATGGTGCGTGCGACATCGTCGCGGCCCGCCTGCCAATGTTCGCGCATCGACCGCGCGGAAAATTCGAAGTCGCGGCTGCCGCCTTCCCACGCATTGGCGCGGTAAATGAGGTGGACGAGGCTGACCGGCTGTTCGTCCGCCGCCTGGCGCAGCGCGGCGACATCGGGATCGTCGGCAAGGCTGTCGGGCAGCTTGGCCAGCACCTTGCGGATCAGCTCGCGCTCCTTGCGCAGCTTCAGCCGTTCGTCGCTGACCTGGCGGGTGCGGCTGGAGAAGCGGATTTCCTTTTCGCGCGCCATCACATCGGTGATCGTGTGCGGCATCGCGGCGGCGGCGGAGAAGAGGTCGACCTGAAACACCAGCATCGCGCTGCGCTGATGATCAAGGACATGGATCAGCGGGGTGTTGGAGACGAGGCCGCCGTCCCAATAATAGTTGCCGTCGATCTCGACCGGGGGCAGGCCCGGCGGCAGCGCGCCCGATGCCATGATGTGGCGCGCGTCGATGCGATCGGTGGTGGTGTCGAAATAGCGGAAATTGCCGCTCTCGATCTCGACCGCGCCGACCGACAGGCGCACCGGCCCGGTGTTGAGCAGATCCCAGTCGATCAAAGCGTCGAGCGTCTCGGCGAGCGCGGCGGTGTCGTAGAAGCTCAACGCCGCGCAGCTGCCAGGGGTTGCGAGGAAGGGCGGGACGGTGCGCGGGTGGAAGAAGCCGGGAACGCCCCGCATCAGCACTGCGGCGGCGGACCATTCATGGACCAGCTCACGCACCTGATCCTGCGGGAAGATCGGGAAGCTGGGCAGGCCGCTGGTGACGCGGTTCCAGAAGGCTTCGAGCCGCTCGACCCGGCGTTCGGGCGGGTTGCCCGCGACGATCGCGGCGTTGATCGCGCCGATCGAGATGCCGGCGACCCAGTCGGGTTCGATGTCGGCGCCGGCCAGCGCCTCGATCACCCCGGCCTGATAGCTGCCGAGCGCGCCGCCGCCCTGCAGCACCAGCGCCACGCAGCCGGGTAGGGGGAGCGTCGCGTCGCGTCCCTCTTTCCTGCGTCGCTGCGGATCGGCATCGGCCATGGCGCACATGTGGTGCAACGCAGCGCGAAGGGCAATGCGGGATTCTTCATGCAACGCGATGCCGCTTGGGGCATTGTGGCGGGAAGGAAACGATAAAAAGGGGGATGGGCCATGCGGCTCGACGATCTCGATCCAAGTAACAATGTCCGCGATCTGGGCTCGGGCGGTGGCGGCGGTTTTGGCGGCGGGGGGAACATCCTGTTCGCGCTGCTGCCGATGCTGCTGGGCAGTCGGCTGGGTTGCGGGACGATCGCGCTGATCGGGATTGGCGCTGCGATCTTCATGACGCTGGGCGGTGGCGGCGCATTGCTGAGCGGCGGCAGCACGACCGGGAGCGGCGGGCAGCAGGTGGCGCAGCAAAAGGCGTGCGACACGCCCGAGGAGCTGCAGGCGTGCCGTGTGATGACCAGCACCGAACAGACCTGGACCAAGCTCTTCGCCGATCAGGGCCAGCGTTATCCGGCACCGGTGCTCAATTTCTATGAAGGCGGGGTGCAGTCGGGCTGCGGTCAGGCAAGCTCGGCAGCGGGGCCGTTCTATTGCCCGGCGGATCGCGGCATCTATCTCGACACCGCATTCTTCCGCGAGCTGTCGACGCGATTCGGTGCGGCGGGCGACTTTGCCCAGAATTACGTGATCGCGCATGAAGTTGGCCACCATATCCAGAATGTCAGCGGCACGATGGAGCAGGTGCGCGCGCGCCAGTCGCGGATGAGCCAGGCCGAGGGCAATGCGCTGTCGGTGCGGGTCGAGTTGCAGGCGGATTGCTATGCTGGCGTCTGGGCGGCGCAGAATCGCGACCGGCTTGAGGCAGGTGACATCGAGGAAGGGCTGCGCGCTGCCGAAGCGATCGGCGACGATACGCTGCAGCGCCAGGCACAGGGGACAATCGTGCCGGAGAGCTTTACCCATGGCACATCGGCGCAGCGCATGAAGTGGCTGAAGCGCGGACTGGACAGCGGCAACCCTGCCGCCTGCGATACGTTCAGCGGCGCGATTTGAGGATGAGTGAATGAGTGTCGCATTCCGCCGCGAAAGCGACGAGGAGCATAAGGAACCCCGGTTCGAACTGCCGATCCCCGCCGGTCCCAATCTGGTGACCGCGCGCGGGCTGGCGCTGATCGACGATCAGGTACGCGTCCTGGAGGCGCAGCTCGACGGGCTGGAGAGCGAGGAGGCGCGGGCACCACTGCTGCGCGAGCTGCGCTACTGGCATACGCGCCAGACGACTGCGCAGCTTGCGCCGGTGCCCGATCCGGATGTGGTCGCGATCGGATCGCGCGTCGGCTTTCGCCTGAACGGGCGCGCGCGCTCGATCGACATTGTCGGCCCTGACGAGGCCGATCCGGCGCAGGATCGTATCGCGTTTCAGGCGCCGCTCGCCGCCGCAATGCTGGGCGCGGAGGTGGGCGAGCGCATCGATTTCGGCGGGCGCAGCGAGGCGATCGAGATCCTCTCGGCCGAACCGATTCCCGGCTGAACCAGCCGCGCCGCAGACCGCGCCGAGGGCGGAATTCGACGCGTTTCCCGTTGCAAAGCGGGTGCGGGAAAGCTAGACGGGCCGCCTTCCGGCACTGCCGGGACGTGGAGCGGGGCTGTAGCTCAGATGGGAGAGCGCTGCAATCGCACTGCAGAGGTCAGGGGTTCGATTCCCCTCAGCTCCACCAACCTAACGCATTGGAAACAAGCGATTTTCCGGTCTACGCGGCCGGCGCTTGTTTGTGTTCTGTATCGCTGGCGTATCGCAGGTGCGCTTTGGTGTGCTTCGAGAGTTCGATGAAAAATTCGTCGATCGCCGCCACAGCAGCGTTCAGATAGGTGGGCGACAGGTGTTCGTAGTTGCGCGCGGTCGTGCCTTGAGCGCTATGCCCGGCGAGCATCTGACGCTGCTCTGACGGCACGCCGCGCTCGGCCAGCCAAGTGAGCATCGTGTGCCTCAGCGTCTTGGGCGTCGCACCTTTTACGCCCGCCTCTTCGCACGCCGCGTTCCACGCCGTCTTGATGCTCTTGGTCTCACGCTCGAAATGCGTTGGACCGCCCGGAACGCGGTTTTTCTCCGCGATCGCGACCTTGTATTTGATGAGCTTACCTTTGATGCCCTCGACCCAAGGACGGACCGCCTTCGCCATGGGGACGACAGCACGGCGTTTCCGCGAGTGCCCCCGCCCCGGCTGACGCGGGTCGATCAGGTTGCGCTTGAGGTCGATATTGGCGTCGGTGAGCTCCAAGATTGCCTCTGGCCTGCCGGCCGGCTGTGCCGAGCTCAAGCACAATGAAGCGAACGAGATGTTCGCGCTCCGCCTTGCCAGCGCAAGCATCCAGGATGGCGGCGATCTCCTCGAACGATAACAGCCGGTCACGCGGAGGTGCCTTTGATGCACCGGCACGCTGGCGACAAACGGGGGATGGTCAATGCGTTGCGCCTTCCATGCCCAGCTCAGAGCGCCCCTCAGTGCAGCAAGGTCGCGGTCTATCTATGGCCGCCGACGCCCGCTTTGGCGCGCCAGGTGCGAAATCGCATTTGCAGATCGGGGGTGAGCTCCATCACCGTTGGTCCTTTGACCCGGCCCAGCCTGCGCTCCTCTTCGAAGAATGCGATCCACTGGTCGATTGAATAGACGTAGCGATCCGGTGCTGCGAGGTTGGCGACATGATGCTTGAGCCAGTCTGCCATGAGCGCCTCGACGAGGGCCTCGTCCTTGGATTGCTTCTGAGGCGCGGTGTTCGCGACATGATGCGCCGCGAGTGCGTCTAGTGCCTCTTGCGGCGGCGAATCTGGGCCGCCTCCTCGCGCAGGAGTTGTGAGGTGCCGCGTGACAGCGCGTCCATCGGAACGATATTCGAGCCGGCAGATGCACCAGGCGCCACCGTCTGGCCGCTGCCAGAGCCAGTAGCTTCCAAGTTGATGTCGTTGTCGTTGACGGTTGCGGCTTCGCATGCGGCTCTGATCTCCTGTGCTTCCATTGCGCTGATGACGCGGTAGATGTCCTCGAAGAGCAAAACGCGGACATGCTCCGGCGCTAGGTGCAGCTTGCGCCCAGTTCGGGCGGCACTACGAAGCCGTTGTGCAAGATCTGATACAGGGCGTTGCGCGCATACCTTCATGGCGGCTCTCTGAGGGGGTGCTGTAGTCATCGAGTGTGTGTGTGTTGTTGCACAACAATCTGGCATCAAGTGGAAAATTGCATGACGGACGACGTGGATCAGTATCCATTGGCAGGGACGCGCGCGCAGGTGATGCTGGAAGCGAGTATCAAGGCCGCTCAGGGAGCTGGCCGGTCCCAGCGCGATGTCGCAAAGCAGCTAGGGTATAAGTCGTCGGTGGTGCTCAGCCACATGGCGTTGGGGCGCGTCGGTATCCCGGTGGAGCGGGCGCTGGATATGGCCGAGGTGCTGGGGATCGACTCTAGCGCCTTCATTCTCGCCGTGTTGGAGCAGCGGTTCCCGAAAGCGGACTTCAGGGCGCTCTTCGGCGTTTCCTATTCGTCCGACGAGACCGTGCGCAAGCTGGAGGCTGTGGCAGGTTGTTCGCTCAACGACCTGCCTGCCGATACGCGCGCTCTGCTCGAAGAGGTCGTGGCGGCGCGCGACCCTCGCCGACGTTGGCTGGCTTTGCCAGAGATCGCAACGATGGAGCTGGTTCGGCGGCTGCGGCCCGAAAGTTCGAAAGCGGGATTGCGCGACGAAGATCTTGCGGCCCTCGAGCGGGCGTTTCACAAGTGACCCTCGCAAGAACCGACTATTCGATGTCGCGTGTGCGCCTTCGTGCTGAGACGATCGAGTGGCTCTCACGCCCCGAGTTCAGCCATGCGATCACGCTTGCGCCGAACCGCAAAGACATGGTGCTGAACCGTGCGGACATGGAGCCCGAGCTGATGCGCAAGATGCTGAGCGCATTCTGCTGCGAGGTGGACAAGTTCATGCTCAGGACGTCCAACCCGCGTAGCCGCTACTCCTGTGAGCGATTGCATCTCGTGGCGATGCCGGAAAAGCTCGACAGTAACCCCCATCTCCACTGCGTCGCCAATTTCACGCGGGCATTCTGGCAGCACAACCTCGACAAGCCCTGGGAGGAGGAGCTGCCCAAGATCTGGAAGCGTTTTACGCGCGGAGCAGGCTCGATCGAGATCGATGTGAATAGCAGCGAGCGAGTTGCCTCCTACATCACGGAGGAGATGCTGCGACCGGATCATGACTTCTATCATTCGTGGGATTTTCAGCCGGCGCACCGCATCGTCGACGAAAACCTGAAAGCTACCCTCGAACTTATCGCACCAACGAGAAGGGCCGCTTAGGCGGTTGGCCGCAACGCTGTGACGCAGGAGGTGATCGCCTTCTGCCGAGCTCAGGCGCAAGTGGGTCCTGCGGTCGCAGGACGGCTTGGATCACCGCGACATGATCGCACCCAGCACTGTCGCGTGATCGTGGCGGTGATCCAGCGGTATGGAAAATACGCGAAGCGTTGCAAGACCAATCGAAGCATATCTCAACGAAGGATCGAGAAGGGGTTTGCCTCGAAAACTCATGGAGATTGGGCTTCCATGCAATCATACAAAGAGGGGATGCATCGCTGCTTCCATGGACATCATCTCTATGGAATCTGGAGTTGCCGTGCCAGCGCTTCGCATGGAATCAATCGAAGATTGCGACGGCCGTGTCGGTCTTGTTGATGGACACAAAATTACCCGGCAGGATCAGGAAGGTCGATGGGGCACCTCATCGACGTTAGATCGCCGCGATGTAACGCCAACAGTTCAGCCTTTACACTGATGCAGCTGGTCATGCTTGGAGCGTGGAACCCGGCAATAGCTGCTTCGGAAAGCGCAGGGTGAAGATGGCCCCGTTGGTCGGATGGTTGCGTGCTTGGACATCGACCCCCATGGCAGTCGCGAAGCCCCTGACGATGGCAAGCCCCAGACCGCTGCCGCCATGACGGTCGCCGCCGCGTCCTTGAGCAAACGTCTCGAAGATTAGCGCTTCCTGGCCTTCGTCGAGACCAGGCCCTTCATCCCGAACCGACAGCTCGACCGCGTCCGGCGTGCGCGTGCCCTCGATGGTGATCGTGCCCGCTTCCCCACCATGCTGTGCTGCGTTCGCCAGCAGGTTGATCAGGATATGGTGAAGCAGGGTCGGGTCGGCGGTGACGAAAGGAAGGTTTGCCGGCACACGCAGGTCGATATGCCGCCCGCGGAACAGGTCCTTGAGATCATGGACGGCGCCCCCGATCGCATCGGTCAGATCGATCGGCTCGGGGCGCAGCTCCAGCGCTCCGCCGTCGATCCGCACCATGTCGACAAGATTGTCGAGGAAGCGGCGCAATCGTGCAACCTCCATTCGCGCGATCGGCAGGGTCGGTGCTTCGGGATGCTCGAATGCAATCGCTTCGATCGCGGTTGCGACCGAGGTGAGCGGCGTGCGCAGGTCGTGGCCGATCGAGGACAGCAACGCCGCGCGAAGCCGATCGCGTTCCTTGAGCAGGCTGACTTCGCGGACTTCGTCCTCCAGCTTCAGTCGCTCATGCGCCAGCGCCGCCTGACCTAACAGTGTTTGGAGCAGCACAGCGCGATCGGCGCGCACTGGATCGCGTCCATCGGCGCGCGCGATGCCGATGACCGCGAGCACGCCCAGTGCGGTCTTGAGCGGGTGAAATTGCCAGTCAGCCGCGTTCAGCGTGCCGGTGCCCATCCCCGCCGGTTCACCGCGATCCCATGACCAGTCCGCGGCGGCAATATTTACCGATCCCAGCTCCACACCGCCGTTGGGTGACTGCGCGACGATCGTCAATTCATGATCGCGGCGGTTGAGAAGCACGACATTGACACCGAGCAGTCGCGAGACCTCATCGCAAATGATCCGGCTGGTGGTCTCCCAGTTCGAAGCACGCGCCAACGCCTGGCCGAACGCGGCGATCGCGGCATTCTCCTGCGCCCCACGCGCGCCAAGCGTTGCGCGCGCCTTGAGCTTGGCAGCGAGATTGGCGGTGAACGCCGCAATGCCGATCAGCACGAACATCGTCAGCAGACTTTGGGGGTCAGCGATGGTGAAGGTGTAGATCGGCGGCAGGAAAAAGAAGTTATAGGCGAGCCCGGCGAGTAATCCGGTCGCGAGCCCCGGCCGCAGTCCGAACCGCCCTGAAGCCACGATCACCGGGAGCAGGAACAGCAGGTCGACGCCGCCGAGACCGATCCAGGGTTCGACCAGCTTTCCGACCAATGTCGTGGCAGCGATCAGTGCGCCAATGGTCGCATAGGCTGCGGGATCGCCCCATCGCGCGGCGGGCGCGCGCGCAGCTCTGGCCGTGCTGGCTTCCGTCGCCGGGATGACATGAACCGCCAGACCATCACGCGCGCGCAGCATTGCACCGACGACCGATCCGTGTCGGAGCTCAAACCACCAGCTGCGCACCGACTTGCCGATTACCAGCTGGGTCGCGCGCATGCCCTCAACATGGATCGACAGGCCCTCGATCACGCTTGCGGCCGGAACGGTTGCGATCGTGGCGCCGAGGCTGGAGGCGAGGCGCAGCGTGTCTGCAATACGGCGCTTCTCATCTTCGCCGAACTGCTCGGCGCGCGGGGTTTCGATATAAACTGCCTGCCATGGTGCGCGAAGTGCATCTGCGAGCCGTTTGGCGGCCCGCACCAATGCGTCCGATCCGGGAAGTTCGCTGATCGCGACCAGCACGCGCTCACCCCCGGCGAAGGTGCCGGGTAGTGCGCTGGCGTCAAGATGCTCCAGCAGCGCCTGATCGACGCTCAGCGCGGCGCGGCGCAGCGCCATCTCGCGCAATGCAGACAGGTTTGGCTTGGAGAAAAAATGGCCGAGCGCCCGCGATGCTTCGGCGGGGATATAGACCTTGCCCTCCTTCAGTCGATCGATCAGCTCGTCGGGGGGCAGGTCGACGACCTCGATCTCGGCGCCGTCGAACACACTGTCTGGCACGGTTTCGCGCACGCGGACCTTGGTGAAGCTCGCGACGACGTCGTTGAGGCTTTCGACATGCTGGACGTTGAGCGTGGTGTAGACGTCGATACCCGCGTCACGCAGCTCCATCACGTCCTGCCAGCGTTTGGGATGGCGACACCCCTCGGCATTGGTGTGGGCAAACTCGTCGACCAACGCCAGCTGCGGCCGCCGCGCCAGCACCGCGTCGAGGTCCATTTCCTCCAGGTCGTGCCCGCGATAGGGCAGGGTGCGGCGCGCGATCACCTCGAACGGCGCGACCAGCGCCTGAGTCTCTGCGCGTCCATGCGTTTCGACCACAGCGACCACGACATCGCTCCCGGCGCGCAGCCGCTCGGCGCCTTCGCGCAGCATCTCGAACGTCTTGCCCACCCCGGGCGCGGCCCCGAGGAAAATCTTGAGCCGACCCCGCTGCTCGCGGTGCGCGGCGCGCAGCAGGGCTTCGGGGGAAGGGCGGGATTCGGGGTCGGGCATCGGCGGTGACACTGGCGCGGGCCTGCACGGATGCCAAGCAATGGCGCGCGATTCCTATGCTTTCTTAATGCCCGCGCATTGCATTCACCGGCGAAGCTTAATGGGCTTCGCGCCTAATTGACCCTCCGAACCATTCGGAGTCCGCCCCCATGTCTGACGTCATCTGGCTCGCCGTGCTCGGCGGCCTGTTCCTCGCGACGCTCGCCTATCTGCGCCTGTGTGACGAGGCCTGAGATGAGCCTTCACCTGACGCTCGCCGGCATCACCGCGCTTGCCCTGCTCATCTATCTCGCCGCCGTGCTCGTCCGGCCCGAGAAATTCTGAAAGCCCCGATTTTATGACCGTTCAGGGATGGGGGTTGATCCTCCTCTTCGTCGCGCTGGTCGCGGCGCTCGCCAAGCCGATCGGGCTGTGGCTCTTCGCGCTCTATGAAGGGCGCCGCACGCCGTTGCACGCCGTGCTCGGGCCGGTCGAGCGTGGCTTCTACACGCTTGCCGGGATCGATCCGACCGTCGAGCAGAGCTGGCGCCGCTACGCGCTGCACATGCTGATCTTCAACCTCGCCTTGCTGCTGTTCACATATGCGGTGCTGCGCCTGCAGAGCGTGTTGCCGATGAACGCGCGCGGCCTCGCCGGGATGACCGCCGATGGCGCGTTCAACACCGCGATCAGCTTCACAACCAACACCAACTGGCAATGGTATTCGGGTGAGGTGGCGCTGTCGAACCTCAGCCAGATGCTGGGGCTGACGATCCACAACTTCCTGTCCGCCGCGACCGGCATCGCCATCGCCTTTGCGCTGTTCCGCGGCTTTGCGCGCCGGCAGGTGAGCGGGCTCGGCAATTTCTGGGCGGATGTGACGCGGATCACGCTGTACCTGCTGCTGCCGCTGTGCATCGTCTATGCGCTGTTCCTGGTCGCCAATGGCGTGCCGCAGACCTTTGCCAGCCTGGTCGATGCGACGGGTCTTGAGGGGCTCAAGCAATCGATCGCGCTCGGCCCTGTCGCCTCGCAGGAGGCGATCAAGATGCTCGGCACCAATGGCGGCGGCTTCTTCAACGCCAACAGCGCGCATCCGTTCGAGAATCCCAATGCGCTGACCAATCTGGTGCAGATGCTGTCGATCTTCGCCATCGGCGCTGGACTGACCTGGACCTTCGGCAAGGCGGTGGGCAACACGCGCCAGGGCTGGGCGATCCTCACCGCGATGCTGATCCTGTTCACGGTTGGGGCAGGCGTCACCTATTGGGCCGAGGCCGCCGGTAACCCGAACCTCCACGCGCTCGGCGTTGCGGGCGGCAATATGGAGGGCAAGGAAGTCCGCTTCGGCATCGCCGCGAGCGCGCTGTTCTCGGTCGTCACCACTGCCGCGTCGTGCGGCGCGGTCAATGCGATGCATGACAGCTTCACCCCACTGGGCGGCATGATCCCGCTGTTCAACATGCAGTTGGGCGAAGTCGTGATCGGCGGCGTCGGTGCGGGCATCTATGGATTCCTGCTGTTCGCCATCCTCGCGGTGTTCGTCGCGGGCCTGATGGTCGGGCGCACGCCGGAATATGTCGGCAAGAAGATCGAGAGCCGGGAGGTCAAGCTGGCGGTACTCGCCATCGCGATCCTGCCGCTGTGCATCCTCGGCTTCACCGCGCTCGCCGCAGTGCTGCCCGATGGTCTGGCGGGGCCGCTCAACAAGGGGCCGCACGGCTTTTCGGAGATCCTCTACGCCTTCACCTCCGCGACCGGGAATAACGGCTCCGCCTTTGCCGGGATCACCTCGGGCACGCCCTTCTACAACGGGCTGCTGGGGGTCGCGATGTGGCTTGGCCGCTTCTTCGTGATCGTACCGGTGCTCGCCATCGCGGGCAGCCTCGCCGCCAAGAAATACACGCCGGAAACAGCGGGCTCGTTCCCGACCACCGGCGGCCTGTGGGTCGGCCTGCTCGTCGGAATCATCCTGATCCTCGGCGGCCTGACCTTCCTCCCCTCGCTCGCGCTTGGACCCATCGCCGATCAGTTCGCGATGGTCCACGGCCAGCTGTTCTGAGTGCCGAACGATGACCACCAAATCCATGTTCACCGCTGACCTGATCGTTCCGGCGATCGGCGACGCGTTCAAGAAGCTCGATCCGCGCCAGCTGATCCGCAACCCGGTGATGTTCGTGACCGCGTCGGTGGCGCTGCTGCTGACATTGCTGCTCGGTATCGGGGGCGAGGGCCTCGCCATCCCGTTCCAGATCCAGCTGATCGTGTGGCTGTGGCTGACCGTGCTGTTCGGCACTTTTGCCGAGGCGCTGGCCGAGGGGCGGGGGCGGGCGCAGGCTGCGTCGCTGCGCGCGACCAAGGCCGAGCTTCAGGCCAAGCGCCTGATCGGTGTCGGTGACGCCTGGGGCCTGGTCGGCGCATCGTTGCTGGCCAAGGGCGAACTGGTGCTGGTCGAGACTGGCGACCTGATCCCCGCCGATGGCGAGGTGGTCGAGGGCGTCGCGTCGGTCAACGAAAGCGCGATTACAGGCGAAAGCGCGCCGGTGATCCGCGAGGCCGGCGGCGACCGCTCGGCCGTGACGGCGGGCACGCGCGTCATCTCCGACCGGATCAAGGTGCGCGTGACGCAGGAGCCGGGACAGGGATTCCTCGACCGCATGATCGCGCTGGTCGAAGGTGCGGAGCGGCAAAAGACCCCGAACGAGGTTGCGCTGACCATCCTGCTCGTCGGCCTGACCATCATCTTCCTGATCGCGGTCGCGACGATCCCGGGCTTCGCCAGCTACGCGGGCGGCAGCATCCCGGTCGCGATCCTCGCCGCGCTGCTGATCACGCTGATCCCGACCACCATCGCGGCATTGCTGTCGGCGATCGGCATTGCCGGCATGGACCGGCTGGTGCGGTTTAATGTCCTCGCCAAGTCGGGCCGCGCGGTCGAGGCTGCGGGTGACATCGACGTCCTGCTGCTGGACAAGACCGGCACTATCACGATCGGCGACCGTCAGGCGAGCGAGTTCCGCCCGCTGTCCGGCATCGCGGTCGAGGATCTCGCCCGCGCTGCTCTGCTCGCCAGCCTGGCCGACGAGACGCCCGAGGGCCGCTCGGTCGTGGTGCTGGCGCGTGAGAAGTTCGGCGTGTCGGTCCCCAGCCTGCCCGCCGAGGCCGAGGTGATCGCCTTCACCGCCCAGACCCGCATTTCGGGCGTCAAGATCGCCGAAGGGCTGATCCAGAAGGGCGCGGTGGATTCGGTGCTGCGCGCCAATCCCGGGCTCGGCGACACGCCTGCTGCGGCTGAACTGCGCCGTGCGACTGACGAGATCGCCCGCGCCGGCATGACCCCGCTTGCGGTAGCCAAGGACGGCAAGCTGCTCGGCGCGGTCGCGCTCAAGGACGTGATCAAGGCCGGGGTGCGCGAACGCTTCGCCGAATTGCGCCGCATGGGCATCCGCACGGTGATGATCACCGGCGACAACCCGCTCACCGCTGCCGCAATCGCCGCCGAAGCCGGGGTCGACGACTTCCTCGCCGAGGCGACGCCTGAGGACAAGCTGGCGCTGATCCGCAAGGAACAGGCGGGCGGCAAGCTGGTCGCGATGTGCGGCGACGGCACCAACGACGCGCCCGCACTCGCTCAGAGCGATGTCGGCGTGGCGATGAACACCGGCACCCAGGCCGCGCGCGAGGCGGGCAATATGGTCGACCTCGACAGCGATCCGACCAAGCTGATCGAGATCGTGGGCCTGGGCAAACAGCTGCTGATGACACGTGGCGCGCTCACCACCTTCTCGGTGGCCAATGACGTCGCGAAATATTTCGCGATCATCCCGGCGATGTTCGTTGCGCTGTATCCGGGGCTTGGCGTGCTCAACGTGATGGGGCTGGGGTCGCCCGAAAGCGCGATCCTGTCGGCGATCATCTTCAACGCGCTGATCATCCCGTGCCTTGTCCCGCTGGCGCTGAAGGGCGTTGCGTACAAGCCGATGGCCGCCGGTCCGCTGCTTGCCCGCAACCTCGCCGTCTATGGCCTGGGCGGCCTGGTCGCGCCGTTCATCGGCATCAAGCTCATCGACCTGGCCGTCACCGGCCTCAACCTCGCCTGAGGATTCCTCCAATGCTCACCGACCTCAAAACCGCATTGCGCCCTGCTCTCGTGCTGACCGCCTTGTTCGCCTTGCTGCTGGGCCTCGTCTATCCCGCGCTGATCACCGGCGTCGCACAATTGCTCTTCCCGCATCAGGCCAATGGCAGCCTGATCCGCGAGGGGGACAAGGTCATCGGCTCCGAACTGCTCGGCCAGAAATTCACCGGCGACCGTTACTTCCACGGCCGCCCCTCGGCCGCTGGCGCCGAAGGCTATGATGCAGCTGCATCGGCCGGGTCGAATCTTGGCCCGACATCGCAGGCGTTGGTCGATCGCGTGGAGGCCGATGCCGATGCCAACCGCACTTCACCAGGACAATCGGTCCCCGCCGATCTGGTGACTGCCTCCGCTTCGGGGCTCGACCCCCATATCAGCCCCGAAGCGGCTTTGTCTCAAGTCGATCGCGTTGCCGCTGCGCGCGGCCTGAAGCGGGGCACCGTCGAGTCGCTGGTCCGTCGCCAAATCCAGACGCCGCTGTTCGGCTTCCTCGGAGAAGACCGGGTCAATGTTCTGACGCTCAACCGCGCGCTCGACGCACTCCCCCGCGCAACCGCGCTCGACCGGCGATAGCGCCTGCTCTAAGCGGGAGCGCATGGCGTTGCCGACCAAGCTTCTGATCATCGAGGACGATGTCCATATCCGCCGCCTGCTCCGCGCCGCGATCCAGCGCGCGGGGCATATGGCGGTCGAAGCAGCGACCGCGCGAGAAGGGCTGTCGCTGCTGGACATCGAAAAGCCGGATGCAGTGCTGCTCGACCTCGGCCTGCCGGACCGCGACGGGATCGAACTGATCCAGCCGATCAAGGCACGCTCGACCGCGACGCTGCTGGTGGTGTCGGCCCGAGAGGATGTGGCGGAAAAGGTCGCCGCGCTCGATCTGGGCGCCGATGACTATCTGACCAAGCCGTTCGATACCGAAGAGCTGCTCGCCCGCATCCGCACCGCGTTGCGCCACCGGCTGTCGGGCACGACGGATCATTTGCCTGTGCAGCTTGGGGATGTCGAAATCGACCTGACCCATCGCCGCGTCCGGCGGGCCGGCACGGAAGTCCATCTGTCGCCAAAGGAATATGAGGTGCTGGCCGAGCTGGCACGGAAGCCCGACCGGGTGATCAGCCACGCCCAGCTCTTGCGCACCGTCTGGGGGCCGGCGCACGCGCAACGGGTCGATTATCTGCGGATCGTCGTCCGCAATCTGCGGCAGAAGCTGGAAGCGGACCCCGCGCGCCCTGCGCTTATCCAGAACGAGCCAGGCGTCGGTTACCGATTGAAGGCGACGCGAGACTGATGATCCGCCCGACAGCAGCCCGTTGCGCGCGGCGCGACCGGACCTGTGTTGGGCACAGGTCCGGTTGCTGACCGGCTTACTTCACTTTCATCTCATCCAGCAGGCGCTGGGCGCCATCGACCTTGGCCATGGTCCAGAAGATGTAGCGGCTGTCGACATGGATCGACCGGGTGATCGACGGGTCGAACCACCAGTCGGAGATGATCCCCTCGATCGTGCCGTCGAACACCAGGCCGACAAACTCGCCGCGCGCGTTGAGCGTCGAAGAGCCCGAGTTGCCGTTGGTGATGTCGACCGTGCCGAGATAATTGACCGGCAGCGTACCCAGCTCCGGCGCGGTATAGGCGCCGTAATCCTTGGCCTTGATCAGGTCGATCGTCTTTTGCGGCGCGTTGAACGGTTCCTTGCCGGTCTGCTTCTCGACGATCCCCTCGCCGGTGGTGAACGCGGTCCAGGCCATGCCGTCGCGCTTCTTGGCCTTCACCGTGCCATAGCTGAAGCGCAGCGAGCTGTTGGCGTCGGGATAGAGCGTCCGCCCCTGTGACGCGGCATAGCCCATGCGGGCATCCATGTAGGTCGAGCGCGCCGCCTGAAGATTGCCGGCGCGGGCGTTGGTCGCGGCTTCGCGCGCCTCCAGGTCGGGATAGGCGGCAATGGCCAGCTGAACGAACGGGTCGGTCGATGCCTTGAGCGCGTCGGCCGTCATGTCGAGCAACGCGATCCGGTTGGCGGTCGTGCCGAGCTTCGTATCGCGATACAGCGCGTCCATGCCGATCTTGTCGAGCGCGGCATCGAATCCCGCGTTGCGCGATGCGGCGGGCAGCTGGCGATATTCGGCAACCGCCTTTTCGAACAAGGCGCGATCGACTGCGGGGTCGAAGCGCCGCTCGATCTGGGTCAGCGCCTCCTGGAGTGCGCGGCGGTCGCGGTCCTGGAAGCCCGATTTGCGCTGCGCATCGGGCTTGGCGCGCTCGAGCGACCAGCGATAGGCGCGCATCGCTGCGGCATAGAGCTGGCCGCGATCGAGCAACCCGCGGCGGAGCGTTTCGAGCGCGGCGGCATTCGCGTCTGCGGCCTGGGTATCGAGCGCGGTAAGGCCGGCGCTCCAGCGTTCGCGACGGGTAGCGTCGGCGGCGACCCATGCGCGGAACGCCTGCTCGTCGCTTTCCTTGCGCTCGATCAAGCGGATCGCGTCCGCTCCGGCGAGTTGGCCGAGGATCTTCTTCTTGTAGTTATCCGTGCCCTTGAGGATCGAGGCATAACGGATCGCCAGGTCGGGCGAGGACGCCGTGGCGGCGTTGATCGCGTCGGAATAGTCGGACAGCAGCCGCTGCTGCAGCGGATAGA
Organism: Sphingomonas sp.; assembly: GCF_030145815.1. Classification (GTDB taxonomy): domain Bacteria; phylum Pseudomonadota; class Alphaproteobacteria; order Sphingomonadales; family Sphingomonadaceae; genus Sphingomonas. The sequence continues at coordinate 306,796 of NZ_JAIXHL010000001.1, forward strand.
GCTTTTCGAAGTAGAAGCGCGTTTCCGCCCCGGTGCGGTGGCGTTCGGTGGTGCCGGGGAAGCCCGCCACCATGATGAAATCGCCCTCCTTCAACCCCTGCTTGGCGATCGGCAGCCATGCCTTGGGCTTGAACGGGACATTGTCCTTCGAATAGGGCGCGGACGAGCCGTCGGGCGCGACATAGGCGCGGTAGAAGCCGAAATCGCCGGTGTGGCGCGGCCATTGCCAGTTATCGATCTCGCCGCCGAAATTGCCGACGCCGCCAGCGGGCGCGTAGACGAGGCGAATGTCCTGAATCTCCAGCTGCTGCTGCAGGAAATATTGCTTGCCGCCGAAATAGGCGCGCACGTCGCAGCGGCGGTTGGCCTGTTTCTCGCACGTGGCAATCAGCGCCTTGCGGTTGGTTTCGATCCGGCCGTTGCGCGCTTCGCCCGACAGCTTGGTCGCGCCGCGCAGCATGGCGGCGGTCACGTCGCGCAGATCCTCGATCACATAGACGCGGCTGCCGGGGGCGGCGGGGAGTTCGTCGCCGAACGAGCGGGCGAGAAAGCCGTCGCGCAGATAATTATGCTCGGGCGAGCTGTTATACTGGATCGAGCCATAGACGCAGTGATGGTTGGTCGCGATCAGCCCCTGATCGCTCAGGAACGCCGCCGAACAGCCGCCGAGCGAGACGATCGCGTTGAGCGGCGCGCGGTTGAGGTCGCCGAGCGTCTTGGGATCCAGCTCAAGGCCGGCCGCGCGCATCTTGTCGCCGATCGCCTCGGTCTGGCTGGGAAGCCACATCCCCTCGTCAGCGGCGACCGGGCCGGCGAGCAGGATGAGCGGAGCAAGCAACAGGAAGCGATGGCGCACGGTTGAACCCTCAATGATATAATGTAACCGCATAGCGGTAGCCCGCTGTACCGATCGTTGCAAGCGTTACGGTCGCGGTCAGCGCGGATCGTTCGCGTCGGTGGGCGGGGCGCCGGTCATCGCGCGGGCGGTGGCCTCGACCCCTTCCATCACGCGCAGCACATTATTCTGCGACAGCTTGGCGAGGTTCGCGTCGCTCCAGCCGCGCCGGGCGAGTTCGGCGAACAGCAGCGGATAGCTGTCGACGCCCTTCATCCCCTCGGGGCCGGTGCCGCTGATCCCGTCATAATCCGCGCCCAGCCCGACATGGTCGTAACCGGCAACCTTTGCGATATGCTCGACATGGTCGGCCACCGTGCGAACATCGACGCGCGGTTGCGGGTTGGCGCGTTCCCAGGCGACCAAGGCGGGGGTCGAGCGCTGGCCGGAGGGCGCAGAAGGAAGGCCAATTTCCTTCGCGAACGCGATCCGTCGATTGTCCCAATCATTCCATTCCGTCGATAGAAAGGCGGGGTAGAAATTGACCATCACCACCCCGCCATTCTGTGCGATCCGGCGCAGCAGCGGATCGGGGATGTTGCGCGGTCGATCGGCAACCGCCCGCGCGGACGAATGGGAAGCGATCACCGGCGCCTTGGTAACATCAAGCACCGCAGCCATGGTCGCGTCCGATACATGGCTGATGTCGACGATCATCCCGATCCGGTTCATCTCGCCGATCACCTGACGCCCGAACGGCGATAACCCGCCCGATCGTGGCGCATCGGTGGCGGCATCGGCCCAGGTCAGGCTCTTGCCGTGGGTCAGCGTCATGTAGAGCACGCCGAGCTCGCGGAACTGGCGCAGCACCGAGAGGCGACCGCCGAACTGGTGACCGCCCTCAATCCCCATCAGCGACGCGATCTTGCCCTCGCCTCGCGCCTCGCGGACATCGGCGGCGGTCTGCGCCATCGCGAAGGTTTTGGGATGCGCGCGCACGAAGCGCTGGACGATGTCGATCTGGTCGAGCGTCGCCTGAACTGCTTCAGGCCCGGTTTCGTCCGCCGGGATGTAGAGCGACCAGAATTGGCCCCCGACATGCCCCTTGCGCAAGCGCGGGATGTCGGTCTGGAGCGGTTTGTCGAGCTTCGCGGTGTCGCGGGTGAGGTCCACCGCCTCGACCGCGCCGTCATAGGATTTGCGCAATTCCCAGGCGAGGTCATTGTGTCCGTCGATCACCGGCGCTTCGCGAAGCACACGCTCGACGCGCGCCTGTGTCGCGGCATCGGGAACGGTGGGAGCGGACTGGGCCGCAGCCAGCAGCAGGGGAGCAAGGGTAAGCGCGATCATGCCGCCAGCCTAATGCGATCCGCTTTGGATGAAAGCAGGCAGCTCACACCATCGGGGGGTTCTGCAGCCGGGTGACCGAATTTCAGCGTCATTGACTCAACTCCTGATGGGCGCACTTGCAACGCCGTAGGGGATGGAGGATATGATGTATTGTATCTCATCGGAGACTCGCTCATGCGCAAGTTCATTCTGCTCGCCGGATCGGCGCTCACTGTCACTGCGGCACCGGCACTGGCGTGCGATCTCGAACTGCTCGGCGGCCCGCAGCGGTTCAATGCCTTTGCTGCCTATGCCAGTCATTCGGTTCCGGCTGCCCCCTATGAATACCAGCCCGAGGTCAACAGCCCCGTCGCATCGGAACCGGAGCCGGAAGCGGTTGCCGAATCCCCCGAGACATCCGCTGATCAGAGCGCCGATGATGACCGCGGCGCCGCGCAGCAGCCGTCCGTGACCCTGCCGTAAACCGCGCACGGATCAGTCGATGCCTCATTTGCTGGAAATCAGCGGCCTGACCTTCCGCTATGGTGGTCAGGCTGTGCACGATCGTTTCGACCTGATCCAAGATGCGGGCGCGCACCGCGTGCTGCTCGGGCCATCGGGTTCGGGCAAGACGACGCTGATCCACCTGATCGCCGGGCTGCTGACCCCGCAGGAGGGCACGGTCGCGATCGATGGCGAGACCATCACCAACCTGCCACCCGCGCGCCGCGACGATTTGCGCCGCCGCAAGATCGGAGTGGTGTTCCAGACGCTGCGCCTGGTCGCGGCGCTCGACGTGACCGCCAATCTGCTGCTCGCCCAGCGTCTCGCCGGGCAGCGGCAGGATCGCGCCGAGGTCAAGGCGCTGCTCGACGAACTCGGCCTGTCGCACCGTGCGCATGCCCGGCCACGCGAGCTGAGCCAGGGCGAGGCGCAGCGCGCGGCGATCGCGCGCGGGCTCGTGGCGCGGCCCCGGCTGTTGATCGCCGACGAGCCGACCTCCGCGCTCGACGATCGCAACGCCGAACGGGTCGCGCGCCTGCTCATCGACACCGCAAACGCCCATGGCTCGACTTTGCTGGTTGCGACCCATGACGCGCGGATCAAGGCGTTCATTCCAGATGCGGTGACCCTGGCACCGGTGCGTGAGGCGGCGTGATGTTCGGACTGGCCCTCGCCTATTTGCGCGATCGCGCGCTCACCACCCTGCTCAACATCGTGCTGCTCGGGCTCGCGGTGGCGACGCTGGCGATCCTGCTGATCTTCTCGACCCAGCTGACCGACCGGCTGGAGCGCGACGCGCAGGGGATCGATCTGGTGGTGGGGGCGAAGGGCTCGCCGCTCCAGCTGATCCTGTCGAGCATCTATCACATCGACGCGCCGACCGGGAACATCCCGCTCGACAGCGTTGCGCTGCTGCGCCGCGACCCGGCGGTCGCGCGGGTCGTTCCGCTCGCGATGGGCGACAGCTTCCGCGGCTACCGCATCGTCGGGACCGAGCCGTCCTATCTCGATCTCTATGGCGCAAAGCTCGATCAGGGGAAGCTCTTCGCCAAGGCTGGGGACGCGGTGCTGGGCGCGACCGCTGCGCGGGAGCTCGGCGCGGGGGTCGGTCAGAAATTCGTCGGCAGCCATGGCTTTGGCGAGGGCGAAGGCGTGACCGGTCATGACGAACATCCGTTTACCACTGTCGGGATTCTGGCGCCGACCGGAACGGTGATCGACCGGCTGATCCTGACCCCGGTCGAAAGCGTGTGGGACGTTCATGGCATCGCACACGACCATGACGGCGCAGCGCATCATGAGGGTGAGGCGCATCATGACGATGAGGCCCATCACAAGGGTGAGGCGCAGCATGAAGGCGAAGCCGGGAAGGCGCATGCCGGCCATGACTATGAGGAAGCGGAAGCGCCGCTGATCGGTGCGGCCGGGACGCTGGAGCCCGAGGTGACGGCGCTGCTGGTCAGCTATCGCTCGGCATTGGGCGCGGTGCGCGTGCCAAGCTTCGTCAACCGTCAGACCAACATGCAGGCGGCGGTGCCCGCGCAGGAAACCGCGCGGTTGCTGACGCTGTTCCGCGCGGGGATCGAGGGGGCGCGGATCTTTGCCTGGCTGCTCGCCGCGACTGGCGGCCTCGCCATCTTCGTTGCGCTGCTCAACGCGGCGCGGGCGCGCGAGGGCGATCTGGCGCTGCTGCGCGTGATGGGGGCGACGCGGGTGTCGGTGTTCGGCACGATCCTGCTCGAAGGGCTGCTGACCGCGGCGGCGGGGGCACTGCTCGGGCTGGTGACGGCACATGGTGCGCTGGCTGCAGCGCGCGCGTTCTTCGATCCGCTGGCGGAGATCGGCCTCGATCCCTGGCGGGTGCACCCGGGCGAGCTGGCGATCTTTGCCGGGGTGCTGGGAATCGGCTTGGTCGCCGCATTGCTCCCGGCGCTCAGGGTATTCCGCGTCGATCTTGCCCGCACGCTTGCGCGGGCTCAGTAGGGAATGCGTATCATGAAGACTTCGATCCTGACGGCGCTGGCGCTGCTGACGGTCGCGGCACCGGCGACCGCGCAATTGCTGGGCGGCGGGCCCAAGCAGGACGTCAAGGACGTGTGGAAGCCCGCGGCGACGCCCAAGGGCGGGACGTCGTGGAAGCTGCTCGAGAGCACGACCGAAAAGCAGCGCGTTTCAGCTGGCGTGATCTATTCCAAGCCGGTCTTCCCGGCAGCGATCAAGGCGCTCAACGGCAAGGAGATCAGGGTCGCGGGCTGGATGATGCCGCTCGACAAGGCGGCGAAGCAGAAGCGGTTCGTCCTGCTCGCCTATCCGCCGGGCTGCCCCTTCCACTTCCACGCCATGCCCAACCAGTTCATCGAAGTGCTCGCCCCCGCCGGCGTCCCGCTCAACGAGCGCGACCCGATGGTGATCAGCGGCACGCTGCAACTGACCGGGCAGGACGAAAGCGGCATCTTCTACCGGCTGGTCAATGCGAAGAAGATTTGACGGCGCGCGCGCTTAGAGTCGTTGTCACCAGAGCAGAATCGGGCCCGGCCCGCCCCCCCACCCCGCCCCCCCAAGAAAACACAGTGGTTGGGCGGGCGAGTGTAAACAAA
>NZ_JAIXHL010000002.1 GCF_030145815.1 Sphingomonas sp.
TGTTGGGGCCGTATGGGTAAAACAAAATTCCCCTATCCCCCTCTCCCCTTCCGGTGTGTGTGTTGGGTGTGGGGCATGAAGGGAGACAGCCCTGGAATGCAGGCCCCTCTCCCCGACCCTCTCCCCTGAAGGGGAGAGGGAGTTCTTTAGTCCGCCCGGCGGACGTAGGTCTGTTCGTACACATCGACGACGATGCGCGTGCCGCTGGCGATGTGCGGCGGGACCATGATGCGGACGCCATTGTCGAGAATCGCGGGCTTGTACGACGACGATGCCGTCTGGCCCTTCACCACCGCGTCGGCCTCGACGATCGTCGCTTCGATCGTGTCGGGCAGCTGGACGCTGATCGCCTCGTCCTCATAGAGTTCCATGACCACGTCCATGCCGTCCTGCAGGAACGCAGCCGCGTCGCCGAGCAGGTCGCGCGGGAGCGTGGTCTGGTCATAGGTTTCCTTGTCCATGAACACGAGCGAGTCGCCTTCAGGGTACAGGAACTGGAAATCCTTGGTGTCGAGACGGATGCGCTCGACCGTCTCGGCCGAGCGGAAGCGGACGTTGTTTTTGCGACCGTCGCGGAGATTCTTCATCTCCACCTGCATATAGGCGCCGCCCTTGCCCGGCTGGGTGTGCTGGATTTTCACCGCGCGCCAGATGCCGTTTTCATATTCGATGATGTTGCCGGGACGGATGTCCACGCCGCTGATCTTCATGGGGATCGCCTACAGTGCTGAGAAAGACAAAGCCGTCGGGGTGTTCCCCAAAGGCCAAACAACGCCGCGGCCATTAGCGAGCTGTGCGCGATCCGGCAAGCGGGGGAGTAACAGTCAACGCTCGGCGCGGTTGACGCTAGGGCGTTCCCCCTAACGCCTGCCACAGCACGACCCGTGCGCGGGCGGCCCGCCCCTCCGCTGCCACCGCGCGCTCGCGGCTGGCGAGTGCCTGCCGCCGTGCCTCGATCAGCGCCGTCAGGTCGGCAAGCCCGGCGCGCTGGCGCTGGGCGATCAGCCGGACGGCGCGGTCGAGAGCGATCAGCTCGCGCCGCGCCGACATTTCCTCGCGGTCCGCCGCCGCGATCACGCCATAGGCCGCCTCGGCCTCGCCCAGCGCCATGTAGACCGCCCCACGATAGGCCTGAAACGCCGCGCGCTTGCCCGCCGCCGCGGCGTCGATATCCGCCGCGATCCGCCCGAAATCGAGCAACGGCGCGGCAAGCGAGGCGCCCAGCGAGCCGACGACCGAGTCACTGTCGAACAGATTGCCCAGGCCGAATGCGAGCAGACCGAGCGACGCATCGAGCCGCAGCGCTGGAAAGCGCCGCCGCGCCGCCGCCGCCAGTTCGGCATCCTGCGCCTCCAGCGTCGCTGCCGCTGCGAGAATATCGGGCCGGTTCTGCAACAAGGTCGCGGGCAGCGCGGGCGGTGCGGGATAGGTGATCGCTGCCGCTGGCGGCGGCAGGTCGGCCGCATCGACAAGCACCGGCTGCGGCGGCATGCGCAGCGCCGCGCGCACACGCTCCGCATCCTGCGCCGTGAGCGTCGTCAGCCGCCCGATCAACCGCGCCTCTTCGCTGGCCAGCGCCGCCAGCCGTGTCCGCGCGGTTTCTGCCAGTGCGCGCGCCTGCACCGGATCGAGGCCGGAAACGAGTCCCGCCCGCGCCCGGCTCCCGGCCAGCGCGCCCAACCGCTCCGCCGCCTCCAGATCCTCGGTCAGCGCGTCGCGGCGCGCCGACAGCGTGCGCCAGTCGATCACGGACGCGGCGATTTCACCCACCAGCGCGATCCGCACCGCTTGTGCCGATGCCGTCGCAGCATCAAGCCGCGCCTGTGCCGCGCGCTGCTGCGCCCGCACGCGTCCGAACAGGTCGATGTCCCATTGCGCGGTCAGGTTGGCGGCATAGCTGGCGCGCTCGGCGGCGATCTCGACACCGGGGGGCAGGCTGGCGCCGAACTGGTCGGGGTTACTGCGCGTGCCGGTCACCGCGCCATTGGCGCCGATGGTCGGCAGCGCCTCCGCCCGCGCCCGCCCGAGCCGCGCGCGCGCCTCGTCAATCCGCGCCAGCGCTTCGCCCAGCGTCGGCGCGCTCGCCAGTGCCTCACGCGACAGCCGCAGGAACCCCGGATCGCTGTTCGGCAACAGGTCCGCAACGGCTCCGCCCGTCTCGGGCGGGATCAGCGCGAAGCGCGCGGGCAGTTCGGGCGCTGGCGTCGCGATCTCGGGCGCAGGCCCCGCCACGCAGCCCGCGAGCGCGGCCGACAAGGCCAGCCCGGCAAGGCGCTTACCTCCGCTCATTTGCCGTCCTTGCGCGCCGGGATGAACGCGTCGACCTGTTGCCCGACGCGGAACCCGCCATTGGTTTCGGGCAGCGCGTAGATCAGCTGAAGCACGCGCACATCGACCCGCTCCTGCGCGCTGTTGGTCAGCGATCGCTTGGGCACGATCAGCGGCTCGGCGCGGACGAAGCGCGCTTCGACCTGCCGCCCCGCAGCGCCGCGCGGCGACACGATTGCGGCGGCACCCAGCGCGACGCGTGGCGCCTGTTCCTCATCGATGTCGATGCGGACATGCAGCGGGTCGGTCGCGCCCATCTGGATAAAGGGCTGGCTGGTCCCGCCCATGGTCGAGACATATTCGCCGGGGCGGATGTTGACGGTCAGGATTTCGCCCGCGATCGGCGCGCGCACGGTCAGCCGCCCGATCTCGGTCCGCGCCGTGCCGGCCCGCGCCTGTGCTGCGGCGAGGCGGGCGCGGACGAGCGCGACGCGCTGCGCGGCGGCGCTGGCCTCACCCTCGACCCGCACGATTTCCGCGCGCGCCACGGCGGCAGGGTCATCGACCGCGCGGTACAAGGCAAGCTGACGCTCCGCCGTCGCTCTCGCGCTCTGCGCCTCCGCAATCGCGGCGCGCGCTTCGCCGATCGCGGCCAGCGCCTCGGTCAGCTGGGCGCGGACCGCGCGGTCGTCGATGGTGAAGAGCGGCTGGCCCGGCACTACGCGGACGCCGGGGCTCACCGCGACGTTCATCACCAGCCCGGACAGCGGCGCGCCGATGTCGATCGTCTCGCTCGACGGCTCGACCACCCCGGCCCCGGCCACGCGTTCGGCATTGGCGAGCGCGGGCGGCGCCTTGGCCGGTTCGCGCTGTGGCGCGCTGGGGCTGCGGTCGGGCAAACCGCCCCAGATGAACAGGGCCGCCAGCACCAGGCTCGCCACCGCGATCAGCGGCAGGATGGTCCGGGCAAAGCTCAGCTGTTTCCAGTCGGGCATCAATGGTCCTCCGGCATCTGCGCGCCGTCATGGGTGATATGGCCATCCTCCAGCCGGAGGATGCGGTCGGCGAGATCGAAGATACGGTTGTCGTGGGTGACGATGATGCAGGCGCGGTCGGGCGCGACCGCCACCTCGCGCAGCAAGTCCATCACGCGCCGACCGGAGCGTGCGTCGAGCGCCGCAGTCGGCTCGTCGCACACCACCAGCCGGGGGCGATGGACCAGCGCGCGGGCAATCGCCACGCGCTGCTGCTGTCCGCCCGACAGCTGGTTGGGCAGTTTGTCGGCTTGATCGGCGATATTGAGCGCGGCGAGCATCTCGACCGCGCGCTCCCGCGCCTGCGCCCGTGGCACCCCTTGCGCGATCAGCGGCACGGCGGCGTTGCTCGCTGCGTCGATCGACGGGATCAGGTTATACTGCTGGAAAATGAAGCCGATGTTGCGCAGCCGGAATGCGACCAACTCCGCGTCCGACAGGCGGTAGATGTCGGTGCCGAACACCGCGACCTCGCCCAGCGTCGGGTAGAGGATGCCGCACATGATCGAAATCAGCGTGGTCTTCCCCGACCCGCTCTCGCCGACCAGATAGGTCAGCTCGCCCGCGCGAATATCGACATCGATGCCGTGCAGCACGGTGATCGCCTGGCTCCCCGCCATGAAATCGCGAGTGACTCCCCGCGTGCGGATCGCGGGCTGGCTGGGGGCGGCTACGCTCACCGGAACACCGCCACCGGTTCGGTCTTGAGCACGCGGCGCAGCGCGACCCAGCCCGTGAGCGCGAGGATCAGCACGACTGCTGCAAGGCTGATCAACGGGATCTGCCAGGGGATGTAAAAGCCCTTGAAGGTCGGGACGGCGGAGAAGCTCCAGATGAACGCAATCGTGCCGAGCACGCCGAGGCCATAGCCGATCAGCCCGACCAACGCCGCCTGCGCCGCGACCATGCGGCGGATCGTGCCATTGGCGACGCCGATCGCCTTCAGCGCGCCGAACTGCTTGATATTGTCGCGGATGAACAGGCTGAAGGTCAGCCCCACGATGGCCACCCCGACGACGAAACCCAGCGCCACGGTGATCCCGAAATTGAGCGGAATGCCGGTATTTTCGACGATGAAGTCGATGCCATCCTGCGCAAACTGGTCCCGGGTGCGGGCGCGCAGGCCCGTCTCGGCCTCGATCCGCGCCACGAGCTGCTGATGATCCACGCCCGGCGCGGCCCCCACCAGCACGAAGGACAGCCGGTTACGCGTCCCGGGCACATAGCGCAGCGCCTGGCTGTATTTGGTGTAGAGCGTGACCTGGCTGGTAAAGCTCGGCACCGCGTCGGCGATGCCGCGGATCACCGCGCGCTGGTCGTTGAGCTCCAGCCGCTCGCCGATCGGGCTGCGGCCATCCTCGAACATATTGGTCGTGCCGACATCGTCGATGATCACCGTATCCGGGCGCGACAGCACGTCGATGCTGCCCTGCGCCATCCGTCGCGGCAGGCCGATCAGCGTCGCGTCATCGACCCCGACGATCGCCACGCCCTCCAGATCGCCCTCCCCGGTGCGCACCGATGCGGTCGCGCGCAGATGCGGCGCGGCCCATTCGACGCCGGGGACCGACCGCACCTTGTCGAGCGCGGTGCTGGGCATCGGATAGGCGACATCGGTGGTGCGGCTGACGCGGTCCATCACCCAGATATCGGCCGACGGCACGTTGAACACCGCACTCGCGCCGCGTTCGAGCAGATTGACGAAAATGGTGAGCTGTTGGGTGATGAGCAGCGTCGAAAAAGCGATGCCGAACACCAACCCATAGAATTTCTGGCCGTCGCCGGTGAGCATGCGGATGGCAATCCAGATCATGCGACACTGCCCCCTGCTTGCGCCACGGCATCGACTCAGGCTATGTTGAACGCTGTCGTTCAAATGAACGGGACCGTTCACTCTGTCAAGCGAAACCCTTACGCGTGCGCAACGCTCGATCGACCCGGTGAAACGCCAGGCGATCCTCGACGCCGCCAGCCGATCCTTTTTCGACCATGGCTTTGCCGCGACCGCGATCGAGCAGGTGGCGGCCGACGCGCATGTTTCCAAGGTCACGATCTATAATCAGTTCGGCGACAAGCGCGGGCTGTTCGCTGCGGCGATCGAACGCGAATGTGAGCGCATGGGCGAGCATTTTGCAATTCCACCGATGCCGGAGCTACCGCTGCGGGCCCGGTTGGAGGCGATCGGAACGGCGATGACGGCCTTTATGTCGCGGCCGGAGATGATCCAGTTCGACCGCCGGATCGCGGCGGAGACCGAAGCCGATCCAGCGATCGGCGCCGCCTTCCTCGAAGCGGGGCCGCGCCAGATGCTACGCGCGTTTACCGCCTTGCTCCGCTCGCTCAACGCAGCCGGGGAGATCGCTGTGGCGGATCCGGAACTGGCGGCGGAACAGTTCGTCGCGATGTGCAAGGGACTCGGCGATCTTGAACGCCGCTTTGGCTGCGCGAACGACCCCGAGCGAAACGCCCGACGCATTTCCGCTGCAGTCGATACTTTTTGCCGGGCGTTTGCCGTCTCCAGCGCCGACTGAACCGGCTTACGTCAGCGCGTTTGCCCGTGTCACGTCACCGTCGAACAAGCAGCGGATAGGGGTCGATCGGCGTCCCCTGATGCCAGCGCTCGCCGGGTGCCATCCGCGACACCCCGAAATGAAGGTGGTAGTTGCCCATCCCGGCATTGCCGGTGTCGCCGACATAGCCGAGGACGTCGCCGGCCCGGAGGCTCCTGCCCTCCGCAATTCCCGGAGCATAGCCGGCAAGATGGGCATAATAGTAGATCCACCCGCCGTCCGCCGAGCGCTGATAGAGGGTGATCCCACCGCCGCCGTTGGAATAGAACAGCTTTTCCACCCGCCCATCCGCCGCCGCAATCACCGGCGTGTTGGCGGGAGCCATGATGTCGAGCCCCTGATGCGCCCGCGTGCCGCCACCACGCGCCTCCCCCCAATTGCTGCGCAGCCTATCCGCACGCACGCCCTGAACGGGGACGATCAGGCCCGGCGCATCCACCAACGCGACCTGAGGTGGGGCCGGCACGGGAAAGGACGCGGGCTGAGCGTCGGCGGCGCTCGGCTCGACCACGCGGATCGTCGCGGCGAGGAAGGCGATCAGCGCGACCGCGCAACCGCCCATCACCCACAAGACGATCCGCAACCGGCTCATTCCTGAAAGATCACCGGCGTTCCCGGCGACACCATCAGCGCCAGCCGCGCCGCGTCCCAATTGGTCAGGCGGATACAGCCATGGCTCTCGCTCCGCCCGATCAGATGCGGCTCGGGCGTGCCATGGATGCCGTAATGCTCTTTGCTGAGGTCGATCCACACCACCCCGACGGGACTGTTCGGACCGGGCGGGAGCAACGCGTCGGGCTTCTTATCGCTGACGTCCCAGAACAGCTTGGGATTATAGTGAAACTCGGGGTTGGTCGCGACGCCGTTGATCTTCCAGCTGCCGATCGGCAGCGGATCGCGCTTGCTCCCGGTGGTTACGTTGAACTGAGCGGCGAGCAGCCCCTTGGCGTCGAATACGCGCAGCACGCTGTCCGACTTGTCGACGACGACGCGCGCCGCCTTGGGCTGCACCGCATTGACGTTGAGGTCGGTCAGCGTGCGCCGCCACTCGGGCTTGATATCGGCGGGATAATCGCTCGACGCGGGAATCGCGTTCGGCACCTCGACCGGCACACCCGCCGCCAGCCGCGTGTCGGCGCTGTTGAGTTCGATCAGTACCTGCGGCGTCGTGTGAAACATCTCCGCCAGTTTTTCGAGCGCGCTGCGATAGCCCATCGTCTTGAGCTTCGCCTGCGCCTGCGGATCGCGTGGCCACGGGCGGACGTACGGTCCGGCGAGCATCTCGGGGGTGAGACGCACGATCCGCGTCGGGCGGATCGCGCGATGCGGGTGCAGCGCCTGCAACGTCCGTGCGTCGGTCTTACCGGTGACCGGGATCTGGCGCGTGATCTGAAACGCCTTGAGCGCCGCGGTCAGCCCCTGCCCCTCACGCCCGTCGAGCGGACCGGGCGGAAAGCCGAGCTGGTCGAGGATCGCCTGAACATGCAGGATGTCGCGGCTTAGCGCTGGCTTGGCCGGCGCCGCTTTCTGCGTGGCCCCGTTCTGCGCCTGCACCGCCACCGCGCCACCCGACGCAATCGCAACCGCCGCGATCAATCCTGCAACACCCTTACGCACACGCACTCTCCGTCTCGTTACAGCGGGATAACGAGACAACACCGGCGCGGTTGCATCAATAGCGGTTGCGCAGCCGATCGACCGTCGCGGCGGGATGCGCTTCGGTATCCACGCTGCACTCTAACTCGATCCGGGCGCGGATGGCCTCGATCTCGGTGTCGCTGCGATGTTCGATGCCGATGAACTCGTTCCGCGCCCCCTCGACCGCGCGGATCAATTCGTCGAGCTTGGCCTGCAGCGCCGCCGCGTCGCGATTCTGCGAATTCTGGATCAGGAACACCATCAGGAAGGTGACGATGGTGGTCGATGTGTTCACGATCAGCTGCCACGTGTCCGAAAAGCCGAATACCGGCCCAGTCAGCCCCCAGCCGATAATCAGCAGCACCGCGACGATGAACGCCACCGGCTGCCCCGCCAGCGCGGCGATGCGACCGGCAACGATCGTGAACATCCGGTCGAGCATCTGCCTGTCCCCCTATGATCAGCGCGCCGCGTTCAGCACGGCGTCGAACGCGCGCACCGCCGCCGCCTCGTCCCCGTTCCACACCGCGCCCGACACCGCGATGAAGTCGGCTCCCGCACTAACCAGAGGAGCCGCGTTGTCGGGCGTGATCCCGCCGATCGCGACGCATGGAATCTCGAACACCGTCGTCCACCAGGACAGGATCGCCGGGTCAGGGCGGTGCGTCGTCGGCTTGGTCGTGGTCTGGTAGAAGGCACCAAACGCGACATAATCCGCGCCAGCCTCACCCGCCTCCATCGCCAGATGGCGGCTGTCATGACAGGTCACGCCGATCTGCGCTGCCGGGCCAAGCACGCTGCGCGCCTCCCGCGGGTCGCCATCGCCCTGCCCCAGATGCACGCCATCCGCGCCGAGGCGCTTGGCGAGGCTGACGCTGTCATTGACGATGAACGCGACCTCGCGGTCGGCACAGATGCGCAGCAACGGGTCCGCCAGCCGCGCCGCTTCGTGCTGGTCGACATCCTTGACGCGGAACTGGAACGCCGCGACCGGGCCGGCATCGAGCGCGCGGGCCAGCCGGTCGGGGAAGTCGCCATCCACGTCGAGCGGCGAAATCAGATAGAGCTGGCAGGGCGGCCGTTTGTCGTCGCGCTTGAACTGGGCGGCGAATTCGGGGCCAAGCGGCGGGAGGTCGTCATCATCGATCATGTCGCGCTGATAGGCCGCGATGCGCCGGACGGGAAGCCCGTCAGCGCGTCCCCGCCATCACCTCTGCCTGGCGCGTGTGGACGGCATCCAGCTCAACCCGCGTCGCGCGCAATGCCAGCATCACCGTGTTGAGGTGATCCAGCGTGAGCGGCGCCTGGCTGGCGCGCCTGGCGGCGGTGCGAAGTGCAGCGCTGTAGCGCCCAGCGATCGCGAAACTGTCGCGGTACATGCCCATCGCAGAGTGCGACTTGGTAAGGATTGCCTTGGCGCTCCGCCCTTCAGCGTCGGCGCCGGTCTCCAGCGTCAGCGCCATCAACTTGGCCTGGCCGGTCTCGACCGAGGCGTTCCCGGTGGCGATCACCTTGTCCATATCATCGGCAATGCGCAGCATGTCAGCGGCAAACACCGGATCGCGCCGGCGTAGAGATACATGCTCGGTCGCAGTCATCAGGCGCGATGCCGAGCGGAAAAAGAGCTGTTCGAACTTCATCGCTTCGCGACCGGGATCGTCCGCCTCCAGCGTCGCCATCCATACGCCAGCCAAGGTTTCCTGCGCTCGAAACAGCGTCTTGGCCGACCCGACCATTTGCGTCATCGCCGTCTCTGCCGCCTTCATATCCTTGCGGGCCAGCGCCCTGAGCACCGGGGGAAAGGAATCGAGCACCGCGTCGAGCTGATCCAGCGTCCGCGCCATTTCCGCTTTCACTGCCGCCGGCTGAATCTCTGGCGCCAATTCAAGCGTCGGGAAGTCGGGACTGGGCAGTACCGCCAGCTTTTGGCGGGCGTCGGCGATGGCGCGCTTGGCCTTGGTGAGCACCGGCAGGAAGCGGGCTTCGGCGGCAACGAAATTGCCCCCCCGGGTCGCAGCCTGCCATTCGGGGCTCAGGGTGCGGACTTCGTTCATCGCCGGGGTCACGGCGCGGTCGAGTGCCAACACCCATTCGCCATAAGCGACGAATTCGCGGTGCGCGGTTTCGGCCTCCCCGGCGGCCGCCACCTTGGCATCGCCGCGGTCTGCCGCAACCGCGCCGCCGAGCGGCACCGAGACGAGGCACAGCCCCGCCGCCCATAGCTTCAACACGTTCAAATTGCCCCCGAATCGCAAGTTTCGGGGGCAGAGTGTTGCCTTGGCCGCCAAAGGTCGAGCGGAAACGTCAGGCGGTGGCCATCGCCTTGGTCGTCGATGCCGCATGGATCGCGTCGATCGCCTCGCCCAGCGCACCGTCGAATTCGTCGGCGGTCATACCGTGGCGCAAGTCTTCGAGCAGCGCGCGGCTGAAGCTCGCGATCATGCCGCGGTTCTTGGCGAGTTCGGCGCAAGCCTCGGGGCGCTTGAAGCCGCCGGACAGGGCGACGACGCGGAGCACCTTGGGGTGGTCGACCAGCGGGTCGAACAGGCCGGGGGTCGCGGGGATCGACAGCTTGAGCATCACCTGCTGCCCCGCGGGCAGGGCGTCGAGCGCCTTCAGAATCTCGTCGCGCAGGATCGCGTCGGCTTCGGCACGCTCGGGCGACTTGATGTTCACCTCAGGCTCGATGATCGGCATCATGCCATGGCTGAGCACCTGGGCGCCAATTTCGAACTGCTGCTTCACCAACGCCGCAATCCCCTCGGCATTGGCGAGGTTGACCACCGAGCGCTCCTTGGTGCCGAAGACGCCGAGCGCCTTGGCCTTCACCAGCAGCGCGTCGAGATCGGGCATCGGCTTCATCAGCTGGACGCCATTTTCCTCGGCTTCCAGCCCCTTGTCGATCTTGATGAAGGGGACGACGCCGCGCTCGATCAGCGCCGCCGGGGTCGGCTTGCCATCGACCAGCCCGTCCATCGTGCGTTCGAACAGGATCGCGCCGATCACCTTGTCGCCGCTGAAGCACGGCGAGGTGATGATGCGGCTGCGCATGGCGTGGATCAGGCCGAACATCTCCTCTTCGGTCGACCAGGCATCGTCCGACACGCCATAGCCGGCCAGCGCCTTGGGCGTCGAACCGCCCGACTGGTCGAGCGCGGCGATGAAGCCGTTACCCTCGGCGATCTTGGCGGTCATTTCGGCGGTGTTCATCGCTGGCATCCCTGTTCCGACACTTTGTTGCGCGGCCTATTGCAGCGCGGCAACGCGCTGAAAAGCCTGACAACGATAGCCAACCGGTCGAAAAAATGCCGTCAGCGCGTCAGCGCGGCGACGCCGGGCAGTTCCTTGCCCTCCATCCATTCGAGGAACGCGCCGCCGGCGGTGGAGACGAAGGTCATGTCGCCCGCAACCCCGGCCTGGTTGAGCGCGGCGACGGTGTCCCCGCCCCCGGCGACCGACACCAGCGACCCTTCCTTGGTCAGCGCGGCGACGGTGTGGGCGAGTGCCATGGTCGCGGTGTCGAACGGCTTGGTTTCGAACGCGCCGAGCGGGCCATTCCAGACGAGCGTGCGGCAATTCTTGAGCACGTCCGCCAGCGCCTCGCTCGCCGCCGGGCCGATGTCGAGGATCATCTCGTCGGCGGCGACTTCATGGACGTTGCAGGTGCGCAAGCTGGGCGGATTGGCGGCGAATTCCTTCGAAACCACGACGTCATAGGGCAGATGGATGGTGCAGTTCGCCTTGTCCGCCGCGTCGAAGATTTCTTCGGCGGTGCCGGTCAGCTCATGCTCGCACAGCGACTTGCCGACATCGACGCCGCGCGCGGCGAGGAAGGTGTTGGCCATGCCGCCGCCGATGATGAGGTGATCGACCTTACCGACCATTGCCTTGAGCACATCGAGCTTGGTCGAGACCTTGGCCCCGCCGACCACTGCGGCGACGGGATGGTCAGGATTGCCCAGCGCCTTGTCGAGCGCGTCGAGTTCGGCCTCCATCTGGCGACCGGCGAAGGCGGGCAAACGGTGCGCCAGCCCCTCGGTCGAGGCATGGGCGCGGTGTGCGGCGGAGAAGGCGTCGTTGACGTAAAGGTCACCCAGCGCGGCGAAGCGATCGATCGTCGCGGGGTCGTTCTTCTCCTCACCACCGAAGAAGCGGGTGTTTTCGAGCAGGGCGATGTCGCCTGGCTGAAGCGTCGCGGTGGATTCGGCGTCGCCCTCCCAGTCGATGTAGCGCACCTCGCGGCCCAGAACCTGGCTGAACGGGCGGGCGAGCTGCGCGGTCGAGAGTTCGGGGCTCGGCACCTTGGGGCGGCCGAAATGGGCGAGGATCAGGACGATGGCGCCCCGGTCGGCGAGTTCGGCGACGGTCTGCACCGCAGCGCGGAAGCGGTTGTCGTCGGTGACCGCGCCATCGGCCATCGGCACGTTCAGGTCTTCGCGCACCAGCACGCGCTTGCCGGTGATGTCGCCCATATCGTCGAGGGTCTTGAAGGCTCGGGTCATTCTTCGATCCTGATGCTGTCGCCGACGGCAATGGTGCCGGGCGTGATGACTTTGGTGAGCGCGCCGCCGCGCCAGTCGGGAGTGAGCGCGGCGCGGAGCCCTTCGGCCAGCGCCTCCATCCGCTCACAGGGTTCGGTTTCGCAGGTGATTTCGAGGACGACGTCCGCGCCGATGCGGATTCGGGTGCCGGGGGTCTGGGGCAGGTCGAACCCTTCGACCAGCAGGTTCGCGCGACGCTGTTCCCAGGGGATCGAATGGCCGACCTGCGCCATCGCGGCGTCCCAGTCGTTCGCTTCGATCAGGCTGACCTGACGCTTGTAGGGCTTGCCCTTCATCGCCCCGCGGAAGTCGCCGCCGATCCCGCCTTCGAGGGTGACGGTGGCGTGGTCGATCGTCTCCATCGGCCCCTTGGGGATCGCGTGGCGGGCGATGCCGGCGATGCGCCCGGTCATGCGATTGCTCCGGCTTTTCGGGTAGCGGGATACCCGTTCCGGACAATCCGGACGTTTTTGCGCATGTGTGAGGGCGTGTCCGGCTGGCAGTCGGCGCTGCCAGTTGGGTTCGGAAGGGGGTGACGCTGCGTCATGGTTTGACCCTAACCGAAAGGGGCAGTTGTAGGAAAGCGGGTCGCCCCGCCTTTGAGACGCATCGACACTCGTTTCCAATTCCTCCCCCGGAGGGGGAGGTGGCAGTGCGCAGCACTGACGGAGGGGTAGTTTCGGCAAGCGGCGTCGCCAAGAGTTGAACTACCCCTCCACCAGCTTCGCTGGTCCCCCTCCCCCTCCGGGGGAGGACGATTGGTGCCAGCACCTCCCGCAAGCGGGAGGGGAGCCTGTCAGCCCAGCTTGGCCATGGTGCTGGCGGTGTCGACCATGCGGTTCGAGAAGCCCCATTCATTGTCGTACCAGCTGACCACGCGGACGAGCTTGCCGTCGATGACGGCGGTTTCGAGGCTGTCGATGGTCGACGATGCCGGGTTATGGACGATGTCGATCGAAACCAGCGGCTCATCGCTGAATGCGAGCACGCCGACCAGCGGGCCGCTCTCGGCTGCCGCCTTGAGGATCGCGTTGACCTCTTCCTTGGTGGTGTCGCGCTTCGGCGTGAAGGTCAGGTCGATCAGCGAGCCGTCCGGCACGGGGACGCGCACCGACGACCCGTCGAGCTTGCCCTTGAGCTCGGGCAGCACCTCACCCACCGCACGGGCAGCGCCGGTGGTGGTCGGGATCATGCTCATCGCCGCAGCGCGGGCGCGGCGCATGTCCGAGTGGATCTGGTCGAGGATCTTCTGATCGTTGGTATAGGCGTGGATCGTGGTCATCAGGCCACGCTCGATCCCGATGCTGTCGTTCAGGACCTTGGCGACCGGGGCGAGGCAGTTGGTGGTGCACGATGCGTTCGAGACGATCGTGTGGCCAGCCTCAAGCTTGTCGTGGTTGACGCCATAAACGACGGTCAGGTCGACATTCTTGCCGGGTGCCGAGATCAGCACCTTCTTTGCGCCGGCATCGATATGCTTCTGCGCGCTTTCACGGTCGGTGAAGAAGCCGGTGCATTCGAGGACGAGGTCGACGCCGTTGGCAGCGTGCGGCAGGTTCGCGGGATCGCGCTCCTTGGTCACCTTGATCCGCTTGCCGTCGATAATCAGGTCATCGCCATCCGCCGACACGGTGCCGGGATAGCGGCCATGGACGCTGTCGCGGCTGAACAGCCATGCGTTCGACTTGGCATCGGCCAGGTCGTTGATCGTGACCAGTTCCAGACCGCTATCGGGGCGCTCCAGGATGGCGCGCGCCACCAGGCGTCCGATGCGTCCGAATCCGTTGATCGCAACCTTCGTCATTTGTCTCTCCTTAAGCGGCAAGCCGTGCAATAATCTGTGGGGCGATCGCGTCGGCGGTCAGCCCGAAATGCTTGTACAGGTCTTCGGCCGGACCCGATGCGCCGAAGCCGTCGATGCCGAAGTTGAGGCCGTCGAGGCCGGTGTAACGCTGCCACCCGAAGGTGCTTCCTGCCTCGATCGACACGATCAGCGCGTCGGCGGGCAGGATGTCGGCGCGATAGGCCGCGGGCTGGGCGTCGAACGCCTCGGTGCAGGGCATGGACACGACATCGGCACCGATGCCCTGTGCTTCAAGGGCGGTACGGATATCGGCGGCGATTTCGACCTCCGAACCGGTGGCGAGCAGCACGACCTTGCGCGCGGCCTGCGCCGACTGGAGGCGATAGCCACCCTTGGCGATGTCGGCGACCTGGGTTTCGCCGACCAGCGGGCGGAGATTCTGGCGGGTCAGCACCAGCATCGACGGGCCGTCGGCGGTGCGCAGCGACAGATCCCATGCCGCCGCCGTCTCGACCGCATCGCACGGACGCCACACGTTGAGGTTGGGCATCGCGCGCAGGCTCGGCAGATGCTCGATCGGCTGATGCGTCGGGCCGTCTTCGCCCAGGCCGATGCTGTCATGCGTCATCACATGGACGACGCGCGCACGCTGCAGCGCCGAGAGGCGGATCGCGCCACGGGCATAGTCCGAGAAGACGAGGAAGGTGCCGCCATAGGGGATGATGCCGCCATGCAGCGCCATGCCGTTCATCGCCGCGGCCATGCCGAATTCGCGGATGCCGTAATAGACATAGCGGCCGGCATAGTTTTCGGCGGTGAGCGGGCCGGTCGCCTTGGTCTTGGTGTTGTTCGAGCCAGTGAGGTCGGCCGAGCCGCCGATCAGTTCGGGCAGATTCTCGGTCAGCGGCTCGAGTGCCATTTCGCTCGACTTGCGGGTTGCGACCTTGGGCGGGTTGGCGAGCAGGTCGGCGATATAGCTATCGAGGTTGAAGGCGGGCAGGTCGCCGGCCATGCGGCGCTCGAATTCGGCGCGGTCGGTGTGCGCGGCGAGGCGTGCCTTCCAGTCGGCATGGGGGGCGGCGGCGCGCTTGCCCGCGTCGAGCCAGGCGGCGCGGATGTCGGCGGGAATTTCGAACGCGGCGTGGTTCCAGCCGAGCGTTTCGCGGGCAGCGGTGACTTCGTCTGCGCCGAGCGGCGAGCCGTGGACCTTGCTCGTCCCGCCCTTGTTCGGGGCGCCCTTGCCGATCACGGTCTTGCAGCGGACCAGCGACGGGCGCGGATCGGCGATGGCGGCGTCGAACGCGGCGGCGATGCTGGCGGGATCATGCCCGTCGCAGGCGACGACGTGCCAGCCGGTCGCTTCGTAGCGGGCGGGGATATTCTCGCTCGACGACAGCGACACCTTGCCGTCGATGGTGATGTCATTGTCGTCCCACAGCACGATCAGGCGACCGAGCTTGAGGTGGCCGGCAAGGCCGATCGCTTCGTGGTTGATGCCCTCCATCAGGCAGCCGTCGCCCGCGATCACCCAGGTGCGGTGGTCGACGATGCTGTCATCGAACACGGCGTTGAGGTGCCGTTCGGCGAGCGCCATGCCGACCGCCATGGCGAGACCCTGACCCAGCGGGCCGGTGGTGCATTCGATGCCGGGCAGCTCGAAATTCTCGGGGTGACCAGCGCAGGGGCTGCCAACCTTGCGGAAGTTGCGGATGTCGTCGAGCGTCGGGCGGGCATAGCCGGTCAGGTGCAGCAGCGAATAGATCAGCATCGATCCATGGCCCGCCGACAGCACGAAACGGTCGCGGTCGGCCCATTTGGGGTCGGCGGGATCGTACTTCAGATAATCGCTGAACAACACGGTCGCGACATCGGCCATGCCCATCGGCATGCCCGGATGGCCCGAATTGGCGGCTTCGACTGCGTCCATCGACAGGGCGCGAATGGCATTGGCGCGGTCGGCGAATGAAATGGTCACGGCATATCCCCTTTCGGGCCTGCGCGCGGTGCGTTGAGTCTCGCCACGGCCCGGCGAATCGAAGTTGGCGTGCCAATGGGGCGCGCGGGCGCAGTCGTCAACCGCGCGGGGTTGCGGCTTGGGTAAAGCCTCCCTATCCACCCGGCATGGCGGATGCGGAACCCTCCGCGCTCGATCGGATCGAGCGCGCGCTTACGCGGATCGAAGCTGCGGCTGCGCGCCGGGCGTTCGACGCCGAACGGCTGGAACATCGGCACGCGGTGCTGCGCGGCAAGGTCGAGCAGGCGATCGCCGCGCTCGACGCTTTGATCGCGCAGGAGGGCGAGGACTGATGGGTCAGGTCACGCTCACCATCGCCGGACGCAGCCATGCAATCGCCTGCCGCGATGGCGAGGAGCTGCATCTCGAACGGCTCGGTGCCTTGCTGGAGAAGCATGCCGAAACCGCGGTGCGCGCGTCCGGGGGCCTCAGCGGCGAGCGGACGATGCTGTTCCTGGCGCTGATCCTGGCCGACCAGCTGGATGAAGCGGAGCGCAATCCGCCCGGCGGCGTGTCGCCGGTGCTGCTCGACAATCTGGCGGACCGGCTGGAGGCGGTGGCCTTGGCACTTGAGGAACCCGCGCCGAACGCCTAAATCGGTGGTGGCGGGTACTGCCCGGTGCGAGCTTTAGCGATTATCCCTGAGGCGATTCATCATCCATGGGGGCTGTCCCTGCTCAGACCCTGGTCTGTGGCACATGGTCCCCACCTGACGTAAACGGCGTCAGAGGATATTCAAGCACACGGCCCATGGTGGTCCCGCCAACGGATTTAGTCAGCGAGGCCGCGGCTTCGCATAGTGCGAAGCGCAAATATGGCTGACGACAAACGGACCCTGCGCGCCCGGATGCGCGCGCTGCGCGACGAGTTCGCGATGACCATCGGGGGTGTGATCGAGCCGCCCCCTGCCCTGCTCGCGCGGTTCGGGCCGGGGATTACCGTTTCATCTTACATCCCCGTCGGGAGCGAGGCCGATCCGACCGCGATTGCCTGGACCGCGCGGGAGGCGGGGTGCCGGATCGTGCTGCCGCATGTCACCAGCCGCGAGTCGCCGGTGCGCTTCTTTGCGTGGGAGCCGGAGCATGCGCTGGTCGATGGGCCGCTCGGCCTGCGCCAGCCGGACGACAGCGGCGTCGAGTGCGATCCCGATATCGTGCTGACCCCCTTGCTCGCGTTCGATGCGGCGATGAACCGGCTGGGCCAGGGTGCTGGGCATTATGACCGGGTGTTCGAGCGGCTGCCCGATGCGTGGCGGATTGGCATCGCCTGGTCGGTGCAGCAGGTCGAGGCGCTGGCCACCGACAGTTGGGACATGCCGTTGCACGGCGTCGTCACCGAGGCCGCCGCATATGGCGAGGCCGCAGCGTGACCCCGAGCTGGCGCAAGCCCGCCGGGGCGTTCGCGATCGTCGCGCTGATCATCATCTGGTGCGTCGCGGTGGCGAGCCTGTCGCGCATCGTCGGCGAATGGCCGGTCCTCATCCAGCTGGTCTTCTACGTCTTCACGGGGATCGTATGGATCCTGCCGCTGAAGCCGCTGCTGCTGTGGATGGAGACCGGCCGCTGGCGCGTGCCGAAGGACTAGAGCGCGGGGACGCCGTAATAGGCGTAGACCTCTTCGCCATAAGCGCGGTCATAGGTCGGTTCGTCACCCTCGCGATCGTAGTTCGGCGCGTTTTCGAGCTTTTCGCGGCTGAGCGACACGACATAGCCGTCCTTGTCGGTGTCATAGGTCAGCGCCTGCCATGGCACCGGATAGTGGCGGTGGCCAATGCCCAGAATGCCGCCGAACGCCATCACGGCATATTCGGCGCGGCCCGAGACCTTGTCGACCATGAAGCGCTCGACATGGCCGAGCTTTTCGCCGCTGGCGTCATAGACGCTGGTGCCTTCGACCCGGTCGGAAGCGATCAGGCGGTTGGGGCTGTCGATGGTGGTGTGCATCGGGTCTCTCCTCGATTTTGCTGGATATTGCCTCAACGCATCAGGACCGCGCTTGTGCCCAACCCGCTGAAATCGTAGCAGTTGCTACCATGCGTATCCTGACCCTCGCAGCCCTGCTGCTCGCCTCCGCCGCCCCCGCGCTCGCCCACGCCCAGACTGCCAAGGTGGCGCCCGTCCTGACCACGCCCGAGGCGAAGGACGTGTGGACCTATGCCCGCCCGGCCGAGGCGCGGGTGACGCATGTCGACCTCGAGCTGAAGGTCGACTTCGACAGCAAGACGATCGGCGGCGTGGCCACGCTCGACGTGCTGGCGGCGAAGGGGGCGAAAGAGATCGTGCTCGACACGCTCGACCTCGAGATCGCGGTGGTCAGCGACGAACGCGGCGTGAAGCTGGCGCACAAGGTCGGGCCGAGCGATCCGCAGCTCGGCGCGCCGCTGACGATCGAACTGAACGGGGCGAAGCGCATCCGCATCGTCTATCGCTCAAAACCCGGTGCCCGCGCGCTGCAATGGCTGACCCCGGCGCAGACGCAGAGCAAGACCCTGCCCTTCCTGTTCAGCCAGGGGCAGGCGATCAACAACCGCAGCTGGATCCCGACGCAGGACAGCCCCGGCATTCGCCAGACCTGGGCCGCGACGGTGACGGTGCCCGAGGGCTTCGTGCCGGTGATGAGCGCGCAGATGATCGACGGCGCGACCGGCACGCCCGCGCCGCAGGGACGCCGCACGTTCCGCTTCAAGATGGACAATCCGGTCCCGCCCTATCTGATCGCGATCGCGATCGGCGACCTCAAGTTCAAGGAAATCGGGCCGCGCAGTGGCGTATGGGCCGAGGCGGGGATGATCGACGCCGCTGTGTCGGAATTTGCCGATGTCGAGAAGATGATCGACGCGGCGCAGGCACTCTACGGTCCCTATCGCTGGGGCCGCTACGACATGCTCGTCCTGCCGCCGTCCTTCCCCTATGGCGGGATGGAGAACCCCAACCTCACCTTCTTCACCCCGACGATCATCACCGGCGACCGGTCGAACACCGATGTGCTGGCGCATGAGCTGGCGCATAGCTGGTCGGGCAATCTGGTCACCAACGCGACCTGGGCCGATGGCTGGTTGAACGAAGGGTTCACGACCTATTTCGAAAACCGGATCATGGAGGCGCTATACGGCAAGGAGCGCGCGGCGATCTATTCCGACCTGGATTATGCCGGGATGCTCCGCGACGTGAAGAATGCCGGCGGCGATAGCGCGCCGTCCACGCGGCTGCATGGTGAGCCGGGCGACAGCGCGGGGCAACTGGATTATCTGAAGGGCAGCACCTTCCTGCGCACGATCGAATACGCGGTCGGGCGCAAGCGGTTCGATACCTATCTGCGCGGCTATTTCGACCGCCACGCCTTCCAGCCGCAGACCAGCGCGGGATTCCTGGCGGATATCCGCACGCACCTGATCAAGGGCGACAAGGCGCTGGAGGCCAAGCTGCAGCTCGACCGCTGGGTGTATCAGCCGGGTGTGCCGTCGAACGCGGTGCAGGTGAAGTCGGATACGCTGGCGAAGGTCGATGCGCAGCTGGCGGCGTTCAATGCGGGCGGGCCGGCATCGGCGATCGACACGGCGGGATGGCAGACCCAGCAGTGGCAGCGGTTGCTGGGTGGCCTGCCCCGCCAGCAGAGCGCGGCGCGGCTGGCCGAGCTGGACGCGGCGCTCAAGCTGACCGGATCGAAGAACGCCTATGTCCAGTCCGCATGGTTCGATCTGGCGATTGCCAACCGCTATGAACCGGTGACCCCGGCGCTGGAGGAGTATCTGACGCGCGTCGGCCGCAACCTGCTGGTCACGCCGCTCTATCGCGGGCTGAAGGCACAGGGCGATTGGGGGACGCCGATTGCCGAGCGCATCTTTGCGAAGGCCAAGCCGGGGTATCATCCCGTAACGGTCGGCGCAGTGAAGCGGATTTTGGAGGCGCGCTGACCGAATCTTCACACTCCACCCTGTAGAATTACGCATGTGATGGTTCGACGGGGTGGAGGCGAGATGACGGTGGACGGCGAAACGCTGGGCGCGACGGCGCTGCGCGAGATCATTTCCTCCGCGAGTAGCAATGGCAGTTCGGACGCGATTATCGCCCGCGCGTTGCAGGCGGTGCGCGCGCATCTGGGCCTGCAGGTCGCCTATGTTTCCGAATTCGTCGGGAATGATTCGGTGTTTCGCGTGGTGGACGCGCCGGGGCTGGAGCACCTCGCCAAGGCGGGCGATGTCCATTCGCTCGACGATGTCTATTGCCGCCACATCCTGGCCGGGCGGCTGCCCGAGCTGATCCCCGATACTGCCGCCGAACCGATTGCCGCTGGCATGCCGATCACGGCGGCGGTGCCGATCGGCGCGCATGTCAGCGTGCCGATCCGCCTGTCGGACGGGCGGACCTATGGCATGTTCTGCTGCCTTGGTCCCTTTGCGAGTCCCACGCTGAACCCGCGCGACCTGGGCATGATGCGCGCCTTTGCCGACTTGGCCGCGTTCGAGATCGAGCGCGATCTGGGCAATCGTGAAGAAGCGGCCGCATCGCGCAGCGCGATCGAGCAGGTGATGGCCGAAGGGCTGATGGACATTCACTATCAGCCGATCTTCAGCCTCTCCCAAGGGCGGCCAGCGGGCTATGAAGCGCTGGCACGGATCACGGTCGAACCGTATCGCTCGCCGGACAAATGGTTCACCCAGGCGGCGTTGGTCGGCATGGGCGAGGCGTTCGAGCTGTTCGCGATCGACCGCGCGCTGCAGGGGCTGTCGCAGCTTCCTGACCATGCCTATCTGTCGGTCAATGCCAGCCCCGCGACGGCGATGTCGTCCGATCTGCTCCCGATCCTGCGCCGGGCGCCGCTGGACCGCGTGGTGCTGGAAGTCACCGAGCATGACCGGGTTTCGGATGTGTGCACGCTGCTCGACCGGCTTGCGCCGCTGCGCGCCGATGGGCTCAAGATCGCGGTCGACGACGCGGGGTCCGGCTATAGCGGGCTGCAACAGATCATCCAGATGCGCCCCGATCTGGTGAAGCTCGACCGCTTCCTGATCGAGGATATCCAGCATGATCCGGGCCGCCGCGCGCTGGCCGCCGGGCTCATGATGTTCGCTCGCGATACCGGCAGCCGGTTGATCGCCGAAGGGGTCGAGCGTGAGGATGAACTGGCGGTGCTGCGTGCGCTGGGGATCGACCTGATCCAGGGGTATCTGCTGGGGCGGCCGCAGCCATTGGCGGCGATCCGGGGTGCGGCGGCGGAGTTGCGGGCGGCGGGCTGAACAATCCTCCCCGGAACGGGGAGGTGGCAGCGCGCAGCGCTGACGGAGGGGGCCCGAGGCAACGGAATCCCTTGCCTCGGGCCCCCTCCACCAGCTTCGCTGGTCCCCCTCCCCGTTCCGGGGAGGATTGAGAATCGACGCACCCGTGCCGCTACAGGCTCCGCTTGCCCTTGGTTCGCCCGGTCAGGTGAAAGCCGAAACAGCGGTCGCAGCGATAGGGGCGCAGGGTGATGGTCGCTGCGAGTGCGACGGCCATTGCCTCACCCTCATCCGCGAACCTGCGCTTGCGCCGACAGACGCTCAGCCGCGTGCGCATTCTATTGCAGGCACCCGCCAAAGGTCAGATGTGCCAGAACCTCACTGAGAAAAAGGGCAGGCAACAGGCCGATCAGCGACAGCCCCGCGCCCGCAACGCGTTCAATGGGCGCGCGGAGGAGCACCAATGGCGTCGCGACCCCCGCGCCCAAAGCGAATAGCATGAGATAAACGGTAGGGTGAGGCGAGAGGAAGCCTAGCCAAGGCGCCAGCGTCATCGCGGCACCTGTCAAAGCCGCAACTAGCCATTTCCGGCGGGTATTGGTCACTGCCCGTTGCGACCCAAAGCGTGCCATGCCAGCCACAGCCAGCCGATGATCAGCGCGGTGCCGCCGATCGGGGTGATCGCGCCGAGCCAGCGCGGGGCGCCGAATGCCATGGCGTAGAGCGTGAAGGCAAAGATCGCGGCCCCGGCGACGAACAGCCAGCCCGCGCTGCGTGCGCCCATCTGCACCGCGACCAGCGCGGCGACGACATGGATCAGCTGATAGGTTGCGCCGGTGCGGAGCCACTCCGCCGCCTTGCCCTCCGCCCCATGCGCGCCGAATGCACCGGCGCCGACAGCAATCGCGCCGGACAGCGCGGCGAGGACGACCAGCGCGTTCATCCGCACTCGCTCCCGGTGGCAGGTTTCGGCTCCAGCGGATCGGGCGCGTCGCGCCGGCCGGGGCGCCAGTCGAGGTCGGGGTCGCCGATGATCGCCTCCCGCGCGGCGATCAGGCTGCCGGCTTCGTGCTGGATGCGCAGCCGTTCACGGTCGCGGCGGCGGTAGAGATCTTCGGTGCGCTCGATCTCCTCGATATCGACGCCGACCGCAGCCATCGCCTTGCGCGCCATGACGATTGCGGATTCGAGCACTTCGCGCACCACGCCGGCCGCCGGGGTGGCCTTGAGCTTGAGCAGTGCGCGGCGGTCATAGGCGCGCACGAAGATCGATGCCTGGGGGAAGGATTCGTGGACCGCCTCGACCAGCTCGGGCTCGATCTTATCGCCGTCGAGGCAGAACAGGATCAGCTGCGCCTCGGCCGCGCCCGCCTGACGCAGCATGTCGATGCGGGTGCCGTCGCCATAATAGACCTTCGCCCCGAACTGGCCGGCGATGTCGATCATCTCGATATCGGTGTCGATCAGCGTCACGCCAATGCCCTGCGCATTCAGCATCTGGCCGACCGTCTGGCCGAAGCGGCCATAGCCGACGATCAGCGCGTTCGATCCGTCCGACACCGGCCCTTCGCGCTCACCCTGAGCCTCGACCGCGTCGGCACGGAAGCGCTGGGTGAACATCATCAGGAACGGGGTGGTGGCCATCGACAGGGTGACGACCGCGCTGAACACGCTGACCGCTTCGGGGGCGATCAGCAGGGCGTTTTGTGCCTGCGCGAACAGGACGAAGCCGAACTCGCCGCCCTGGCTGAGTAGCATGCCGAGGCCCAGCGCCTGCCGCCACGGCATGCGGAACGCCATGGCGAGGCCAGTGATGACGATGGTCTTGGTCGCGATCAGCGCTGCGGCCATGCCGAGCACGAAGACCGGACGTTCGGCGATGGCGCTGAGGTCGAGCATCATGCCAACCGAGAGGAAGAACAGGCCAAGCAGGATCGAGCGGAAGGGTTCGATATCCGCCTCCAGCTCGTGCCGGTACGGGCTGTCGGCGAGCATCACGCCCGCGATGAATGCGCCGAGTGCGGTGGACAGGCCGATCGACTGCATCAGCGCGGCGGCACCGACGACGGTGAACAGGCCGGCGAACACGAACAATTCGCGCTCGCCCCAATTGCCGATCAGCTTGAACAGCGGGCGGAGCAGGTAACGGCCGGCCAGCACCAGCCCGGTGATCGCAGCGACGGTGTAGATCGCGAGCAGCCAGCCCGGAGGCCCCTCCGCGTCCGCCGGATTGCGGCTGAGGATTGCGATAATCGTGATCAGGGGGACGATCGAGATGTCCTGGAATAACAGCGTGGAGAAGGCGCGTTCGCCGAACGGAGTGCGCAGGCGGCCGGCGCTTTGCAGCATCGGGAGCACCTGCGCGGTCGAGGACAGAGCGAGCGGGAGGCCGAGCGCGAGTGCGGCGGAGAGCGAGAAATTCGCGCCGAAGCCGATCACGAGGCTGAGTGCGATGCCGCACAGCACGACCTGAAGCAGGCCGAAGCCGAAGATGTCGCGCTTCATCCGCCACAGCCGCGACGGGCTGAGTTCGAGGCCAACGAGGAACAGCAGCAGGGCGATGCCGAATTCGGCGATGCCCATCTTGCTCTCCGCGCCGCCGACCAGACCCAGGACTTGCGGCCCGACCAGCGCGCCAGCGACGAGATAGCCCAGCGTGGCGCCCAGCCCCATGCGGCGGAAGATCAGGACGAACAGCAGCGCGAAGCCGAGCAGCGGGGCGCTTTCGGCGACGAAACTATGCGCGGCACCGTGATCCATCAGGCGGCCTTTTCGGTGCTGGCGTGCGCGGCGGCTTCGGCCACAGCCTCAAACGCGAGGCGGATCGAGGGATGGCGCGCGCTGTGCGGGAGTGCGGGGGTGAAGATGTCGAGGCCGGGCCAGTCGGGCGGCGTGTCGCCCTCCCCCGCCAGCCAGCGGGTCAGTGCGGCGCGGGTGGCGTCGAGTTCGGCGGGGGTGCGACCGATCGCGTGGGCGCCCATCAGTGATGCTGCGGCCTGTCCCAGCGCACAGGCACGGACCTGCATGCCAAGCGCAGCGACGCGGCCCGATCCGTCGAGATCGACATCGACGGTCACGCGACTGCCGCACACGGGTGAGCGTTTCTCGACACTCGCCATCGGGTTGGGCAGGCGCTGATGATGCGGGATGCTGGCGGCGAGCCGCAGGATTTCGGTGTTATAGAGCGGAGCCGTCATGGCTCCGATGTAACCTGCTCCGACCCGTTCGCAAGCGCATCGGCGTCGGTTTCGTTGCCGAATACCGGTTCGCCGCGACGGCGGCGGTCGACAAATTCGGCGATGCTGGCGCTAGTCGCGTTGAGCAGCGGATAGGTACGGCCGGCGGTCATCCATTCGGGACGCTGGGCCGGGCCGCCGCTGACCGTATCGACCGCGAGTGCGACGACAAGGAAGGCGAGGCTGGCGAGGATCAGCCCCTTGATCGCGCCGAAGCCAAGGCCCAGCGCGCGGTCGACAGGACCGAGAAACCCCGAGCGGGTGCGCGACCCGATCGCATTGGCGACGATCCGCCCGCCGAAATAGGCGATGCCGCCGAGCAGCGCGAAGGCAAGCACCGCCGCGCCCTGCACCGTTCCGACCGGTTCGGCCAGCGCGGCGGCGACGGGGGTATGGAGAAAGCGGATCGCAGCGACGACGAGCAGCCACGCCATCAACGACAGCACTTCGGTGACGAAGCCGCGCATCGCGCCGGTGATCGCCGCCGCGCCCACACCCAGTAGCACCAAGATGTCGATTGCCGTCAGTCCCATCGCGCGCCTCCCCGCCCTGCCCGCCTCATAGCCGCGACGCGCGGCTTGTCGAAGCCCCGATTTGTGCGCATGGCCGCTTCGCACTGCCATCGGGAGCCCCGCATGACTGCCCATCACCCGCTCCGTGGCGCTTCGCTCTTCATGTTCGGGCTGTTGCTGTTCGCGTGCCTCGACGTCACCGTCAAATATCTGGCGGCGCGGTACGACGTGCCGATGATCGTCGCGATCCGCTATGCGGGCAATCTGGTGCTGATGACCGCGCTGCTTGCGCCGCGCCGTGGTCCCGAGACGCTACGCACGCAGCGCACCGGATGGGTGATCGCGCGCGGGCTGGCGCTGTCGATCGGCTCGCTGTCGATCGGCCTTGCGCTGCAGCGGATGCCGGTGGCGGAGACCAGCGCGATCTTGTTCTTTGCCCCCGTCGTCGTGATCCTCGCGGCCGGGCCACTGCTTGGCGAGAAGGTCGGCATGGCCGGGATCGGTGCGGCAGCGCTAGGCTTCATCGGCGTGCTGTTCATCGTCCGGCCCGGGGGCGGGCTCGATCCGGTCGGCGTGCTGCTCGCCGGGGTCGGGATGGTGACCACGAGCATCTACCAGCTGTTGTCGCGCAGCCTGGCGCGGACCGAGAGCACGATCGCGATGCTGTTCTACACCACGCTGACCGGGACGGTGATCTTTGGCGCGATGGCACCTTGGTTCATCCCGGATCGGATGCCCGGCGGGTTCGACCTGCTGCTGTTGCTCAGCCTGGGCGTCTATGGCGGTCTGGGCCATTTCCTGTTTACCGCGGCCTATCGCGATACGCCGGCATCGGTGCTGGCGTCGCTCAACTATCTGCAATTGCTGTTCGTGGCGCTGCTTGGCTGGCTGATCTTTGCGCATATCCCGGATCGCTGGAGCCTGACCGGCATGGCGATCATCGCGGCGTCGGGCATGCTCGCCGCATGGCGCACGCGGCGGCCGCCGGTGAAGCGGAGCGTGTGACGGGCAGATCGGCTTTGGATAACGGCGGCGCGCGCCCTATCTCAAGCCACATGACCCTGGTTCGTCGTTTCTTCGTGATCGCCTTTTGGGCGACGCTCATCTTCGCTTTCGTGATGGCCGTGTTGCCCAAGCCGCCGGCATTGCCCGGAGAGCCGGGGGACAAGGTGCAGCATATCATCGCGTTCGTCGTACTGACCGGACTGGCGCGGCTCGCCTATCCGCGTGCGCGGGCGCTGATCTTGCTGCTGGCCTTTGCGCTGTTCGGGGCGCTGATCGAGCTGACCCAGATGTTGCCCGCGCTGGGGCGGACGGCGGCGCTGGACGACTGGCTGGCCGATGTTGCCGCGACGATCGTCGTCCTGGCAGTGCTCGATCCCGCACGGCACTTGCTCGCGCGGCGGCGGAAGCGCTCAGCGCCCGAGCATATGGTCGACAAAGCCGGCGAGGTTGCGGAAGCCGGTTAGCGCGACGCTGCCTTCCTTCGGCTGAGCCGAAGGAACGAGCGCTCGGGTGAAACCGAGCTTGCCCGCTTCCTTGAGCCGCAGCGCGCCGTGCGCGACCGGGCGGACCTCCCCAGATAGTGCGATTTCGCCGAACGCGACCATATCGGTCGCCACCGGGCGTTCGGACAAAGCAGAGATCAGCGCCGCTGCGACTGCCATGTCCGCCGCCGGGTCCTGCACGCGATAGCCGCCGGCGATGTTGAGATAGACTTCGCTGGTCGCGAAACTGAGGCCGCAGCGTGCCTCCAGCACCGCGAGGATCATCGCAAGGCGGCCGCTGTCCCAGCCGACCACCGCGCGGCGCGGGGTCGCGCCGCTGGCGAGGCGGACGACCAGTGCCTGAATCTCGACCAGCACCGGGCGCGTACCCTCCAGCGCGGGGAAGACGACGGTGCCGCTGACGCTTTCATCGCGGCTGGTGAGGAACAGCGAGGACGGGTTGCCGACTTCGGTCAGCCCCTCGGTCTGCATCGCGAACACCCCGATCTCGTCGGTGCCGCCGAAGCGGTTCTTGACCGCGCGCAGGATGCGATACTGGTGGCTGCGCTCCCCCTCGAACGCCAGCACGGTGTCGACCATATGTTCGAGCACGCGCGGGCCGGCGAGGCTGCCATCCTTGGTGACATGGCCGACCAGCACGAGCGCGGTGCCGCGTTCCTTGGCGAAGCGGATCAGTTCCTGTGACGATGCGCGCACCTGACTGACCGTGCCGGGCGCGCCCTCGATCAGGTCGCTGTGCATCGTCTGGATCGAATCGATGATGAGCAGATCGGGCGGGGTCGCGCCGCCCAGCGTGGTGAGGATGTCGCGCACGCTGGTCGCCGAGGCGAGCTGGACCGGGGCATTGCCAAGGCCGAGGCGACGCGCGCGGAGGCGAACCTGATCCGCCGCTTCCTCGCCCGAGACATAGGCGACGCTCTTGCCCGCCAGCGCCATCTTTGCCGCCGCCTGCAGCAGCAAGGTCGACTTGCCGATACCGGGATCGCCGCCGATCAGCGTCGCCGACGCCTCGACAAAGCCGCCGCCCAGCGCGCGGTCGAGCTCGGATATGCCGGTGCCCATCCGCGCGGGCAACGGGACGTCGGCGTCGAGCCCCGACATCAGGATCATCCGCCCGCCGCCCTGCAGATTATGCTTCGCCTGAAACGGCGTGACGACCGCGCCGGCATCCTCCACCAGCGTGTTCCACTCGCCGCAATCGGCGCATTGCCCCGCCCATTGCGACGTTACCGAGCCGCAGGACTGACAGACGTAGCGCTTCTTGGGTTTGGCCATAATGCGTGCCTAACCCGAGCGGAACGAAAAGGGAATATGCGTTTAGAAAGGCGCGTCGGTCACTGCGGCGTGGAGGTGCTTTCCGGCGCGGGCGTGGTTGGCTGCGTTCCACCGCTGGCCGGGGCTGGGCCGCGGCCGCCCTTGTTCCGGCTCGACCGGGCGGTGTTGTGGTTTGCCGTGGCATCACCCGTCTTGACGGCGGGACCATCCGGTGCAGCGATGGTCGATTTGTTCGAGCGCGCGGTGTTGTGGTTGGCCTTTTCATCCCCCGTTGCCCCGCCGGACGGGCGGTCGGTCTGCATCGCGGCGGGCAGCAGCAGTGCGGCGAGCGACAGTGCGAGAACGGACATCGAAACCCTCCCTGAAACGGTGTAGCACGCGGAACAGGCCGACCGTCTCAGGGCGACAGATGCATTATTCGTTTCGGTGGTGAATGCGCAATGAATTGCGCCGTATCACCCTTTCGCGGTGACGAGCAGCCCGCGCTGAACCGCCGGGCGGGCCAGGCCGCGGTCGAGCCACGCCGCGACGTTGGCGAAGGCATCGAAGCCGACCAAATCGCGCGCCTCGTAAAAGCCGATCAGGTTGCGGACCCAGCCGAGCGAGGCGATGTCGGCGATTGAATAGTCTCCCATGATCCAGTCGCGGCCCTTCAACTGCGTGTCGAGCACGCCGAGGAGGCGTTTGGATTCGGCGACGTAGCGGTCGAGCGGGCGCTTGTCGGCGATCTCGCGCCCGGCGAATTTGTGGAAATAGCCGAGCTGGCCGAACATCGGGCCTAGCCCGCCCATCTGCCACATTACCCAGCCGATCGTTTCATAGCGCTGCGCCGGATCGAGGAACTTGCCGGTCTTGTCGGCGAGGTAGAGCAGGATCGCGCCGCTTTCGAACAAGGCGAGCGGGCGGCCGTTCGGGCCGTCGGGGTCCAGGATCGCGGGGATCTTGCCGTTGGGATTGAGGTTGAGAAATTCGGACGTCTTCTGGTCGTCCGCGCCGATGTCGATCAGATGCGCCTCATAGGGCAGCCCGGTCTCCTCGAGCATGACCCCCGCCTTCACACCATTGGGGGTATTGAGGGAATAGAGCTGGATGCGGTCCGGGTGGTGGGCCGGCCAGCGGGTGGTGATCGGAAAGGCGGACAGATCGGCCATCGGGGACTCCTTGTTGGGTTGCGGCACCGGCCCGCTCCCCCAACCCGGCCACCCACAGAATACACTGTCGTTGGGTGGCCGGGTGCGGGTAGCCCCGCAAAGTAGTACTTTGCGGGGACCCCGTGGGGGAGCGGGCCGGTGCCGCCATCCGGCGCAGCCGGATCAAACATCGACTGCGACATAGTAACGCCGTAATCGGATCGCTATGGGCGCGCCGATGACTCCGACCGATCTTCGCGTGGCGCTGTTCAGCGGCAACTATAACTATGTGCGCGATGGCGCGAACCAGGCGCTGAACAAGCTGGTGCGCCATTTGCTGGACGCGGACGTGCAGGTGCGCGTCTATTCGCCGACCGTCGAGAAGCCGGCCTTCGCGCCCGAGGGCGATCTGGTCAGCGTGCCGGCGCTGCCTGTCCCCGGCGGGCGGGGGGAGTATAAGGTTGCGCTGGGCCTGCCGCGTGCGCCGCGGGAGGATCTGGAGGCATTCAAGCCGAACCTGGTGCATGTCTCCGCTCCGGAATTTCTGGGCCATGCCGCGGTCGCCTGGGCGCGCAAGAACGGGCTTCCGGCGGTGGCGTCGCTGCATACGCGGTTCGAGACCTATCCGCGTTATTACGGGCTGGGGTTCATCGAGCCGTGGCTGATCCGGCGACTGACGCGCTTTTACAACAAGTTCGACCGGGTGATGGTGCCGGGCAATTCGATCGCCGATCTGATCCAGAGCTGGGGCGTGACCACGCCGGTCGGCATCTGGTCGCGCGGGGTGGATCATGCGCGGTTCAATCCGCAGCGGCGCGACCTCGCGTGGCGGCGGGAGTTGGGGATCGCCGACGATGTGCCGGCAATCGGGTTTCTCGGGCGGCTGGTGCTCGAAAAGGGGCTCGACATCTTTGCCGAGGTCGCGCGCGAGCTGACCCGGCGCGGGGTGCCGCACAAGGTGCTGGTGGTCGGCGAAGGCCCGGCGCGGGAGTGGTTCGCGGGGCAGGTGCCCGAGGCGATCTTTACCGGGTTCCAGTCGGGCGATGCGCTCGGCCGCGCGGTCGCGTCGATGGATGTGTTCTTCAACCCGTCGGTGACCGAAACGTTCGGTAATGTGACGTCGGAAGCGATGGCGTGCGGGGTACCGGTGGTCGCGGCGCGCGCGACCGGGGCGATGGACCTGGTGGTCGAGGGCGAGACCGGTTTTCTGGTCCCGCCGCGCGACGTCACCGCCTATGCCGACGCGATCGAGCGGCTGGCGCGCGACGCCGAGATGCGCGCGCGGTTCGGGGCGCTCGGGCACCAGCGGATGCAGGCGCAGGTGTGGCCGCAGGTCAATCAGGCGGTGCTGGATGCGTATCTTGAGGTGATGGCGGGGCGGTGAATCCCACCAATCCTCCCCCGCAAGGGGGAGGTGTCGCCGAAGGCGGCGGAGGGGGAGGAAGGGTCACGGCTTCAGGCTTGAGGACATCGCCGTCCTCCCCCTCCGTCAGCTGCGCTGCCACCTCCCCCTGGCGGGGGAGGATTACAAGCCTTGTCCATTCGGGCCGCGTTGCGTGTTGACAGGCCCTCCCCTAGCCCCTCCCGCGAGCGGGAGGGGGACTTAGGACCAATCGTACTTCAGCCCGTCCTCGCGGAACGCGAAGCGGTCGAGATGGCGTTCGATCGCGCCTTTCAGCCCTTCGGCCTGTTCAGGTGCGCTGGCGTCGATGCGGATCGCGATGCCGTCGGGTTTGGCGTCGAGCGTGACCAGCCCGTCGCCGGGCCAGTTCGCGCCGCGCGCGTCCTTCGGGAACACGATCGTTCCGTGGTCGGCGGTGTAGTCGACCTTGAGGTTATGCTCCCAATGCTTGCACAGCTGTTGCAGGTAGCGCGACGCCTTGTCGGTCGCGGCAAAGCCGGTTGCGGTTGCGGTCATCAAAGGCGCTCCACCTTGCGCGCGGCGGCGTCGATGATGTCGACGATCGCGTTGACGGTTTCCTGATCGGCCTCGCCGTCGCTCAGCCGCTGCATCACCGCCATTTTGAGGTTGCCCATGGCGCGGCGCACCGGACTGCGTCCGCTCTGTTCGCGCTGGGTGCCGAGTTCGGCGAGACGGCCCATCAGCAGCGTCACCTGTTCGGCGTTTTCATCGAGATGCGCCTGGCCGGTCGCGGTGATCGCGTAGAGCTTCTTCACACCCTCGGTGGCCTGTTCGGCGATATGATCCATGTCGGCGAGCAGGGTCAGCGTCGGATAGACCACGCCCGGGCTGGGGACATAGGCGCCGCCGGTCCGCTCCTCGATCTCGCGGATCAGGTCATAGCCGTGGCGCGGCTGATCGGCGATCAGCGCGAGCAGGACGAGGCGCAGCTCGTCCCCTGTGAAGATGCGGCGTCGCCCGCGACCTCCGCCGCGACCGCCGGTCGCTTCGGCGTTGATGTCCCATTCGACGGTGAACGGTCCCCATTGGCGGCGACCGCGGCTGGCGTGCATGCCGTGCGGCCCGTGGCCGCGATGATGTCCTCGAAACATTTCATATCCTTAAAATTCGAGTCTTGATGCGTTTAAGATATATCTTGAACGCATTTTGACAAGCCCCTTCGCGTTGCGGCGCGTAATTCCTATATCGTCGCCATGGCTGACCTGTTCGGCGGGACCGCACCCGCCGCCTCCCCTTCCGAACTTTCCGCCTCCGCGCCGCTGGCGGATCGGCTGCGTCCGGCGCGGCTGGACGAGGTGGTCGGGCAGGAACATCTGACCGGGCCTGAAGGCGCGATCGGGCGGATGGTGGCGGCGGGGAAGCTGTCGTCGATCATCCTGTGGGGACCGCCGGGGACGGGCAAGACGACGACCGCGCGGCTGCTGGCCGATGCGGTGGGGCTACGCTTCGTCGCGATCAGCGCGGTGTTTTCGGGTGTCGCTGACCTCAAAAAGGTGTTCGCGGAGGCGAAGGAACACGCGCGGATCGGCCAGCGCACCTTGTTGTTCGTGGACGAGATCCACCGCTTCAATCGCGCGCAGCAGGACGGGTTTCTGCCGTTCGTCGAGGATGGCACGGTGACATTGGTCGGCGCGACGACCGAGAATCCTAGCTTCGAACTCAACGCAGCGTTGCTCAGTCGCGCGCAGGTGCTGATCCTGCGGCGGCTGGACCATCCGGCGCTGAGCCAGTTGCTCGACCGTGCCGAGGCGATCGAAGGCCGCCCCCTGCCCCTCACCCCCGAGGCGCGCGATGCGCTGGTGGCGAGCGCGGATGGTGACGGGCGGTTCCTGCTCAATCAGGCGGAGACGCTTTACTCGGTCAGCTTCGACGCGCCGCTCGATCCGGCGGGACTGTCGGCGTTCCTGCAGCGCCGGGTGGCCGTGTACGACAAGGACCGCGAGGGGCATTACAACCTCATCTCCGCGCTGCACAAATCGCTGCGCGGGAGCGATCCGCAGGCGGCGCTCTATTACCTCGCGCGGATGCTGGTGGCGGGCGAGGAGCCGCTGTACGTGCTGCGGCGGCTGGTGCGGTTTGCGAGCGAGGATATCGGCCTGGCCGACCCGCAGGCGTTGGTCCAGTGCCTGGCCGCCAAGGACAGCTACGAGTTTCTGGGGTCCCCCGAGGGCGAACTCGCGATCGTGCAGGCGTGCCTCTATTGCGCGACCGCGCCCAAGTCGAACGCCGCCTATATGGCGATGAAGGCGGCGTGGCGGTCGGCGAAGGAGACGGGATCGCTGATGCCGCCGCAGAACATCCTCAATGCGCCGACCAAGCTGATGAAGGAGATCGGCTATGGCAAGGGCTATGCCTATGACCATGATGCGGAGGATGGGTTCAGCGGTGCCAATTACTGGCCCGAAGAGATGACGCCGCAGACCTTCTACACCCCGACCGATCGGGGGACGGAGAAGCGCATCGCCGAGCGGCTCGCATGGTGGGACGCGCGGCGGGGTAAGGACTGAGCCGTCACCCCGCGAAAGCGGGGGTGACGACCAGAGCAAGCCGGGGCCGCTACTCCACCCGATAGCGCAGCACCACATCGCCCTCGCCGCGTCGCTGCCACACGCCGGGCCATGCCACGTCGGCGCGGAGCAGCAGGGCGTCGAGGTCCGCGGTCGGCCACTTCAGCTCCTTGTGCGGCCAGTCCTTCGCCCGGTCGCGATAGCCGGCGACGAAATTGGTGGCGGCGCGGAGCGAGCGGCCTTTGCTGTCGCTCCAGCCATAGAGGTCGACGCCCAGGCACGCGGCGGTGTCGGCGACGTGATAGGCGGGGTCGATCGCGTAGATCGAATAGTGGAAGCTGCGCGTGCGACTTAGTTCCTCGGGCATCGCGCCGCTGGGTTCGATCTGCGCCGCGATGCGTCTGGCGGGAAAGTCTGCGACGATCTTGCGAGCCAAGTCGGGGCGGCGGGCGAACAGGGCGAAGCGGCTGACCTGTGCGTCGTACCAGATGCCGTGATTGTTGTTCTTGGCCCCCTCGCCCTTGCCATTGGCGCTGGAGAGCATCCAGTCGAGATAGCGGCTGAACCAGCCCTCGAGTGCCTTGACCTCGTCCGCCGACAGCGCACCCGACGGCCCGGCGAGACCGACGGCGTCGATCACGCCGATGAACGCGGCAGTGTCGAGCACGCCTTCGGGTCGCCCGGTCGAATGGCCCGGCACCATCTGCGCATAGTTCATGTTGGGGTTCATCGCCGTTGCCGGATCGAGGAACCATGTGCGGACGATCGCAGCCAGCTGGTCGGCGTAGCGGCGATCGCCCGTGTAGTAATAGGCCAGCCCCAGCACATCCGCGTCGCTCGCCATCCGCCCCAGCGCCATGCGATCGAAGCGGTCGGTATTGCGCTCCGGATTCACCTCGCCATCGCGGCGGATATAGGGGCCGGCGGGGTTGGCGGGATCGGGCCACCAATAGGGGGCGAGGCTGATATAGTCGCGGCGGTCCCCGCTCGGCGCGATCATGCTCTTGTCGAGCACGCTGCCCGACTTGCGCGCGAGCGCCGCGTCGGCGCGCTTGAGCAGGTCGGCAAGCGCCGCCTTGGCCTTGGCATCGGTCGGCAAGGCCGCCTTGATCGCGGTCAGCTCGGCCGGTCGCAGGGTGAAGGTGCGGCGACCGTCGAACGCGGCGGCATAGCCCTCGACGCCGGTGCAGTGCTGCGCGGATGAAAAGGCCGCCGCCGGGGGTGAAGACCCCGCGGCGGCGGTGATGGCGAGGACCGAGAGAGGGATGGCCCAGCCGAGTTGCTGAAGGTTCATGGTGCCGGGTGCTCCGGGTTACGATGTGTATGACAACTCGTGCGATGGTCGTCAACTAGCCGTTAGTCGTAGTTGTATGACAAAGCCCAACCTGTTTCCAGCGTTCGCAATGGCATGCCCTGACCTGCGCGCGCGCATTTGACCACAGTGGCAAAGGGTCCGGTGGGTGCCCGGTAGACCGGGTCGGTCGCGGGTTGCGCATCGCAGGCGCCATAGCCCGTGGTGGCGAAGCGTGTCACCGCGCCCCGCGCGAACTGGATGCCGGACCTGCCTTTTGCGGCGCTCTCCGAGAAGCTGGCAAACTCCATGTCGATCCGCGCGATTTTGACGCCCTCAGCCGGAACGATGCGGTCGCGGCGTTCGATCTTTCCCGGTGAGAAGCGGTAGTGCGTTTCGATCGACACGCGCGTGTCGAGCTGTGCGTCGTTGCCGCCCATGCGGTCGAGCGCGGTCTGGTGCCAGCGCACATCGGTCACCGCGCCGCGCCGGGTGACGCGGACATCCTTGAAGAACGCCAGCGGCATCAGCACGTCGCCATTGGCG
This sequence comes from Sphingomonas sp., assembly GCF_030145815.1. Classification (GTDB taxonomy): domain Bacteria; phylum Pseudomonadota; class Alphaproteobacteria; order Sphingomonadales; family Sphingomonadaceae; genus Sphingomonas. The sequence continues at coordinate 34,513 of NZ_JAIXHL010000002.1, forward strand.
AGTGTGATGCGCGGCAACAGCTGCGGGAAGGTCGCGTCCGCCGAGCCCGCGAGCATGCCGGGCGAGAAGGGAATCGGGAAATAGGGGTTGTTCATATGCTGCCCCTCCGCCCCGTTGATGATCGGGAGCGAGATCATCCGCTTCCCGTCGCGGATCGTCACAAGCCCGCGATCATGCACGCCGCGCGCAAACCAGGTCATGGTCGAGCGCGGCAGCGTGTCCAGCCAGCGTGCAAACCCCGGACCGGGCGCCTGACCGCGATAGCCGAGCCGGTTCCAGATCGCGTTGGTGTAGATGTGCTGGCGCGCGAGACTGAAATTCTCACCCAGGATGCGCCCTTCGCCGCGATAGACATCGGTGCGCCGCCCCTGCCCCCATAAGGTGCGGCCCCACAGGTCGACCGATCCGCTGACCGGATCGATCCAGAAATCCATGTAGCGCGCGGTGACGCGGCTGGAAAAGGCATAGGCCATGCGCTCTTCGACCGGGGTCATCACCTTGAGCAGCGCAGCGGCGGTCAGCACTTCGAGGAAGGCGGTGTCGCCATAGGTGCCGATGCTGCGACCGTACTCGAACCCCTCGCCATGCAGGTTGAAGCGCGGGAGCAGCAGGTCGACCGACTTGCGCAGCCACGCCTTGACCTCGTCGCTCGGCGTCATGCCGGTTTCGAGCAGGCGGTGCGCGATCTCGCCGATCAGCAGCACCGAATAGCGGTCGAACCGCCCCTTCCCCTCGGTCTCGTCGGCAAAGCCATATTCGCCCGAATATTTGCGATAATGGTCGATCATCCGCGCGAGCAACTGGTCCCCCGCGCTGGCATCCTCCCAGCCGAGCAGGTGGCGGAAGCGCGCGATCGAGAAGGCGACGCCGTAATAATTGTTGGGCAGGTTGATCAGGCTGAGGTCCGGACGGACGAAGCGCCGCCAGTCGAGCCGCTGTTTGAGCGTGGCGAGCGTTTGGGGGCGCACCGCGCGTTCGAGCAAGCCGCGTGCGTGCAGGTCGTGCAGTGCGGCGATGTAGTAATAGAGGCCCCAGCTCTCATTGTCATTGGCGAGCGTGAGGTCGGCCATGTCGGCAAATTCGCGCAGTCGCTGATCGAGCCTGGGATCGCCGGGTTCGAGCGCGACGATGCGATGCGCCATGGTTGCGGCGATCTTGCCTGGCAGGAACTTGTCGCCGCCGCCGAACACCGCAACGCCGTCGATCTTCGTCGCCTTGCCATCGCGCAGCAGCTGTTCGACCAGCTTTTCGAGCTGGGGCGACAGCCGCGTCGTGACGCTCACGTCCATCGGCGCGACGCTGTCGGCATAGACTGGACCCGCCGGGGCATCGGCGCGGCGATCGGCGGGGGCGGCCTGGGCCGCGACGGGGGCCGCGAGTGCCAACAGCAACAACGAACGCATCAACGATACTCCTTCCGCGCGAGATCGGCCATCGCGGTACCGGCGAGCAGGAAGGCGCCCGCGCCATAGAATTGGGTTTCCTTCGCCGACACGCTGTCGGGTCGGTCGCCGACCTGCTGGACCCAGCCGAGCATGCCATCGGGCTGCACCGCGCGGACGATCGCGTCCCAGCCGCGGATCGCCGCAGGCTGATAGGTCGCGCGGTCGAGGAGACCGGCATCGATTCCCCAGGCAAAGGCATAGGTGTAGAATGCGGTGCCGCTGCTTTCGGGCGGCGTGCCTGGATCGGTGTCGAGCAGCGAGGGCGACCAGTATCCATCGGGCTTTTGCAGCGTCAGCAGCCTTGCCGCCATGGCGCGGAACAACCCTTCATAATATGCGCGTTTGGGATCCTTGCGCGGCATCGCGTCGAGCATGCGGACGATGCCGGCCATCACCCAGCCGTTGCCGCGGCTCCAGAATTGCTTGCGGCCCTTGGCATCGCGCGTGTCGAAGAAGCGGCTGTCGCGGAAATAGAGCTTTTCGACCGGGTCGTAGAGATAGTCGGTGGTCGCCTTGAACTCTTCATGCGCGAACTCGGCATAGCGCTGGTCCCCGGTCTGGCGGGCGAGCTGAAGCAGGGTGGGCGGTGCCATGAACAGCGCGTCGCACCAGCACCAGCGGTCCGTACATTTCGACCAGCCCGCCCCCGGCGCACCGGGGATGAATTCGAGGCTGCCGGTCTGGCGGTTGGCGAGGACGTGGTCGAAATAGGCGATGGTCGGCGCGAGCGCCTCCTGCCCCGCACCGTTGCGCGCGGCCCAGATCCACGCCTGTCCGATCAGTTGATCGTCGGCGTGAAAGGGATTGTCGCCGAGTTTCCACGCCTGCTCCCGCCCGAGTTCCATCAGCGGCGGGGCGTAGCGCGCATCATATTTGGCCAGCTCGGTCAGCGCGATCCAGAAGGTCGCCTGCTGCCAGTCGCGCGGGTTCTGCACGCTCTTGCGCGCGGCGGGCATCGTTGCCCAGTTGGTGCGGTTGGCGAGCTGCCAGTCGGCAACGCGACGTACTTGCGCAAGGATCGCGTCCGGGCGGGGCAGCTGCGCGCGTGTCTCGACTGCCGCTGGCGACACTGTCGGAACCGCTGGAGCGGGAGCCGCCCCCGCAAGGGCGAGCAGGATCAGTGACATCTCATTTCCTTCCGGCAGCAACGCGGCACGTGGCGGTCGCGCGCCCTCTCCTGATCACCCGGCGCGTCATTCCTGTTGACACCGGTGCCATAATCTTTCCAATTGACGTCGAGCTGTCAATAAGGTTGTCACACAACTAGACAATAGTCGAGGGAGATTGGATGCCCGAAGCGCGAACAGGTCGCGGCGCCATTGCGGTTGGCGCGATTGCCCTGCTGGCCGCGCCACTGGCGTTGGCACAGGACCGCAAGCCATTGCGCCCGGCCTCGGCCGAAGAGCAGACCGCGCGTGCGGCGGTGTCGATCGCCGATTATCGTTTCGGTGACCTGTTGTTCGAGAATGACCGGATCGCGTTCCGCATCTATGGGCGCCCGCTTGAGGCGGCCGAGCCGCCCTCCTCCTCCGGTATCGACGCATGGGGCAAGCGGGTGCGCTGGCCGTTCATGGACCGCCAGTTGCGCACCGGCGACCAGCATCAGGATCAGGGTGAGGGCGTCGATTTCTACAATGTCGGCACCGGGCGCGGGGTCGGCGGGCTTGGCATCTGGCACGACAACAAGCTGTGGACCTCTCGCAACTATGTGAACCCGCGCATCGCGAGCGCCGGGCCGGATCGCGCGGCGTTCAGCGTCGACTATCCCGCCTGGCCGGTCGATACCGCGCGCAACGTGGCGGAGACGCGGCAGTTTGCGCTGGTGCCGGGCAGCAACTTCATCCGGATGACCTCAACGATCACGTCGAGCAGCGCCGAGCCGCTGACCGTTGCGGTCGGCTTGTCCAAGCGCGCGACCGGCACTGCTTTGGGCAAAGTGACCAAGGATGCCGAGCGGGCGCGACTGATCTGGTGGGGGCCGGAGGCGCCGGACAAGGGCGCCATGGCCGGCGCGGTGATGGTCGATCCGGCGGCGTTCGTCGGCTTTGCCGAGGATGCCGACAATTACCTGATCCTCGTCCGGGTCACGCCGGGCAAACCCTTTGTCTATTATGCCGGCGCGGCGTGGAGCGGCGGTCCCGATTTCAAGCGCGAACCCGATTGGCACGCCTATGTCCAGCAGCAACAGCCTGATTTCAAACCCTAGTCACATGGCCACGGGCAATGCTATCCGTGCCGTGATGACGGTGACCAAGGCGGCATCGCTGGCCGACGATCTCGTCCAGCGGTTCGAGGAACAGATCGAACGCGGAGAGATGCCGCCCGGCTCGCGCTTCCCGACCGAGAAAGCGATTACCGAGAGTTTCGGGGTCAGCCGGACCGTGGTGCGCGAAGCCTATTCACGGCTCGCCGCGCGCGGGCTGCTCGTCTCGCGACGCGGATCGGGGGCCTATGTCGCCGAGGGTGCGCAATATCGCGCGTTCCAGGTGACGCCGGACGAGGTCAGCGCGATCGACGATGTGCTGCGCCTGCTCGAAATGCGCATGGGGTTCGAGGCGGAGATGGCCGACCTTGCCGCCCAGCGCCGGACCGAGGCCGATCTGGAGGACATCCGCGCTGCGCTGGCCGCGATGGATGCCAGCACCGAGGCGGAGGGATCGGTCGCCGCCGACGCGGCGTTCCACGCGGCAATCGCGCGCGCGACGGGCAATGCCTATTTCGTGCGCTTCACCCAGTTTTTGGGCGTGCGGCTCGTCCCTTCGCGCAAGCTGTATCTGCAGGGCAACGACCCGAAAAAGCACCAGCGCTATGCCCGGATGATCAACCGCGACCATGAGGCGATCTATGCCGCGATCGAGGCGGGCGATCCCGCGGCGGCGCGGCGCGCGGCACGGCGGCATATCCAGAAGTCGATCGACCGGCATGAGGCGCTGAAGGCCGGACGGAGTGATGGCGAAGGCGATGAGGGGTGACCGGCACGTGAGCAAATGGAGCGTCTCCCTCGCGCTTTTGGCAGCCATTATGCTGACCGGTTGCGGAGACGCCGAGATGCTGAATGGCTCAACTCGATCGTCGCCGAACGATGTGCTCGCGCAGACCATTGAGCGGCAGGTTGCGGCTCAGGCTCCAGAACATGATCTTCGACAATATGTCCGCCTCTACGTGCGCGGTGCCGAGGGCAATATTGACGCGACTTACCTGGTGGCGCACATGGGAGGCCTGCCTAGCACGTGGAAAGGTGGTCATTCCTATTGGGTCGCGTCAAGCGACGTCCCTAGGGTTTTGGACGGGGGCTGTGCGGTCATCAACGTGCTTTATCACGAGCCGACGAGTACGTTGGTCTCTGTGCATTGCAACGGCGACGCTTAGCGGTCGGAACCTCCGGTCGACCGCCGCCCCGCCTCACACGCGACTGAGCCGCTGGCGGAAGGGTGGATGCTGAAACAAGTTCAGCATGACGGACGCTGAGAAACGCGCGTTCCAAACTGCAACAAAAAAGGGGGAGGGTTTCTCCCTCCCCCTCTTTGGAATGGCGGCGCTTCTGCGCTTCCCTTCCCTTTCCACGGCCCCCCGGCTGGGAAAGGGGCTGCCCGTCCACGGCCCCCCGGCTGGGACGGGCAATCCTGTTGACTGCCCGATCAGAACGGGAACAGCGCGTCGTAGATCTGCTGGCCCCAGCGTGCCTGCTGCGCGTCGGACAGCTGGCCGCGGCCGCCATAGCTGATGCGCGCTTCGGCGATCTGGCTGTGGCGCACCGAATTGTCGCGGCCGATATCCTGCGGGCGGACCACGCCGCTGACCACCAGTTCGCGCAACTCGTTGTTCACGCGCACTTCCTGACGGCCCCGGATGCCGAGATTGCCGTTGGGAAAGACGTTGGTGACGATCGCCGACATGGTCATGTTGATCGTTTCGGAGCGGCTGATATTGCCGCCGCCGCTCGACTGCGATTTCGAATTGGTGCTGGCGAGGTTGGTCGGGTCGATCGACTTGGGCAGCAGGTTCTGGAGCCCGAGCAGCGACGCGATACCGGCGTTTTCAGAGCCACTGCGGTTGCGCGAGGTATTGTTGCCGACCTCGGCCTTGTCCGCGATGTTGATCTTGATCGTCAGGATATCGCCCATGCGGGTCGCACGCTGATCGCTGAGGAAGGCACCGGCACCCGCGCGGAACAGCGAAGCGGAGGCGGCCGGAGCCTGAACCGGGACGGCACCAGTCGGAGCCGGAGCACTGGCCACTGCCTGTGCAACGGTGCCGGGGCGATAGCCGGGATTGCCGATCGAGCGCTCGCCGCCCGGCATAGCCATCTCTTCGGGCGCGCTCATCTTCGGCGCCTTGCCGATGCGGCCGAGGCGCTCGACCGAACCGCAGCCGGAAACCAGGGTCGCTGCGGTGACGGCAAGAATGATCTTCTTCATGGGGTTAACTCCCTCAATACAGGATACGGACCAGCCCGTTGCCCGCGACGAAGCCGTCGAGCGTGCGCTGGGTGGAGGTGGTGACGACGCGGACCGGTTCGCCCGCCCCCGCGCTGGCCAGGGCGCGGCCCTGGGTGGTGATTGTGAGCGCGCCGACCTTGTAGGCGATCAGCACCGGCTCGCCCCGGCGGACCAACCGCGGCGTGATCACGTCGCTGACCCGCACGATCGATCCGGGCGAGAGCGGGCGCACCGCCTCCAGCCCCTTGGCGGCGTCCGCCTCGATCGCGCCGCGCCCCATATTGGGCGAACGCTTTTCGTAGACGAAGTCGTCGGCGGACAGGATCTCGCCGCGCTGGACCGGGCGCGCGAGCACGGCGACCTCGACCTGCTCGGGGCCGACGCGGGTGGGTGCAGGCGTCTGCGCCGGTGCGGGGACCGGAACCAGCGCTGCGGCAATGAAGGCGATGCGGTAGATCATCAGCGCAGCTGGCTGGTCGTCGCCAGCATTTCGTCCGCGGTCTTCACGACGCGGCTGTTCATCTCATAGGCGCGCTGCGCGGTGATCAGCGCGGTGATTTCGGCGACCGGGTTGACGTTCGACGCCTCGACAAAGCCCTGTTGCAGCGTGCCGAAGCCCGGCTCGCCCGGATTGGCGAGCGTCGCTTGCCCCGATGCGGCGGTCTCCAGATAAAGGTTGCCGCCCTGCGCCTCGAGCCCGGCTTCGTTGATGAAGGTCGCGAGCTGAAGCTGACCGACATTCTGCGGCTCGGGCTGGCCGGCGAGGATCACCTGAACCTCGCCGGTCTTGGAGACCGTGACGTCCACCGCTTCGGCGGGGATGGTAATGCCCGGCTGGACCGGGAAGCCGTCGGCATTGACCAGTTCGCCCTGGTCCGACAGCTGGAACGAACCGTCGCGGGTATAGGCGGTCTCACCCGACGGGAGCGTTACCGCGAAATAGCCGCGCCCCTGGATCGCCAGATCATAGCGATTGTCGGTCTGGCTCATCGCGCCTTGCGTGGCGATGCGATAGACGCCGCCGGTCTTGACGCCCGCGCCGATCTGAATGCCGGTCGGCACGCGGCTGTCGGGGCCGGATGCGCCGCCCGGCCGGGTCACCTGCTGGTAGAGCAGGTCCTGAAACTCGGCACGCTGGCGCTTGTAGCCGGTCGTGTTCATGTTCGCGATGTTGTTCGAGATCACATCGACATTCGTCTGCTGCGCGAGCATCCCGGTGCCGGCGATGGAGAGGGTACGCATGGGTCAGTCTCCGTGGAAAGGGGGTCAGCCGAAGCGGCCAAGCTTGTCGATCGCGGTCTTGCGCATGTCGCCAAGGGACTCGGACATTTTCATGCTGGTCTGATAGGCGCGCAGGATCTCGACCATGTTGGTGGTCTCGACGATCGCCTGGACGTTGGATCCTTCGACGCCGCCGCTCTTGAGCTTGGTATCGGCGGCGGCGAGTTCGCGTCCGCCGGTGCCGCTGAAGGTGCCGTCGCCGCGCGGATCGACCATGCGCTCGTCGTCAAACACGGTGACCGCCACGCGACCGACCTGCGCGTCGCCCGCGCTGACCGTGCCGTCCTTGCCGATGCTGACCTGTCCCGCCTGTTCGGGCGGGATCGTGATCGGGCGACCACCTTCGCCGAGCAGGGTGAGACCGCCCGCCGTCTGCAAGGTGCCGTCTTCACCGACCCGCAGATAGCCCGCACGCGTATAGGCGGTGCCGCCCTCCGGAGTTTCGACCGTCAGGTAGCCCGCGCCGTCGATCATCACGTCGATCGGATTGCCGGTCGCCATGAACGCGCCTGCGCTCTGATCATGCACCGCGCCATAATCGAGCACCATCGACGTCGTCTTGATCGGCGCGTCCGCACCGCCGCCGCTTTGCTCCACATATTCGCGGAACACCGGCGCTTCGCGCTTGAACCCGGCCGTCGAGATATTGGCCATGTTGTTCGCGCTCACGTCGAGCCGACGCCGCAGCGCCTGATTGTGACTCAGCAGCACATAGGATGAGATATCCATCGCGACCGCTCTCCGAAAAAAATCGTCCAAGTTTTTTGCGGCTAGGCAAATGTTGCCGCCCCACTCCCCTATAATAGGAACATTCCGCCGGTCCGGTCGCGGATGGGCAAAGAGATTGGGACGCGAGACATGAGCGACGACATCATCGTCGAGGCCAAGGACGGCGAGGCGGCAGCCAAGCCCAAGGGCAGCAAGAAGAAGCTGATGATCATCATCGGCGCGGCCGTGCTGGTGCTGGGCGGCGGCGGTGGCGGCGCGGCGTTCTTCCTGATGGGATCGGACAAGCCGGCGGCAAAAACTGCCGAGGGCGAGCATGCCGACGCGGAGACCGAAGCCGAACCGGAGGCCGAAGGCGAAGGCGAAGGTGAGAAAGGCAAAGACGGCAAGAGCGCTGCCTATCTCGACGTGCCCCCGCTGGTCGTGAACCTGCGCAGCGCCGATGGTGCGGCCCGCTTCCTGAAGGTCCATTTCGTGCTGGTGCCCGGCAAGGCGAGCTCGGTCGAGAAGCTGCAGGGCAAGCTGCCGCTGCTGATCGATGCCTATCAGCCATTCCTGCGCGAATTGCGCCCCGAGGACCTGAACGGGTCGGGCGCAGTCTATCGCGTCAAGGAAGAGCTGCTGGTCCGCGCCACCCAGACGCTGGGTCCGGACGCGGTCAAGGATGTTCTGATCCAGGATCTGGTGCAGCAATGAGCGACGATTTCGACGATTTCGAGCTTCCCGAGCCGCCCAAGTTCGATTCCGACGCGGAAGCGTTGCTCGATCAGGCAGGCATCGACGCGCTGTTTGGGCAGGTCGGCGGGTTCAGCCAGCCGAAGGAAGGCCTGCGCGCGGTCATCGAATCCAACGTCATCAGCCGCGAGCGGCTGCCGATGCTGGAGGTCGTGTTCGACCGCATGGTCCGCATCTTTGCGACCTCGATGCGCAACCTCACCTCCGACGCGATCGACGTCAGCCTTGAGGAAGTGACCTCGATCCGCTTTGGCGACTATCTCAACCACATCATGCTCCCCGCGATGATCGGCGTGTTCCGCGTCGAGGAGTGGGAGAATTACGGCCTGGTCTCGGTCGATTCAGGCCTGATCTATGCCGTGGTCGACGCGCTGCTGGGCGGACGGCGCGGCGGTGGCGAGCAGGTGATGATCGACGGGCGCGGGTTCACGACGATCGAAACCGACCTGGTTTCGCGCATGCTGGGCCATGTGCTGAGCGATCTGTCGACATCGATGGCACCGATCACCCCGACCACGATCGAGCTGGAGCGCGTCGAGAGCAGCCCGCGCTTCGTCGCGATTGCCGGCACCACCAACGTCTGCGCCGTCGCCACTTTCCGCGTCAGCATGGACGAGCGCGGCGGATGTTTCAGCATCCTGCTGCCCTATGCGACGATCGAGCCGGTCCGCCATCTGCTCAACCAGCGGTTCATGGGCGAAAAGCTGGGCCGCGACACGATCTGGGAAGTGCATATGGCGTCGGAGGTCCGCAAGGTCGACGTGACGCTGGACGTGGTCCTGGGCGAACGCGACATGCCGCTCGGCACCGTGCGCGACTTCAAGGTCGGTCAGACGATCCCGCTGTTCGCCGACCCCGACCAGCCGCTCGACATGCAATGCGGCGGCGTAACCATCGGCCGGGCCCAGATCGGCCAGCGGTCGAACAAGATCGCGGTGCGGCTGGTATCCGACATCGCCAAGGAGATGCGCGCATGACTTATTCGCTGATCGCGAACGTGCTCACCATGTTGTTCTGTACGGTGGTGATCGTTCAGAGCATGCGCATGATGCGTGCGCTCAACGCCCTGAAGCGCAACGATCTGGCGCAGGTCGTCTCGACGCTCGATCAGGCAACGGTGCAGGCGCGGCTGGTGCTGTCCGAACTCAAGGGCACGCTGACGCAATATGCGCGCGGCACCCATGACGCCGCCCGCGCCAAGGCAGTCGCCGACGAATTGCGGATGATGATCGAGATTGCAGATTCGACCGCCGAACGACTGGTCGAATCCGCCGCAGCCGCACGCCGCGTCGAGCCGGTGGACCGCTACTGATGCGCATCCCCTTTTTGCTGATCACCGCCGCCGTGGCGACTGTGGGCGCGGTGGCGAATGGCGTCGATGCGGCCGTGGCCGTCGGCGAATCCGTGGTGCCCAAGACGCGGCTTGGCAGCCAGATCGAGGGCGAACTCAGCGCCGCCCAGCGCAAGGAGGCCGAACGCCGCCGCGCGCTCGACCTGCGCGAACAGGCGCTCAAGGCGGCGCGGCTGCGCATGGAGCGCCAGCAGAAGGATGCCGAAGCCAAGGCCGTAGCCGAGGGCAAGGCCGATGCGCAGGCGGGCGCTGCCGCCGCGCCGGGCGGGGCACCCGCCGCCGAAGAGAAGCGGTACAGCGACCTGGCCCGCATCTTTCAATCGATGAAGCCTGCCAAGGCCGCGCCGGTGTTCGAGAAACTAAGCCCCGATGTGCAATTCCAGGTGGCGCAGCGGATGCGCGATCGCAACGCCGCGCTGATGATGCAGGCGATGTCGCCCGATGCCGCCGCGACCCTTGGCATGGCACTGGCCCGTGGTGGCATGACGCAGCCCAAGTCTGCGGCTGCCACACCGGCGAAGGGTGGCCGCACCGCGCCGCGATGAGTGGGCACCGCCTTACTGTAATACTACAATACTGACAGAAGCACTCAGCTAAGATCATCTTGCAATAAGCGGGGTTCTTTGGCGGAGACTGCAGTGACGATCCCCGACACGGACGAGGGGCCTTTGTCGAGCGAAGATGCGCTGCGTCGAGCAGCGCTTTTTGCATCCGGCTTGCTCGCCCTGCGCGAATCGCCCCGCTTCAACGACCTGGTTCAGGATCTGAGCCGCACGATGGACGTGCCGATCGCGGGCGTCAGCGTGGTCGATAGCGGATTTTGCTGGCTGCCGGTGCTGCACGGAGTCGATCTCGACTCGATCCCCCTGTCCGAATCGCTGTGCGCCGGGGTGGTCGAAACCCAGATCCCGATGACCGAGACCGATCTTCCGGCAAATCCGAAATTCGCCGATAACCGCTTCGTCGCGGGACCGCTCGCGCTGCGTGCCTATGCCGCCGTGCCGATGTGCGGCGTGCAGGGGGCGAAACTGGGTAGCGTGTTCATCGCGGACCAGCGTGTTCGACCCGATTTCGCCAGTCGCGCCATTCCGCAGCTGGAGCGCACGACCGTGCGCATTTTGGAAGAGGCCTCCTCGCCGCATCATATGCGCCGCGTCGGTCGCACCACGGTTGAGGGGCTGGAATCGCTGATCCGACGGGCCACCCGCAACGGTGATGACGCGCTGGTCACCGCAATCGATCGCGTGATGCGCGACGTGCTGCCGCTGACCGGGATGCGCGGAAATTAGGTCAGGGCGCGCCGCGCGCGGGGCTGGTGCGTACTTCGAGGATCAGCACATGACCCGCCTGCGGATCGGCGGCGTGCGCGGCGGCATCCAGCATATGGGCCAGCGCCTCGGCATCGACCGCGACGCGGGGTGACGCGTTCAGCTGAGCAAAATCGAGCAGCGCCGACAGCATCGCCGCGCGCAGCGCCGGTTGCGCCGTGCCAAGCACGCCCGCATCGACCCCGTCTGCCGGGGTGATGGCCAGCTCAAGCTCGAGGTCGCCGTCGAGCCGTCCGGCATCGATGATCGGCACGCGAAACTTGCCCAGCGGAACGACGGCGGCATCCCCCCCGCCCCCACCCGCGGCGCCGGCCGGCGCGGCCACGGCAAGCAATGCGGCGGCAGCAGTCAAGCGGGCAGCGGTTCTGCGCATGCGGTCTCCAATCAAAGGCGTGCAGCGGGACCGCACGCGACCCCGTCTCTCTATAATAGGTTGAAAACCGCGTGTTGGGACTTGCCCCGTTGGGATTTGAATGAGCCACGATCAAAAGCCCGCACGCGTTCGCGTCATCGGTGGCAATGCCGCCGACCGCCGCCTGCGCGGCGGCTTTGCCACCGGCCCCGCCCCGCGCCGCGCCGCTAAGCCCCGCCCGGTCGTCAAGCCGGGCTTGGGCCGCGCGCTGATCGCATTCCTGTTTCTGTCCGCAGCGTTGGTCGGCGGCGTGGTTCAGGCCTGGTTGCTGCTGCGCGCATGACCCGGCCCCGATCCATCCTCGCACTGGTGCTGCTCGCCGGGAGCGCCAGCGCCGCGATGGCGGCGGGCGACGCCAAGTACGCCGCCCCAGCACATGGCACGCCCCCGCCGGCTGCAGCCAAAGCCGCGCCCGGCGGCGCCGTTGCCAAGCCGCAGCCTTTTGCCGCCCAGCTTGCCGAATTGCCGCGATCCGCGCCCGGCGCGCGCGCCGCGATCGACATCCCGCTCGCCTGGTCGCTGATCGCCCGCAGCACGGCGGAGACGCGCCAGGCCGCGCGCTGGAAGCTGGCGACCGCGCTGATCGACGCGCGGCGCGGCGCCGACGCGCTGGGCGTGCTCGAAACAATGCTGCGCGATGACAGCGCACTCGAACTGGTACCCGCGTGGCGGCTGGCGATGGGCAAGGCGACCGCCATGGCCGGTCGCGACAGCGCCGCCCTGACCTGGTTCAATGCGCCCGAACTGCTGGCCGATCCCGAGGCATGTGCGTGGCGTATCCGCGCCGGTGCAGTGATCGACGGCCCCGCCGGCAGTGCGCTGCTCAAATGCGCGGTGCCCGCCATCCTTGCGCACCATGGAGCGGATCGGATCGCGTTCCTGCTCGATGCCGCGGTGGGCCTCAGCCGATCGGGACATCATGACCGCGCCTTGCGCTTTCTGGCCGCGATCCCCGACCAGCATGTCGCCGCCAATCTGCAGCGCGGGATCGCGTTGCTGGCAACCGGCCAGCCCGAAGCGGGCAAGCTGCGGCTGGAGCGCGTGCTACTGTCCGGCACCCCGGCCGAGCGCGCCGCCGCCGAGCTGGCGCTGATCCGCGATGCGCTGGCGCGCGGGACGGTCAAGCCGGGCGAAGCGGTGAAGCGGCTCGACGCCCTCACCTTTCGCTGGCGCGGGGGCGAGGTCGAACGCGCCGCGCTCGAACTCAAATGGCAGATTGCCGAGCGCGCGCATGATCCGGTGACGGCGCTGGTCGCATCTGCGACCTTGTTCCGCCACTTCGACCTTGGCGCGCAGACCGGACCCACGCTGACACGGATCCAGGCCGACCTGCAGACGCTGGTCAACGATCCCAAACGCCCGATCGCGCAGGCGGCGGGGCTGTTCTGGGAGTATCGCGACCTGTCGCCGACCGGCGCGCCGGGCGATTTGCTGGTCAGCACGCTCGCGGACCGACTCTCTGCGGCCGGACTGCATGTCCGCGCCGCCGAATTGCTGCAGCATCAGATGCAGAACCGCGCGATCGACATTGCCAAGGGGCCGCTGTCGATCCGCATCGCGCGCCTGCTGCTGCTCGCCGACAAGCCCGATCAGGTGCTGACGACCCTGCGTCGCAGCGACGGCCCGGACTATCCCGCGCCGATCGCGGCGGATCGTCAGCGGATGCAGGCGATCGCCACCTGGCGCATGGGCCGGCGCGGCGACGCGCTGGCGATGCTCGGTCAGGTCGAGGCGGCGGACGATCTGCGCGCCGAAATGCTGTGGCAGGCACGCGACTGGGCGCGCTTTGCGCAGGCCAATCGCGCCGTGCTCGCCCCCGCCCGCACGGCGGCGGTGCTGCGTCAGGCGGTCGCGCTGGTAATGCTGGGCGACGAGCCCGGCCTTGCCGCGCTGCGCAAACGCTACCTCCCCGCACTGCGCGGGACCAAGGCGGGCGAGGCGCTCGGCGCGCTCGCGTCGCCCAACGGCACGGTGAACCCCGCCGCACTCGACGCCGCCATGGCGGGCGTGTCCGAGACCGCCGCCGACGGTGACCTGCTGCTGCTCGCGCGCGGCTAATTCAAAGGACCTGCTGCATTAGCGCTGCTTCCTGAATGGGAGCGGGCGTGCGCGTGCGCGCGTCCGAACGTCCCCATCTTCGACGGACAAAGAAAAGCGGCGGTGCCGGGGAGGCACCGCCGCGAAGGTCAAACCGTCCGGGGGGAATGTCCGGCCGGCTCGGGGATCAGAATTCGTCCCAGGCGTCGTTCTTGCGCACCAGCGACGAGATCGCCGCAGCTGGCAGCGGCTTGATCGGCGACTGATAGACATGCTCGCTCGACTGGCGCTCGGACTTTGCCGCGACCTTGGGCGCGGGCGCGGCGGCGCGCGGCTTGGCCGGAGACTTGGTCACCGGGCGCGGCGCGCGGACCGGCGCCGATGCGGGCGCTGCCGAGCTTGCGGACGTGCGGAAGCTGTCGGCGCGTTCGCCGAGCACGCGGACCTCGGAGTTGAGGCTGCGCGCCGCTGCCGAGGTTTCCTCGACCATCGCCGCATTCTGCTGCGTCGATTCGTCCATCGTGGTGATTGCCGAAGCGATCTGCTGCACCGCTGCTGCCTGTGCCTGGTTGTCCTGCGCGAGGCCGTTCAGCATTTCATGCACCGCCGACACGTCGGACGAGATGCCGACCAGCGCGCCATCGACGCGTTCGACCGCGCCGACCGCGATTTCGACGTCATTCTGCGTCGCGGTGAGCTGTTCACGGGCGCGCTTGGCCTCTTCTTCCGAGCGCATTGCCAGCTGACCGACCAGATCGGCGACGACCGCAAAGCCACGGCCCGCTTCGCCGGCACGACCGGCTTCGACCGCCGCGTTCATGGCAAGGACGCGGGTCTGGAACGCGATCTTGTCGAGCCCTTCGATGACGCTGTCGATGCCCTTGGCGCTGTCGGCGACGCGACCCATGGCCGATACCGCTTCCTCCGCCGTACCGCGACCGGTGCCGACCGTGACCATCGCCTGATCGGCGCGACCGACCGTGCGGGTCGCCGCTTCGGCGCCGTTGCGCAGGCGATCGTTGATCTGAGCGACCGCGGCCGAGGTTTCCTCAAGCGACGCAGCGGCGCTTTCGGTGCGGCGGGCAAGGTCTTCCGACGCCGCCTCGATCTCGGTCGAGCCCGAGCTGATCGAGCGGACGCTTTCCGTGACCGACTGGATCAGGTCGCTGAGCGACTTGAGCGCGCCGTTGAAATTGTCCTTGAGCACCGCATAGGAACCATTGAACTCGGCGTTGATCGGCCGGGTCAGGTCGCCCTGCGCCAGTGAGTCGAGATGGCTGGACAGGGTGTCGATCACCATCTTCTGCTCGGCATCGGCCTCTGCCTTGGCAGCAGTCAGGCGCTCCTGTTCCTGGGCATTGTCGCGGAAAACCAGCACCGCCTTGGCCATTGCGCCAACCTCGTCACCGCGATCGGTGCCGTTGACGTCGATGCGGTTATTGCCTTCGGCCAGCGTGCGCATCGCGCCCTCAACGCCCGCCAGCGGGGCGATGATCGTGCGGCGGGCGACGAAGATGCCGAAGCCGACTGCAAGGACGACACCCAGCAGGCCGGTGACGAGCATCGACGTGGACGCGCTGGCTGCCATTTCGGACAGCTCGGCATTCTTCTTGGTCGCCGCGTCAGAGCGTACAGTGGTGAACCGCCGGAGTTCGGCACGGATCGCCTTGGCCTTCGGATCCGCTGCGGCCAGCGCCTTGCCCGCTTCTTCGTTGCGATCGGCCTGACCCAGTTCGATCGCGCTGCGGGTAAGCTTATGCAGCTCGTCGAGATCGGCCAAGATGGGATCAATCGACTTGGCGGTATCTGGTTCCGACTTTACAATGGCCGCAAGGCGCGCCTTGGCGTTCTTGTAGGATTCGAGTTCGGACGCGACCGCCTCGCGGTTTCGCGCGCTTCCACCCGGATAGTACATCACCTGATAACCGGAGAGGGTCATGTCGATCACGCCCTGATAGGACCGGGCGAGCTCGGTATTGTTGGGGAGAGTGGTTTCGGCGATCGCACTGTATTCCTTGTCGATATGCTTGAGCGTGCTGACGCTGTTCAGGACGAGGGCAAGAGTCACGGCACCGAGCATCAGCATCAGCGCTGCAATCTTGTAGGCGATTTTAAGGTTCGTGAAGGCCTTCATGTCGGTCCCCATTCGGTTCGGATGTGTAATTATAGATGCGGCGTCGTCAGCGCGGGCGCGCGGCGCCGTCAGCGCATGTAATTGAGCAGGCTGAGTTCATTGAGCTGAGTGAAGACCGAGTAGCTGGCTTCCAACGTGGTCTTGTGCATCGCGAGGTCCATCGCGACCTGCGCCAGATCGGCGTCTTCGTTACGGCTGATCACATCTTTTAGGACGAGCGCGCGCTCATTGGCGCGATCGACCAATGTGTCTGTTTGCGCGAGCCGCCGACCATTTTCGGCGTTCAGGCGACGAATGCCGCTCACCGCGTCGTCGAGCTGAATTTTGATATCGGTCAGCGCCGTCTTCTGCGCATCGGTCAGCATCTCGCCGAACGGGCCGGCTTCGACCAGACTGCGATAGACCTTGGTCATTTCGAGACCGAGTTCGGAAGCGGTGATGCCATAGTTGAGGTCGAGCCCGTCGCCCACGCGCGCGCGCGCGATCGCCTCGCCATCATTGAACTGCGCCGATGCCGCGACGCCGACCAGATCCTCGATCTTGGACGGCGCATAGGGGTCGGTGGAGATGCCGCCGCCGAACAGAGGCAGCCCGCCCTCGCTGGTGTTGAGCATCGAGCGGAACTGGTCGAACGCGGCCGAAATGGCTTCGCCCAGCCCCGCCGCCTCGCCTGTACCGACCGCCAGCGACAGGCGGTTGCCGAGGTCCATCGAACCGTTCTCGATCGCGGTGATCGAGGTTTCGTACAGGCTGAGCGTCGTGCCGAGCCGCGTCGCGGTCTGAGCGTGCGCCTCCTGCTTGGCGAGCAGGGTATGGGCCGACAGCGTGCGCACCGCTTCGCTGCCCAGGGCGGCGAGGTCGGGAGCCTTTTTGCCGGTCGAGAGCTGAGCCTGGGTGACCGACAGCTTTTCCTGCGCACGCTGGATCGAGATCGCGGTGGTCTGTTGCAGGGGGATGGTGGCGACGCGCATCTATTCAATCCTCAACCAACAGTCCCGAGCAGGTCTTTGTACATTTCATCGGCCACGCGAATGACGCGGGCGGCGGCGGAGTAGCTGTTCTGCAGGACGATCATCATCGACAGTTCCTCGTCGATGTTGACGCCGGAATAGGAATCGCGCCGGGTGATCGCGTCCTGGCTGCGCGCGGTTGCGTCTTCGTAACGGGTCTGGGCATTGGCCGCGCTGGTGCCGGTCTCGCCGAGGATCAGCGAGGCGTAGCGCTCCAGCGAGATATTCCCCTCCTTACCAAGGTCGTTCACCTGGCCGAAGCTGTCGGTATAGAATTGCGCGGCACGGGTGTCGGACGCGAGCACGCCACGTTCGCCGACGGCAGCATCCGTGTTGAAAATGGCGAGCGGCAGCTTGCCCGGGCTGTTGCGCAGGTCCGGCGCGACGCCGCCGGCCGCTAGCCCGCTGACATTGCCGGTCAGACCCGACAGCGCCGAGAAGGAGATGCCCGTGCCATAGCGCCCGGTCGAGTCCGACGGGATCGAGATCGAGGTGCCGGTCACGCCCGCCGCCTGATCAAAGCGGAAGCGACCGCTCGTGTCGATCGAGAAGGTGCCAAAGCCGCCCAGTTCGCTGGCGTTGAGCTGCGTGACGAGGTCGCCCATCGTCCCGCCCGCTGACGCCGTCATCGTCGTGCGGGCAATCACCCGGCCCGAAGAATCGCGCAGCATGATGTCGCTGGTGCTGCCTGCGGCAAAGCCGTGCGGATCGCCCGCCGCGAAGCCCGGAGGCACCATCAGTGCGCCTTCGGTCCGCACCACGTCGTTGAGGCCGAAATACTGGCTGAACCCGACGCCGCCGCGATTGGACGGGGCCACCGGGTCATCGCCAACCGCGACTCCGCGACCTACGCCCACCGCATCGATCGTCAAGCGCCCATCGGCGAAGCTGGCGGTGCCCGCGCCACCCAGGCCGGCGTTGATCGCTGCGACCGCGTCCGCAACGGTCGCGCCTGATCCCAGTGCGTCGAAGTCGACGCGGGTCCGCGCGACGATCGACCCGTCCGATCCCATCACCGCGAACACCGCGGCCCCGGTGAAGCCGAGACGATCGCTGGTCGCCAGTGCCGTGGTCGATCCGTTCAGACGGTTGGGTGGCGGCATCGAGCTGGCGGCATTGGACGCACCGTTGATAGCGCGGGCGAGACCGGTGAACAGCGTGCCGAGCTGATCGCGGAACCCCGGCAACGTCCGGTCGCGCAGTTCGAGCAGCCCGCCGAGCTTGCCCCCAACCGCCGAGGATTCGATGCGGTCGCCCGTCGCTGCACCCAGTGCGCCCGAGTCCGTCGCGAACCGGATGTCGATGCCGGGATATTCGGCCAGCGCCGCGCCGGAACCCGACTTGGAGGTCGGGTAGGACAACAGCCGCATCCGCGTATCGAGCAACGGCGCGCCGCCGGCGGTTTCGATGAGCAGGCGCCCATTCGGCTGTTCGCGCACGTTCACGGCGATCAGGCTGCTGAGCTCCTGAACGGCATTGTTGCGCTGATCGGCGGTGCCCGCCGCGCTGCGCCCCAGCCCGTCGAGCCGCGAGACCGCGTCGTTGAGCGAGTGGATCTGCTTGAGCAGCGCATTGATGCGCTCGACCGTCAGGCCGGTTTCGGCGTCAACGTCGCCGGTCAGCATCGAGATATCGGTATCGAGCCGCTGCAGCGTGCCGATTGCGTCTGTCGTGCGGGCGATGAAGTCGGCCGCATTCTGTTCGGCACCCAGTGCGCCGGTCATGGCGATCGCCGCGCTGTTGATCGCGTTGAGCCGCGCGGGAATGCCCGATTCCGATCCCGGCGCACCGAGCAGCGTCTGCATGCGGTCGAGATAGCTGGCCGTCACCTCCGAATTGCCAAGGTCGTTGGCGCGGCGATAGACGGCAGCTTCCAGGAATTTGTCGGCGATGCGCGTCGGCTCGCCGACCACGACGCCGGTGACCCGGCCGCCATGGATGGCAGCGGACTGGTTGGCGCGCTCGCGGGCATAGCCGGGGGTGCCGACATTGGCGATGTTGGTCGACACCGTCTTGAGTCCGGCCTGCGCCGCGCTCATGCCGGATACGGCAGCCCCCAAAATCTCCCCGATCGACACGCTCAGTCCCCCGCCGTCTCAGCGATCAGCGCTTGAGGTTGCTGACTTCGGCCAACATGTCGTCGACCGTTGTGATGATCTTCGACGCCGCGCTGTAGGCGCGCTGGAAGCGGATCATGTTGCTGAACTCCTGCGCCAGATCGACGGTGGAGGCCTCCAGCGTGCTCGAGCGGATCTTACCCGCGCCGAGCGCACCGGCGATGTCGATCGAGGCATTGCCCGACCGGTCCGACAGCAGGTAGGCGTTGCCCGAAATGCGGGTCAGCCCGTCCGGGTTCGGGAAGGTCGCGACTGGGAGCTGGAAGACAGGGCGGGTCACGCCATTGTCGAACACCGCGCTGAGCACACCCGCTTCCGACACCTGGATCGAAGCGATGTTGCCGAGGACGCCGCCATCGGTGGTCGCCGCGATCATCGCCGATTCCGAACCGAACTGGCTGAGGCCGCTGATCGTGCCATTGTCGCCAAGGCCCAGGCGCAGCGGAACCGATCCCGCGCCATTGGACCAGGTGATCGCAACCGGATCGAAAAAGCCCGAGGTGTAGACGGCATCGTCCCGGATCAGGCTGCCATCGGGGTTGAAGCGCAGTTCGCCACTGGCGAGCACGCCATTGGCGGCGGTGACGTCGGTCGCCGGCTCGGCGTACAGCTCACCCTGCCACGTGTTCGCGCCGGTGCGGACATAGGCCATGGTCACGCGGTGCGACGTGCCCTGCGCGTCGTAAATGTCGAACGAGCGGCTGAAGCTCGGCTCGACCGTGCCGTTAGCGATGTCGCCCGACGCATAGGCGCCAGTGTGCATCGGCGCGGTCGACTGAAGGTTGGCGCGGATGTCGATCTTGGTCGACGGCGCGGCGGCGCCGGTCAGGTCGCTGACGCGCACCGGAGTTAGTGCCGCCACATTGCCCGTGTTGGTGAACTCGCCAAAGCTGTCGAGACGCCAGCCCTGCAGATACATGCCGGCGGCATTGCGCAGGAAGCCGAACTCGTCCGGGCGGAACGAACCGGCGCGGGTGAAGGCAACGTCATTGCCGTCCAGCGTTTCGCGCACGACGAAGAAGCCGCCGCCCTCGATGCCCAGATCGGTGGTGTTGCTCGACGCCTGCAGCAGGCCCTGTTTCGAGATCAGCGCCTGCGGAGCCGCCATCACGCCGCCGGCGGTATAGGCCGACCGGGCGCGGCCATCGCTAACCAGCGTGCGGAACTGAATGTCGTTCCCCTTGTACCCGATCGTATTGATGTTGCTGATGTTGTCGGCAACGACGGCCATCGCAGTCGCTTCGGCGCCGAGACCGGCGACACCGGCATAAAGTGCGGAATAAAGGCTCAAGGACTGTCTCCGGTTCGTGCCCCTGTGGGCTGACATGGCCATGATAGGAGAGCGGCGACCCGATCGGTCCGCAGGGGCGCGCAATTTTTGCTGGGCGGCAATTTTTTCCGGGTGCGGGACCGCGCCCTCCCCCGCCCTTCTATGATGCAGCAACGCACTAGATGAGGACGTGACGATGCTGCGAATTTCCCTGCGCGATGGCGAGGCGCTGGTGGTCAACGGGGCGATGCTGCGCGCAAAGGGCCGCACCGAACTGGTGATCGAGAACAAGGTCGCGCTGCTGCGCGGTCGTGAGATCATGGCGCCGGAAGAGGCGACGACCACCGCGCGGCGCCTCTATTATGCGACGATGATGGCGTATCTCGGCGACGATCCCGAAGCGCACAAGAACCAGGTCATCGATGAGCTGACGCTGCTGATCCCGGCGATGGCGACCGACGAGGGCCGCGCCGCATGCGTGCGCTTTGCCCGGCAGGTTGCCGAGGGCAGCTTTTACCGCGGTCTCATCACCTGCCGTGCCCTGATCGAGCTTGAAGACGCGGCCACAGCCCCGGCGAACGAAGCGGCCTGAGAGCAGACCGGTGCACAACCTGTCCTCCACCGCCCGAACGATTGCCACGCTGCCGCTGGAAACGCGCTATGGCCGCGTGACTGCGGTGCGCGGCGCGCTGATCGAGGTCGAGGGCCTGGCCGGCGCGGCACAGATCGGCGCGCGGATCGACATCGACACGCCCGACGGGATGATCCCGTCGGAGGTGACGGGCATCGAAGCCGGGCTGGCGCAGTGTATGCCATTCCGCGAGCCACAGGGCCTGAAGTCGGGCACGATCGCCTGGCTGCACCCCGGTGCGCTGTCGCTGCGCCCGTGCGACGCCTGGCTCGGCCGCATGGTCGACGGCCTGGGCCGTCCGGTCGATGGCAAGGGCGAATTGCCGCTGGGCGCCACTCGCCAGCCGATCAAGGCACCCCCGCCCCCGGCCGCGTCGCGCGCGCGGGTTGGCGACCGGATCGAAACCGGCGTGCGCGCGCTCGACCTGTTCGTGCCGTTGTGCACCGGCCAGCGGCTCGGCCTGTTCGCCGGGTCGGGCGTCGGCAAGTCGGTGCTGTTGTCGATGCTGGCGCGTTGGACCGAGTGCGATGTCGCGATCATCGGGCTGATCGGCGAACGCGGCCGCGAGGTGCAGGAGTTCGTCGAGGATGATCTGGGGCCGGAGGGCTTGGCGCGCAGCATCGTCGTCGTGGCGACGTCGGACGAACCCGCGCTGATGCGGCGTCAGGCGGCCTGGACCACGCTCGCGCTGGCGGAGCATTTCCGCGACCGGGGCCTGCGCGTGCTGTGCCTGATGGACTCGGTCACACGTTTTGCGATGGCGCAGCGCGAAATCGGTCTTGCCAATGGCGAGCCGCCCGCGACGCGCGGCTATACCCCGACCGTCTTTGCCGAGCTGCCGCGCCTGCTCGAACGTGCCGGTCCCGGCCTGCCCGGACAGGGGTCGATCACCGGACTGTTCACCGTACTGGTCGATGGTGACGACCATAACGAGCCGGTCGCCGACGCAGTGCGCGGCATCCTGGACGGTCACGTCGTCATCACCCGACGCATTGCCGAGCGCGGACGCTATCCCGCGATCGACCTGCTCAAATCGGTGTCGCGTACCCTGCCCCGCTGCTTGAACGAGGATCAGAACGCGACCCGTCTCGCCGCGCGGCGCGTGCTCGGCACCTATGCCGATATGGAAGAGATCGTCCGGCTTGGCGCCTACAAGGCGGGATCGAACGCCGAAGTCGATCGCGCCGTCGCCATCGCCCCGCAGATCGAGGCGATGCTGACCCAGACCAAGGGCGATCGCGGTCATGCCGACCAGGCGTTCGCGGATTTGGCTGCACTGGTGGAGGAAACGCATGCGCACGCCCTATGACGCCGCGCTGCGCGCGCTCGATCGCGACATCGATGCGCTCAAGACGCTGATCGTCGATGCGACGATCCGGCTGGACGAGATGCAGTCGTTGCACGAAGCACTCAGCGCCAAGATCGTGCGCGAGCGCGAACTGAGCGCAATGGACTGGCAGCTTTATGCCGAATCCTATCTCGACCGCGCGCGCGCCGAGCGCCGCCGGCTGGAGCAGCTGCGCCACGATGCCGAAGTCGAACTGACCTTGCTGCGGCGTCAGGCGGCTCAGCAATATGCGTCGATGAAAGCGATCGGCAATGCCGCCGACCAGTATCGCGCCGACGCCGAGCGCGTCGCGCAGACCGCCGAACAGGCGATGCTCGACGATCTCACCGCCGCGCGCTTTGTACGCCGCGCCCGCGACCTGCGCAGGAGCAATCGCACATGACGATCCAGACCCGTCCGCTCGGCTCGCCCGATACCGCCGCAACCGCCGCCGCGATCCATCGCAACGCGCTGGGATCGGCGCAGAAGCGTTTGTGGCAGGCCGCGATCGGGACGATGGCCCCGGACGCTGAGGCCAAGCTGCCGCAAAATCCCGACATGGAGAAGCTGGACCTCGACACCCTGCTCGAACTGTCGGGTCAGGCGACGCAGCCGCGTCCAATGGCAGCGATCCTGCACAGCCCGGAATTCCGCGACATCGACTTGCGCAGCCTCGAAGCCAGCCAGCCTGAAGCCCCCGACGCGGCAACGCTCGATCCAGCACGGCTCGGCGCCAATGCGCGCCATGCGCCGGCGCTGGAGCGCGCTGCCGAGCGCACGGGCATTCCCGCCACCGCGCTGGCCGCCATCGTCAATGCCGAGGCGGCAAAGGATTCCGCCGGCCAGTGGAATACCTATTCGCGCAACAGCCGCTCGTCAGCTGCCGGGCTGGGCCAGTTTCTCAGCCGGACGTGGGAAGGCATGGCAGAAACGCGCGGCACCTGGCTCAACCAGACGGCGCAAGCCAAGGGCTGGCTCGACCGGTCCGGACAGGTGCGCACGGCGGCGCGCGCCGAGCTGCTGCAGCTGCGCTACAACGCGACCGCGTCGATCGAGACGACGGCCGATTATGCGCGCGTCAATCTCAAGACACTGCAACGCTCGGGCGTGCCCACCGGCGAGGATCCATCCGCCGTCGCGCGAACTGCCTATCTCGCTCACCATCTGGGCGCGGGTGACGCGATCAGATATCTCAAGACCGGATTGACCGATGAACGCGCGAGCATGCTGCTGCGCGCCCAGATCGGCGGCGGCCGCGCCAGTCAGGCCATCGCCCGCACAGGCGACGCCAGCGCCGCGCACCGCGCCTGGTTGGACAATTATGTCGGCACCCGCGTGCGCCCGGAGCGCTTTGCTTAACAGCTACGTAAGAACGCAGTACCGACCAACCCTCCAGTATTTCTCCTATATGAGTAAGGAACGAAGTTGGGATGGAAGTTCCTGCCATGAGCGTCAGCGCTGAACTTATCGAACGCCTTGCCTTTGCCGGTTTCACGGACAGCCAGCGCGCGACATTGACCAAGTTCGGCCCCACGCTCGAGCGCGAGCTGCCCGGGATTCTCGACAAATTCTACACCAACCTGCGCGGCTGGCCGCAGCTGGCAGCGATGTTCAAGGGTAGCGACGCTATGCCGCGTGCCGCGAACGCCCAAGCCGAGCATTGGAAGATGCTGTTCAGCGGCCGGTTCGATGACGCCTATGTCGCGTCGGTCAAGAAAATCGGCCTGATGCACAGCAAGATCGGGCTCGACCCGCAATGGTATATCGGCGGCTACACCTTCATCCTGCGCCATTTGTTCGAGCTGGCTGCACAGAGCAGCGGACGCAGCCTCAGCCCCGCCGCCGCGCGCCGGACGGCGGAGCTGTGCACCGCGATCAACATGGCGGTGATGATCGATATGGACCTCGCCATCTCGGGCTACATTGTCGAGAACAAGATCACCTATGACGAGAAGCTCGCCCGGCTGGCGGAAGACTTCCAGGCCCAGGTCGCCGGTCTCGTCGAACAGCTGAGCGTTGCGTCGAACGAGCTGGAAGCCAGCGCCCAATCGATGACCAGCAATACCGGTCAAGCCAATCAGCGCGCGCTCGCGGTCGCTGCAGCGGCGGAACAGGCGAGTGCCGGGGTGCAAACCGTCGCATCGGCTGCGGAGGAACTGTCGGCGTCGATCCAGATGATCGCTGGACGGGTGACCGAATCCGCCCGCACCACCGAGCGCGCGGTGACCGACGCCCAGCAAACCGACCAGACGGTCCGTGCGCTCGATGAGGCTGCGGAACGGATCGGTACGGTCGTTGGTCTGATCGGCCAGATTGCGGGCAAGACCAACATGCTGGCGCTCAACGCCTCGATCGAGGCGGCCCGCGCGGGCGAAGCGGGCAAGGCCTTCGAGGTCGTCGCCGCCGAGGTGAAGGCGCTCGCCAGCCAGACCGAGCGGATGACCGAAGAGGTCGAGGCCCAAGTGCGCGAGATTCAGCAAGCGACCCGGCAAGCGGTCACGGGCCTGAGCAACATTACCGAAACGATCGGGAAGGTCGCCGAGATCAGCACGAGCATCGCGAGCGCCGTTAACCAACAGAACAGCGCCACCGCCGACATCAGCCGCAACATCCAGCAAACCGCACAGGCGGCGCATGAAGTGTCGGCCAACATCGTCGGGGTCAGCCAGGCGTCGGAAGCTACCGGAAGCGCAGCGAGCCAGATATTCTCCTCAGCCAGCGCGCTGTCGGGACAGGCCAGCACCCTCTCCGATCAGGTCCATCGGTTCGTCGATCAGGTGCGCGCGGCCTGAGACAGAATCACCGTAGATTTACCATATTGTGGAATTACGTATAGGAGCAGTTTAATCCTATTTACCGCAATCGGCGATCATTCCCCTGCAGCCGGAGCAGACATCGCGACGGCAAGACGATCGAGGGGACGATCATGTCGAACACCACTGCCGCGCTTGAAGTTGCCGTTGCCGCCGTTATCGAGAACATGGCGAAGGACGGCCAGCCGCAGACCAACCGCCAGCGCGTGTATGGCGAGCGCGCCTTCGCCCAGGTGCTGAAGCTGCTGGCGCCGCGTATCCGCCACTTCATCCGCCAGTATGGCCTTGCCGCCCATTGGGACGACGCCGAACAGTGCTGTGCGATCGGTGTCCACCGCGCGATCCAGGCCTATGACTCCGAGCGTGCGCAGTTCACGACCTTCGTCAACTGGCAGCTGCGCGGCGAACTGCAGAGCCTGCGCTTCCGGGTCATGACCGACCAGCGCCCGTCGGCGAAGAAGGTCGAGGCGACCACCGTCTCGCTCCATGCGATGAGCCTGGGCGCGGAAGGCGAGGCCAATACGCTGGAGAGCATGATCGAGGACGAATTTGCCCTGGAGCGCACCGAAGCGGCGGCCGGCGAGCATCTCGCGGTCAAGACCCGCGAAGCACTGCTCGACGCCTATGTCGATCATCTGCGCGGCGTGGCGATGGAACAGCTCAAGCGCCGTGCCCGCAACACGCGGTCGGTGCAGGTGCAGGACCCCCGCCTCCCCCGCTACCGCGCCGGTGCCGCGATCATCGATCCCGCCGAGATCGCTGAGCTGGAGGAGAAGCTGGAGGCACAGCGCCGCACCGTCGCACGCCGCCTGTCCGATGATGCCGCCGATATCGAGCTGGAAGCCGATCCGCAGGAGCGCGAACGCCAGCGTCAGGTCGCCAAGCGCGCCGCCAAGACGATCGCCGACATCGCCGCCAACGACCCGCGTTTCGGCGGGATGTTTGAACGGCCCAAGGCGGCCCCGCGTCGTCGGGCGACCGATCTTCCCGCCGCTGCGCCGGTCGGCGTACTGCCGGATCACAACGCACCGCATAATCGCCTGAGCCGCGTGATCGCGGTCGATCCGGTCGCAATCGAGGAGACCCCGGCGGTCGAGCAGGACGCGCGCGAACCCGCGCTGGTCCGCGGCACCACCCGTTCGCACTGAGCATCACCCCGTGATCCGCGAGAGCATCATGACCGCTCAGAGCAGCGCCGACGGCCTTATGCCGTTCATCGATCCGGGCCTGGACGACCTGACCCGGGAATTCTGTCACGCCGCCCGCTACTGGTTCGACCAGTCGGGGCATCTGGTCGCCGTTTGGGGCGTCGGGACCAATGGACATTTCGGGGTCAGCTGGGACCGCTGGCTGAAGCGCCAGGACATCGCCCCGCTGCGCGCCGCGCGGAGCTGTGAGCGCCTTGCCGGGCAGTTGCTCGAACGGGTGCGCCAGCGTTGGCCGCTGGGCATGGCCCCGCACAGCATCGGGCTGATCACCGATGGCAGCGGCGTTGCCGTTGCCCCCGAAGATCCCTGGCCGCTCGCGCCGGGCTGGCTCGACCGCCGTATCGCGCGTCCCGGCAGCCTGGTCGCGCTGCGCCGTTTCGATCCCGCCGGCAACTGGGCGCTGATCTCCCAGCCGTCGCGTTCAGTCGCCGCACGCCGGGCGAGCTGACCACGGCGCGGCTAAAGGGCTGGAAATATTCAGGATGCATGCTATCCTATACCAAAATGGGTATAGGAGATCGGGGCATGGACGCGCCCGTCATATTGCGGCCTGGCGTTGCTTCAGGGTCGGTCCCGATCGACCCCTATCGCGCGTTCATCTTTCCCAACGCGATCCGCGAACTGCGTCGGCGGGCCGGGTATCAGAAGCTGATCGGCCTTGCCCACCGCCTTCCGGGGCTGACCTATATCCGGCTGTCCAAGATCGAGCGCGGCGAGGTTACGGCCCGCGCGCATGAACTGACCGAAGTCGCTGCGGTGCTTGGCGTCGCGCCGGAAGCCTTGCTGGTCGATGTCGATGCACCGGGTTTCTCGATCGAGCAATGGGCAATGCCCTTCGTCAGCGCGCCGATGCTGGACCTGGAGCGCGAAGAGTTCGCCGTCCTGCTGGCCGCCGCAGTGCGCCACCTGCGCTCCACCGACCGCGCGCTGACGATTCAGGCGATCGGTGAACGGCACGGCATCGCTCCGGTCAACCTGTCGCGCATCGAAAATGCACAGCGCAGCTTTGAAGAATGGAACGCGCCGACCCGGTTGGCGATCGCCGCGCTGTTCGGTGCCCCAACCGAAGCGGCGTTGCGCGCGCGGATCGACCAGCTGCACCGCGCGGGCGATCTTGGCCCATGGATGGCATCGGTCAGCGATCCCGAAGCGCGGATGCGGCGGACACGCGAACGGATTGCGGCGTTGCGCGCGGAGCTGCGCGGCGAGGCGACCGTTGTTCCGGCCGCGCCAACCGCGATTGCCATGGTCGGCGATCCCACTGCGACCATTCCCGTCCGCGGGGTCGCTGGAGCCGATGGGCTGGTCATCGACCAAGAAACCGGTGAGCGCATCCCGCCCCCGCCCGGATGCGGTGCACAGGTCATCGCGTTGCGGCTGTGTCGCGCCACGCTCGGCGCCGGGCTGCCCGGTCAGGCAATCCTGTTCATCGACCCGGATCGTTATCCTGTTGCGGGCGGGCTTGCCGCAGTGCGCGAACCGGGCGGCTTTCGCATTCTGGCCGTCGCAGTGGGCATGGACGGCGCGCTGGTGGGACACAGCCAATCGCCGCAGAAGTCTCTGCCGCTCAATGACATGACGCAGGATGAGGTGCATGCGGTCGTCGCCGCGCGTTTCGTCTAACCGGTTGTAACGTCATTCATTATGGGTAAACTCGGTATTAGGAACCGGGTAGCGGCCGTAATGGGGGGAGCGTGGCACCAGGCCGTCTCTGGTTTCCGATGGAATCGATCCGCGGACGACTGGCCGCCAGTTGCTTCACCCTGGCCGCGCTGGTTTGTCTGGCCGGTCTTCTTGGCTGGGTCCTGAACTACCCGCCCCTGCGCACTACCCTTGTTGGCTTTCCGTCAGCCTGGCCGCCTACCCTTGCCGCAAATCTAGTTCTCGCCGTGACGCTGGTTGCCGCCAGCCTGCCCCGGGCGTTGCCCCGGCGTCGTGCCGCAGTCGTCGGAAGCGGCGTTGCGGCGGTCGCGTTGGCCCTGCTCGCGATGTCGATGTTGAGCGAGCAGGGCGGCAGCCCGGTGTCGTGCCTGCTCATCCTGCTGCTGGGAATTACCACGCAAATCCTGTTCCGCAGCGACCGCGATGGCGCACCGATCGCGGCGATGATTGCGGCGCTGGTGATCAGTTTTGCGCTGCTGATGCTGGCTGGCCAGATCCTGGCCACCGAGGTCCGCGGCGGGGCGGTCCAGCCCTGGCACATTCCGATCCTGACCAATGTTGCCGAGCTGCTGCTGGGACTCGGCCTGCTATTGACCGCGACCGACCGGACGCTGGCGGAATATCGGGCCAGCGGCGACGAACGCTGGCCGATGCCGCTGCGCGCAGTGCCGGCGCTGATGGTCGCGCCGGCCCTGGTGCTTGCTGCCGACCTGATCCTGTTCGGCAGTCCGGAGTTTCCCGAGACGACCGAAATCTGGGGCATGCTGGCGAACACGCTGATCGTCGGGTCGGTGCTGTTATGGGCGATCGCGCGGCTGACGCGTCAACGCTCGACGCTGCGCATGTATGCCGCGACGCTCGACGCCCAGCCGATCGTGATGACCGACCGCGCGGGGCGGATCATTCACTGGTCGCGGGGCTGCGCGGACCTGTTTGGCTTCACCGCCGAAGAAGCTTTGGGGAAGGTCAAGGCAGAGCTGCTGCAGACCCGGCCGGTCGAGGGGGTTACCGAAGATGCGCTGGCCGCAGACACCAGCGGCGTTTGGCGCCAGCGGCGGTGGGTTGAAACCGCGCGCGACGGCGGCAGGGTACAGGTGCTCGAGCACGCCCATGAGGTCGAGGATCGCGAGCATGGCAGCGTCACCGTGCTGTCCATCACCGACCTTGGCCCGATGCTACGCGCACAGAGTGCCATTGCGGAGAGCGACGATTGCCTACTCCTGGCCGCCGAAGCGCACAAGATCGGCATCTTCGAATGGGATGTGGCGTCGGGCAAGCTGACCTGGTTTGCGAATACGGAGCCGCTGCTGGGCGTGCCGCTGGGCACGCTCACGGACTATGCGTCGTGGCAGGAGGTCGTATTTCCCGAAGATCGCGACCTGATGGCCAAACGGCTGGACGCGGCGGTGTGGAGCAAGGCCGACCAAATCAGCCTGTCCTACCGTTTGCGCCTGCCCGACGGGTCGATACGCGCGATCGAAGGGTCGGCGCGCTGCTTCTATGACGAAGCCGGGGCGCTGATCCGCACGGTCGGCGTCAATATCGACGTCACCGACCGCGTGCAGCAGACCGCGCAGCTGGCCGCGCGTGAGGCGCAGATGCGCTCGATCCTCGAAACCGTGCCCAGCGCGATGGTCGTGATCGACATCCATGGGCGGATCCTGAGCTTCAGCCCGGCGGCCGAACGGCTGTTCGGCCACAGCGCCAATGACGTCATCGGCTCCAATGTCTCGCTGCTGATGAATGACGAGTTCGGGCTGCGGCATGACGGCTTTCTGGCCCAGTATCTGCGCACCGGCCAACGGCGGATCATCGGACGGCCACGCATGCTGACCGCGCGGCATGCCGATGGCAGCGAATTTCCGATCGAGCTGCATGTCGGGGAAGCGGTGTATCAGGACAACCGCGTCTTCACCGGCTTCATCACCGATCTGTCCGAACGGCTGCGCAACGAAGAGCAGTTGGCGCAATTGTCGAGCGAGTTGACGCAGATCGGCCGGATCAATGCGATGGGCGAACTCGCCGCGGCGTTGGCGCATGAAATCAATCAGCCGCTGTCGGCGATCGCCAACCATATCGCGACGGCCGAGGTCATTCTGGAGAGCGAACAGATTTCCGATCCGCTGCACGAGCGGCTGTTCAACCAGTTGCGCGCAACGCGGGAACAGGCGTTGCGTGCCGGCGAGATCATCCGGCGTCTGCGCGATTTCGTGGCCCGCCGCGATATCGATCTACGCGTCGAACCCGTCGAAGCCGCGATCCGCGAGGCCAGTGCATTGGTACTTGTCGGAGCACAGCGATTGGACGTATCGATAGACTATGATCTTGCACCAGAGGCGCCCTTCATGTTCGCCGACAAGATCCAGATCCAACAGGTTCTGGTCAATCTGATGCGCAACGCGCTGGAAGCCCTGCGCGCGATTGCGGCAGACCAGCGCACCATCCGCGTCGCGACCCGCAAGCTGGACGGCGACCGGATCGAATTTTCGGTGTCCGACAATGGACCAGGTCTGGCCAAGCCGATCCTCGACCGCATGTTTCTGCCGTTCAATTCGAGCAAGGGCGAAGGCAGTATGGGGATCGGCCTGTTGATCTGTCGCCGGATCGTCGAGGCGCATGGCGGCAAGATGTCAGCGGAGAATAATGAGCACGGCGGTGCGACGTTCCGCTTCACCGTTCCGGGTGGCGAGCGGACATTGGGGGAGTATTGAAGCAGAGTGTGTATATCGTCGACGATGACCAGGCGGTCCGTCAGTCGCTCCATGGGCTGCTGTCCGAGCGTCCCAATCTGGTGATCCGCGTCTTCGCCTCGGGGGATGCGTTTCTCGACAATATCGAAGCCAGCGACGGCGGCGTGCTGTTGCTCGATTTCCAGATGCCGGGACGCAACGGGATCGAAGTGATGCAGGCGCTGCAGCAACGCAGTGCCAAATTCCTGACGATCATGCTGACCGGTCAGGGCGACATTTCGCTGGCGGTGCAGGCGATGAAGGCCGGGGCGACCGACTTTCTCGAAAAGCCGTACGACCCCCACCATCTGCTCAACCTGCTTGACGAGGCGTTCACGCGGTTCAGCGAGACGAGCGGGATCGCACAGCGCCGCGAACAGGCACGCGAACGGATCGCACGCCTCTCCCCGCGCGAGCATGAGGTGCTGATGGGGTTGATCGAGGGGCGCCCGAACAAGGTCATCGCCCACCAGCTCGACCTGTCGCCGCGCACGGTGGAAATCTACCGCGCCAACATGATGGAGAAGCTGGACGTCAGCAGCCTGTCGGAGGCGCTGCGGCTGGCCTATGCGGCGGAGGTTGCGGTGCCAGTCTAGGCAGCCGGCACAGACATTCAGGCGGCCATGCGGCCTTCGCCCAATCCCTCAAGCAACGAGCGGTTGACCTCGATCAGCGGATCGATTTCTTCACGGCCCTTCATCACCTCGCTGGCGTGACGATTGACCCACAGCGCGATCGAGATGATCGACGCGCGCAACGCATCGGGCAACTCATTGCCGGGCGCTCCACAGGCGCTGGCGAACGCATCCCACATCTCGCGATTCCAGTGCAGCGCTTCCATCAGCCGACCGCCGGTATAGGCCAGGTCGCGCGCCTCCATCAGTGCCGCCGTCACGTCCCGGATCAATCGCTGTTCCGTCGCACGGGGCGTTTCGACGAGCGTGCGGGCACGTTGGTAGGCGTTGAGCGACATGCGGGTTCCTCGTTCGCGTTTACACTTATCTAGGATGGTCTTTGCCGGTCCGGTCGCGTGCGCATCGGTACCGAAAACAAATATCGAAAAGACGCGCCCCGCGTCCGCCGCCCCCCTGCCCCGCCTATAATCGACGGGACCATCACTACCGGCAGGGGACCGCCACCAACATGCTTAACGGCGTCGGATTCGTCATCATCATGATTTGCGTGTTCGGCAGCTACATCATGGCTGGCGGCAAGATGGAGGTCATTCTCCACGCGCTGCCGCATGAAATGATGGCGATCGGCGGCGCGGCGATCGGCGCCTTTCTGGTGTCCAACCAGATGGCAGTCGTGAAAGCGGCCGGCAAGGGCATCGCCAAGTCGTTCAAGGGCAGCCGCTGGAAGGACAGCGACTATCGCGATCTGCTGACGCTGATGTTCGGCCTGTTGTCCGCATTCAAGAAGGGGGGCGCGACCGCGATCGAGCCGCATCTGGATTCGCCCAAGGACAGCCCGATCTTCAGCCGCTACCCGCGCCTGATCGCCGACCATCACCTGACCGAGTTCATCTGCGATTATCTGCGCATGATGACGGTGAATTTCGAGGATCCGCATCAGATCGCCGAAGCGATGGAAAACGACATCGAGGCGCATCACCATCACGAGATGCATCCGCAGCACGCGCTGCAGCAGATGGCCGACGGCCTGCCCGCGATCGGCATCGTCGCCGCGGTGCTGGGCGTCATCAAGACCATGGGATCGATCGACCAGCCGGTCGAGATCCTGGGCGGGATGATCGGCGGTGCGCTCGTCGGCACCTTCCTGGGCGTGCTCCTGTCCTACTGCTTTGTCGGCCCGCTGGCCGCCAAGCTGGGTCAAGTTATCGAAGCGGACGGCAAGCCGTTCGTCATCGCCAAGACCGCGATCGTCGCGCATGCCCAGGGCATGCCGACCCAGGTCGCAGTCGAAATCGCCCGCCGGGCGACGCCTTCGGACAAGGCGCCGACCTTCCAGCAACTCGAAACCGCGCTCGAGGAGGCAAAGAGTGACTTCGCAGCCCAACCCGCCTGAACTGGCACCGTCGCCGGGAGGGATCATCGAACTTCCCACGCATGGCGTCACCGTGACCGCAGAAGAGCTGAAGGTGCGCCTCGTGCTCGCCGCCGACGCCCGGGACGACATCGTCGTCGATGCCGGCGCGGTGGAGAGCGTCGGTCAGGCCGTGCTGCAGCTGCTGCTGGCCGCCCGCATTGAAGCCGAAGCGCATGGCCATCGCTTCATCATCCAAAACCCCAGCCCCGCCTTCCTGGCCAGGACCGAGGCGCTTGGTCTGACCGACCGTTTGGGCCTGAGCCACCAAGAGGAACTGCAATCGTGAGCAAGCTGATTCTTACCGTCGACGATTCCGCGAGCATGCGCATGCTGCTCAAGGCGTCGCTCACCGCCCAGGGGTTCAAGATCGAGGCGGCCAATGACGGCCGCCACGGTCTGGAGCGGATGCAGGAGGTCAAGCCCGACCTGCTCATCACCGACATCAACATGCCCGAAATGGACGGCTTCGAGCTGATCGAAGCGGTACGCGGCCTGCCCGAGTTCCGCGGCACGCCAATCCTGGTGCTGTCGACCGAATTCTCTGACGAGAAGAAGGCGCGCGCCCGCTCCGCCGGCGCGACCGGATGGATCACCAAGCCGTTCGAGGCCGAAAAACTGGGAGCGGCGATCCGCCGCGTCTGCCCATGAGCGACGATATGGACGATATCCAGGCGATCTTCTTTGAAGAATGCGCCGAGGGTCTGACCGCTGCCGAGCAGGGCCTGTCCGCGATGCAGGCGGGCGACGTGTCTGCCGGCACGATCGCGGCGGTGTTCCGCGCGGTCCATTCGATCAAGGGCGGCGCGGGCGCGTTCGGCCATGTCGCGCTGACCGCCTTTGCGCACAAGTTCGAGAATCTGCTCGACGAAGTGCGCGCCGGCCGCATTGACCCGACCCCGGCAACGGTGGGCGTCATGCTCTCCGCGCTCGACATCCTGTCGGATCATGTCGGCGCGTCGCAGGGCACCGTTCCCCTGCCCGACGACAGCGCGTCGTTGGCGGCGATCCAGGCGATTCTCGACGCCGACCATTCGGCCCCTGCTCCTGCCCCCGAAGCGCCCGTGGCGCAGCCGGAAGCGGCGGTTGAAGCGGAGCCGGATCCGTTCGGGTTCGAGCCGGTCGCGGTCGCGCTGGATTTCGACTTCGACACGCCGGAAGAGGCAGCTGCCGAGCCCGAAGAGCCCGCCGCCGAAGCGGTGTGGCGCGTCGAATTCGGCCCGTCGCGCGACGCGATGGCCGCCGGGGCCGAACCGGTGCTGGTCATTCGCGAGCTGGAGGACAATGGCGGGCGCGTCGTCGCGGTCGATTGCGACACCCTGCCCCCGTTGCGCGACCTCGATCCCGAACAGGCCTATCTGCGCTGGACGATCGAACTGCCCGGCTGGACCGCCGAGGCGCGGATCAACGACGCGTTCGATTTCGTCGCGCCGGACTCGCATATCGCGATCACCCGCGTCGAGCCGAGCGCAGTCGCGGCAGAACCCGTCGAAGCCCGCACCGAGCGTCTCGACGATGCGCGTGCGCTGATCGAGCAGGTTGCGGCAGCCACCACGGCTGCGCCGACGCTGACCGCCGTGCCGTCCGCGCCTGCGCCGACGAGCGACGGTGGATCGCAGACGATCCGCGTCGACCTGGTCAAGCTCGACATGCTGCTCAACCTGGTCGGTGAGCTGGTCATCCGCAACTCGATCCTGTCCGATCGCCTGAGCGCCAAGGATCAGGAGCGCGTCGAGCTGCCCGAACTCGCCCGCCTGACGCGCGAGATTCAGGACAATGTGATGAGCCTGCGCGCCCAGCCGATCAAGCAGGCGTTCAGCCGCGTGCCGCGCATGCTGCGCGACCTGATGGCCGAGACCGGCAAGCAGGTCCAGCTGCACACCCATGGCGAGATGACCGAGGTCGACAAGGGCGTGATCGAGAAGATCGGCGACCCGCTGACCCACCTCATCCGCAACGCGGTCGACCATGGCCTGGAGAGCACCGAAGAGCGCCTGCGCGCCGGCAAGCCGCCGCAGGGGACCATCGTGCTGTCGGCCGAGCAGAAGGGCGCCCGGATCATCGTCACGGTGTCGGACGACGGCAAGGGCATCGACCGCGCCCGTGTCCGCGCCAAGGCGGTGGAGAAAGGTATCATCCCCGCCGACGCGGTGCTGAGCGACGAGGAAATCGATCAGCTGATCTGTGCCCCCGGCTTCTCGACCGCGGCGACGATCTCGAACATCTCGGGTCGCGGCGTCGGGATGGACGTGGTCCGTTCCAACGTCGAGGCGCTCGGCGGCCGCGTCGAGATCGCGTCGGTTCCGGGCAAGGGCACCAGCTTCACGCTCGTCCTGCCGCTGACCCTCGCGATCCTGGACGGCATGGTCGTCCGCCTCGCCGGACAGCGCTTCGTGCTCCCGCTCGCCACCGTGATCGAGGCGATCCGCCCCGAACCGGGCCAGGTTAGCGCGACCACGCCGGGCAGCGAAGTGATCGAGATCCGTGGCGATTACCTCCCGGTGCGCCGCCTGACCCAGGTGTTCGGGCTGCATGCCAATGAGGATCGCCCGGTGCACGAAAGCCTGGTGATCATCGTCGAGAGCGAGAGCGCCGGCCGCGTTGGCCTGTTGGTCGACACGATCGACGACCGCCGCGAGGTGGTGATCAAGAGCCTGGAGCAGAACCTCCACCCGATCCGCGGTCTGGGCGGCGCCACCATCCTTGGTGACGGTTCGATCGCACTCATCCTCGACGTCGAGGCGCTTGTCGCCCCGGCCGGGCAGACCCGCAACCTTCTGAGAGGACTGGCAGCATGAACGAGCAAGAGACCCCCGTCGACGAGATCAAGATCGTCACCTTCACCTTGGGCAGCCGCCATTTCGGCATCGACATGCGCTCGCTGATCGAAATCCGCGAATGGGCCGAGCCGACCCCGCTCCCAAGCGTGCCGGGCTATATCCTGGGCGTGACCAACCTGCGCGGCACGGTGGTGCCGGTGATCGGCCTCGCCGACCGGTTGGGCTGGACGCCGAGCGATATCCATGCGCGCTCGTGCGTGCTGGTCGTCAACATTGCGGGCAAGCAGGCCGGCTTCCTGGTCGACGAGGTCGATGACATCGTCGCGATCCAGGAAAGCGCGATCCAGCCGGCCCCGGATGTCGAGCTGCAGGAAGCGTCGGTGATCTCGGGCCTAGTCCAGATCAACGCCCGCTCGCGCGATGGCAGCGAGCCGAGCGCCCAGATGGTGCTGCTGCTCGACCTCGACGCGCTTTCGATCACCCGTCACCTGGACCTGGCCGCATAATGAGCATGTCGCTGGCGCCTGCGCCCATGAGCCCGCTGCTGTCCGACGGCGCCCCGCCGCTCGGCGACAGCGAGTTCGCGGCGATCGCGCGGATCATGATGACTGAGGCACGCATCAGCCTGCCGACGACGAAGAAGGTGCTGGTGCATTCGCGCCTGTCGCGCCGTCTTCGCGAACGCAGACTGGCGTCGTTCAAGGACTATATCGCCTTTGCCGAGAATGACGCGGAAGAGTTGCGGCTGCTGGTGACGGCGCTGACGACCAACCACACGCATTTCTTCCGCGAGAGCCATCACTTCGACCATCTGCGCGACGTGCTGATGCCGAAGCTGAAGAGCGACCCCAGCCGCGCGCCAGTGCGGATGTGGTCGGCCGGCTGCTCGAGCGGCGAGGAAGTCTACACGCTGGCGATGACGCTGCTGGGCACCGACCGCCAACAGGCGGAATGGATGCGCAACCGCGATGTACGCCTGCTCGCGACCGATATCTCCGAGCCGGTGGTCAACGCGGCAGCGGAAGGCTTCTACGCTGCCGGCGGCGTCGACGGCGTGCCCGAGGCGTATCGCAAGGCGTGGATGGTGCCGGAAGGCAATGGCTATCGTATGGCCGAGGCGGCGCGCGCGCTGGTGACGGCGCGTCCGCTCAACCTGTTCGGCGAATGGCCGATGCGCCAGCGCTATGACGCGATCTTCTGTCGCAACGTCATGATCTATTTCGACGACAGCGCGAAGGAAGAGCTGGAGGCGCGACTGGTCGATCTGCTCAAGCCGGGCGGCTACCTCTACATCGGGCACAGCGAGCGGCTGATCGGCCCGGCGGTGTCGCGGATGAAGAGCTGTGGCAACACCATCTATCAGCGCACGGACGGTGCCGCATGAGGCCCGTTCGCGCCCTGATCGTCGATGACAGCCCGTCGATGCGGGCGGCCCTGACGCGCATCCTGTCCGGCGATCCCGAGATCGAGGTCGTCGGAGCAGCCCCCGAACCGCACACCGCGCGCGAAATGATCAAGGAACTCAATCCCGATGTCCTGACGCTCGACGTCGAGATGCCGGGGATGGACGGTCTGTCCTTCCTTGAGCGGATCATGCGGCTGCGCCCGATGCCGGTCGTCATGTGCTCGTCGCTGACCGCGGCAGGCGCGGAAGTGACGATTGAGGCACTGCGCCTCGGCGCGGTCGACTGCATCGCCAAGCCATCGGGCGGCCCGGTCGAGCTTGCGCTGGGTGCCGAACAGTTGCGCGCCACGGTCAAGGGAGCAGCGCGCTCCCAGGCACGGCGCGGCCTGTCGTCAGTGGCGCCCGTGTCGCACACGCCCGCTCCGGCGGCGAGCCAGGCACCGTTCCGCGACGTCGTGATCGCAATCGGCGCATCGACGGGCGGCGTGGAAGCCTTGTTCCGCGTGCTCGGGGAACTGCCGACCGATTGTCCGCCAGTGCTCGTCGTTCAGCATATGCCGGCCGCATTCACCGCCAGCTTCGCCGCCCGGCTCGACCGCGGCTGCGCGGTCCGCGTGGTGGAGGCGACGGACGGTGCACGGCTGCAGCGCGGCACGGTCTATATCGCGCCCGGCGGGTCGCATCACATGGTGCTCGAGGGCGGCACGACCGGCCGGATCAAGCTGGTCGCCGCCGACCCGGTCAACGGCCACCGCCCGTCGGTCGATATGTTGTTCGATTCCGTCGCCAAGCTGGGCAAGGGTGCCGTCGCCGCGATCCTGACCGGCATGGGCAGCGATGGGGCGAGCGGCATGCTGGCGATGCGCCAGGCCGGCGCGCGCACCTTTGGCCAGACCCGCGAAGATTGCGTCGTGTGGGGGATGCCGCGTGCGGCCCTTCAGCTCGGCGCGGTCGAAACCGAAACCAGCCTGTCAGCCATGGCAGGTGCCATCCTCGCCGCTTCGCGCGGCAAGTATCAGGAGCGTTAAATGCCCGCCGCGTCAGCTATCCGAGTCATGGTCGTCGACGACCAGACCAGTATGCGCGCGATGATTCGTCGCGCCCTTCAGGATTTCGGGTTCAAGGACATTCGCGACAAGGCGACCGCGCCCGAAGCGCTGTCGGCGATGCGTGTCGATCGCGTCCACCTGATCATCTCGGACTATAACATGCCCGAGATGGACGGACTCGAGTTCCTGGAAACGGTCCGCAACGATTCCGTGCTCGCCAAAACCGTGTTCATCATGCTCACCGGCTCGTCCGACCGCGAGGTCGTGGCGAAGGCGGCGGCATTGGGCGTCAACAACTACCTCGTGAAGCCGTTTGCGCCCGCCGCGCTCAAGGAAAAGATCGAGCGCGTCTTCGGTGATCTGTCATGAGTGTTGCGACCGCCGGCAAGATTTCGATCATTCAGGGTGAGTTCGCCGTGATCGCGAAGCCCGACATGGTGATCTCGACCCTGCTGGGGTCGTGCATCGCCGTGTGCCTGCACGATGCGCGCTCGCGGATCGGCGGGATGAATCACTTCCTGCTGGGGGAGCCGAGCCCGGACCACAAGGTCAGCCAAGCCGAGCTGCAGCGCTATGGCGTGCACGCGATGGAACTGCTGATCAACGGCATGATGAAGGCCGGTGCCGAGCGCTCGCAACTGCGTGCGCACATGTATGGCGGCGCCAACATCATCGCCGGGCTTGGCGGGATCGGCACGGCCAATGCCGCCTTTGCGCTGCGCTTTCTGCAGACCGAAGGCATCGCCATCGGCCACAACGACACTGGTGGGACACAGCCGCGCAAGGTCGAGTTCCGCCCCTATGACGGGAAAATTCGATGCACCTATGTCGCGGAGCCGCCGCCCGTCACCGTCCCGCCGAAGATGCCGGCGCATGGCGGCGAAATCGACCTGTTCTAAAGGGGTTAGCAATGCAAGAACACAACGCCCCAGCCTCCGGAACCGACCCGCTGGTCGGCGCGCTGCACAGCGCGGTCGCCGGCGAGCTGCGTCATGTCCGCGCCATGATTGAGGAACTCGCCGAGGTGCTGGTCGGCGACGAACATTTCGTCGACCGCTATCTCGACAAGCTGCAGGCATTCGATCTGCTCGTCCAGAGCACCGAAGAAAGCGCAGCCGTGCTCGACCGTCTCGCGGCGGGGGCCTGCACGCACACCGCGATCGCGCCGGTGCGCCTGGGCCAGATCCATGAGCGGCTGCACACGGCGCTGAAGGCGGCGCACTGACCATGGCCAGCCAGGCACCCAACGCGCGGCCCATCGTGATCCGCAAGGTCAAGAAGGTGGTCGGCGGCCATCATGGTGGTGCGTGGAAGGTTGCCTATGCCGATTTCGTGACTGCGATGATGGCGTTTTTCATGCTGCTCTGGCTGATCAGCAATCCCGACAAGGAAACGCTGAAGGGCTTGGCCGACTATTTCTCGCCCGGCCCGCCGATGGTGGGCGCGGCCGGTAGTGCTGCCGGCGGTGCCCAGGCAGGCTCGGGGGGACACGGCCGCGCGAAGAATGCCGATCAGGCGCAGGCCAAGGGCGTTCCCGCGATGGACGCGCAAAGCGTCGGCACCGCGCGCGGCGGGTCGGCGACGATCCCCGACGCGACGCTGCGCGTCCTGGCGCAGGAGCTGCGCGTCTCGCTCGATGCGATCGCCAGCGACACGAGTGCCCAGCAGAAGATCGAGTCGGACGAGGACGGTCTGCGCATCACGCTGATGGACAGCGTGCGTCAGCCGATGTTCCGCCCCGGCACCGCGCAGCTCAACGATCGTGCCCGCCGTCAGCTCAACACGGTTGCCGAGAAACTCGCCCGGTCGGGCGCGCGCCTGACGGTCGAGGGGCATACCGATGGCGCGGGCGGGGACAATGAAGCCAATTGGCGGCTGTCGGGAGAGCGCGCGCTGGCCGCACGGTCGACGCTGCTGAGCGGCGGCATCACCGCTGACCGCATCGCCGGCGTCATGGCGCGCGGCGCGAGCCAGCCGCTCTACCCGGGCGAGCCCGACCGCGCGGAAAACCGCCGCATCACGATCATCGTCAAAGGCGAGTCCCCCGCCACCCCCGCCGATTCAAGCTTCAAGCTGTGAGCCGACGACCATGAAGAAGATCCTCTTCCCTCTGATCCTCCTGATCACCGGCGGTGCTATCGGAGCCGGCAGCGGCTATGCGACCAACTTCTTCCTCGGCGCGCCGGCCGGCGCCACCACGGCAAAGCCCGAACCGGTCGAGGAAGAGCCGGGCAAGTTCGTGACCGTCCCGCCGATGACGGCCCCGCTGGTGCTCAAGGACGGAAAGCTGTCAGGCTATGCCACGTTCGAAATCCAGCTGGAGGTCGATGAAAGCCAAGTTGACGCCGTGACTGCGCGCCTGCCCTTCCTGCAGCACGCGATCAACCTGCGCACGTTCAAGGTGCCGCTGGCCGCCGGCAACGATGGGATGTTGCCCGACCTCGACAATTTCCGCCGCGTGGTGATCGAGGCCGCGCGTGAGGCGATCGGCCCCGACAAGGTGCGCAAGGTCGCGATCACAAAGGCGGAGCCAGCCTGATGTATAGCGAGCACCCTGAGCGCTGGAAGACTGCGCCAACCGCGATCGACGACCGGCGTAGTGGCGGCGAGACTCGCCTCGTCACCACCCTGCTCG
Organism: Sphingomonas sp.; assembly: GCF_030145815.1. GTDB lineage: Bacteria > Pseudomonadota > Alphaproteobacteria > Sphingomonadales > Sphingomonadaceae > Sphingomonas. The sequence continues at coordinate 75,083 of NZ_JAIXHL010000002.1, forward strand.
TCGGGCGTCTGGTGACGCCGCACGGCGATGTCGTGTGCCGGGTCCGCAACATTTCGGAGAGCGGCGCCCGCGTGGAATGCCCGATCGCGCTGGCGCGCGGCGACGCGGTGCAGCTCGAACTGCGCGGCGCCCCGCTGCTTGATGCCGAAATTGCATGGTCGCAGGGCGGGGCTTCGGGCCTGCGCTTTCTGTCCCAGGTTCCAGCAGAGGTCATTCTCAAGCCCGAGCCGTGCAAACAGGGCTGGCACAACCGCCTGCCCCGGCTCGATGCCGAATGCGGGGTGCTGGTGACGTGCGACGGTCGGCGCATCGCCGCAACGCTGCGCGACATCAATCAGCGCGGGATGCGGGTCGATGGGCTCAATCGCACGTTGACCCAAGGCACGCTGTCGGTGCACATCCCCCAGCTGGGCACGGTGAACGCCGCAGTGCGCTGGCAGCGCGAGGATGCGGCGGGGCTGCAGTTCCTGACGCCGCTGCGCTTCGAAGTCCTGTCGGCGTGGTTGATCGATCCCAGCAGCCGGTTCGGGCGGCGAACTTGAGCTAACCCGATCCGAAACTTCGGATCAGGCTGCCCGCGACCAACGCCCAACCATCGACCAGCACGAAGAAGATGATCTTGCACGGCAACGCGATCGTTGTCGGTGGCAGCATCATCATACCCATCGCCATCAGCACCGCCGACACGGCCAGGTCGATGACGAGGAACGGCAACAGCAGCAGAAAACCGATCTCGAACGCACGGCGCAGTTCGGAGATCATGAAGGCCGGAATCAACGTGCCCAGCGGCACTTCGGCCCGCGTCTTGGCGGGCTGGGCGGCAAGTCCGTTGAACAGGGCGATGTCGTCGTCGCGCACCTGGCTCAGCATGAACTTGCGGAACGGCGCCGCGGTCTTTTCGAATGCCACGTCCTCGCTGATCTTGCCCTCGGTATAGGGCTTGATGCCTGCGGTCCACGCCGCCTCCAGCGTCGGCGTCATCACGAACATCGACAGGAACAGCGCCAGGCTGATGATCACCGGATTCGGCGGCACACCCTGCGCGCCAAGGCCGGTGCGCAGCAGCGACAGCGCGACGACGATGCGGGTGAACGACGTCACCGTCATCAGGATGCCCGGCGCCAGGCTGAGCACGGTCAGCAGCGCGACCATGCCGATCGCCTTGCCGCTCAGGGACCCGCTGACCGCCTCCAGCGCCGATCCCCCTGCCCCGTCGCCGCCCGTTGCGGCCGCAGCCGTCAGCGGGGCAAACAGCAGGACAGCCGTAAGGCCGTAGCGCAACAGCTTAGGCATGACGCGCGATCCGGGCATTGGCGAAGCTGTGGAACCGTTCGAGGTTGCTGAGGAATGCGGTCGATCCGGCGGTGTCGCCGCCGTCGCGCGCTGCGTCGAACGTCGCGACCGGTTCGGGCTCGACCAGCGCCGCAAAGGCGGGCGCGGCCTTGGGCGCAGGCGTATCGATCACGCGCAGCGCCGGGGCATCGGTGCGTGCCTCATGCAGCACGACATTCCCCTCCGGCGCCATCAGCACGAGATGTTCGACATTGTCGCGACGGACGAGCAGCAGCGAGCGCTTCTGATCGACGGTCAGCCGCTCGACCACTTCGAGCCTTTTGTCCGGCGCGCCACCCGCGCCGAGGCGTCCGGGCAAGCGAATGTCGAAGCGGCGGACCGCCCACAGCGCGCCGGCCAGCAGGCCGAGCACGATCGCGAGCGCGCCGAACATGCGCAGCAGGGCAAGGATCGTCATGCCACGGCACTCGCGGGCAGGACTTCGGAGATTTCGATCGACATATGCTCGCCGCTCACGATCACACGGCCCTTGGCGACCAAGGTATCGTTGACATAGATCAGCGTCGGGTCGGCGTCGGTGCTGTCGAGCGCGACGATCGCGCCGCGGCTCATCTTCAGCACCTGTCGGATCGGCAGCCGGGTGGAGCCCAGCACGATCGACAGTTCAACCATGATATCGTTGAGCACGGCGTTCCCCTGCGTGGTCGTCATACCGTGTTTATAGGGGGCAGATTTTGCCCCCGGTCCGACCGACCCGGAAAAACTTGCCTATAAGAAAGCTGTCGGGGGCAATTCCTGCCCGCCGCGCCGGATTTGGGATCATGGACCTCAAAACTGCCGTCTCTGTCTCCGCCTCGGGCTTGCGCGCGCAATCGCTGCGGATGCGCGTGATTGCGGAGAACCTCGCCAATCAGAGTTCGGTGTCGCAGACGCCGGGCGGCGACCCTTATCGCCGCCGTGTGGCAACTTTTGCCGCCGAGGTCGATCGCGCGACCGGCGCGACCAAGGTGTCGGTCAAGGGCGTCGCGACCGACAAGTCCGCATTCCAGCGCGTCTACCAGCCGGGCAACCCCGCTGCCGACGCCAAGGGCTATGTGAACATGCCGAACGTCAACGGCCTCGTCGAGACCGCCGACCTCAAGGCCGCGCAGCGTTCGTACGAAGCCAATCTCAGCGCCATCGAAGCCGCCAAGGGCATGACGATGCGCACCATCGACCTGCTGAAATAAGGGAAGCATCCATGTCCATCGGAGCACTTGACGCCGCCACCGCCTATGGCCGGGCCGCCGGCGTATCGCCGCTCTCACGCGGTCCCGGCATTGGTGGCCCCGGCGCGACCGAGGCCCCGGCCGCGGGCGGCTTCGGCCAGCTCGTCCAGGGCATGGTCGGCGAGGCGTCGTCGAGCCTGAAGGCCGCCGAAACCGCTTCGACGCGCCAGATCGCCGGTAAGGGCGACCTGATCGACGTGGTGACCGCGATGGGCGCCGCCGAAGTCGCGCTCGACACCGTCGTCGCCGTGCGTGACCGCGTCGTCAACGCATACTCCGAAATCATGCGGATGCAGATCTAGGCCCGCGCGATGGACGCCAACTCCGCCATCGAACTCGCGCGCGCCGCGCTGATCCTGACGCTGACCGTCGCCGGGCCGCTGCTGTTCGCCGCGCTGTTCACCGGCCTCATCATCGGCCTGCTCCAGGCGCTGACGCAGATTCAGGAACAGACGCTGACCTTCGTGCCCAAGATCATCATCATGGGGATCACCCTGCTGCTCAGCTTTCCGATGATCGGCGGCGCACTCGGCGACTTCATGCGCGTGCTGAGCGACAAGATCGTGCAGGGCGGCTGACCGCAACATGATCGAAGACCTGCCGCTGCACGCCACCGCCTTTCTGATCCTGTTCGCAAGGGTCGGATCGGTGCTGATGCTGCTGCCGGTCTTTTCCGAAGATGCGGTCCCCGCGCAGATACGCCTGTTCGCGGGCCTTGGCATGACGCTGGGCCTGTGGAGCTTCCTGTCGGCCAAGGTGATCCCGATGGCCGATGTCACCGACATTCAACTTGCGGGTATTCTGGTCGCCGAACTCGTCGTCGGCATCGCGCTCGGCCTGATCATGCGGATCATGTATCAGGCAATCTCGATCGCCGGGTCGCTGATCAGCCTGCAGATCGGCCTGACCTCCGCGATGGTGTTCGACCCCGGCCAGTCGGGCCAGGCACCGATCCTGTCAAAGTTCGTCGGCGTTGCCGCCGCGGTCGTGTGCTTCGCGATGGCGGTCCACCATCTGTGGCTGGGCGCTCTGATCAAATCCTATGGCCTGTTCCCGGTCGGGGTCATTCCGAACACGCAGGATTTTGCCCAGCTGGCGGTGAAGGTCGCGGGCAATTCGCTCGCGCTCGGCGTATCGCTCGCCGCGCCGCTGCTGGTCTATGGCATCGTCTTCAACACCGTCCTCGGCCTGGTCGCGCGCGTCGCGCCGGCGCTGCAGGTGTTCTTCATCGCCCAGCCGCTCAACCTGTTGCTGGGTGTCACCATCACCGCCGCGACGCTGGGGGCGACGCTCGTCACCTTCGCGAACAGCATCGCGACGTGGCTGAACATGGGCTGGAGCTGACGCGATGGCCGATGAGTCGGAGGACAAGGACTCCAAGACATTCGCCCCGTCCGAAAAGCGCATCGAAGATGCGCGGAAAAAGGGCGATGTGCCGATGGCGCCGGAGATGCGTCAGGCGGCGATGTTCGTCGGCCTGATCATCGTCACCGGCGGCCTGGGCGCACAGGCAGCGTCCGCCATGGCCGGATCGCTCGCCCGCATCTGGGGCCGCGCCGACGACTTCATGTTCACCCCGGACGGCGCGCAGGTATTCGGCGGATATATCCTAGCCGAGCTGGCTGCTGCGTTGCTGCCCTTGCTCGGCGCATTGTTCGGCTGCGCGCTGATCGGTGGCTTTGCTCAGGGCCGGCCGATGCTGAGCTTCAGCCGCATCACACCCAAATTGTCGAAGATCAATCCGGTGTCGGGGCTGAAGCGGATGTTCGGCGCGCAGGGGCTGTTTGAATTCGCCAAGACGCTGGCCAAGCTAATCGTGGTCGGCACGATCGGGACGATCATCCTGTGGCCCTTCCTGCCGGGTTTCGAGACGATGGTGGGTGTCGGCCCGACGACCATCGCCGATCTGTCGCAACAGATGATCATGAGCGTGCTGACCATCGTCGTGGTGCTGGTCGCGGTGATCGCGGGCGCCGACTTCGTCTACCAGCGCTATAGCTGGACGAAGAAGAACATGATGTCGCTCAAGGACATGAAGGACGAGCACAAGGAGCAGGAGGGCGACCCCAAGATCAAGGGCAAGATGCGCCAGATCGGCCTCAAGCGCTCACGCCAGCGGATGATGCAGGCCGTCCCCTCCGCCACGGTCGTCATCACCAACCCGACCCACTACGCCGTCGCACTGAAATACGACCATGGCGCAATGAACGCGCCGATCGTGGTTGCCAAGGGCACCGACGCGATCGCGCTGAAGATTCGCGAGATCGCGACCGCCAACGGCGTGCCACTGGTCGAAAACCGCCCGCTCGCCCGCGCGCTGCACGCCAGCGCGGAGATCGATCACCCGATCCCGCTGGAACATTATCAGGCGGTGGCCGAAGTCATCAGCTATGTGATGAAGCTGGCGAAGGGCGGACAGTAAAGGCAGGTTCGACAGGCACCGGACCGGAAAAATCGCCGATCCGCGCTGTTAACCATGTCCATTCAGAATCTGAATCAAACGGTGCGGTCGTGCTTGGCCAGTTCGACGCGCACGCGCAGTTCGATGTCGCGCGCGATTTCAGCGAGCTCGGGATCGTCCGGCATTTCGAACAGCGCGGCCCATTGCGACAGCGCGTCGAGTGCCGCCGCGTCGGGCAATCCCTTGACCTGCGCGGCGTGCAGCTGCTCGAGGATCTCGAGCCCGCGTGCCGCCGGGCGTGCCTCATGCCGGCGCTTGTCCTTAGGCGTTTCCAGCGCTGTCGCGGCGGCAAGCAGCACGTGAACCGTGGTCGCAGCCTGCAGCGTCGGGGCCGCCTGAGCCCCCTGTCGCGGGGCTTCGGGCATCTCCATTTTCGGGATGGCCAGGCGCAGGGCGGCGTCGGATTTGGACAGCGCGCTGAGCACCATCTGCACCGGCATCGGAACGCCCTCGATCCGCACTGCTTCTCTTCTCCACGAAGACCGGAACGGCCTTCCTCTTTCTATAAGAGGATTAACGGCGTTCCGGAGACGATGGACAGGTTTATGCACATTTTGAGGTTCCTGTTGCTGGCTTTGGTGCTGGCCTTGCCCGGCACCGCCGCCGCAAACAGCGCGCATCGCATCAAGGACATTGTCGATATCGAAAATGTCCGCCCCAACCAGCTGGTCGGATACGGCCTGGTCGTCGGCCTGCCCGGCACCGGCGACCGCACGCGCAACACGCCCTTCACCGAGGAATCGATGCAGGCGATGCTGGAGCGGATGGGCGTCAATGTGCGCGGGTCGCAGCTCAAGACGATGAACGTCGCCGCCGTGTCGATCACCGCGACCATGCCGCCCTTTGCCCGCGCCGGATCGCGGATCGACGTGACCGTATCGGCGATCGGCGATGCCACCAGCCTGCAGGGCGGCACGCTGATCGCGTCTTCGCTGCGCGCGCTGGATGGCGAAATCTATGCCGTGGCCCAGGGCCAGGTCTCGGTCTCCGGCTTCAAGGCGCAGGGCGCGGCAGCGAGCATCAGCCGGGGCGTCTCCACCTCGGCTCGCATCGCCGATGGCGCGATCATTGAGCGCGAGGTGCCGTTCGCGCTGCGGAGCGCGACCAGCCTCAAGCTGGCGCTGAAAAACCCCGATTTCACCACTGCGAACATGATTGCGGGCACGATCAATTCGACCTTTGCCGGCACTGCCGAAGTACTCGACCCCGCCACGGTCGAGTTGAAACCCGGCCCCGGCTTTCCCGGATCGGTGGTCGATCTGGTCGCCCGCATCGAAAACCTGCCCGTCACCGTCGATCAGCCAGCCAAGGTGATCGTCAACGAAGCATCGGGAACGGTGGTGATGGGCGCCAATGTCCGGATCAGCCCGGTCGCGATCGCGCAGGGCGGCCTGACCATCAGCGTCGCCGAAACGCCGCAGGTATCGCAGCCAGCACCGCTGTCGCAGGGGCAGACCCAGGTCGTTCCCCGCACCCAGGTCACGGTCGATGACGGCACCGGCCGTTCGCTCGGCACGCTGGGCGGCGAAACCTCGCTCGCCTCGCTCGTCGCCGGCCTCAACGCGCTCGGCGTCAGCCCCCGCGACCTGATCACCATTCTTCAGGCCGTGAAGAGCGCCGGCGCGCTCCAGGCCGATATCGAGGTGCAGTGATGAGCCCCCTCTCCACCCCCGCCACCGCCACGACCGGCGCCGCGCCGAACATTCCGACGCCAAAGAGCAAGGAAACCGCGCAGGCGTTCGAGGCGACCTTTATCGGCCAGATGACCCAGCTGATGCTGGAAAGCGTCGAGGAGGGTGAATTTTCGGGCGGTCATGGCGAACAGATGTTTCGCGGTGTGCTCGCCGAAAATCTCGGCACCGCCATCGCGGCGAAGGGGGGCATCGGCCTAGCCCCGGCCGTGATGGACCAGATCATCAAGTTGCAGGGGGGCAACCCGCATGGAAACTGAGCTTCTCGACCTGTTTCGCTCGCTGGCGTCGATCAGCGAGGAGGAAACGATGCTGCTGGCGCACGGCCGTCGCGGCGAGATCGCCGGGCTGGTGCAGGCCAAGACCCGACTGGTCGGCGCGGTCGATCATGAAGTGGCGCGGCTCGACCGGACCAACCCGGGCTGGCGCGACACGCTCGCCCCCGAGACGCGTTCGGAACTTGGCGAGCTGGCCGCGCGGCTGCGCGACATCTGCGCCGCCAATGGCGCGGCGCTCAAGCGCCAGATCGATCTGTCGAATGACATGATGGCGGAAATCGCCGCCGACGCCCGCCGCCGGCGCGGCACGGGCAGCGGAGCCTATGGCGCATCGGGCGGCCTCGCCTTTACCGGGATGGCGGTGCCGATCTCGGTCAACGCAAGCTTTTGAGGGCGGGCCTCGCCCTCGCAGTGGCAGTGCCACTGGCAGTACCGGTGGGGGCATCGATCATGCCCCCGCCGGACGGCGCGATGCTGATCGCACCCATCGTCCCGGTCCGACAGGCCGAGATGATCGACTGGATCGCGCGCGCCGACGCCGGACTGATCGGCACCGGGCCGCTGCCCGGATCGCTGGTTGTCATCGGCAAGCGCGACACCGTGGTGCGCGAAAGCTGGCGTCACGGCGCGATCGTGCTCGCCGCACGACCGCAGAGTTGTACTGGAAGGAAGAGTTGGGATGAGTGAGTTGACGCTGGACGGCATTCGCAAGGCGGGCCTGACGCTGGTCATGGCGGTCGCGGGGGTCCTGTCGGTCGCGGTGCTGGTCGGCATGCTGGTGACTGGCGCGGACGGAGTCGTGACCGTCGCGCTCGCCCTCGCCGCTTTACTCGCCTACCCTAGCTGGCTGTGGCGGCGCGGCGAGATCGACAGCACTGCGCGCATCGCTGCGAGCATGGCACTGGTCGCGATTCCGGCGGTGATGCTCTACGCGTTTCGCGGCATGGCGTGGCAGGTCGACCTGCACATGGCTTTCTTTGCCGCGCTCGCGATCACGGCGGTGCTGTGCGACTGGCGCGCGATCATCGGGGCCACGGTCGTCGTCGCGGTCCACCACCTGTTGCTCGGCATGGCGGTCCCCGATTGGGTGTTTCTGGGGGAAGCATCGTTCGCGCGGATCCTGCTGCACGCCGTGATCCTGCTTGGCGAGGCCGGGGCGCTGGTCTTTATCTCCGCGCAGGTCGTCGCACTGCTCGACGCCATCGCGGACAAGGACGCTGCGCAGCGCGCGACCGAAGCGGCGATCACCGCCGAGCGCGAGCAGCGCATGCGCGAGCTGGAGAGCGCATCCACCGCCCTTGCACGCGGACTAGAGGGCTTGAGCCGCGGCGAGCTGCATCACCGCATCACGGGCGCGATGCCAAGCGGCTATGCGGCGATCCAGGCGCACTTCAACGAGGCGGTCCAATCGCTGCGCTTGCTGGTGCAGGCGGTGTCGAGCGGCGCTCTCGAGCTGGAAAACAACTCGTCTCAGATCGCCCAAGCGGCGGAGGATCTGGCAGCCCGCAGCGAGCGCACCAGCGCGCGGATCGACGAGGCCTCCGCCGCGATCGGTCAGATCGACGCGCGGCTCCGCGATGGCAACGGCACCGTGCGCGAGACCGTCGCGCGCGCCGATGAAGCGATCACCAGCGTCCGTCGCGGACGCGGCGTCACTGACGATGCGGTCCAGCGCATGGAGCAGGTGGCGGAAAGCGCGGCCGGTATCGACGCGGTGATCGAGGGCCTCGACAAGATCGCGTTCCAGACCCGCGTTCTGGCAATGAACGCAGCGGTCGAGGCCGGACGCGCCGGGGAAGCGGGACGCGGCTTTGCCGTTGTCGCCGACTTGGTCGGCCAGCTTGCCATGCGCTCCGAAGAAGAGGCTAAGCGCGCCCGCGAACAGCTCACTTCGACCCAGGATCAGGTCGCCAATGCCGTGACCGCGATCGGCCAGGTCGATGGCGCGCTCAACGGGATCGAGCAGGTGGTGGAGGGCGTCCACCAGCTGCTGAATGGCCTTGCCCAGGATTATGGATCGCACGCCGGCGCGTTGACCGAGGTCAGTGCGGCGTTTGCGACGCTCAACGAGTTCACCCAGCAGAATGCGGCGATGGTCGAGGAGAGCAACGCCGCCGCCCGCGCGCTGTCGGACGAGGCACGCGCCTTGGCTCGGCTGACCGAGCGGTTTGCGCTCGATGACACGCCGCCGCTGCGCCGGGCGGCCTGACCCAGCGCGATTGCCAACGAAAAGGGGGGGCGTCCCGGCCGGGACGCCCCCCCTTTTTTAACGCGCGGCGCGTGGCGTCAGCCGCCGCCCTTGCGTCCCAGCGCCGACTGCATCAGCCCCTGGCTCTTACGGTATAGGCTGGTCATCGCGGCGAAGTCCGCCTGGACCTGGCCCATTTTGAGCAGCTGATCTTCGAGCGTGACATTGTTGCCGTCGGGCTTGGTCTCGCTGGTGTCGGCGTCGAGCATGACGCTCCCCGCCGAGATCGGCGCGCGCGCGCCGAGCGCCGCCATGCTCCCGGTCAGCTGGACCCGTGGCCGCGCGATCGATGCGCTGCTGTTCCCGGTGTTGATCAGATCGCTGAAGTCGGGTGCGCGCACGTCGCGCGCCTTGAAGCCCGGCGTTTCGCTGTTGGCGATATTCTCCGAAATCACGCGCTGGCGTTCCGAGAGATGCTTCATGTTGCGGGCAATCCCGCCGATCAGATCACTCATGCTGTCAGAACCCTATGGATGTCGACGGACCCGAGGCGAGACGGCTGAGCGCCGCCTGATAATTCGCCATCTGGGCCTGTTCGCGCGCAGTGCTCCCGCCGCCACGCGCGCCTTCGACCAGTGCCTGTTTGCCATCGTCCCAATAGAGCGAGCGGTAACCCGTCTGCGCGACCGAGAGGGCGGACTTGAGCTTGGCGAGCGCGGCGGTCGCCGACTTCTGGTCCGCGATCGCCAGACCCGGATTGAGGCCCAGACCGAAACTGCCGCCCGGACGGACGCGCGGGGCGTCCTTGTCGATCGGATCATAGCCGGAAACGCGTGCCGCCGGCAGGCCGAGCTTTTCCAGCGCATCGCGACCCGCCGGTCCGGCGACGAACTCGATATCGATCCCCGCCTTGGGTGAGACCCGCAGCTGCGCGCCATCGTCCTTCTTGGGGGTGGTCACCAGCGCCTTGGATCCGGTGATCTTGCGCACCTTGTCGGCCAAGCTGGCCAGCGTCTCTTCCTTGGCGATGGTGATCGTGCGGAGCGGGCCGCCAGCCACGCGCATCTGGAACGTATCGCCTTCGCGCAGGGTGGACCCGGTGGTCAGGCGCAGCGAGCCTTCCGGCGTCGCGACGCCGCGACCAAGGCCGAGCGCGTCGACCTTGCTCGACCCGCCATCGGAAGCGGCGACGCGAACCGGTTCGGTGCGCAGGGTGGGCTGCCCGAACTGGCTGATCTTCTCAATCCCGCCGCTGGCCGGATCAAGCCGTGCAACGAAACCGTCGGTCGGGCCGACGCGCGTGCTGCCCAGGTCGCCGGTCGTGCGACCGCCGACGTAAAGCTTGCCATTGCTGAAGGCGAGGCTGTCCACCTGTTCATTGCCCGCCGTACCGAGATAGGTGGTGGCCATGCCGCTGCCGTCTGCGGCGAGGCGCATCACGAACCCGTCGCGTCCGCCGGTAATGCTGTTGACCTGCGTCCCGGGCAGCGCCGTGAGCGTCGTGCCCCCGATCGCGATCGATCCGTCGGACGCAATCGCGATGGCGCGCGCGTCGGCAGTGCCCAGATCGACGGTATCGAGCACCGTACCGGGGCTGGCCGGATCGAGGAAGCGCAGCTTCGACGTCGCGCCCTCCTTGGTCAGCGCGGCGAGGCGACCGTCGGCGGTCATCGTCATCGCCGTGATGCTCTCATCGCCGCTGGTGCCGGGCAGCTTGACCCGCTGCGTCACCGCGCCGGTTCCGTTGAGCCGGGCGACAAACGCGTCGCCCCCACCCTGCGCCGCGCGCCCGCCGACCAGGATCGCGCCGTCATCGGCGACGGCGATGCTCGTGGCGCGGTCATCACCTGACGATCGGATGCGGCTGGCGAACATCTCGTCGCCATTGTTAGCACAGCGGGCGACCAGCATGTCGGCGTCGGCATTGGTGCCGCCGAAATTCCCCGACACGGTTCCGGCCACGACGATGTCGCCATTCTGGGCCACTGTCACGGCAGCCCCGGACGCACTGTCGGCAGCGCCCAGCGCGCGCTGCCACACGACATTGCCGACACTGTCCATCTTGGTGAGATACAGGTCCTGCGTGCCCGCAGCGCGCAGCTCGTCGAGATCGCCCGACGCGGTGCCCACGACATAGGCAAAACCATCGGCATCGGTCGCAACCGCATCGGTGGTTGTCGCCACCGCCTTGGTCGTCAGCCGGTCCTTGGCCTCGATCGTCGCCAGCGTCTTGTTGGTCATCGCGGCTTCGGGATCGTCGATCCGCAGCACACGGGCGGCGGTCGGCGTTTCCAGGCCAGTGCGGCCGGTTGCGACGATCAGCGCATCGGGGGCATCGACCTGATCGATCGACACGCTTTCCAGCCCCTGACGGTTGATGCCCATCGTCCAGCCGTCCTTTTCGGTCTTCTTCGGCTCGAACGAGGCCTTCCATTTGGGCGCAGGCGTTCCATCGTCATTGAGCACGATATTGCCGCCGGCATCGCGCAGCGGGATATTGGCGATCGCCTGATTGACGAGGTTGGCGACGCTGTCGAGCGTCGGCGGTTCGGGCAGCGAGCCCAGATCGATTACCACGGTATCGACCGAGCTGCCGCGCTCCAGCGTAACCCGGAAGCGTTCGGTCCCCGACATCTGCGACAGCACCTCGTCACGCTTGGCCACGACGCCCTTGCCCGACACGCTCACCGTCAGCCCGCCTGTGCCCGGCGCGACGACCGTGCTCTCGGCACGGCGCACCGGCTGGCCGAAGGACAGCTCCAGCTTGTCGGACGGCGCAGTGCCCATATAGGTCTGCAGGTCCGCCAGCCCCTTGGCGAAGGTGGCGGCGAGTTGGCCGCGTTCGGTTGACGAGAGGCCCGGCTTGGCCGCACTTTCGGCAAGCACATTGAGGCGGTCGAGCGCTTTCCACGTAGTGAAGGCCGATTGCACATCGGTCGGCAGCGCGCGCACGCCGGTCAGCGGCTTGTCGATGATCGTCGCAAGGCGGCGGATCGTGGCGATCTGGGTCGAGATCGAACCGGTGGCACCGGCCTCGCGCCAGGGAGGGGTCGTTTCGGGCAGGGTGAACTGAGCCTTGGCCTCACGCACGGCCTTGCTTTCCACCGTCAGGCCCGCGCCCGAGGTCGAATACCAGCTCGTATCGGCACCCAGCAGGGTCAGCCCCGCTAATCCCGAATTGATGTTCATGTTCCTGTCCTCACGCGACCGGGAACCCCCTTTCCTGTCCATAATAGAGGGGTCGTGCGCGAAACCGACGGGTTAACCACGAATAAATGCAGGGGAACTAGACGATGATGATGACTCCGGTCGCGGAACCGCCAGAATATAAGCGGCTGAACCAGCGGGAGCGCGCGGCTGCGCTGATGCTTGCGCTGGGCCAGGAGCATGGCGCCCCGATCTGGGAACAGCTGTCGATCGACGAGGTCAAGGAGCTGTCGCAGAGCATGTCGCAGCTCGGCCGGATCCCGTCGAACCTGGTCGAATATCTGCTCAACCAGTTCCAGGTCGAAATGTCGTCGATGAGCTCGTGCCACGGCTCGTACGAAACGACCGAACGCCTGCTCAACAGCGTGCTCGACGCCGAACGGGTGAAGGAGATCATGGAGGATATCCGTGGTCCGTCGGGCCGGACGATGTGGGACAAGCTGTCCAACGTCAACGAAGGCGTGCTCGCCGGATACCTCCGCAACGAATATCCGCAGACCATTGCCGTGATCCTGTCCAAACTCAGGTCGGACCATGCCGCACGCGTGCTCGGCGCACTGCCCCGCGACATCGCGGTCGATGTGGTGCAGCGGATGCTGCGCATGGAAACGGTGCAGAAGGAAGTGCTGGCACAGGTCGAAGCGACGCTGAGGACCGAGTTCATGGCCAATTTCGCGCGCGCCCAGCGCCGCGATCCGCATGAGGCAATGGCCGAAATCTTCAACGCGATGGACCGCTCGACCGAGGAAAGCATGCTCTCCGCACTCGACGCGCGCTCGCCCGATGCGGCTGATCGCATCCGTTCGCTCATGTTCACCTTCGAGGACCTGGGTGGGCTGCTGCCAGCCTCGATCGCGGTCATCGTCCGCCAGGCCGACAAGCGCCAGATGGCGCTAGCGCTGAAGGGCGCGCCGGAGAATATCCGTTCGCTGTTCTTCTCCACCATGACCGAGCGCTCGGCGAAATTGCTGCGCGAGGACATGGCGTCGATGGGGCCCGTGCGCGCGCGCGATTGCGAAGAGGCGCAATCCGCCCTTGTCCGCCTCGCCAAGAACCTCGCCGATATGGGGGAGATCGTGTTGGTCGATCCCAAGAGCGACGACACGATGATCGTCTAGGGGACGGCCGATGGACCTTTCGTTCAGCACCAAGCCGTTCGGCTTCGACCGCGTGTTCACCGCGCCAAAAGCCGCGCGCACCGTCGAGCACGACGACACCATCTCGCTCGTCATCAAGATCGAAGCGCTCGAGGACGAGCTGGCGCATCTGCGCAAGATGCAGAATGAGGAGCTGGCGCGCGCGCGTGCCGACGCGTTTCAGGCCGGGCTCGACGCCGCGCGCTCGGATCGCGAGACCGCACTGCTCGCCGCGATGGACGCACTGCACTCCGAGGTCGAGGGCATGGTCGAGGACCGCGCCGGCTTCCGCGCCGACACCGCGCGCGAGGCGGCCGAGCTGGTGCTCGCCGTCGCCCAGCATCTGGCCGGCCACCCGCTGCTCGCCTCCCCCGCGCAAGCAATCGACGACGCGATCAGTCGCGCTTTGTCACAGGTCGCACGCGGCACCGAACTGATCGTGCGGGTCCATCCCGACATGGCCGAGCAGATCGAGGAGCGGATCGCGACGCGTCAGGCCAATGACCGCCGCCGCCTGAACCTCCACGTCACCCACGACCCCTCGCTCGCCAGCGGCGATGCACGGATCGAGTGGGACGAGGGCGGTCTGACGCTGGATCGTGCACTGCGCGAGGAAGCGGTGCTACGCGAACTCAACAATCTTTTTCCGGTCGACGACGGTCCAGCCAAATGATCCTCTATTAATAGCGTGTCGGACGGCCCGGCTCCCCTGCCCGGCCCCCTCCGCAAATCGGCGCCCCCGGACTCCCCCGTCCGGGGGCGCTTTTGGTTTTACGATCCAGCAGCTGGATCGGTGCGGCACCGGCCCGCTCCCCTAACCCGGCCACCCATAGGATGCTGTCGCTGGATGTCCGGGTGGGAGAGCGGTCCGGTGCCGTAGAACTCCACTCGGCAATTTTTTCCCACCGGCAAAACCTGCCGTCGGCGCGGCATCTATAATTGACCTGAGGAACAGGCAGTTCCGGTTGGTTGATAGGGTGCCGCTTGGAGCAGGTTAAAGGGCTGATCGCGCAATTGGGGGCCAAAAGGCTCATCATCATGGGCGGCGTCGCGGCATTGATCATGGCGGCGCTGGCGATGGTCGCGCTGCGTGGCGAGAACACCACCATGGGGTTCCTCTACACCGATCTCGACCCGTCGGCCGCCGCGGCAATCTCCGAAAAGCTCAAGTCGCAGAACGTCCCCTTTGAACTGTCCGCCGACGGCACCGCCGTGATGGCGCCCGTCGACAAGCTCGCCGAGCTGCGCATGGCGATGGCGGGCGAGAAACTGGGCGGCAAGATCGGTTATGAGGTACTGGACGAGGAACAGCCGTTCGGCGTCTCCGCCAGCCGCGCCAAGATGAACGAGACGCGCGCGATCGAGGGCGAACTGGTCCGATCGATCCAGAGCCTCGACGCCGTGTCGGGCGCGCGCGTCCATATCGTGATGCCCGAACGCGCGATGTTCGCTGCCGAGGCACGCCCCGCGACCGCATCGGTCACAGTCAAGACCAAGGGCCGCCTGCCGGCCGAGACGATCCAGGCGATCCGCTACCTCGTCTCGTCCGCAGTCCCCGAATTGTCGCCCGAATCCGTGTCGATCGTCGATCAGTCGGGCGCGTTGCTCGCGCGCGCCGGCGAACAGGGCGCGGCGGGCGGCGGCAGCATCGACGAACGCCAGGCGCAGATCGAGGCGAAGATGCGCGAAGAGATCATCGCGCTGCTCGAGCCGATCGTCGGCCAGGGCAAGGTCCGCGCCGAGGTCGCCGCGCAGATCGATCGCGATGCGACGCGCGAAGAATCCAACGTCTATGACCCCGACAAGCAGGTCATTGCGCGCCAGGTGACGGTCGAAAGCGACGACCAGAGCAACGAGAATAGCGGCGAACAGGCCGCGACCGTCGGCAACCAGCTGCCCGAAGCGCAGCAGCAGCCGGTCGGTGCCAATGGCGGAGACCGGCGGCAACAGGCACGCAAGGAAACGTCGGAAGACGTCACCTATGCCAACAGCGCCACCCGCAGCGTGGTGACGCGCGAACCGGGCAAGCTCACCCGTCTGTCGGTCGCGGTGACCGTCGATGGTGGCGCGCAGGGCCTGCCCGAAGCGCGCAAGCAGCAGCTGACCCGACTGGTGGAAAATGCCGTCGGCATCGATACCGAACGCGGTGACAGCGTGGTGGTCGAAAGCCTGGCCTTCGCGACCCCGGCGGAACCCGCCGACGCGCAGGCCGCCTGGTACAGCTTCTTCACTTCGGATCAGGTCGTCGGCCTGCTCAAGATCCTGCTGGTGGGCGTCATTGGCCTGATCGTGCTGCGCATGCTCCGCTCGCGCGCCAACAAGGAAGCCGAGGGCGAAGCCGGTCCGCCAATGCTGCCCAGCGATCAGAATGCCGAAATGCTGGCGATCGCGCAGCAGGCGGCAGAGGGCGACCCGGCAGCACTCAAGCAACTGGAATCGATGCAGGGAAACGGGTCGAACGTCCCGCTGCTCGACCATGATGTCCAGCTCAACAATGTCGATGGCCAGATCAAGGCGTCGCATCTGCGCAAGGTCGGCGACATGGTCGCCAGCAACGCGCCCGAAGCGACTGCCGTGATCCGCCAGTGGATGAACGCATGATGGAGACCCCGATGTCCGAACCCGGCGAACCGATCGAGAGCCACGAAAGCGGCGCGATGATCGAGACCGACGCGCCGCCGTCGTTCGAGGAATTCGCCACGGATGGCCCCGCAGCCGATACCGGCCCCGCCGGATCGCTGTCCGCCGTCAACGAGGTGCCGGTGCGCGTCCAGGCCGTACTCGGCCGCGCCCGCGTGCCGGTCGGCGAGCTGATCCGGATGAAGTCGGGCATGGTGCTGGAACTCGACCGCCGCGTCGGCGAGCCGGTCGACGTCTATGTCAACAACCGGCTGGTGGCGCGCGGCGAAGTGATGCTGGTCGACCATGCGCTTGGCGTCACGCTCACCGAAATCGTGCGCCAGGACGGCTGATCATGCAGCTTCGCCTGATGATCGTCGGTGCCAGCAGCGGCCCCTTTGGCGAGGCTGCGCGCATGGCGCAAAGCCTGGGCGCCGAGGTCAAGATCGCCGAAACGCCGACGGCCGCACTCGAACATCTGCGTGAGGTTGGCGCGGGGCTGGTGATGATCGACGTCGACAGCGACGTGCCGGGATTCATGCGCGCGCTGATCGCCGAACGCTTTGCCGTGCCGGTACTCGCCTGTGGCATCGACGCTCCTGCCGAGCGCGCGGTCGCCGCGATCCGTGCCGGCGCGCGCGACTATATCCCCCTGCCCCCCGATCGCGAGCTGATCGCCGCCGCGATCGCGCAGATGGCGCAGGCCGATTTCGCACCGATGGTGGGTGAAGATCCCGCCTGGCTGCGCGCGCTCGACTTCGCCCGCGCCATGGCCCCGGCGCATGCCCCGATCCTGATCAGCGGCGAGCGCGGCACCGGCAAGGAACGCGTCGCGCACGCCACCCACGCCGCGTCGGGCCGCTCCGGCTTCGTCACGATCGAATGCACCGGCGTCGCGCCGGAAGTGCTGCACTCCGAACTGTTCGGCCATGCCGCCGGTGCGTTCGAGGGCGCGCTGGCCAGCCGTCGCGGCGCCTTCGTCACTGCCAGCGGCGGGACGCTGTTCCTGCGCGACATCGACCGCCTGCCCGCCGCGCTCCAGCTCGACGTGCTCAAGGCAATGTCGGCGCCGGGCGCGCCCAACGTGATCGCGAGCACGCGCCGCGACCTGTCCGTCCTGGTCGACGCAGGGCAGTTCCGCAGCGACCTGCTCGCCCGCTTCGCACTGGCAACAGTGGCGCTGCCCCCGCTGCGCGCGCGCGGCGGCGACATCCGCCTGCTCGCGGCGACCTTTGCCGCGCGCTTCGCGGCGATGCAGTGCCTGCCGAGCCCGCTGATCGATCCGGCGACCGAAACGCTGCTGACCAGCTATGAGTGGCCGGGCAATGTCGCCGAACTGCAGGATGCGATGCACCGCGCGGTGCTGCTGTCGCCAGATGGCTATATCGGGCCGGAGGCGATCGTGCTGGCCGACGGGTCCCGGCTCGCGCCGCCCGCCCCGGTCGCGGGCAAGCCGGTCATCGCCTCGCTCGTCGGTCAGACGGTCGAAGAAGTCGAACGCCAGCTGATCCTGGAAACGCTGGAGCGGTGCCAGGGCAATCGTACCTCGGCCTCGCAGATCCTGGGCATTTCGGTCCGCACGATGCGCAACAAGCTCAAGGCCTTTGTCGAGGCCGGTATCGCCGTCGTTCCGGCAACCTGACGCGGAAATCACTCGATGAACGGACTCAACGGCTTCCTCTCCCGCCTCGGCAATGGTCGCGACATCGCGCTCGCGATCGGCGTGCTGGCGATCATCGGCACGCTCGTCCTGCCGATGCCCGGCTGGATGCTCGACCTGGGCCTCGTCCTGTCGATCACCCTGTCGGTGATGATCCTGATGACCGCCCTGTTCATCGAAAAGCCGCTGCAGCTGTCGGCATTCCCGACGATCCTGCTGATCGCGACGATGCTGCGCCTCGGCCTCAACATCGCCTCGACCCGCCTGATCCTGGCGCATGGCCATGAAGGCGCGCATGCCGCGGGCGGCGTGATTGCGGCGTTCGGCGAGTTCCTGATCGGCGGCGAGCCGGTGATCGGCATCACCATCTTCGCGATCCTGATCGTCATCAACTTCGTCGTCATCACCAAGGGTGCGGGCCGCATCGCCGAAGTCGCCGCACGCTTCAGCCTCGACGCCATGCCCGGCAAGCAGATGGCGATCGACGCCGACCTGTCGGCCGGCATGATCACCGAGGAACAGGCGCGCAGCCGCCGTCAGGAAGTGGAGGCCGAAAGCGGCTTCTTCGGCGCGATGGACGGTGCGTCCAAGTTCGTGAAGGGCGACGCGATCGCCGCGCTGCTGATCACCGCGATCAACGTGATCGTCGGCCTGATCATCGGCGTCGCCGTCCATGGCGTTCCGTTCGGCGAGGCGTTCCACAGCTACACGCTGCTGACCGTCGGCGAAGGGCTGGTCAGCCAGGTCCCGGCGCTGGTGATCTCGATCGCCGCCGGCCTGATGGTGTCGAAGGGCACGCAGGCGGGCAAGACCGGCGCGGCGCTGGGCGAACAGCTTGGCCGCTATCCGCAGGCGTTCGGCATGTCCGCCGTGCTGCTCGGCGCGCTGGCGCTGATGCCGGGCCTGCCGTTCCTGCCGTTCGCGATGTTCGCCGCGGGCACCGGCTATGCCGGCTGGTATCTCGCCAAGAAGACCAAGGAACGCGCCGCCCTCGCCGAGCGCATCGCGCAGGTCGAGGAGGCCGAAGCCGCCGCAGTGGTCGAGGAGCCGATCTCGCGCACGCTCGCGATCGACGCGGTGCGGATCGAGATCGGCTATGGCCTGTTGCCCATCATCAACGATGCCGCGCGCGAACCGCGCCTCGACGATCAGGTTCGCGCACTGCGCCGCCAGATGGCGACCGAGTACGGCTTCGTCCTCCCCTCGGTCCGCATCATCGACAATATGGGGCTGCAGGCGAACCAATATGTCATCTACATCAAGGAGACTGAGGCGGCGCGCGCCGACATTCGCCTCGATCGCCTCCTCGTCATCAACCCCGGCGACGGCCCCGCGGGCATTCCGGGCGAGCCGACGCGCGAGCCGGTGTTCAACCTGCCCGCTTTGTGGATCGACCGCGAACTGCGCGAGGAAGCGGGCTTCCGCGGTCTGACCGTGGTTGATGCCGGCACGATCATCACCACGCACCTGACCGAACTGGTCAAGGACAATATCGCCGACATGCTGAGCTACACCGAGGTGCAGAAGCTGTTGAACGAGGTGCATACCGACTCGTCCAAGCTGGTGGCGGAAATCATCCCGTCGCGCATCTCGATCTCGGGGGTGCAGCGCATCCTGCAGAACCTGCTGGGCGAAGGCGTGTCGATCCGCGATGTGCCGACGATCCTGGAGGGGATCGCCGAAGCCGCGCCGATCACGACCAACCTGACCCAAATCACCGAACATGTCCGCGCGCGCCTCGCCCGGCAGATTTCGGCGACCCAGTCGCGCGAGGGGGCGATCCCGATCGTCACCCTCTCGCCCGAATGGGACGCCGCTTTTGCCGAGAACATCATGGGCCAGGGCGACGAGCGCCACCTCGCCATGGCGCCATCGCAGCTGCAGGGCTTTATCGCCGCCGTGCGCGATACCTATGACCGGATGGCGAGCAGCGGCGAAATCCCGTGCCTCCTCACCAATCCGACGATCCGCCCCTTCGTGCGCAGCGTGATCGAGCGGGTGCGCCCGGCGACCGTGGTGCTGTCGCAGAACGAAATCCACGCCCGCGCCCGCGTGCGCGCGCTCGGCACGATTGGTTAAGCCATGCGACCGGACGGCACCCCGCACCTCTATGAAACGCCTATGGTGCCGAACCTTCTGCCCTTTTCCGCCGCCGTAACGACTGGCAGCGGACCGACCCCGACGCTTGGCGGGACGCCCTTGGCAGATACCGGCTTTGCCGCAATGGTGGCGCCGGAAGCCTTCCCGACGATGCAGGAGCCGCTCGGCAAGGGCGTTGCGGTGCTGCCGCTGACTGCCCCGCGACTGCTCGGCCTCAACGACGGCGTCGGCGTCGCGCCGATCGATGTCGCGCTGCCGGAGTTGGTCGAGATCGGCGATCCGCTGGCGGTGCCGGTCGTGCCGGTCGTCGAGGCCGCGCCGGTGGCACCCCAACCGATGCCGGCTGCAGCGAATGACGGCGACACGCCCGCGCTGCCAGCCGCACCGATCGTCAAGGCAACCGAGCCCGCCCCCGCGCCCGAAGGTGGCAGCGTGACGGTGACCGACGGGCCGGACAAGGCCGTGCTTTCGGTTCTGCCCCCTGCGTTCGACGCGGAAAGCGGCACGCAGGCACCGCAGGCTCCGGCCCCGATCACCAAGCCTGCACCGGCGCCTGCTGGCGTCGGTGGCACGGTCACCACGGTGGATCGCCCCGACAAATCGGCCCTGCCCCAGCCGCCGACCCTGCCCGACGCACCCGCCGTGCCGGTCGCGAAGCCGGTCGCACCCGCGCCGGTCGCCGGCCCTCAGGATGGCAGCGTCACCATCGTCGAGCCGGTGAAGAAATCGGCAATCCCGACACCCACCGGTCCGAAGACGCGCGCGCTGCCCGAAGACGGCGGCGTGACGGTGACGGATGGTCCGGACAAGGGTGTCGTCGCTCCGATCCTCGAAGCCCCGCTCGAAACCGCGCCGGTCGCCACGGCACTGATTACGGTACCCGTCACGGCAAGCCCGGTCGCGGAAGCGGTGGCGCAATCCGATGTTCCCGCCGAACCGAACCAGGCTCAGCCGCAGATCCCGGTGATCGCAGCCGTGACTGCGGCCCCGGGCGCCCCGGTGGTCGTGACCGCCCCGGCGGAAGCACCCGCTCCGCCACAAACTGAGACCGAGGCGCCCGCCGCCGCTGCCCCGGTCGCGCTGCGCGTGGTCGAACCTGCCCCCGCTGAGATCGCGAGCGACGCGCCCGCCGATGATGGCGCGTTCGACACGCTCGTCACCGCCAAGAGCGACGCCGAGACCGATGCGCTGAAGACCACCAGCGACACCGGCGGCGATGCGATGAACCGCGACGGCAACCGCCAGTCGACGCCGCAGCCAGCTGCACCGGCTCCGGCAGCGGCTCATGCAGCAGCGGCGACGCTTCCCGCCTTCGATCCGCTCGCAGCTGCCACCGCTCATGGCGCGACGCACACGGCTGATCCCGCCGCCACCGAACACCGCGCCCGCGCGAGTGCGATCGGTGAGGATGTCGGCATCGCCATCGTCCGCCACGCCGATAGCGGATCGGGTGACGTGCTCGTGATCCGGCTCGACCCCGCCGAACTCGGCAAGATCGAGGTGCGGCTGCGCATGGACGAAGCGCGGCAGCTGAGCGCCGAGGTCACCGCCGATCAACCCGCGACGCTCGACCTGCTGCGCCGCGACTCCGACAACCTCACCCGTGCGCTCAACGATGCCGGCTTCCGCGCCGACGATCAGAGCCTGCGCTTCGACAGCCGTAGCTTTGGCCAGAGCGACCAGCAGGCCCAGCAGGGCCGCCGCATCGCCAGCCGCGCCTATCTGAACGATGGCGATGTCGCCAACGCTCAGTCCACCCCCACCCCCGTCCAGGTCCGCAGCTCGGGCCGGGTCGATCTCGTCGCCTGAAGGAGCCGATCATGGCCGTCGACGCCGCCTCCGCCGCCACTGCCGCGACCAACACCAATTCGACCAACGCGCTGGGCAAGCTCGCCACCGACGCGACGATGTTCCTGCGCCTGCTGACGACGCAGATGCAGAATCAGGACCCGCTCGATCCGATGGATACGTCGGAATATACCCAGCAGCTCGTCCAGTTCTCGCAGGTCGAACAGTCGATCCAGCAGAACGCCTCACTCAAGTCGATCCTGACCGCGCTGACGTCCGACAATCTGGTCGGGGCGGCGTCGGTGGTCGGCAAGGTCGCGAGCTTTGGCAGCGACCAGGCGGGCCTGACCGCGACCAGCCCGGCGCAATGGACCTATGCCACCAGCCGCCCGGCGGAGTCGGTGGTCGCGACGATCAAGAACGCATCGGGTGCCACCGTCCATACGGTCACCCTGACCGGGTCGGAAGGCGAACTGGTCTGGGACGGCACGCTGGACAATGGCACGCGCGCGCCCGACGGTGCCTATACCCTGGAAATCGCAGCGAAGGACACGACCGGCGCGAGCGTACCGGTGTCGATCTCTGCGCGCGGCCTGGTCAAGGAAGTCGCACAGGACGCGTCGGGCATGACGTTCCAGGTCAACGGCGTCTTCTACAATTCGGCGACGCTGATCCGCCTGACGCAGTAAAGCGTCAGGCCTCCCGCGCCTCCAGCATCTTGATGATGCCGGAGAAGTCCATGCCGGCATGGCCTTCGTCGGCGAACTTGCCGTAAAGCTCGGCGGCGCGCGCGCCCATCGGCGTGTCGGCGTGAACGGTTTCCGCCGCCTCCATCGCCAGCTTCAGATCCTTGAGCATCAGCCCGACTGCGAAGCCGCCCTGATAGTCGTTGTCGGCGGGGGATTTGGGGCCGACGCCGGGCAGCGGCGCATAGCTGGTCATCGACCAGCTCTGCCCCGACGAGACCGAGCTGATGTCGTAGAAGGTCTGCGGATCGAGCCCGAGCTTGCGCGCGAGCAGGAAGGCCTCACAGGTCGCGACCATGGTCGCGCCGAGCAGCATGTTGTTGCAGATCTTCGCCGCCTGCCCCGCGCCATTGCCGCCGGCATGGATCACCGCCTTGCCCATGTCGGACAGGAACAGCTCGGCACGTTCGAACGCGGCGTCGCTGCCGCCGACCATGAAGGTGAGCGTGCCGCCCGCCGCCGCCGCGATGCCGCCGGAGACGGGGGCGTCGACCGCCATCAGCCCCTTGGTCGCCGCCGCATCGGCAACGCGGCGCGCGGTATCGACGTCGATGGTCGAGCAATCGATCAGGATCGCGCCGGTATCCGCCGCGCCGAACACGCTGTCGGCATAGACCTGTTCGACATGCTTGCCGGCGGGGAGCATGGTGATGACGGCCTCCGCCCCCTGCGCCGCTTCCGCCGCGCTGGCGACGGGCAGGCAACCGGCAGCCTTGGCGCGGGCCAGCGCCTCTTCACTGAGATCATAGGCGCGCACGTCATGCCCCGCCTTCGCCAGGTTCGCGGCCATGCCGCCGCCCATATTGCCGAGACCGATAAATCCTACGCGGGCCATTGCGGCGCTCCTCTCATTTTCCGTCACCCCAGCGAAAGCTGGGGTCTTCTGCCGCACGAGACCCCAGCTTCTGCTGGGGTGACGGCAAGGCTATTTACCCGTCCAGTTCCCCGGACGCTTCTCGACAAACGCGGCCATGCCTTCCTTCTGGTCGGCGCTGCCGAACAGGCCGTGAAACAGCCGGCGCTCAAACTGAACGCCCTGCGCCAGCCCGGTTTCAAACGCAGCGTTGACCATTTCCTTGTTCGCCAGCACTGCCAGCGGGGCCATCGATGCGATCGTCGCGGCGGTCTTGAGCGCTTCGTCGAGCAGTTCGGCGGCGGGAACGATGCGGCTGACAAGGCCGGCGCGCTCCGCCTCCTCCGCGCCCATCATGCGGCCGGTGAGGCACATTTCCATCGCCTTGGCCTTGCCCACCGCGCGGGTCAGGCGCTGCGATCCGCCCATGCCGGGGGCGACCGCGAGCTTGATCTCCGGCTGGCCGAATTTGGCGGTGTCGGCGGCGAGGATGAAGTCGCACATCATCGCCAGCTCGCACCCGCCGCCCAGAGCGAAGCCCGAGACGGCGGCGATGATCGGCTTGCGCGTGCGGGTGAACTGGTCCCAGCCGGCGAAGAAGTTGTGGCCGTACATGTCGGCGAAACCCTGCGCCTGCATCTCCTTGATGTCGGCCCCGGCCGCGAACGCCTTCTCGCTGCCGGTGAGCACCGCGCAGCCCTGTGACGGGTCGGCGTCGAATGCGGTCATGGCGGCAAGGAGTTCGGACAGGACTTCGCTGTTGAGCGCGTTGAGCGCCTGCGGGCGGTTGAGCGTCACCAGCGTGACGGCACCGCGCTGTTCGACGAGGATGGTGTTGTAATTGCTCACGAAACGCTCCGGAAGTTTACACTAGCTTTACACTGTCGCCGATGTTTGGCGGTTCAGACTGTTCGGTTCGATTCACGGCGATCGCACGCGCCCGCCACGGCAGCCGCGTTCGCACAATGTTCTGCCACGAACGCCATGTTGTAGGAAAGCCCCAATCACGCCGGGTTCCATGCCGCATCCTCGGGCAGCGGGGCGAAGATCTGGTCGATCAGATGGTCGCTCACCCCATCTGGCGTGGCGGGATCCCAGCGCGGGTGGTTGTCCTTGTCGATGATCAGCGCGCGCACGCCTTCGATGAAGTCGTGGCGCTGCACGACGCGGGTGGCGACGGCATATTCCTGCCGCATCTCGTCCTCGAAGGTCGGCATCGTCGCGCCATCGAGGAGGAGTTTAAGGCTGACCTTCATCGATTGCGGGGATTTGCCCGCGATATCGGCGCGCTGCTGCATCGCCCATTCGCCCGGATCGGCTTCGAGCGCGGCGATGATGTCTTCGAGGCGATCGCTGGCGAACAGGCGATCGATGGCGTCGCGGAGGGCGAGGATGCCGGCCTCGGGCGTCGGCGTGGCGAGATCGGTCAGCACCGCTTCGATGGCCTGCGGATCGGCGAGGATGCGCGCCTTGGCATCGTCGAGCCGGTCCGCCGCCAGATAGTGGGTGGCCAGGCCGAGCGCTACGCACTCCGCCCCATCGAGCCGGTGGCCGGTGACCGCGAGATACTGGCCGATACGACCCGGCAAGCGCGAGAGATACCAGCCGCCGCCGACGTCCGGGAACAGGCCGATGCCGGTTTCGGGCATCGCGAACTTGGTATTCTCGGTCGCGACGCGGTAGCGCGCGGGCTGGCTGAGGCCGACGCCGCCGCCCATCGTGATGCCGTCCATGAACGCAACGATCGGCTTGGCGCAGGTGAACAGCGCGTGGTTCATCTGATATTCGACGCGGAAGAAGTCCCGCGCCGCCGCGCCATCGTCCGCGCCGCTGGTGGCGAGCATGCGGATGTCGCCGCCGGCGCAGAAGCCGCGACCCTCGGCATGGTCGATCATCACCGCTTCGATCGCAGTGTCGCTGCGCCACGCAGTCAGCGCGTCGAGGATCGCGGCGCACATATCGGTGTTGAGCGCATGGATCGCCTTGGGCCGGTTGAGCCGGATGCGGCCGACCTTGCCCTCGACGGAGATCAGGACGTCTTCACTCATTGCCGCACCAGTTCCCGGCCGACGATCATCCGCATCACCTGATTGGTCCCTTCCAGAATCGAATGGACGCGCAGGTCGCGCCAGAAGCGTTCGATCGGGTAATCCATCAGATAGCCATAGCCGCCATGCAGCTGGAGCGCGCGGTCGACCACCGACGAACCGGTGTCGGTGGCGAAGCGCTTGGCCATCGCGGCGAACTTGGTCTTGTCGGGGGCGTTGGCTGTGACCTTGGCGGCGGCGAGGTAGAGCAAGGCGCGTGCCGCCTCGAGCTCGGTCGCCATGTCGGCGAGCATGAACTGGGTGTTCTGGAACTCGGCCACGGCGGTGCCGAACTGCTTGCGGTCTTTTGTATAGACAATTGCCTCGTCGAGGCACCGCTGCGCCCCGCCGAGCGAACAGGCGCCGATGTTGAGGCGGCCGCCGTCGAGGCCCATCATCGCGATGCGGAAGCCCTCGCCTTCGCCGCCGATCATGTTTTCGACCGGCACGCGGACATTGTCGAACATCACCTGCCGCGTCGGCTGCGCGTGCCAGCCGAGCTTGCGCTCGTTCGCGCCGAAGCTGACGCCCGGCATGTCCTTTTCGATGGCGAGGCAGGAAATGCCCTTGGGGCCATCCACGCCGGTGCGGACCATGGTGACGTACAGCTCATTCTCACCCGCGCCGGAGATGAACTGCTTGGACCCGTTGACGATGAAGTGATCGCCGTCCCGCTTCGCCGTGGTCTTGAGCGCGGCGGCGTCGGAGCCGGAGGACGGCTCGGTCAGGCAATAGCTGGCCAGCCAGTCGGCGGTGACGAGCTGCGGGAGATATTTGTCCTTCACCCCCTGCGACCCGAAGCGGTCGATCATCCATGCGGCCATGTTGTGGATCGAGATAAACGCGCTGGTCGCGGGGCAGCCATAGGCCATCGCCTCCATGATCAGCGCGGCTTCGAGCCGCCCGAGGCCGATCCCGCCGCTTTCCTCGCTGACATAGATCGCGCCGAAGCCGAGTTCGGCGGCGGCCTTCACCGTCTCACGCGGGAAGATGTGCTTCTCGTCCCACTCCGCCGCATGCGGGGTGATCGCGTCGGCGGTGAAGCGCTGCGCCATCTCCTGAATCGCGCGCTGGTCGTCGGTGAGGTCGAATTGCTGGTCCATCATTCTCTCTGTCTGATCCTGTCGGAGGAACGCCGCGCCGCGACGTGCAATCCGGGTGGCATCAATCGGGGGTCGTCACATGAAACTTCGTCTGCTGCTCGTCGCGCCGCTGCTGCTCGCCGCCGCCTGCACCTCGGCAGAGGGGCTCAATACTTTTGCCGCTGGCGTGTGCGAACAAAGCGCGACCTGCACCGTGCGCGACCAGACGCCGCGCTACGGATCGCCGCAGCAGCGCGCGGTCGAGGATGTGATGCGCGGGCGGCAGGAGCCGATGTAAGTCGATACTCACGCAGTTTCCCTCGCTGATGTGCTGCGAGGCTTTCCAAGCCACTCGGGCTTCAGAACCGAAATTAGGCCGAGGACACATCCTGAAGCCAACGCAGCCATCCAGAGGTAAAAGCCGGCATCAAAGCGTTCGATCGGATACGGCGTCGGAGCAGTCCCGTTTATCCAAGAATCCCGAAACAGATTTTTGAAGAAGATTGACGAAACAGCCAACATAAGCATCCAAGAAACCTTAGGATAACCTTCCTCGTCCCAGATTATCAACATCAAGAAAATCAATGCGGGATTAGCAACCCAATCATATTCCGCCATCAATATTCCCATCCATCCCCCGACGAGGACGAACAGACCGGGGCCTATAACTTGCTGCTCACCCCCGCCGACGTGAGCGACATCGAAACAAAGGGAAAGAGCCCAGAGCAGCCCGACAACGGTGACCAGTAGCCGCCGCCCTCGCTTACCCAGATCATGCTTCAAAAGGGTCACTCCGCCTCCCCCAGCACCCGCCGTGCAAACAGGGGGTTGGCGATGCGCAGGTCGTTGCGGTCGTACCAGCGTGGTGCGGGGAGACCCTTTTCCCATGCCAGCGCTTCGATCAGCGTGCCCTGCGCAAACGGCGTGTCGGGGGCGGCGTCGCGGAGCGGGTCGGCATAGGCCTCGTCAGCGGTGATGATGGTCCAGCCCCTGGCCTTCAGCGCCTTGACCAGATCGCCGATGAACAAGGCGGCGATGTCGGTTTCGTGGAGCAGCATGACGTGGGCGGGGGAGCGGCCCAGCGTTTTGACCGCGAGTGCGTCGTAGAACTCCGCCGCCTCGACATGGCTTTCGACATAGAGGTCGCGCAGCGCCTTCATGTCGATCGGCTTGCCGGCCTGTTTCGCGGCGATGGTCAGGCTTTCGATGTTCCAGTCCGAGGATTCCGCGGTGACATAGCCGTTGATCAGCCCGCGCGCCTTCAGCCCAGCGCGGATCGCATCGCGCTTGACCTTGTCCTTGCCGCCCTCGTCGAGGAACGGAAAGCGGAACCACGGGCGGTAGCCGGGGCGCGGCTTGAGCCAGGCTTCGGCGCGGTCGAGATCGGCGAGATAGGTGTCGGCGTCGGTGTTGCCGAGCTTGGGGTGCGACCAGCTATGGTTGGCGAGGACATGGCCCGCCTTCACATAACGGTCGAGATTGGCGATGCCGTCGCCATGGCCGGGCTGGCCGATATTGCCGGGGTTCACGAAGAAGACCGCCTGTTTGACGCCTGCGCGCTTCAACGCGGCGGTCAGCTTCTTCGCGCGGTCGTCGGGGTCGAGGAACGCCCCCGCCCCGCGCGGCGCGTCGTCGAAGCTGAGCGCGATCCGCTTCTGCGCTGCTGCGGGCAGCGCGAGCAGCAGGCAGGCGAGCAGGGCCGCGACGATCCTCACTGGATGCTCGCCCCTTGCATCACCCGCTCCTCGAACAGGCGGTCGGCGACCGGGCCGTCGGTGCGGTCGTACCAGCGCGATCCTTCCAGCCCCTTTTCCCAGGCGAGCATCTGGATGCGGGTGCCGTTGGCGAAATCGACCTGCGGCGTGCGGCGGGCGATCGGGTCGTCGAACGCTTCGTCGGCGGTGACGATGGTCCAGCCGGCCTTGCGCAGCGCCGCGACCATATCGGGCAGGAACAGCGCGGCGAGGTCGGTTTCGTGGAGCAGCAGCACCTGTGCCGGGTGGCGACCGGTGGCGCGGAGCGCGAGGGCGTCGGCGAACTCGGCCGCGCCGACATGGGTTTCGACATAGAGGTCGCGCAGCCGCGCCATGTCGATCGTCCGCCCTGCCCGCTTCGCCTCGATCGTCAGCCGCTCCATGTTCCAGTCATAGCCATCGGCGGTGACATAGCCGTTGATGAGGCCGCGCGCGGTGAGGCCGTCGCGCACCGCCTGCGCCTTTGCGGCATCGCTCCCGCCCTCGTCGAGGAAGGGGAAGCGGAACCATGGGCGATAGGTCGGGCGGCCGCGCAGCCACGCCTGCGACTGGTCGATATCCGCGAGGTAGAACGCCGCGCTGACCCGCGACAGGCCGGGATGGGTGCAGGTGTGATCGGCGAGGACGTGGCCCGCAGTTTCATAGGCGCGGACCAAAGCGCCATCGCGCTCGCTCTGGATCCTACACGGGTTGATGAAGAACGCGGCTTGCCGCACGCCCGCCGCCCCCAGCGCCGCAATCAGCCGTGGTCCGCGCTCCTCCAACGTCAGGAACGCCCCGGCCCCGCGCGGGGTGTCGTCGAAGGTGATGGCGATGCGCTTGTCCACGCGTTCAGGCTCGTTCGCCGACAGCGCCAGCGGCGCGGCCCACGCGATGCAGGTCAGCGCCGCGACCGCCACCATGATTCGAAACAGCCAGACCATCGCGCATCCCCTGCTGCGTGCAGGAGATGGTTAGCACGGACTTAAGCGATTCTCGAACGCGGTGACGCATCCGCATCATCCCATGGTGGGAATGACGAAGGCATTGGCGGCGTCGCCGACCCCGCCGTCCGGCCAACGCTGGGTGACCGTTTTCACCTTGGTGAAGAACTTGACCCCCTCCATGCCGTGCTGGTTGGTGTCGCCGAACGCGCTGCGCTTCCACCCGCCGAAGGTGTGGTACGCGACCGGCACCGGGATCGGCACGTTGATGCCGACCATGCCGACATTGACGCGCGCGGCGAATTCGCGCGCAGCGTGGCCGTTGCGGGTGAAGATCGCGACGCCATTGCCGTACTGATGGTCGCTCGGCAGGCGCAGTGCCTCCTCGAAGCTGTCGGCGCGGACCATCTGGAGGACCGGGCCGAAAATCTCTTCCTGATAGCTGCGCATCTGCGGGGTGACGCGGTCGAACAGGGTCGGGCCGACGAAGAAGCCGTCTTCATGCCCCTGCAGCGTGAAGCCGCGCCCGTCGACGACCAGCTCGCCGCCCTCATCGACGCCCATCTGGATGTAGCTTTCGATCTTTGCCTTGTGCGCGGCGGTGACGACAGGGCCGTAATGCGCGTCGGCATCGGTCGAGACGCCGACGCGCAGCCCCTGGATCGCGGGCAACAGCTTCTCGCGCAGCGCGATCGCGGTCTTCTCGCCCACCGGCACGACGACCGGGAGCGCCATGCAGCGCTCACCCGCTGATCCGAAGGCGGCACCGGCGAGGTCGTTGACGACCTGATCGAGGTCCGCGTCGGGCATGACGATGCCGTGATTTTTCGCGCCGCCCATCGCCTGAACGCGCTTCCCCGCCTCGACCCCGCGGCGATAGACATAATGCGCGATGTCGGACGAACCGACGAAGCTGACCGCCTTGATCTCCGGATGGTCGAGGATCGCGTCGACCATCTCCTTGTCGCCCTGCACGACCTGAAGCACGCCGTCGGGCAGGCCGGCTTCCTGCATCAGTTCGGCGAGGCGCACCGGGACGCTCGGGTCCCGCTCGCTGGGCTTCAAAATGAAGGCGTTGCCGCAGGCGATGGCGACGCCGAACATCCACATCGGGATCATCGCCGGGAAGTTGAACGGCGTGATGCCCGCGACGACGCCGAGCGGCTGGCGCATCGAATAGACGTCGATGCCGGGGCCGGCGCCCTGGGTATATTCGCCCTTGAGCACATGCGGGATGCCGCAGGCGAATTCGATGACTTCGAGGCCGCGCTGGATATCGCCCTTCGAATCCGCAATCACCTTGCCATGTTCGGAGCTGAGCAGATGCGCCAGTTCGTCCATATGCTTCTCGACCAGCGCCTTGAACGCGAACATCACGCGCGCTCGGCGCTGCGGGTTGGTCGCGGCCCATGCGCCCTGCGCGGCCAGCGCCTTCTGCATCGCGGCTTCGAGATCGGCCGGGCTGCCCAGCGTCACCTGCGCCTGTACCGCGCCGCTATTGGGGTCGAACACGTCCGACCGGCGCGTGCCGGTGCCGGCGGTTGCCGCGCCGCCGATGAAATGGGTGATCTTGCGAACTGCCGTCGCCATGATGCCTCTCCTTGTTGCCGCGCTCATGCACCCGCAACACCGCCGCGAGCAACCCAGAAAGTTTCAATCGTTACCGGTTCGCGACCAATGCAATCGCTTCGTCGATCACGGCATAGACCCGTGCCAGGTCATCGTCGGTGATGCTGTAGGGCGGCATCACATAGACCGTGTTCCCCAGCGGTCGCAGCAGCACGTCACGCTCGCGGAAGAACGCCATCAAATGCGGGCCGAGCGCAGACATATAGCTGCCCGTGCGATCCTCCAGCTCCATCGCGACGATCGTGCCGATCTGACGGAGGTTGGACACTTTGTCGCGCAGCGGCGCACTGAGGTCGGTCTGGCGCAGAACCAGCCGGTCGATGCGTTCCAGCACAGGCTCGTCGCGCCAGATCGCGAGATTGGCGACCGCCGCCGCACAGGCGATCGGGTTGGCGGTGTAGCTGGACGAATGGAAGAACATCCGCGACCGGTCCTCGGACAGATGCGACGCGAAGATCTCCTCGGTCGCCAGCGTCACCGCCAACGGAAGCGAACCGCCGGTCAGCCCCTTCGACAGGCACAATAAGTCCGGCACGATCTGCGCCCATTCGCACGCGAGCAGCGCGCCGGTGCGGCCCCATCCGGTCATCACCTCATCCGCGATGAACAACACGCCATGCGCGGCGCAAATGTCGCGCATCGCGCGCAGCACGCCGGGCAGGTAGATGCGCATGCCCCCCGCCCCAAGAATCATCGGCTCGACGATCAGCGCGGCGGGTGGCGGCGATTGTGCGCAATATTGTTCGAGCGCCGCCATCGTCTGCGCCTCCTTCCCGCGCTCCGGGAAGGGGATGACGTCGACGTCGAACAGCAGCGGCGCGTAGCTCTTGTTGAACACGCCGCGCGCGCCGACCGACATGCCGCCGATCGTGTCGCCGTGATAGCTGCCCTCCATCACGATGATCCGGCTGCGATCCTCGCCGCGATTGGCGAAATGGCCGAGCGCCATCTTGAGCGCCACCTCGACACTGGTCGATCCGCTGTCGGAGAAGAAAACCCGGGTCAGCGCGGGCGGCATCATCGCGACGAGTTCGCGCGCCAGCGTTTTGGCGGGTTCATGGGTCCAGCCGGCGAAGATGAGCTGATCGAGCTTTTCAGTCTGCGCGCGGATCGCCGCCATGATGGCGGGGTGGCAATGGCCGTGCGTCGTCACCCACCAGGAGGAGATGGCATCGATCACGCGGCGGCCATCGGCGGTGTGCAGGATTGCGCCCTCGGCATGCGTGACCAGCGGCACCGGCTCGTTCAGGCCATGCTGGGTGAAGGGGTGCCAGACGGGCGACGTCATGCGATCGGCCCGAGATCAAGCTGCGCCGCCGCCGCGCGGAGGCTGTCCGGGGTCAGCGGGTCGAGGCGCGGCAGGCGGCCGAGCGAGGCGACGCGACCCATGGCGCAGATCGTCGCCTGGCTATCCGGGACTTCATCGCCCGAGAACAGGATACCCGCGACGGTCACGCCACGCGCGCGCAGCACTTCGATCGTCATCAGGCTGTGGTTGATCGTGCCGAGTGCGGTCCGCGCGACGATCACCACCGGCAGCCCCCAGCGCGCGAATAGATCGGCGTAGAGCAGGTCGCGGGTCAGCGGCACCAGCGCGCCCCCCGCCCCCTCGACCACCAGCCGCCCGGCGGGCGGGGTGAGGCGCGCGGGGTCGATCGTGACGCCATCGATCTCCGCCGCGCGGTGCGGGGAACAGGGGGTTTCAAGGAAATAGGCTTCGGGCAGGGTTTCCACGCCTGCGAGGCGCCCGACCGCCTCCCGGTCGCTCTCCGCATCCTCGCGCCCGGCCTGGACCGGCTTCCAGTAGGTTGCGCCCAGCCGCCAGGCGAGCGCCGCGGATGCGACGGTCTTGCCCACTCCGGTATCGGTGCCGGTGACGACGATCATGCCAATGCCTCTGCCAGTGAATCAATGTCTTGCGCGGTGACGTTCAGCGTCAGCGTGATGCGCAGCCGAGCGGTGCCGGGGGCGACCGTGGGCGGGCGAATGCCGCGCACGTCGAAACCGCGCGCCTGCACCGCCGCCGCGCGCGCCATCGTCGCCGCATCGTCGCCGATGATCAGCGGCAGGATCTGCGTCCCCGTCGGCGTCACGCCATGCGGGCCGAGCACCGTTTCGGCATGGGCGATCAGCGCATGGAGCCGCGCGCGCCGCTCCGGCTCCTCCGCCACGATGCGCAGCGCCGCGCGGACTGCGCTGGCGAGCAAGGGCGATGGCGCGGTCGAAAAGATGAAGGGGCGCGCGCGGTTGATCAGGAAGTCGATCAGCACGCGGGGGCCGGTGACCAGCGCGCCCTGACAGCCCAGCGCCTTGCCGCAGGTGTGGAGTGCGACGACATTTTCCGCGCCCTCCAGCTCCTCCGCAAGTCCGCGTCCATGCGCGCCCCACACGCCGGTGGCATGCGCCTCATCGACCAGCAGCATGGCGTCATGCCGCGCCGCCACCGCCGCCAACTCGGCCACCGGAGCGCAATCGCCATCCATCGAGTAGAGCGTTTCGAACGCGATCCATGGCGTCCCCGTCCCGCCCTGCGCGCGCCAGGCGCGGATGGCGTCGTCCACTGCCTGCGGATCGTTATGCCCCGCCGCCACCGCCGGGGCGCGGGCGAGGCGCAGGCCGTCATGCATGCTGGCATGAATCATGGCGTCATGGACGATCAGGTCGCCCGGCTGCGGCAGCGTCGCGAGCAGCGCGACATTGGCGGCAAAACCGGTGGCGAAGTAAAGGCATGCTTCCGCGCCAAACAGTGCGGCGGCGTCAGCCTCCAGCGCCGCAATCTCAGGGTCGTTGCCGCGCAGCAGGCGCGAACCACCCGATCCCACTGCGACACCACGCGCAACCGCATCGGCCACGGCATCGCGCAGCCGCTGATCATTGGCGAGGCCGAGATAGTCGTTGGATGCAAAATCCAGCCCGGTGCGCGGGCTGAGCGACCGCAGCCGCCCTGCCCGCTCCAGCCGGCTCAGGTCGTCGCGGTGAAAACCTGCGGTCATGCCGCTCCCGCACGGGCGAGCAGCGCCTGCGCCTGCTTAAGGTGCGGGGCGTCGATCATATTGCCGTCGAGTTGCAACGCCCCCGCGCCCGGATTGGCGGCGAAGGCGGCAACCACCGCCTGCGCATGCGCGATCGCGGCTTCGCACGGGGTGAAGGCGGCGTTGATCACCGGCACCTGCGCCGGGTGGATCGCCATCATGCCGGTAAAGCCGTCACGCATCGCCCGCGCGCAATAGGCGGCGAGGCCGTCGAGGTTGCGGAAATCGGGATAGACCGTCTCGATCGGCGCAACCCCGGCGGCGTGCGCGCCGAACAGGGTCAGCGCGCGGATCATCTCGTATGGCGGGGTGTAGCGCCCGTCCGCCTCACGCGAGGATTGCGCGCCGATCGCGGCGGGCAGATCCTCCGCGCCCCAGGTGATGCCCGCAAGGCGCGGCGAGCAGCCGGCATAGCTGCCCAGCCCAAAGATCGCGGCGGGCGTCTCGGTCGCGATCGGCAGGATGCGCGCGGCCAAGCCAGCGAGCATCGCGTCGAGCGCGGCGACATCCTGCCCGCTCGCCGATTTGGGCAGCACGATGCCATCCGCACCGCGCGCGGCGGCAAGGTCATCCTGCGTCATGCCGCTGTCGAGCGGGTTGATGCGGACCCAGAGCGCCGGGCCGCCATGCTGCTTGGCGAGGAACGCCGCCACCGCCGCGCGCGCCTCCCCCTTGCGCTCCGGCGTCACCGAATCCTCAAGGTCGAGGATCAGCGCATCGGCACCGCTGGCCAGCGCCTTTTCCATCCGGTCGGGCCGGTCACCAGGGACGAACAACAGCGAACGCAGGCGCATCGGGGATTCCTCTCTCGTGTCCCGCGCCATGCCTTTGCCGCGCGCTGTCTGCAAGCGCAGCCCTTGCAGACATGGCACGGTAACCCTAGCCTCGACCTATGAGCGAGCAATCGAACATGCCGCCTGCCAAGCGCTGGCCTTGGTGGCTTTACGTGATGGGTGCCGCATTAGGTGCCGGCGCTTCGCGCGTGATGTCAGCATTTTGGTCCAACATGAGTGCGGCGGGCCGGGAGACATTCATAGGCATCGCTGCGATTATCATCGCAGGAATTCTCTCCTACGCTGTCTATCGCTTCATCCGTACGTGGTAGAGAAGAAGGCTCGCTAATCGCCCAATCCAAGCTGTCGCGCAGGAAACCGCCCACCTACCGCACCGGCCGTTTCTCCAGCTTCCGCGCCAGTGTGCGGCGATGCATCCCCAGCCGGCGTGCGGCTTCGGAGATGTTAAAGTCGGTCTCGACCAACGTCTGGTGGATATGTTCCCACTCGACCGTCTTGATCGATGAGGTGCGGCCATCGACCGGGGCGTCGACATCGCCGTCGACGCGGGCGAACGCGGCCTCGATATCGTCGGTGTTCGACGGCTTGGCGAGATAATGGTTTGCGCCCAGCTTGATCGCCTCGACCGCGGTCGCGATGCTGGCGAAGCCGGTGAGGACGACGATCTTCATGTCCGCATCGCTCGCCCGCAGCGTCTGCACGCACGCCAGCCCCGATGCGCCGCCGAGCTTCAAATCGACCACCGCGAAATCCGGCGCATGGTCGGTCAGCAGCGCCGCGAGCTCGTCATGGTTCGCCGCCCATAGCACGGTGTAGTCGCGCCGCTCGAACGAGCGTTTGAGCGTCCGCGCGAACGCCTCGTCATCCTCGACGATGATCAGCAGCCGGTCGCTCATCGCGGTGCCGCCATCGCCAGCGCCGCGAGCGGGAGGATGATGCGCACCCGCGCGCCGCCGTCCAGCCGGTTCTCCGCGCTCGCCTCCCCGCCCAGCTTGCGCAGGACGTTGACCAGCAGGAACAGGCCGAGCCCCCCGCCCGGCTTGCCCTTGGTCGAGCGATAGGGCTGGCCGAAGGTGGCGAGGATTTCGGGGGCGAAGCCGGTGCCGCGATCGGCGATCTCGATCACCAGCGCGTCCCCCTCGCGCAGTGCCGTGAGGGTCACGGTGCCGGGCGAGACCTCGATCGCATTGTCGATGACGTTGCCGATGACCTGGCGCAGCGCGGGGTCGGACACGATGGTGACATCCGCGCCGAAGCGGTCGTCGAAATCGAGCGTGCCGGGGAGCAGGCTGGCGCGATAGTCCGCGACGATTTCGGTCAAAAACCGGCGCACGCTCGTCACTTCGGGCGCCACGCCGCGCGCCTCGCCCGCCGACATCAGGATGCCGCTGACGATTGCCTTGCAGCGGCGGACCGCGCCGTCCATCTCGGCCAGTTCCTGCTGCAGCTCGACATCGTCCTTCAGTCGCGGCATCGCGCGCCAGTCGCCGATCGCGACCGACAGCAGCGAGAGCGGCGTGCCCAGCTCATGCGCAGCGCCCGAGGCGAGCAGGCCCATACGCACGATATGATCCTCCTCCGCCGCACGCTG
This sequence comes from Sphingomonas sp., assembly GCF_030145815.1. Classification (GTDB taxonomy): domain Bacteria; phylum Pseudomonadota; class Alphaproteobacteria; order Sphingomonadales; family Sphingomonadaceae; genus Sphingomonas. Next base: position 111,263 of record NZ_JAIXHL010000002.1, read on the forward strand.
GCGGACGGCGGCGAGCGCGGCGTCGTGGCTGCGCAGATTGCGGCTGATCTGGCCGATGAACACCACCAGCAGGACGGCGATCAGCACGAAACAGACGAACCCGCCGAACAGGTAGAGATTGACCGGATCGACCGGCAGATCGGCGGGCAGCACCAGGGGCGTCGGATCGAGCGACAGGATGCCGAGCGCGATCAGCGTCGCGGCGACGATGGTCCACGGGTAATGCGGCCGCAGCAGGACTGCGCCGAGCACGATGTGGAGCAGGAACAAAGCCGCGAACGGGTTGGTAATGCCGCCCGACAGGCTGAGCTGCACGGTCAGCGCGCCGACATCGAACAGCAGGGCGGCGGCCAGTGCCCCGTCGCTGAAGCGCGCGCCGCTGGCGATCAGCACATGACTGGCGATGTTGAGTGCGGCGAGCGTGGCGGTGGACATCAGCAGCTGCGTCATCGGCAGGTCGATGCCGAGCGCGAACTTGACCACGGCGACAGTAACGAGCTGTCCGCCCACCGCCAGCCAGCGCAATTGCGTGAGCAGCAGCATGTTGCGTCGCCCTGCATCCGCCGGCTGAAAGGCGGGCTCAAGGATTTGCCGGTTCACGAATCCTTGTTGGGCGCAACCGCCGCTTTGCGCAACACCAGCCAGATGGCGCCAAGCGATAGCAGCGCCAGCGCGAACCAGGTCAGCGCATAGCCCAGATGATTGTCGGAGAAGCGCAGCACGGTCAGCCCGCCACGCGGCCAGCCACCCGGATTGGGCGCGGCGTCGGCGTCGATGAAATAGGGTGCGGGGTTGCTGAGGCCCCGCGCGGCGGCGATCGCGGCGACGTCGCGCGAATACCAATTGTCCGCTGCGGGATCGTTGCTGCGCAGGAAGCCACCGCCCGGCTCGGTCACGCGGAGCAGGCCGGTGACCGTCACCTGCCCGGCCCCATTCCCCGCCGCGCGGCTGGCCGGATCGCGCCGCTCGGGGGGCACGAAGCCACGATTGACCAGCACGGTGAACCGCCCGGTGTCGAGCGGGGTCACGACCCAATAGCCGCTGCCCAGATCGCTGACCGCGCGGACCAAAGTCTCGCGATCGTGCAGGAAGCGGCCAGTCACCCGGACGCGGCGATAGGCGTCGGCCTCGGCGGTCACCGCAACGCCCGGAGCCGGGGCGGCGACCGGCCCGGCGGTGCTGCGCGTTGCGACCGCCTCGATCAGCGCATGCTTCCACGCCCACCGCTCGAGCTGCCAGATGCCCAGCGCCACGAACCCGGCCGCGAGCAACAGCAGCAGCGCCGCAGGGACGGCGCGCCGGAGCTTCACGGGACCTGCTGCTCCAGATGCTGCGGCATCATGTTGCTGTTGAGATGGTGCATGACCCACAGCGACCCGGCGAGCATGATGAAGATCACGATGACGGTGAACACGAGCGAGGTCAGCGTCCAGCCGCCTTCGGACTTGGGATTCATGTGCAGGAAGAAGATCATGTGAACGATGATCTGCACCACCGCAAAGCCCATGATGACGGCTGCCGTCACCCCCGGGCTGAGCGGCATCGTCATCACCAGCCAGAACGGGATCGCGGTCAGGATCACCGACAGGACAAAGCCGATCACATAGTCGCGCAGCGTCGCGTGCGGCAGTTCGGCAACGGCGTGGTGCTCGTCATGATGCGCGCTCATCACAGCATCCCCATCAGATAGACAAAGGTGAAGACGCCGATCCAGATGACGTCGAGGAAGTGCCAGAACATGCCGAGGCACGCGACCCGGCGCTGATTGGCGGGGATCAGGCCCGTGCGCCCGAGCTGCACCATCAGCGTCACCAGCCAGATCAGGCCGAAGGTAACGTGCAGGCCATGCGTGCCGACCAACGTGAAGAAGGCCGACAGGAACGCGCTGCGCTGCGGCGTCGCGCCCAGTTCGATCAGGTGGTGGAACTCATAGAGTTCGATCCCCAGGAACGCCGCACCGAACAGGCCGGTGACGGCCAGCCAGCCCTGGGTCGCGCGAACCTTGCCCAGCTGCATCGACAGCATCGCAAAGCCATAGGTGATCGACGAGAACAGCAGCATCGCGGTGTTGAGCGCGATCAGCTTGAGGTCGAACAGGTCCTTTGGCCCCGGACCGGCGGCGAAATTGCCGCCGAGCACTGCGTAACAGGCAAACAGGATCGCAAAGATGAGGCAGTCGCTCATCAGATAGATCCAGAAGCCCAGCATCGTGCTGTGCCCCTCGGGGTGCGGATGCTCTTCCAGCTCGTAAAAGACGGGGGGCGTATTGGGGTCTGCGGTCACGGCGGTCATGCGGCGGCTCCGGCGGCCAGCTGGCGGGTGCGCGCGTCCTCCACCGCGGCGACGGTCGCCGCCGGGATGTGGAAGTCGCGGTCATAGTTGAAGGTGTGGATGATCGCGGTCGCCAACAGCGCGACGAACGCCGCGATCACCAGCCACCAGATATGCCACACCAGCGCGAAACCGATCACCAGGCTGATGCCCGACAGGATGATCCCCGCACCGGTCGGGCGCGGCATATGGATGTCGCGGAACCCCTCGACCGGACGCGCGGCGTTGCGCTTCTTCATGTCGTACCACGCGTCGAGGTCGTGGATGCGCGGGGTGAAGGCGAAGTTGTATTCCGGCGGGGGCGAGCTGGTCGCCCATTCCAGCGTGCGACCGTTCCACGGGTCGCCATCGACCTTCAGCTCCTCGCGCTTCCAGATGCTGACCGCGAACTGGACCAGCATCGCGAAGATGCCGACCGCGATCGTCGCGGCGCCGATGCCGGCGATGATGAACCAGATCTGCAGGCTGGGATCGTCGAACACCCGCATCCGGCGCGTCACGCCCATCAGGCCGAGGATGTAGAGCGGCGCGAAGGCGAGCCAGAAGCCGACGACCCAGCACCAGAAGGATACCAGGCCCCACTTCTTGTCCAGCTTGAACCCGAACGCCTTGGGCCACCAGTAATTGATCGCCGCGAACAGGCCGAACAGCACGCCGCCGATGATCACATTGTGGAAATGCGCGATCAGGAACAGCGAGTTGTGCAGCACGAAGTCCGCCGGCGGCACCGCGAGCAGCACACCGGTCATGCCGCCAATGGTGAAGGTCAGCATGAAGGCGATCGTCCACATCATCGGCAGCTCGAACCGGATGCGCCCGCGATACATGGTGAACAGCCAGTTGAAGAGCTTCGCCCCCGTCGGGATCGAGATCACCATGGTGGTGATGCCGAAGAAGCTGTTGACGCTGGCCCCCGACCCCATGGTGAAGAAGTGGTGGAGCCACACGACGTAGGACAGGATGGTGATGACCACCGTCGCATAGACCATCGAGGTATAGCCGAAGAGCCGCTTGCCCGAGAAGGTCGAGGTGACTTCGCTGAACACGCCGAACAGGGGGAGGATCAGGATGTAGACCTCAGGATGGCCCCAGATCCAGATCAGGTTCACGTACATCATCGACGATCCGCCGAAGTCGTTCGTGAAGAAGTTGGTCCCGGCGTAGCGGTCGAGCCCGAGCAGCGCGAGCACGGCGGTCAGCACCGGGAAGCTGGCGACGATCAGGATGTTGGCGCACAGCGACGTCCAGGTGAACACTGGCATCTTCATCAGGCCCATGCCCGGCGCGCGCAGCTTCAGGATGGTGACGATCAGGTTGATGCCGGACAAGGTCGTGCCGACGCCCGCTATCTGGAGCGACCATATGTAATAATCGACGCCGACATTGGGGCTGTAGGTGATCCCCGACAGCGGCGGATAGGCGAGCCAGCCGGTCTGTGCATATTCACCGACGAACAGCGACACCATCGTCAGCGCCGCGCCCGCCGCGGTCATCCAGAAGCTGAAATTGTTGAGGAACGGGAAGCTGACGTCGCGTGCGCCGATCTGGAGCGGAACGACATAGTTCATCAGGCCCGTGATGAACGGCATCGCCACGAAGAAGATCATGATCACGCCGTGCGCGGTGAAGATCTGGTCGTAGTGGTGCGCGTTCAGATAGCCTTCGGACCCGCCGAACGCCATCGCCTGCTGCAGCCGCATCATGATCGCGTCGGCAAAGCCACGCAGGAACATGATGAGGCCCAGGACCATGTACATGATCCCGATCTTCTTGTGGTCCACGGTCGTGAACCACTCCTTCCACAAATAGCTCCACAGGCGATATTTGGTGAGCAGCGCCAGCATCGCGATGCCGCCGATCGCGACCACCGCAAAGGTGACGATCAGGATCGGTTCGTGCAGCGGGATCGAATCGAGCGACAGGCGACCGAAAATCGGATCGACCGACGGGGCGGGATGCGCAATGGGATCGGACACGGGCTTGCTCAGCTTTCCGGTAGGGCGGGAATGTCGGTCATCGCGGTCCGCGCGACCGGCGGGGTCGACTGGCGCACGCGCGACAGGCCGGCGCCGGTCAGCGGGGCGCTGTCCACCGGCTTGGGATCGGGACCGGTCATCGGCACCATCGGCGTGGTGCAGACGGCGGCGACATAGCGGGTGTTGAGCGTCGGCAGCGTGCCGCGCGCGGCAAACTTGTCATAGGCGAGGTCGCGGACATTATAGGTGCCGGCAAGGCCCAGCCCGCCGCGCGCGTCGATCGCCATCATGTCGTGCATGCACATCTTGCCAGGCTCGACGCACAGGTTGACGACGCGGTCGAACAGGTTCGGCTCGACCTGGGCGAAGCGGCGCACCGGCTCCTTCTCGCTCGGCTTTTCGAGCTTGAGATAGGTCGCGCGGTCCAACGGCGTGGCATTGCCCTTTACCTGCGCCACCCAGGCGTCGAACTGGCCGCGCTCCATGCTCTTCGCGGCGAAGCGCATGTTGGAGAAGCCGGCGCCCGAATAATTGGCGGAGAAGCCGACGAAATTGCCGGTTTCGTTGAAGATGCCGTGCAGCTTGGTCTCCATGCCCGGCATCGCGTAAATCTGCCCCGCCAGCGCCGGGATGTAGAAGCTGTTCATCACCGTCGAAGACGCGATGCGGAAGCGGATCGGGCGATCCACGGGAGCCGCGAACTCGTTCACCGTCGCAATCCCCTGTTCGGGGTAGATGAACAGCCATTTCCAGTCGAGCGCGACGACCTGCACCTCCAGCGGCTTTTCGCGGTCGGTCTCCGGCGCGCCCGGTCCCTTGGCTTCGGGCGCGGCGAGCGGGCGATAGGGGTCGAGCAGATGCGTGCCGACCCAGGTCAGCGCGCCGAGGCAGATAATGATCAGCAGCGGCGCCGCCCAGATCACCAGCTCCAGCTGGGTCGAATGGTCCCAGTCGGGATCATAGGGCGCATCCTGGTTCGCCGCGCGATATTTGAACGCGAAGAACACCGTCAGCGCCATCACCGGTACGATGATCAGCAGCATCAGCGCGGTGGAGATCATCACCAGATTGCCCTGTTGCCGCGCCACTTCACCGGCGGGGTCGAGGACGATCAGCCCGCAGCCGGACAGCAAAGGCAGCGCGGCGAGCGCCAGCAGGGGGCGGAGGCGATGGCGGAATCGGACAGGGTTCTGGGCCATGATGCGCGCCTACGCCCCCGCCCCCGGCGCGCACATAGGACATTTTGTCCAATCCCTTGATGCCCATCAATGCAGCAGTGCGTTTCTGCTGCGGGAAGCCGACACTGTTCCGCATGAGTGAGTCGCGCCGCGTCTGCGGGGCAAGCCGGGAAGACTGGAATGAGCGCCGAAACCGTCCCCACGACCGAAGCCGAGCGCGATGCGCGCGCGGTCAATTCCGATGGCCCGCGGGACGGGCACAAGATCGCGCCGGGCGAGATTGCGATCGGTGTCGTGATCGGACGCACGTCCGAATTTTTCGACTTCTTCGTCTATGCCATCGCGTCGGTGCTGGTGTTCCCGTCGCTGGTGTTCCCGCATCTCGACCCGCTGCAGGGCACGCTCTGGTCGTTCGCGATCTTCGCGCTTGCCTTTGTCGCGCGGCCGGTCGGTACGATGATCTTCACCGCGATCGACCGCGCCTATGGCCGCGGAGCAAAGCTCACCATCGCGCTGTTCCTGCTCGGCGGATCGACCGCCGCGATCGCCTTTCTGCCCGGCTATGCCTCGATCGGCGTCGGATCGGCGCTGCTGCTCGCGCTGTTCCGCATGGGTCAGGGCGTCGCGCTGGGCGGATCCTGGGACGGCCTCGCCTCGCTGCTCGCGCTCAATGCGCCGGAGGGCAAGCGCGGCTGGTATGCGATGGTGCCACAGCTGGGCGCGCCACTCGGCCTGATCGTCGCCAGCCTGCTCTTCATGTTCCTGATCGCCGCCCTACCCGCGCAGGATTTCCTCGACTGGGGCTGGCGCTACCCGTTCTTCGTCGCGTTCGCGATCAACGTCGTCGCCCTTTTCGCGCGCCTGCGCATCGTGGTGACGCCCGAATATGCAACGCTGTTCGAACGGCGCGAGCTGCAGCCGGCGCCGATGACCGAAACGATCCGGTCGGAATGGCGTACGATCATCCTCGGCGCGTTCGCCCCGCTGGCGAGCTTTGCCATGTTCCACATGGTCACCGTGTTCCCGCTGTCCTGGGTGTTCCTCTACACCGAGGAATCGCCAGTCCGCTTCCTCGCGATCGAGGCAGTCGCCGCAGCACTCGGCGTCGGTGCGATCATCGCTTCGGGCTATCTGGCCGACCGCGTGGGGCGCCGCACCGTGCTGGCCGCCACTGCCGCCGCCATCGCCGCGTTCAGCGGCTTCGCGCCGCAGCTCCTCGAGATGGGCGAAGCGGGCGAAGCGGCGTTCATGCTGCTCGGCTTTGCCCTGCTTGGCCTGTCGTTCGGCCAGTCGTCGGGCGCGCTGTCGGCCAGCTTCCAGCAGCGGCACCGCTATACGGGATCGTCGCTGACCTCCGATCTCGCCTGGCTGTTCGGCGCGGGCTTCGCGCCGCTCGCTGCATTGTGGCTGTCGGCCGAGTTCGGCCTGCTCGCGGCGGGTGCCTATCTGCTATCCGGTGCAGTCGGCACGCTGGTAGCACTGTGGCTCAACCGCGAGCTTGGCCGCACGATCGACTGAGCGCGATCACGCGGCGTGGACGTTCCCGGCTTCCGCGCCGTGACTCGCGATCCATTGTGCCAGGCGCGCCAGTCGCAGCGCACTGGTGAAGACCAGCCCGATCCGCTCACCGCGAACCCAGCGGACATGCGCGCCCAGCGTGCCGATGCCGGCAATGTCGATCTCCACCCCCTGCCCCAGTTCGACGGGCAGGTCGGTTTCGACCTTTGCGCCGCCCTGTGACAGGTCGATCAGCGGCACCAGATGCCAGACCGCACCGATCCGCAACCGCGCGCGCAGCTGCGTCGTCACGCGGGGACAACGCGGCAGCTGGTCGGGGAGCAGCACATGATGGGTGTGCAAATAGTTGTGCACGTCAATCGGCGCGTCAAAGGCGATCCCCGCCTGCCCCGCCTGCGCCCAGCGCACCACCCCGCCTACGGGATCGCACACCTTGGGCTCGATCCGCACCCGCGTGCCGGGTTCGAGCGGGGCGTAGAGTTCGAGCATCATGCCGCCCGACCCGATGTTGCGGATCAGGCAAAGATGCTGCGCACCCTGATCGGTCAGCAGGCGTGCCACCTGAAACAAGGTGGTCATGCGTTCGTCAGCGCGGCGATCTTCGCCAGCGTGCAGCGTCGGATCCGACACAGTATCGACGGTCACGGGCAGTGCTCCCGCGAGCATGCGTTCACCGAAGAAAGAGTGCTCGCAGCTCCAGCTCCGGCCCTATAGCTCCCGGCAATAGGCTACCCACAACATCGCTAGCGAAGCGTCACCGGAACTGGATAAGGCCAGATTAGCGATACAACCCACGCTGCACCGGCACCGCAATAACGCGATCCGGCTTGACAATGCCGAGCAAACCCCCGATCTCGGCGCGCCTCGCGGGTGTAGCTCAATGGTAGAGCAGGAGCTTCCCAAGCTCACGACGAGGGTTCGATTCCCTTCACCCGCTCCAATCTTGCATCGCTGTCGGAATTGCCCCTACCAAGTAGCGCACTTGGGGGAGATATGACGATGCGCACGATGCTGCTGGCGACGACCGCTCCGGCTCTTGCGCACCGGCACCCCGATCCCGCCCCGCCGACACAGTCGAAGCCGGTTCCAAAGGAAGAGTTGCTCAAGCCCCCAGCCGATGCCGCCGAATATGCCGTGGTATCCGAAGCTGGGCAGCATGGCAGCCAGTGGCGCTGGCAGCTGCCGGACGGGCGCGTCGCCTATCGCTGGTCGCAGGAGTTGCGCGGCTGGATCACCGAGATGGATCAGGTCACGACCTTCGCCAAGGACGGCAGCATCAGCGCGCTGACGGTGCGCGGCGTCACCATGTCGGGCGACGCGGCGGAGGAGTATCGCGTGACGGGCGGCCGCGCGACGTGGAAGACCGCGACCGATGCCGGTGAGGCGGCCGCGGGCGGCTGGTACATCCCGGCGGGCGGGGTCGGCATCGCCTCAGCGCCGATCATCGATGCGCTCGCGGCGGCGGGCGATGGGGGGGTCGCGTTCCTCCCCGGCGGGCGCGGGCGCATGACCTTTGGCGGTACGCAGGTGATCCAGGGGCCGGCCGGACCCAAGACTGTCCAGCTCGCCTTTGTCAGCGGCATCCTGCCCTCCCCCGTCCCCGTCTGGCTGGACGACAAGAAGCGCTACTTCGCGGACATCGGGTTCATCTCGGTTATTCCCAAGGGCTATGAAGGCGCGCTCAAGCAGCTGCGCGACGCACAGGATGCCGCGACGGCACAGGCGGTGACGACCATCGCCAAACGCTTTCTCGATCCCGCTGCCAAGGCGCCGGTGCTGTTTGACAACGTCCGCCTGTTCGACGCGGACAAGGGCGTGTTCCTGCCCGACCGCGCGGTGCTGGCACAGGACGGCAGGATCGCGGCGATCGGCGCGGCAGGGTCGCTCACTGCACCTGCCGGCGCGCGCACGATCGATGGGCGCGGCAAGACATTGGTGCCCGGCATCTGGGACAGCCACCTCCATATCGGCGATGACTGGAGCGTGCTGTCGAACATGGCGAACGGCATCACCAGTTTCCGCAGCCCCGGCACCAATTTCGACCGCGCGGTCGAGGCGACCAAGCGGCGCGGGGACGGTACGCTGCTGATGGGCGAGCCGTTCATCTCGGTCATCATCGATAAGAAGGACCCGCTCGCGGCGCAAGGCGCAGAGGTGGTCAGCAGCGTCGAGGAGACGATCGCCACCGTCCGCCGGATCAAGCAGGCCGGGCTGTGGGGCGTCAAATTCTATACCTCGATGAACCCGGCGTGGATCGCGCCTGCGGCGGCCGAAGCGCACCGGCTGGGCCTCCACGTCCACGGCCATGTCCCGGCGACGATGAAGCCGAGCGAGGCGGTCGCGGCGGGCTATGACGAACTGACTCACCTCAACTTCGTGGTGATGGAGTCGATGCCGAAGGACGTGATCGACAAGGCGAATACGCGGCAACGGATGGAGGGGCCGGCGCGCTACTTCAAGGATGTCGACCTGAACGCACCGCTGATGACCGGCTTTGTCGCCGATCTGGCGCGGCGCAAGACGGTGGTCGATCCCACCATCGTCATCTTCGAGGGCATGCTGACCCAGGACGGCGGCACGCCGCATCCGGCCTATGCCCCCTATATGGGGATCATCTCGCCCGTCATCGAGCGTTCGGCGTTCACCAGCGGCGGCTATCCGCTGGTCGAGGGGCTGACGCGGGACGATTACCGCAAGAGCTATGCAAAGATGGTCGAGCTGGTCGGGCGGCTGCACAAGGCGGGGGTGACCGTGGTCGCGGGCACCGATGGCTGGGGCATCGAACTGGTGCGCGAGCTGGAAATCTATCAGCAGGCCGGGTTCAGCGCCGCCGAGGCATTACAGAGCGCGACCATCGTCCCCGCGCGCGTGGTTGGTGCCGATAAACGGACCGGATCGATCGCGGTGGGCAAGGAGGCCGACATGGTGCTAGTCGACGGCGACCCCTCGACCGAGCTGGGCGCGCTGCGCCGCGTCGTCACCGTGGTCAGCGACGGCTATGTCATGGATGCCGCCGAACTGCGCAAGGCGGCGGGGTATAGCGGGATGCCGAAGTAACGATGGCAGCGGGGGCGGGTTGCCGCCCCCGCTGAGCTCACTCCACCGTGACCGACTTGGCGAGGTTGCGGGGCTGGTCGACATCTGTGCCCTTGGCCACCGCGACGTGATAGGCGAGCAGCTGCACCGGCACCGCATAGACGATCGGTGAGATCAGCGGGTGGACGCGGGGCATCTCGATCGTCGCGAGGCAGTTGTCGCCCGCTGCGGCGATCCCTTCGGCGTCGGAGATCAGCACCACCTTGCCGCCCCGCGCCTGCACTTCCTGCATGTTGCTGACGGTCTTTTCGAACAGCGGGCCGCTCGGCGCGATGACGATGACCGGCACGTTCTCGTCGATCAGCGCGATCGGGCCGTGCTTCATCTCGCCCGCGGCATAGCCCTCGGCATGGATATAGCTGATTTCCTTGAGCTTCAGCGCGCCTTCCATCGCCAGCGGATAATCGGTCCCGCGCCCGAGATAGAGCACGTCGCGCGCGCCGGCGACGCTGCCGGCCATCGCCTCGATCGCCTCGTCGCGGCTGAGCGCGTCGTTGAGCGCGGCGGGGGCTTCGGCGAGGTGAAGGACGATCTCCTTCTCCTCCTCGCGCGTCATCCGGCCCTTGGCCTTGGCGAGGTTGGCGGCGAGCGCGGCAAGCACCGCGAGCTGGCAGGTGAACGCCTTGGTCGATGCGACGCCGATCTCCGGCCCGGCGTGGGTGGGGAGCAACAGGTCCGCCTCACGCGCCATGGTGCTGGTCGGCACGTTGACGACGGCGGCGATCGTCTGCCCCTCCGCCTTGGCGTGGCGCAAAGCGGCGAGCGTGTCGGCGGTCTCGCCTGACTGGCTGATGACGATCATCAACCCGCCCGGCTCCATTACCGGCGCGCGGTAGCGGAATTCGGATGCGACATCGATGTCGACGGCGACGCGGGCAAACTGCTCGAACCAGTATTTGGCGACCATCCCGGCATAGAAGCTGGTGCCGCACGCGACGATGGTGACGCGGCGGATCGCGGACAGGTCGAATTCGGGGATCGGAAGCGTCACTTCCTCCTCGAGCCGCTGGAGGTAGCCGCGCAACGTCTGTGCCACCACGATCGGCTGTTCGTAGATCTCCTTCGCCATGAAGTGGCGGTGATTGCCCTTGTCGATCAGCTGGCCCGATGCGCCGGAGTTGACGATCGGGCGCTCGACGGGGTTGTTCTCGACGTCATAGACCTGCGTGCCGTCGCGGGTGAGGACGACCCAGTCGCCTTCCTCCAGGTACGAGATGCGCTGCGTCAGCGGTGCGAGCGCGAGCGCGTCGGAGCCGAGATAGGTCTCCCCTTCCCCATAACCGACCACCAAAGGCGAGCCGAGCCGGGCGCCGATCAGCATGTCGGGATGGCTGCGGAACAGGATGGCGAGCGCGAAGGCGCCATGCAGGCGCGGGAGTACCGCCTTGACCGCCGCGACCGGGTCGAGCCCGGCCTCGACCTGCTCGCTCACCAGATGCGCGACGATCTCGGTATCGGTCTCGCTCTCGAACACGCGACCGCGCGCCAGCAATTCCTCGCGCAGCGGCTTGAAATTCTCGATGATCCCGTTGTGGACCAAGGCAACCTCGCCGGTCGCATGCGGGTGGGCATTGTTGGTGGTCGGGCCACCATGCGTCGCCCAGCGGGTATGCGCGATACCGACATTGCCGGGCAGCGGGTCTTCGGCCAGCACCTTGCCCAGGTTGACCAGCTTGCCAGACGCGCGGCGACGCGCGATGCCGCCATCGACGATGGTGGCGATGCCGGCTGAGTCATAGCCGCGATATTCGAGCCGCTTGAGGCCGTCGAGCAGCCGGTCGGCAACGTCGTCATTGCCCAGGATTCCAACGATTCCACACATGGGTCTGCTCTCGACTCTAAAGGGTGTAGGGGACGCGGATCCCCGGCATGTTGGCCGGGAAATCCTTGGTGTTACGGGTGACAAGGACGCGACCGCGGATCTGCGCGGTCGCAAGGATGATGGCATCGGGCGATTTGAGGCGCGGGCGCTCACGACGGAGCGCAGCTGCGCGATACGAAATCTCCGCGTCGATCTCGTCGAGGCCAAAGCGATCGACAAAAGTCATCACGTCGCGCACGGCGGCGTCGCTCCCCTTCGACAGCACCTCGATCCACGCCATCCGGCTGATCCACATCCGGGTCCCGCTTTGCGCGATCCGGCGCAATTCGTGATGCGCGGGTTCGTGGTTCAGCAGGGCATCGATGACGATGTTGGCGTCAAGGCTATAGCCGCTCATGTGCCGCCTTTGTCGCGCTCGGCCTCTGCCTTGCGCGTCAACGCCAGATAGTGCGCCCGTTCCTTGTCGTCATAGTCGTCGAAGCATTCGGGCGATTCCGCACGCACTTCTTCGTAATCATCATCCCACGGACGGGTCCATTCGGCCCGCCGATGTCGCTCATATTCATGCGGATCAGCCGCGATGCCGTGGCGCGCCCAGGCACCGAAACCGATGTCGAGCCAGTCCTTGGGCGCTTCCGACCGATACGCCGCGACCGCTTCCCGCAGCACTGCGGCGCGCGACTTGCCCTGCTCGGCCGCTTGGGCGTCGAGCCATTTGATGTCCTCATCGGGCAAATCGGCAAGGATGCGGGTCATTGATATACTGATATCATATCATGATATCATGTCAATGCGGGAACTTGCTGTCGACGAAGCTCCGCACGAATTCGACCGGGTCGGGTTCGTGGCCTTGCGCGGCGATGAATCGGGCGCGCCCCTTGGTCCAGACCTCGTTGATGGCACCGGCCATTCCTTCCGGAAACTGCATCCGCTGCACGACGATGCTGCGCCAGTCGCCGGTCGCGCCGAACAGTGCGTGGAAGGTCGGCTCCTGCGCGGCCAGCACCGCATCGCTTTCAGCGTCAAGCGCGCCGATCGCGTCGAGGACATAGGCGTCGAGCAGCTTCAGGAACGGCTTGCCTTCATAGATGTCGCTCATTTCGCCGCCTTTCGTGCCGCCATTGCCGCGCGGAAGCGTTTCGCCCAGCCAGCGCGCGCGGTCTGTTCGGGACGGACCAGCGCCAGCGCATCGGCCTCGACATCCTTGGTCACCACGCTTCCCGCACCGACAATCGCACCCTCGCCGATGTTGACCGGCGCAACCAGCGCGCTGTTCGATCCGATAAACGCCCCCGCGCCGATCACGGTCGGATATTTGAAGAAGCCGTCATAGTTACAGGTGATGGTGCCCGCGCCGATATTCGCGCCCTCACCCACCTGCGCATCGCCGAGATAGGTCAGGTGGTTGGCCTTGGCGCCCTTGCCCAGCACCGCCTTCTTGGTCTCGACGAAATTGCCGACCTTGCTCTTCTCGCCGAGCACCGTTCCGGGGCGCAGCCGGGCGTAGGGGCCGACTTCGGCGCCGGTCGCGATCTGCGCGCCCTCGATATGGCAGAAGGCGCGGATTGTGACGCCGTCCGCAACGGTGACGCCGGGGCCGAACACGACGTTGGGCTCCACCGTCACATCGCGGCCCAGCACCGTGTCGTGCGCGAACCACACGGTTTCGGGAGCGATCAGCGTCGCACCATCGGCCATCGCCTGCGCGCGGCGAGCCGCCTGCCAGCGGTCTTCCGCATAGGCCAGCTCGGCGCGGCTGTTGATGCCGATCACCTCGTCCGCATCGGTCTCGACCACCACCGCGCGGTCGCCATCGGCCAGTGCGAGCATGACGATGTCGGGGAGGTAATATTCGCCCGCCGCATTGTCGTTTCCGACCCGGTCGAGCAGCGGCCAAAGGTCCGTCGCGCGCACGGCGGTCACGCCCGAATTGCACAGATCGACCGCACGCTCCTCGGCGGTCGCGTCCTTATACTCGACCATCTTGGCAATCGCGCCGTCGGCATCGGCGATGATCCGGCCATAGGCCTTGGCATCGTCGGGCCGGAAGCCGAGCACCGCGACGCGCGGCGCATCCGCCGCTTCGAGCCGCGCCGCCATCGCCGCGATGGTCTGCGCCGACAGGAACGGCGTGTCGCCGAACGCCACGATCACCGTGCCGTCGAACCCCTCCAGCGCCTCACGCGCCATCAGTGCGGCGTGGGCAGTGCCGAGCTGCTCGACCTGATGCGCGATCTTGACACCGAGCCGCGCGACCGCCGCCTCGACCTGTTCGCGCCGCGCGCCGACCACGACGACCTTCTCCGCCGCGCCCGCCGTGGTGAAGGCGTCGGCCAGGTGCAGCAGCATCGGTTTGCCCGCAATTGGGTGCAGCACCTTATGCGTGTCGGACTTCATCCGCGTCCCGCTTCCGGCAGCAAGGATGATCGCGGCGATCGGCTTGGTCATCGAAACTGGACTCCCCTGAGCCGCGCCCCTGCCACGATCATGTTGCAATTTCCATAGCGGCACCGGCATTTGGCGCGATGACCGATTTTCCGTTCGATATCGTCGGGTTCGACCTCGACGGCACGCTGCTCGACACCAGCGCCGACCTGCTCGCCGCGACCAACCATGCGCTAGCGCTGGTGGATCGCCCCACCCTCGCGCCCGATCGGATCAGGACGATGATCGGCGGCGGGGCGAAGAACATGCTCAAGCAGGGGCTGGAGGAATCGGGCGGCTATGACGAGGAGGTCATGCGTCGGGCCTATCCTGCGCTGCTGGAGTTCTACGGCGAAAATCTGTCGCACGGCACCGTCACGTTCGCCGGGCTAACCGAAGCGCTCGACGATCTGCAGACGCGCGGCGTCAAGCTCGCCATCGTCACCAACAAGTTCGAGCGGTTCGCGACCCGGCTGGTGCGGGAGGTCGGCATCGACCACCGCTTTGCCTGCGTCATCGGCGGCGATACGATGGGGCGCGGCAATGCCAAGCCCTCGGCGGCCCCGATCCATGAGATGATCGCCCGCTGCGGCGGCGGGCGCGCGGCCTTTGTCGGCGATTCGATCTACGACATCATGGCCGCGAAGAATGCCGGCATCCCCAACATCGCGGTGAGCTTCGGCTTCCTGATGCAGCCGGTCGCGGAGCTGGACGCGGATGCGGTGGTCGATGGCTATGACGAGCTCGTGCCTACGCTCATCCGGCTGGGCGATAGCCTTTCCGCCACTTCGTCCACAAATGCTTCGCCAGCATGAGCGGCGGCATGCGCAACCAGTGGCCGCGCAGGTAAAATCCAAATTCGGTCAGCTTGCGCGTCCGCTGGCCCCAGCCGTCGCGGGCAAGCAGGCGGCGGACATAGACGCGGTCGGCGAGCGTCAGCGCGGCGCCGTCTCCGAACAGGTGCGCGGATAGCCGCAGCGACCGCTCGACCTCCCGCGTCAAGCCATGCTGCGCCGAGCAGGCCGCGAGACTGAGGTCGAACTCCACCCCGCCAAACTCGTCGCGCAGGCAGTGGATGTCCCACAAATTGCGCAATCCGCCCTGCAGATCGCCATCGGCGAACAGATGCGCCGCGGCGTGGACGACCATTCCCTCCGGCGGCAGCACCGACAGCCCATTGCCCAGCGGCACCGCGCTCGCAATCAGCGCCGCCGCATCGGGCGTCACCCGCGCGGTCAGCGGGAGGATCGTGTGGTGGACATCGATCATCCGGTCGCGCTCGCGGTGGATCAGCGGGGGCAGCTCGTGCATCCAGCGGCGATAATAGGCATCGTCATAGGGGTCGGGCTTCACCCACTCCCATCCGGCGGCGAGCAGCAGCGCCTCCGCCTCCTCGATCCGGTCACGCGGCACGAGGATGTCGAGATCGCCGATCTGTCGCCCCTGCCCCGCCGCGAGGCCGCTTGCGACAAAGGCGGTACCCTTGAGCAGCACCACCGGCATCCCGCTAGGCGCCAGCGCACGCCGCGCCATCTCCGCTTCCCACAGCGCCGCCATCCGTCCCTGCTCCGCCGCCGCGCGCGCGTCCGCCAGTACCCGCACCGCCGCTGCCGGGATCGCCAGCCCTTCTACGCGGTGCGCCAGGCTGCCGATCAGCGTCTCCGCCCGCGCCGCGCACAGCAGCTCCGTCCAGCCCGCAGCATCCAGCGCCAGCACCGACGCGGGATCGCGCAGCGCGCGGGCGACCAGCGCGCCGCTCATGCCAGATCTCCCCACAATCGCTCGACCAGCGCAATCGCACCATCCGTGTCGGGATAGTCGATCGCCCGCGCCGGCACCCCGCGCACCAGCCCGGTCAGCGCGTCGAACCCGGCCTCACCCAGCGCGACATAGTTGGTCGAGGCTTGCGTCAGCCGGACGAAACACTCGCTCGGTTCCACCGTCCGCTCGGCGACCCGATGGCCGAAGGCGGGGAACAGGATCAGCGCGGGCTTGGCCGGCGCGTCCATCGCGCCAATCGCGCGCGCGTCTGGGACAAGGTGGCGGATATCGCCCTTCGGCGTACCCTTGAGCAACGGCCCCCAGCGCGCATCGGGCAACGCCGCCTCCATCACCCCGATCGCCTCATTCTTGAGGCTGATCAGCCGCGGAAAGCCGTGCAGCATCCCCGTCGCCGGATCGAGCAGCGCGAACTCGTCCCCCATCAGCCGCCACCCCCGCGCCATCAGCAATGCCGCGAGCGTCGATTTGCCCGCCCCGCTTTCGCCGGTCATCACCAGCGCTCGCCCGTCCTTTTCCACCGCCGACGCGTGGAGCAACAGGTAACGCCGCTGGCCCAGCGCCATCTGCAGGTTCATCGCCATTTCCGCTGCCAGCACGCCTTGCGCGAGTGGCAAAGGCGCCGCCTCCGGGATTACGAAATCCCCGCCAAGATGCACCGCCGAACGAAGCCAGCGCCGCCACGGACGCGCGGCAAACAGACGCACCGTGAAATCGGGAATGCCGTCCCGGGGCTGCGGGTAGTCGCGGTAGAGATCGTCCAGCGCCGCGATCGGCGCGCGCCAGTCGCTGCCGATACGGAAGCCAACCGGGCCGATGCGGAGCGTGGTGGCATGGCGCATCAAACCCGCTCCACTAGACCCGACGCCACCAGCTCGTCGATCCGCGCGGCGAGTGCTTCACGATCCGGATCGATCAGATCGAAGCGCTCGGTCAGCGCCGCCAGCGCCTCATCCAGCGTCAATGGCTCCACAAGCAGTTCGAGCAGCTCGGGCACCGGCGAATCCACCAGATGCGTAATCCCCGAAGCGCGGTGATAGATCAGCGTGAGCGCATCGAGCGGTTCGATCCGCAGCGTCGCGGCGGGCGCGGCGCAGTACCGGCTCATGGGCACACCATCCTCGTCATCCCCGCGACAGCGGGGACCCATCTCCTGCCACACGTCCGCGCAACCCCAGCCGTGGGTCGCTGGGAAGGTCCTGGAGATGGGCCCCCGCTTTCGCGGGGGTGACGGCCAAGGAAAGGCGCATGGCGGGAATTACCCGCGCGGCATCTGAAGCGATGCGAAACAGGTAAAGCCGCTCGTCCCGCGCTGCAGCCGGCGGATGTAATTGGTATAGGCGCGGCTCTGGTCATAGGTGGTGCCGGGCAGGTTCGCGCCGTTGAGCGCCTGCTTGACCTCTTCGCCCTTGAAGTTGCGGCCGGCGGGCGGGAACGCGCCGGGCGTACCGGCCGGAACCAGCGAACCGTCGGCCGCGATGTAATTGCCCGCACGCCCGGCATCGGGCACCGGAATCTCGCAATTCAGCACCGACCCCGCGGTCTGCGCCAGCGCCGGTTTGATCGACACGATCGCCGATGCGCTGACGGCGCCCAGCATCAGCGCACGGCGGCTCGGGATGTTCGGCGATCCGTCCTTGGGGGGCGTCGTGTCGGCCATATCCGTTCTTCCCTCGCACAACGGCCTTTCACAAGTGTGAATCGCACGCATGATCGGTTAGGCAGGGGGCCATGCCCAGCCTGACCAATCCCCGCACCTTTGCCGCGCTCATCGCGGTTCTTGTCACCGCGATCGTCGCGTGGATCACCGCGGGCCCGCAAGCGGGCGGAATCGCGCTGGTCGGTGCGACCCTCGCGGCACTGATCGCCTCCCCCCCGCCCGAGGAGCCGGCCCATGAAATTCCTGGCCCCGACCCCGTCAGCACCGCGCCGGCCGGCGTCGCGGAAGCGATCGAGGCGGTATTCGAACCGATGCTGCTGGTCGAGGCGCAGCGGGTCGCGGCGGCCAACCGCGCGGCGCGCGCGCTGCTCGGCGAGCATATCCTGGGCGAGGATGTGCGCGTTGCGATCCGGCACCCCGCGGCGGCCGAACGGCTGCTCAATCCGGTCGATGGCGCCCCCGGC
Organism: Sphingomonas sp.; assembly: GCF_030145815.1. Classification (GTDB taxonomy): domain Bacteria; phylum Pseudomonadota; class Alphaproteobacteria; order Sphingomonadales; family Sphingomonadaceae; genus Sphingomonas. Next base: position 129,511 of record NZ_JAIXHL010000002.1, read on the forward strand.
GGCCCGATCCACCTGGTCGGTCTTGGCACCCGCGACCAGCGCTGGGAGATGCGCGTGCGCGCACTGTCCGGCGGCGCGCGGGTGGTCCATCTGAGCGACCGCACCGGCGCGCATGCCGCGGACCGGATGCGCGTCGATTTCGTCGCCAATGCCAGCCATGAGCTGCGCACCCCGCTCGCCTCGATCCTCGGCTTTATCGAGACGCTGGAGGACGCTGCCGACGATCCCGAAACGCGCGCCCGCTTCCTCAAGGTCATGGATAACGAAGCGCGTCGGATGCGGCGGTTGATCGATGATCTCATCTCACTGTCGCGGATCGAGGCGGAGAAATATCGCGCGCCCGATGATGTCGTCGATCTCGCCGCGCTGCTCGCGCAGGTGCGTGACGAGCTGTCCGCGCTCGCACCGCCGCGCGCTGCGGACATCGCGCTGTCGGTCGAGGATCTGCCTGCGGTGCGCGGTGATAGGGTGCAGCTTTCACAGCTGCTGCACAATATCATCGGCAATGCGATGAAATATGGTCGGGCCGGGACGCCGGTGACCGTGTCGCTGGACGCAACCGATTCGGCGATGGTCCGCCTGAGCGTGCGCGACGAGAGCGAGGGCATCGCCCCCGAGCACCTCCCCCGCCTGACCGAGCGATTCTATCGCGTCGATTCGAGCCGGAGCCGCGCCGCCGGGGGAACCGGCCTTGGCCTTGCGATCGTCAAGCATATCGTCGAGCGGCATCGCGGCCGGCTCGACATCGCAAGCACCGTTGGGGAGGGAACGTCCGTCACCATCCTGCTGCCCACCGCGCCGGTTTCGGAGCCGCTGTCATCATAACGTCACGCAATTGAAACAGAGGGCCGGTCGCGGACAGGCCCGGCCCCCGTCCCGCGACTCGCAAGCAGGCCGAGGGGATTCAACGATGCGCAGCTTCACTCTGATCGCGCTTTCGGCGCTCACGCTTTCCGCCTGTGGCGGCAGCGGCGGCCAAGCTTCCCGCGACCAGATCAAGATCGTCGGTTCCTCGACCGTCTATCCCTTCACGACCATGGTCGCCGAACAGTTCGTGAATTCGGGCAGCTTCAAGGCGCCGGTGATCGAATCGACCGGTACCGGCGGGGGCATGAAGCTGTTCTGCGCCGGGGTCGGCCCGCAGCACCCGGACATGACCAACGCGTCGCGCCGCATGACCGCGTCGGAATTCGACCTGTGTCAGCGCAACGGCGTCACCGACATCCTTGAGGTGCAGGTGGGCATGGACGGCATCGCCTTTGCCGAAGCGATCAACGGCCCCAAGATCCAGCTGACGCTGGCCGAGGCGTATCGCGCGCTCGCAGCGACCCCGATGGGCAAGCCCAATACGGCAAAGCTGTGGTCGGACATCAACCCGTCGCTGCCAGCCGTGCCGATCTCGATCATGGGCCCGCCCGCGACCAGCGGCACGCGCGACTCGCTGCATGAGCTGATCATGCATCCGGGCTGCGAAGCGGCGTATCCTGAGGTCAAGGAAATCGAGAAGACCGACAAGGACAAGGCCAAGGAGCTGTGCACCCGCGTGCGCGAAGACGGCGTCTATGTCGATTCGGGCGAGAACGACAATCTGATCGTCCAGAAGCTCAGCGCCAATCCCAATGCGATCGGCGTTTTCGGCTATTCCTATCTGGAAGAGAACGCATCGCGACTGAAGGGCGTGCCGGTCAACGGGGTCGAACCCAGCTATGCGGCGATCTCGTCCGGCCAGTATCCGGGCGCCCGCGCGATGTTCATCTATGTCAAGAAACAGCATCTCAAGGCGGTGCCGGGGATCAACGAGTTTCTTGCGCAATATACCAAGATGTGGGCCCCCGAAGGTCCGCTGACGAAGCGCGGCATGATCGCGTCGTCCGATGCCGATCGCGCCAAGGCAAGCGACGTCATTGCACAGGGCGTGACGATGAAGCGCGACGGCCTGCACTGATCCGAACCGACATCAACTTCGCTCCCAGATAGGCGGCTTCGACCGGTGAATGTTTTCGCACTCCTGTTCCTGATCCTCGGCCTCGGCCTGATCGGCTGGTTGACGGCGCGCGCGCGCGCCGCGCGCATGGCGCGCGGGCTGTCGGCAAAGCGGCTGCACAGCCTGCCGAGCCAACATGGCTGGTATGTCGCGACTTGGGCTGTCGTCCCCGCGCTGATCTTCCTCGTCGTCTGGGTCAATGTCAGCCCGGCGCTTGTCACCGAAACGGTGCTCGTCAATCCGGCGGCGGCGCAGCTCCCGGCCTTCGGGTTCGAGCGGGAGACGATCCTCAACGAAGCGCGCAGCATTGCGGAGGGGGGCAGCCAGGGGGCGTTCTATCCGCTGGCCGAGCAGCTGGCGCCGGCCTATTCCGCCGCGCTGAGCCGCTATAACTGGATCGGCACGGCACTTGCGCTGATCCTCGCCTTTGCGTTTGGCGCCTTTGCCTTTACGCGCGTGAAGCCGGACTTTCGTGCGCGCACCAAGTTCGAGCGTGCGGTGATGATGGTGTTGCTCGTCGCATCGCTGATCGCGATCCTGACCACGCTCGGCATCTTCCTCTCGCTGATCTTTGAAAGCGTCCGCTTCTTTTCGATCGTGCCGGTCACCGACTTCCTGTTCGGCCTGAACTGGAGCCCGCAGGTGATCCGCGCCGACGATCCCGGCGCCAATCTGGGCGCGCTGCCGCTGTTCTGGGGTACCTTCTTCATCGGCGCTGTCATCGCGATGATCATCGCGATCCCGTTCGGCCTGATGAGCGCGATCTACCTCACGCAATATGCGCCGCGCAGCTTCCGCGCGTGGATGAAGCCGATCCTTGAGATCCTCGCCGGCGTGCCGACCGTGGTCTACGGCTATTTCGCGGCGCTCACCGTCGGGCCGCTGATCCGCGATTTCGCGGTGATGCTGGGCTTCCAGTTCGCCTCGGCCGAAAGCGCGCTGTCGGCGGGTCTGGTGATGGGCATCATGATTATCCCATTCGTCTCGTCGATGGCCGATGACTCGATCGCGGCGGTCCCGACCGCGATGCGCGATGGGTCGCTCGCCATGGGCGCGACGACCAGCGAGACGATCAAGCGCGTCCTGATCCCCGCCGCCCTGCCCGGCGTCGTTGCCGGCATCCTGCTGGCGGTCAGCCGCGCGATCGGCGAGACGATGATCGTCGTGATGGCGGCATCGGGCGCAGCGAACATCACGCTCAACCCGTTTGAAGGCGCGACGACCGTGACCAAGCAGATTGTCGACCTGCTGACCGGCGAAACCGCGTTCGACAGCCCCAAGACCCTTGCCGCGTTCGCGCTGGGTCTGACGCTGTTCATGATTACCTTCCTCCTCAACATCGTCGCGCTGCGCGTCGTCAAAAAGTATCGCGAAGCTTATGAGTGAGACCCTCATCCCGCAGCTGCCGACCAGCAACGCGGAGCCCACGACTGCGGCCCCAACCGGCTGGAAGACCGACGCGATGCAGAAGCGCATCCGCGCCCGCTATGCCAAGGAGCGTCGCTTCCGCATGTGGGGGCTGGCGGCGGTCATCGGATCGGCCAGCTTCCTCGCCTTCCTGCTCGTCACGATGCTGTGGCAGGGGATTGGCGGCTTTCAGCGCGCCGAGATCGCGCTGCCGATCGACTTCAAGGCCGCTGCGCTTGAAGTGACGCCGGAACAGCTGCGCGGCAAGGGTGCGGATCTAGCGCTGGCCAGCGCGGGGCTGAACGATGTCGTCGCCAATGCCGCCGTCGCGGCGTTCGGACCGGACGGCGCCGACTATATCTCCGAAAGCGCATGGGTCACCGTCCGCGACGAGCTGAAGGCCCGGCCGGAATTGCTGCAGGGCCGTGCCTCGATCGACGTGCCAGCCTCCTCCCCGATCGCGCTCGCGGCCAAGGGCGACGGCAACGATCCCGAAGTGACCAAGGTCGCGGCCCGGCTGCGCGACGAAGGCACGCTGACGCAGGGCTTCAACATCGACTTCCTGACCGGTTCCGACGCGACCGACCCGACCGGGGTCGGCATTTGGGGTGCGCTCAAGGGCTCGCTGCTGACGATGCTGGTGACGCTGCTGATCGCCTTTCCGATCGGCGTGTTCTCCGCTGTCTATCTGGAGGAATATGCACCGCGGAACCGCTGGACCGACCTGATTGAGGTGTCGATCAACAACCTGGCCGCAGTGCCGTCGATCATCTTCGGCCTGCTTGGCCTCGCCGTGTTCCTCAACTTCCTCCACCTGCCGCGCTCCGCGCCGCTGGTCGGCGGTCTGACGCTGGCGCTGATGATCATGCCGGTCATCGTCATCGCCGGCCGCAATGCGATCAAGGCGGTGCCGCCCTCGATCCGCGATGCCGCACTCGGCATCGGCGCAAGCCGCATCCAGGTGGTGTTCCACCACGTCCTGCCACTCGCGCTGCCCGGCATCCTGACCGGCACGATCATCGGGATGGCGCGCGCGCTCGGCGAGACGGCCCCGCTGCTGCTGATCGGCATGCGGGCGTTCATCGTCACCCCGCCGGGCGGCGTGTTCGATCCCGCGACGGTGCTGCCGGTGCAGATCTTCCTATGGTCGGATCAGGTGAGTCGTGGCTTTGTCGAAAAGACGAGCGCCGCGATCATCGTCCTGCTCATCTTCCTGCTCGCGATGAACGCCATCGCCATCTATCTTCGCAACAAATTCGAGACCCGCTGGTGATGACCCAAGTCGATTACGCAAGCACCGCCGCCGACAGCGCCGCGCCCGCCCGGGCCGGGGCCGCGCCCAAGATGTCGGCGCGCGGCGTCAACGTCTTCTATGGCGAGAAACAGGCAATCCGCGACGTGTCGATCGATGTCGACATGGAGAATGTCACCGCGTTCATCGGCCCGTCGGGCTGTGGCAAGTCGACCTTCCTGCGCACGCTCAACCGCATGAACGACACCGTCGCCAGCGCGCGCGTCGAGGGCAAGATCACGCTGGACGGCGAGGACATCTACGAAAAGTCGATGGACGTGGTGCAGCTGCGTGCCCGCGTCGGCATGGTGTTCCAGAAGCCCAACCCCTTCCCCAAATCGATTTACGAAAACGTCGCGTACGGCCCGCGCATCCACGGCCTGGCGCGCTCACGCAGCGACATGGACGCGATTGTCGAACGCTCGCTCAAGCGCGCCGGCCTGTGGGAAGAGGTCAAGGACCGGCTGCAGGACAGCGGCACCGCGCTGTCGGGCGGCCAGCAGCAGCGGCTGTGCATCGCGCGCGCGATCGCGGTCGATCCTGAAGTCATCCTGATGGACGAGCCCTGCTCGGCGCTCGACCCGATCGCGACCGCGAAGATCGAGGAGCTGATCCACGAGCTGCGCGGCAAATATGCGATCGTGATCGTTACCCACAACATGCAGCAGGCCGCACGCGTCAGCCAGCGCACCGCATTCTTCCATCTCGGCACGCTTGTCGAATATGGCGAGACGGACCAGATCTTTACGGCACCACGCCAAGAGCGCACGAAAGACTATATTACCGGAAGGTACGGATGATGGCGACGGGCCACGAACATACGGTCAAGGCGTTCGACGAAGACATCAAGCATCTTCGCGCGCTGATCTCGCAGATGGGCGGCCTCGCCGAAGAGGCGATCAGCGACGCGATGACCGCGCTGGAGCGCGGCGACGTCGCGCTCGCCAAGCAGGTCCGCGCCAAGGACAAGGCGATCGACGCAATCGAGGCCGAGGTCGAAAAGCTCGCCGTCCGCGTCATCGCCCTGCGCGCCCCGATGGCCGACGATCTGCGCGATTGCGTCGCGGCGCTCAAGATCGCTGGCGTGGTCGAACGGATCGGGGACTATGCCAAAAACATCGCCAAGCGCGTGCCGCTGATCCACACCAGCGGCAGTGAGCGGATCGAGGCGATTTCGGTGATCCCGGCGATGGCCCAGCTCGCCAGCGAGATGGTGCACGAAGTGCTCGACGCCTTCTCGGCGCGTGATGCCGAGGGTGCCATCCGCGTGATCGAGCGCGATAACCGGCTCGACGATTTCTACGACAGCATCTTCCGCACGCTCGTCACCTATATGGTCGAAAATCCGCGCACGGTGAGCGAGGTCGCCCACCTTCTGTTCGTCGCCAAGAATATCGAACGGATCGGCGACCATGCGACCAATGTCGCGGAAATGGTCTATTTCGCCGCGACAGGCCAGTATCTCGCCGATCGCGACCCCGTCGAGGTCCCGGAGGCCTGACATGAGCCGCGCCCGCATGCTGCTGGTCGAGGATGATGCGGCGCTCGCCGAACTCCTCACCTATCATTTCCGTCGTGAGGATTTCGAGGTCCGCCACACGCCCGATGGCGAGGAGGCGCTGCTGCTCGCCCAGGAATCGCCGCCGGACATCGTCCTGCTCGACTGGATGGTCGAAAGCCTGTCGGGGATCGAAGTGTGCCGCCGCCTGCGCCGGATGAGCGAGACCGCGAACGTGCCGATCATCATGCTGACGGCGCGCGGCGAAGAAGAAGATCGCGTCCGCGGTCTCGAAACCGGCGCGGACGATTATGTGACCAAGCCCTTTTCCCCGCGCGAGCTGGTTGCACGCGTCGGCGCCGTGCTACGGCGCGTCCGCCCGGCGCTGGCCGGGGAAGCACTGACCTATGCCGACATCGAAATGGACACGGTTGGTCATAAGGTGCGCCGCGGCGGCGAAGTCGTGCCGCTTGGCCCCACCGAATTCCGCCTGCTCAAGCATTTCCTGGAGCATCCGGGCTGGGTCTTCTCGCGCGAGCGGCTGCTCGACGCGGTGTGGGGCCATGACAGCGATATCGAAAGCCGTACGGTCGACGTCCATATCCGGCGGCTGCGCAAGGCGATCAACATCGGCAATCGCCCGGACATCATCCGCACCGTGCGCTCGGCCGGCTACTCGCTCGACGCAGGGCAGTAATCGGGCGGCCCGAGCCAAACCGGAAAGATTCTTCTCCTGACGCGTTGGCAGCGCGAGCAATTCGCTCCGAAGCGTAACAATGTCAGGAGAACGAAGATGAAGCTGATCGCACTCGCCGCCGCGCTTGCGGTGGCCGGCACTGCAGCCGCGCAGGACATGGCGGCCCCCGCTCCCACCGCGCCCGAAACTGCCACGACGACCGCGACGACCGAAGATCCGGTCGGCGGCTATCAGCCCGCAACTCCGCCATTGTCGGCCCCGGTCGCACCGGGCACGACGGTCGTGTTCCAGCAAGCACCCGCGCCGGACGTTGCCTATCCTGCCCCCGCGCCATTGGCGGAATATCCAATTTGCAAGAAGGGCCAGTACGACAATTGCCGCCAGCGCGGCGGTTGACCGGTCGGGGGCGGGTCTGACCCGCCCCCTCCCCGCTTGCCAGCCGCGCCGACCCGCCGCATAGCTTGACGGAAACGTCAATGCGGAGAGGGATATGAGCATCAATTTTGCAGGCCGCGTCGCGATCGTCACTGGCGCTGGCGGCGGTCTGGGTCGGGCCTATGCGCTTGAACTGGCACGGCGCGGCGCGCGCGTGGTGGTCAACGATCTGGGCGGGTCGCGCGATGGCAGCGGTGCATCCGATGCAGCCGAGCGCGTGGTCGGCGAAATCGAAGCGGCTGGCGGCGAGGCGATGGCCAATGGCGGCAGCGTCACCGACTATGCCCAGATGCAGGAGATGGTCGCCCGCGCTCAGGAGAAATGGGGCGGCGTCCATATCCTGATCAACAACGCAGGCGTGCTGCGCGACAAGAGCTTCGCGAACATGGAGCCGGAGGATTTCCGCTTCGTCATCGACGTGCACCTCAACGGATCGGCCAATGCGACCAAAGCGGTGTGGGCGACCATGCGCGAGCAGAATTACGGCCGCATCCTGATGACGGCGTCATCGTCCGGGCTGTACGGCAATTTCGGACAGGCCAATTACGGCGCGGCGAAGCTCGGCCTCGCGGGGCTGACCAAGACCCTCTATTTGGAGGGTGCCAAGTATAACATCCGCGTCAACACGCTGGCTCCAACTGCTGGCACGCGCATGACGGAGGACATTTTCCCCGAAGCCGCGTTCAAGGCGTTCACCCCCGAAAGCGTCGCTCCGGCCGCACTGTTTCTGGTCAGCGAAGACGCACCGACCAACGCCATCGTCGGCGCGGGCGCGGGCGTGTTCCAGGCCGCCTATGTCACGCTGACGCAGGGTGTGCGCCTGAGCGACACCGACATGAGCCCGGAGGGCGTCGCCGCCCACTGGGCGCAGATCACCGACCGCACTGGCGAGATCGTGCCGAAGTCGGGCGGGGAGCAGGCGATGACGATCATGGCCAAACTGCAGGGGTAATCTCTTTGTCCTCTCCCCTTGATAGGGGAGAGGATAGCGAAGCTTGGCAGCTTGCTGCCTAGTGTAGCTTGGAGAGGGGTAGAGCGGAGCTTCGCTCCGCGCGGCTACTGTGTAGCCGCCCACCCCTCTCCCAGCTCCGACTAAGGCCTTGCTTCGCAAGACCTAAGTCTGCGCAACCCTCTCCCCTCCTGCGGAGGGGCGAGGGGAGAAAATTGGCCGCCACCATACCGTATTGCATCACTAATACACTTATGGCAGTCTCTCCCGTACAGGAGGGACTGCCATGTATAGCGAAACGGATCTGAACAGCGCGGTGGAGGCCGGGGCGATCAGCCCGGAGGCCGCCGCCGCATTCCGCGACCATATCGCGTCGATGCGCTCGGCACCGATTGCGGATGAAGAGCATTTTCGGCTGCTGACCGGCTTCAACGACATTTTCGTGGCGATTGCCGCAGCGCTGATGCTGGTCGCGGTTGCCTGGATCGGGGGCGAGATCAAGCCCTGGCTCGGCGGCATCGCGGTCGCGGCGCTGGCGTGGGGGCTGGCCGAATATTTCACGCGCGTCCGCCGCATGGCGCTGCCCAGCATCCTGCTGCTGCTCGCCTTTGTCGGCGGCATCGCGGCGACCTTGGTCGGCGTCGTCGCCGACAATGTCGAATGGCTCGAACGCACGATCGGTCCGAACAATGAAATGCTGGCGCGGCAGGTTGGCGCGGCGATCGCGGCGACCGTCGGCCTTGCAACCGCGGCGGCGGCATGGGTTCACTGGCGGCGGTTCATGGTGCCGATCACCGTTGCGGCGGGGGCAGCGGCGGTGATCGGCGTGCTGATCGCGCTGATCATGATCGCCTTTCCCGCTGCCCATGACTGGGCCATGCCGATCGTGCTGGTCGGTGGCGTATTGATGTTCCTGTTCGCGATGCGCTGGGACATGTCCGACCGTGAGCGCAAGACGCGTCGCGCCGACGTTGCCTTCTGGCTCCACCTTGCCGCCGCACCGATGATCGCGCACCCGATCTTCCAGATGCTCGGCGTGTTCGACGGTGCGGTCCAGCCGGGTATCGCCGCAATCGTGCTGCTGCTCTATGTCGGCTTCGCGATCGTAGCGCTGGCGGTCGACCGCCGCGCGCTGCTCGTGTCCAGTCTCGCCTATGTGCTCTACGCCATGTACGCACTGCTCCAAACGGCAGGCGCGGTCGAGCTGGGCGCGGCGCTGACGGCGTTGGTCATCGGATCGGCGCTGCTGACGCTGTCGGCCTTCTGGCAGCCGATGCGGCGGCTGGTCGTCGGTCCGCTTGGTGGCCTGGGCGACCGGTTGCCGCCAGTGCCGGTGCGCGAAGCGGCTTATGCCTGATGCAGACCGGGGCGCGGATTTCACCGCGCCCCGGTTCCGCGCGTCCGGCAAGATTGCACCAATATGGTCACATCGGCGAAGCGACCCTCGATCCGGCGCAAAGCGACTCGATGTGACTTTTGGGTCGCAACTCCGCCGATTTCCTGACTGCAACGCCATTCGACGCGCAAAATGAGTAGCAGGCGCGTTGCGCCCTTGCCGCAGAGCGACCTTACTTCCCCCCAGTTTGGGGGAAATAGTGGCTTTGTTGCGTGCGAACTCTACATGCATCGACCGGCACTGCGGCCATGTTGTCTAGGCCCAGCAAGCAGCTTGAAGGATCGGCTCCGCTATGGGGGCCCGGGTTCGACCAGCACATCCTCGGCTTTGCCGTGTCGAGTCTGGCGCACGCGCTGAATGCCTTTGGCAATCTCAACAGCGCGATCCTCTTTGCGGCAACCGCGCGCGCCTGTGGCCCGTTCGACCAGACGCCGGGGTGCAAGCGACCGGTCAGCATCAATGCGCTGGCCGCGTCGATCGGGCGGCCCTTTGAAACGACCCGGCGCCACGCCACCGCATTGATCGAGGAAGGTCTGATCGATCGGTCCCCGAGCGGCCTGTCGGTAACGGTCGAGGCGATCGTCGAGCCGCGCATCGCTCAGTTCACCGACAGCTGCCACGACCTGCTCGTCCAGCTGGTCGAGGATCTGACGCGTAGCGGCTTTGCGTTGCCCGCACCGGGCGGCGATATCACCTATGATCCGCGATCCGGGATCGGCGTTGCGCTCGACCTGCTTCTCGCCGCGGTTGAAAGCCACGGCAAGCGAGAGGAGAACTTCACACGCCTCGCGCTGCTGCTGGCAATCGAATGGGCGCATGGCCGCCTTGCTGACAGCCGGCCCGATGGGGCGAGCGATCCAGTGATCCGGACCAGCACCGCTGCGCGCCTGCTCGGGCTGCCCTATGCGACCACGTCGCGCAATATCGATGCCTTGGTCGATCGCGGGCTGTTGCTCCGGTCGGGAGCAGGTCTGCGCGCGGCCGGTGCGCCATTGGCCTCCGCCGGGCGCGCCACATTCGCCGATCGCGCCCGTCAGTTGATCGGGCGGCTGGCGCAGTGCGGCTTTCCGATGGACCATCCCGGCACCGCCTATATTCGCGGTCGCATGCCGCCGTCTGACCTGGGGTAGCATCCAGCCGACGGAACCGCGCTGCGGCATCGTCCGTTCCCGCTGCAATCCCAACAATCAGGAGCAGCACGATGCCGACCCCACAGGAACTTGCCGACAAATTCTGGTCGGCGCTCGACAGCGACCGCACTCTCTTCCTCGGCCTTGACGGCGCGCGCGACGGCCATGCCCAGCCGATGACGGCACTGCGCGAGGACGGCCAGGACGGCGGCCCGATCTGGTTCTTCACGACCAAGGACAACAGCCTCGTCGCCGCGCTGAGCGAGAGCAACCGTGCGATGGCGCATTTCGTGTCCAAGGGTCATGATCTGTGGGCGACGATCCACGGCAATCTGGTCGCAGACAATGACCGCGCCACGATCGATCGGCTGTGGAACCCGTTCATCGCGGCCTGGTATGAAGGTGGCAAGGACGATCCTAAGCTCCAACTGCTGCGGCTCGACACCGAACATGGCCAGATCTGGCTGAACGAAAACAGCCTGTTTGCGGGCCTCAAGATGCTGCTCGGTTCCGACCCCAAGGCCGATTATCAGGACAAGGTCGCCGACGTTTCGCTCGCCTGACCTGCTCCAACCGTCGCGAACGCCGCGCGCAACGATTACTTCATTGCGCGATGCGTTCGCGACCTCCTAAGGCCGGTCCGTCCGCTGGTCATCGGGACCGGCGGCCGGACAGGAACGCATGGCCGCCCACCCCTTTTCCATCCATAATTACCGGGTCTACTGGATCGCGCGGCTAGCCTCGACGCTTGCCGGGCTGTCGATGGTCGTCGTCATCGGCTGGCAGGTCTATGACATCGCCCGCGCGACGATGAGCATCCGCGAAGCGGCGTTGCAACTCGGCTTTGTCGGGTTGGTGCAGTTCCTTCCGCTGCTCGCCCTCACGCTGGTTACCGGCTGGGTTGCCGACCGGCTCGACCGGCGCTGGATCGTGCGCGCGGCCATCGCGCTGGAGCTGGGTTGCGCCGCCGTGCTCGCGTGGCTGACGCAGACCGACACCATCACCCTGCCCGCGTTGTTCGGCATCGCCGCACTGCTCGGCGTCGCGCGCGCGTTCATCAGCCCGGCGCAACAAGCGCTCGCCCCCAACCTCGTCCCCGCCGCCTCGCTCCCCACCGCGATCGCGCTCAGCGCGCTGGCGTGGCAGGTCGGGTCGATCGGCGGACCGGCAATGGGCGGCTATCTCTACGCGGTCGGTCCCGCCGTCCCCTATTGGGTCGCGACCGCGCTGTTCGGCGTCGCCTTGGCGATGATGATGCTGGTCACGCCGGTGGCGCGCAGCACGATCGCGAAAGTCGGCAACCCGCTGATGCAGATGGTCGAAGGGCTGCGCTATGTCCGCCGCAACCGGCTCGTCCTCGGCGCGATTTCTCTGGATATGTTTGCCGTGCTGTTGGGCGGCGCCACTGCGATGCTCCCCATCTATGCCCGCGACGTCCTGATGATCGGCGCGGATGGCCTTGGCCATTTGCGCGCGGCACCGGCGGTCGGGGCAGTGGCGGTGGCGGTGGTGCTGTCCTGGCGCCCGCTCAAGACCAATGTCGGGGTCAAGATGCTGTGGGCGGTGATCGGCTTCGGCGCCGCGACCACGGTGTTCGGCTGGGCCGGGCCGCTGATGACGCGTTGGTTCGGGCCGAGCATGATCGGCAGCGAGCTCGCGCCCGCCGTGCTCGTCTCCATCGTCGCACTGATCGCGCTGGGCGGGTTCGACATGATATCGGTCTATGTCCGCTCCTCACTGATTCAGCTGCACACCCCAGACGCGATGCGCGGTCGGGTGGGTTCAGTCTCGACCCTGTTCATCTCCAGCTCGAACGAGCTGGGCGAGGCGCGGTCGGGTTTTCTCGCCTCACTGATCGGTCCGGTCGTCGCGACCGTAGGCGGCGGCATCGCAGCCATCTTGGTAACCGCGCTCTGGGCGCGTATCTTCCCCGAATTGCGACGTGCGCGGACCTTCGATCCGCCCGCATCGTTGGACAATCCCCCGCCAGAGGAGATCAAGGCATGAAGGCGAACAGCATCCTCGAAACGATCGGCAACACCCCGCATATCCGCGTGGCCCGGCTGTTCCCCGATGCCGAGGTGTGGATCAAGTCGGAGCGCACCAATCCCGGCGGGTCGATCAAGGACCGCATCGCGCTGGCGATGATCGAGGCGGCGGAGGCCGATGGTAGCCTCAAGCCCGGCGGCACGATCGTCGAGCCGACCAGCGGCAATACCGGCGTCGGCCTGGCGATGGTCGCGGCGGTGAAGGGCTACAAGCTGATCCTGGTCATGCCGGAGAGCATGAGCATCGAGCGCCGCCGCCTGATGCTGGCCTATGGCGCCAGCTTCGACCTGACCCCGCGTGAAAAGGGCATGAAGGGCGCGATCGAGCGCGCGCTTGAGATCGTCGAATCGACCCCCGGCGCATGGATGCCGCAGCAGTTCGAGAACCCGGCCAATGTCGATGTCCATGTCCGCACCACCGCGCAGGAAATCCTCAAGGACTTTGCCGACAGCCCGCCCGACGTGATCATCACCGGCGTCGGCACCGGCGGCCACATCACCGGCGTCGCCGAGACGCTCAAGAAGACTTGGCCGGGGCTCAAGGTCTTCGCGGTCGAACCTGAGCTGTCGCCGGTCATTTCGGGTGGTCAGCCGGGTCCGCACCCGATCCAGGGGATCGGCGCGGGCTTCGTGCCCAAGAACCTGCACACCGACGCCATCGACGGCGCGATCCAGGTCGATGCCGGCGACGCCAAGGAGTTTGCCCGCCGCGCAGCGCGTGAGGAAGGCATGCTGATCGGCATCTCGTCGGGCGCGACTCTGGCCGCGATTGCCAAGAAGCTGGGCGACCTTCCGGCGGGAACGCGGGTGCTCGGGTTCAATTATGATACAGGTGAGCGCTATCTCAGCGTTCCGGACTTCCTTCCGGAGGCCTGAAAGACTCGCATTCTGTCCCAAACCGGATAATCTGTCCTGAGTCGGGGAACACGGATTCCGGGGGGAAATCGTGCGTAATGCAATGATCTGCGTCAGCGTGATGCTGGCTATCTTTCTCGCGTGGCCGATGGTGTTCGGCAGCGAACAATCGTCCGCCGTGCGGGCCGCCGGGGCGAAAGTCGCAGCAGTTGCTGCGCCTTCCGCCAGTGCGCGGCTCGTCCAGACATCGGTCAAGCCGGCCGGGGCGCCGCAGGCTCAGGTGCTGGAAAGCTGCTTCAAACGCTATGAGCGCGAATATGCGCGCTGCAACGCGATCGACAGCAGCTGCCGGATGAAGGTCGCGGACCAGTGGGATTTGTGCGAGGCAACGGGCTTCTGGCCCTGAGCCCGGGCGGTTCGACGGCCTGAGACAAGCGCGCGGTTTGCCGCGCGCGCGTCTTGGGCTAAAGGGCGGTGGCCAGCGCCGCTGGCCTTTTGCCGCTGAAGGACCGCGCGCCCCCTGTGACCTCCTCTCCCGTTCCGGTAACCGCGCCACGATCTGCGCCGGGCCTGTGGATCGCGCTCGCGGCGATTGCGCTGTCGGCCATCGCGCTGCCGCTGCTCGCCGTGCTGTTCGCGCCGCCGCCGCCCGCCTCGCCGGTCCTTGCCGAGATTTCGCGGCCCAAGCGCGTCGTCCCCGCCGCCGAGCTCCCCGAGGTCGAACCCGTCCGCCTCGCCGCCCTGTCGATGGAGGACGCGCGCGCCTTCAACGCCGCCATCCCCTTTTCCACCGACCCGAACCCCGCCGCGCGCCCGCTGATCCTGGACGCTGGCGCAGAGGATTTCGGGCGCGCGGTCGACTGCCTTGCCGCCGCGACCTGGTATGAAGCGGGCGACGACCCGGTCGGCCAGCGCGCTGTGGCACAGGTGGTGCTCAACCGGATGCGCCATCCCGCTTTCCCCAAATCGGTCTGCGGCGTGGTGTTTCAGGGGCAGGAGCGGCGCACCGGCTGCCAGTTCACCTTCACCTGTGACGGCGCGATGCGGCGCACCCCCTCCCCCGTCGCCTGGGGCCGGGCGCAGACAATCGCGCGCCAGGCGCTGACCGGATCGGTCTTTGCCAAGGTCGGGCACTCGACCCATTATCACACCGACTGGGTCGTGCCCTATTGGAGTTCCAGCCTCGACAAGGTGGCGGAGGTGAATACCCACCTGTTCTTCCGCTGGACCGGCTGGTGGGGCACGCCGCCCGCCTTCCGCCGCGGCTATGCCGGGGCCGAGCCGGTGGTGGCGAAGATGGCGGCACTCTCGCCGTTCCATGGTGGCGGCGAGGTTGCGCTCGCCGCCACGGTTGATCCCGCGGCGATGCTGGACCCGGAGACGATCCCCGACTCTGCTGTTCCCAAGCCGGTCGCGGCGGGCGGCGACAGCTTCCATGTCGCGCTCGACAAGGCGCTGGGCGCCGACGCCTTTGCCGCGCTGGCAATTCGGACCTGTGGCGAGCGGGCCTATTGCAAGTTCCTCGGCTGGACCGATCGGACCAAGATCCCCGCGGTCGGCGTGGCGCTGACCCCGGCGCAGATCGAGGCGATGTCGTTCAGCTATCTGCGCGACAAGGATCAGGGGTTCGGCAAGGCGCTGTGGAATTGCGCCGAGTTCAAACGGCCGAGCCCGATCCAGTGCATGCGCCGGACGCCCGCTGCGGCGGTCGCTCCGGCCCCGGCTCCTTCACCGACGCCGGAGGTTCTGAGCGGGGTGCGGCGCAAACCGGCTCCGACGCCGACGCCTACCCCCAGCCCCGCCGCTAACTGACCGCGGCGGCGAGGTCGCGGGCCAGCGTTGCGCCGTCATCCAGGGCGACATCGACGACGGCGGGGGTGCTGGTGAGGCTTGCCCCGGCGGTGTCGACGTCGACCGTGACCAGGCCCAGCCAGCGCTGGATCAGGCCCTGGCGGATCGTCACCACCTGAACATTGTCGACGGGCACGATCCAGTCGCGCTGGGCCAATACGCCGCGCATCACCTGCAGGCTGGCGTTGTGGAGGGCGTAGCGGTGGAATTTGCGTTGCAGCAGGGCGGTGAGGACGGGGGGCAAGGTCAGGATCAGGCCGAGCCAGGCGAAGGGGGTGAGCAGCAGTGCGGCGGCGATGACCAGCAGGGGTAGCGGGACGGCCAACACCAATGCCCGGAGGATATGGGCCGGGGCTACGGGGCGGAGGGGTAGCCTTTCGAAGGGCGGCAGGCCGGCCCTGGCGACGATTCCGGCCACTTCATGTTCGCGGGCCAGCGGGGCGAGGACCTGGCGGCCGCTGGGGTCGTTGCTGCCGCCAAGCGTCTGGACGCTCAGCGCATTCCAGCCGAGCAGCCCCCGGAACGGGCCGCGCTGGATCAGCGCCAGCTGGATGCGGCGCATCGCCACGACCACTTCGCTGCGGGTCAGCAGGCCGCGGGTCCGGCGGAAGCGGCCGATCCCGGCGCGCAGCTTGAAGTTCCATTCACGCAATACCGTCCGGGCCACGCCGGTCACCACCCCCAGCAGCACCACCAGTCCGAACAGGCCGAAGCCGGTGGAGTAGTTGAGGCGGCTCGTCACTTCTCCCCGCGCCGTTTCCGCCAGATCGGCGATCTCGTCCCAGCCGAAGCCCATCGCGTCGCCGAGGAACTGGATCGCGGTGGCCAACGCGGCGATCCAGACCAGCGAGAAGCTGAACAGCCCCAACAGCAGCACCCGGCCGGGTGACATCGCGAACACCTCGGTCAGCGTGTCCTCGACCGGCGGGGCGTCTTCGCCGGTGTCCAGTCCGACCATCGGCCGGGCGGGTCCCCCTCTCAGGGCCCCGCGCAACCTGGCGGCTTCGGACAGGGAGACGCTGTCCAGCACCGCTTCATCCTTGTCGCCGCCGCCGGTTTCGACGCGGACTTCGGCGAGGCCGAAGATGCGGGACAGCGGCCCCTGTTCGATGCCGACGTCCTGAATGCGCTCCAGCGGGATCGAGCGGCGGGTGCGGTTGAGCAGGCCGCGTTCGATCACCAATTCGCTGTCGGTCACTTCATAGGTGAAGCGCCGCCAGTTGATCCACGTCCAAACCAGGCTGGCGACACCGATCCCTACCGCCGCCAGAGCGATCCAGCCGAGACCCCGGCCGGAGGTGACGCCGATGATCGCGGGCAGGCCGACGACATTCTGTGGCGCCTTTTTGAGGAACCAGATGACGACCGTCAGCGGGTGGACGCGGCGCGGTCCGTGGTCTTCCGCCTCCTCGCTCACCACGGGTCGACCGTCAGCTGATCGCGGATCGCGTCGCGAATCTCCTCCGCCGTCTCTCGCGTGATGCCGGGCAGGTCGACCTGGCTGTTCGCGGTCCCGGCGGTGTGCAGCACCAGCGTGGCGACGCCGAACATCCGCTCGACCGGCCCCTGCGTCACGTCGATATGCTGGACGCGCGCGGCGGGGACGATGGTGTGGCGGCGCGCGAGCCAGCCCGAGGCGACGTGCAACTCCCTCCCCGTCCACGCCCAGCCCCAGCGCGCCCAGCGCGCCGGGGTCGCGATCAGCACCGACCACAGGCCGAGCGGGGCGATGACCAGCGGCGGCGCCCAGAAAGGGAACCAGTCGAACGCGGTGCTGAGGCCGAAGCCCGGCCCGATCGAGACGAGCGTGGCGATCGTCCAGAAGACGGCGGCGGACAGGCGCATCGCCTTGAGCTGGCCATGTTCGAGCGGGTTCAGCGGCGTGTCCGGGAGTAGCATCCTCCTGTTATGGCGGGGTGGGCGAAAGGCTCAAGGGGGTGGCGAACTATTCCTCCCCGAGCTCGTCTCGGGGAGGGGGACCGCCGCGCAGCGGGGGTGGAGGGGCCGCCGACGTGGTCGGCGGGGGGCAGCTCGGCAAAATTCCGCCCTCTGCGAGGGCGGCCCCTCCGTCAGCGCTGCGCGCTGCCACCTCCCCTGCGGGGCAGGGGAGGAATTGCTCCTCCCCCTCCCCCTCCCCCGCCGCCGCGCGGGTTTGGGCGAGCCAGGCCTCGCGGGCGGCGTGGCCGGCGGCGATGAGGGGCGCGCGCAGGGCCGCGTCTTCGGCGGCGATGGCGTCTTCCTCTTCCTGTGTCAGTTCGCGCTCATAGTTTGCGGTGCCGGGTTCGCCCTCTTCGAAGCCGTCGAAACCGGCGGGCGGCGGGAAGCTGGTGCGCCAGGCGTTCCGTTCGTCGCACCACCAGATGGGGGGCGCAGTCGCGTCACTGTCCGGACGATCCTGACAAGAATCGCGTGTGTCGGACGGACTGTCAGGCTCCTCCTCCGGCGGGGCTTCGGATGCGAGCGCGACGAGGCCGATGGCTTCGGCGCGGCGCCATTGTTCGTCGGTCCAGGTCGCGCGGTCGGCGGGGTCGAGGTCGGTGGCGGGGACGGCGGCGCTGGCGTCGACATGGGTGCGCAGCCAGCGATCGGCGCGGGCGAGCGTGCGGATCGGGGCGAGGTCGTCCTCGCTCGCCACCCCCGCCGCCCCGAAGCGCGCGGCGAGGAACAGGCCGGCGCGGCCCGGTGCCGCCGATTGTTCGACCAGATCGAGATATTGTTCGAAGTCCGCCGCGGCGAGCCGGACGGCGGCGGCGTCGGTATCGGTGCAGGCGGCGTCGGCGCGCTTGTCGAGCCGGTTCAGCATCTTCCATGCCAGCTGGTTGTCATAGCGATGGCGGGTGGTGATCCGGCCATCGTCGCCGGTGACGGATTCCCGCACGCCGTTGAAGGCGCGGTCCATCAGTTCGTCGGCGAGGGAGTCGCGGGCGCGCAGCTGAGCCGCCTTCCATCCCAGCGCGAACGCCGCGCCGCGCGCGCTGTCGCGCAGGGCATAGGCGGTCTGGCGCGACATGCCGACGATGGCGCACGCCTTGGTGACGTTATGCCCGCGCGCGAGGGCGGTGAGGAAGCGCTTCTGCTTTTCGGGGGTCCAGCCGTCGTAACGCTGGGCATCGGGCACGCCGGGTTCGAGTTCGTGGAAGGCGGCGTGGTTGAAGGTGGAGACGTCGTAGGGCGCCGGTTCTGGCGTGGTGAAAGCGTTCATGTCTGCCGGTCCTTTGCTGATGTGATGCAGAGGACCGGTTAGGTATGCCGGAACGGGGGCTGTAGGAAAGTTCTATTTTTGTTCTAGTGCAGCGTGGCCAGCAGGACCGATCTACCATCCGCTTAACTATTGTGACACAGTGCGTTCAACGGTTTGGGAGGGCAGCGAATTGAAACCCGCGAAGAATGGATGGCCTGATGGCTCGGCCTCCAAAATGATGCTCTTTATCGCACAGTCTCTGCGCGAAATGCTCACGCCTACGAGCTACGAGAGTTTTCGGGTTTCAACTCTCGATCTCAAATCTCGGCTCATAGAACTTATCGTCCTTACGCGAGACGTATCACAGGAGCGCGTTCCTCCTGTCTCATTAGAACCAGCTCTGAAGGAACTCAAAACGTCTCTCTCTCATGACATAGTCGCCGAGGAGTTACTTAGCAATGAAATCGAGCTATTTAAACTAAAATGGCCAGCGGATATTAAATTGGGCGCCCATATAACTGAACTAGAGAGATTTCTTGTTTCACTAACCCGGAAAGTCGATGGCGCATACACTAAGTCCCTTCAACAAAAGATAATAGATCTTAGCGTCGATGCAAAAGATAAAGAAAAAATAAGATCCACACTCAATATTTTCTGCTCAAATTTAATAAACGAAGGATACTCTCGTCAGCATATACTTATGCAGGTCGAAAATAAATTTTTCTCAGGCGACATTAAAAAGATAGAGCGGCGAACGCTATCGTCATTCTTTTCAACATTTGACTTTCGGAAACGAAACTATGTTGTCACGGTGCCAGTTTCAACAAATCTAGCATCATACATAAGAAAGATTAGCTTAACCAATTTTGTTGTTACAAAATCTGATGAATTGGACGAAGGCACCAAAGCAAGTCTGCAGTCAAGGTCCCTCCTGACTGCACATAGGTATATCCAAATCAAAACTTCGCAACTTGACGAATACAGCGCTTTAAGATTTGCGAATGACGCCCTATCCTCAGTTGTTGCCATGACATACCTAGGCAAAAAGAACGTCATTCTAAATTGGGAACAATATGGACACATAAAAAAAGAGCGATCTCGCTCAGGAATATTACTGGACTTAGAAAATATCGCCCTTCAGAAGCATAGCCCCGTCTTAGGAAGAGGCTTAGCCAATACCCTGAAGACGCAGACGAAGCAAATTCTTCAATCGTTCACAACAGAGTCAACCGAGAGAGTATTTAACACAATTAATATGGCCTCTTTATCTCAGACTTTCCCTAGGCCGGAAAATCAGATTATTACACTATGGTCCGCAATAGAAACTCTTTTAAGCGACCCGCCTCGCGGAACTGCTCGCGTCGTACATTACGTCGATTCCCTAACGCCCTGCATTTGCTCAAAGTACGTTAGAAGGTATTTAATCGGCTTATTTGATGACCTGAGGGCAAACTACCCCAAACATACCAAAGCATTCTTCAGGAGGGGCGAGTTCGATCAAAATATAGACCCATATACCAATTTCACGAAGCTGATCTTCGATCCAGCGATGAAGGGTCTACACCGCCAATTTTGCGAGCCATTGGCACAAAATCCACTCGCACTTTACCGCCTGTGGAAGGCTGAAAAAAACTTCAACGATCCAAAATCTTTTCTAAAATCCCTAGAACAACACGAACTTAGAGTTCGATGGCAGCTCCATAGAATTTATCGCGTTAGGAATCACATAGTGCATAGCGGCCAGATTCCGAGATTTTTTGGACCCGATAGTTCTGAACACGTATGAATATCTCAGAAGCGCGATCGGGCCAATACTAGGGAGAGCGAGCAGCGCCGGACGACGCTCATCAATAAATCAGGTGGTCTCTGAAATCGGCTTTGAATATGCGATGATGAAATCCAGCCTTAAGTCTAAGGCTGAATTCTCCACTGACGATATTATCCGATATTACAAATAAGGGATCGGCATGCGTTTCACACTCATAAACCCACCCCAAACGCCTCCACCGGCAGCGCCATGATCGTCTCCGCGCCGCTTTCGATCTTGCGGCGCAGCGCGCCGGCGTTGGGCATGATGCGGTCGGCGTAGAAGCGGGCGGTGACCAGCTTGGCTTCGTAGAACGCCTTGTCATCATCGCCTTCGGCCAGTGCCGTCACAGCCGCGTCGGCCATGCGGAGCCACATCAGGCCGATCGCGACGGTGCCCATCAGCTCCATGTAGCTGTAGGCGCCGGCGCCGACCTGGTTGGGGTCCTTCATGCCGTTGGCCATGAACCACATGGTCGCGGCCTGAAGCTGGCCATTGGCCTTTTCGAGGGCTTCGGCGAGGTGGGTCAGTTCGGGCTTCGCCTTGGCGGCGGCGACCTCTTCGGCGACGATGCGGAACAGGGTCTGGACCGCGCGGCCGCCATTCTGGGCGAGCTTGCGGCCAACCAGGTCCATCGCCTGCACGCCGTTGGTGCCTTCATAGATCATCGCGATGCGGGCATCGCGGACATATTGCTCCATGCCCCATTCGGCGATGTAGCCATGGCCGCCATAGACTTGCTGGCTGTCGGTCGCGATGCGGTAGCCGGCGTCGGTGCCGACGCCCTTGATCACGGGGGTGAGCAGGCCGATCAGGTCGTCGGCGAGCTGACGCTCCTCCTCGCTCGCCGCCTTGTGCGCCAGGTCGACCTGGAGGCCGCCCCACAGGCACAGGGCGCGCAGCCCCTCGGTCATTGCCTTGGCCTCCATCAGCATGCGGCGGACATCGGGGTGGACGAAGAGGGTGTCGGCCTTTTCCTGTGGCTCGGCGGCGCCGGTGAGCGCGCGGCCCTGACGCCGATCGTGGGCGTATTGGACGGCGTTCTGGTACGCGACTTCGCCGATGCCGAGGCCCTGAAGGCCGACGCCGAGGCGGGCGGCGTTCATCATGATGAACATGGCGGCGAGGCCCTTCATCTCCTCGCCCACCAGCCAGCCGGTCGCGCCGTCATAGTTCATGACGCAGGTCGAGTTGGCGTGGATGCCCATCTTGTGCTCGATCGAGCCGCAGGAGACGGCGTTGCGCGCGCCCAGGCTGCCGTCGTCGTTGACGATGAACTTGGGCACGACGAACAGGCTGATGCCCTTGCTGCTCTCCGGCGCGCCCGGCGTCTTGGCGAGGACGAGGTGGATGATGTTGCTGGTGAGGTCATGCTCGCCGGAGGAGATGAAGATCTTGGTCCCCGTGATCGACCAGCTGCCATCGGCATTGGGGGTGGCGCGGGTCTTGATGAGGCCGAGATCGGTGCCGCAATGCGGTTCGGTCAGGTTCATCGTGCCGCCCCATTCGCCGCTGACCATGCGGGGGACGTACTTTTCCTGCTGCTCCGGGCTGCCCTTGGCGAGCAGCGCCTCGATCGCGCCATGGGTGAGGCCGGGGTACATGGCAAAGGCCATGTTGGCGGAGATCATATATTCCTGGAACGCGGTCGAGACGACGTGGGGCATGCCCTGGCCGCCGAACTGCTCCGGCGCGCTGAGGGTGCCCCAGCCGGATTCGACGAACTGGTTGTAGGCTTCCTTGAAGCCGTCGGGGGTGGTGACGCTGCCGTCCGCGTGGCGGGTGCAGCCCTGCTGGTCGCCGCTATGGTTGATCGGGAACAGGACCTCGGCGACGAACTTGCCGCCCTCTTCGAGCACCGCGGTGACGGTGTCGGGGGTCGCGTTGGCGAAACCGGGGAGGTTGGCGTAGCGGTCGATCTTGAGCACGCGATCGAGCACGAAGCGGGTGTCGCGGACGGGGGGATTGTAGCGGGGCATCTCTCTATCCTGTTCTTATTTGATCGGTGCGGCGCGGCCTTCGAGGACCGCGATGAAATCGTCGAGTTCGGCAATCGCGGCGTCGATATCGACCTTTTGCCGTTCCAGCAGCGCGATGCGCGCGCGGCATTTGTCGAGCGTGACCTGATGCTGGGTGCGGCGTTCGTCGCCGACATCGTAGAGGTCGATCATCTCGCGAATCTCGGCGAGGCTGAAGCCGACGCGCTTGCCGCGCAGGATCCAGGCGAGCCGGGCGCGGTCGCGGTGCGAGTAGATGCGCTGGAGCCCGCGGCGCTCGGGGCTGATCAGCCCTTCATCCTCGTAGAAGCGCAGCGCGCGTGCGGTCACCTCGAACTCGGCGCACAGGTCCGAGATCGAGAAACTCTCCTTGTCCGGCCGCGCTTCGATCGGGGCGAAGCTGGCGACGGCTTTCAGTTTCGTTGCCATGCGGGCGAATTTAGTCGCGGTTGACGTTAACGTCAACTACCGCAGAGACGGACTCCTTCTGCGCTTCTGAGTGCCTCTGCTTCTGCCGCCGATTCACTCAGGCGTTCGACTTCCAGCGCCGCGAACGACGCACGCGGGCCACACAGTTTCGCGCAGGCGTCGGGGACGTTGGCGGGGAAGGTGATGCGGTCGCCGTCGAACTTGGCGTCGAAGCTGCAGGTTTCGCCGTTGCGCCCCTTGAACTCGATCGCGAGGGTGGAGCCGGAGCGGGCGGCGGTGCCGCGGCCGGTGCAGCTGACCTTGTCGCCATAATCGACGAACGCGCCGACGCGATAAGCAGTGCCGTCGGGCACGACGCACAGCCGGTCGGTGTCGCGGGCATAGAGGCCGGTGACGTCGCTCGCCTTGGGATCGCGGACGAGGCCGCGCTCGATCGCGGCGGCTTCGAGGCTGGGCGGCGTGGGCGATGCGCCAGGCTGCGGCGCGCCGCCCGAGCAGGCGGCGAGGAGGAGGGTGGCGAGGATCGCGGAATTCCTCCCCCAACGGGGGAGGTGGCAGCGCGCAGCGCTGACGGAGGGGCCGCCGCGAAGACGGCGGAATTTTGCCGAGATGCTGACCGCCCTCTGCGGGGCGGCCCCTCCACCACCGCCTTCGGCGGCGGTCCCCCTCCCCCAGCAAGCTGGGGGAGGATTGAAGAGAGCCCCTCCCCTCACCCGCGCACCAGCTTGCCGTTCTCGATGCGGCGGAAGAAGCAGCTCGGTTCGCCGGTGTGGCAGGCGGGGCCGGCGGGGTCGACCTTGAGCCACAGCGCGTCCTGGTCGCAGTCGATCCGCGCCTCGACCACGCGCAGGACGTGACCGCTGCTCTCGCCCTTTTTCCACAGCCGCTGCCGGCTGCGCGACCAGAACCACGCCTCGCCGGTGTCGAGCGTCTTCGCCAGCGCATCGGCGTTCATGTGCGCGAGCATCAGCAGCTCGCCGGTCGCGGCGTGCGTCGCGACAGCTGTGATCAGCCCGTTGGCGTCGTAATTCGGGTTCAGGTCGAGCGTGGAATCGCGGGGGTCGGACATGGCGATGTGCTTACCCCCTCCCCCGTCGTCCGTCACCCCGGGCCGTGGCGTTCGCGCGGCTCGCAGGTTCTACATTCGCTTGCTGGGCGATCGTCGCCTGTATCTCCCGTGCCTGCATTAGCCGCCAGGCCGCTTTCCACGGCCCGCAAGCCCCCGTCAGATCCGCATCATGTCGAGCCAGCCGGGTTTACCCTGCCACACCGTCGCGAAGGCGCGATCGGCGGCGGCGGCTTCGACGACATTGCCGAGTTTGCGTTCGGTCTGGGCGAGGCCGTAGAGCGCGAGGCCGTTGTTCGGGGCTTCGAACAGGGCGGCGAGGAAGGCACCCTTTGCCTCGGAATAGCGGCCCGCCTGATAATAGGCCGCGCCGAGCGACTGGGTGACAGGGTAATACCAGAAGGGCGGCTCGCTATAAGGGATCGCCTTTTGCAGCTCCGCCGCGCGGGCGAAATGGGCGATGGCGGCGTCGGGATCGGACTGTGCCATCGCGCGGCGGCCCTTTGCGACGTCGATCGCGAGGCGGACGATGAGCGGCGCGGGGAAGCCGCCCGCCTCCATCTTCACCACATCGGGGCTGGTGGCGAGGCGCTGCATCGCCGCGATCTCGGTGTCGAATGCGGTGGCGTCGGTATCGGGCGCGTGGGCGACGGCGCGGGCGTAGCGGCGCATCGCCTCCACATAGGCGAGCGGGTGCAGACTGGCGGTGCGGGCGAGCGCCTCGGCGCGCGGCGCATATTGTGCGAGCGCGAAATAGGGCGCGGCGTAGATCGCCTGAACCCAATAGAGTTCGCGGCCGCTGTCGATATCGACGATCTCGGCCAGCCGGGCGGTCTGGCG
Source organism: Sphingomonas sp. (assembly GCF_030145815.1). Taxonomy (GTDB): domain Bacteria; phylum Pseudomonadota; class Alphaproteobacteria; order Sphingomonadales; family Sphingomonadaceae; genus Sphingomonas. Next base: position 154,372 of record NZ_JAIXHL010000002.1, read on the forward strand.
CAGGATGGTGGCGGCGTCGCCGGTCATCTGGGCCGAGGCGAGCAGGAAATGGACGTTGTGCGGATAATAGCCGTAGCGGACGAGGCCATCGTCGCCGGCTTCGCGCAGATAGGCCTCATCCGCCGCGACCGCTTCGGCATTGGCAGCGATCGAATCGGCGTAGCGCCCGAGGCGGTAATAGATATGCGCGGGCATGTGGACGAGGTGGCCGAGCGCGGCGGGGCCAGAGGTGCGCAGGCGATCGGCGGCGGCCTCCGCCTTCTTCGGCTGGGGCAGTTCGAGCAGGTGGATATAGAGGTGTGACGCCTGGGGGTGGCGCGGGCTGCGCGCCATCACGGTTTCGATCAGGGCGACGGCGTCGCCGATCAGCGGGCGCGGCTTACCGGCCGCGTCCTCCCAATAGTTCCAGGGGCTGGTGTTCATCGCGGACTCGGCGGCGAGGACGGCGAGGTCGTCGCTCCTGGGATAGGCACGGGCGGCAGCGAGCATCGCCTTTGCATACGCCATGTCGAGCGCGGCGCGGTCGGCACCGGGCGCACTGGAGTAGCGCGCGGCCTGTGCGGCGATCAGCTGGCGGATCGCGGGGTTGGCGGTAGCGGCGAGCTGCCGCGCTTTGGCGATGGCCCTGAGTGCGGCACGGTTCTGGGCGTCATCCATGCCGGCGTTGATGTTGGGGCCGTTGGCCATCGCCTCGCCCCACCAGCACATCGCGCAGGACGGATCGAGCTGTTGCGCGCGCCGAAAGGCGCGGATCGCGGCGGCGTGGTTGAAGCCATAGGACAGCGCCAGCCCCTGATCGAACCATGCGCGGGCGGCGGAAGAGATATCGCCGAGCGGGAGATCGGAGGGGGCGATGCCCGAATAAAGGCCGGGCGTGCGGGTTGCGCCGGGATGGGTTTCGGCGAACGCTCGGGCGAGTGCGAGGCGGCTGGCGAGCACCGATTTGCTGGCGTCGAGACCGCGACAGGCGAGCCGACCCGCGCGGGTCGGATCGAGCGCGGCGAGCATGGCGTCGGACAGCGGCGCCGGGCTGCGACTCGCCGATGCGCTGCCGAGCGTGAGCAAGGCGCCGATGACGGCGGTGGCCTTGAGATGTCGGCGCATGGTTCCCCTCCCCCGATGTCGACCGGGCGGAGGGTATCAGATGCGGGCGGGGGGTGGAATGGCGGGATCTACCGTCTCAATCCTTCCCCGCCCAGGCGGAGGATTGGCGAACGGAGGAGTGGGCTTAGCCCCCGATCCCCACTTCCCCCGGCGCGGGCGTGTTGACGTGGCTCCAGATCGCGCTGACCACGACCGAGCCTTCGCCGACGCTGCTGGCGACGCGCTTGACCGAGCCGGAGCGGACGTCGCCCACCGCGAAGATGCCGGGGCACGAGGTGGCGTAGCTGGACGCTGCCCCGACTTCCGCACCGGTGCGGACGAAGCCGTGGCTGTCGAGTTCGACCAGGCCGGACAGCCAGTCGGTGTTGGGCGCGGCGCCGATCATGATGAACAGCGCGCGGCAATCCACCGCGTGGCTGCCCGCGGGTCCGGTGAACACGACGCGCTCGAGATGATCGTCGCCGTCGAGCCGTTCGAGCTGGCTGTGCGTGTGGATGACGATGCGCGGGTCGGCTTCGAGCCGGTCGCGCAGATAGGCGCTCATCGTGTCGGCCAGACTGGCACCGCGCACGACGACATGGACGCGTTTGGCGACGCGCGAGAGATACATCGCCGCCTGCCCCGCGCTGTTGCCGCCACCGACGACGACCGCTTCGGTCTGCGCGCAGAGGCGCGCCTCCATCTCGGTCGCGGCGTAATAGATGCCGGCGCCTTCGAACGTTTCGAGCCGGTCGAGCGGGAGGCGGCGATATTGCACGCCGGTGGCGACCAGCACCGCGCGGGCGCACAGCTCCTCACCCCCGTCGAGCGTGGCGCAGAAGCCATCGTCGCGGCGGGCAAGCGCCTCGACCCGGCGCGGCATCGCGAAGCAGGTGCCGAACTTCATCGCCTGAACCTGTCCGCGAAAAGTGAGGTCCGCGCCGGAAATGCCGGTGGGAAAGCCCATATAGTTTTCGATGCGCGAGCTGGTCCCGGCCTGTCCGCCGATCGCGCAATCCTCGATCACCAACGCACGCAGCCCTTCCGACCCGGCATAGACGGCGGCGGCGACCCCGGCCGGGCCGGCACCGACGATCAGCAGGTCGAACGGCTCGGTCGAGCTGGCGGTGAGGTCGAGGCCGAGATGGCCGGCGACCGCGCGCGGCGTGGGATCGGGGATCGGATGGCCCGACCAGCTGACCTGCGGTTCGCCCTCCGCCTCTTCATGGAACGGGATGCGGTTGCGGTGGAGGAAACTGGCGACGCGCGCGACCGCGGGATCGCGATCGGCCCCGCGCACGACGAGGCTGCTGTCGCCCGCCTCGAAGATGCGGCGGCGGCGCGCGGAGAAGACGGTGAGGATATGGTCGCCGATCTCGGGGACCGCGCTCATCAGGCGGAGCATGTCCGTGCGCGGAGCTTCGAGCGTGCGCGTGGCGACGCTGGCGCGCATCGTCAGCGTCAGCGGGCCGCCGTTGAGAAAGGCGAGTTCGCCCATGAACTGGCCGGCGCGCAGGCTGCCCGGGCGGAGGCGTTCACCCGTGGCTGGGTCGGCGATCTCAATCTCGCCCTCTTCGACCAGCACGAAGCGGTCCTGCGGCGCACCGGCCGGCAGCACGATGTCGCCCGGTTGATAATGGCGGGTGGTGGAGATCGCCCGGATGGCGGCGAGATGGGCGTCCGCAAAGGGACGCGGGGCCATGGTGCTGAGGTCGCCGCCGATCGATTCCATGGGGGGAGTGTATCGGGGCGCGGCGGGGGTGCCAACGGGGCTTGATGCGGGTTTGCTTCACCGAGCTCGTCACCCCGGCCTTGGGCCGGGGTCCACCGGGAGGCGGGACCGGGAGTTGAGGCTTGATCGATGCGCTTGGGGTGGAGTGGACCCCGGCACGGGGGCCGGGGTGACGATGCATTTGTGACGGCGGCAAGAGCGAGAACGACCGCGGCGGGGTGTCCCGGCGCGGCCGTGTCTCTGCGAGGCATTGACTGCCCCACCCCAACCCCTCCCCTGAAGGGGAGGGGCTTTCTTTCTGCTTTACGCCTTCAGGTCGAAGCGGTCGGCGTTCATCACCTTGGTCCAGGCCGCGACGAAGTCCTTGACGAACTTCTCCTCATGGCCGTTTTCGGCATAGACTTCGGCGACGGCGCGCAGTTCGGAGTTGGAGCCGAAGATCAGGTCGGCGCGGGTCGCGCGCCAGGTTTCGTGGCCGCCCTTGCGGTCGGTCGCGATGAATTCCTGATCGTCCGATCCTTCGGCAGCCTTCCAGACATTGGTCATGCCGAGCAGGTTGACGAAGAAGTCGTTGGTCAGCTGGCCCGAGCGCTTGGTGAAGTGGCCATGGCCACGCTCGCCATGATTGGCACCGAGCACGCGCAGTCCGCCGATCAGCACGACCAGTTCGGGGACCGAGAGGCCGAGCAAAGACGCGCGGTCGAGCATCATTTCCTCGGTCTTCACCGCCAGCTTCTTCTTGCCGAGATAGTTGCGGAAGGCGTCGGCCTCCGGCTCCATTACGGCGAAGCTGTCGGCGTCGGTCTGCTCCTCGGTCGCATCGCCACGGCCGCCGGTGAAGGGAACGGGGACGTTGTGGCCCGCATCCTTGATCGCCTTTTCGAGACCGACCACGCCGCCGAGCACGATCGCGTCGGCCATCGACAGCGACCCGCGCAGCCCGTCGAGCGTGCTCAGCACCTTGGCCAGCATCTCCGGCTCGTTGACCTCCCAGTCCTTTTGCGGAGCCAGCCGCACGCGCGCGCCGTTCGCGCCGCCGCGATGGTCGGACTTGCGATAGGTGCTGGCCGATGCCCAGGCGGTCTTGATCAGCTGGCTGACGGTCAGGCCGCTGTTTGCGATCTTTTCCTTCACCGCCGCGACCTCCGCATCGCTCGGCATGGTGCCGGCGGGGATCGGGTCCTGCCAGATCAGGTCCTCTTCGGGCACTTCCGGGCCGAGATAGCGGACCTTGGGGCCCATGTCGCGATGGGTCAGCTTGAACCAGGCGCGGGCAAAGGCGTCCTTGAACGCTTCATGGTCGTTGCGGAACTTCTCGCTGATGACGCGGAATTCGGGGTCCATCTTGAGCGCCATGTCGGCAGTGGTCATCATGGTCGGAACCTTGATGTTCGGGTCCCATGCCGCCGGGGCCATGTCCTCTTCGCGCTGGTTGATCGGCTGCCACTGCTGCGCGCCGGCGGGCGAGTGGACCAGCTCGTAATCATAGTCGAGCAGCAGGCGGAAATAATTCTCCGACCATTGCGTCGGCGTGTTGACCCACGACCCTTCGATCCCGCTGGTCACGGTATGCTCGCCGATGCCGCCGCTCTCATGGCTGCTGACCCAGCCGAAGCCGAGCGCGGTGATGTCGCCGCCCGCGGGGGCGGCGCCGAGCAGCGACGCGTCGCCATTGCCATGCGCCTTGCCGAAGGTGTGGCCGCCGGCGGTAAGCGCGACGGTTTCCTCATGGTTCATCGCCATCCGCTCGAACGTCGCCTTCATGTCGCGCGCCGACAGCAGCGGATCGGGGTTGCCGCCCGGCCCTTCCGGGTTGACGTAGATCAGGCCCATCTGGATCGCGGCGAGCGGGCCTTCCAGCTCGTGCATGCCATGTTCGGGGCTGATGCGGGTCTGAACACCCTCGTTCACCCACTTGTCTTCGCTGCCCCAATAGATGTCGCGCTCGGGCTCGTACACATCGGCGCGGCCGCCGCCGAAGCCGAACACCGGGCCGCCCATGCTCTCGATCGCGACGTTGCCGGTGAGGATGAACAGGTCGGCCCAGCTGATCGCCTGGCCATATTTCTGCTTGATCGGCCACAGCAGGCGGCGCGCCTTGTCGAGATTGCCGTTGTCGGGCCAGCTGTCGAGCGGGGCGAAGCGCTGCTGCCCGCTATTGGCGCCACCGCGACCGTCGGCGGTGCGGTAGGTGCCGGCGGCGTGCCAGGCCATGCGGATGAAGAAGGGGCCGTAATGCCCGTAATCGGCCGGCCACCAGGGCTGGCTGTCGGTCATCAGCGCAGTCAGGTCGGCCTTGAGCGCGGCATAGTCGAGCGTCTTGAACGCCTCGGCATAGTCGAAGTCGGGGCCCATCGGGTTGGACGGACCATTGGGGTTGAGGATTTCGGTCGCCAGCATCTCCGGCCACCAATCCTTGTTGGTGCGGCCGAGCAGCGCGCGAACGCCGCCATTGCCGTGCACGGGGCAGCCGCCGCCGTCGATCGATCCGGTCTTTGCGTCCATCGGGAATCCCTCCTTGCGTGATTGGTCTTGGAGGGAGGCTATCGGAGCGGGGCGCGCGGCGGAAACGGGATAAACCGGTCAGTGCGAGTGAGGAAATCGATTATGTCGCGGTTTTGTCATCGATTAGGGCGAACGAGGTGGGGATTGCATCCATTCGTCACCCCGGCCTCGTGCCGGGGTCCACCCAACCTCAAGCGCGGCGATTGAGCCGCTTGCTTCGCGCCAGCCTCCCAGTGGACCCCGGCACAAGGCCGGGGTGACAAGATCAATTCGAGCGAATCGCGTCGATGAGTTCGTCCTTGGTCATGTCGGAGCGGCCTTCGATGCCGATCTCCTTGGCCTCGTCGTACAGTTCTTCCTTGGTGCGATCCTCGAGCCGGGTGCTCTTGTGGTCGAGCGAGCCTTCCGCCTTGGCGTTGGCGATGCGCGCGGCTTTCTCCTTCGACGCGCCGTCCTTGCGCAGCTCTTCGTAGAGTTTGTCGTCCTTGATCTGAGGTCCGTGGTCCTTGGCCATGATACGTCTCCTGCCGATCTCAAGAAAACCTACGGGGAAACACAATGATCCCGGATTTGATGTGACAAACAGGCGACAAAGCCGGATCGACTGCCTATATGCCCGCGGATCGACCAACGACTCCCCCGAAGGGCCGATGCTGACCACACATCCGTTCGATGACGACAAGCTGCGCGAAGAGTGCGGCGTATTCGGTGTTTCCGGTGCCGAGGGCGCAGCCGCGCTTGTCGCGCTGGGCCTCCATGCACTCCAGCATCGCGGGCAGGAGGCCGCCGGCATCACCAGCTTTGACGGCGCGCATTTCCATACGCACCGCGCGATGGGCCATGTTGCGGGCAATTTCGACCGCGATGAGGTGATCCGCGCGCTGGCCGGCGATGTCGCGTGCGGCCATGTCCGCTATTCGACCACCGGCGAGACCGCGCTGCGCAACGTCCAGCCGCTCTATGCCGAGCTGGCGAGCGGCGGGTTCGCGGTGGCGCATAACGGCAATATCTCAAACGCGATGCATCTGCGCCGCGAGCTGATCCGGCGCGGTTCGATCTTCCAGTCGACGTCGGATACCGAGACGATCATCCATCTGGTCGCGACCAGCGGCTTCAAGGACCTGCTCGACCGGTTCATCGATGCGCTCAAGCAGGTCGAGGGCGCCTATTCGCTGATCTGCATGACGCAGGAAGGCATGATCGCGTGCCGCGACCCGCTGGGCATCCGTCCGCTGGTGATGGGCCGCCTTGGCGACAGCTTCATCTTCGCGTCGGAGACGGTGGCGCTCGACGTGGTCGGTGCGACCTATGTCCGCGATGTCGAGCCGGGCGAGCTGGTGATCGTCAAGGACGGCGCGATGCGATCGATCCGCCCGTTCACGGCGATCGCGCCGCGCCCGTGCATCTTCGAATGGGTGTACTTCAGCCGCCCGGATTCGATCGCGCAGGACCGATCGGTCTATACCGTGCGCAAGGGCATCGGCGCCGAGCTGGCGATCGAATCGCCGGTCGAGGCGGATCTGGTGATCCCGGTGCCGGATTCGGGCGTCCCTGCCGCGATCGGCTATGCCCAGCAATCGGGCATTCCGTTCGAGCTGGGCATCATCCGCTCGCACTATGTGGGGCGGACGTTCATCCAGCCGAGCGCGGAAGTGCGGCGGCTGGGCGTCAAGCTCAAGCACAATGCCAATCGCGCGCTGATCCAGGGCAAGCGGATCGTGCTGATCGACGATTCGATCGTGCGCGGCACGACCAGCCTGAAGATCGTCGAGATGATGCGCGAAGCGGGTGCTGCGGAAGTGCATATGCGCATCGCCAGCCCGCCGACGACGCATAGCTGTTTCTATGGCGTCGACACGCCCGAGCGCTCGAAGCTGCTCGCCGCGCAGCATGACGTGGCCGGCATGGCCAAGTTCATCAAGGCCGACAGCCTGGCGTTCGTGTCGATCGACGGGCTGTATCGCGCGCTGGGCGAGGCGCGGCGCGGCGACGTGCTGCCGCGCTACTGCGACGCGTGCTTTACCGGCGAATATCCGACCCAATTGACCGACCATGACGAGCAGGCAATCGGCCAGCTCGCGTTGCTCGACGAGAAGCGCTGATCGCATGACAGAACAGGCACTTGCCGGGCGCATCGCGCTCGTCACCGGCGCGAGCCGTGGGATTGGCGCGGCGACCGCGATCGCGCTGGCGGCACAGGGCGCGCATGTCGTGCTGACCGCGCGCACCGCCGGCGGTCTTGAAGAGGTCGAGGAAGCGATCTTCGCGGCGGGAGGATCCGCGACGATCGCGCCGATGGATCTGATCGAGACGGATTCGATCCCGCGCCTCGCCGCCGCGGTGGCGGAACGCTGGGGCAAGCTCGACATCCTGGTCCTGAACGCCGCCGCGCTCGGCACGCTGTCGCAGATTTCGGCGTTCGACCCCAAGGAAGTGGCCAAGGTGCTGGCGCTCAACGTCAGCGCCCAGGCGGCGCTGATCGGGGCATTCGACGGCCTGCTGCGCAAGTCCGACGCGGGCCGCGTGATCGGCGTGACGTCAAAGGTCGGGCGCCAGCCACGCGCCTATTGGGGCCTGTATGGCGCGACCAAGGCGGCGTTCGAGAATCTGCTGCTGAGCTATGCCGATGAGGTACGCAACCTGACCAAGGTGCGCGTGGCGCTGCTCGATCCGGGCGCGACGCGGACCAAGATGCGCGCGCGGGCGTATCCGGGCGAAGCACCCGAGAGCGTCAAGCCGCCGGAAGACGTGGCGGAACGGATCGTCGCGATGCTGGCCGAGGATTTCGAGACGGGGGCGTTTGAGGCGCTGGGGTGATCCCTCCCCTATCACCCCGGGCTTGACCCGGGGCGGGGCTTCTTACTTCTGCTCGCGACGCACGCCAAGACAGCCCTGCCCCGGGTCAAGCCCGGGGCGACGAAATTTAGGTGATCGCTGGCTGCCCCCTCGACTTCCGTCATGCTGAACTTGTTTCAGCATCCACAGCGCAGCAGGCGACTGAGCCGCTGGTGGAGACGCGGATCCTGAAACGAGTTCAGGATGACGGTGGGGTGGTTGATCGCGGCCCTATCCAACAGGAGTTTAGCTGTCTGACCGGACAAACTGGCTTGCGAACTGCGTGTTATATGCGTGGAACTCGCCTTCTGGCGTGATCACCAATTCGGTCACATTTGATCGCTGAAAATCATCCTCACCCGCTGGGTCGTTGATTTTCAAGCTCACGGTCAGCGCACCATCGTCCGTCCCCAGCAATTTGAAGTCGTAGGCGACTAGCTTGCCGAAGCAGCTAACCTCGCCACCCGAAACAACCAACTCAGACGTCGAATCTTCGGCGTCGACCCATCGACCTTGCATTTGCGTGGGAAGCGATACGCTTCGGTCCTGTCGTTCCATCCCTCTACTCCCCCGCCCCTTCGATCCCCAGCAACTCCACCGTGAACAGCAAGGTCGCGCCGCCCGGGATCGGGCCGCGGCCGGCGGGGCCGTAGGCGATGTCAGAGGGAATCGCGAACTCCACCTTGTCGCCGACGCCCATCAGCTGGACGCCCTCGGTCCAGCCGCGGATGACGCGGTTGAGCGGGAAGGTGATCGGCTGGCCGCGCTTGATCGAGCTGTCGAATTCGGCGCCGTCGGTGAAGGTCCCGACATAATGCACCGTCACGCGGTCGGTCGGTCCGGGATGCTGGCCGGAGCCGTTGCCCGCGATCAGCCGCCAGCGCAGGCCGCTTTTCGTCACGTTCCAGCCTGCGCCGCCGTGCCGCTGCGCGAGCGCGAGCGATTGCTGATTGTGCCAGGCGACGTCCTGCGACCGGTCGGGCGCGTCCTGCGCGGCGGCGGGGAGCGCGATCAGCGCGGCGGCGATTGCGATGATGGGCTTCATGCTGCGAGGAACGCCTTGACCTGTGCCTGGAAGAAGGGGGCGTTGTCCCACATGATGAAGTGCGCGGAAGACGGCACGCGCACCAGCTTCGCGCCTTTGATCGGGGCGAAGGATGCCTGATAGAAGCCGTCCATCTGCGCGTCGGTGACCGGTGCGCCACGGGGCGTCACATAGAGCACCGTGGTCGGCGCGGTGATCTTGCCGAGTTCGGGCATCAAATTGGTCATGATCAGTTCGCCATAGGCGCGCGCGGAGACGTCGCGGTCGGACTTCATCGCGTCCTCCAGCGCGGGCGCGCGCATGGCTTCGGTCGCGACCATCGACGCGATCGTGCCTTCAAGCTGCTTGGCATAGGCATCCTGCGGGCTGTTACGCATCCCGGCCATGATCTGGTCGGCGATCGGCTTGAGCGTCTCCGGCGTCGCCTGCGGGCCGCCAAACATCGCGCCGAGGAAGGGGAGCATGTCGACGACCATCAGCTTGCCGACCTGATCCGGGTGGCGCGCAGCGAGCATCATCGCCATCGTCCCGCCCATCGAATGGCCGATCACCGCGACCTTGCCGAGCTTGTTCTCCGCGATGTAGCGCGAGATTTCCTCGGCCACCGGTGCGGCGACATTGCCTTCAGTGTTCCCACCCTTGTCGAGCCCACCGAACCCGCGCACCTGCACCTTGTGGTAACGATAGCCGGGGAGCGCTGCGGTCATTTCCGCCCAGACGCGGGGGCTGGAGGACAGGCCGGGGATCAGGATGACATCGGCACCCTTCCCCTCCACCGTCACAACGATGCGGTCGGAGGCGAAGCCCTTCGCCGCGGCGGGCGTGGGGAGCAGGGCTGCGGTCAGCAGCATCGCCAGTGTCGCGAACAGGCCGCGGCGGTTCATCATCTAATCCCTCCCAAATGACAGGCGCCATGCCGGCGGTGCCGGGTCGCCCAGTTCGATGACCAGTTCTTCGTCCACCACCGCGTCTTCGTCCAGTTCCTCGGCGCTGAAAATCTCGCGATTCATCACGAAGCTGCCGTGATAGCCCGAGAAGCGCCAGTCGCCAGTCACTTCGGTGCCGTCCGCGCTGATCCGGCCCGAATAGGCAACGCTGTGCGCCAGCGGGCCAGCCGGGTCATATTGTTTGGTGAAGACCAGCGTATCGGCGCTGCGTGTTCCGGACACGAAGGCGCGTCGGATGTCGGACAGGCCGGTATCGTCGGGTTCGGTGATCGTCCCCTCCACCGCGCCGCCAAACTCCTCGAGATGCGCGATGAAGCTGTTTTCGGGCACGTCCCAGCCGGTCGCGAAATAGCGGCCATACCAGACGCCGGTCGCGTCGCGGGGGTCGTTCATGCAGGGTCCACCAGGGCAATAAGTTCGGGAAGGGTCAGCGGCTCGGCGCAGAGATAGCCTTGATAGGTCTGGCACCCCTCCTTGGCCAGCAGGTCGAGCTGTTCGGGGGTCTCCACCCCTTCGGCGATCACGGTCAGGCCGAGCGAGCGCGCCATATCGATCACGCCGCGCACGACGATACGGTCGCGCGCGCTGCCGGTGATGTCCTGCGTCAGCTTGCGGTCGACCTTGAGGTAATCGAGCGGGAGGGCTTTCAGATAGGCGAGGCTGGAATAGCCGGTGCCGAAATCGTCGATCGCGACGCGGCAGCCCGCCGCGCGCAACTCGCTGAGCAGGCGTGAGGCTTCGCCGAGATCGTCGATCAGCCCGCTTTCGGTAATCTCGACGGTCAGGCGCGCGCGCGGAAAGCCGCTGCTGTCGACCCAATCGAGGAACAGGTCGGCAAAGCCGGCACGCGCGACATCGGCGGCGGTGACGTTGACCGACAGGCGCAGGTGGCGGAGCGAGGCGGGCCAGCGCGCGGCCTGAGTTAGGGCGAGGCGCTGGACATGCTCCGACAGCGCGACCTCCAGCTCGGCGCGCGCGGCGGCGGCGAAGAGGGTTTCGGCACCGACCTCGCCATGCTGCGGGTGGCGCCAGCGCGCCAGTGCCTCGACCCCGACGATCGCGCCGGTGGCGACGGCGACCTGCGGCTGCAGGCGCAGCTCGATCTCGCCCGCCTCCATCGCGTGACGCAGATCGACCGCGAGCGCTTCGAGCGGGATGGAGCGGTCATCCTCGTCGCCGCTGAGCGCCTCGCTCACGCGGCGCAGCAAGGCGGCGGCATCGTCACCCGGACGCGCGGTTGCGGTCGCTATGCGCGCGCCGACCGGGGCGATCGCGTCGCCGATCACGAAGGGGCGGGTCAGCGCCTCCTCGATTTCCGCGGCAGCGGCGGCGAGCGCTTGCGCGTCGGCATCTTCCGCCGCGACCAGAAACTCGGCCCCGCCCATCCGCGCCAGCGTCGCCCGGCGGCCGAGCGTGGCGCGCGCGGCATCGGCGATGCGGGTCGAGGCGGCGCGCAGGACCGAATCGCCCGCGTCGCGGCCATAGGCGGTGTTGACCATGTCGAACCGGCCGAGCGTGACGAGGACAACGCCGACCGGCTGCGCTTCGTCGAGGCGACGCGAGAGCCAGCGGCGCATGCCGGTGTCGTCGCGCACGCCGGTCAGCACGTCGCGGACCACCGCGCTCGCATCGACCTCGCCCAGCCGCTCGATCAGCGCGTGGATGCGGCCGGTGCGCGCGTCGCGCTGCAGATGCTCGACCACGCGGCCCGCGCCCGGCAGGTCGTGGGCGAAGGCGGTCGCCTGAAGCCCTTCGCGCAACCGCGCCAGCGCGCCGCGCATCGCACCGCGATCCGCCGCCTCGACATGGCGCAGCAGGGTGCGCAGCGACGGCGCGGAGCTGAGGCCCAGCATCGCCGCGAGTGCCGGCGTGACCTGCAGCGAGCGCAGCGCCGGATCGTAACGCCAGCCGAGCGGTTCCCCGGTCGCACGGGTCGCGTCGGTCCCGGTGCGCTGGGCGTGGCGGGCGGCGAAGCGCAGCGCCTGAACGAACTCGACCTCGCGCATCGGGCTGGCGAGAAAGTGCGTGGCACCGGCGTCGTAGAATTCGCCCAGCCGCGCGGTGTCGTCGCGCGACACGAGCGCGAGCAGCGCGGCGCCATTGGCGCTGGTCACGGGTGCCATCGCGCGGACGGCGGCAAGCCCTTCGGCAACCGAACCCCGCGCATCGACCACCGCCACCGCCGCCCCGCTGGCCAGGAAGCGCCGATCGGCCCCCTCCCCGCGCCGCGCCGCCACGACCCGCCAGCCCGCGCGCGCCGCCTGCGCCGCAAGCTCGTCGCGCTGGCGGAACGACAGCAGGAACAGCGGCCGGTCGCGCCCGGTCATCGGTGTGGCAGGAACGGGCGCGGCGTCGGTCATCGCGGCCATTCCTAACGCAAGCCTTGTCCCGGCGCTACGAACAGCTTAGCTCCTTTTGCATGGCGAGCGATCGGCCTCTTGTGGACCGGCATGGCCGCGCGATCCGCTACCTGCGGGTATCGGTCACCGACCGCTGCGACCTGCGCTGCCGCTATTGCATGGCCGAGGAGATGCAGTTCCTGCCGCGCAGCGAAGTGCTGTCGCTGGAGGAAATCGCGCTGATCGCCGAGCGCTTCGTCGCGCGCGGGGTGAGCAAGATCCGGCTGACCGGGGGCGAGCCGCTGGTGCGGCGCGATGCGCTGGAGCTGGTGCGGCGGCTGGGGCGCAGCGTGGGCGCAGGGCTGGACGAGCTGACGCTGACCACCAACGGCACGCAATTGGCGACCCATGCGGCGGCGCTGGCGCAGGCCGGCGTGCGGCGGATCAATGTCAGCCTCGACAGCCGCGACCCGGCCATGTTCCGTCATATCACCCGGCGCGGCGATCTGGCCCAGGTGCTGGACGGCATCGCCGCCGCGCGCGCGGTGGGCCTCACCGTCAAGATCAACATGGTCGCGCTGAAGGGGCTGAATGACGCGGAGATCCCCGCGATGCTCGACTGGACCAGCGCGCAGGGCATGGACCTGACGCTGATCGAAACCATGCCGATCGGCGCGATCGACGAGGATCGCGCCGATCGCTTCGTGCCGCTGACCCGCGTGCTCGACGATTTGTCTGCACAATTCGAACTGACCCGCGACACGCATGACAGCGGCGGGCCGGCGCGGTACTGGCGGGTCGGCGGGACCGGCGCGCGGCTGGGCCTGATCTCCCCGCTCACGGGGAATTTCTGCGACAGCTGCAACCGCGTGCGGCTGACTAAGGAGGGCAAGTTGTTCACCTGTCTGGGTCATGACAACCAGGTCGATCTGAAGGCCGCGATCCGCGGTGGCGGGCTGGCGGCGGTCGATGCCGCAATCGATGCGGCGCTGGCGACCAAGCCCGCGCGGCACGACTTCGACGTCGCGCAGGGCGCTGCGCCGGCCGTTGCGCGCCATATGAGCGTGACCGGCGGATGACCGACGTGCGCCGGGCGCTTGCCGCCTCCCCCACGACCCCCGCCGAAACGGCGGCGGCGGAACTGCTGGCCGGGCGCGACTGGGTGCCGGTGGAGGACGCCGACATGGTCGTCGCGCTGGGTGGCGACGGCTTCATGCTCCAGACGCTGCACGCGATGCTGGAGCGGCGGCGGATCGTGCCGGTGTTCGGCATGAACCTCGGCACCATCGGCTTTCTGATGAACGACTGGCAGCCCGAGGGGCTGGAGGATCGGCTCGCCCGTGCCCGGCCGTTCAAGGTGTCGCCGCTGGTGATGACCGCGACGACGATGGACGGGGAGACTCATGTCCTCCCCGCGATCAACGAAGTGTCGCTGCTGCGCGAGACACGCCAGACCGCCAAGCTGGAAGTGCGCGTCAACGACCGCGTGGTGCTGCCCGAACTGGTGTGCGACGGGATCCTGGTCGCGACGCCGGCGGGGTCGACTGCCTATAATCTGTCGGCGCATGGCCCGATCCTGCCGCTCGGCTCGCGCCTGCTCGCGCTCACCCCGATCAGCCCGTTCCGGCCGCGCCGCTGGCGGGGCGCGATCCTGCCCGAAAAGACGCGCATCTCGCTGCGCGTGCTCGACCCCGGCAAGCGCCCGGTGAGCGCAGTCGCCGATCAGCGCGAAGTGCGCGACGTGGCGCAGGTGGACATCGCGATCGACCGCAATCGCGACCTGACGCTGCTGTTCGATCCCGAGCATGCGCTGGATGAGCGGATCACGATGGAACAGTTTATCGCGTAAGAACGCTATCCTCCCCCGCCAGGGGGAGGTGGCACCGAAGGCGACGGAGGGGGAGGACGGCTGTGTCGTCCGATCTCTCGCCGAGACCCTTCCTCCCCCTCCGTCACGCTGCGCGTGCCACCTCCCCCTGGCGGGGGAGGATTGTTGAGAAAAATCCCCGTTTCCCCGCTTGCATTGCCCGGCACCCCTTCGTATAGGCGCGCCCTCGCTGGTGTTCCCTGATAGCTCAGCGGTAGAGCTCTCGACTGTTAATCGAGCGGCCGTTGGTTCGAATCCAACTCAGGGAGCCAGCGAGTTTTCCTCCTGACATAGACACCGATCCGCGACGCGGGCCTTGCGCCGCGCGGGTTTCTGTCGTTTCGTTCAGCATAGGGACATTTGGCCTGTGCTGAACGTTATCGCCGCAGCATCGGCACGATTCGCCGCAATATGAGATGCTTAGGAGGAAAGTCATGTCCACCGTCCCCGCCCGCCGCTCGCGCATCGCGGCGGTCGCGCTCGCGCTGGCCAGCGCCAGCGTGCTCGCATCCTGCACCACCCCGACCCCCTATCAGCCCGCGACCGGCAGCGGATCGTACCGCACCGGTTACTGGGACGAGCAGATCGAATCCGATCGCTTCCGCGTCACCTTTGCCGGCAACAGCATGACATCGCGCGAGACGGTCGAGCGCTATCTGCTCTATCGCGCGGCGCAGCTCACGGTCGAACGCGGCGGGGACCATTTCGTCCTCGCAGACCGCGACACCGAAAAGAAGTCGCGCACCTATGCCACTACCAGCCCGTTCAGCAGCGGCCCATGGGGCGGCTGGGGTCCGTCGTGGCGCTATTACGGCCCGCGCTGGGGCTGGCGCAGCTGGAGCCCGTGGGGCGGCGATCCCTTCTGGGACCGCGACGTCGATATCCGCACGGTCGAGCGTTATGAGGCGAGCGCCGAGATCGTGATCGGCAAGGGCCGCAAGCCCGACAATGTTCGCGCGTTCAACGCACGCGAAGTGCTGGAGAATCTCGGCACCTCGATCGCCCCGCCGCGCCCGCGGTGAGGTAGTTCCTGCCTCTCCCCGTCGTCGGAGAGGCAGGACGGCATCCAGACACCGCCGTCACCCCCGCGAAAGCGGGGGCCCATCTCCTGCAGGATTGGCGCATCGCACCGGTGCAGTATTCGGACAGTCCGGGAGATGGGCCCCCGCTTTCGCGGGGGTGACGATCCAAAAAATGGGCCGCCCGATCGTCTCGGGCGGCCCTTCTCGTTTCAGCAAGGAGTCTTTGGAGCGCGCAGACGCGCGCCCCTCCCCCGTCCCCTCCCGTTCCGGGAGGAGTGATCTACTTCACACCACCGCGCCGTGGCACTGCTTGTACTTGCGGCCCGAACCGCACGGGCATGGCGAATTGCGGTTGACGCGGCCTTCCCAGCTGGCCGGATCTTCGCCGAGCGCATCGCCGGTGGGGCGCGGGATCTGCATCGCGGGCAGCTCGTTCGAGATCAGGCCGGCGCTGCCCGCATCCCAGTCGGCGCTGTTGTCGAGCCCGGTGAGCGGATCGATATGCGTCGTCAGGAAGTCGGGCAGTTCGGGCAGGCCCGGGGGTGCCTGGAACTGGAATTCCGCCCAGGCGAGCGTGCGGGTCACGTCTTCACGGATCGCGCCCAGCATGCGCTCGAACATTGCGAACGCTTCCTGCTTATACTCGTTGATCGGCGTCTTTTGCGCATAGGCACGCAGGTGGACGACCTGACGCAGCGCGTCGAGCATCGCGAGATGCTCCTTCCAGTGATGGTCGAGATTCTGCAGCAGGATCGACTTTTCGATCGAGGTCCAGGTCTCGGGGTCGAGCTGATCCGACTTGGCGGCGACGCGCGCGGCGGCAAGCTCGCGGATGCGGTTCTCGACATCCTCGGGCTCGATCCCGTCGGTCTCGGCGATCCATTGTTCGACCGGCGCTTCGATGCCCAGCATCTCCTGCGCACGCGCCTTCAGCCCTTCGATATCCCATTGTTCGGGATAGGTTTCGGGCGGGCACGCCGTACCGACCAGGTCGTTGACCGTTTCGGCGCGCATATCCTCGACCACGTCGCCGACGGTTTCGGCATCCATGATGTCGGCGCGCTGTTCGTAGATCACCTTGCGCTGATCGTTCATCACGTCGTCATATTCGACGACCTGCTTGCGGATGTCGTAGTTGCGCGCCTCGACCTTCTTCTGCGCGGTTTCGATCGCCTTGGTCAGCCATTTGCTGCCGATCGCCTCGCCATCGGCGATGTTGTTGCGCATCATCTTGGCGAACAGCGTGTCGGGGCCGAAGATGCGCAGCAGATCGTCGTCGAGGCTGAGGTAGAAGCGCGACAGGCCGGGATCGCCCTGACGGCCCGAACGGCCGCGCAGCTGGTTGTCGATGCGGCGGCTTTCATGGCGTTCGGTGCCGAGCACGAACAGGCCGCCGGCCTCCAGCACCTTCTGCTTTTCGGCGGCGATCTCGGCCTTGATCTGCGCGATCGCGGCCTCACGCTCCGGCCCCTCGGGCATGTCGGCGAGTTCGGCCTCGACGCGGAATTCGAGGTTGCCGCCCAGCTGGATGTCGGTGCCGCGGCCCGCCATGTTGGTGGCGATGGTCACCGCGCCCAGACGGCCGGCCTGCGCCACGATATGCGCTTCCTGCTCGTGGAAGCGGGCGTTGAGGACCGAATGGTCGACGCCTTCCCTGGTCAGATACTCGCTGAGCAGTTCGGACTTTTCGATCGACACGGTGCCGACCAGCACCGGCTGGCCCTTCGCCGAATGCTCGCGGATCGTGCGGGCGATGGCGATGAACTTGTCCTGCATCGTCTTGTAGAACTCATCGTCCTGATCGATGCGCTTGACCGGAACGTTGGTCGGGATCGACACCACGTTCATCTTGTAAATGTCATAGAATTCGGGCGCTTCGGTCGCCGCCGTGCCGGTCATGCCCGCCAGCTTGGGGTACATGCGGAAATAATTCTGGAAGGTGATCGACGCGAGCGTCTGATTCTCCGGCTCGATCGTCACGCCTTCCTTGGCCTCGACCGCCTGATGCAGGCCGTCGGACCAGCGGCGGCCGTCCATCATGCGGCCGGTGAATTCGTCGATGATGACGACCTTGCCGTCCTTGACGATGTAATCGATGTCGCGCTTGTACATGACGTTCGCGCGCAGCGACTGGTTGAGGTGGTGCACCACCTGCGTATTCTCGAAATCATACAGGTTGCCGCCCTTGAGCAGCCCTGCGGTCTCCAGCATCCGCTCGACGCTCTCCATCCCGTCTTCGGTCAGGACGACGCTCTTCTGCTTCTCGTCCTTTTCGTACAGGTCGGGGCTGAGCTGCTTCACGATCGCGTCGACGCCCATATAGAGCTCGCTCTTGTCGTCGGTCGGGCCGGAGATGATCAGCGGGGTGCGCGCTTCGTCGATCAGCACCGAGTCGACTTCGTCGACGATCGCCATGGCGAAGGGACGCTGCACCATCGACGCGCGGTCGTACTTCATGTTGTCGCGCAGATAGTCGAAGCCGAACTCGTTGTTCGTGCCGTAGGTGATGTCGGCGGCATAGGCTTCGCGGCGCTGATGGTCGGCGAGGTTGGGGACGATCACGCCCACGGTCAGGCCGAGGAAGCGGTAGATCTGGCCCATCCATTCTGAGTCGCGGCGGGCGAGATAGTCGTTGACGGTGATGACGTGGACGCCCTTGCCCGGCAGCGCGTTGAGATAGGTGGCGAGCGTCGCGACCAGCGTCTTACCCTCGCCCGTGCGCATTTCGGCGATCTCGCCACGGTGCAGCACGATGCCGCCGACCATCTGCACGTCGAAATGGCGCATGCCGAGCACGCGGACACCGGCTTCACGCACCGTCGCAAAGGCTTCGGGCAGGATCGCGTCGAGCTTTTCGCCATTCTCGAGCCGCTCACGGAACTTGACGGTCTGCGCCGCCAGTTCGTCGTCGGACATCGCCTTGAGCGTGGGTTCGAAGCCCGCGATCTTGGCGAGGATGGGGTTGAGCGAACGAACATACCGGTCGTTGGACGAACCGAACAGGGACTTGGCCAAGCCGCCGAACATGATGATTTCCAGTCGTGTGAAATTGCAGGGTGTGCGCCCGTCTTGCGAGCGCCAACGATTCGAATGCGAAATGGATGCCGGCCGCGGTTCGGCGGCGGCGCGCGCGGCTATTCGAGCCGGCGTTCGCTGGTCAGGCGGGCAGGCGTGCCGGCCGGAGCGTCGTGGATCGCGAAGGGCACCGCGACGGGGACTTCACGCGTGGCGAGGGGGCGGCTGACCACTGCCGCCGCGACGCGAGACACTGCGGCAACGGCGGTTTCGGCGGTGCGGGAAATGGCGGTGTCGCTGCGCTGCTGAAACCCGCGCAGGTCGCGGTCACCGGCAATCGCACCGGTGAGGCTCGCGAGGAGCGCAGAGAGGAACAGCAGCAATTGCACGCGAAAACCCGTTAAACGGCCCCTTGTTGCCCGTCGGTGAACGATGGACGGAGCGGACATAGGGGCAAGGCGGCCTTCATCCAAGTCCTAAAGCGTCGAACCAGGCCGCACCCGCACCACCTCGCACCCCACGCGCGCGTCGGGATAGACGTCGAGCTTCATCGAGCGGACGCGGACTTCGGCGACGCGCGGGTCGGCGGCGAGGGCGAGCGCGGCGACGGCGTCGCACAGGGTTTCCTGAAGCTCGATATGCCCCCTGGCTGCCAGCGCGTGAATGCCGGTGCGCAGATAGTCGTAATCAACCACCGCATCGATCCGGTCCTCGGGTGGCGCTGCGTAAACACAGCGCATCGCGACATTGAGTTCGACCCGCTGCGGCGCGGCGCGTTCGAAATCATGGATGCCGAGGCCGATTTCGACCACCAGCCCGTCGAGATGGATGGTATATTCAGCCATGCGGGCGCTCCCGGTCGGTGAACATGACATCGCCATCGCGCTTCACCAGACGCTGGCCGCAATCGACGAAGATATTCTGGCCGGTGATGCTGCGCGTGGTCAGCAGATGGGCGACGGTCGCGGCGAGGTCGGACAGGTCGACCGGGCGTTCGAGCAGGTTGGCGCTGGCGACGGTAGCGAACTCCTCCGGCGTCTGGTCGAGGCTGGGGAGCGTCAGGCCGGGCGAGACCGCGTTGACGCGGATGCGCGGCGCGAGCCGCATCGCGAGCAGGGTCGTCGCCTCGGCCAGTGCCGCCTTGCTCAGCGTGTAGGTCAGGAAGTCGGGATTGGGATTGGCGAGCTTCTGGTCGAGCAGGTTGACGATCGCCCCTTCTCCCAGCCCGACCTGCGCCGCCAGCGCCGAGGCGAGCAGCAGCGGCGCGCCGAGGTTGACGTGCATGTGCCGGTCGAGCCCGCTATAATCGGCGAGCGGGATCGCGTCCCAGGCGAAGCGCGAGGCGTTGTTGACCAGCCCCTCGACCGGGCCGCCCAGCGCAGCGGCCGCGGCCGCGATCAGCGCACGGGTGTCGGCGGCATCGGCAAGGTCCGCGGTGACCAGCGCCACGCCCAGCTCGCGCGCCAGGGCATCGGCCTCGCCATGCGAATCATGGTGGTGCACCGCAACCGCATGCCCATCGGCCACGAGGCGGCGCACGATCGCCGCCCCGATCCGCCGCGCGCCGCCGGTGACGAGGACACGCATCAATAGCCCATGAGCGCGAGGACTTCCTTGCGGCTGCGGTCATCCTGGCGGAAGGTGCCGATCACGCGACTGGTGACCATCGACACGCCCGGAGTGCGCACGCCGCGTGCGGTCATGCAGGCATGGCTCGCCTCGATCACCACCGCGACGCCGCGCGGCTGCAGATGATCCCAGATGCAGTCGGCGACCTGCGCGGTTAGCCGTTCCTGCACCTGCAGCCGGCGGGCATAGGCGTGCAGCACGCGGGCGAGCTTGGAGATGCCGACGACATGCTTGCCCGGCAGATAGGCGATCGACGCCTTGCCGATGATCGGCGCGAGATGATGTTCGCAATGCGACTGGAACGGGATGTCCTTGAGCAGGACGATATCGTCATAGCCGCCGACTTCTTCGAACACCCGGCTGAGATGATAGGCGGGATCCTCGGCATAGCCCTGGCAATATTCCTTCCATGCGCGCGCGACGCGCTTGGGGGTGTCGATCAGTCCTTCGCGACTCGGGTCGTCGCCGGCCCAGCGCAGCAGCGTGCGGATCGCGTCCGCAACCTCATCGGGCACCGGAATCTTGGGGGTCGGCGCGGCGTGATCGCCATCGACGGGGTCTTCGTGGTGATGGCAACTCATAATGGCTGGTACCCTGTCCCTTTCAGTGTGACGCTACGGCAAGCGCCTCTGCTGTGTTGCCCGCGTGCAACAAACGGTGTCGTTCCGGGAAATAGCAAGCATTTCCGCCGGATTCCTAGCGTGATTTGACGTTGACGTAAGGATTCGAGCGGCGGTAGCGTGTGACCCAACAACAACAAGAAGACCGGTCCCGGAGGGAAAGACCCCCGGCGGACCCAGAGAGGAGAGACCCATGCGCACACTCCAGCTGTTTTCCGCATCTGCCCTCGCGCTGATCGCGGCCACCCCCGCCATTGCCCAGGACACCTCCGCCCCCGCCGCGCAGGAAGAAGAGGCGTCGGGCAACGAAGTCGTGATCACCGCGACCCGCCGTAACGAAACCGTTCAGGACGTGCCGATCGCGGTGACCGCAGTCCCGGCCACGCTGCTCGCCAATGCCGGCGTCGAGGACGTCCGCGGGCTGGAGCAGCTCGCACCGTCGCTGCAGAGCTCGACCGGCCAGTCGTCGGCGACCGGCACCACGCTGTATATCCGCGGCATCACTACCGCCGGCGACAACCCCGGCTTCGAGCCTGCGGTCGGCGTCTTCATCGACGGCGTGTTCCGTGCACGCGCGGGCGTCGCCATTTCCGAATTGCCGCAGCTTGAGCGCGTCGAAGTGCTGCGCGGCCCGCAGGGCACGCTGTTCGGCCGCAACACTTCGGCCGGCGCGCTGTCGATCTTCACCGCCCAGCCAGCGTTCGAACTCGGCGGCTATCTCGAGGGCAGCTACGGCAATTACAACGCGTTCGAGCTGAAGGGCGCGGTGACCGGTCCGGTGACCGAGCAGCTCGCGCTGCGTCTCGACGGCGGCTATCGCAAGCGCGACGGCTATATCGAGGACGTCAACGCCGACCGTGCGTTCAACAATGTCGACCGCTGGTACGCCCGCGGCCAGGCGCTGTACGACACCTCGACCTTCTCGCTGCGCCTGATCGCCGACTATTACGAGACGGATGAGCAGTGCTGCGGCGCGATCTCGGTCGTGCGCGGTGCGTTCGCGCCGCTGATCGAGGGGATTGCCGGTGCGCAGGGCCGCGATGGCCTGTACGAGGGCACCAGCCGGACCGTGAACGGCGTGCCGACCACGATCGATCCCCAACAGCGCCGCATGGCCGCGTCGCCCAACCGCGACCTGAGCGAGCGCGTGCGCGACTGGGGTTTTTCGGGCGAGATCAACGCCGATCTGACCGACGATATCAAGCTGACCTCGATCACCGCCTATCGCGACTGGCGCGTGCGGCGTAACCAGGACGTCGATTTCTCGGGCATCGATCGCTCCTATCGCGAAGGCTATCGCAACGAGCTGAGCGATTTCACCCAGGAGCTGCGCTTCCAGGGTTCGGCGTTCGGCGGCGTGCTCGACTGGCTGGTCGGCGGCTTCTACCTCAACGAGACCAACAAGGTTCACGACACGGTCCGCGTCGGCAATGACGGCAACCGCTATGTCGACTCGATCTTCAACGCGCTGGCCGGCCCGTCCTTCGGCGGATCGGTGCAGTTCTACGGATCGCTCGGCACGGCCCCGACCCCGGGTGCCGTATTCCTGAACCCGGCGGTGCCGAACGTGTTCGCCGCGTATCAGGCGGCCTATGGCGCGTCGCTGGCTCCGGTCGTGGGCTGCTTCCGCACCGCCGTCGGCGCAGCGCCGTCGGGCGTGGTTCCGGTCGCGACCTGCAACGCGCTCGGCTATTCGGCGACGCCGGTTCCGGGCCTCGCCGCGCTCGCCGCCAGCCCGCTTCCGGGTGTCAGCGCCGGCCAGGGCAACACCAACGACTATCGCGTCAAGACCAACGCCTTCGCGCTGTTCACGCACAACATCATCAACATCAGCGACAAGCTGTCGCTGACGCTGGGTGCGCGCTGGAACTATGAGAAGAAGGACCTGACCGCGACGATCAGCAACAACACCGGCAGCTGCACCTTCTTCAACCAGGTGCGTGCGGGCAACACGGCTGCCGTCCAGTATGCCAACCTGCTCCGCCAGCTCGGCCTGTTCAACAACCTGTATCTGCTGAGCTGCAACCCGGCGATCAACACCGAGTTCAACGGCAGCTACGCCCATGACAAGGACGAGAGCAAGATCACCGGCACCGCCAAGCTGGCGTACAAGGTGAATTCGGACATCCTGGTCTATGGTGGCTATGACCGCGGCTACAAGTCGGGCGGCTACAACATGGACCAGGCGACGTTCGACAGCGTCCTGCTCGGCGGCAACGGTCCGCAGGCCAGCGACCTGGCGTTCGGGTCGGAATCGGTCGATGCCTATGAAATCGGCGTGAAGACCCAGTGGGGCCGTGCCTTCACCTTGAACATCGCCGCTTTCTACCAGAAGTTCAGCGACCTGCAGTCGCTGGTGTTCAGCGGCAACAACTTCGTCGTCCAGAATGTCGACAGCACGACCAGCAAGGGCGTCGAGGTTGAATCGATCATCCAGCCGGTGCGCAACCTGACGTTCCGCATGGGTTACAGCTACATCAACGCCAAGTACGATGCCGACAACAACTTCGTCGGCACCCCGCTGCAGGGTCAGGAAGGCCGTCAGGTCAGCAACCAGCCCGAGCATACGGTGACGATCGCGACGACCTGGACGCCGCAGATCACCAGCGGCATCCGCGGCCTGGTCCATGTCGACATGCGCTACAACAGCGAGGTCAACATCCCGTCGAACAACCCGAACGCGACCACCGGACGCACCGCGCTGTTCAACCCGGGCTATGCGCTGCTGGGCGCCCGTGTCGGCCTGCAGACCGACGACGGCAAGAAGAGCCTCGAGTTCTTCGTCGAGAACCTGACCAACCAATATTACCACATCACCGGCTTTGCGGTGCCGGAGCAGACCGGCAACTACGCCGCCTATCCGGGCCTGCCGCGCTTCTTCGGCGTCAAGGCGAAGGTGGGCTTCTGATCCGAAGCTGACCGACCGGGCGATCCGGTCATTGCAAGAATTGGGGGCGTTCCGGGATACCGGGGCGCCCCTTTTTCGTGGCGAGTGCGCTGGGCATCCATGGCGCTTGGAGTCGTTTTGAGTGCGGCGGAGCGGGCCTTCTGAGCGACAAAGCGGCGGGTTCTCCACAACCAAACGTATCAAACCCTCTTGGAAGCGCATCAAATACGTGCATCGTACAAAGAACCGGATTACATCCGGCGCAGCGACACCGGGTTCAGGGCATTGCCCGGGCCCCCGGCGCTGACCAAGATCACGGTCCGGCAGGGTTGCCGGCCCGCAGAGGAGAAGAATAGAATGGCCGAAAAAAAGGCATCTGGCGGCGCCCGGGGCGGCATCGCAAAGCCCGTCACCCCCTCGCCTGAGCTCGCCGCGATCGTCGGTACCGCAGAGCTGCCGCGCAGCGAGATCGTCAGCAAGATGTGGGAATACATCAAGAAGAACGATCTCCAGAACCCCGCGAACAAGCGCGAGATCCTGGCCGACGCCAAGCTGAAGCCCATTTTCGGCGCGGACAAGGTGACGATGTTCGAGATGAACAAGCACATCGCGAAGCACGTCAAGTAAGTTCACGTTCCGGAGCAATCCGGATCGGACAGCGAGAGCCTCCGGAGCCACTGGCTTCGGAGGCTTTTTCGATCCATGATGATGACCCCGCATCGACGGGGACACCGGCAATGGGGGATGCGGTGGACGGGCGTACGGGTCGATTGCTGGAACGGTTGCCGCTTGCCCGCGAACATCGCTGGCAGGGCTATGGTGCTGCGCTGCTGCTGTCGCTGGTGGGCCTTGTGACGCGGTGGCTGCTCGCCGATGCCTTTCCGCCCGGCTTCCCCTTTCTCACCTTCTTCCCGGCGGTGGTCCTGTCGGGTTTCCTGTTCGGGCGTGGCCCGGGCATTCTATCAGCGGTTCTGTGCGGCCTGCTCGCCTGGTATTTCTTCATCCCGCCCGCCAATGCCTTCTCGTTCGCCCCCGGCGCGATCGTCGCAATGGGTTTCTATGTCGGCGTGGTGGCCGTCGATCTGTTGCTGATCGACTGGATGCAGCGCGGCACCGCGCGGCTGCGGCTGGAGCGCGAGCGCAGCCAGATGCTGGCCGAGCGGAGCCAGCTGCTGTTCAGCGAGTTGCAGCACCGGGTTTCGAACAATCTGCAGATGGTCGGTGCAGTGCTCGCGCTGCAGCAGCGCAGCGTCAGCGATCCGGCGGCGCGCCAGGCGCTAGCCGATGCGGGCGGCAAGCTGCAGACCATCGGGCGCATCCAGCGCCAGCTCTATGACCATAGCGGCGATCCCCAGACGCTGGAGCGGATGCTGCCCGATCTGGTGCAGGATGTGATGGCGACCTCAGGCAAGCCGGGCGTCACGGCGTCGGTCGATGTGGACGCACAGATCATGCTGCCGCCGGACGCGCTGATCCCGATCGCGCTGATCGTCGCGGAAACGATCGCCAATGCCGTCGAGCATGGCTTTGCCGGTCGCGACACCGGGCGGATCGATGTGCAGATGCGCGCCAGCGCGGCAACCGTCGTGCTGACGATCGCGGATGATGGCGCGGGCCCGCCGCCCGGCTTCACATCCGCCGGCGCGACCAGCCTGGGGCTGCGCATCTCGCGCACGCTGGCCGAGCAGCTCGGCGGCAGCTTCGACCTGTCACCGCGCGAGGGCGGCGGGGCGATCGCGACCTTGTGCTTCCGCCCGGCGTAGCGGAGCGCGGATCAGGCGGCTTTCGTCGCGGCGTCATCGGCCGGCTGGCCCACGGCTTTCAACCGCGCACAGAGCCACGCCAACCCGCGGTCCATGCTCCGCGCGCTATGATATTGCATCATTTCGCGCATCACCGGCAGCGGGAATGGCGGTTCCTGAATCACCAGTCCCAGCACCGGCGCGAGTTCCAGGGCGAGCCGCTCATGCATCAGGGCGAGCCGTGAGGTACCCGGCAGGATCCACGGCACCTGCGAGAACGCGGCACAGATCACGTCGACGCGGCGCTGCTCGCCCTGGCCGCGCAGATAGTTATCGATGAAGGTGCCGTCGCGCGACACGCTGGTCGCGACATGGCCGCTGGCGAAATAGGTTTCCGCGTCGAGCGGACGCTGCATCGCCGGGTTGGACGCGCAGCCGACGACGACGTGCCGCTCCTCGAACAGCAATTCGCGCGGATGATCGGGACTGAGAAACTGCTCGGGCGAGATCAGCAGGTCGATCTCGCCATCGTCGAGCATTTCGAGAATATCGGAGCGCGGCAGCGTGATCTCGATCTGGATATGCGGCGCTTCCTTGTGCAGCAGCCGCAAGGCCGGGCCGAGCAGCACGGTGGTGATGTAATCCGATGCGACGACCCGGAACCGGCGCTGCGAATGCGCGGGATCGAACCGCATGCCACTGGCGAGAATCGCGCGCATGTTGAGCAAGGCAGCGGAGACATCGGGGGCCAGCGACAGCGCGGCGGCGGTGGGCACCATGCGCTTGCCATGCTGGACCAGAATCTCGTCCGAGAAGGATTCGCGCAGCCGCTTCAACGCCGCGCTCATCGCCGATTGGGTGAGGTTCAGGCGTTGCGCGGCACGGGTGACGCTGCGCTCCTCGATCAGGACATCGAATGCAATCAACAGGTTGAGATCGAATTGATCGAGCCGCATCCATCAATTCCGTTTGTGCTCAATCATAGAAACAAATCGTTATGATAATTGATCGGCTTTGACCATCCTCAATGCAGAGGCGCGCTCACCGAGGCGGCGCCCAGGGAGGGTTGTCTGATGAAAAAATTGCTTCTCGCGGGGACCGCGATCCTCGTCGCCCATGCCGCTCCTGCGTTCGCGCAGGAGGCACCGGCCGCCCCGGCCGCAGCCGAAGAAACCGATGGCCTGCAGGACATCGTCATCACCGCGCAGCGCCGGTCGGAGTCGCTGCAGCGCGCCGCCGTCGCCGTGACCGCCGTGACCGGCGACGATCTGGCCCAGTCGGGCATCACCGAAACCGCCAATCTCGGCAAGCTCGTCCCCTCGCTGGTGGTCCAGCCGACCGGTGGCACGACCAGCTTCTTCCTGCGCGGGGTCGGCACGAACTCACAGAACTCCTTCTCGGAGAATGCCGTCGCGTTCAACTTCAACGGCGTCTATGTCGGCCGCCCGACCGCGCCGGCGGGCGTCTTCTACGACCTCGAGCGGGTCGAAGTGGTCAAGGGGCCGCAGGGCACGCTCTATGGCCGCAACGCCACTGGCGGCGCGATCAACGTGCTCCCGAAAAAGCCGATCCTCGGCACGTTCGGCGGCGAAGCGCTGCTGGAATATGGCAATTACGACAGCAAGAAGGGCTTCCTCGCGCTGAACGTGCCGATCGGCGACAAGGTTGCGCTGCGCGTCGCCGGGCAGATCGTCGATCGCGACGGCTATATCTCCGACGGCTATGACGACGACAAGGGCGAGGCGGTGCGCGCGTCGCTGCTGATCGAGCCGTCCGACCGCTGGTCGATGACATTGGTCGCCGATTACTACAATCAGCATGGCAAGGGCGGCGGCGCGGTGCTGCTGCCGGAAGCGCGCTACACCGTGCCGGCGCTGGAGGATCGCGTCAGCGTGTCCGACCCGCGCGCGCACACCGCGATCCGCCAGCTCGCCTCGACGCTGTTCGCCCCGCCCTTCTGCGGCGGTGCCGGCGGGTTCGTGACCAGCGGCTGTGTCGCGCTGCCGGGGACCGACGGCTTCCTCGACAACCAATTCTATGGCGTCAGTGCGACGGTGGTCGGCGATCTCGGCTTCGGCACGCTGACCGTGCTGCCGGCATGGCGGCGTTCGGACGTGCGCTTCCGCACCTATCTGCCCGGTTTCGCGGGCGACATCACCGACCTGGCTGAACAGACCTCGGTCGAAGTGCGGCTGTCGTCGAACGAGGACCAGCAGCTGCGCTATGTCATCGGCGGCTTCTATTTCGGCGAGAACCAGGCGACCGAGAATTTCTTCCGCCAGGGCAATATCTCGACGACCCGCTTCACCCCGCGCCTCAATACCGAGAGCGTCGCGGCGTTCGGCCAGCTGACCTTCGACCTCAGCGACAGCCTGCGCCTGGTTGCCGGCGGTCGTTACACGCGCGAGGACAAGAAGCAGCTGACCTCGACCGCGTCGGGCGGTCTGCCCGGCCCGGTCACGCCGCCGCTGAGCGTCCCGTTCACCGGCGACCTGAGCTTCGAGAAGTTCACCTGGAAGGCTGGCGTCGAGTTCGACGCGGGTCCGGCATCGCTGATCTATGCCAACGTCGCGACCGGCTTCAAGGCGGGCGGCTTCTTCGTCGCGCAGCCGCCGAACAATACCTTCCGTCCGGAAACGCTGACCGCCTATACCTTCGGCGCGAAGAACCGCTTCCTCGACAACAAGCTGCAGCTGAATTTCGAGGCATTCTACTGGGACTATAAGGACCAGCAGATCACCTATGTCGGCGGCGTTCCCACCGGGACCGGCGTGTTCGCGCAGGGGTCGATCACCGTCAATGCGGGCAAGTCGCACATCTATGGCGCCGAGTTCGAGGCGCGCTTCGCGCCGAGCCGCAACGACCTGTTCAACCTCAATGTCCAGTATCTGAAGGGCAAGTATGACAGCCTGCAGACGGCGAACTTCTCGCCGACCGGCGCGCCGGTGACCACGGGCTGCACCACTTTGGGTAGCCGCGCGGCCAATCCGGGGATCAACAACGCGCGCTTCTACGACATCGACTGTTCGGGCAAGCCGACGGTCAACTCGCCCGAATGGGCGATCAATGTCGGCTATGAGCGCACGTTCGAGCTGACCGGCGACCTCGATTTCATCGCCGGTGCGCGGGCGAATATCGAGAGCAGCCGCTTCATGAACTCCAACTATCGCCCTGAAGAAAAGCAGGACGGGTTCGTGATGGCCGATGCGTTCGTGACGCTGCGCAGCCAGCAGGGGTGGAGCGTCACCGGCTTCGTCAACAACCTGACCGATGAG
Source organism: Sphingomonas sp. (assembly GCF_030145815.1). Taxonomy (GTDB): domain Bacteria; phylum Pseudomonadota; class Alphaproteobacteria; order Sphingomonadales; family Sphingomonadaceae; genus Sphingomonas. Next base: position 182,915 of record NZ_JAIXHL010000002.1, read on the forward strand.
GAAGTGTTGGCGCGTGCGGGCACGCGTCCGATCCTCGACTTCCCGGTCGGCACGCTGCGCCCGCCGCGTACCTATGGCGTCCGCGTCGGGTTCGACTTCTGATGCGCGTATCGCTTCTGGGGCTGGCGGTTGCTGCGGTACTGGCGGCATCGCCCGCCATTGCGCAGCAGACGCCGCCCCAGGGCGACGCGTTCATTACGCTCGGCACGATGGGCGGACCGGTGGCGAGCCGCGACCGGTCCCAGCCCGCCAATGCGCTGGTCCATGACGGGCGCATCTATCTGGTCGATGCCGGCGACGGCGCGGTTCAGCAGCTGACCAAGGCGGGATACCAGCTGCCCCGCGTCCGCGCGGTGTTCCTGAGCCACCTCCACACCGATCATACCGGCGGCCTGTCGGCGGTGCTGGGGCTGCGCAACCAGACCAATGTGGCGGAGAAGTTGACCGTTTATGGCCCGCCGGGCACGCGCGAGCTGGTCGCCGGCATGGTCGCGTCGATGCAGCCTGCGGCGCGCGTTGGCTATGGCATTCCGGGCCAGCCCTGGGCAGCGCCGGCCGATACGGTGACGGTGATCGAGCTGAACGACGGCGACAAGATGACCGTGGACGGCATGACCGTCACCGCCGCGCAGAACAGCCATTACGACTTCGCCCCCGGCAGCGTCGAGGACCGCAACTACAAGTCGCTGTCGCTGCGGTTCGACCTGCCCGGCCGCTCGATCGTCTATACCGGCGATACGGGGCCGAGTGCGGCGGTGGAGAAGCTGGCGAAGGGGGCGGATCTGCTGGTCAGCGAGATGATCGACATGGCCGCGACGATGGCGACGGTCGCGCGCAATTCGCCCGACATGCCAGCCCCGGCCAAGCAGAAGCTGGAGCAGCATCTGTCGACCCATCACCTGACCCCCGAAGCGGTCGGCGATCTTGCCGCGCGTGCCGGGGTGAAGGCGGTGGTCATCACACATTTCGCGGGCGGCACCCCCGATCCGGTCCGCACCCAGGGCTATATCGCGCAGGTCCGCGCGCGCTTTGCCGGGCCGATCACGCTGGCCAACGACCTCGACCGTTTCTGAGAGAGAAGACATGCAATCCGGTACCATTCTCGTCATCGGCGGCGGCATTGGCGGCCTGACCGCCGCGATCGCACTGCGCGCCAAGGGCTTTGACGTCACGGTGATCGAGCGCGATCCCGACTGGTCGGTCTATGGCGTCGGCATCATCCAGCAATCGAACGTGATCCGCGCGATGGCGCAGCTGGGGCTGATCGACGAATATGTCGCGTCCGGCGTCGGGTTCGATGCGGTCGAGATCTACACCCCGACCGGGGTAAAGGTCGCCCGCGTTCCGACGCCGCGGCTGGTCGACGGCTATCCGGCGAATATGGGGATCAGCCGGCCGGCGCTGCACAAGATCCTGGGCGACCGCACCATTGCCAGCGGGGCGAAGGTGCTGCTCGGCGTGACCGCGACGAAGCTGCGCGACGATGGCGCGGGCGTCGATGCGACCTTCTCGAATGGTGAGCAGGCGCGGTTCGACCTCGTGATCGGCGCCGACGGCGTCTACTCGCAGACGCGCGCGGCGCTGTTCCCCGAGCTGACCGGGCCGCAATTCACCGGGCAAGCGGTGTGGCGTTACAACCTGCCCCGCCCCGCCGATCTTGACGCGCTGCATGTCTATAACGGGCCGACCGGCGTCGGGCTGGTGCCGGTGTCCGAGGCACTGATGTACATCTATGTCACCACGCCCGAGCCCGATAATCCGCGCTATCCGCGCGCGGGGCTGGCAGCGGTGATGCGGTCGAAGATGGCGGGGTGTGCGCCCTATATCCGCGAGCTTTCGGAGTTGGTCACCGATGACGATGGCGTCGTCTATCGCCCGCTCGAGGGGATGCTGGTCGAAGGCGAATGGCATCGCGGCCGGATCGCGCTGCTGGGCGACGCGGTGCACGCAACCACCCCGCATCTGGGCCAGGGCGCGGGCATGGCGATCGAAGACAGCTTGGTGCTGGCCGACGAACTGCCGCGGCATGACGATGTCGACGCGGCGCTGACCGCCTATCGCAACCGCCGGTTCGACCGCTGCGCCTATATCGTCCGCTCCAGCCTTGCGATCTGCATGGGCCAGCTCGGCAAGGGGCCGCCGGTCGATAACGCCAAGGCGACGCACGAGATGTTCGAAGTCGTAGCTCAACCGATCTGAGGAACGCGCGATGACCCAGCAAGCGACGAACCGCCATGGTGTGATCCTGATGCTCACCGCGGTGATGCCGACCATGGCGATCATCGCGCTGGTGCCGGTGCTGCCGCTATTGCTGCGTGAGTTTGCGGGCGTTCCGGGCGCGGCGGTGCTGGTGCCGATGGCGCTGACGATCCCGGCGCTGTGCGTGGCGCTGTTTTCGCCGGTCGCGGGCTGGCTGTCGGACAAGCTCGGGCGCAAGCGGCTGCTGATCGCCGCGCTGGTCGGCTATGCCGGGTTCGGGCTGTTGCCGTTGCTGCTCCACGATCTGCGCCTGATCCTCGCCGCGCGCGTGGCGCTGGGGGTGACCGAGGCAATCATCATGACCGTCGCGACCGCGCTGGTCGGCGACTATTTCACTGGCGAGCGGCGCGAACGCTGGGTTTCGATCCAGATCGCCACCGCGAGCGTCAGCGCCATCGTGCTGATCGCGGCGGGCGGCGCGCTCGGCGAGGCCCTGGGCTCGCGCGGGCCGTTCTGGCTGTATCTGCTGGCGCTGCCGGTCGCACTTGCGGCAGCGATGATCCTGTTCGAGCCGACAAAGGCTTCGGCGGCTGCTGCTACAGGCAAGGCGCAGGGCATCGCGCTGCTGGTCGCGATCACCTTTGGCATCGGGATGCTGTTCTACACGCTGATCGTCCAGCTGGGTCCGGTGATCGAAGCGACGGGGGTGACCTCGCCTGCGACGATCGGGCTGGCGGGTGCGGCGGCGAACCTGGGCGTGATGGCGGGGTCGATGCTGTTCGGACGGCTCAAGGGCTGGTCGGGCGAGACGTTGTTGTCGATCGGTCTGCCGCTGGTCGCGCTGGGCTATGTCGGGGTCGGCCTGTCGGGGAGTTTCTATATCACAGCTGCGTGCGCAGTGGTGATCTCGATCGGTAACGGCCTGATGCTCCCGACGATGCTGGCCTGGGTGCTGCGCCGCCTTCCGCCCGAGACGCGTGGGCGCGGCACGGGCGTATGGACCGGGTCCTTCTTCCTCGCCCAGTTCATCGCGCCGATCGTCGCGGTCGCGCTGTCGGGCGTGCTCGGCGGCCTGTCAGGCGCCTTTCTTTTCTACGCTGCAGCGGCAGCAATCGGTGCCATTATTGCGCTGCTGCGTCGCGGCACCGCCACTCAAGGAGCATGAACATGACCAAACCAGTCCGCCGCGTCGTTACCGGCCATGATGCCAGCGGTCGCGCGATCATTCAGGAGGACGGCGCTGCACCGCGCGTTCAGCAGGTCGGCGGCCCGATCGGCCCGATGTTCCATGAGATCTGGAATACGCAGCAGACCCCGGTCCTGATCGACGCCGCATCGGGCGAGCCGCATGAGGACGGCATCAAGCTCGCCCCGCCCAAGGGCGGCACCCGCATCCGCGTGCTCGACATCCCGCCCGAGAGCGACGAAATCCGCACTATGTCGCCTGAGGAGGCGCAGGCGCATTTCGCCGAGATCGGCGCGGGCGACGCATCGGCGCATCATGGCGAAGGCAGCCGCCACGCGCTGATGCACCGCACCGAGACGATCGATTACGGCATCGTGCTGGAAGGCGAGCTGGTGCTGATCATGGATGAGGGCGAGACGACGGTGCGCGCGGGCGACATCGTGATCCAGCGTGGCACCAATCATGGCTGGTCGAACCGGTCGAACGCCAATTGCCGCATTGCCTTCATCCTGATCGACGGCGAATTCGCGCCTGAGCTGAAGCGGTAATGTTGCTGGCGATCACCGGCGCGGCGGGGTTCGTCGGCCGGGCGGTCGTGCGGCAACTTACCGAGCAGCACCCGCAGGTAGGGCTATTGCTCGCCGACCGGGCGGTGGCGGAGATCGACGGGTATGAAACGCTCGCGGGCGACCTGACCGATCCGGCGGTGATTGCCGCGCTGACGGCGCCGCGCGTCGACGCAGTGCTGCACCTTGCCGCACTGCCCGGCGGCGCGGCCGAGCGCGATCCGGGGGCCTCGCGGGCGATCAATCTCGACGTGCCGCTGGCGCTGATCGAGGCGATGCGGGGTCGTCGGCTGGTGATCGCGGGGTCGATCGCCGTGTTCGGCGGCGTGCTGCCCGATCCGGTCGACGACGCGACTGTCCCCACTCCGACCAGCGTCTACGGCACGCACAAGCGCATGGTCGAGCTGGCCTTTGCCGATGCGGTCCGGCGCGGGGCCGTATCGGGCTTTGCCTTGCGGCTGCCGGGAATCGTCGCCCGCCCCGCGGCGGCCGGAGGATTTGGCTCGGCGTTCCTCAGCGATATCTTCCACGCTGCGCTGGCCGGCACGCCGCTGTGCGTGCCCGTGGCGGCAGACGCGACCAGCTGGCTGATGTCCGTGCGGTGCTGCGCGGCCAATCTGGTGGCGGCGGCACTGGGCGAGCGGGCAGCGCAGGAGGCGCTGACGCTTCCCGCGCTGCGCGTGACGATGGGCGATTTGGTGGCGGAGTTGGCGCACCATGGCGATGTGTCGGGCATCCGCTTCGAGGAAGTTCCGGCGACCCGCGCGACCTTTGGCAGCTATCCCGAACTCGCCACGCCCCGCGCAGACGCGCTGGAAATTCGCCATGACGGGGACTTGGCACAACTGGTCGAGACGGTGCTTGGCGACCTCTGACCCCCTCGCCGCCTTCCGCCTCGACGGGCGGAGCGCACTGATCACCGGGCCGGTGCGCGGGATCGGGCTGGCGATTGCGCGACTGTTCGCGGGTGCGGGGGCGCGGCTGGTACTCGCCGATGTCGATGCGGTGGCGTGCGATGCGCTGGCCGTCGAACTGGGCGGCATTTCGATCCCGACCGATGTCGGCGATGCTGCCGCGATCGCGCGGCTGGCGGATCAGGCCGAGGCACGGACGGGCGGGATCGATATCCTCGTCTGCAATGCCGGGATCGCGGGACCAGCGTCACCGCTGCACGCAATGGACGAGCCGGAGCGCGAGCGGCTCTATGCGATCAACCTGCTCCACCCTTTGCGCCTGACCGGGCATCTCGCCCGGGCGATGGCGACGCGGGGGCGTGGCAGCATCGTGCTGCTGTCGAGCATTGCCGGGCTGCGCGGCAATGCGATGCTTGGGCATTACGGGATGACCAAGGCGGCGCTGGCGCAGCTTGCGCGCAACCTTGCGGTCGAATGGGGGCCGTCGGGCGTGCGCGCCAACGCCATCGCGCCGGGACTGATCGAGACCGACTGGGCGGGCGCGATCCTGTCGAGCCCCGAGCGTGCCGCGCGGCGGCTGGGGATGACTCCGCTGCGCCGCGCCGGATCGCCGGACGAGGTCGCGGCGACCGCGCTCTACCTCGCCAGCGATGCGGGCGGCTTTACCACCGGCCAGACGATCGTGGTCGATGGCGGGACGCTGATTTCCGACGGGAGTTAGCCCTTAACCACAAGCTGATCGATCGCGCCGAAGGGCGATGCGCCCTCCCCTGCCCGCATCGCGACGCGGCTGCCGAAGGACAGGAACGGCGTCTGCGGCGCGCCATGAGCGATCATCTCGATCGCGCGGCGTTCGGACATGCAGGTCGATCCGACCGTCTCATGCTCGACGTTCGACACCGTGCCCGATCCGATGATGGTGCCGGCGGGCAACGCGCGGGTGCGTGCGGCGTGCGCGATCAGCTCGTGGAAACCATAGCCCATCGCCGCGCCATTGGGACTGCCAAACCAATTACCGTCGACCTCGACCGTCAGCGGCAAATGCACGCGCCCATCGCGCCAGGCATCGCCCAGCGCATCGGGGGTCACCGCGAACGGCGCGACGCTGCATGCAGGCTTGGCCTGCACCCAGCCGAAGCCGGTCTTCATCTCGAGCGGGGCGATGGCGCGCAGCGACCAGTCGTTGATCAGCACCACCAGCCGCACATAAGCCAGCGCGTCGGCAGCCGAGCAGCCCATCGGCACGTCGCCGGTGATGACGCCGAACTCGCCCTCGAAATCGATGCCATCGGCTTCGCTGGGGAATGGCACATCGGCGGTCGGGGCGATGAACTGATGGCTCATCCCCTGATACATCAGCGGCAGATCGGTCTCGATCGGTGCATGGCCGAAGGCGAGCTGCATCAGCGCGCCGTGATTGGCGAAGGCCGATCCGTCGAGCCATTGCCAGGCGCGCGGCAGCGGCGCGGCGAAATCGTCCGGCTGGACCGCCTCACCGCTCTCCGCCGCTTCGACCGCAGCGGTCAGCGCGCCCTGCGCCGCATCCCAATCGTCGAGCGCGGCCTGAAGCGTCGCATAGCCCGCGACCGGCGCGACCCGCGCGCCGTCGCGGCTGACCGCCACCAGCGTGCCATCGCGCCCACCGCGCCGCAATGTCGCGAGGCGCATCAGGACAGCTTCCCGCCCAGCGTTTCGGCGAACCAGTCGGCGATATAGTCGCGGCCAAAGCTCATATTGTCCGCGCCAACATGCTCGACCCCGCCCTCACGGTCGGTGAACAGCTTGAGTTCGCGGCGCGGCGAGTTGACCAGCTGGTCATAGCAATCCTGCGCATAGTCGACGCTGATCTGGCGATCCTTGGCGCCGTGGGTGACCAGGAACGGCACCTTCACCCCGCCCATATGGCCGTTGAGGTTCATGTCCTCCGCCTTGGCAAGGAAGTCGTCCATGTCCTTGGCACCGAACGCCCAGATCACGTGCGCCCAGTAATGCGGGACCGGATTCTCGCCCTCACGCTTGAGGCGCTTCTGCTGCACCTCGGCCCAATTATGGTTGGCACCCCAGCAGGCGCCGCTGGCGAAGCGCGGCTCATAGGCGACCGCGCGCGGCGCGAAATGGCCGCCGAGCGAAATGCCGGTCATGCCGATGCGCTTGGGATCGACGTCAGGCTGGGTCTCCAGCCAGTCGATCGCCTTGCTCGCCCAATTCTCGCTATGCGGATCGACGGGCAGGTTCTGCAGGCGCAGCGCTTCGCCGGTACCCGGCTGGTCGACGCACAGGGTCGAGATGCCGCGCTTCGCCAGCGCCTCGGGCAGGCGCGACCAGTAAAGCAGCTCCTTGCAGCTATCGAGGCCGTTGCAATAGACCACGACCGGATGTGGCCCCGGCCCTTCGGCGCGGGTGTAGAGCGCGGGCATGGTGCCGGTGGTCAGCGGGATTTCGACCCGTTCACGGTTGATCGAACCGAGCCGGGTCGAACGCGCGAAGGCATCGAGCGCGCGGGCATAGGTCTCGACGCGGCCGGGATGGCCATGGCCCTGCATCCGCTCGGCGACGAGCAGATAGAGCGACGCGCGCTCGAGCTTGTCGGAGGCGGAAAAGCCGCGCCCGGCGGCCTCGTCCTCGTCCGCCAGGCCGATCAGCTTGTCGCCCATCTCGACCCATTTCGCCATGAATTGCGGCGTGCCGGCGTCCGAACCCGACGCAGCGGCGTCGCGGATTGGCTGGCACATATCGACGATCTCGCCGATCCGCCCACCACTTTCCAGCGCGATCGCGACCGACAGGTTCCAGATGTAGTTCGGGAAATATTCGAACAATGCCATGACTTAAGCCTCTGCTGCCTGGAACAGGCCGGCATCGGCCTCGGGATGCGGCATGGTCTGCGGGCCACCGACACCGACGCCCCACTGGTCCATCACCTGCGGTCCGGGGACATGGACCTTGTCGACATGGTTGTCGAAATCGACCTCCTCCAGCTCCGAGGTATATTCGACCGCAAAGCCGCTAGGCGTGGTGAAATAGCTGAAGGTGTTGTTGCCCGCAGTATGCCGTCCCGGGCCCCAGCGGATATCGGTGCCCTTCTTCCGCAGGCGGCTGATGCCGCGCATCATGTCGTCCACGGTCAGCATGTCATAGGCGACATGGTTGAGGCACGCGGGTCCGGGCAGGATCGCGATGCGGTGATGCGCGCTGTTGCAGCGCAGGAAGCACATGAAATCGCCCAGCCAGTCGCTGACGCGGAAGCCGAGCACGTCGACGAAGAACTTCACTAGGCCCTGATGATCGGGCGAGTGGAGGACGATGTGGCTGATCTTCTGCGGCACGCCGTCCCAGCGCTGCATCTCCCGGCTCGACCCGCGCGCGACGTCACTCGAAATCTCGAACGGCAGGCCGTCGGGCGAGAAAAAGCGGAAGCCATAGCCGCCACCCGGCGCGGTCAGGTCACGCGGGGCGTGGATGATCTGGCAGCCAGCCGCTGCAACCTTTTCGTGCAGCGCGTCGACATCGGCGCGATTGTCCGCGGCGAGCGCGATCACGTCGATCCGCTTGGTGTCCGCCGCGCGCAGCCGGACGACATGATGCTCGTCATGCCCCTGCGCCTTGAAATAGATCATGCCATCGTCGGACGGGACCGGCTCCAGCCCCCAGACATCGGCGTAAAAGGCGCGCTCTTCCTCAAGCGCCGTGACGGCATATCCGACATAGCGGATTTCGCTTACTCTGCTCATGCATCCTGCTCCGAATTTGGTTGCGCAAGACCTAGCGCCATGCCCGAACATTGAAAAACTTATAGTTCTGATCCATTTTGATTGATCTCAATGATGGATCGGCGATGCGCTTCAAGGGACTGGACCTCAACCTGATCGTCGCGTTCGAGGCGCTGATGAGCGACCGCAGCGTCTCCCGCGCGGCGCAGCGGCTGAACCTGAGCCAGCCGGCGATGAGCAACGCGCTGGCGCGGCTGCGCAGCTATTTCGGCGACGACCTGCTGATCGCGCGCAACAAGCGGATGTATCCGACGCCCTTTGCCGAAACGCTGCTGCCGCAGGTGCGACAGGCGCTGGAGACGATGGAGGGCGTGATCGCGACGTCGCGCCATTTCGACCCGGCGACGACCAACCGGAATTTCCGGATCATGACGTCGGACTATATCGCGACATCGATCCTGTTTCCGATCGTCACCCGCTTGTCCGCAACCGCGCCGGGCGTGCGGATCGAGCTGCTGCTGCCCAGCCCGCGGCGGATCGAGCTACTCGAAAGCGGCGGGATCGACCTGCTCATCACGCTCCAGGAATATGTGACGCCCGAATTGCCTTCGGAGCGACTGTTCGAGGACGAATACCGGCTGGTCGGACGCGCGGGGCACCCGGCGCTGGCGGGCGCGACGACGCTGGCGGCAATGCTGGCATACGACCATGTCCATGTCGCGATCGGCGACGAGCGGCTGCCGAGTTTCGGCGATGCCTTTCTCGATCGCATGGGCATCCAGCGCCGCGTCGCGATGATCGCGCCCAATTTCGGGATGCTGCCGTGGCTGCTTCAGGACACCGACTGGCTGGCGCTGGTCCAGGGGCGGCTTGCGGCGCAGATGGCGCGCAACTTCCCGCTGGTCGCCGTCGCCCCGCCGCTGCCGATCCCGCCCTTGGTCGAGATGGCGCAATATCATGTGACGCGCAGCAACGATCCCGGCCTGCGCTGGCTGATCGACCTGATCCGGAGCTCCACCGATTGATTTCGCGGATATGATGCTTGCACATCCGTGAAACGATGCCATCACCGAATTTGCTAACAGGGAGACGGTGATGATCGCGACGACGCATGTGGGCAGCCTTCCGCGCGGTGATGAACTGACCCCGCTGCTGCTCGCCCGCGACAAGGGCGAGCCCTTTGACGCGGCGCAGTTCGATGCCCTGGTCCAGGCCGCAGTCGATGCCGCAGTGGCGCAGCAGATCGCGTGCGGGGTCAGCATCGTCAGCGACGGCGAATTGGGGAAGGTCGGCTATTCGACCTACATGATCGAGCGGCTGGAGGGGTTTGGCGGGCATATCGACCGCCGCCCCGCCGCCGACCTCGCCGCGCATCCCGGCCTTGCGCGCAAGCTGTCGGCGATCATGGGCAGCCAGGAGTTCACCCGCGCATCCTGCATCGGCCCGGTGCGGCTGAAGACGCTGGCACCGCTGCACGACGATATCCGCCGCTTCCGCCATGCGCTCGACAAGGCTGGCGGCGGCGCGCGCGGGTTCATGAATGCGGCGTCGCCCGGCCTGATCACCGCATTTCAAGTCAATCGCCATTACCCGTCGCATGAGGCCTATCTCGCCGATCTGGTCGATGCGATGCGCCCGGAATATGAGGCGATCGTCGCCGCGGGGTTCGACCTGCAGCTCGACTGCCCCGACATCGCCATGTCGCGCCACACCGGGTTTCAGGACCAGAGCGACGCCGAGTTCTTGGCGACCGCCGCCGCCAATGTCGAGGCGCTCAACGCCGCCACCGCGAACATCCCGGCCGATCGGATGCGGATGCATATCTGTTGGGGCAATTATGAAGGGCCGCATGATTGCGACATCGCGCTCGACAAGGTCATCGACATCGTCCTCGCCGCGCGCCCGGGCACGATCCTGTTCGAGGCGGCGAACCCGCGCCACGAGCATGAATGGACGGTATGGCGCGATGCGGCGCTGCCCGACGACAAACTGCTCGCACCCGGCCTGATCGACACCTGTTCCAACTATGTCGAGCATCCCGAGCTGATCGCGCAGCGGATCGAGCGCTATGCGCGGATCGTCGGCAAGAACCGGGTGATCGCCAGCACCGACTGCGGCTTCGGCACTTTTGCCGGCTATGGCAAGATCGATCCCGAGGTGACGTGGAAGAAGCTGCGCGCGCTGCGCGCGGGCGCGGATCTGGCGGACTCGCGGCTGTGACCCCCGAGGACGCCCGCGCGATCGAGGCGGACTGCGCCAAGCTGGTCGCGCGCTACGCCAATCTCAACGATGCCGGGCGCTGGACGGAGGTGGCGGACCTCTACGCCGAGGATGGCCGGATGAGCCGACCCACCGCGCCCGATGTCTGGATCGTCGGCCGTGCCGCGATCCTCGACGCGTTTCTCGCCCGCCCCGCGCGCACGACGCGGCATGTCTGCTCCAATGTCGTCATCGACGTGATCGATGCGGATCATGCGGTCGGGGAATCGGCGATGCTGCTGTTCACCGGCGACGGCGCGCCCAAGGTCGGCAGCTTCCACGACCGCTTCATCCGCACCGATGCCGGATGGCGGTTTGCCGAGCGCCGGGGTAGTCTGACCTTCTGAACATCGGAAGCCGAATGACCAAACCCACCCAGCCGACGGTCAAGTCCGCGATGCGGACGCTCGACATCATCGAATATGTCGTGGGCAATCCTTCAGGCGTGGCGGCGCAGGACATTGCCGCCGCGCTGCAGATCCCGGTCAGCAGCCTGTCCTATCTGCTCGCGACCTTGTGCGAGCGCACCTATCTGCGCCGCGAGGGTCGCCAATATCTCGCCGGGGCGGGGCTCGAGCGGCTGCGCATGCCGGCCAGCGCCATGTCCATCGAGGACCGCATCGCACCGCACGTGCGCGCGCTGCGCCGGTCGCTCAACGAGACCACGTCCTTCTTCACGCTGACCGAGTGGGAGATCGAGGCGCGGGTGACCGAAACTGCGGAACAGGCGCTGCGCTACTCGGTGAGCGTCGGCGCGCGTGCGCCGCTGCACTGCATGGCGGCGGGCAAGGCGATGCTGTCGAGCCTCAGCGATGGGGCGCTGACGCGCTATTTCGCCGAATCCTTCCGTCCGCTGTTCACCCCGCGCACGCTCACCGACGAGGCGATGTTGCGCGACCAGATCGCGGCGGTGCGCGACACCGGCTTCGCCTTTACCGACGAGGAATATACGCTGGGCGTGTGCGGCATTGCGCGCGTCGTGCAGGTCGACGGCGTGGCTGCAGGCGCGCTCGCGGTCGCGCTGCCCAAGCTGCGCTACACGCCCGAAGCGCGTGCGCAGATCATGGACCGGCTTGCCGCAGCCTGCGCCGCGATCGAAGCGGGTGGGTAGCGGGGCGAGCAACTATTCCTCCCCTGCCCCGCAGGGGAGGTGGCAGCGCGCAGCGCTGACGGAGGGGCCGCCCCGAAGAGGGCGGAGTTTTGCCGAGCTGTCCACGGCCGTCTGCGCGGCCGCCCCTCCACCACCCGCTGCGCGGGCGGTCCCCCCTCCCCTGAGCAAAGCTCTGGGGAGGAATTTCCGCTCCCCTCACCCCCGCGTGCGCCAGCCCTCGGCATAGGAATCGCGCGCCACTTCCGAATAGGGTGCGGGCGCGACGGTCGCCTTGATCTCGACCTGCACATGCCGCTCGACCGTTGGCTTGCGCGTCCCGCCATCGGGCTCGCCCCAGACGAACGTCACTTCGGTGCCCGGTTCCGCGACGTCCGCATCGACCATCGCCAGCGTCAGGAAGCGACCTTCATTGACGGTATAGCCGATCCAGGTCGAGATACCGACCGGGCGGCCATCCTTGAGCACCGCGTCATAGGGGTGCATCGCGTAGACCGCGCTCGGGAAGTCGATGAACTTCGCGCGATCGCCCTTTTGCAGCATCGAGCTCATCACGCGCAGCATGTCCTGCGTATCGAGCGCCAGCGTCACCTTGCGGCGGTGCGGCTGATCCTTCATCCGCTCGAGCGCTTCGCGACCGATAAAGTCATGGTCGAACTTGACCATGTGGCCGTAGCCCAAGTCCCACGGCGTCAGATAATAATCCTCGATGTTGTCCGACACGAAGCTGCCGCCGACCGACGCACCGGCCTCATAGGATTTGGCCGACAGCCAGGCGCGATACTCGGCCAATGACTCGCCGGTGTAGATCGCGGGCAGCGGCGACGGGATCCAGCCAGACTCCAGCGTGTTCGACGCATAGGTGCGGCCACCGCACAGCGTCAGGCCGAAGTCCTTGCCGGCGTCGATCAGCGCGTTGCGGACGGTGTCGTAATCCTTCCACGGTCCGAACAGCTCGTAACCCGGCTGGCCGACCATGCCGTGACGCAGCGCGCGCACCTCGACCCCGGCGATCGTGATCGGGGCCATGTGGAAGAATTTGAGCTCGGGCGGGGTCGCGCCCATCGCGCGCTCCAGCACCTTCATCGCGTTCGGCCCCTGCAACTGGAAGCGATAGTTGCGGCGATTATCCTTGTCCGGCCGCGCGGCGGTGCGCTCGTCGCGCTCGACCGTCACGTCCCATTTACCCGATGCTGCGTGATACTCGACCCATTCGATCGACGGTGCGCGGCCAACCAGCTCGAACGTGTTCTCTGCCAGATAGAACAGGATCACGTCGCCGATGACATAGCCGTCGGGCGTGACCGGCGCGAACTGCTTGGCGCGGTTGGGGACGAAGCCCTTGAAGCTGTTGGGCGCGAGATAGTGGAGCATGTCGAATGCGCCCGGCCCGGTGACGAGCAGGTCGACCATGTGGAAGCTCTGGTTGAACAGCACGCAGCTGTTGGCCCAGGAGAGCTGTTCGTCGCGCCAGTTGGAATATTCGGCCGGAACGCCCGGATAGGCATTGGGGCCGACCTGCTGGTTGCGCAGGAAATCGACGATGTTGGTCTGTTCGTCGAGCAGTTGCTGAAGCGTCTTGTCGGTCACGATCGTGTCTCTCCTAAGCTGGGGTCGTGGCGGGGATGGCGAGCCATTCCCGGATCAGGGTGTTGAACGGGTGCGGTTGTTCGGCGGGGGCCATGTGGCCCGCTCCCGCGATGACGTGCAGCGTCGCGCCGGCAATGCGCGCGGCGATCGCCTGGTGCTGCGCGACGTCGGACCATCGGTCTTCGGCCCCGACGACGACGGCGGTGGGGCAGGCGATCGTCTGCAGCACCGGGCCGGTGTCGGGGCGGTCGAGCAATGCTTCGGTCTGCGCCTCGAACACGGTCTGCCCGGCGCGCAGGCACATGGCGCGGAGCGACGCCGTCAGCGCTTCATCGCCACGCGCGGCCTCGCCCAGCATCGGGGGCAGCCAGGCATCGACGAGCCGGTCGAACCCCTCACAACGGCCAAGATCGCGCAGCGCATAGCGCTGCTCCGCTTCGCCCGGGCGCACGGCATGCACCCCGGTATCGGCGATCATCAGCCGGGTGACTCGCTCCGGCGCGCGCGCGACCACCTCCAGCGCGACGCGTGCGCCCATCGAGTGGCCGATCAGCGCGAAGCGGTCTGGCGCGGCGGTGAGGGCATGCACCGCCATCGCGCCGATCGAGTCGGCGCCGCCATAATGATCGTCGATGGCGCGGGCCGAAGGAAATGCCTTTAGCGTCGCCGCGAACATCGTCGCGTCGCACATCAATCCCGGCAGGATCAGCAGGTGTTCGGGCAAGCGCGTCTGAATCCATATATGTGAAATATTCGTCTATGCGAATTTATATCGGCGCGCTAGACGTGAATCTTCACTCAGGACGCGGAAGCCCGGTGCCCCCTCCCCTCATTCATCCCAACTGGTCGCGCCCAGCCGCCTCGGCGATCGACGGCTTTTCGATCGAGGTGACGGGAAGAGAGACGGAGGCATTGCGCGCCGTGGCGCCGCGCATGCCGGTGGGCACGCCCGTGGCCATCCCGTTCCTGCCCGGTGAGCCGCTGGAGGCGCGCGTGCGCGCAGCGGAAACGATTCGTGCGCTGGGACTGGAACCCATGCCGCATTTTTCGGCGCGGCGGATCGCGAGCCACGCGGAGTTTGAGGACTATCTCAACGCGGCGCGGACGCGGGCCGCAATTCGCCGCTGCTTCGTCGTTGCGGGCGATCCTGCAATTCCGGCGGGGCCGTTTGCCGACAGCATGGCGCTGATCGCGACCGGCGCGTTCGAGCGCGCGGGGATCGCCGCGATCGGCATTGGCGGGCATCCCGAGGGGCATCCCAACATGACCGAGGCGCAGTGTTTCGCAGTGCTGCAGGGCAAGTGCGACGAAATCGAGCGGCGCGGCATGGCTCCGTTGATCGTGACCCAATTCGGCTTCGACGCAGACGCGGTGCTGCGCTGGCTCGGCGAATTGCGCCGCCGGCGGATCGCCGCGCCGGTGCGGCTGGGCGTGCCGGGGCCGGCCGGGATCAGGACGTTGATGCGCTATGCCGCGCTGTGCGGCGTCGGGGCATCGGCAGCAGTGCTGCGCAAATACGGACTGTCGCTCGGCAATTTGATCGGATCGGCTGGACCGGATCGCTTCATCGCGGCGCTTGCGGCAGGATTGACGACCGACCATGAGCCGGTACGGCTGCACTTCTACCCCTTTGGCGGCGTGGCGCGCACGCTCGACTGGATCGAAAGCTATGCACGCACCGCTGGACTGGACACTCACGCATGACCGAAGCCTGCACTATCACCTTCCACTGCACCGACCGGCAGGGCATCGTCGCCGCGGTGGCCGGATTCCTTACCCAGTCGGGCTGCAACATCACCGAATCGCAGCAATATAATGACGCGATCACCGGCGGCTTTTTCATGCGCGTGGTGTTCGCTGCGCCCGCAACGGCGGTAGACGATATCGAGACGCGCTTTACCGCCCTGGCGCGAGACTGGGGCATGGACTGGACGTTCCGGGTCAATTCCCGGCCCAAGCGCGTGCTGCTGCTGGTGTCGAAGTTCGACCATTGCCTGGGCGACCTGCTCTATCGCCGCCGCATCGGCGAGCTGCACATGGATGTGGTCGGCATTGTTTCCAACCATCCGCGCGCTGCGCTCGCCACGTCGATGATCGGCGACATTCCCTATCACCATTTGCCGATCACCCCGCAGACCAAGCCGGCGCAGGAGGCGCAGATCAAGGCGATCGTCACCGAAACGGGCGCGGAGCTGGTCGTGCTGGCGCGCTATATGCAGATCCTGTCGGACGATCTCGCCGCGTTCCTGTCCGGCCGCTGCATCAACATCCACCACAGCTTCCTGCCCGGCTTCAAGGGGGCCAAGCCCTATCATCAGGCCTATCAGCGCGGGGTGAAGATGATCGGCGCGACCGCGCATTATGTCACCGCCGACCTCGATGAAGGGCCGATCATCCATCAGGATGTCGAGGCGATCTCGCACGCCGACACGCCCGACGATCTGGTGCGCAAGGGCCGCGATATCGAGCGCCGGGTGCTGGCCACGGCGGTGCATTATCACCTGGAGGACCGGGTGCTGCTCAACGGCGCGCGCACGGTGGTGTTCCGGGCGTGACCCGAAATTCTGGTGCCCCACACAGGACAAAGATGGGCACTTCTATCATTGGGAAATTTCCGTAAAGCGTCCGTAATCAGCGCGAGGGTGATGCTTCTACACGTGGTCCGGGAGGGGCTTGGAGCACCTTCCGGCCGACAGGATCGGGGTTCAGCGAAAAGCGGGCGGACCAATCTCAGAACACGGCATGGCGACTGCCTGCCGGGTACCCACACAGTCTCGCCCGCGTCCCCTCGTCCTCGCGCGGACGAACTCAGCCGTTGAGCTGGAGATTCCGGATCAGGCGGGTTGGTGCCCGTAGTCGAAGTCGGTGCCGTCGACCCACATGCGATGGGGGATGACGCCTAGCTTGCGTGCCAGCGCGACGCGAGCCCTGCAGCCGCCGCGCCGCATGGCGACGCGAACTGCCCAAGCCTTGAGCGCCGACCATCGCTTGACGCGCGACAGCATGACGTTGGCGGCATCGAACAGCCCCGCGCGGGCGCTTGCGTCGCCGGCGCGGCTGATACCGCCGGAGATGTCGGTCTCGCCCGACCGGTAGCGTCTGGGCGTCAGTCCGAAATGGGCACCGACCAGCTTGGACGATCGGAAGCGCGAAGGATCGTCGATCCCAGCACGAACAGTAAGCGCGGTCACGGCACCGACGCCTGGAACGGTCATGAAGCGGCGACACATCGCATCCCGAACGATCTCACGCAGGCGGCGTTCGAGCCTGGCGACCTCGCCCCGCAGTGCCGAGCGCGCGTCAAGGAGGCTGTGCATGAACTCGCGCAGCACGGCATGCCCAGCCGCCAGCTCGGCCACATGCGCCTCGAAACCGACACGACCGATCTTGCCGACCTTGAGCCCGAAACCGCGCAGGGTGCCACGGATGCTGAGTTCGATCGCACACGTCTTCTCGACCAGCAGCTTGCGGGCGGTGAGCAACGCGCGGCTCTCCCGTGCGTCCATCGTCTTGAAGTGAACGGGCCGGAAGAAGCAGTGCGCAGCAATTACGCCAGACCGCGTGCATCGTTGCGGTCGCTCTTCACGATCATCGCGCTGTGGGCGGCATGGACCTGCCGCGTCTCCATCAGGACCACCTCAATCCCGTCAACGGCCAACGACCGATGGAGCCATTCTGATAGCGGCCCGGCCTCGAGCCCAACCAGCACCAGCCGCTCGCGGTGCGGCGACAAGGCTCGGATAATCGCCTCGACATCCTCTGGGCGCCATAATTCTTACCGTTGCCGGCATTGTAGATCTGGCCGCCTGTCTAAGCAGTGCCCCATAGCGGAAGCCGCTCAGAATCGGCGGGTTTCGTAACGGGTGACCCCGCAAGCTGGCGTCGCTTTTGCGCGCGTCCTTTCGCGGGTCGGCCCGAAGCTTATGGGAGGTCAGCAATCTGCCGCAGATTGCCGCTGCATCGCGGGATTTTAACGATCACGTTTGTCCGTCTCCGTTCGCCATCGCCCAACAACGTCGTCAGGAGTGGCAGTCGTCATTGCCACGGAGACCGCCAGTGAAAGCAAGGAAAGCGTCCGCGAACTCTCGCGAAGAGGTATCTACCGACTCAGATATCTAGGACTAGCCGGGCCGATCGTGAGCCTGAGCAGCACACCATCATGCGATCGTTCGCGGCCTGCTCGTCGGGCGTAAGCACCGAATCGCGATGGTCGGGCACACCCTCCAGCACCTTGCACTCGCAGGTGCCGCAGATGCCTTCGCTGCACGAATAGGCGATGTCGATATTCGCGGCTAACATAGCATCGAGGATGCTCTGGCCATGCTCGATCTCCAGCTCGACACCCGATCTGATGCACGCCACGCTATAGCCGCCTCCCAGCGCCGCTTTCTCCTTGGCCGCGAAATATTCGACATGGACATGGTCGCGCGGAAGCCCGATCTCGGTAGCGGCGGTCTCGAACGCGCGGAGCATCGGATTGGGTCCGCAACAATAGAGATGCGCGTACTGGGGGGTGCCCGCGATCACCTGCTTGAGGTCGAGCATCCGGCCACCGGGCTCATGGTCGAAATTGAAGTGGACACGCCCGGGCTTAGCCAACTCGAGCGCCTCCAGCCGCTCACGAAAAGCGCACATACTGCGCTGTCGGCAGCTATACCAAAGTTCCCACGACTGTCCGAGGCTTTCGAGCCTTTGAATCATGCAGAAGATCGGCGTGATGCCGATGCCGCCGGCGATCAGCACGACATGCCTGGCATCCTCGACCAACGGAAAGTGATTGCGCGGAGCGGAGATGGTGATGCTATCACCGGGCGTCAGCATATCATGGATCAGCTTTGATCCGCCGCGACTTGCGGGATCGCGGTTGATCGCGACGACATAGCGATCACGATCGCCCTGCGGGTTGCACAGCGAATAGCTGCGCGACAGTCCGTTGGCGAGGTGCAGGTCGATATGCGCGCCGGCGGTGAACGGCGGCAGCGCACGGCCATCGGCGCTGCGAAACTCCCAGGAGCTGATCCCCTCCGCCTGGCGTTCGACGGCCGCGACTACCGCGTCGATATGTTCGACCTTATCGGTCACGGCCGCACCCAGCGCAGCTGCACGTTGCAGAACTCGCGCAAGCCGAAATGCGAGAGTTCGCGGCCATAGCCGCTGTGTTTTACACCGCCGATCGGCACGCGTGGGTCCGAAGCGGACATGCCGTTGACGAAGACCGCGCCGGTCTCGATCCGCCGCGCCAGCCGGTCGGCGGCTTCGATATCCGCGGTCCACAAGGACGCCGACAGGCCAAAATCGCTGTCGTTGGCGATGCGCACCGCGTCCTCGGCATCCTTGGCGGCTATGATCGCGGCGACGGGTCCGAACGTCTCCTCGGCGCAGACGGGCATGTCGCGGGTCACGTCGACCAGGACCGTGGGCGGGTAGTAGGCTCCCGGCCCTTCCGGGATCTCGCCGCCGAGCAACAGCCGCGCGCCCATCGCCACGCTGCGGCAGACCTGGCCGTGAACATCGGACCGGGCGCGCACCCGCGCCATCGGACCCATCCACGTGTCGGGATCGAGGGGATCTCCGTACCGGATCCCGCGCGCCACCTCGACGAACCGGGCGACGAACGCTTCCATGATCGGGGCGGCGACGATGATCCGCTTCGCCGCGATGCACACCTGCCCGCAGTTCTGGAACCGCGCTTCGACGGCAGCGGCGACGGCAAGATCGAGATCGGCATCTGCGAGGACGATGAAGGGATCGGACCCGCCCAGCTCGAGCAGCGACTTCTTGATGTGGCGCCCGGCCTCGGCCGCCAGCGAGGCACCCGCGGCGACACCCGCGGTGACGGTGACGCCGACGATGCGACGGTCGGCGAGCAGACCGGTGACCAGAGCGCGATCGGCGTGGACAATGCCGAACAAACCCTCGGGGAAGGCCGCCGCCCGGAAACATTCGCTAAGCGCCCAGGCACTACCCTGAACATTGTCGGCATGTTTGAGCAGAAAGCCGTTACCTGCGCACATGATCGGCACGGCGGCGCGCAGCACCTGCCAGAGCGGGAAATTCCATGGCATCACGCCCAGCACCACGCCGAGCGGGAGATAGCTGATCGCCGCCGTGCCGTCGCCGCCGATATCGGGCGTCTCATCGGCGAGCAGCTTGGCCAGATTATCGGCGTACCAGCGCACCAGCCGCGCGCATTTGTCGACCTCTGCGCCCGCCGCGCTTATCGGCTTGCCCATTTCGAGCGTGATCAGCCGGGCGAGAGACTCGCGGCGCGCCTCCAGCATATCAGCCAGGCGGCGAAAGGCTTGCGCGCGCCGATCGACGCTGGTGGTCCGCCAATCGGCGAAGGCGGCGTATGCCGCTGCCACGACCTTCTCCAGCGCAGGCCCGTCGAGCGCGGGGTAGCGCGCGATTTCCTCGCCGGTGGCGGGATTGATCGAGATGACCTCGGTCCGCATGTCGATTGCCTTCCTGACTTTCAATAGACGCTGGGAGGAGGCGGGGCCGCGGCCTGCGCGGGCACGTCGCGGAAGCTTGCGGCCAGCGCCTCCGCCCCCCGCGCGAGCAGCGTGACATCGGTGCCAACCGCGACGAAGTTGGCGCCGAGTCCAAGATAGCGACGTGCCGCCTGCTCATTGGCGATTAGCATGCCCACCGGCTTGCCGGCGGCGCGCACCGCGGCGATGCCGGTCTCGATCATCGCCTGCACCTCGGGATGCATGGGATCGCCGAGATGGCCGAGATCGGCGGCGAGATCTGACGGGCCGATGAAGACGCCGTCGACGCCCTCGACACGCGCGATCGCGTCGATATCGGCGAGCGCCGCGCGGCTCTCGATCTGGACGAGCAGGCAGATTTCGGCTGCGGCGGCCTGCAGATAGTCCCGATGCCGGTTCCAGCGGCTAGCCCGCCCGATCGCGGAGCCTACGCCGCGAATGCCGTGGGGCGGATAGCGGGTGGCACGAACCATCGCCGCCGCGGCGCCAGCGTTCTCGATCATCGGCACCAGCAGCGTCCGCGCACCCAGATCGAGATATTGCTTGACCAAGACGGCGTCGCCGACTGGCAGGCGGACTACCGGCTCGACCGGATAGGCAGCCGCAGCCTGCAGCTGCGCCAGCACCGATCGCAGGTCGTTCGGTGCGTGCTCGCCGTCGATCAGCAACCAGTCGAAGCCGGCGCCCGCACAGATCTCACAGCAATAAGGGGAAGCCAGAGCCTGCCAGAGGCCGATTTGCGCGCGACCTTCGCCGATCGCCTGTTTGAAGGGATTGTGCATGACGTCCCGATACTCGCCCGGTTTCAAAGGAAGTGGCAGGAAACGCGGCCGAACCTGCCGAAATCTCCCACGATCCGGCTCCCCGGGGGCGCCTCCACGGGGCGAATGAACGATCCGGACAGAACGATCTGGCCTGCTTCGAGGCGAGCTCCATAGGTCGCCAGCCGCTCGACAAGCCAGGCGAGCGAGGTCAGCGGATGGCCGAGCACGCCCGCGCCGAGCCCGGTTTCCTCCACCTCATCATTGCGGGATACGGCCGCCCCGACGAAGCGCAGATCGAGATCGCGTAGATCGCGCACCGGATCGCCCATGACGATGCCGCCGTTGGCCGCATTGTCCGCGATCGTATCGCAAACGGTGCGCGACCGGCCGGTTTGCGGATTCCTGCGGATGATGCGAGTGTCGAGAATCTCGAGCGCGGGGGCGACGTAATCGGTCGCCGCGAGAATCGCCTCGGTCGAAGCGCGGGCGGGATCGACCGTCTCCTTCATGACGAACGCGATCTCCGCCTCGACCCGCGGCTCGATGAAGCGCCCGGCCGGGATGTCGGCGCCGTTCGCGAACGCCATGCTGCCCAACAACACGCCGGAATCGGGAATGTCGATCGAGAGTGCCGCCTGCATCGCCTTGGAGGTGAGGCCGATCTTCCAGCCGATCACCGGGTCGCCGGCCGCGCGCTTCATTCGCACCCAAGCCGCCTGGACCGCATAGGCGTCGTCCATCGTCATGTCCGGATAGGTCTCGCTGAGCAGTGCGATCTGGTTTCGGTCGCGCTCGGCTGCAGCCAGAGCGCCCGCCGCATCGGCGATCGCTAGGTCGTCGAGCGTGACGCCGCCGAAATCGTCGATGCGGCGCGCCTGCGCCATCAGCCTGACACCGCGGCGCGATTGGTGGCAAAGCCCTCCTCAGCCCCCAGCAGTGCCGGCGGCTCCTTCAGGCTTTCCTGCCACAGCAGCGATTCCATCGCGATGTTGAGCGGCTGATCCTGAATGGTCAGCTCATATACCGGCTCGTCGTAGCTTGCATGGTTATGGACCGACCAGCCGGGCGCGGAAAGCATCAGGTCGCCGGCCTTCCACTCATAGGTCTTGCCCTCGACGGTCGAGCGGCCCGAGCCGGAGAAATAATAGTTCACTGCCGCAGACGAATGGCGGTGCGGGCGATCGACGATCTTGGGCGGACGCACGGTCATCGTCGCGAAGAAGTTCGGCGTCGTGCCGTTGGTGCGACCGGTCATCGGGTTGTAGAGCAGGTACAAGCGGCGGCCGATATAGTCCTTGCCCAGCGCCTCAAGCTTGTCGAGATGCTCCTTCACCTGTTCCCAGGGCCAATATAGCGCGGGGCTGGTGACCGAAGGTGGATTGATCAGCCGCTCGTACGGCATCAGCCAGGCGCCTTCCTCGGTGAGCTGGAAAGTGCCATATGGGCTGGTGCGGCGATTGTCCTCGCCCTCGCCGCCTTCTTCGCGGTCGATGGACTTCAGCATCGGCTGGGGGTTTTCCTCGACGACATGAATGTTGAGCATGTCGAGCAGCGCGCCATTGGAATAGGTGAGCCGCGCATAGACGTCTTCGCCGATGTTCTTGTGGCGGTAAATCCGCATCGAGGGCGTGTTCCACACGTCGTGGAGCGCGGTGGCACGACGCCGGCCGCTGATCTCGGTTTCGCCTTCGCCGCGGATGACGAAATTCACCTGCGTGGAGTTCTGACGGAAGGTTGCGGTCTCCTCGCCCGGCAGCAGCACGTCGAGCGCGACTTCGATGCCCGGAGCCAGACCGTTCGAGCGACGGTTCATCGGGTGGCGGAAATAGGAGCGGCGGCGGCCATTGGCCGGCTGCGGAAGCGCGGCGAGGCGCGATATCTCGGCGTCGATCGCCGCCTTGGAGATGACGATCGGCTCCCAGGGCGCTTCCTTTTCCGGGATCGGGCCGGTGGCATCGACGAATACGCTGCTGCTCATGGCGAAAAATCCTTCTATTGGTTCAGCGTCAGGCGCGGCGCTTGGCGAATGATCGGGGGAATGGCGCGGCCGAGCCCGGCCTCACGAGCCCGTCGGAAAATCTCGATGCCGAGCGACAGATCGGAAATGCCCATGCCCATCGCCTTGAAGACGGTCAGATCGGCATCGGCTGGCCGTACGCTGTCGCCAGCGACCAGCGCGGACAGCGGCTGAAGCCGCGCCCATTGCGCTTCGTCGTCGCCGAACGCGATCATGAATTCCTGGCTGAGCTTGCGCACTTGGGGAACGGAGTCCGCGCCGATGAGGGTGGCGCGTTCGAGCAGGGAGGGTTCGAACTCCACCCGCTCGGGCGTGATCGCGCCGACGGCGTTCAAGTGCACGCCGCGCGCCAGCATATCCCGCGTAATGACCGGCTCGCGCGCCCGCGTGACCAGAGTGACGATGTCTGAGGCGTCCAGCGCCTCGTCAAGCGTCTGGGTGGCGATCGCCTCGATGCCCAGCTTCTGCTCGACCTTGGCGGCAAGCGCCTCGCGATTGGCCGCCGTCGGACTCCACACGGTGACCCGGTCGAGCCGCCGGACCGCCGCAACTGCGGCGACCTGAGTAATGCTCTGCTTGCCGGCACCGATCATAGCCAGGCGCGATGCGTCGGGCCGGGCCATCACGTCGGTGCCCACACCGCTGATCCCGCCCGTGCGCATCTGGCCAAGCGCGAACGCTTCGATCAGCGCGACGAGCGCACCGGTGCCGGCGTCGAGCAACATCAACAGGGGCATCGCGCCTCCTGCCGTATGGGCCCATGTCTTCGCGCCGACGATGTTCCAGCCTTCGAACACCGCGCCGATCGCGTGCAGCGTAGAGCCGTTCGCCCAGGCGGCGTGGGTTTTCACCATGTTGCTTGCGCGGCCGGCGGCCTCTTCGCGAAGCCCGGCGCGCAAGGCGTCGATCGCCTCGGGCAACGCCATGACCGAGACGACCTCGGCCTCGGAGATCCAAATCCCCTGGGTCAAGTGCCGGCCTCGAATATCGACGGCACCGGCGGCGCCAGTTCCAGCCCGTTCACAATCATCGCGTGGGTGATGTAGCGGCCGACTAGGAACATGACGGCGATCGTCTGTTCCGGCCCGATCGCATCGATCAACGCTTCCCGCTCAGCGGAGACGCCCTGGCCGCTGCGCTCGACCATCGCGACGACGAAGCGCTGAACGGCACGCTCCGCGTCCGAAAGACAGGGGGCGTCCTGCGGCGAGAGCTGCTCGACCGCCGCCACCCATTCCTCGCCAAAGCCCAGTTTTTTTGCCAGCCGCTCGTGCTGGTGAAGTTCGTAGCGATTGTCGAACAGCTTTGCGACGGTCAGCGCACCGGTTTCGGTCAGCCGGTCCGGCAAGGCCTTCTTCAGCGCCTCGGTCATCTCCATGAACGGAGCCAGCACATCAGGCTGCACGCCGACGCATTTGAAGAACTCGCCCAGATAGCCGAGCCGATCGACCCGCGCGCGAAGCACGTCCTGAACGCGCGGCGCCAGCGCGTCGAATTCCATCCGTGCGATACGATTACTCAATTCGCCACTCTCCTCGTCGCGACGCGTAGTGTGAGAGATGGCACTATGAGTGAAATACATTATAAGACCGATGGTCATACCAAAGAGATATCACGATGGATCTGCGCCAAGTGCGATATGTGATAGCTGTCGCCGAGGAGTTGAACTTCACCCGGGCGGCGCAACGGTGCCACGTCTCGCAGCCCCCGCTCAGCCGGGCGATCCGCGAACTCGAGGACGAGATCGGCGCACGCCTGTTCGATCGTGACAAGCACCATGTCGCGCTCACGGCGGCGGGCACGGTATTCATAGCCGACGCACGCAAGGCTCTGGAAATCTTGGACGACGGATCGGAGCGCGCGCGCCGCGCCGCCGAGGGGCTGAGCGGGACCCTCAATATTGGCTTCGGCGGATCGACTGTCTACGCGCTGGTCCCTGCGCTGGTACGACGCTTCCGCGAAACCATCCCCGAAGTCGAGATCGTCTTTCACGCTATGTCGGTGCTTCACCAGATCGAGGCGCTGCGCTCGGGCGAGATAGATGTCGGCATCGTCCGGCTGCCGATTTTCGACGAACTGATCGAGACGCGCTTCGTCTACAGCGAGTCCCTGATCGTCGCGCTTCCGCTTGGCCATCCGCTGCTCGTTAACAGCGGCGCCATCGGAATTGACGCCCTCGATTCCAGTGGGTTCGTCGCCTATGAGCCGACGCGCGGCTTCAATGTCCATGCGGATCTGCACGCGCTTTGCCGTCTCGCCGGATTCGATCCGACGATCACGCACGAAGCGCCCACTACCGAGGCCGTGATAGGCATTGTTGCATGCGGCGAGGGCGTCGCGATAGTCCCGGCCTCGGCCGAGCGGCTGCGTATGCGGGGCGTGGCCTTTCGTCCGCTGCAGCCGCCGCCGCAGGCGCCGGGCCTTGCCGACGTCCGTTTCGGCCTCGCCTGGCGGCACAAGCAGGCGAGCGCGACGACGATGCAATTCGTGGAAACGGTGACCGCCGCGCTTCCCGCGATGGAGAAACGCGGCGGTCAAGGCGTCTGAGACGCTTGGAGCACGCCTCGGGAATGGCGACGCCTCTCCCGAAGGTGCCTCGGAACCGGGTCAAAAGTTGAAGCGGATCGTTCCCTTCACTTCTCGCGGCTTCTCAAGGATACCGTCGGTGCCGCTCGCGCTGACGCGAAGCGATTGATAGACGATTGCATTGGTGATGTTGGTCACGGCCAGGCTCAAGCTGAAGCTCTCACTGGGTGGCGTGAACGAAACCTGTGCATTGAGCAGCGAATAGGGCTTCTGCGAAAAATTGTTGGTGAAGTCGTAGTAGATTCGGTCGCTGTGGTAGAAGTTCAGGCGCGCGCCAAAGCGGCCCACTTCGTATTCGTGCGACCAATCTGCAGCGAGGTTCATGGCCGTTCGCGGCGCCTGCACGATGCGTTTACCCGACACGTCGGCGATGACCGCGGTGTTGCCGGTGGCGTTCGCATTGGGAGTAAATCCTTGGGCGAGCGGGAATTTCTCGTATTCGCCGTGAAGATACGAGAATTTGCCGGTGAAGTTCAGGTCGCGCGTCGGCATGAGGGTGAGTTCGAGCTCGCCGCCATAGATCTTGGCCGTCGCTGCATTCTGGAGGAGCACAAGGTTGGTGAACGGGTCGCGCGCGCTGACCTGCAGGTCCTTATAGTCGTAATGGAAGACCGACAAGTTCGTCCGCAGCCATCGAGCCGGATCGGCCTTGATACCGCCCTCAATGGAGGTGAGACTCTCGGGTCGGGTAGGCTTGGGCGAGGTGCCGACGCCGTTATAGACGCCGCTCTTGAACCCGGTGCCGTAGTTTAGATAAACGTTGGCGTCGGGGTCGAACTGCCAGCGCAACGCACCGCGGTAGGTAAACTTCTCGAAACGGCTTCGCTGTTGCGGAAACAGGGCCACGCCGTTCGAAGCTTGCTCGAACTTGCGCACCTCGGTGGTGTAGCGGCCGCCCGCCGTCAGAAACAGCGTGCTGGTCAGCGAATACGTGCCCTCAACGAAACCCGCGAGCGAGGACACGCGCACGTCGGGCGACGTGGTCGTCGTGGAAAGGGTCGGCAGCGTCGGCGGCGGCACGCGCGAAGGCGTCGTAGTCGGCACGGTGCCGTCGAGGTGGCTGGTATAGAAATAGGCGCCGGCCAGCCATTGCAACGGACCGGAACTGCTCGACAGAACGCGAATTTCCTGAGTGAAGCTTCGTTGGCGCGTGTTCACTTGGCCCAGCCCAAGATTGATGTTGGACGAATCCCGATCCTGCTGCTGGTAGATCTCGCCGTTCTGATACGACGTGGCGGTCTCGATCCCGACCGATCCAGTATCGAAGCGCGATTGCAAGGTGAGACCGAAGCGCTCCATGTTGAGCTGAGGCTCGTAGTTGTACGCAGCCTGCCATGGCCCGGTGGGGAGGATTACGCCCGGATAGGAGCGTGCGACCGTGTTGTTCTGGTAGAGTTGGTTGGCGTTGGAACCGCCATCACGCTTGGCATAGTCGCCAGTGAGTACGAACTGTGCACTTTCGCTGGGCCGAAACAACAGCTTGCTCCGCAGTGAGAAATAGGCATCCTCACCGTAGCCCAAGTCGCCCCGTACCAGATCGGTGACATAATTGTCTGTCTTCTTGTAGAGGCCGGCAAAATCGATCGCGATCTTGTCGGAAAGCCCGCCGGTTACATAGCCGCGCAGATCATAATCCCCAGCGCCGCGCAACACGCCCGCGCTTGCCGCGACATGGCCGCGGAAGTCGAAACTGGGATCAGGCGTGATGATGTTGATCAGGCCGCCGGTGGCGTTGCGGCCGAACAGCGTGCCCTGAGGACCGCGCAGCACTTCGACGCGCTGGATTTCGACCAAGTCGAGATTGGTGGTCCAGGGATCGGGCTGGTAAACGCCGTCGATATAGGTCGCGATGCTCGACTCGTCGCCGACCACGCCACCACTGCCGATCCCCCGGATCACCGGCTGATTCACGCCGGCGTTGCGGCTTCCGACCAGACCCGGAACGACTTGCGTCAGCTGGCGGGTCTCGAGCACGCCGCTCGACTGAAGCGCCTCGCCCGAGACCGCGGTGACCGTGACCGGAATCTTCTGCAGGCGTTCCTCGCGACGAGTGGCGGTCACCACGATATCGGCGATGCCATCCTCATTTGCCTGAGCATTAGGGCTTGGCGCAGCCGCATCCTGGTTTTCGGGGGCCGGCGTCGCAGGGCTTGCCGATGGGTCGGCGACAGCCGGCGAGGTTTGCGCCATCGCCGGCAAACTGATCGACCCGCACAGGACTGCGACAGATATCAACGTCTTCATATCACCCCTCCCAAATTTTCTATTATGAACATGTCCATTATATCAGAAAACCGGACGTGTCCATTAAATTTCGAGGCGCTGGAAACGGGCTGCCTGATTGCAGGCAGCCATCGGCCCGAAGCCAAGGAAGCTGGGTTCCATATGTTTCGTGATGTAATGATCAGACACTGCGTCACGAGCGTCGTTAATCGATCAGCAGTTGCCTGCTGTCCTCCGCCTACAACGGCCAATTATGTGACGGCCAGTTATGTGGATGATCGACGCGCAGTCCGCTGCGCTTATTCTCGGAAGCCGAGCGGCGGGACACCGGCAACACCCCAGACATCGCCCTTATGTTGCGGACCCCATATCTGAGGCTCGACCGGCGCGTTGGCATCAAATTGCTCCATTTCGCCGTAATATTCGATATAGTTGCCGGCGGGATCGGTATAATAGCTGAACACGTTGTTCCCCGGCCCGTGCCGTCCAACGCCCCACACGCAGTTCACGCCAAGCGAACGCAATCGCGCAAAATTTCGCATTACATTGTCCAGCGAGCCGACGTCATAGGCCACATGCTGAAGTCCGGTCCGGCCTTCCCGGCTCTTCATTAACGCGAGCGAATGATGATCGGCGTTGCAGCGCAGGAACGACATGCCTGCATTTGTCCGATCGGTGACTTGGAAACCCAGCGTCGCATAGAAGCGCTCCGCCGCGTCCTGGTCAGGTGTCCATAGGACGATATGTCCGATGCGGTTCGGCGCGAGAACCGCTGGCGGTTTCACAAGTTCGGATGCATCCGGCTGTGGAGCCACGAGCCAGACCTGACGCCCGTCGGAATCCTGCACGGCGATTGCCGCTTGGTCGCTGCGGAACAGACCCTGTTCCGCAACCGGCTGCGGAGAGAAGCCGGCGGCAGCGAGCTGCGTAGCAATCGCTTCAAGTTCTTCCGTGGAGGCGACCTGAAAGGCAAGGTGCGCGATTTGTGGCGATCCCTCGGCGAGTACCAGATCATCGTGGTCTTCTCCCCCGCTTCGAAACCCAGCGAAATCCAGGTCGGAGCCACGATCCTCCAACAGCCAGACATCACGATAGAAACGTCGCGCCTCGCCAAGGTCGGGTACGCGCAACGCCAGCCGGTGAATGCCTTGAACTCGCCGTGCCCGCTCCTGCATCGTCATTCTTTCTTTCTTTAGCTGCGCCTGTCCGCACGTCGCCGGAAGCGTCGGCTAAGCTGATAACCCACCCGCCATCCTTAGCGAAATTACAGGTACATGTCCATTTTTTGCACGTAGCGGCGCACAGGGCAAGGTTGGGGGTTCGCGTAGCGAGACGCGCGGACGGAACCGGCATCGCCTGGATGCGAACAGGTTTTGCAGCACAAATGCGGTCGATTGCATTTTCGGGGGAGGTCATGATCCGATCATACACCGACATATTCTTCGGTTTTTTGCGCGGCTTCCGATCGATGATCCCGTCCGACTGAATGTCCTAGACGTTCTGGCGGCTTCCGCGGGTGCGCCGCCGGCGCGGTGTTTCGGGATCCCCAACGGCGCCCGACCGGTCACCTCCCGACTTGGGATTCAGCGCACTAACCCGCGCTTGTGGAACCAAACCCATGATCTGGAGCCGGATAAGACGCCGCAGATAAGCGATGCCCTCCTCCGCGACCGGATTGTCTCCGCCGATCCACCATCGCGCCGTCGCCGAGAAGATTAGGAAGAAGTGCTGCGCGACGATTTCGGTCGTTTCGGGGGGGCGAATCTCGCCACGATTGATCGCGTCTTCGACGATGAACTCCAACTGCCGGGCGATGGAGCGGCGGGTTCGCGTGTATTCCTCCCCATGCATTCCGCCGGAATAATAGTTGATCTGAAGGAAGATACGGGCAAGTCGGGGATTGCCTGCCCAGTCCCGATAGAAGGGCGTGAAGAAGGTTAGTATCCGTTCCTCAAGCAGGATTTCGCGCGAACGCGTAAGGTCGATCGCGGTCTCCATCGTGCTCACGGTGATTTCGTTGAAGACCAGCAATGTGAGATCGCGCTTGTCCGCCGCGTAGAGCGACAACGTTCCCAGCGCGACATGCGCCTCGCGTGCCACATCACGCAGAGTCGTTGCGTCATAGCCATACTCGGAGAACAGCTTGAGCGCGGCCAGCCTGATACGCTCACGCTTCTCTGCCTTGTTCCGTTCCCGAACGCGCACCACCATCCGGCCCCCTGTCGCCTGCATGGTTCGCGTTACCACACCTTTTGCGCGGTTTCGACCACGGGAAAATTGCTGGTGCCAACGGGTTCCGAACTGAAGGCAACGATCACCCCTCGGACTGAGCGCGCGCCTTTTCCTCGCGACGGCGCGTGGCATGGACGAACGCGGCGGCGACAAGCGCAGCAAGCAGCGGACTGAGCGCGAGACCCGCATAGATGCGCGATGCGCTCATACCGCCCGCGAGAACCACGCCGACCAGCAACGGCGAGATCACCTGGCCGAAGCGCGCAGCTGAGGTCGCCCAACCGATTCCTGTAGAGCGCACCCGAACCGGAAACAGCTGCGCTGCCAGCGCCTGCGCTCCGGACGCGCCTATTCCTATAAATGCGCCAACTAGACTGGCCACGATAATCGTGACCGCGAAATTGCCCGCGGTAAAGCCAAGGCACCAGATGGATAGCGCATCGAAGAACAACGCCGGTACGATCGTGCGCAACGCGCCGAAGCGGTCAACCAACCAGCCCGCGATCAGCATGGCGGCAACACAGCCAATATTGAACGCCGCTTGCGAAAATGCGGCCTGTGATATCGAGAAGCCGCTATCTGCAAGGATCGAGGGAAACCACACGACCATGATCTTGGTGGTCGCGGATACGAAAAGGTTGAGCAGGCAAAGTAAGACCGTGAGCGGTGCTAGCCCTCCCTCGAAAACCGACCAAAGAGACTGACGAGGTCGAGGCTGGGACGAGACCGCGGCCGGCGATACACCCGCAGCAGCGGGATCCAGCCCCAGCTTCATGAGCAGGCGGTCGAGTCGTTCGCGGTGGGTGCCCGCTTCAATCAGAAAGCGAGGCGATTCCGGCAGGAGCAACAGGATGAGCGCAATCACGAGAGCGCCGAGCGCTGCGCCCATGTAAAGAACAAGGCGCCAGTCGTGCTGCTGGAGAATCACCGCGGCCATCACGCCGCCCAGAGCAGCCCCGGCCGGATAGCCGGCGTAAACGACCGAGACCATCGTTCCGCGCAGCCGGGTGGGCGCATATTCCGACGTCAATGCCAGCGCCGACGCGAAAACTCCGGCAAGCCCGATGCCCGCCAGAAACCGAGTGGCGAGCAGAAGCCCGAATGAAGGAACGAGCGCCGTCAGCAGGGTGAAGACCGTCATCGTCGAGACACTGAGGATGATCGCCGGCCTGCGCCCGAAGCGATCGCCGAACGGTCCGAATGCCAGTGCTCCGATGGTGGCGCCTACTTGGGTCAGCGAAAAGATGAGGCCCATCGCTGCCGTGCTCAAGCCGAGCTCGGCGCTCATCAGGGGGGCCACGACCCCGATCGACTGATTGTCGATCCCGTCGAGCATCGTCACCAGCGCGCACAGCACGAATACGCGAATTTGGATCGCCCGCAGGCGGCCCTGGTCGAGCGCGGCTATTGCCGAATGTTCGGTACCGGAAGGGACTCCGCCAGGCATGATCATCTTCTCCGCGCGGAAAATACTTGTTCGCGTCTGCTCCCGTTGGAATCAGCTCGATTTGTGTGCTGCGGATTCGAACGACAGGACGATGCGGCGCTCCTGAATTCGCCAGATCCGATCCGGCCCACGCCGATAGATATCGTGCGCGTCGGCCAGCGCGATCGGCTCGGCGGGTGACAGCTCCGGCCCGTTGGAACGGAATAGGAGGATGAAGCAGAGGCCGCGCGCCTGATCGGGTCCGTCCTCCCAGAAGCGGAAGTTGGTGCAGACGTGACGGACGCGGCGATTCTTCGCCGCCGCGCGCTCGCGGCCATAGGCATTGATCGCTTCGGGTCCATCGCAATCGAAGTTGGGGGCAAGCAAGCGCCCGTCCTCGGTATAGAGCTCGGCCAGATTTTCGGAGCAGTTCATGTCGAGCCGATAGGCGTGCTCTGTGATCAGCGTCTCGAGTTCGGCGCGCAGCGCCGCGTCTTTGATGGGGACGCCGATCGTCACGATACCGCCTCCGCCGCTGCGGCCGCGCGACCGCCGGCGAATTCGTCCCGAAGCTGGTTCCAGCGCCGCCCGGCCTCACGCGAGGCCTCGGCATAGTCGGCGGGGAAGATATCATATGGCGGGCGGATGGGGCCGGGGTCGCAATAGCCTGCCTCCGCGATCCGTGTCTTTTCCATCTGGGTGTTATAGCTGGCGAACAGTTCCGGATTGCCGAGCATTGGGGCCAGCGACGCGATGCTCCATGCGATTCGTTCGTCAATATGCCGGGTCCGATCGGCATCGCCGGCCAGAATCGCGTCGATTAGCGCACGTGACGGCTCCGGCCCCATAGCGGCCGCAGTCGCCCAGCAGGAAGTGGTCGCGGCCGGCGAGATCGCCTGGAACTTGGCGGCGACCATGTCGCTCGGCATGAAGTGGATGCGGCCTTCGGTCGCGGCGATATTCTCGGCCAGGTTGGTCGGCTGGGACGATTTCACCGAGGTTACCGTCGGCGCTTCCTTCGCGATCCGCGCCCAGAACTCGGTGGGAAAGGAGAAGCGGAAGGCGCGCGCATTGGCATAGGCCATCACCGCGAGATCGGGAAACGCCTGCCCGACCTCGGCATAGAAGCGGACGGCCATATCGACAGTGCAAGGCTGCCACATCGGCAAGCCAAGCAAGGTACCGTCGGCACCCTGTTCGCGTGCGAACGCTAGCCGTTTATAGGCTTCGTGCCCCCCCATCGCGGTCGCCCCAACGAACAGCGGAATGCGCTTGCCGACAGTCTGCGCGACGGTGGCGACGAAGCTGCGATAGTCCTCGTTCGATATGGTCGCGCATTCGCCCGTGGTGCCCAGTACGATCAGGCCGTTCGCCCCATCATCGATCAGCGCGCGAACCAACCGCTCGGTTTCGTCCAGCGCCACGGTGTCGGTGGCGTCGATCGCCTGTGCACCGGCGCGCGCCGGCGTCGGGATGATCGCGTAAAGTCCCTTGAAATCCTGCGCCTGCATCATGACTGCTCTCCTCAATCCCTAACCGGTACTTGGTGCGACATGCCGACCTCGCGCCCTTCGCGCGCGGACCGCAGAATCGCCTCGCTTACTTCCATTGTCGCTCGCCCCCAGGCGCCGTCGTGCAGGATTGGGCGCAGCCCGGCGAAGGCGTCGTACATCTCGTCGATGACGCCGCTCTTGTCCGGAAAGACGCGCGGCGGGTCGAGCGGATGCTCGACCGCGCCCCGCCTGCCATAATGTGTGATACCACGTGCCGACTGCCGTAGATCGCCGTCAGGGCCGCTAACGATCATTATGCCGAAATGGGGGTGGTTCCATTCGTCCTGGGGGGGGACGGCGAGGCGCCGGTCGCCGCCGAAGCCGCCCGCCGCCTTGGCCGCGACTTCGGAGCCGGTGCCCGCGATAACCTCCAGCGCCATGCGCGATGCCGCGTGCCGGTCAGGCTGCTTGGACTCGCCAAGCTCGCCAATCCAATAATGGAACTCGTCGGTGTCGAAATAGTCGTAGCCGCTGTACACGAGCGATGCGGCGCTGCCGTTCTCGAATTGAAGGAAGGTGACGTGTGCACCTTCGGTCGGTCGGGCGGGATCGAGCGTCCACGCCATCGAACGTACGCTGCGGACCATGCCGCCCCCGAGCAGGCGCGCCACGTCTACCTGATGCGGAACCTGGTTGTAGATGATGCCGCCGCCCGCGTCGGTGCGCAATTCCTCAGGCCGACGGGGACGGTAGAGGAAATTGCCGTAGTTCCACGAATTGATCATCGAAACCGGCCCGATCACGCCTTCGCGGATCAAAGCGCGCATCTTGAGGATTGGCGCGTCGAAGGCATGCGTATGGCCGACGAGCAAGTGGACGCCGTTCGCTTCCGCAACCGCGATGATGTCGCCGCATTCTTCCAGCGTAAGCGCCATCGGCTTCTCGATGATGATGTGCTTTCCCGCACGCGCCGCCAACGCGGCATGATCGCGGTGCATCTGATGGGGCGTGGCGACATAGACCGCGTCCACCTCCGGATCGGCGCACAGCGCCTCGGCCGTGACATGCGTACGCGCACCGAACTCGACGGCGAAGGCGTGGCGCGCCTCCTCCCGCGGGTCGGCGGCGGCGGTGATCGCGACATGCGGATGGCTGAGAAAGCTCGGCATCATTTGTTTGGCGGCGCCGCCCAGGCCGATGATTCCCAGCCGCATCGTCGGCATCGCCCGATCGCTCACAGGCGAATTCCGGCACTTGCCTGGACGTTGGGTGCGAAGAGTTCGTCGATCTCCACACGGCGTGGCGCCAGCCCCTGCTCGTGGAGGAAGGCGCACAGCGCCTCGATCGTGGGACGGTTGGGCTCGATGCCATAGGGCCAGAAATCGTCGCCGAAGATATCGCGGATCGAGCGAACATATTGCCCGATCCACGGCAACGAGATGGGCAGCGGCTCGTCGATCGACAGCTCGGCGAGGCTGTTCGCCTTGCTCTGTTCGAACGCCTGCTGGAGGCTCACCGCGACCCAGGGATCGCGTTCCCACACGTCGCGGCGGATCACGACGGTGTGCATGATCGGGAAGACGCGGGTCTTGGCGAAATAGGCGCGCTCGACGCCGGGCACGTCGGCAAAGAGATAGCGGATCCGCGGATCCCCGGCGAGCAGCGCCGGTGGCGCCTGCGGTGCGATCAGCGCGTCGATGGCGCCGTCCGCGAGCATATCATTCAGCGCCCGCTGCTCCTCATGCTCGATCGTGACACCGTCGATTCGCACTTCGGTGAGCGGGCGGCGGCCCGCTGTTTGGAGTCCGCCGGTGATCCAATGAATGTCGCCCGGTTGGACCCCATATTCGTGCATCAGCACGCCCCGCGCCCAGACGGCTGCGGTCATCGAATATTCGGGCACGCCCACGCGCCGTCCCTTCAGATCGGCGGGCGCGGCGATGCCGGCGGCCGCGTTCACATAGATCGCGCCGTGGCGGAACGTGCGCGAAGGAAAGACCGGGATTGCGACGAACGGGGCGTCGCCCTGTGCGACACGCAGAACATAGGTCGAGAACGACATCTCGCCGCAGGCGAATTCGCCGCGCAGCACCCGGTTGAATGCCTGCACAGGCGACATCGGGATGAAGTGCAGGTCAATCCCCTCCGGTACGACCGTGCCGTGATAGAGAGCGCGGACTCGGTCAGAGAGGTGACCCGCGTAGCTCAGCGAGAGTTTTGCCACGCGCCGCCTCAGAGAAAGATCGAGAGCGATTCGAGGCCGAGCACCGTGGCATCGAGGATAGCGGTGCGTCTGATGAGCCGCGTCGCGTTACCGCAGATCCGGATTTCGTCGAACCGTTCGGCCGTGAGAATCTGCGGATGCGCCGCGTCACCACGATGGCAGAACACGACCAGGTTGCTGCGCGCCGCTACCCGCGCCGGGTCGCTGCCATGCGGCGTCACGCGAATGTTGGAGACCATGCGCCGCGTACGCGTCGCCGGGCTTTCCGACCAGGCATAGCGCGAGCGAAGTCGCTTCACGCGCATTTCGATCGAGGCATGATCCTCTTTCAAATAGAAGGCGGTGTCGCTGATGCCGGTGCCGTCCCAGTTCTCGCGGCCGGTCCGGACCGGCGCCGAATAGTCGATCGCCGGGTCGAGCAGCTCGAACCATTCGGCGAAGCGGCGGTCATCGAGATACTCGGCTTCCCTGTTGAGGAATTCCTCGCAAGCCTGCTGCAAGGCAAAGTCGACCCGCTGGCCGGCAGACCCAGCCGCGATATGGGCGGTCGCCGCTTCAGTCATGATCGCCGGTCTCGACCTTGGTGTTGGTCATGCGTTCGTACCAGGTCTTATGGAACGTCCTCAGGCCGCCCTCGCCCGCATTGGTCGAGTTGGCGACGCCTGGTCCGACCCAGTCCGTCAGCGGTTTGCTGGTGCTCATGTCCCCCATTCCCATCTGATAGTTGAAACGCACCTTGTTGAGCTCGGCGAACACAGTGCCGGCGGTGCGGGTGACGCCCGGCCACACCGCGACATCGTCCTGCTCGAAGCTGCCCGAGGGGCTAAAACTGCTCATTCCCACCTGATAGGCACGGCGCTTATACTCGGGAGAGGCCTCTCTCGGTGCCAGCACCCAGTTCCAGATTTCCATCTGGCCCGGCCCCTTGGGCTGCCATACGCGCAGTGTGAGAAACCCTGCCTGCGGCTTTTGCGGGCTGTCGCTCAGGCCGATATGGAGGAAGGAGAAATTGGGGAACAAGGTGCCGTTGTGCAGCAGCGATCGCTTGGCCAGATCGAACTGGTCCTGGCTAAGCACGCCGGTATGGAAATGACGGGTCACCTCTTCCGGGTAGGAGATGAACGGTGCCTCGCCGGGGAGCTGACGGATGCTGATCGCATGGCCGCTGCAATCATGGACATGGAGGCCGGTTCCCTCCTTGGGCGCCCCGGCAGCGACGCTGTCGATGATGCCGGCTTCCAGCACCGATCGGTGGGTCATCTGAGTATGCGAGCTGTCGCCGCAGAAATTCTCCGCGCCCTGCTTCCAGTTCGCGTCGACCAGCCAGCGATGCGGCTCTCCCAGCACTTCCATCCCGCCGTCGGACAGTGCGAACTGGATGTCGAAATACCATTTGTAATCGCCGAGATACTCTTCGAACGGCGCGGCATCCGGGTCGAGATTGGCGAAGATCAATCCCATGTAATTGGTGACGTGCGGCGCTGCGAACAGGCCCCATTCCTTGAGGGCCAGCGACGCATATCCCTGGCTGCGAACCGGGACGCCAATCAACTCGCCGCTGTTGCGATACGCCCAGCCATGGAACGGACAGACGAAACCCTTGGTATTGCCCGCCTGCACCCGGCACACCTGCGCACCACGGTGGCGGCACGCATTGAGCAATACGCGCAACTCGCCCTGTTCGTCGCGGATCAGGATGAAGGGATCCTCGCCGATGTTGCGGGTGACGAAATCCCCCCGGTTCGGGATCTCGGTTTCATGCCCGACATACACCCAGCATTTCGCGAAGATGCGCCGCAACTCGAGTTCGTAGATTTCGCGATCGTGGAAGATCGCCGCCGGCAACAGCCCTTGGCGCAGATCGTCCACCATGCCTTCGATCGAAGCGGGAACGGCAAAGGCTTCCTCGGCCATACTAGTCCTCTCTATCGGCGACCCGCGGGCCGGCTTGTCATAAACGAACACGTCACAGATCCGACCTCAGCCGACAACCGAGCCGCCTCACTCTTAAATGGACATGTCCATTAAATTGGCCGATGTCAAGGCGGATATGCGGGGCCATTCCCCCGCTTTCGAACCGTTTCCGGGGCATCTGCGGCGCTCGCGGACATGAAATCGGGGGCGCGAAAGAGGAGGACGGCCGCATGGGACGAGGAACGGATTTGAACAACGGTGACTGCATCGGCACCCGCGATGGGCTGGCGAAATCTTCGCGCTGCGCGGTCGCCAGCCTGGCCGCCACAATCTTCCTGTCGTCGCTGGGCGGCAGCGTGTCGAACGTCGGCCTGCCAACGCTGTCGCGCGCGTTTGCGATCGGTTTTTCCCAGGCGCAGTGGATCGTGCTTGCCTATTTCCTCGCGGTCATCAGCCTGATCGTCAATGCCGGCGGACTCGCAGACAGCCTGGGCCGCCAGCGGCTGCTGCTCGCCGGTCTGGCACTGTTCGGCCTGGGCTCGATCGGCGCGGGCGCGGCGTGGAGCTTCTGGTTCCTGATCGCGGCGCGGGCGCTGCAAGGCGTGGGCGGCGCGATCATGCTGGTGCTGGCGTTCGCGCTGATTTGCGACATCGTGCGCCCTGAACGACTTGGCAGTGCGCTGGGCTTGCTGGCCGCGATGTCGGGCTTGGGGACAGCGGCGGGTCCCTCGCTGGGCGGGTTCCTGATCGCGGGCTTCGGCTGGCGCGCGTTGTTTTTCGTCAACGTGCCGATCTGCATCGCGATTGCCTGGATGGTCCACCGAACGGTGCCGCGAACCCGCCATGCCACGGCGGGGCCGTGGCGGCCGGACTGGACCGGCACCTTCCTGCTCGTCGGGGCGCTGTGTGCCTATTGCTACGCAGCCACGCCCGAAAGCGGCCGCTTCGCCGCCGGCAATCTGGTCGCGCTGGCGCTTGCGGTTGCGGGCGCGGCGGTGTTCGTGCTGGTCGAGCGGCGCGCTGCCAATCCGTTGCTGCGGCCGGAGATGTTCCGCGATCCTTCCCTATGCGGCAATCTGGCGATGAGCGTGATCGGCTCGACCGTGATCATGGCGACGCTGGTCGTCGGCCCCTTCTATCTGGTCGAGGGTCTGCACATGACACCCGCCCAGGCGGGGCTGGCGCTTTCGGTCGGGCCGGTCATCTCGGTCATCGCTGGCGTACCGATCGGTCGACTGGTGGACCGGCTGGGTATCTCCGCGATGAGCATGTCCGGGCTGGTGATCATGGGAGTGGGAACGACGGCGCTGGCGTTTGGCGAGGGGATCGTCGGCCTGCCGCGCTTCATCGGCTCGCTGATCGTGGTGATGGGCGGCTATGGCGTGTTTCAGATCTCCAACAACGCCGCGGTGATGGCGAAATCCTCTTCTGCAACGCGCGGCACCTTCGCCGGACTGATGAACCTGTCGCGCAATATCGGATTGGTCACCGGCGCGTCGGTGATGGCCTCGATCTTTTCCGCCACCGCGCACGATGGAGCTCCGGGCGGACTCGCCGCGGCGCACGGACTCAGGGCCACCTTCGCGACAGCCGCCGGCATGGCTGCCCTCGCAGTGGCAATCGGGCTATCGAGCGGCGCGGTCCCGATCTTGCGCCGCAACGCAAAACGCGGCGGCTGACGGCAAATTTCGGGCCGCGCCATCCGAAAGGTTGACGCGATCGTCCAGCGCCCTAGAAATGGACACGTCCATTAAATTTGAACAACTGCATAACCAGAAAGCTGGAGAGACCTAATGAACCCGGTGACGACGGCGTCGCACATGTTGATCGGTGGCGATCTGGTGGCGAGCGAAAGCGGCGACTGGATCGATTCGATCGACCCCGCGACCGAAGAAGTGATCGGGCGCATTCCTGCCGGCAACGCACGCGATGTGGCCCGTGCGGTGGAGGCGGCGGATCGTGCGTGGGCGGCGTGGAACGGTATCGGCGTCGCCGCGCGTGCCGAGGCGCTTCGCGCGTTCGGGCGTAAGATCCTGGAGCGTGCCGACGAACTGCTCGAGGTCGAGGTCCGCGACACCGGCAACACGATCGCACCGATGCGCGGCGACGTGCGCACCGGCGTGGAAGGAATCAACTATTATGCCGGCCTGGCTTATGAGCTGAAGGGCGAAACGATTCCCGCGACGCCGGGCAATCTCCACTTCACGGTGCGCGAGCCCTATGGCGTGGTGGCTCGCATTGTCCCCTTCAACCATCCGGTGATGTTCTCCACTGCGCGCACCGCGGCGGCGCTGATGGCCGGCAATTCGGTAGTGGTGAAGCCGCCCGAGACGAGCTCGCTCTCCGCGCTGATCCTGTCTGAGATCGCGCGCGAGGCATTGCCGCCGGGCGTGTTCAACATCGTCACCGGCACTGGTGCTGGCGCAGGCGCGCCGCTGGTGCGCCATCCCGGTGTCAAGCGCATCGCGTTCATCGGATCGGTCGAGACCGGCATGGCCATTCAGCGCATGGCGGCGGAGAGCGCGGTCAAGCACGTCACGCTGGAGCTTGGCGGAAAGAACCCGCTGATCGCCTTTCCCGACGTGGATCCGGCAACCGTGATCGACGCGGCGATCGCCGGCATGAACTTCTCGTGGCAGGGCCAGTCGTGCGGATCGACCAGCAGGCTGCTGCTCCACGAATCGATCCACGACGAAGTCGTTGCCGGGCTCGTCGAACGCATCCGCGCGATACGGGTGGGCGACCCGATGGATCCGGCCAGCCAGATGGGCGCGATCAATTCAAAAAACCAACATGACAAGGTTCTGCGCCATATTGCCGCCGCGCGCGAGGATGGTGCCCGACTGCTAGCCGGCGGCGGCCGGCCTGATGGAGAGCAATTCCGCAAAGGTTTCTGGATCCAGCCGACGCTGTTCGGCGATGTCGAGCAATCGATGCGGATCGCCCGGCAGGAGGTCTTCGGCCCGGTTCTATCGGTGATGAAATGGTCGACGCTCGACCAGGCGATCGCGATCGCCAACGCGACCGACCTCGGCCTGACCGCGTCGATCTATGCTAACAATATCGACGACGCTTTTGCCGCCGCGCGCAGGGTGCGCTCGGGATATGTGTGGATCAACAGCGTCGGACCGCATTACCCGGCCATGCCCTATGGCGGGATGAAGAACAGCGGAACCGGACGCGAGGAAGGGATCGAGGAGATGCTGAGCTACACCGAGCAAAAAGCCTATAATCTGGCCATGCGAAAATAAGCCGCAACCTGGAGCACGAAGTCGGCGGGGTACTGAGCGGCTGACCGCGATGGCCTCCCAAGCCTTGATCACGCTCGGCAGACTCGGCGCCGCGCGTTGAGCACATGAACCGACACGCCCGTCGCGCCGACGGATGCCCCTTGGCGCTCGGCCCTCCGAACATATGGATCGGCAGATCCCGTGCCTTCGCGTCGCTGGTCGAAGCGGCCGGTGACCGCTTCGAGGAAGCACTGGAGATCGTCGAGGATTATCTGCGGCCCGTTGCCGATCTCGACACCTTCGCCTTCCGGATGACCAAGGACGGTGCCGACGGCAAGAATCACAGCGGACGCTTCCCTGCGGCTGCGCTACGCATGCTCGACAAGCTGGGCGGCCCGGATCGGCAGACGGCACCGTGGAATATCGGCGAGCTGCTTGAGACCGTCGCGACAGCGCGTCCCCGGCAACACCTCCCGCCTGGGCGTTTTTAAGCATACCGGTCAAGGGAGCGCTTTGCGCCTTCACTCACAGACCCGCAAAAATCACTGGTGACGGTTTCTCCAAGTCACTTCTTCAATCACCGGCTGAATCGCTTTTGACAACTTTCGAAGCCAGACCGCCTCATTCGCTACGCGCTCGGGGTCTGCCTCGATCGACCATGCGCGGCGTTCAGGGGACCAGGAATATCCCGCCCCCTTGAGCACGTCCTTATGCTCGAAAAGCGCCCGAGTGGCATAAAGGCGATGCGTGATGCGTCGTGCGTTGCCAATCATATGCGCCGCTATCGAACGCCCATCCCCCGTGTGAGAGGCGAGCAAGCAGGTTGTTGCCCACACATCGGCAGCGGCCCGGTGAGCGTCTGGCAGGTAGAATCCAGCTTGTGTCAGAAGGCTCGCAACGCTGCGACCGCCGCTCCAGCCAAGCTCCGGCCAGTCGATGTCCCTCATTGAGCATGCCCATGGCAAGCGCGCGAATGCGGGAAAGCGCTGGGTGACGAAAGCGTGGTCGAATTTCGCATGATGCGCCACGACCACATCGACACCGCGAAGCGCCTGCATGATCTCGGTCTCGGCAAACCATTTGCCGATAAGCATGTCCGAAGTGATGTGGGTCAGCCGCTCGATCTCGACCGACAGATCCTCGGCCGGATCTTCCAGCCAAGACTGCGGCGGCGTCACATCGACGACGTCCCCGCCCTCAAGATCGATCGACAAGGTGCCGATCGCGAGTTCGATCATCTTGTCGCGCTCGGGGTCGAGCCCTGTGGTTTCGCAATCCAGGATTGCGCATTTGATCACGCTGTCCGGCACCGGCATCGAGCGGCACCAGATTTCGTCGGGCTTGGGCAGGCGACGGAGCACGCGGTAATCGCCGATCTGTTCAAGCCGACGGGCAAGCCGCTCGCCGCGGCGATTTGGGTTGAGGTGATAGAAGGGCATAAGCAGTTCCTCGAAAATGCGAACGCCCGCCGCCTGGACAGGCGACGGGCGTAAGAACGGTTGGATGGATCGAGCGTCAGGTGCGGGTAGCGGGACGCAGTCCGATCAGTTGGAGCCAGGCATCCTCGGCGGCCCGCGTCTGGTCCGCATTGGCAAACCATTGCCAATGCCGAGCTCCGCGCCGCCCATTGTCACGCCAGAACCGCGCGGTTGCCAGCAGATGGACGTGCGGGGTTCCGACCGGCGCACCGCCCGCATCCCGCCGGAAATGGATCGCCCAATCGACGATCATCCCTTTGTCGGTCAGGTGCTTGTAGACGTAGTTCTCGACCAGCCAGGTCCAGCGCGCGGGATCGTCGGCGGATGGAAGATCGGCCACGATGTGCGTCGCGGCGACCGCCTGCGGACCCTCCCGCGCGGCCGCCTCATCGGCATCTCGCCACAACGCATCGCCGTTTCTGAGGTGCGGCGGCAGCTTCAGCGGGTGGCAGCGGCCTGCCGCCAGCAGATCGCCGCGATCGACATAGCTATCCGGCACCTTGCCAAATCTGTCGCTGCCGCTGATGCGGTTGATATACAACCAGGATGCCGTCGCCGTGTAATGCGTGGAATACGGTCCTTCGGTCGAGCGGCTTTCGCGCCCGGCGGCACAGACGGGCCTTGCATTGAATGGCGGGCGGAGACGCGAGCGCGCGCCCTCTTCCGCCCCGCGAACGCGGAGCTTGGTGACGGTATCAGACATCGGAGTTTTCCTTGACGAATGCCGCGTTGCGGCGGTTCGCGCGCCGCAGCCGCAACGCGCGGAGCCGTCAGGCTCGGTTCTCATGCATCACTGCATTTTCCCCTCTGCCTTCTGGCTCATCCTTCACTTCATCTGTCTGACCTTGCTCAGGTTGCGCGGCGCCGCCCGCGCTTTTCCGACGTGGGCTGAAAGTGATCCGGACGTTGCAAGCCGTGGGTCACTACGGGCCTGCGATCACTCTATCCCACTACCTTCACGATGCCGGACAATGGTCGGCCGCCGTTCGGTGTTCGGCGTCG
Source organism: Sphingomonas sp. (assembly GCF_030145815.1). Taxonomy (GTDB): domain Bacteria; phylum Pseudomonadota; class Alphaproteobacteria; order Sphingomonadales; family Sphingomonadaceae; genus Sphingomonas. The sequence continues at coordinate 225,530 of NZ_JAIXHL010000002.1, forward strand.
TGACAGCGGGTGCGTCTGTTCGGGCGCGGATGTCAGGTCCGGAGACATGTGTCGAAATAACCGAATGATGCCGGACGTCGGCCAGCGGCGCGGCGTTGCTCAGCGGCATCAGGTCATCGTCTGCAGGGGTAGCACGCCGATAGGCACGAGCCCATCTCCGACGCCGTGCAGTGTCACCCTGGTTGCCAATGCGAGCATCAAGCGCGCGTTGGCGAGTCTGGGCAAGCTCTTTCCGCGTCTTGCGAGCACGGCGTCTGGCCTCAACGAGGGTGATCGTTTCGAGCTCGAGACCGAGCCGTTCGGCGGCGCGCTGGCATTGCGCGAGATAGGCGGCGTCCCCAAACACGGCGACCGCGCCGAACCGGTCGCGGGCCAGCGTCAGCGCTGCCTCGACCGCGCGATCCGAACGATCGTTGACCCAGATGATTGAGCCTGCATCGACCAAGGCGGGCTGGCCGCGACGCGTGTGATCGTCGAGTGACCAATAGCAAACCATGTCGCCGCGCCGTTCGCTGTCGAACCCTGCGAGAGTCGTCCCGGCAGACGGCCCGTGGTCAGCGCACCAGGGCGCCGTGATCCCCACGTCAACCGCTCCGATCGCTTCGAGGTCGACTGCATAGAGGTCGTCAGAATCGGCAGCGGCAAGTCGCAATCCACGCACCGCGTCGATGCGCGCATTGAATGCAGCCTTGATCGCTGATGTCGCGGACTCGCGCAATGTCGGCCAGGCCGCCGACAGATCACGCTTCAACCGGAGGTCCCCGTCGAACACGGCCAAGTCCAAGCGATGGGCGGACAGTGCCGCCTCCATATTACCGAGCGATGCATCTCTGGCGGCAAGCAACGCTCCCACGCGTCCATCGATCTGCCGAGAGACATCGCGCATCCGGCGCGTGCGTCCCAACCAGGTCTCGGCCTTCGCCGGGTCAAGAACGCGCGGGACATAGGGCCCGGGCTCGACACCGACCGGCGGCTCATATTTCCCGAGCCGGTCGTCGAGCTTACGCCAGCTGTGTCGGCGATCGATATTGCTGAGCTTCACATGCTCGTCCCAGGCATAGAGTTCGCCACCATTCACAGATGGTCGAATGCCCATCCCGTGCGAAGCCAGCGCCGCGTGCAATTGCTGCCAAGCCGAAGCGTCGTCGAGGATTGGCCCGGCGATGTCCTGCGCAACTCTGGTGAACGACGCGAACCCCGAGAGCGCCTCCCATTCGAGCGCGTCTTGGCGAAGGGGCGTCCGCTTCCGGACCACGTTCGCAGGTTGTGGCTTGCGCACCACCTCATCGTCCACGACCTCATAGCGGGCGCCTGCTTCGGGTTGCAGCCGTCGCACATGCTCGATCCGGGCGATCGCGCGTTGCATCGCCTCCCTTGAGCCTGAACGCCCATCCGGTCCTTGCCCGAACGGCAGCGCCGCGCCGGTGTCGGGATCGATGGTCACGAACATCATGTGCAGATGAAAATTGTCGGTATCGATATGCGCCGCCCACAGGATCACCGCATTCTCGCAACCCAGTTCCTCCCCCACCGTCGCCACCGCGTCGGCGCACTCGATCTCGGACAGCTGTTCACCGACACGGCACGACATTACGGCGTGACGCACCGGCTTTTTGACCTTGCGACTGCGCGCCTTCAGACGTCGCTCGGCTTCTTCCGACCCGCTTTCCCAGTCGAGCGCATTGCCGCCGACTACGGCCCCGCGAGATAGTACCCGCTCAGGCGGGGGTTCGGTCGCCTTCGTCGCACGGGTCATGTAGGTCGACAGTGTCAGGCCATAGTCCATGCCAATCGCATCGGGCTTCAGCCAGCAGCGGTCACCGTCCACCATGTAGCTGGCGAGATAACGAGCATAGCGCTCGACGCCCTTCGCGCTGCTCTTTGACGGGATCAGCTTGATAATCATCCCGATGATATCGGCGATGCGGGGCGCAAAGCCAAGTTGGACCCGTCCAATTCTCTGCTCTCGCCGTAGGCACTCGGTTGCGACACCCGCGGCACGCGGGCGGAGCGACCGTTCGACCGGGGTTCGCGTCAGCGCACCCCCATCCTGTGTCAAAAATTACCCCTTCTCGAGGCAAGCTCGAGCAGGACGTGGCACAGCATGACACGTCGTCTCATGTCGGAGCGTCACGCGGCATGACATTGCGCAGCGGCGTTGTGCGCAGCGTGGGATGGCCCGCGCACCGCGTAACATAGCGCGACAAAATTTCAGAATGTCCCAAGTTTAAGAGAGATCGAATCGCGAAGGTGTCTCCGTTGAAACACGGAGTAACCTATCATGCCCCGTAAGGCATTGGACGGCGCGAAACTCGCCGCCGACATCGACCGGCTCGAGCGCGAGGACAAGACCTCGCCCCCCACCGCGCAGCCATCGCTGATGGACGCGGTGCGCGGACTTGCCACCTATATCGAGACCCGCGCCAGGCTGGGCTGGACCGATCCGATGATCGCGGCTGTGCTCACCAACGCCGGATATCCGATCAGCGCCGACACCCTGCGCTCGTATCGCAAGCGCCTGCGCGACGAAGGCCTGATGGCCCCGCTGCCGGTCGAAGAACAGAAGAACAGGACGCGGCCGCCGGCCGCCATTGTCACTACGGTGCCGCTGCCGACGACCGTCGAAGTGGCGTCCACAGCCGATGCGATAGGAGCGCCCGCCACGGTCATGCCCAGCGGCGCGCTGCCGCGCACTGCGGCGATACCGACAACAGAAGAAGCCGCCATGGCGCGCGCGCCGCCAGAGCCGGGCCTGACTCCGTCTCCGGCCCGCACCTTCCGGGTCGATCCCACCAAACTTCCGCCCGACCGGGCGTGACCAATCCAAGGAATGCATCATGAACTACGTCACCGAACAGAACATTCCCCTCAATCGCGCCGCCCGGCGGCGGCTCAAAACCATCCTGTCGATCAAGAACAAGGGCGGGGTCGGCGGCAGTCACCTCGCCATGGCGACCGCAACCGTGCTGCGGATGAGCGCCGGCGGCGCCTTCACCACCGTGCTGGTCGATCTCGACGGCTCGACCGGCACCACCATCGGCAAGATGGGCGAGCGCGACGAGGACGGCCACATCAAACAGGAGCAGTCGCTCGACCGCGGCGTACCCGCGATCGACCTGTTCGATCCCGGCCAGCGCGGGGCACTGTTCTCGCTGACCGAGATCGAGGACCGGTTCCTGATCCTCGACGGGCCGGCGGCTTCGATCAACACGTTCAAGGCGCTGACCGAGAATCTCGCTGCCAAGGACTGGGTCCGGCACAACGACGAATGCGGCCGCGATCTCGTGGTCATGATCCCGATCACGCCGCACCTCGCCTCGATCGCGGCCGTGCCCGAGGCGATCGCGCTGTTCGGCGATGCCGCGCGCTACATCGTCGTGCGCAGCATGCTGGGCTGCAAGCCCGGCGACTACGTCCTGTGGGATGCGCCCGAGTTCCGCGACAAATTCGGGCGTATGGTCAGCGGCCGCTCCCGGGCGATGCTGGAGGAGGCCGGCGGCGTGGTGCTCGACATGCCCGCGCTCAACCCCGGCGTGCTAGCGCGCGCCGAAGCGCTCAAGGTGCCGTTCGCGGAAGCTATCCACCCGCCGCTTCTCGACTCCGCCGAACGCATCTCAGTCCGTCGCTGGCTGGAGACTTGGGCGGCGCAGCTCGATGACGCGCGCGACATGCTCGGGCTCGATGCGGACTTCGCTTGGAACATTGCGTGAGCGGCGGCAACGGCACCGGTCGCCGCAAGACCGCCGATGAGCTGCTCCGCCAGTTGCTTACCGAACCCGAGCATATGGCGGTGCTCGAATATTCCCGCGACCAAGGACTCGAGCGCGACAGCGCCGTGTTCTTCCTGGTCGCAATGCTCAAGACCTTCGCGTTCGTGTTCGATCGGACACTGGTCGCGATAGAGACGGCCGAGGCCGGAACCGACGCTTTGCTCGCTGCCACGCGGCAGGCTGAGACCCGCCTCGATACACTGCTGACCCAGAAACACGCGCTGTTCGCCGAGATGATGGAGCAGAACCTGGAGCGGATGGCCTTCTATACCGGCGAGATGCGTTCGGCGATCGGCGAGGTCCGGATCACCAAGGACGAACTCGCCAAGACCAACAAGGAAGCCGTCGGCACCTATCGCGCCTACAAGCGCCTTGCCGATGATGGCAGCGGCACGGCGCTGTCGCAGCTGTTCCAGAAGCATGCGCTGGAGGCACTCGACCGGCGTGTGCCGTTCTACGACGACACGATCCGGCTGCTGATCCTCACGACCATCGCGCGTTCGGCCCGCAAGGCCATGACGATGATGGGCGCCGGGTTCCTGCTCGTCCTGCTCGTCGTGATGCTCCGCCACTGACCCGTGAACCGCGTCGGCGCCTCGCTGTGGCCCATGGCGGGTCCGCGATGCGGGGCGCCTGCCCAACTCTCAACTATCGAATGGAAAGACAATGACCCGCAAACCGCTTCCCGACGATTTCAACGTGCAGGCGTTCAACGCAGGCGATATCATGGTCATGCTCGAACAACAGGTCGGCATACCGCTGCACGCGACCATCCACATGGACATGCAGCCGCTGCACGATCTCATGCGCCTGTTCGTGGCGCCCGAGGACCGGGCGTGTTTCGAGTATCTCATCATCATCGATGACGAAACGGCTGAGTTGCTCAAGGACCTGATGCTGAGCACCGTCGCCAGGTTACGACCCGAGCGCGAGACGCCCGAGCACAGTATCGGCGTTATGTCGCGCACCGTCGCGGCCGAGAAGCTCGGCGGCAGCGTGCCGGCGGATCTCCCGCTGGTCGAGCTCGAGGCCAGGCTCTTCAACGCCACCGGCGTGGAGGAAGTGATCCTCGAAGACGCCGACGACGCCGAGTACGGCGCGGCGATGAACCGGCTGATCTCGAGCCGGCCCCACGGCCGATCGCGGGAGTTGGACTGATCAACCAAAGGTATAGCCGGCCGCCGCCGCAACCCGCCGCGATCATGCGTCACCGAAAAAATCGGCCGCCGGTTTCACGATTCCGATGGTCGCTCTTACAAGATGGTCGATGTCCAGTATCATCCTCACCGAGCTCGATGCGCTCGCGCTTCGCCACAGGTTTGTCGACCGGTTAAACGGCCGGGCCGATATCGTCGCGCCCCGGACGGTTACACCGACGCTGAGCAGGCGGATCGATCGTTATCTTGTCTCGGGCCTCGACTATGATGGCGAGCCCGGAATGGGCGGTTGGCCGGTGCCGACCGGCGGGCGCTACGTCAAACTGTGCTTCTCGCCAACGGTGCAGGCCAACCTCGGGGAGGCGTCCGCCGGTCAGCCGTACCGGCTGCCGCTGACGCTCCTGGATTACATGGCCTATGTCGAGAGGATCACCGGGCTCGGCCCGGATTGCGACGAGGCGCTCATCGACGTGTTCCGGTTTACGCCGGCCTGGCTCTTCGAGGCGACCGAGACCATGCGCGTGCAATGCCCCGAAGCCTGGGTGCTCCTGCTCAGCAACGAGTTCGATCTTGCCTGCAAGCTGTGGAAACCGCTGCGCTCGATCGTCGAGGGCAGCCCGTTTAGGCATGGGCTGATCCACGGGTTCATGATCCTCGCCGAATTCGAACGTGCGCATCTTATCATGCGGCATCTCGCCCGCGCGCGCGCGATCATCGACCGGCCGAAATTTCTGGAGGCGTTGCAGTCGAGCCTGCCGCTGTCATCATGGTTCAAACCCAACGAGCTGCGCGAGATCTACCGCTGGCTCGAATATGCCTGCCTCTCGTCGGGCGCGTTGCGGGATTTTGTGATGGATCGCACCGACCACCAGATCGCCAGTCTGCCGGCGGGCTATCCGTTGTGGGCGGCGGCGCGCGGCGTGCTGCCGGGTCCCGCCAGCGCGTTCGGCGATCATCCCCAGGTGCGCGAGATCATGGCAAAGGTGTTTGTACTGCCGCCGTTGCCGCCATCTGCGGATGGCAGCAAACCGCCGGTCGAGCGGAAGCGCCCGATGCTGCGCGATCATACCCTGTTGCGCTGGTATGGGCAGACCAATGCGGTGCTGCCCCTGATCGTGCTCGACGGCGTGCGCGACGTCTATCCGACCAGACGCGTGCCCAACCTGCCATCCAACAGGCAGGGGACTACCGCATCGACATCTGCCCGGCCCCAACTCGTTGCCCTGGCCTCGGCGATACGGGCAAGCGCGGATCCCGCCCTGCATGCCGAGCTGGTCGCTGCCGCAGAGAACTACATTGAAGGGTCGCGGAAGTTTGCCGGCGCAGACGTCGCGCTTGACGGCAATCGCAAGCTCGGGCTGAAGATGGCGAAGCGCTATCTCCCGCCACGCATGCGTGGCGGCTCCGGCGCCCGGTTCGATCCTACGATGTGGTCGATGCCGACGCGCGATGCCGGATTCTGGCGCATGTTCGTCGAGGTTCGCCGCAGTGGCAGGCTCTACCGCAGTCCGCATGCCAGGTTCCGCACGATGATGCGTCAGTCGCTCGGCATCCTGCGCCGAGCGTTCGGGCCGTTGTTCACACGCCTAACTTGGTCTGATGAAACCGCGCGCATCGTCTGCGACCTAGCATGTGCCATCGGCCCGATCAGCGCCAACCCCCAGATCGCCTATGCCATTCAGCAGCTCGAGCGAAAGCCGAGCATAATACGGCGGTTGGGCAACACCGTCCGCCGGCCAGGCTACGGGCATGGCAAGAAAAGCGGCGCAGCCGCGAAAATTACGCGAGTCACCTGATGATGGAGGTCGACGGGGGAACCCTTCGATCGCCATTAGTGTCAATTCGCCGGTCGTTCATAGGGACCACTTCGCACCCCAATAGCGGTTATTCAAGCTAACCTATGACGGCCCTAAACCTGACGATCACCATTGGCAGCTCTGATCTGCGATGGAATGAGGCGCTGGTCTACCCGTACTCCACAGGCTAGCATCCCGCTCAAGCCCCACCGGGCTAAAAGACCGCGGGGAACAGGGGGTGTGATGGTTCTCTCTACAGATGTTCGTAGGAACAAGCTGACTGACATAAAGGCATCAGGCGAAAGTCAGGGCAAACAGAAGCTCTATTATATGGGTGAGACCCAGAGCTTCGATGTCTATCGGATCGACCTCGATCATCTGATCTATAATCGACACAACGGTCGCATCGAGGCCGAGATGCTGACGTGGGAGCAGGAGAACGCTGCGCCGATCGGCACCTATGATGACGAACTGCATGAGAAGATCGGCACGTTCCTCTGGGATTCCAACAAGGGGAGGAATAAGGCCACCCTTACTGACCTGACTAGCAAGGGCCAACAGAAGCCGGGAATCGTCAGCCTCGATGGCGTGATCATCGATGGCAATCGGCGTGCCATGCTGCTCCGGAAGCTCGAAGGAGAATCCAAGAGCAAGCAGTACTTTGACGCCATCATCCTTCCCCACGCCTACGCTGACAACCAGGCCGAGATCGTTCGTCTGGAGACGCAGTATCAGCTCGGCGAGGACGCGAAGGTCGAATACGGCCCGCTACAGAAATACCTTCACGCACGTCGACTTCATGACGATCTCAACATCTCTGCCGAGGAGATCGACACACTGATGGGCGAGTCCCGCGGCAACACCAAGAAGTTGCTCGAGATCATGCAGCTCATGGACGACTATCTCGAGCACATCGGCTGTCCGAAGCTCTATTTGATGCTCAAGGACAGCGATGGCACGAAGGAAGGCATGTTCGTCGACCTTCATGCGGATCTGAAGCGCATCGAGGTCGGCAAGGCGAAGATCCCATGGGCGTTCGATCCGGACATTGACCCGTTGCAGCTTCGGCTGATCCAGTTCGACTACATCCGGCTCGGTGACTTCGCCGACGCGAAGAAAGTGTACCGCGAAATCTCGCATCAAGGGAAGGACCGCAATTTCTTCGCGAGCAAGGATATCTGGGAGCAGTTCCGCGATAGCCATTCCGCGGAGATCGACCCGATCACGATGGAGATGGGGACGCTAGAGGCCTACATCGCGGCAGATCCGGATGCCTTCGCGACCAAGATAGATGCGGCCCGTGCGCGGGACAAATCTTGGAGTGCGAAGGTCAATGCACCGATGAAGCGGAACTTCGGCCAGTCGAGCTACAAGCTCAACCTGGCGACCGAGGTCCTGAAACCCGGCGAATACCTGAAGCGCGCTAAGGACCAACTCGACAAGATCGACCTGGATAGCGAAGGCCTTCTCTCCGCGGCGGAGAATGAGGCGCTTGCGGTCGAGATCGGCCGCATCGCCTTCAACATCAAGAAGCGTTTCGACCGTCGGGTCTCGAAATAGGTAGATGGCCACGATCGAGTATGATCCGGCTGACGAGCTGCTTATCCTGCGCGGCGCGGGAACGGTCGTCCGACATCCGCTATTGGCGGCATTCACCCGCCAGGTCGGCGGAGCGCTCGATGATGATGGGTCGCTGCGGATTCCGACCGCTCCCGAGGAACTCACCAACCGCTATCAGACGCTTTCTCGATTGCTGGCGAAACTCGCCGTCGAGATCGAGACCGGCGGGCATGTCTCGGACGCGTTGGACCGCGTCGAGTCGGAGGAGCAGCAGTTCGTAGAATTCTCGCGGCAGGCTCGTGCGATCTGGGATGCGCAGATAGACACCGAAGCCTTCCGTGATTTCGTCGCTGTCGTCGAGGAGGCCTGCCCGGGTCGCACCTTCTATCGCAAGCAGCTCCTCTCGGCGTTCCATCTCGCCTTCTCGCAAAATGCGTGCAATTTCTCGGTGCCGGGCGCGGGCAAGACCTCGGTGGTCTACGCAGCCTATGCCTACCTTCGAAGTTTGCCGTCAGAGGACCCGAAGTCGGTCGATCGCCTCCTGATTGTCGGGCCGCTCTCCTCGTTCAAGGCGTGGGAGGACGAGTTCGCCTCGATCTTCAATCACCAGCCCGTGTCGCGCCGTCTTTCCGGTGGTGTGCCGACATTGGATCGGACCGATCACCTTCGTGGGATCAGCGTCAACTCGCGTTCAACAGAACTTACGCTCACCACCTATCAGACACTGGCGAACATGGAGGATGAGTTCCGGACCTTCCTCATGCGGGTCGCCCCCCGCGCGATGGTGGTTCTGGACGAGGCGCATTACATCAAGAGCGCGGATGGGCTGCAGGCCGCCGCGGCGTTGCGGCTCGCCCCACTAGCCCGTGCACGCGTGGTGCTCACGGGGACGCCGGCGCCCAACGGTTACGAGGACCTCGCGAACCTGTTCCGCTTCATCTACCCGACACGAAACATCACGGGGTTCCCGACGGCCTCCCTGCGGGCCATGACGGACGGCTTGATGCCCGCCGCCATCCCAGAGCTCAAATCCAAGATCGAGCCGTTCTACACGCGCATCCGCAAGAGCGACCTGTCGCTGCCCGACGCCGAGGAAAGGCGCGTCGCCGTGCCGATGTCGGCGGACCACGAACGCATCTACCGGAGCCTCGAGAACCGCATCGTACCGCACCTGAAACAGCAGATGGACGATCCCTCGGCGACGATCAGGGTTCGGGCGCGGCTGATACGCCTTCGCCAAGCGGCCGTGAATCCGGAGCTCCTCCTGCGCCCACTCGAGACCGAGGATGGTATTTTCGACACGGGCGGAAGCGGCGATCTCAACATCGCCGAACTCGAGGTGGCCGACCTGATCAGGAACTTCTCCGCCAGGACGGACCTCGCCCGCCTCGGGGTGTGTCGGACATTGACCATCAGCGTGCTGGCCGATCAGGGGAAGATCCTGATCTGGTCCTATTTCCTCGGGAACCTCGACCTATTGCGGCGTGGGCTCGGTGACCTTGCGCCTTTCATCGAGGTCCTCACCGGCGCGACCCCCGTGGCCAGTCGCGAGGATGACGCGGCCGTTGAGCTTGGCACGCGAGAGGAAATCATCGACCGGTTTCACTCCACCACCGACCGGGCGATCTTGATCGCGAACCCTCAAGCGGTCGGTGAATCGATCTCGCTGCACAAGGCATGCAGGACAGCCATCTATTTTGACCGGGACTTCAACGCGGGCCGCTTCATTCAGTCAAAGGACCGCATCCACCGATACAATCCAGCCGGCGGCGAAGCGGTCACTTATCATCATCTGGTCACGCCCGGAACCGTCGATCAGGATATCGACACTCGGCTCACGGTGAAGGAACGTCGACTTGCGGACCTCGTAGACAAGGATGACATCCCGCTGTTGACGGCGGCCGATGACAGCGACCTCAGCGATCTGCGCGCTATCTTCGAGGCATATGAGCGCCGCAAGGCCCAGTGACGGCCTGCTCCCCGCTGGCTCGACCATCTCGATGGTCGAGCTGCTGGCGAGAAGGTCTGACGGGACGTCGATAGACCACCTGTTGAGGGACCTTGCCGCGATCAACAGCATATCTTGGTCGAGGGCCCGGAACACGGTCGCAAAGCTGATCGCGTATGGCTTGTTCGAGACCGACGCCAAATCCTTGGTCCGGCTGGCTCCTGGAGAGCGCCCGGACGTGCCGGATTGGATCGCGGAGCGGGTCGCCGCCGAGTTCACCGCGCTGCTGACAAAGGCCGAAGCCTGGTCATGCGTAGGTCGTGATCCGGCGACCGGCGACCTGACGATCGACGCCATGACACTGCCGCCGATCCGGGACGGCTTGGCGATGTGGCTAACCGAATTCGCGATCGCCCAGCGCGCGGCGGTTCAGACGCGTTTCTGGAAGGTGTCCGACAATCACAACAACGCCTTCCTGAGGGGCGCTCGAGATGCGAACAAGGAGACGCCGCGCCGGGCGAAGTCGGCCGAGCGCCTCGCTGCCGATCTAGCTCAGCAGGCCGAGGCTGGCGCGGCCGCCGAGGTATGGGTCGTCCAGTATGAACGCGAGCGGTTGTCCGATCATCCATTGCGAGACCAGATCCGCCGGGTCTCGGAGGACGACGTCTCGGCGGGATATGATATCGTGTCATTCGCTTCGGTCCATTCGATTCGGCACGATCGGTTCATCGAGGTTAAGTCGTATGGCGAACGGAAGGTGTTCCATTGGTCGCGCAACGAGATCGCGACCGCTGTGGAATTTGGTGAGGACTATGCGCTTTACCTCGTGGATCGCGAGCGGTGCGAGCAGGCGGGATATTCTCCCCACATGATAACTGGACCCACGCCAGAGATGTTCGCCTTGCCCGACAGCGGTTGGCGCGTTGAGGCCACCTCGTTCGAGCACGTCGCCATCTCGGAATAAATTCAGCTCAATCGAGGAGACCCCAGGAAGTCAGTCAATCGCCTCGTCAGGTCGGCTATGTCGCGGGTCTCGCACTCCCAGATCGTCAGCGTCTCCCAGCCAAGTGCGGACGCGTCACGCTCGAGCCGGTCATCCCGCTCACGATTGCGCGCGAACTTCGCCTTCCAGAACTCGGTGCGGGTGGAAGGTGTCCGGGAGAGGCTGCAGCCGTGGGCATGCCAGAAGCAACCATGGATTTGCACGCAGCGTCGACGAGCTGGGAATGCGATGTCAGGTCGACCAGGGACCTCGCCGAATTGGACGCGGAAGCGGTAGCCCAGGCTGTGAAGGAGCCGACGAACGACCAGTTCTGGTTTGGTGTTCGCCCTGCGGATGCGCGCCATGTGCGCGCTACGTTGTTCAGGTGTCAGCCGATCCGCCATTACCGGCGATATAGGGTGGAGCTATGGGATGTTCACCGTGCTGAAGTCTCCGACAACCTCCTTTTGGGCTGATTGCGGATCGGTGCGGCCAAGAGGGGATTCACGCGCGACGCGATGAGCAGCCCGGCCAGGATCAAGGCCGCGTTACGCTGTAATTTGGGTACGCCCGGGATATCCGCGAGGCCGTCGCGATACTCATGCTCGAGCATCGAGGCTATCAGGCGCTGTGCCTCCGCGTCGTGATCGGCCAGCGCATCGATCAGGCTCGAGCCCGTTTCGCTGAGTTTGTCCAACACCATGAAGGGACGTGTCCCGCCGGGCCCATGATGGCTCCAGACCGCCTGCAGGTTGTGGATGTCGGCCGTCGATATGAAGTCCGCGAGATCATCGAGCGGCGCGGTGACTGCCTCCGTCAGTTCGATCGACATGGCCGATGTCAGCCTCCGCGCCATGGATTGGTCCAGGACGAGACTGAGTATCTCCTTCGACGTCCCGAAGTAGAACGCGACCTCCCATCGGACATCCGCCCCGCAGTGATCGTTCCGAAACTCGAAACGGACGCCGCTCTTCAATTGCAGGCTTGGTATCGCGAACCGGAAGGTCCGCGTGGTCGGATAGCGCGCTCCTGCGCGATCCGGTGGCGTCTCAACTGGAGTGGGCACCGGCCGCACCAGCGCCTTGGCGACGTCTGACAACGGCTGCACCTTGTCAGCTGGGTGGTCTTGGAGGACATGCCCCATCAGGTAGGCGAACGCGGGCGGTACGGCGTTCCCGATCATGCGGAGCTTCTGACCGTAGTTCGCCCCGTAAAACTGGAAGGTAATCGGAAAACCTTGGAGGCTGGCTCGCTCCCGCAGCGTGAGCCGCCGATATTCCTCACGATCGGACCCGGTCGCGATGACGATGCTCTCGCGTGACACGCGCGTGCATGTGGCGGTAATCGTCCGAACGGTCCGATCCAAGGGATCGGGGAATGGCATGGCATTGTAGACGGTGTGCGTTACCTTGTGGGACCGGTTGATCCGGGCCTCCTCGAAATTCAGGACGTCCTCCTCGACATGATCGATCAGGTCCTCGCGTGGTATGGCGATGCCAAAGATGGGATCGACGACAATCTCATTCTTCAGCGAGCGGATCACATCGCCCAGGAGCCGTGGCCGGGTGTTGGCTTGGTAGGATTCCAGCAGGCCGATGTCGAAGTTGCCGGCGACGCACCGCCGTCGCCGTTGAGGCAGGCCATAGTTGGCCATGTCAATGATATGCGTCACGCAGCCCAGATGATTGAACTCCTCGAGCGCTCCACCCTCCTTGAGTTCCGCCTCGATGATCTTCGCCACACGGGGCACGTTCTCCATTGCCCAGACACGCGGTTGCAGATGATCGACGATGGTTAGGAAATGCTTCACGTCTTCTAGACCATCGGCGATGTCACCGCCCCCACCACGATTGCTGTAGGAGAACTGGGTACAGGGGGGGCTGCCGACGACGATGTCTATGTCGTCAGGGAGGTCTGCGAGCGCTAGCCGGCGGATATCAACCGTCTGCGCTTGATGGAAGTTGTTCTTGAAGTTGGTCTCGTTCGCAGGTCCCCATTTCTCGTAGGACGCGACAACTTCGACGTTCGCCAAACGCAACCCCAATGACCATCCGCCGACACCGGAGTAGAGGTCGATCGCCCTCGGCCTTTTCGATTTGCGTCCCATAATAGCCCCCACGAATACACGGGAACCCTTCAATAGATCCTCTCGCGCTATTGCAAGATCTTTCGTCGCCACGTGTGCGGCTTCAAGTCGGAGCAAGCCGACTAGCCGTGTCAGCCGCCGCCCTCGCGTCGGGTATGCGCGGTCGCATTTTTTGTCGCCAAAGCTGGAAGACCGCCGGGACGCCACGGAGAAGCTGTGGGACGCATTCGAGCGCATGAAGACGCTTGAACCGGGCTCGGACAAGAAGGTGCAGGCCGACGCGCTCCCTCAATCGTGCTGCGAATCCCGGATCGAAGATGAGAGTTGCGCTGGGGCAAGAGGCGAGGGCGTTGACCATGCTCGGCAACAGCCTGCGCATCCGTCACTCGGAGGTGACGCAGGAGATGATCGACCGATCCGAGCAGCTTGACTGGCTTTCGTGCGGATGTTCAGCTTAGTGCGCTTTCTCCTCCTTGGCGCCGGGCGCAGCGACTGAGAATCATGGTCAGGCGCGCGATCCAAAGCGCGAGGCCCTTGCAATGTTCTTGGTGCGTTCCCAACTGCTGACGGAGCTCTATGGGAGGGGCGACGCATGAGGCAGCTTGAGGTTGAGAACCAGCTCCGCGATGTGGTCAGCCGCATCATCCTTCAGGTGGAGCTGGCGACGGCGCAGGGTAGGACCGACATAAACCTGGCGCTGGAGGATGCGTTCATCCCCATCCTGAAGTCGGTCTTCAACCTGCCGCACCTTATAAACCTCAACCGCAAGCAGAAGAACTATCCCGGCATCGACCTCGGCGACGACCACGACCGCGTCGCCTTCCAGGTGACGTCCACGACCGGCCTGGAGAAGGTGAAGTTCACGGTCGGCCAGTTCATGACCCGATCCTACTACAACACGTTCGATGAGCTCTACGTGCTGATGCTCGGGAAGAAGCAGTCATCTTACAGCCAAAACGCCGTGAACGCGCTTCTGACGGAGGACTTTTCCTTCAATTGCGCCAAGCACATCATCGACCTCGGTGACATCCTGGGCATGGTGACCGGACTGCGGTTGGCCGCGCAGGAGCGAGTGCTGGCGGAGTTGAGGCACATCCTCGGCGAGGTTGACGCCTTCATCAGCATCCGTTCCGAGACGGTCGAGGCGCCGACCGCGATCACAACCAATCTGCAGGAGATCCGGCTGCCCGATGCCGTGTACGTCGCCGAATTGACGATCAACGATAAGGCAGTGGTCGAGCGGGCGAAGGTTGAGCTGAGCTACAGGGGGTATGCCAAGGGTCGCAGGGCGGTCGTGAAGATGGCCCTGCTCCTGAACGACGTGCAGACCGACGCATGGGTCTGTCATGACAACAAGCTGTTCTCGTTCACGGATATCGCCTCCAGCGGCCTCGTCAGCATCGTGGACGAGGGCACCGTGGAGCGGCTGGACGTCGCCGATCTGGCAGACTCCGACGAGCTGGACAACGTCAACGTCCTGAAGCAGCTGCTCGCGGCCGAGGCTCGTCAGATGCTCAAGGCGCGCAACGTGCGCGCCCATCCGAAGGACGGCTTCTTCTTCTTCGTGCCGTTCGAGGATGGCCAGGACATCCGCAGGGAGGCCTGGGTCGGCAAGGCCAACGCGACCCGCACTGTCTATGTGGTCAGGTATCAGAAGAAGGACCCGGACAAGGTCCTGCACCATCAGCACTTCTCATTCGAGCTGACGTTCTCGAACCTTGGTGGGACCTGGTTCGCCCAGATCGTGCCGAGTTGGTATTTCTCTTACGACGGCTTCAGGCGGTCGAACTGGCACGACAAGCTGCTGTCCAAGCAGAAGCGGCTCGAGCTCAACCTGAGCGTGCGGAATGCGGTGCGTTTCGTCGCGTACTTCCTGTTGAACAGCAGCGGGGCGGATGAGGCGGATGAACAGTCGCTGAGGTTCGGAACGCTACTCGAGTTCGACGTGGATCGCGATGGCGAGGAGGACCTGGACGACGGGGACATCGCCGCGGATGCCGCCTTCGATGACGACATGACCGATGATGAGGTGGCGGCATGAAACTGACCACCCTTGCAGAGCCGCTTCTCGAGTTCGGCACCGGAACGCACATCTGCCCGCGCACGGGCATCGAGAACATGGGAGTCTATGACAAGCGCGATGAGCTGCGCCGGACCGAGCTTCGGATTGGCGTCGTTGGTCGCGGTGAGGGCATCGACCTCTTCGACGAATGGCTGGAGCGCTGCCGGGAGGGCGTCGAGCGCAAGAAGGAATCCCAGCTCCTGAACCTTTTCCGTGGCTTTGGAGGGGTGAACCAGAGCTATGGCTTTCTCACTAGGCTGATCAACTCGCCCCAGTATGCACGGCTGCTCAAGAAGTCGGAGATCACGGCGATCGTGAAGCTGGCCTCTCGCGCCGACCGAGTAGAGCGGGCCGTAAATCTCTATTACGAGCAGATCCGCTTCCTGGCCGAGAACAGGTCCGTCGACGTGATCGTCTGCGTCATGCCGAACGAGATGTTCGATTCCGTGACCACCGCCGCAGTCGGCGACGACAAGGATGATAGCGAGCTCGAGCACAACTTCCGGAGGAGGCTGAAGGCCCGGTGCATGCACCTCGGGACGCCGCTTCAGCTCGTCCGGGAGAAGACCATCCTCATCACCAAGTTCGCCGGAGAGCAGCAGGATCCCGCGACGAAGGCCTGGAACTTCTGCACGGCCCTCTACTATAAGGGGAACCGGACGATCCCCTGGCGGCTGGTCGAGGACGGCTCCAAGCTGAGATCGTGCTACATCGGCATCGGGTTTTACAAGAGCCGTGACGGCGAGACAGTGTCGTCCAGTCTGGCACAGGTCTTCGACGAGTTCGGCCATGGCATCATCCTGCGCGGGACGCCCGTTTCAATCGACAAGAAGAACCGGCATCCCTTCCTGAGTGAGGATCAGGCCTACGAACTGCTCAGCGACGCGCTGGACGAGTATGACCGCGCGTTGGAGCACATGCCGGCCCGGATCGTCATCCACAAATCCAGCCGGTTCCGCGATGGCGAGCGCAAGGGCTTCTTGCGGGCGTTGAAGGAGAAGGGCATCCGCTCGAAGGATTTCGTCGCCATCACGGACACCGACGTCCGCCTCTTCAGTGACAAGAAATATCCGCCCAAGCGAGGAACCCTGCTAACCATCTCGGAGACTGAAGGCGTCCTGTATACGAGGGGCACCGTTGATTTCTACAAGACTTATCCGGGACAGTACGTGCCGAGCCCGCTCAAGATCACGGTCTACGAGCAGGACTCTTCGCTCGAGAGCCTGTGCGATGAGATTCTTGGTCTGACCAAGATGAACTGGAACAACACCCAGATGGACGGGCGACTGCCTATCACGCTCGAATGCGCGAAGAAGATCGGCGACATCATGAAGTATGTGAGCGTGAACGAGAAGCCACAGGTCAGTTACAGCTTCTACATGTGATCGTGGCTACCGCCAGCCGGCTGATCTGACACCGCAGCGCTGACGCTGATTGGATGATTCGTGTCGGGACTGAGCGGCAATAATCGCGGCTTGGCAGTTGCTGGACATGTTGGCATCGTAGATGAAATCGACGGTCTCGGCGCATCGTTGTGCGCCATCTGTGCACGCATATTGCGACGAACACTTTATAGCGCACCCAACCGGATTGGAATTTGCGACCCAACGCTTAGAATGGTCGTGCTCTATCCTTCATTGAGTCTGACGGATTAGGGGGCAGTCGCGAGGCAGATTTTCGCTAACCGCCCAAGGCCCGCAAGCCAACAAATCCCAGTTGGAGCCGTTCAATTCCCGCCGCCGATGATGTCCGCTTTCGCGTTCGTGCCGCCAAAACTACCAGTCCGCCAACGGCTCAGAATAAGACAACCACCGCCCCGGTTGGGTACTAGCGGCTCGGATGCAGTCATCTACAACGAGCGCTTCAGCGAAAGCATTCGTATTGCGAACGGGCGCGATCGGGCATATAATAGTAGCTCGCTTCAATGCGATGAGCCGAGATCAGATCGCACCCGGGCAGCGTCCCGTAATGTGAGTCGGCGATAGAAGGGTGGCAGTTGGCACCCATGTTCCGGCGGTGGCGATGCCCGCGCGGACTGGCCGGCCCTAATGGCTCGGTCATGGAGCTTTCCGCGTGAACAACGCTCGCGGATCTCATCCCGCATTGGCCTCGATGCAGGCCGAAAGGACATCGCATGCCTAATTTTGTCTATGCCGGCTTCACCGTGACCGGCGACCCCGTGGAAGTTCAGCGCTTCAAGGACAGGATGATCAAGCCGGAGCATGAGGTCGGCATGGCCGCCTACTTCGACATCCCGTCTCCGCCGCGAAAGCAATATGTCGATCCGGCGACACCGGAAGGTGCCAAGCTGACCCTGGACTTCAACGGCATCATCCAGATGCCGCCCGAGAAGGATTGCCCGAACTGGGAGGAATGGGCGATCGAGCACTGGGGAACCAAATGGAACGCGCAGTCGGTCGATATGCGCGATGAGGGACCGGGCCGGTTCTGGTTTCAGTTCACGACCGCCTGGGATTTCCCGACACCCGTGTTCGAGGCGCTCGCCCGGGAGTTCCCGACCCTGGTCTTCGAGGGATCCGCTTATGAGGAGGATGACGCGTTCGCACTCGCCGGCCAGATCAACGGCGACAATACCTGGGGACCGGCCGTGATCGACCGGGGCGAAGAGCCCGACGAGGATGACGAAGGCGATCCCTTCTGACCTGATCCCGTTCCTCATCGAAAGAAACATCATGTCCGACTCAACTGGACCCACCTTCGCCAGGAGCGGCAAGCAACCGGATCCGTTGCCGGTTTGCGCGATCTGCCCAAAAGCGATGTGGTATCGCTCGTCCAAACGGCTGCGCGCCTTCTGCCGCGAGCTTCGCACCATCACCTGGCAGGACGACGAAGTCGAGCCGATCCTCGAATGCGATGGCTATGAGGCAACGCTGGCGCCGCCCGACGAGGACCGGCGATAAGATGGAGTGCTCGTCCCTAGCCGCCACGATGGAGCGCGGCGATGCGTTCGCTGCGCTCCATCGTGGCCGGGAACAGGCTCCGGAGCTCGGTTTGCCGGATGGCAAGCTTGAGCCCGGCCGCCATCGATCGACGCTGGGCGCGGCTGGGCCGACGGTCGAAGTCCAGGATCGTGGCCTGCGCGCCGCTTCGCATCGCAATGATGCGGCGGCGGATGCGGGCAGCGCGAAGGGTGAGCACGATGCCCATGGCCGTTGCGATCAGGTCAACGGTCAATCGGGCGATCACCGTGCAGCCCTCCCAGGCAGCAATCATGATCGTCAGCGTGATGAAGACGGACATATCCCTGTTCCTTTTTTCCTGATCCCATCCGGATCATCCTCTCCTGCCCACCAGATAAATTTGAGAATGTCCCAAGCTTGGGTGCCAGCCGGGCTGGCAGTTCAACGCCATGGACCGGCACAGCGACAGCGACGATATCTCCGCGCGCTTTGCGGTCGCGCGCGGCGTCGCGGGGGAACACCCGCCCCACTCGCGTCTGGTCCATACCGATATTCCAGAGCAGCTTCCGGTCCTGCCAGGCGAAAGCGATCTGATCCTCCAGCATATCGGCAATGCGCTCGCCAGCATCTTCGACCAGTAGTGTCGTGACGCAGGAGGATGCACCATGACCGAACGCCGACGCGCCTTCATCTATCTGCGGGTCAGCAATGACGATGAAGGCGGCAACAACGCCTCCAGCGCGGCGCAGGAGGCCGCCTGCCGCTCCCTGTGCGAACGCGAAGGTATTGCGGTGGCCGAGGTGTTCGAAGAACTGAACGTGTCAGGCCGAAAGCTGCAGCGCAGGCAGTTCGACCGGATGATCGCACTGGCGACCGCTCCTACCCGCCCGGTGGACGTCGTCGTCGTTTACGCGCTGAGCAGATTCACCCGGCGCCTGCTCACTCAGGTCACCGCCGAGCACAAGCTCACCGAGGCCGGGGTGAAGCTGATATCCGTCATCGAGGGGATGGGCGACGATCCCAACAGCCGGATGATGCGCGGGTTCATCGCGGTGATGAACGAGAAGTACGCCAACGATGCATCCACGTTCACGTGCCGCGATCGGCGCGGCAATGCGCAGGCGGGGTACTGGAACGGTGGTCCGGTGCCGTTCGGCTATGAATCCCGCGTCGTGACTATTGAGGGACGCAAGGAGCGCAAGAAGCTGTTCGCGCGCGAAGACGAGGCGGCAACCGTCCGCCTGATCGTCAAACTGGCCTGCTCCGGACTGACCGGCCAGCCGATGGGCACGCGAGCGATCGCAAAATATCTGAACGACAATGGCTACACGATGCGGGGCAGGAAATTCTACCACAGCAACGTCGATGGCATCCTGACGCGCGAACATTATGCCGGATCCTACCGCGACCGCACGCGCGACGATAACGGCGTGCCCCCAAGCGCTGCCGACGAGATCGTTGTCGCATGCCCAAAGATTATCGAGCCCGATGTGATGGCCCGCGTTGCCGCAATCCGATCACGGGCGGCCCCGCGCGTGACGGCGCCGCGCACCACCAACTCGCCAGTGCTTCTCGGCGGCCTGGCGACATGCGGGCATGCCGAATGCAACGCCGGCATGGTGATCAGGAGCGGCAAGGGCGGCCGGTACCGCTATTACGTCTGCAACCGCAAGGCGACGGCCGGTGCGGATATTTGCGGTAGCAGCTCGATCCGCGAAGATGCGCTCGACACCATCGTACTGGATGGCCTGCTCCACCGTGTGCTTTCCCCCGACCGCTTGCGCCAGCTTCTCGCTGACGTGCTCGACCGTTCCGATGACGCGAGGCAGCGCCGCGAAAGGGATCTCGGCCGCGTTCGGCGCGAGCGCGTCGCGGCGGAGACGCGGCTCCGGCGGCTGCTCGAGATCGTCGAGGAAGGCATGATGAGCGTGCGCGATCCGATCTTCGCAGCGAAGCTCGCAGAAGCCAATGCGTCCATCGCCGCACTTTCGGAGACTGAGCGCAGTCTAGCCGGGCAGCTCGGCAGCGCGTCGCGCCAGATCACGGACGAAGCGATCCAACAATTCGGTAATGCGCTGCGTGCTCGCATCATGGCCGAGGATAGCGCCATGCGCCGCGCCTACGTTCGCCTGCTCGTCTCCAGCGTGACGGTCAACGACAACGAAATCGTCATAGCGGGGTCAAAGGCAGCCCTCGAAAATGCTGCCCAACAAGGCGATCCCGCAGCTTGCGCCGCGGTGCCCAGTTTTGACCGGAAGTGGTGCCCCTGGCCGGACTCGAACCAGCATGCCTTGCGGCGGTCGATTTTGAGTCGACTGCGTCTACCATTTCGCCACAGGGGCAGCGAGCGGGCTGGCTAGACGATGGGCCGCGCGGCGGCAAGCCTTTAACGGCCCATTGGTGCCGATGCGTTTGACACTGGCCCTGCCCCTGCCTATATCGCGCCCCTACCCCGACCGGTCGGGACATGGCACGCCGTCGCGCAGCGCGCCGTACGAATGGACCGGACAGGGATCATAGACGCTTGAGAGGCTGAGTTTTTCCCCGTTTCGACGCAGGGAATCGCTCGGCCCTTTTGGCGTCTGTCTGCGTGCCTGTCCCGGCGGATACCGGGGCGAAATTCAGGCTGAGAAGGCGAAAACAGCACATGGCAACCAAAGCGATCGAAAGCGGCACCGCAAAGCGCCGCATCCGCAAGGTGTTCGGCGACATCCACGAAGTGGTGCAGATGCCGAACCTGATCGAGGTTCAGCGCGAATCCTACGAACAGTTCCTGCGGAGCGATCCCTCGATCGGCTACGTTTCGGGTCTCGAAAAGACGCTGCGCAGCGTGTTCCCGATCCGCGATTTCGCGGGCACGGCGGAACTGGACTTCGTGACCTATGAGCTCGAAGAGCCCAAGTTCGACGTCGAGGAATGCCGTCAGCGCGGCATCACCTATGCCGCCCCGATGCGCGTTACGCTTCGCCTGATCGTGTTCGAGGTCGACCCCGATACGGATGCCCGTTCGGTGCTCGATATCAAGGAGCAGGACGTCTATATGGGCGACATGCCCCTGATGACGGGCAACGGCACCTTCTTCATCAACGGCACAGAGCGCGTGATCGTGTCGCAGATGCACCGCTCGCCGGGCGTGCTGTTCGACCATGATCGCGGCAAGACCCATGCCAGCGGCAAGTATCTCTTCGCCGCACGCGTGATCCCGTATCGCGGTTCGTGGCTCGATTTCGAGTTCGACGCCAAGGACATCGTCAACGTCCGTATCGACCGCAAGCGCAAGCTGCCGGTGACGACTTTGCTCTATGCGCTGGGCCTGAACAGCGAAGAGATCCTCAACCACTTCTACAACACCGTCACGTACGTGCGCGGTCCCAATGGCTGGCAGATTCCGTTCGCCGCCGAAAACTGGCGCGGTGTCAAGCCGATGTTCGACATCGTCGACGCCAAGACCGGCGAAGTCGTGTTCCCCGCCGGCCAGAAGATCAGCCCGCGCGCTGCCAACAAGGCCGGCAAGGACGGCCTCGAGACGCTGCTGATCCCGACCGAGGAAATCTTCGGCCGCTACAGCGCGTTCGACCTGATCAACGAGACGACCGGCGAGATCTACATCGAAGCCGGCGACGAAGTGTCGGCAGAGAATCTGGAGAAGCTGGACAAGGCCGGCATCGACCGCATCGAGCTGCTCGACATCGACCATGTCTCGACCGGTCCGTGGATCCGCAACACGCTCAAGGCCGACAAGGCCGAAGAGCGCGAGCAGGCGCTCTCGGACATCTATCGCGTGATGCGCCCCGGCGAGCCGCCGACGCTGGAGACGGCGGAATCGCTGTTCGGCGGGCTGTTCTTCGATCCGGAGCGCTACGACCTGTCGGCCGTGGGCCGCGTCAAGCTCAACATGCGCCTCGACCTCGACTGCCCGGATACGGTGACGACGCTGCGCACCGAAGATATCCTCGCGGTGATCAAGACCTTGGTCGGCCTGAAGGACGGCAAGGGCGAGATCGACGATATCGACAACCTCGGCAACCGCCGCGTGCGTTCGGTGGGCGAGCTGCTGGAAAACCAGTATCGCGTCGGCCTGCTGCGCATGGAGCGTGCGGTCAAGGAGCGCATGTCGAGCGTCGACGTGTCGACGGTCATGCCGAACGACCTGATCAACGCCAAGCCGGCGGTCGCCGCCGTCCGCGAATTCTTCGGCAGCTCGCAGCTGTCGCAGTTCATGGACCAGACCAACCCGCTGTCGGAAGTCACCCACAAGCGCCGCGTGTCGGCGCTTGGGCCGGGCGGTCTGACGCGTGAGCGCGCGGGCTTCGAAGTCCGCGACGTCCACCCGACGCATTATGGCCGTATCTGCCCGATCGAAACGCCGGAAGGCCCGAACATCGGTCTGATCAACAGCCTCGCGACGTTCAGCCGCGTGAACAAGTATGGCTTCATCGAAACCCCGTACCGCAAGGTGATCGACGGCAAGGTGACCGACGAGGTCGTCTATCTGTCGGCGATGGAAGAGGCCAAGCACACGATCGCGCAGGCATCAGCCGAAACCGATGCCGAGGGCCGCTTCGTCGAGGAGCTGGTGTCGGCCCGTCAGGCCGGCGAATTCCTGATGGCGTTCCCGGACACGGTGACGCTGATGGACGTGTCGCCGAAGCAGCTGGTTTCGGTCGCAGCCTCGCTCATTCCGTTCCTGGAAAATGACGACGCCAACCGCGCGCTTATGGGTTCGAACATGCAGCGTCAGGCCGTGCCGCTGGTGAAGGCGGAAGCGCCCTTCGTCGGCACCGGCATGGAAGAGACCGTTGCGCGCGATTCGGGCGCGGCGATCGCGGCCAAGCGCGCCGGCATCGTCGACCAGGTCGATGCCTCGCGTATCGTCGTCCGCGCCACCGGCGAGGTTTCGGCAGAGGAAAGCGGCGTCGACATCTACACGCTGATGAAGTTCGAGCGTTCGAACCAGTCGACCTGCATCAACCAGCGTCCGCTGGTGAAGGTGGGCGACATGGTCAATGCCGGCGACATCATCGCCGATGGCCCGTCGACCGAGTTCGGCGAGCTGGCGCTGGGCCGCAACGTCCTCGTCGCGTTCATGCCGTGGAACGGCTACAACTACGAAGACTCGATCCTGATCAACGAGCGCATCGTGAAGGACGACGTGTTCACGTCGATCCATATCGACGAGTTCGAAGTGATGGCCCGCGACACCAAGCTGGGGCCGGAGGACATCACCCGCGACATCCCGAACGTCGGTGAAGAAGCGCTGCGCAACCTCGACGAGGCGGGCATCGTGTACATCGGCGCCGAGGTCGAGCCGGGCGACATCCTGGTCGGCAAGATCACGCCGAAGGGCGAAAGCCCGATGACGCCGGAAGAAAAGCTGCTCCGCGCGATCTTCGGTGAGAAGGCCAGCGACGTGCGCGACACCTCGCTCCGCCTGCCGCCGGGCGTTGCCGGTACGGTCGTCGACGTGCGCGTCTTCAACCGCCACGGCATCGACAAGGACGAGCGCGCGATGGCGATCGAGCGCGAGGAGATCGAGCGCCTGAAGAAGGACTCGGACGACGAGCGCAACATCCTCAACCGCGCGACCTGGTCGCGTCTGCGTGAGATGCTGATCGGTCAGGTCGCGACTTCGGTGCCGAAGGGCCTGAAGAAGGGTGCCGAAATCGATCAGGACCTGCTCGACAGCGTCGATCGCCACGAATGGTGGAAGTTCGCCGTCGCCGATGACAAGGTCCAGAGCGATCTGGAGACGGTCAAGGGTCAGTATGACGAGGCCGTCAAGCGCATCAAGGACAAGTTCGAGGACCGCCGCGAGAAGCTGGAGCGGGGCGACGAGCTGCCGCCGGGCGTGCTGAAGATGGTCAAGGTGTTCGTCGCGGTGAAGCGCAAGCTGCAGCCGGGCGACAAGATGGCCGGCCGTCACGGCAACAAGGGCATCATCAGCCGCATCCTGCCGCAGGAAGACATGCCGTTCCTCGAGGACGGTACGCCGGTCGACTTCGTGCTCAACCCGCTGGGCGTGCCGTCGCGCATGAACGTCGGGCAGATCTTCGAAACGCATCTCGGCTGGGCCGCACGCGGCCTGGGCAAGAAGATCGGCGCGGCGCTCGACGCATGGCGCGAAGCCAATCCGAACCCGCAGGCGGGCGAAGCCCCCGAAGCGGTCAAGGAACTGCTGCTCGAAGTCTATGGCGACAACTATGCCGATCAGATCAAGAGCCGCGACACCGCGTCGCTGATCGATCTGGCGGAGAATGTCCGCGCCGGCGTTCCGATGGGCACCCCGGTGTTCGACGGCGCGGTCGAGGCGGACGTGTCGGCGATGCTGAAGCTGGCCGGGCTCGACGAGAGCGGTCAGGTGACGCTGTATGACGGCCGCACCGGCGATGCGTTCGACCGCAAGGTGACCGTTGGGTACAAATATGTGCTCAAGCTGCACCACCTGGTCGACGACAAGATCCACGCGCGCTCGATCGGCCCGTACAGCCTCGTCACCCAGCAGCCGCTGGGCGGCAAGGCGCAGTTCGGCGGCCAGCGCTTCGGCGAAATGGAGGTCTGGGCGCTGCAGGCGTACGGCGCTGCCTATACGTTGCAGGAAATGCTGACGGTGAAGTCCGACGACGTGGTCGGCCGCACCAAGGTCTATGAGGCGATCGTCAAGGGTGACGACACGTTCGAGGCCGGCATCCCCGAGAGCTTCAACGTGCTCGTCAAGGAAATGCGCTCGCTGGGTCTCAACGTCGAACTCAAGTCGATGGACGACGGCGACGAGATGGCCGAGGCGGCGGAGTAAGCGATCCAGTCCCCCTCTCTCCGCTTGCGGGGAGAGGGTCGGGGAGAGGGGCCTGAATGGCGCGCTCTCCCACCGGACTCCCCCTCTCCCCTGCCCTCTCCCCTGAAGGAGAGAGGGAGTTTGAGGAAAAAGAAATGAACGAACTGACCAACTTCGCGAACCCGGTGGCCAAGCCGGAGACCTTCGACCAGATCCAGATCGGCATTGCGTCGCCTGACCGCATCCGTTCGTGGTCGTTCGGCGAGATCAAGAAGCCCGAGACGATCAACTATCGCACGTTCAAGCCCGAGCGTGACGGCCTGTTCTGCGCGCGCATCTTCGGTCCGATCAAGGATTACGAATGCCTGTGCGGCAAGTACAAGCGCATGAAGTACAAGGGCATTGTCTGCGAAAAGTGCGGCGTCGAGGTGACCGTCTCGAAGGTCCGCCGTGAGCGCATGGGCCATATCGAGCTGGCTGCGCCGGTCGCGCACATCTGGTTCCTCAAGTCGCTGCCCTCGCGCATCGGCCTGCTGCTCGACATGCAGCTCAAGCAGCTTGAGCGCGTGCTGTATTTCGAATCCTACATCGTCACCGAGCCGGGCCTGACGCCGCTGGAAAAGTTCCAGCTGCTGACCGAGGACGAACTGCTCGACGCGCAGGACGAATATGGCGAAGACGCCTTCTCCGCCGGCATCGGCGCGGAAGCGGTCAAGATCATGCTCATGGACCTCGACCTCGAGGGCGAGAAGCGCACGCTGCTCGAAGAGCTGGCGACGACCAAGTCGGAGCTGAAGCCCAAGAAGATCATCAAGCGGCTCAAGGTCGTCGAGAGCTTCCTGGAATCGGGCAACCGTCCCGAGTGGATGATCCTCGACGTGGTTCCGGTCATCCCGCCCGAACTGCGCCCGCTGGTTCCGCTGGACGGCGGCCGCTTCGCGACGTCGGATCTGAACGACCTGTATCGCCGCGTGATCAACCGCAACAACCGCCTCAAGCGGCTGATGGAGCTGCGCGCGCCGGACATCATCGTCCGCAACGAAAAGCGCATGCTGCAGGAAGCGGTCGACGCGCTGTTCGACAACGGCCGCCGCGGTCGCACGATCACGGGTGCGAACAAGCGTCCGCTCAAGTCGCTGTCCGACATGCTCAAGGGCAAGCAGGGCCGCTTCCGTCAGAACCTGCTCGGCAAGCGTGTCGACTATTCGGGCCGTTCGGTCATCGTGACCGGTCCGGAACTCAAGCTGCATCAGTGCGGTCTGCCCAAGAAGATGGCGCTCGAGCTGTTCAAGCCGTTCATCTACGCACGCCTCGACGCCAAGGGTCTGTCGATGACCCTCAAGCAGGCGAAAAAGTGGGTCGAGAAGGAGCGCAAGGAAGTCTGGGACATCCTGGACGAGGTGATCCGCGAGCACCCGGTTCTGCTGAACCGCGCGCCGACGCTTCACCGTCTGGGCATCCAGGCGTTCGAGCCGGTGCTGATCGAGGGCAAGGCGATCCAGTTGCATCCGCTGGTCTGCTCGGCGTTCAACGCCGACTTCGACGGTGACCAGATGGCCGTGCACGTCCCGCTGTCGCTCGAAGCGCAGCTGGAAGCGCGCGTCCTGATGATGTCGACCAACAACATCCTGTCGCCCGCCAACGGCAAGCCGATCATCGTGCCGTCGCAGGACATGGTGCTGGGCCTCTACTACATCACGATGGAGAAGGAGGGTGAGCCCGGTCAGGGCATGGTGCTCGGCGACATGTCGGAAGTGCACCAGGCGCTGTTCGCGGGTGCGGTGACGCTGCATTCGAAGATCACCAGCCGCGTCCCGCAGACGGATGAGGACGGCAACACCTACATGAAGCGGTTCGAGACCACCCCGGGCCGCATGCTGCTCGGCGAGTGTCTGCCGAAGTCGCACAAGGTGCCGTTCGACGTCGTCAACCGCCTGCTGACCAAGAAGGACGTGGGCGACGTGATCGACGAGGTCTATCGCCACACCGGCCAGAAGGAGACCGTGCTGTTCGCCGACGCGATCATGGCGCTCGGCTTCCGTCACGCGTTCAAGGCCGGCATCTCGTTCGGCAAGGACGACATGATCATTCCGGCGTCGAAGGAAGCAACGGTCGATGAGACCCGCGCGCTCGTGAAGGACTTCGAGCAGCAGTATCAGGACGGCCTGATCACGCAGCAGGAAAAGTACAACAAGGTGATCGACGCCTGGAGCCGTTGCGGCGACGTGGTGGCGGCCGCCATGATGGACGAGATCAAGTCGGTGAAGGTTGACGAGGCCACCGGCCGCGAAAAGCCCGCCAACGCGATCTACATGATGGCGCACTCCGGTGCGCGTGGTTCGGCGGCGCAGATCAAGCAGCTGGCCGGCATGCGCGGCCTGATGGCCAAGCCGTCGGGCGAGATCATCGAAACGCCGATCATCTCGAACTTCAAGGAAGGCCTCACGGTTCTCGAGTACTTCAACTCGACCCACGGCGCCCGCAAGGGTCTGGCCGACACCGCGCTCAAGACGGCGAACTCGGGTTACCTCACCCGCCGTCTGGTCGACGTGTCGCAGGACTGCGTCGTCATGGAGCAGGATTGCGGGACCGAGCGCGCGCTGGAAATGAAGGCGATCGTGCAGGGCGGCAGCGTCATCGCATCGCTGGGTGAGCGTATCCTGGGCCGCACCACGGCCGAGGATGTCGTCGATCCCAAGACCGGCGATGTCGCGATCCCGACCGGCACGCTGCTCGACGAAGCGATGATCGCGCAGATCGAGGGTCTGGGCGTTCAGGGCATGAAGATCCGCTCGCCGCTGGTCTGCGAAGCGAAGATCGGCGTCTGCGCCAAATGCTATGGCCGTGACCTCGCCCGCGGTACGCCGGTGAATATCGGTGAAGCGGTCGGCGTCATTGCGGCGCAGTCGATCGGCGAACCGGGCACGCAGCTGACCATGCGTACCTTCCACATCGGCGGCGCGGCGCAGCTCAACGAGCAGTCGAATCTCGAAGCGCCTGTGGACGGCAAGGTCGAGTTCCGCGATCTGCGCCTGATCACCGATCAGCGCGGTCGTCGCGTGGTTCTGGCCCGGTCGGGCGAGATCGCGATCCTCGACACCGATGGTCGCGAGCTGGCGGTGCATCGCATCCCGTATGGTGCCTATGTCATGTTCGACGATGGCCACATCGTCAGCAAGGGCGACCGCATGGCGGAGTGGGATCCGTTCACCATGCCGGTGATCACGGAAACCGGCGGCGTCGTGAAGTATCAGGACCTGATCGACGGCAAGACGCTGACCGAACAGGTCGACGAAGCGACCGGCATCGCGCAGCGCGTGGTGATCGAAAACCGCGGTTCGGCGGCGAAGAAGGAAGATCTGCGTCCGCGCCTGACCCTCACCGGCGACGGTGCGGCGGAGGCCGCGCGCTACATGCTGTCGCCGGGTGCGGTGATCAGCGTGGAGGACGGTGCGACCGTGCAGGGCGGCGACGTTCTGGCCCGTGTCAGCCGCGAGTCGGCAAAGACCCGCGACATCACCGGCGGTCTGCCGCGCGTCGCCGAGCTGTTCGAAGCGCGCAAGCCCAAGGAAAATGCCATCATCGCCAAGGTCTCGGGCCGCGTGGTGTTCGGCAAGGACTATAAGGCGAAGCGAAAGATCGGCATCCAGCCCGAGGATGGCGGCGAGATCGTCGAATATCTCGTCCCCAAGTCGAAGGTGATCGACGTTCAGGAAGGCGACTATGTCAAGCGTGGCGACAACCTGATCGGCGGCAGCCCCGACCCGCACGACATTCTGGAAGTGCTCGGCATCGAGCCGCTGGCAGAATATCTCGTCGCGGAAATCCAGGAAGTCTATCGACTCCAGGGCGTGAAGATCAACGACAAGCACATCGAGGTGATCGTTCGCCAGATGCTGCAGAAGGTCGAGATCACCGACGCCGGCGACACCACCCTGCTCCCCGGCGAGCAGGTGGATCGCGACGAGATGGACGAGACCAATGCGAAGCTCGAGCCCGGCCAGGCCCCCGCACAGGGCAAGCCGATCCTGCTCGGCATCACCAAGGCGTCGCTGCAGACCCGCAGCTTCATCTCGGCGGCGTCGTTCCAGGAGACCACCCGCGTCCTCACCGAGGCGGCGGTCCAGGGCAAGCAGGACACGCTGATCGGCCTGAAGGAGAACGTGATCGTCGGCCGCCTCATCCCCGCCGGGACCGGTGCGGGCATGGGCCGCATGCGCATCGCCGCCACCAGCCGCGACGCCGCGCTCCGCGCCCAGCAGCGCAAGCTGCAGGAAGCGCTGATCGCGCCGAACTCGGCCGCGGAAGAGCGTGCCGCCGAGCTGGCGCAGGACCCGATCGACGCGATGGTCACCAGCGATGCGCTGGAGAAGGTCGAAGTGTCGGGTGACGGCAGCGACGAGGCTGCGGGCGATTATCTGAACTCGGGCGAGTAATCGCCCGGTTCAGCGGATCGCGCTGACCAAAAAATGCCGCCGCCCGAGGCATCGGGTGGCGGCTTTTTGTTGGTACCGGACAGGGCCGGAAAGCCCGACGCCTCAGAAGAAGGTCGACAAGGTCAGATAGCCGAACTTCATGTCGCCCGTTGCCGGCGCATTGGGCGCGTCGGTCAGGAACCGCCCCTTGGCGAGGAAGGCTGCGCCCGCCTCGACCCGCAACTTCTTTGGCACCAGCCAGTTGCGCACGCGACCCTCGACCTGGGTACCGGCATCGCGGCCCGATGCGCCGCTGGCGTCGCGCACCGCCGTGGCGGCGAAGCTGTCGGTCGGGGACGCGAGCAGGAACTTGCGCGCCTTCACCGCAAAATCCCATGCCTTGCTCGGCTTCGCCTCGATCGCCACGCCCGGGCTGACGACGTTCGACCAGCTCGCCGGGCCATAAAGGCTGAGCGGCCCGAAATCGCCGCGCCGTCCGCCGAACAGCGGGTCGAAGCGGCGATAGTCGGTGGCCGTCGTATCCCCGCTGGCATAGCCGAAAAATGCGGTGACGCGCGGGGTCCAGCCCGACGCGAAGGTATAGCCAATCTCGACATTGGCCATGCCCGCGCGGACCTTGCGGTCGAGCAGGTCGCTCGCCGATGTCGATCCGCGCGTCGTGCCGCGCTGGAGCGCGCCTTCCACTTCGAAGTCGAGCTTGCCCTTGCCCGGCGTGCGATTGACCCGGCCGCCAAAGGTGACGAGGTCGCGGTCGCGGGTCGCCCGGCCGGCGCGGTCGCGCTCGTCCAGCGCATAGGCAAAGACTTCGGCCTGCGCCCCGGCCAGCGCCTTGGAGCGGGTGTAGGACCCGCCCCAGAAATGCAGCCCGGCGTTGGCGCGATCCAGCTCGACCTTGTTGTCCTCGATCGACGCGCGGTCGGATGGCAGCTTGTCGAACGGCCGAACCGCAATCAGATACACCCGGTCCCCGCGGGCGCTGCTCCAGTCGAGATTGACGCCGACAAAGCTGTTGGGCGAGTTCGACCAGTCAGGCCGGTCGAGCAGGCGACCCGAGCCCGACGATGCGGTGAAGCGACCGACGCGCAGCACGCCCTTCCCCTTTTGGCCCGCGACGGTGCCGAGATCCACGCCCAGATAGGCCTGGAGCGGTTCGAGCGCGTTGGTCTCGCTGGTCCCCGCGACCGACTGGCCATGCTGGAAATAGCTGCGCGCGTCGTCGAGTTCCGCGGTCAGATGGACGCCACCAAAATCATAGCGCGCAGTGACGAGCGTACGGAACGAGAGCATGGCGTCGCTGTCCGGGGCACCGGGACGCACCTGCCCGTCGACCACTTCGACCCGTGCGCGGACGCTGCCTTCGATCGTCAGCCCGGTGCTGTCGGCGTCCTTGCCCGATGCCGCGTGCGCGCCGCCTGCCGCTCCGATCAACAGCGCAACCGCCGCGCCGCTCAGCAGCGCGGCAT
This sequence comes from Sphingomonas sp., assembly GCF_030145815.1. Taxonomy (GTDB): domain Bacteria; phylum Pseudomonadota; class Alphaproteobacteria; order Sphingomonadales; family Sphingomonadaceae; genus Sphingomonas. Next base: position 256,483 of record NZ_JAIXHL010000002.1, read on the forward strand.
AACCCGTCTTCATGCGTGATATCCTCAAACTGAACCCTGAGCCTCATTATAGACGGCCCGACCAAAGACCGGCGCGCGCGGCGCAATTGCGGTGGACCGGTGACCGACAGACCAGGCTATCGCGCCGCGCATCCCCCGGCCCGCTGAAGGACGATATTGACCGCTACCGAAGAAATACGGCGCCCCATTTGCGACCCGGTGTAGCGCAACAAGTATAAAGACAGCGTTTGCGCCCCGGCCCGCTCCGCATCGCTTCAGAATTCCAGCGTCGTCCGCAGGCCCGCGACCAGTACAGCCCCCCGCCCCCGCTCGCCGGCGGGATTGACGATCAGTTGAAGGTCGGGCTGGACACTGAGCCAGGGCGCAAGGCGATCCGAATAGGTCAGCTCGAACGCGGTTTCCGCCGGTACGCTGTCGACACCGACCGCGCTAAGCAGGCGGCGATAGCCATGCGACAGATAAGCCTGATTGACCCCGAAGGAGAGCTGGGAGTCGGCGCGCCCCGGAATAGGCCGGGTCACCAGCACACCTGCCTGCCAGCCGCCTCGAAAGGGCGTGGTCCGGCCCTCGGAGATGCCGACCCGGGCGAAGGCCGAAATCCCCGCCGCATCCGCGGACTCGCGCAACACGATCTCGCCGATGGCATAGATGCCCCAGGCCGTGCGCTGCAGCGGATCCCCCGCCGCATCGACCGCGTCGATATCGTCATGCCGGTCGGTATAGCCCCAGCCGCCGACCGCCAGCTTCCCGGCCTTGCCCGCCGTGCCGAGCTCCCCGATCAGCAGCGCGCCCTGATCGAAGCTCAGATCGACCCCCTGCGGGTCGCCCAGCGTCCCGGCGGCGGCGTTGAGCACGGCGATTCGGGCGTAGCGCCCCTTGTCGTCGAGCTGATGGTCAAAGCGAACGGCGAGCGCGGTGGACGGGAAGATCGACGGGCCATTGGCGCCGGTCGCCGCAATTTCGGACCCGACGCCGAATGCCGGCGCGATCAGAAGGCCTGCGGCATCGTTCGAGTAGAATTCGCTGTTGAGGTCAAAGAGCCCGACCCGGACGCTGCTGCGCGTGCCCAGCTTCTGCTCCACCCATGCCTCGAATAGCCGCAGCCGCTGGCTCGCCACCTCGATATTGTTGACACCCTGCAGCGTCGCCGCGCGATCATTGGGCATGCCGCCGAGATTGTTGAGCACATGCACATGCGCCTGCCCGCCGCGCCAGCCAAGCAGGGCATCGAAGTCAAGGTCGGCGACGACATCCAGATTATCCAGCAGAAAGACATCGTCGCCAGAGCCGCCTGATAAGGCAACGACATCGACAGTCTCGACCAGCGAAATCTGCACGGCATCTTTCGCCAGCACGGGAGATGCATGCATCGCAAAACAACATGCGGCGAGTTTGAGCATTTGATATCGCACGACCTGATCCTCATGCAGTTTACGCATATTTTAGAGGATCATGACCGGGACCGCTCGTGATCGACCTATAAGAATTGCGACTTTCATTTCGGGGGATGTTGCTATGATTTCGTTGAACCGCGCCGCGCGGCGGGTATCCGGGCTCATCCTGGGATTGATGCTGCTATGCGGTGGCGCCGGATTGGCGGCGATCTGGATCCTGAGCGACGCTCTGTCCCGTCAGCAGGACGCGGCGTCGCTACTGCGATCGCATCTTGAAGCCGACATGATGCACGACGCGGTGCGCAGCGACGTGCTCGCCACGCTCGCCGCAGCAGATCCCGCCACGGGCATCAAGCGGGCCGAAGCCATTGCCGACCTCGAGGATCATCTCAAGACTTTTGCCGAGTCGATTGCCGAGGAGCGCGCCTATGCGGGGTCGGCGGAGATCACCAGGCTGACCGAAACGCTGGCACCGCCGCTGGCCGCCTATGGCGAAGCCGCGCGAAAGATCGCGACCCTATCCGAACGCGATCATGCCGGCGCGCTTGCCGCCCTGCCCGATTTCTTTACCCGCTTCGGTGCGCTCGAAACCGCGATGGAAAGCGCGTCGGGAGCCATAGAAACACATGTCGTGCAGGTCGGGGACAGCAGCCGGCGGGCCGGCATCATCGCCATGGTGCTGCTCGGCATCACCCTGCTGCTCGGGATCGGCGTCGCCGTGCAACTGTCCCGGCTCGCGCGCCGCCATCTGGTCACACCCCTGATCGGCGTGACCGACGCGCTGCGCCGACTGGGTGCGGGTGAACCGGATGTCGCGATGGTCCCAGCGGGCAAGGTCAGCGAGATCGGCGATCTGGCCGCCGCCACCGCCGGCTTCCAGCAACAGCTGGCCAGCGCAGCCGCCGCGCGGGAGGCGCAGACGCAGTTGATCGTCGACAGTATCGGGGCCGGATTGGGCGCGTTGTCGCGCGGCGACCTGACCGCAGTAGTGACTGCCGACCTGGACGGCCCGTTCGCCAGTCTGAAATCCGATTTCAACGATGCGCTCGTCCATCTGCGCGCGCTGATCGGTGCGGTGGTCAACGGCGCACAGGCAATCCAGGCCGGAACGGGCGAGATCGCACATGCATCAGACGATCTGGCCCGCCGCACCGAAGGCAATGCCGCGAGCCTGGAGCAGACGTCCGCTGCCGTCACCCAGATGAACGACCGCCTGCACCAGACCGCAGAGGCGGCAACCCGCACCGTGGCGCGCGCCGATGGCGCGATCGCGGTGGTGGCGTCGGGCCGCGCCGTCGCGGAAGAAGCGACGCTGGCGATGACGCGCGTGGCCGACAGTGCCAAGGGCATCGACGATGTGATCGAAGGGCTCGACAAGATCGCGTTCCAGACGCGCGTGCTGGCAATGAACGCCGCCGTCGAAGCCGGTCGCGCGGGTGAAGCCGGACGCGGCTTCGCCGTCGTCGCCGACCTCGTCTCGGCTTTGGCCATGCGCGCGGAGGAAGAGGCCGGCCGCGCGCGCGAGCAGCTGACCGTGACCCGCACAGATATCGGCTCGGCCGTCGAAGCGGTGCGCAAGGTCGATGGCGCGCTGGTCGATATCACCAGCGATGTGCGCGAAGTGCATGCCCTGCTCGGCCAGATGGCGACGGACAATCAGGCGCAATCGACCGCGATCACGCAGATTGCGAGCGCGATCCAGGCAATGGACCATTCGACCCAGCAGAACGCCGCGATGGTCGAGCAAACATCAGCCGCCGCACGCAAGCTGTCGAGCGAAGTCGCCGCGCTGACCGAACAGTCGGCGCGCTTCACCATCGGCGGAGGAAATTACGCACGGGCGGTCAGTCCGCGCCCCGGTGCGGCCCGCGCCGTCCCGGTCACACCCGAGGCGGCTGCGCCCGCCAAGGCAGCGGATAAGCCCAAGCCGGCGGCAAAGCCCAAGCCGGCGGCAAAGCCCAAGGCCGAACCCGCCGCTCCCGCCTATCGCTCGCCGGTCAAGGCGCTGCCACGGACCAACGGGTCGGCGGTGGTTGCAACCGACGGCGATAGCTGGGACGCCTTCTGAAGCACCGGGCCGGGTCGCCAATGACCCGGCCCGGTTCAATTCAACCGAATACTTCGGGCGCGTCGAGATCCGCGCCCTTGGGATCCTCCCCGAAACGGTTCGGGCCGGCTGTGCCCGCCGTGCAATACCAGACCAGCAGCACGATCGAACAGATGAAGCCGGCGAACAGTGCGATACCGCCAACGACCATCAGCGACGATGTGCCGCCGCCCATTCCGCCCAGCGACTGCACCATTCCCACTCCTAACAGCACCGCACCGACCAAAATCGGCCCCATTGGGAGCAGAATCCACCAACCGCTGCGATCGAGATCATGGAGTCGCCGTACGCTGACTGCCAGGCTGGGGATCAAGGTGCCGAGCGCAAAGATATTGCCGAGCAGTCCGCCCGACGCTGCACCAAACGGGTCGGCCGGGTCGGCAGTGGCACTGCCGTCTAGTCCGAGCGCGTTGTCGAGGATCGCAAGCACGATCGACACGATCACCAGGAACAGCGTGTACATCCAATATTCCTTGCGCCGCGAGCGGCCCGAAAAATCGAAATAGCGTTTCAGCGGCAGGATCATCCATTCCATCGGTCATTCCCCCTTATTGTCCGACTCACCCTGGTGGCCAGCGGAAGCGGTCAGCCTAACGCGCTGAAACGGCGTTGCAATCAGCTTCGCGGAGCCTGTCGCCGGTAGCTCAGTGCTTCGGCGACATGGATGCGGCCCACCGTTTCGGCACCCGCCAGGTCGGCGATGGTGCGCGCGACGCGGAGCACGCGGGTATAGCCGCGCGCACTCATCCGCATCGCCTCCGCCGCCTGCGCCAGCAGCTTGCGTCCGGGTTCGTCGGGCGTGGCTGCGCTGTCGAGCACCGGACCGTCGGCCTCGGCATTGGTGCGCGGGCCGTCGCTGCCATAGCGGGCACGCTGGACGGCGCGTGCCGTCGCGACGCGGGCGGCAACTTCGGCAGAACCTTCGCTCGGCGGGGGCAGCACCAGATCGGCGGCGGTGACCGGCTGCACCTCGACATGCAGGTCGATGCGGTCGAGCAAAGGCCCTGAGACCTTGGCCTGATAATCCGCCGCACAGCGCGGGGCGCGGGCGCAGGCCAGCGCGGGGTCGCCAAGATGCCCGCAGCGGCACGGATTCATCGCCGCAACCAGCTGCACCCGAGCGGGAAAGGTCACATGCGCATTGGCGCGCGCAACGCTGACGGTCCCCGCCTCCAGCGGCTGGCGCAGTGAATCGAGCACCGCGCGCTGAAATTCGGGCAGTTCGTCTAGGAACAGCACGCCGAGATGCGCAAGGCTGACCTCGCCCGGCTTGACCCGCAACCCACCGCCGGTCAGCGCCGCCATCGAAGCGGAATGGTGGGGTGAGCGGAACGGGCGCGTGCGCGTCAGCCGCCCGCCCTCCAGTGTCCCGGCGACGCTGGCGACCATCGACACCTCCAGCGCCTCGGCTGCGTCGAGCGGCGGGAGGATGCCGGGCAGACAGCTCGCCATCAGCGACTTGCCCGCACCCGGCGGCCCGACCATCAGCAGATTATGCCCGCCAGCTGCGGCGATTTCCAACGCGCGCTTCGCGGTTTCCTGCCCCTTTACCTGACGCAGGTCCGGCCCGAACCCCGGCGCATCGGCCTCCCCCGGCTCGGGCGCGCCCAGCAATTGCTGGCCCTTCAGATGGTTGAGCAGGCCGATCAGGTCGGGTGCCGCCAGAACCGCGCCGGTCCCGGCCCAGGCCGCTTCCGCCCCCTGCGCCGCGGGACAGATCAGCCCCTTCCCCTCCCCCGCCGCATGCAGCGCCGCGAGCAGCACGCCCGGCGACGGCGCGATCCGTCCGTCGAGCGCCAGCTCGCCGACCACGACATAATCCGCCAGCGCCTCGGCATCGGTCACGCCCATCGCCGCCAGCAGCGCCAGCGCGATCGGCAGGTCGAAATGCGACCCTTCCTTGGGCAGGTCGGCGGGCGACAGATTGAGCACGATATGCTTGGGCGGCATGGCAAGGCCGATCGCCGCCATCGCCGCGCGCACCCGCTCGCGGCTTTCCGCCACCGCCTTGTCGGGCAGGCCGACGATCATGAATTTGGGCAGGCCGGGGACCAGGTTGCACTGCACCTCGACGCTGCGCGCCTCCAGCCCGAGATATGCGACCGTCGAGACACTCGCGACCATCAACGCCCCCCTTTTGTTCGCACACTCTTAACCGCTTTTCGTGCGAGGGAAACGGTTCATCTTCCCCGCGTCTTGCATCTGCAACACACGCCCCCACTTGGGAGCGATGCGCCGCAATCCGCATCCCTTTGTGCGAATCGCCCTGCTGACGACCGGCTGGCTGCTGTTCCTGATCGTCGCGCCGCTCGCATCGCCGCTGCCCGGCCCGGGCGGCACGGTCATCGCGGCGTTCGGACTGATCCTGGTCCTGCGCAATTCGCGCTGGGCGCGGCACCGATTCGTGCGATTGAAAGCGCGCTGGCCGCGGGTCGGTGCGTTCATCGACCGGATTCTGGTGCGCGGAAGCGCCAAACGCCGTCGCGCGGTGGCAAAAAGGCTCGCTGCGAATTGACTTCGCTGCCCGCTTTGGCTAACGGCCCCGTTCACACGGTCGCCCCCGCGGCGGCCTTTTCAGTTTCTAGAATTCAGGGAATGAGCGATGAAGCGGACCTTTCAGCCGAGCAACCTGGTGCGAGCGCGCCGGCACGGCTTCCGCGCGCGCATGGCGACCCCCGGCGGTCGCAATGTGATTCGCGCCCGCCGCGCCCGCGGCCGCAACAAGCTGAGCGCGTAAGCCTGACGCCAGCATCGCTGGTGTCGAACCAGCCCGTTTCCTCAGCCAAGGAAGCGGGCTGTTTGCGTTCACCCGCCCCGCTGGCACGGATGACCCAGCGCCGCGACTATCTCGCCGCCAATGCCGGCAAGCGCGCGCCGATGCCCGGCTTCGTCCTGATCGTCCGCCCGCGCGGCGATGATGATGCGACGATGCGAATCGGCATCACCGTGTCGAAGAAGGTCGGCAACGCCGTCACGCGCAACCGCATGAAGCGCCGTTTCCGCGCGCTGGTGCGGGAGGTGCTGCCGGTCGATGGCATCGCGGGTGCCGACCATGTCCTGATCGGCCGCGCCAGCGGGATCGAGCGGGACTATGGAGCGCTCAAGACCGAACTGGCCAAGGCGCTGGCAAAGGTGAAACGGTGATCGCCCGCATCCTGATTCTGATCGCGCGCGGGTGGCAGATCGGCCCGTCGCGCATCCTGCCGCCCAGCTGCCGTTTCGCGCCAAGCTGTTCAGCCTATGCAATACAGGCGCTCTCCCGCTATGGGGCGCTCAAGGGCGGATGGCTCGCGCTGCGGCGCATCCTTCGCTGCCATCCATGGGGTGGGCACGGCTATGATCCCGTGCCCTGATGTCCTGACCGGGGAATGACGTGAAAGAAGACCAGAAGAATTTTCTGCTGTTCGCGGTAATCGCGGGGCTGCTGCTGTTCGCATGGCCGGCGGTAACCAACTGGCTGTTCCCCACTCCGCCCGCGACGACGGTAACCAAGGCGGCCGACGGCACGCCCAAGGTAGTGCCGAACCCCGGCGCAGACCCCACCGCCGACACGCCGCAGGCGATCCGCGACCGCGACAGCGTGCTGCGCGAAACCCCGCGCATCGCGATCGAAACCCCGACGGTGCGCGGCAGCCTGAACCTCAAGGGCGCGCGCATCGATGATCTGGTGCTGGTCAAGCACAAGGAAACGATTGCCAAGGGCAGCGCCCCGATCCGCCTGCTGTCGCCCAGCGGCACGCGCGACGCCTATTTCGCCGGCTTCGGCTGGTCGGGTCAGGGCCTCAACGCCCCCGGCCCCGACACGGTGTGGCAGGCCAGCGGGTCGAAGCTGACCCCGACCACCCCGGTCACGCTCACCGCCACCAACGGCACGCAGCGCTTTGCGATCGAACTGTCGGTCGATTACGGATACATGTTCACCGTCCGCCAGAAGGTCGCGAACCTGGGGCAAAAGGCGGTTGCTGCGGCGGGCTATGGCTATCTCTATCGCTATGGCGCGGGCAAGGACGTCGACACCTGGACGATCCACGCTGGCCCGGTCGCCTCCTATGGCGGCGCGGTCGACTATGGCGTCAATTACGATACGGTGAAGGACGAAGGCACCAAGCGCTTCGACGCCAAGGGCGGCTGGATCGGCTATACCGACATCTACTGGCTGACGGCACTCGTGCCCGATCAGGGCATGCCGGTCAGCCTCAGCTTCCGCCCCGGCGCCGGCACCGCAACCCAGGCGCAGTTCGAACCGACCACCGCCCGCCAGATCGCGCCGGGCCAGGTGCTGACCCAGACGACGCGCTTCTTTGCGGGTGCGAAGGACATCAACCTGCTCGACAGCTACGAAGAGGAAGGCGGCATCCACCAGTTCGGCAAGGCGATCGACTGGGGCTGGTTCGAAGTCTTCGAAAAGCCGATCTTCCATTACCTCCACTGGCTGTTCCGCATGGTCGGCAATTTCGGTCTGGCGATCATCCTGCTGACCGTCACCGTCCGCCTGCTGCTGTTCCCGATCGCGCAGAAGCAGTTCGCGTCGATGGCCGCGATGCGCGCTCTCCAGCCCAAGATGAAGGCGCTGCAGGAGCGCTACAAGGACGACAAGCCGCGCCAGCAGCAGGAGATCATGAAGCTGTACAAGGACGAGAAGGTGAACCCGCTCGCGGGCTGCCTCCCGACCCTGCTGCAGATTCCGATCCTCTACGCGCTGTACAAGGTGCTGATGCTGTCGATCGAAATGCGCCACCAGCCGCTGGTGCTGTGGGTCAAGGATCTGTCCGCGCCCGACCCGGCTAACCTGGTCAACCTCGTCCATTACCTGACCGGCATCCAGCTGCCGATGTTCATGGCGCTGGGCGTGTTCCCGATCCTGCTCGGCGTGTCGATGTGGGCGCAGTTCAAGCTGAACCCGGCACCGACCGACGAAGTGCAGAAGCAGATGTTCGCGATCATGCCGTGGATTCTGATGTTCGTGATGGCACCGTTCGCAGCGGGTCTCCAGCTTTACTGGATCACCTCGAACCTGCTCACCATCGCGCAGCAGAAGTTCCTGTACAGCCGCCATCCGGCGCTCAAGGAACCGGTGCCCGCGACCGGCGCGGTGATCGACGCCAAGCCGGCTAAGGGGAAGAAGTGACCGAATTCGACCCCGAGCTGATCGAGGGCGCGCGCAAGACCTTTGCGGGTCCGGTCGCGTTCCTCAAATCCGCGCCTGCGCTCAACTTCCTGCCCGACGCGGTCGTGCCGGAAGTCGCGTTTGCCGGGCGATCGAACGTCGGCAAATCCTCGCTGCTCAACGCGCTGACCGGGCGCAACGCGCTGGCGCGCACGTCGAACACGCCGGGGCGGACGCAGGAACTGAACTTCTTCGACGTGGGCGATCCGGTGAAGTTCCGCCTGGTCGACATGCCCGGCTATGGCTTTGCCAAGGCGCCCAAGGATATCGTCAAAAAGTGGCGCTTCCTGGTGAACGACTATCTGCGCGGGCGCGACGTGCTCAAGCGCGTGCTGGTGCTGATCGACAGCCGCCACGGCATCAAGGATGTCGACCGCGAGATCCTCGACATGCTCGACGCAGCAGCGGTCAGCTATCGCATCGTCCTGACCAAGGGCGACAAGATCAAGCCGGCCGAGCTCGCCGAAGTAACCGAACGCACCATCGCCGAAGCGCGCAAGCGTCCGGCCGCCCATCCCGACATCCTCGCTACGTCGAGCGAGAAGAATGACGGCATTGCCGAGCTGCGCGCCGCGGTGGTCGAGGCCGTTAGTATCTAGTTTCTGTCCCGAAAATTACGCTTTCTGTCAGAGGCTTATCCGACAATGTTCCCACTGTCGTCTCACCGGAGACGATTCGAACTGGGGAACCTATTTCATGAAGTTAGTATCTGTGGCGGCCACGGCTCTTCTGGCCGTGAGCCTTAGTGGTTGTGCAACGGTTATGAATGGACCGAACGTCAACTATGCGACCCAGTCGAAGCCAGATGGGGCTCAAGTCAAGTTCACGAGCGGTGAAACGTGCACCACGCCTTGCACGCTCAAATTCAAGCGCAAAGATGACAGGCGCGCGGACATCAGCTTGGCTGGCTACAAGTCCACTTACATCTTGATTCAGTCCAAGCTGGGCGGTTCGGCTTTTGGCAACATCCTGCTTGGCGGTGGCGTTGGCGCAATCGTCGATGGCGCGAACGGCGCAAGTAATCGGCTGTATCCGCGCCCGCTGATCGTCCGGCTGGCACCGGAAGGCTCGAGCGAGGAAGCAGTGCTGCTCGACAAGGATGGCAAGGTCGTCATGACGGTAAAGGCGCACAACGACTCGGTGCGTGCCGATGTCGCCAAGACCATCGGGCCGAAGCTCGCGGGCCTCGAAGACTGAACCAACGTGATGGTTGGCGGAACTGAGTTTCGCCAACCGAACGCGTATCGCCAAGGCGAACAAGGGAGACGCCCGGGCCTTCCCGGGCGTCTCTTTTCTGCGGCTCAGGCCGGGTTATGCTTGGCGAGAAACGCCTCCATCGCCTTCAGGAACTCGAGCCGGTCCTCCTGGCGCGAGAAGTGATGGTCGCCCAGCGGCTGGACGATATAGGTCACGTCCTTGCCCGCGCTCTTCAGCTTTTGCGCCATGACCTGCGACTGGACGATCGGCACGACGCGGTCTTCCTTGCCGTGCATGATCAGCACCGGAATGCTGAACGACCCCGCGAAATTGACCGGCGACACGTCCTTGAGGTCGCTTGCCTGCCGCCGCAGCCAGTCGCCGCGCGACTTGGAATAGAGGAAATTGCTCTGATAGCGGATCATCCGGTTGAGGTCGGACACGCCGGCATAGGAAATGGCGCAGCGATATTTGTCGCTGTCGCGCTGGGCCGCCCGCAGCGCGGCATAGCCGCCATAGGACGCGCCGACCATGCACACGCGCTTGGGATCGGCGATGCCCAGCGCGGCGAGCGCCTTGACCGAATCGTCGAGGTCATCCTGCATCGCGCGACCCCATTGACCCTCGCCCAGTTCCATGAACTTGGTGCCGTAACCGGTCGAGCCGCGATAATTGGGCTGGATCACGACATAGCCGCGATCAGCCAGGAACTGCGTCCACCAGTCCCACACTTCGCTGTCGCGCGCGCGCGGACCGCCATGCGGCATGACGATCAGCGGCAGCGCGCCCGAACGTCCCTTGGGCGTCGTCAGCACCGCCGCAATCTCGACCCCGTCGCGCGCCTTGTAACGGATCGTGCGCACCGGATGCAGCCGCTTCAATCCGATTGCGCTATTGTCGTTGGCGATCGGCAACAATTCCTCGCCCTCGCGCTTGAACAGCAGCCAGGCTCCCGGCGAATCCGGACCACTGACGCGGATCAATGCGGCGCTCTGGTCGCGGCTCATCGATGCGATGTCGACCTGCGCGCCCTTGACCCGCGCCTCCAGCCGGGTCTGTAGCGCCGCCATCGCCGGATCGACCCATTTGGTCATCGGCCGGTTCTCTTCGACCGCGACGCCCAGAAACCCGTCCCCCGCCGGGTCCGGGACGATCCCGGCGATGTCATAGCCCGGCGTGGCGAACAACTGCTTGCCGCGCTTGAAACTGGTCAGATCGAGTTCGTACAGCGCGGAAAAGCCATCGGCATCGTCCTCGACGATCAGCGCCTTGGTCTTGTCGCGCAGGAACATCGACGGAATGGTCATGCGGTCATCCGGGCCGCGCGTACGGTCGATCGTCCGCACGGGGCTGTCGGCGGCTTCGCGATAGAGCAACCGGCTGGTGCGTCCGTCGAGCGACGAACCGATGCCCATGCGCACCACGCCATCGCGGTCGGCATACCAGTCGAGCACGCCTTCGCGCGGCCCCTGCACCAGCTTGCTCTTGCCGGTGGCAAGATCGAATTCCTCGACCCGCGCCCAGAAGTCGATCGTGTTGGTATAGATCGAGCCCTGATAGGCCAGCATCAGCCGCGGCGTGCCATCGCGCGCGGTCCAGATGACATCGTCGCCGATCTGCGCCGCTTGCTTCCCGGCAAGTACCGCCATGGCCGAAGTCTTGACGTTCAGGCTGACGGCACGCCGGAAGTAGAAATTCTCGCCCTCCAGCGGCTGTTCGCGGCCGATACCGACCACGGCCCATTCGTCATTGACCCAGCGCCACCAGTTGAGGTCGGACTTGCCCGGATTGTAAAAGGACGGCGGCGTCTTGCCATCGAGCGGGATCATCGCGAGCAGCATCTGCCCGTTACGCGCGACCCGGGCGAGCAGCCGCGTGCCATCGGGCGACAGCGCCGGATTCTCGATCTGCGGCAGCTGGGCAAATACCTCGACCGGCAGGGGCGCGGGCGCGGCGCGCGCAGGGGCCGGTGCGGGCGACGGATTCTGCGCCGCCGGCGCGGCACCGATCGTCGCAAGACCAGCGGCCAAGATCATGAACTTACGTGACATTACTTCCCCCTGCGCAACCGGCCCCGGCGCGCAACCTGTCGCGTCAGCGGCCGCCGTGCAAGCGAAATGGTCAGGCGGGCGGAACGCGTCTCGCCCAGCGCTGGAGACGGGGTCGGACGCGCAGGAATGCGCGATAGCCGCGCTCCAGCAGCGCGAGCACCACATGGTTACGCGCCGCCAGCCCCAGCGGGCGGAGCAGCGGGATCGCGCGCCACATCGCCGCGAATGCCGCCGCGCCGGACAGCAATCGGCCATTCTCCCGCGCATGGAAGCGGGCGAGCAACTCCGCCCGATCGACCGGGCATGCGCCATCGCCCAGCCCCTCGATCGCGACGAACGCGATTCGCCCACGCCGCTCGAGTCGACGCATCAGCGCGATCTCGCGAACGCACAACGGGCATTGGCCGTCGTACCAGACGGTGACGTGGGTCATGGCGACCGTCTACCACCGCCGCCGCTTCGACCATAGTGGACAGGTTGCCCCATCCCCGCCCCGCCGCTATCCCCGCGCGATGCTCAAGCTCTTCATCGGCAACAAGGCCTATTCCTCCTGGTCGCTGCGCGGCTGGCTCGCATGCAAGCTCTCCGGGCTTCCGTTCGAGGAAGTGGTCGTCCCGCTCTACGATCAGGATTGGGACAAACGGCGCGAGGGCGACGAGTTCGCGCCGTCATCGGGCAAGGTGCCGATCCTGTGGGATGGCGACGCGGTGGTGTGGGACAGCCTCGCCATCGTCGAATATCTGAACGAAAAGTCGGGCGGCGACAAATTCTGGCCGACCGATCCCGCCGCGCGCGCGATGGCGCGGTCGATGGCGGCCGAGATGCATTCGGGCTATGCCGCGCTGCGCCGCAAGCACAGCATGAACATCCGACAGGTCTATCCGCCCAAAACCCCGGACGAAGACGTGATGCACGACATTCAGCGGATCATGGAGCTATGGGCGCAGGCCCGCGCGCGCTATGGCGGCGATGGCGAATTCCTGTTCGGCCAGTTCGGCGCGGTCGACGTGATGTTCGCGCCGGTCGTGACCCGCTTCGTCACCTACTCGCTCCCCGTCGCACGCTTCGCCCCGGCATACATGAACGCGGTGCTCCAGCATCCCTTCATGCAGGACTGGATCGCCGGCGCGCAGGAAGAGGAATGGGTGATCGAACAGTTCGAGCAGGCGCCGGTCTAGAACCCGCCCCCGTCTTTCCGCCTGAACCCGACGCCATTCGCGAGATGCATGTCTATATCGGGATAATGGCAGTCGCTCGCCGCCGGGCGGCCGATCGCGACGAACACACAATCGGCGTCGCTGCGGTTCTGCAGGACATGGCCGTTGCCATCGGCCTTGGGAAAGGCCGCGACGTCGCCGGGGCGCATCACATGCTCGCCCGCGTCGTCGACCAGCACCGCTTCGCCCGCCAGCATCACGACCAGCTCATCCTCGCCCTCATGCCAGTGGCGGTGCGCGGACCATGCGCCGGGCTTGAGCGTAACATGGCTCGCGCCGAAGTCGGTCAGCCCCGCTGCGGGCGCGAGGCGGCGGTACCAGCGGCCCTGCACGACATCGGCATATTCTGCCGGATAGCCGGTCGCATTGGTCTGCGGGATTGTGTCGAGGTCGAGCTTGGGCAAAGGAGCCTCCCAGTGAAGGAGCGAATATGCCCGATGTCGTCGACCTGACCAAGGCGCTGATCGCCGCGCCCAGCATCACCCCCGCGCGGGGCACTGTGTTCGACGTGCTGGAGGCTGCGCTGATCCCGCTCGGTTTCGCTGTCGAGCGGTTCGTGGCGGGTGAGGCGCCCGACGGGCCGGTCGAAAACCTCCTCGCCGTCCGCAGCGCCGGTCCGGGGCCGCATTTTGCCTTTGCCGGACATCTCGACGTGGTGCCGCCGGGCGAAGGCTGGGCAAGCGGCGCGTTCGAGCCGGAAGTGCGCGGCGACCTGCTCTACGGACGCGGCGCGGTGGACATGAAAGGCGCAATCGCGGCGTTCGTGGCGGCACTCGCCCCCCTGCCCGCCTCCGGCACTGTCAGTCTGATCATCACCGGCGATGAGGAAGGCCCGGCCACCTATGGCACGCTCGCGATCATGGATCGGATGGTGGCACGTGGCCTGACCCCAGACCTGTGCCTCGTCGGTGAGCCGACCTCCGCCCACCGCCTCGGCGACACGATCAAGATCGGGCGGCGCGGATCGACCGTGATCGATATCGAGGTGCCGGGGCGGCAGGGCCATGTCGCCTACCCCCATCTCGCCGACAATCCGATCCCGCGCCTCGTCCGCGCGCTGGCCGAGATCGACGCCATCGTGCTGGACGAAGGCACCGACTGGTTCCAGCCGTCGAATATCGAGGTCATCGACCTGGAGGTCGGCAACCCCGCGACCAACGTCATCCCCGGCCGGGCCAAGGCGCGCATCTCGATCCGCTTCAACGACCAGCATCGCGGCCACGACCTGATCGCGCGGGTGCAGGACATCGTCCACACGCACGCCCCCGCCGGAATCGTGCGCGGCCGCGTCTATGGCGAAGCGTTCCTGACCCAGCCGGGTGAGCTGTCCACGTTGGTCGCCGATGCGATCCGCGCGGAAACCGGGGTCGAGGCGGAACTGTCCACCAGCGGCGGAACGTCCGACGCGCGCTTCCTGTCGCGTATCTGCCCGGTGGTCGAATTCGGCCTGCTCAACGCGACGATGCACAAGCTCGACGAAGCGGTCGCGCTGGACGACCTGCACACGCTGACGCGGATCTATGCGGGGGTTTTGGGGCGAGTGTTCAGGTAGGGCTTACGCCCGCAGCGCCAGTCGCGGCGCGGCGCTCGCCCATTCGAGAAACGCATCCTCAGCCATCGGCTTGGCGATGACATAGCCCTGCAGAATGTCGCAGCCGATCACGCGCAGCACTTCCAGCTGCGCCTCGGTCTCGATCCCCTCGGCCACGACCTCGCACCCGATGCCGTGGATCAGGCCGATCACGGCGTGCGCGATGGTGCGCGCCTCGGCGCTGGTCGCGACATTTTCGACCAGACTGCGGTCGAGCTTCACGCGGTCGAGCGGGAGGTCGCGCAAGCGGGCGAGGTTCGAATAGCCGGTGCCGAAATCGTCCACCGCCACCGTCGCGCCATCGCTGCGCAGCGCCGCGATCGCATCGATCACCTCGCGCGAGCAGTGCATCGCCAGCGTCTCGGTAATCTCCAGCTCCAGCAGCCGCGCGGGCGCACCAGCGGCCTGCATCGCCTCACGCAACCGACGGAAAAAGGCGGCGTGATCGAGCTGGCGCGGGCTGATATTGACCGCCATCCGCTGTTCGATGCCCAGCGCCCCCCAGCGCGCGATCGTCGCGGCGACATGCTCGACCACCCATTCGCCAATCTCGACGATCAGGCCGGTTTCCTCGGCACGCCCGATAAAGCTGCCCGGCAGGCACAGCCCGCGCGTCGGATGCTGCCAGCGCAGCAACGCCTCCGCGGCGACGATGCGACCGTCCATCGCGCTGATCTGCGGCTGATAGACCAGAGTGAACTGGTCGCGCTCGACGGCCATGCGCAGGTCGCTCTCCAGCAACGCGCGCTCAGCGATCTCGTTGGCGAGGTGGTCGGTGAAATGCTCGGCGCGCCCGCGACCCTTGGCCTTGGCGTGGTACATCGCCGCGTCGGCGGCGCGCATCAGGTCGGTCAGCGACGTGCCATGCTCGGGCCGGATCGCGATGCCGACCGATGCGCCGATCGACACTTCCTGATCGGCCAGATCGAACGGTTCGGACAGCGCGAACAGGATGCCGCGACCGACCCGGTCGGCGTCACGGACATGGCCCAGCTCGGGGAAATAGATGGTGAACTCGTCGCCCGACAGGCGACCGATCAGCGGCTGGCGCGCATCGCCCTCGATCGCGAAGCGGTCGGCCACCGCGCGCAGCCGGTTCGCGACCATGCCGAGCAGCTGATCGCCGACGGCATGGCCCAGCGTATCGTTCACCGCCTTGAACCGGTCGAGATCGATAAAGAACAATGCCGCCATCGCATCCTGCGGCAGCTCGGCCAGCATCCGCTCGCAACTGCGGCGAAAATGGGTGCGGTTGGGCAGGCCGGTGACCGGATCGTAAAGCGCGAGTCGCTGGACGCTGTCCAGATTGCTGTGCAGCTGGCGGAACAGACCGTCCATCGCCCGCGCCAGCGGCGGAACGCACTGCTCCACCTCTTCCGGAATTTCACTTTGCAGGTCGCCATTGGCGGCGCGGGTCAGCCGCTCGATCGCTGCGTCGATCGCTGCCGCAGTCGAGGCGATGGTGCGCTCGGCATAGGCCCAGCACATCGCGGCACAGATGATCGCTGCAATCAGTGCGCGGCTCGCACTCGCCACGTCGAACGGCCCGCGCGTCGTGGCGGCGAGCGCAAGAATGAAGACGAACGCCCCCGCACACAGCGCGAACGCAATCGCGCGGCTTTTGAGCGAAAATCCGTCCATTGCGGTTGCGCGATCCCCCACGCCAGCCGGACCATCCGGCTTCTTGGAGATGGGTATGCAGGCAAAGAGTTAAAAATTTCGAGCGGGCGACCGAAATCGACGCAGGATGATATAGAGCGCGCCCTGTCCACCGTGGCGCGGGTGCGCGGGGCGCACGGCGGCGATGGCATCGGCATGGCGAGATGCGGCAAGCCAGTCCCCCACCGCAGCCCGGATCGCACCGCGCGCGTGCGGCCGCTCCGACTCCGGGCGCGGCGGCTTCCCGGTGATCAGCAGCAACACCCGGTCGCCACGCGCAATCGCGCGCGCGAGCCCCTGGTCGAGCAGCGCATGCGCGCTGGCCAGCGTATGACCGTGCAGGTCGATCGAACTTTCCGGCGCAACCAGCCCGCGCGACAGGCGCCGGTCCCAGCCGCCGTCCAGCGTGTCGCGCGGCGGCTTGGGCGGGGGCGGCGGTGCGGGCTGGCGCGGCGGCGGGACCCGGCCCTTCACGCGTTTCACCGGTTCTGGATCAGGTACAGGCGCAGCCACCGGTGCGGCAAACGGCACGACCGGCGGGGCTGGGACCGGTTTGGCCCGCGCAATCGGCGTCACACTGGAAATCACGCGCTGCCACAACGCCCGCTCCTCGGGCGAAAGCGCGCGCGGCGGGCGGGCCATGGATCAGTCGCGCGCGGCGCCGAGGCGCGCGAGCGTCCCCTTGGGCAGCAACAGCCACGCGGTGCCGCGCGCGGCCATGCCGCCGGCAATCGCACGGGCATCGTCGCCCGCACCCCAGAAGGTGTCGAACCGGTTGGAGCCCTTGATCGCGCCGCCCGTGTCCTGCGCGATCCACAGCCCGTTGGCGTCCTGGCGATCCATCGACAGAAACACCGGCGCGCCGAGCGGCACGAATTTCGGATCGGTCGCCACAGTCGCCTGCGCGGTCACCGGAATCCCCAGCGCGCCGAGCGGCCCGGCCCCGGTCAGCTCGCGGAAGAACACATAGCTCTTGTTCTCGCGCATGATCGCCTTCCCCTCTTCGGGGTTGGCGCGCAGATAGGCCATGATGCCCTGCATCGACGCCTGCCCGCGCTGCACCAGCCCGCGGTCTAGCATCAGCTTGCCGATCCCGGTATAGTCGCGCCCATTCTGGCTGGCATAGCCGATGCGCATCACCCCGCCATCGGGCAGGCGCAGGCGGCCCGAACCCTGGATCTGCAGAAAGAACAATTCGACCGGATCGGCCGCCCAAGCGATTTCCAGCCCGCGCCCGGCCAGCGCGCCCTGCTCGATCGCGGTACGGTCGTGATAGGGCACCAACTTGGTACCTTCGACGCGGCCACGGATCGACTTGCCCGCCAGCGTGTCGGTAAAGCTGCCGAGATCGACATCGATCAGATCGGACGGGCGGGCATAGACCGGCACCTCATAGCCGGGGCGGCGGGTGCGCGATCCGGCGATTTCGGGTTCGTAATATCCGGTCGCGAATGCCTTGCCGTCGGCGACCTGCACCGTCTCAAAATACCGCGCGAAAAAGGTCGCGGCATCGCGATCCTGAGTGGTCCGCGCGGCATCGCAGGCGGGTTGCCAGTCTGCGCCGCGCGTGAGGCCGGTCGCGTCGGTACGACGAACAAGTGTCGCGCAGCTGAGCTTGAACGCACCGAGCGCACGCGCTGCGGCGGCCATTGTGATCGGCAGGTCATCGACCGCCGGACCTGCGAGCAATCCGGCGGCGGCAGCGGTGGTAACGCCCGCCGGAACGGGTGCGGCAGGAGCCGGGGTCAGCGGTGTCGCCGCAACCGGCTGGCGCACCGGAACGCCGGAGGACGGTGCGGCGCGCGCGGGTGCAGTACCGCCGGTCGCGGGACGACCCGCCGGAACCACCCCGGACGAACACGCGCCCAACAGCGCGGCGCAAGCCGCTACCCCCCAAGCGCGCATCACCTAACCCCTTTATGCCCGATCAAACTTCGTCGGTGTCGCTCAGCTTCCAATTCGGATCGCCGCTGCCCAGCGTGCGGCTGAACGTCCAGGCATCGTGCGTCTGCACGGCATCGCTCAGCGACCCGGCGATGACGTTGCCGTCCTTGTCACGGGTGATCGCCGCGATATCGGCGTCGAAACGGACCGTGATCCGCGCCACGCGGCCGTCGAGCGCGATGTCGGAGATGGTCGCGCGCTCGATGCTGATCAGACGGTTGTCGAGCGTCTCGCCCGCCGCCTCGCGCGCGTCGATCGCGGCAATGAAGTCATGGCGCACATTGTCATCGACCAGCCAGTCGAGCGTCTCGCGGTCGCCCTTCCAGAACGCCTCGAGGATCATGCGGTAGGCGGATTTCGCGCCCTCGACGAACTGCCCCACATCGAACGACGGGTCGGCAGCGACCAGCGCGCGCAGGCCGCCCTCGGCACCGCTCTCCAGCGGTCGAGGACCCGCGTCACGCACTTCGGCGGGCATGTCGATCGTGCGCGGCATCTGCGGCGCGCCGATGCGTTCTTCAGCCGGCTTGGGCAGCGGCTGCTCATGCCCGGTGCGCTTGCCCAGCACCGAGTAGAGGCGGAGCGCGAGGAACGCGGCAATCGCGGCAAACAGGATCACTAGATACACTTGGGCACCTTCTTTCTTCGCTCCAACATAGGCGGGAAACCGCCGCGTTTCAAATCCGGTCTGCTGCGCGGTGCACGCCCGTTGAAACGCTCAAGCGCCCCTGCTAGTCGCGACCGTCATCGCAACGCGGGTCGCCGCGACAAGTATCCCGAATATTGACAAGGAAGTTTGACGACCATGGACACGCCCGACACCGCAGCTCCCCAGGCGAATGGCGCCGACACCGCCCCGTCGGTCGGCGTGATCTCGCAATATATCAAGGACTTCTCGTTCGAGAATCCGAACTCGCCGGCAATTTATCAGGTGCAGGGCCAGCCCGCGTTCGACGTTCAGTTCAACATCGGCGCGGCCGAAGTGGCACAGGACGTCCATGAAGTGACGCTGAAGATCGATGTCCGCGCCACGATGGAAGAGCAGGTCGCGTTCATCGTCGACCTGTCCTATTCGGGCCTGTTCGCGATCCGCAACGTGCCGGACGAGCATCTCCAGCCCTTCCTGCTCGGCGAAGCGCCGCGCCTGCTCTTCCCGTTCGCGCGCCGCGTGCTGGCCGATGCCGTCCGCGACGGCGGCTTCCCGCCGCTGATGCTCGAGCCGATCGACTTTAACGGCCTGTATGAACAGCAGCGCGCGCAGCACGACGCGCAGGGCATGCTGGGCGGCGAGGCCGGCCAGGCGTAAAGGTGTTCGCCCCCTCCAATCCTCCCCGCCAGGGGGAGGTGGCAGCGCGCAGCGCTGACGGAGGGGGCGGAACCACTGCGGCAAGAGGTTAGAGGACACAGCCGTCCTCCCCCTCCGCCGCCTTCGGCGCCACCTCCCCCTGGCGGGGGAGGATTGAGATAAAGGGCGGGGAATCCATGAATCTCGTCAAGGCACTCGGGTCGATCGGCGGGCTGACGCTCGTCAGCCGGGTGCTGGGGCTGGTCCGCGATTCGCTGTTCGCGCGCTATGTCGGCGCCAGCTTCGCGTCGGACGCCTTCCTGATCGCCTTCCGCCTGCCCAACCTCTTCCGCGCCTTGTTCGCCGAAGGGGCGTTCAGCGCCGCGTTCGTGCCGATGTTCAGCAAGAAGGTCGGCGAGTCCGGCGGCGACACCAAATCCGCCTTGTCCTTTGCGGAAGAGGCGCTGTCGGTTCTCCTGCCGATCCTGATCCTGATCACCGCGGTGATGGAGATCGCCGCATTCCCGGTGGTGTGGGCGCTGTCGGGCGGGTTCAATGAGGCCAGCCCCGGCGAGTTCGCCTATGCGGTCGAACTGTCGCGGATCACCTTCCCCTATCTGCTGCTCATCAGCCTCGTCTCATTGCTCGGCGGCATCCTCAATTCGCTCAACAAATTCTGGGTGAATGCCGCGGCGCCGATCCTGCTCAACGCGACGCTGATCGTGGCGCTGCTGTTCTTCCACACCGACGACACGCTGCTGACTGCACGCAATCAGGCGATTGCGGTGACCGTGTCGGGCGCACTGCAGCTGCTGTGGCTGATCCTCGCCTGCCGCGCCGCCGGGGTGAAGCTCAAGCTCCGCCTCCCCCGCCTCAGCCCGGACGTGAAAAAACTGCTCAAGCTGATCGGCCCGGCAGCGGCGGGTGCGGGAGCGTATCAGATCAATCTCGTCATCTCGACCGCGCTCGCCGCCAGCCTGCTGGTCGAGGGGTCGGTGTCCTACATCTACTACGCCGACCGGCTGAACCAGCTCCCGCTCGGCCTGATCGGCATCGGTCTTGGCACCGTGCTGCTTCCCACTATCGCGCGCCAGCTGGGTGCGGGGAATGACGGCGCGGCGATGCACACGCAGAATCGCGGGATGGAACTGGCGCTGTTCCTCACCCTCCCGGCCACCGTCGCGCTGGTGGTGTGCGGCGTGCCGATCGTCGCGGCGCTGTTCCAGCATGGCGCGTTCACGCCCGAGGACAGCCGCGCCACCGCGCAGGCGCTCGCCGCCTTCTCCGTCGGTCTGCCCGCCTACATCCTGATCAAGGTGCTGACCCCGGGCTTCTACGCCCGGTCGGATACCAAGACGCCGGTGCGCTATGCGACGATCTCGATCGGCATCAATCTGGTGCTCAACCTCGCGCTGATCGTTCCGCTCAAGCATATGGGTCCGCCGCTCGCCACTGCGATCGCAGCCTGGGTCAATGTCGCCCTGCTCTACCGCACGCTCGTCAAGCGCGGCCATTTCGACGCCGATCCGCAATTGCGCCGCCGCGTCTGGCGGCTGGTCGGCGCGGCGGTCGCGATGGGCGCGGTGATGTTCTTCCTCAACGACCTGTTCACGCCTTACACGCACGGAGCCTGGACGATCCGCACCGGGGCGATGACGGTGCTGGTCGGCGCCGGATGCGTGGTGTACGCGGTCGCGTGTTTCGCAACCGGCGCGTTCCGGCCGAGTGACATCAAGGCGCTGGTGCGCCGCAAAGCAACCTAAGGTCTGGACCCTCACTCATGCGCGTCGTTTCCGGCATCAAGCCAACCGGCAATCTCCACCTCGGCAACTATCTCGGCGCGATCAAGCAATGGGTGGGTATGCAGGCCGATGTCGAGGCGGCGGGCGGCGAGTCGATGTACTTCATCGCCGACCTTCACGCGCTGACCGAATGGAGCGAGCCGGCGGCGATCACCGACAGCACGTTCGAGGTTAGCGCCGCGATGATCGCCAGCGGCATCGACCCCAGCCGCTCGATCCTGTTCAACCAGGCGCGCGTTCCGGCGCATAGCGAGCTCGCCTGGCTGCTCAACAATGTCGCCCGCGTCGGCTGGCTCAACCGCATGACCCAGTTCAAGGACAAGGCGGGCAAGAACCGTGAGGGCGCGAGCGTCGGGCTGTACGACTACCCCGTGCTGATGGCCGCCGACGTCCTGCTCTATCGTGCGACGCATGTGCCCGTCGGCGAGGACCAGAAGCAGCATCTCGAGCTGGCGCGCGACATCGCCGCCAAGTTCAACCTCGACTACAAGACCGACCTGCTGCTCGAGCCCGAACCGCTGATCAGCAAGGCCGCGCCGCGCATCATGTCGCTGCGCGATGCGACGCAGAAAATGTCCAAGTCGAACCCGTCCGATGCGGCGCGGATCAACCTCGTCGATGACGACGACGCGATTGCCCAGAAATTCCGCAAGGCCAAGACCGACCCGGAGCCGATGGGGGAAAGCTGGGAGTCGCTCAAGGACCGGCCCGAGGCGAAAAACCTCGTCACCATCTTCGCCGCGCTCGCCGACCGCACGCCGGAGGATGTCGTCGCCGAATATGCCGGGCAAGGTTTCGGCAGCTTCAAGCCCGCACTCGCCGACCTCGCCGTGGCGAAGCTCGGCCCGATCCGCGACGAAATGGTCCGCCTGATCGCCGACAAGGGCGCGGTCGATGCCGAACTGCGCAAGGGCGCGCAGCGCGCCGCCACCCTCGCCGCGCCGCTGCTGCGCGATGTGCAGCAGGCAATGGGGCTGCGCATCGGCTGACAGGGATTGTCGCTGGCATGAACGGGACAGGCTGATAGTCTGGCCCGCATGCGCTTGCTGCTTTCCCTGCTGCTTGTCACCGCCCCGGCGCAGGCGTCCGAACGCGCGCCGGTTCCGAAAGCTGCGGACAAGGTTCAGGCGGCGCTCGACGCGTGCCTCGCAAAGCCGGAACCAGCCGACCGCTGTTTCGCGCTCCAGCTCGCCCGCGCCCGCGCTCTGCTCGCCACCGACCCCGCCGCCGCGCACGCGCTCGCCCAAGCTGCCCGCCGCGCCGCTACAGACGCGCATGATGCTGCCGCAGACCGCGTCGCCCCGCTCGATTTCCGTCGCCGCAACGGCACCATCACCCCAGCCGATGCCGCCGCGCTCGTGCGTGGCGAGGAACAGGTCCGCCGCCTCTGGATCGACCTTGCCGAGGCCAGCGAAGTGCTCGGCGACGCGGCCCTCGCCTCGGGCCGGATCTATCGTGAGGCTGCCGAGAATTATGGCAGCACCGTCGCGCTGCTCGAAGAACATGGCCGGAGCGATGCCGACAAACGCTGGCGCTTGCGCGCCAAGGGCAAGCACGCTGCGGCATTCACCGACTCCCCGTCTCCCGACGAAGGGGCAAAGCCCGCACGCGAGGCCTATGACGAGGCACTGGCCGCCTATGGCCCCGCCGACCCGCTCACCGTCTCGCTGGCACTGACACTTGCCGACTCGCATACGCAGCTCGGTCGGTTCGACGCGGCGGAGCCGCTCTATCGCGATGCGCGTGCGCGGCTGCGCGATCCGGTCGCACGGATCGATGCCGACACGCGTATCATGCAGCTGTTGACCCGAATGGACCGCCGTCAGGAAGCCGAAGCGCTGGGTCGAGACCTCCTTAGCCGCCTCACTGCGAGCCGCGCCGACCCGCTCCAGTCCGCGCGCGTCTACCTCGATCTTGCGGCCGTGGTGGCACCCGAGGACGGCCTCGCCTTCGCCCGCACCGCGCTGGCACTGCGCACCGAAAAGCTGGGCGAGAAGCATGTTGACACCGCCCGCGCGCAACTCGCCATTGCGACGCTGCTCGAGGCGCTGGGCCGTTACGCCGAGGCCGAGCCGCTGCGGCGTACGGGGGCGTGGGCATTGCGGGGCAAGCTCTTTGCCCAGCACCCCGAAACCGCGGCCGCCTGGCTGCGCTACGGCGAAAATCTGCTGCTTCAGGGCAAGCTCAAAGAAGCCGCCGGCGCGCTAAGCACCGCCGAGTTTTCCGTGCGCGATTCGGTCGGGGAAAAGCACCCGCAATATGGCCGGGTGCTACTGTTCACCGGCATGACGCAGCTGCGCCAGGGCGATCCGCAATCGATCGCGACAATCGAACGCGGTCTGACGATCATCCGCGCCGGCCTCGCCCCGACGCATATCGACCGGGTACAGGCGGAGCTGACCTGGGGGATGCTCAAGCTGCTGAGCGGCGACCCGGCGACCGCGCGGTCGCAATTCCGCGCCGTCGGCCAGGCCGGGCTGGAGCGCGCCGCCGCCTTTGCCGACTATGGCCCGGCAGCGCAGCGCGAGCTGAAGCAATTCTCCGGCGTCTACGCGCTTCAGGTCCGCGCGGCGTGGCAGCTGGCGGCCACGAAGCCCTAGAAGCGCGTCTCCGCATAGATCCGGCTGACATCGCCCTGCCACTCGCCGTGATAGCGGTCGAGCAGCAGTTCGGCTGGCACCTTGCCGCTCCGCACGATCTCACGCAGCGGGTCGAGAAAGCCATTCTCGCTGTCCCCCGCCGAATTGAGCCGCGCGCGCGCCGTCAGGCCTGCCCCGGCGATGTCGATCACCTGCCCGGCGATATCGCGCAGCGTGCCGCCACCGGGCAGCGGCGCGTCGAGGCCAAGTCGCGGCACGCTGTCGCGCAGCGTCTGCCGCCCGGCCATGTCCCAGTCCTTGACCAGATCCCATGCCGCATCCAGCGCGCCCTGATCATAGAGCAGCCCGACCCACAAAGCCGGCAGCGCACAGATCCGCCCCCACGGCCCGCCATCGGCGCCGCGCATTTCGAGGAAGGTCTTCAACCGCACTTCGGGGAAGGCGGTCGACAGATGGTCTGCCCAATCGTCAATCGTCGGCTTTTCGCCCGGCAGCACCGACAGCTCGCCCTTGAGGAAGTCGCGGAAGCTCAACCCTGCCGCATCGATGTAGCGCCCGTCGCGGTAGACAAAGTACATCGGCACATCGAGCGCATAGTCGGCATAATGCTCGTATCCGAACCCCTCCTCGAACACGAACGGCAGCATGCCGGTGCGGTGCGGATCGGTGTCCGACCAGATGTGCGAGCGATAGGAGAGCATCCCGTTCGGCTTGCCCTCGGTAAACGGCGAATTGGCGAACAGCGCGGTCGCCAGCGGCTGTAGCGCGAGGCCGACGCGGAACTTCTGCGCCATGTCCGCCTCGCTCGAATAATCGAGGTTCACCTGGATCGTGCAGGTGCGCAGCATCATGTCGAGGCCGAGCGACCCGACGCGCGGCATATGGTTGAGCATGATGCCATAGCGGCCCTTGGGCATGATCGGCAGCTCGGCGCGCGTCTTGTCCGGCCACATGCCAAGGCCAAGGAAGCCGATGCCCAGCTTCTCGCCCACCGCCTTCACCTGTTGCAGGTGCCGCCCGGTCTCGGCGCAGGTCTGGTGCAAATTCTCGAGCGGCGCGCCGGAGAGTTCGAGCTGTCCGGCAGGCTCCAGGCTGACCGTCCCGTCCGGACCGGACAGCGCGATCACCTTGCCCCCCTCCTCGACCGGGCTCCAGCCGAACTGGGTCAGCTCGGCGAGCAGGTCGCGGATGCCGCCCGGCTCGTCATAAGACGGCGCGTGATTGTCGCCGATCGCATAGACGAACTTCTCATGCTCGGTACCGATGCGCCAGCGCTCCGCCGGCTTTTCGCCCCCGGCGAAATAGTCGAGGAGCATCTGACGGCTCTCGATGACAGGCGCGTTGCTGTTTGAAACCGTCTTTGTGCTCATCGCGCGCATTTAGGCGCGCGAAACGATCTGCGAAAGGGGGGATGAAACACCCAAATCGGGATGGGAAATGCGGGGGTTTTACCTCCGCTTGGTTGCAAGCGCTCGCAATCTTGCGTTCCGCGCTATTCGGACGGTCAAGCGGGGAAGCGCCCGCGATAGAGACTGTTAACAGAAATCATTTTTCGAACAAATCAAGATTTATTTGAATTTTCGTATGATGAAAGCACGAAATGGCTTAGATGGAGAACTACCTGAGCAGTTTCCATAATGTATCTCTGAATCTCTCTATAGCGATTTGCATCCTGCGTTCTTAGCATTTGAAAAGCCTGAACTACATTTGTGATACCCCGATCTCTATGCGAACCAATGGTATCACCGATGTCCTTTATAACATCGCGATGAGAGTATGTTTTTCCTTTTATAGTCAAAGCAGGAAATCGTAACCACACATCCAAATCAACGGGGTTGGATTTAAATAAAGTCGGCTTAGCCAACGCAGGTGGTTGAAAGGTTATTACACTGTCGATTGATAATGTTAATTCAGGATCCCGGCCGCAAAAAACTATGAGTGGCAATTTATCAAACGCCGCACAGTGTTGCAGAAGCCCCAGAGGCTTGTCGATAATCAGCAGGCGAAGGCGCGATGCAAGCCCAAGAACATGAGCCTCCCTCCCTCTTTTTAAGGCGTCAATGAGATCTTCTAACTGCTCCGACTCATCATTAAGGGCGGAAAGTAGATAATTTCTTCCCCCCGCCTTTCTTTTTGGTTGATCCCGAATTTGCTGCAATGTTAAGTAACGACTTTCCTGGGCTTTTCCATTTTCTATCGCATAATCGACATTATCACCCGGCTCTTTGTCGTCTATAATTAATGGCCCTGTAAATTCGGTATTTGGAAATATCGAATGACGGTTCACTTCCAATTCAGATATTTTACTGTTCTCCCAGATCACGCAGATAATGGCGATCGGGTTGGCCTCGACGTGGATTTCGGGAGTGGCCAAGCTATCAATAAATCCGCCCACCCCTTCTTCGCGAGACCGGAGAGTGGCTTCTATAGTCCCATTTGGCCTCGCTCCGATGAGTAAGAACCCATCCAGAAGCTGGTATTCCATGAACAAAATAGGGTGCGGGACCGGCCACGGCGTAGGCAAGTCCAGGGAAACGAATAATGTACCAGCAGAGAGAGATGGAACTGCAAGGGTCATGCCCTGGATGATAGTCACCTGCTCTGAGCATTACGACTCCGCTTTATCAACGCGTAAAGCGCGTCACTTGCTCCAATGCTCACCAATCCCCCGCCGCGCCCATCCACAAACTCACCGCCGCCGCCGCCGCAGTCTCGGCGCGCAAGATCCGCGGGCCAAGCGAAATCCCGACAGCCCCCGGTGCCGCGAGGATCGCCTCGCGCTCCTCGGCGTCGAAGCCGCCTTCGGGGCCGATCAGGATCGCCGCCGGTCCCGGATGCGCCTTCATGGCCTCCAGCGCGGGCTTGCCGCCGGTCTCGTCGGCGAAGAACAGCGTCCGCCCTGCCGGCCAGTCGCGCAGCAGTGCCGCCAGCTTCACCGGTTCGGCGAGGTCGGGAAGCGCGGTGCGGCCGCATTGCTCCGCCGCCTCGACCATATGCGCGCGCAGCCGGTCGAGGTTCAATTTGTCCACCACCGCGCGCCGCGTCAGCACCGGCGCGACGCGGGCGACGCCCAGCTCGCATGCCTTTTCGACCACCCAGTCGATCCGCCCCTTCTTGATCGGCGCGGCGCACAGCCACAGGTCCGGCACCGCCTCGCGTTCGCGCAGCCGCTCGCGCACCTCCAGCACCACGTCGCGCTTGCGCACCTCGCTCGCAACGCCGAGCCATTCGCCGGTCGCGTCGTCGAACAGCTTGACCGGGTCGCCGACCTTCAGCCGCATCACGCTGGCGAGGTAATGGCCCTGCTGCCCGTCGATGCGGCGCTGCTCGCCCTGCGTCAGCGTCGGCTCAACGAACAGGCGCGGGGTCGATTGCGGCGGCCAGGCGGGGGTGGCGATCATCGCCGAGCCATATCGCGCCCCAAATGCTTCGTCACCCGGCGTCTTTTCGCTGTCCTACAAGCGGCCGCTTGTGGCAGCAGAGGGCATGACCGAAACGGCCCCCTCCCCCAGCCTGACACCGCGCATACAACCCGCATTTTTTTGTCCGCTTTGTCCGCTTTGTCGTCAGGTTCACCCATGACTGATCCAGCGCAGACCGTTCCCGACACGGAGCATAGCGGCCTGATGGCGCTGCTGCCCACCGCCGCGCGCCCCTATGCCCTGCTCGCCCGGTTCGACCGCCCGATCGGCTGGTGGCTGCTGTTCTGGCCCGGAGCCTGGGCGATCGCTCTGTCCGGCGGCGCGGTCGAGCGCTGGGATCTGATCCTCTGGTTCCTGCTCGGCAGCATCGCGATGCGCGGCGCAGGCTGCGTCTATAACGACATCGTCGACCGCGACCTCGACCGACAGGTCGCCCGCACCCGCAGCCGCCCGTTGGCGAGCGGCGCGGTCAGCCTGAAGGCCGCATGGCTGTGGCTCGGCTTCCTGTGCCTGATCGGGCTGGTCGTGTTGGTCCAGCTCAACCCCTTCGCCGCCGGGATCGCGGTTGCCAGCCTCGCCTTGGTCGCAGCCTATCCGTTCATGAAGCGGATTACGTGGTGGCCCCAGGCATGGCTGGGCCTGGTCTTCTCCTGGGCCGCGCTGGTCGGCTGGGCGGCTATCACGCGCGAACTCCCCTTGCCCGGCCTGCTGCTCTATGCCGGGTGCATCGTCTGGGTCATCGGCTACGACACCATCTACGCGCTGCAGGATGTCGAGGATGACGCGCTGGTCGGCGTCCGCTCCTCCGCCCGTCGTCTGGGCAGCAATGTGAAGGCTGGTGTCGCGGTCTTCTACGCCCTCGCCCTCGGCCTGTGGAGCGCCGCCTTGTGGCAGGTCCGCCCCGACCCGCTCGTCCTCGCCGCGCTCGCTCCGATGGCGTTGCATCTGGTCTGGCAGGTCGTCACGCTCGCCCCCGCAGACGGCGCCAACGCGCTCCACCGCTTCCGCTCGAACCGCAATGCCGGGCTGCTGATGTTCGCCGCCTGTTTCGTCGTGGGGACCACTGCCTTTTGAACCGGCGCCTTTTGACCTTCGCCCCCGTACTTCCTAGATCGCGTCGATGTTGACCCCCGATCAAGCCCGTGACCGCGTCCACGACGCCATTGCCCGCGCCACCCGCGCCGGTGCCGACGCCGCCGATGCGATGCTCTCCGCCGGCGAATCACTGTCGGTGTCGGTCCGGCTCGACGCACTCGAAGATGTCGACCGCGCCGAACATCTCGAACTCGGCCTGCGCGTGTTCTGCGGCCAGCGTTCGGCGAGCATCTCGACCACCGATCTGACGCCTGCCGCA
Organism: Sphingomonas sp.; assembly: GCF_030145815.1. Classification (GTDB taxonomy): domain Bacteria; phylum Pseudomonadota; class Alphaproteobacteria; order Sphingomonadales; family Sphingomonadaceae; genus Sphingomonas. The sequence goes on from NZ_JAIXHL010000002.1 coordinate 285,273, forward strand.
CTCGACATCCTCGCCGAACGCGCTGTCGCAATGGCGCGCGAGGCTCCCGAGGACGAATGGGCCGGCCTCGCCCCGGTCGAGCGGCTGATGCACGGCGACGTGCCGCAGCTCGACCTGGATGACGGCACGCTGGGCGACCCCGCCGCGCTCAAGGAAACCGCCTTGATCGCCGAACGCGCCGCCCGCGCCGTCCCCGGCGTGACCAACAGCGAGGGCGCAGGTGCCAGCGCCAGCCGCAGCATCTGGGCGCTCGCCACCAGCCACGGCTTCGCCGGTGCCTATGCCTCGTCCAACCACAGCATTTCCGCCAGCGTCCTCGCGGGCGACGCCGGGGCGATGGAACGCGATTACGACTATCACAGCGCCCGCCACGCCGCCCGGCTCGACGCCGCCGAAGAGATCGGCCGCCGCGCCGGTGAGCGTGCCGTTGCCCGCGTCGGTGCCGGGCGCGTCCGGGGTGGCGCGATGCCGATCGTCCTCGACCCGCGCGTCGGATCCAGCCTGCTCGGCCATTTGAGCGGGGCGATCTCGGGCAGCGCGATCACCCGCAAGACCAGCTTCCTGCTCGAAGCGATGGGCACCCGCATCTTCGCGCCGGGCATCGATATCGTCGACGACCCGCACCGCCCCCACGGCCTGCGCTCGCGCCCGTTCGATGGCGAAGGGCTGCCGGTATCGCCGATGAAGCTGGTCAGCGACGGCATGCTGGAAACCTGGCTGCTCGACAGCGCCGCCGCGCGTCAGCTCGGCCTCGAACCCACCGGCCACGCCGTGCGCGGCGTCGGCGGCGCACCCAGCGTCGGGCCGAGCAACCTCTACCTCGCCAATGGCAAGACCCCGGTCGCGTCGCTGATCGCCGATATCGACTATGGCGTGTACGTCACCGAACTGATCGGCCAGGGAATCAACCTCGTCACCGGCGATTATAGCCGCGGCGCGGCGGGCTATCTGATCGAGGGCGGCGTCATCACCACGCCGGTCAGCGAGTTCACCGTCGCGGGCACCCTGCAATCCATGTTCCGCGAACTGGTCCCCGCCAATGATCTGAACTTTCGCTATGGCATCAACGTGCCGACGCTGCGGATCGACGGGATGACGGTGGCCAGTGGCTGACGATCTCGCCGCCGCCGTCAGCGCCATCGCCGCCGAAGCGGGTCGGCTGGCGCTCGGCCGCTATGGCACCGATGTCGAGAAATGGGAAAAATCGCCCAACAATTTCGTGTGCGAAGTCGACCTCGCGGTGGACGAGCTGCTCCGCAACCGCCTCTCCGCCCTCCTCCCCGACGCCGGCTGGCTGTCAGAGGAAACCGCCGACGACCTCGCCCGCCTGTCCTGCCGACGCGTCTGGGTGGTCGATCCGATCGACGGCACCCGCGATTTCCTGCGTAAGCGCCCGGGCTGGGCCGTCTCGGTCGCGCTGGTCGAGGATGGCCAGCCGGTGATCGGCGTGCTCGACGCCCCGGTGCGCGGCGAACATTGGCTGGCGGTCAAGGGTCAGGGCGCGACCCGCGACGGCGCGGCCATCGCCGTGTCCGACCGCACCGACCTGACCGGCGCGCGCGTTCCGGCTGACGATCTCGCCAAGGTCGACCGCCATCTGGTCACGGTCGACAAGCCCAATTCGATCGCGCTGCGCATGGCGATGGTCGCTGCAGGCGACGCCGATCTGCTCGCCACCTTCCGCTGGGGCGCCGACTGGGACATCGCCGCCGCCGTGCTGATCGCGCGTGAGGCCGGTGCGACGGTGACCGACGCGCTTGGCAAGAAAATCCGCTTCAACACCCCACGCGGCGAAAGCTTCGGCCTGCTCGCCACCACCCCTGGCATCCACGCCGCCGCCGCCGATCACCTGCGGCCAAGGGCGGTGGAGGCGCTGGGCAAGCCTATCCGCTGACCTCGTCATCGCCGCGATAGCGGATCTGCAGGTACCGGCCGCGCGTCGCCAGCGCGTCGAGATCACCCTGCGCAAGCTGCGCCGACATCTGCGCGATTTCCTGATCGATCAGCGCCAGACCATCGACCAGTTGCTTGTCAGGTGACTGGCCGAACCGGTCGACCCGGCGCAGATTTTCAGGGACGCGCTGATAGCCCTTGATCAGCTCGGGCAGTTGCTCGCCGACCAGCTTGCGCACTTCCGCCGCCGCCGGCTCCGCTTCGTTCAGCGCCTTGAGCTGCCCGGCGAGCACGTCCAGCTTGACCCCGATCCCGTCGACCAGCGGCATCGCAGCCCCCGGCAGGCTCGGGCGCTGGCGATCCAGCCACTCCTCGGTCTGCAACGGCAGCGACGCCAGCGCCACCTCGCCGAAGCGCTCGGGGATCGCTTCCCGGCTGGTCGGCATCAGGCCAAAGAACAGGGTGGCCGCAATCAACGCCGCCATCACCAGCAACGCGCCGCCCATCCCGAGCGGGATGAACAAGCCGACCACCAGCGCACCGACCAAGATCGCGCCGTCCGCCGCGGCGATGCGCCCGATCCGCCCGAAAATCTCGGCCTCGCGCCGCTTCTTCGCGCGTGAACTCAGCGTCGTATAGCGCTCGCGCGAGCGGTTCAGGACTTCGCTCGCGCGGTCAATCTGGCGGTCGATCTCGGTCGGCACGGGTGGTTACAGAGCCTCCAGTTTGAACGTGTCGTTGGCGCCGCCGATCTGGTTCTGCGCCGCGCCCTCGGCCCGGGCGATATAGCCCTTGGACTTTTCCACCTCGGTCGACAGCACGTTGACCGTGGTCTTCATGTTGTCGAGCGCCTTGACCTTGAACGTGTCGATTGCATCCATCGTGTCATAGATGTTCTGGAACGCGCGCTGCAGCGTTTCGATCGGGATCGTCGCCGACGCCGCCTGTTCATGGATGCGGCCGGTATTGTCCTTGAGCAGCTTGCCGGTCGAATCGATGATGTTCGCGGTCGTGGTGTTGAGCGCGGTAATCTGGTCGAGCACCAGCCGCTGCGCCGTCAGCGCCTGCGCCACCGTCACCGCCGTGCGCAGCGCGCCGACCGTGGTGGTGCTGGCCCGATCGACGCCCTTCACCAGCTCGACGTTATTTTTCTTGACCAGATCGAGCGCAAGATAGCCCTGCACCGTCACCGCCATCTGGGTCAGCAGGTCCTGCGTGCGCTGGCGGGTGTAGAACAACGCCGTCTCGCGGATCGCCTTGGCCTTGGCCGGATCGCTGTGATCCAGCTCATTGGCCTTGTCCTCCAGCCGCTGATCCATCTCCTTCGAGATATAGATCATCTGCTCCAGCCGACCCATCGCCGCCCACAGATTCTGCCGCTCCACATCGATCGCGGCATTGTCCATCAACAGCTCGTCCTTGCCGGACTGCAGGCTCTTCAGGATCGCGGCGATATGGCCCTGGCTCGACTTGTAGCTGTCGAAGTAATTGCGCAGCGAATTGCCGAACGGGATGATGCCGAACAGCTTCTTGCGCTGGGTCAGGCTGCCCTTCTTGCCAGGATCGAGATCCTCGACCACGCGGCGCAGCTCGGCCAGGTCCTTGCCGACGCCGACATCCTTGTCCATCGCGCGGACCGGGCGGTCGAGGAAGCGGTTCGACTGGCCCGCCGCGTCGCGGATCTCCTTCGATCCCATCGCGGTGATCGCGTCGACGCGCTTGCCGAACTCGGGCGAGTTCACATCCTGCGCCACCAGATCGTCGATGAAGCTCTCGACGCGGGTGACGAGCTCGGACTTTTTCCCCTCGTCGACGGGCACGAGACCCGCCATTTTCTCGATCGGGCGTTCCTTCAACGGCTCTGGGGCAGTCAGCACCAGATCGTCGGTCTTTTCGGCAGTCGCAGTCTCGGTCGACATCCCATCCCTCCAGCGGTTCTCCCCTAGATGAACGGGAACCGCGTCGCCTTCAAGTGTATCGCAAATATAATACACTCTGGCCATGGTGCAACCGACTGCATATGTCAGTGGTTGGCGATACGCGGACCGTTAACATATCGGCGTTAGGGAGGACTGATGGAACGCAGGCTCAGGATGATGATCGCCGGTTCGATCGCGGTTTGGGTACCGGTGGCTTCGGCCTCCGAAGCACGCCCCGCCGCCGTCGATACGGGGAAACTCTATCGCCTGAAGGCCCAACCTGCGACAAAAGCGCCCCCGATCATGGAGCATCATGCGCGCTAATCTGGTTGCGGTCCTGCTTGCCGCCCTCGTTGTTCCCGCTTCGGCATCGCAAGCGGATCTTTGCCAACAGACTTATGGCAAGCGCGCCTGCAAGGGCACCGCGCTCGCCCCGCTCCGCGCAGAACTGGCGCATAAATTCGCCGCCGTGATGGCGCTCGGCAACCGCACCGCGACCTGGCAGGCACGCCACGATGCAACGCTCCGCACGATCCGCGCCGCGCTGAACTATGACGACAAGCCGATGGGCGATGTCGAACTGGAACAGACCTTCCGCGACGCCATCGCCGACTATGACAAGGCGCTGAAGCAGGCGCAGGGCGTCCGGGAGATGATCAAGACTCCCTCGGCCCGCAGCCAGACGTGCATGGCGACATGGCTAGACCAGGGCTGCGGGGTGACCGCCTCGGGCATCCTGTGGCGCAAGGACGGCCAGCCGGTGCATTGGCAGATGATGGACGGCGCATCGGGCGAAGACGGCATCGGCGCGGGCATCGTATTGTGGGCGGAAAGCGGGCATGGCACCGCCAATCTGATCGGATGGTCGTTCGACGGCGTCGTCTACGAACCGCCGCGCATGACGCAGGGCGGGATGATCTGGGTGCCGGGGCGCAGGGCCGGAACAGGCGACGGCAATGCCGATCTGCTTTTCAAATGGGATGACGCCAGCAAGGCCTGGCAGGATATCGAGCTCGAGAGCTGGCGCGATGCGCTACCCGGCAAGCTGCCCAAGGGCTTCGGCATCTGGAAGGGCGTCGATTATGATTTCGAGGGGATGGGCGCGTCCAGCAAGCTGTGGCGCGACAAGGACGGAAATTGCTGTCCGAGCGGCGGTGAAGCGCTGCTTGAGTTCGCGATTACCGGCCGCAGCCTGGTGCTGAAGGACGTCCGCGTCGACATTGTCGAGAAATGGGCGCCGCGCAGAAAAGACTGAAGCTCTTCCCGCGCCGCACAATTTCCGCTATTGGCGCGCCCGAACCGCATTTCAGCGACATCCAGGAACTCGTATGAATCTTCGCAACGTGGCGATCATCGCACACGTCGATCATGGCAAGACCACGCTCGTCGACCAGCTTTTCCGTCAATCCGGCACCTTCCGCGACAATCAGCGCGTCGAAGAGCGCGCGATGGATTCGAACGACCTGGAAAAGGAACGCGGAATCACGATTCTGGCCAAGCCGACCTCGGTCGACTGGTCGCCCGATGGGACCGAAGAAAACTCGATCCGCATCAACATCGTCGACACGCCCGGTCACGCCGATTTTGGCGGTGAGGTGGAGCGCATCCTGTCGATGGTCGACGGTGTCGTCCTGCTGGTCGATTCGTCGGAAGGCGCGATGCCGCAGACCAAGTTCGTGACCGGCAAGGCGCTCGCGCTGGGCCTGCGTCCGATCGTCGTCGTCAACAAGGTCGACCGCCCCGACCAGCGCATTCAGGAAGTGCTGGACGAAGTGTTCGACCTGTTCGTCAGCCTCGACGCGAATGACGAGCAGCTCGACTTCCCGGTGCTCTACGCATCGGGCCGCAACGGCTATGCCAGCGAAGATCCCGACCGGCGTGAGGGCACGCTGGCCCCGCTGTTCCAGAAGATCGTCGACCATGTCCCGCCCCCCGCGCTGGACGTCGATGCGCCGTTCACCTTCCTCGTCACGCTGCTCGACCGCGACAATTTCCTCGGCCGCGTGCTGACCGGCCGCGTCACCAGCGGCAAGCTCAAGGTCAATCAGCCGATCCACGCGCTCGACATGGACGGCAACGTCATCGAGAGCGGCCGCGCGTCGAAGATCATGACCTTCCGCGGCCTCGACCGCGTCCCGACCGACGAAGCGCAGGCGGGCGACATCATCTCGCTGGCCGGCCTGGCCGTCGCGACCGTGTCGAACACCATCGCCGACACCTCGGTCAGCGTGCCGATCCAGGCGCAGCCGATCGATCCGCCGACGCTGTCGATGCGCTTTGCGGTCAACGATTCGCCGATGGCCGGCCGCGAAGGCACCAAGGTAACCAGCCGCATGATCCGCGACCGCCTGTTCCGCGAAGCCGAATCGAACGTCGCGATCAAGGTGACCGAAGCCGCTGACAAGGACAGCTTCGAAGTCGCCGGCCGCGGCGAGCTTCAGCTGGGCGTGCTGATCGAAACGATGCGCCGCGAAGGCTTCGAGCTGGGCATCAGCCGCCCGCGCGTGCTTCTTCAGGAAGAAGACGGCCAGAAGATGGAACCGTATGAAACGGTCATCATCGACGTGGACGAGGAATATTCGGGCACGGTCGTCGACAAGATGAACATCCGCAAGGCCGAGATGACCGACATGCGCCCCAGCGGCGGCGGCAAGACCCGCATCACGTTCAGCGCGCCCAGCCGCGGCATGATCGGTTACCATGGCGAGTTCCTGTCGGACACGCGCGGCACCGGCATCATGAACCGCCTGTTCGAGAAATACGGCCCGTACAAGGGCACGATCGAGGGCCGCAAGAACGGCGTGCTGATCTCCAACGGCGCGGGCGAGGCCAATGCCTATTCGCTCAACACGCTGGAAGAGCGCGGCATCCTGTTCGTCGGCCATGGCGAAGCGCTGTACGAAGGCATGATCATCGGCGAGAACGCGAAGCCGGACGACCTTGAGGTCAACCCGATGCGCGCCAAGCAGCTGTCCAACGTCCGCTCGTCGGGCAAGGACGACGCGATCCGCCTGACCCCGCCCAAGAAGATGACGCTGGAACAGGCCATCGCGTATATCGACGATGACGAGATGGTCGAGGTTACGCCCAAGACGATCCGCCTGCGCAAGCGCTTCCTCGACCCGCACGAGCGCAAGCGCCAGAGCCGCGCCAAGGCGGCTTGAAGGTCTAGACGTGATTTGACGGAAAGGCGCCCGAGACGACTCCGGCGCCTTTTCCATTTGGCCACATCGGCCTACGCCCCCTAGTTGCTCAACCCGCCGCGCGGATCGCACTGCCCGCCCGGAGTCGGGGGTGCGGCGTCGGAACCTTCGCCGCGACGCGGGCTTTGCTCCGCAGCCCCGTAACGGGCTGAGTTTCAGGAGTATGTCTATGCGTTCCATCCAAGCCGGCGCCCTCGCCTTCACCGCCCTGCTCGCTGCCACTGCGCCGAGCGCGCTGGTTGCGCAGGAAGCGCCACTGCAATCGGGCGAGCAGGTCACCATCACCGGCGCAGCGCTGCCGCCGCTGGCGCAGCTCCCGGCCGGACCGGAGATCGAAGGGATGATCTCCGCGCGGCAGGGCAACCAGATCCAGGTGACCGCCGCCGATGGCACCCCGACGCTGATCGCGGTGAGCGAAGAGACCCAGATTCGCTCGTCCGGCGGCTTTCTCGGCCTTGGGCGGACCAAGCGCGGCAGCGACGCGCTGCTCAACGGGCTGCCGGTGAGCGTGCAGACGCGCCAGTTCGAGGGCGGCCTGGTTGCGGCGCAGGTGAAGCTTGCCGACAAGGATCTCAAGACCGCCGCGATGATCCGCAGCGGCACCTCCCAGGGCTTTGCCGAGCAGACTGCCGCGACCGAAGCGCTGCGCGGCCGGGTCGGCGATATCGACCAGTATAACGTCAAGGGCACGACCAATGTGAACTTCGACACCGGCAAGGCGGTGCTGAGCGCGCAGGCCAAGGCCGAGCTGTGCAGTGCCGCGAGCCAGGCCGGGTCGATGGAGAATGCGCTGCTGCTGGTGGTCGGCTATACCGACGCGACCGGCCCGGAGGAGCTCAATCAGGAACTTAGCGAAAAGCGCGCCAGCCGGGTGGTCAACCATCTGCAACAGGCGTGCGGGTGGAAGCCCTATCGCATGCTGACCCCGACCGGGATGGCCGAAGCCGATCCGCTGGCCGACAACAGCACCGAGGAAGGCAAGGCGCAGAACCGCCGCGTCGCGGTGAACATCCTCGTCAGCAAGGCGGTCGACGGGCTGTAAGATGATGGCGCCGGAGAGCGGCCCCTCCGGCGCCTCCCTACTGCGTCAGCGGCAGCAGGATCAGCGTGATCCGGTCGTGCCCGACGGCGATGTCGAGTGTCTCACCCGCGATCACATCGACCGGTGTGGGAAAGCTGTGCAGGATCTGCAGCCAGCCACCATCGGTGTAGCGGTCGGGGTGGTTGTCGAACGTCACGCCGGGCCACAGGTCAATATGCATCCACTGGACGATGCCGATCGCCCGGCCGCTCGCCGTCACCGGGATGCGTAGGCGGGTCAGCACCGCGTCATGCTTGGCCTGGGTCAGGTCGAGGCGAACCAGTTCGTGGTCGTCGGATAACCGCTGCCACGCAGTCATCGTGCCATGGATCGGCAGCCGCTGCTGCGCGAAGTCGGTGAAGGGCGACAGGTCGAACCCCGACACTTCGCCGACAAACGCGTAATCGGCCAGCGTCTCGCTCGCGACGAGGCAGCCCATCGCGGTCGCCGCGCGCGGGATCACCAATGCGTCGGGGGCGAGCAGGCGCCGATGTGCGTCCTCGAACGTGTCCAGCACCTTTTCGGTGAGCAGGTCGCTGGAGAGGATTTCGGAGACGAGGATTTGCGCCGGCACGTCGAGCTCGACCCCGACGGCAAGGTCGGTGGACGGCTTGGCATGGACGGTGATGCGATCGGCATAGCCGTTCTGCGCGACGATCTGCTGTGCCATTTCGGCGATCAGCGGTTCCATCTCGCACGCCACCACATGCTGCGCCCCGGCCCGCGCGGCGATCAGCGACAAGAGGCCGCTGCCCGCACCGATATCGAGCACGCGCGCGTCCGGGCCAGCGACGGCAATCGCGGCCGTGATCGCCGCCTCGAACGCGTCGTTGCGGGGCGCGTCGTTCATCATCGGGATATGCCAGAAGGGCACCGATGCCGCGCCGAGCCGACGCAACTGGTGGCGCAGGTGCAGATTGTCCGACTGGAGCGCGAGCGCGCGGCGAAACTGGCCGATCGCGGCGTGATTGCGACCCGCATCGGCCAGCACCACCGCGAGATTGCCGATCGCGATCGCATTGTGCGGATCGAGCGCACAGGCCTGTTCCAGCGCCGCGACCGCCTCCCCGGTGCGGCCGAGCCAGTGCAGCGTCAGCCCTTTTTCATGCAGCGCCACGGCATGGTCGGGCGCGATGGCGAGCAGCTGCTCCCAGGCGATCAGCGCGTCTTCCGCGCGGGACAGCCGCCCAAGCAGGCCGGCAAGCAACGGAAGGACATCGGTCGCGCGATACTCAAGCGCGAGCACCGCGCGATACCCCGCCTCCGCGCCTTCCAGATCCCCCTGTTCGTGCAGCGCCATCGCAGTGGCGAGCGCGGCACGGGCCTCGCTCAGACGGTCGGTGGAAGGCTGGTCGGTCAAGGCGTCGTTTCCACAAAATCGGTATCACCCGATAGTCCAACCAGCGGTAGCAGCGATAGCCCGCATATCCGTAGTTCGTTTGCGCCCCCGCCACGCGGCAATTGCCAAGCCATTGCAATCGGATAGGATCGGTTGCGACTCAAATGGGGGAAATGATGGACAAGATTCTGCGGCCGTGGCGCCACTATGTCGATTTCAGCGGGCGATCGACGCGGACCGAATTCTGGCTGTTCTTCATCATCTTTTACGGCGTGATCGCGGCGACGTTCGTCGTGACGGATGTCGTGCTAGGCGGGACTGCACTGCAAGACTCGGCAGATAGCGACGAGTTCTCGCTCATTTACATCCCGGTGGTTCTTTGGATCCTGGCCTGTTTCCTCCCGAGCATCGCGGTCACCGTCCGGCGCCTGCA
>NZ_JAIXHL010000003.1 GCF_030145815.1 Sphingomonas sp.
CCCCGGGCGCAACCTGCGGCATGCGCGCCGCCGGCGTGCCCGCGCGCGGGCTGTAGGGGAAGATATGCGCATGCACGATGTCGCAATCGTCGATCAGCGCCAGCGTGTTGGCGGCCATCGCGTCATCCTCGGTCGGAAAGCCCGCGATCAGGTCCGCGCCGATCGCGATGTCGGGCCGTGCCGCCTTCAGTCGCTCCACCAATGCCACCGACTGTGCGCGCGAATGCCGTCGCTTCATCCGCTTGAGCACCATGTCATCGCCCGCCTGCAGCGACAGATGCACATGCGGCAGCACCCGCCGCTCCTGCGTCAGCAGCGCAAACAGCCGCTCGTCAATCTCGATCCCGTCGAGCGAGGACAGCCGCAACCGCTCGACCGCCGTATGCGCCAGCACCCGCTCGACCAGTTGGCCCAACGTCGGCGCACCGGGCAGATCGGGCCCATAGCTGGTCAGGTCGACCCCGGTCAGTACGATCTCGCGATGCCCCGCTTCGACCAAAGCCTGCACCCGATCGATCACCGCGCCCGCAGGCACTGAGCGGCTATTCCCCCGCCCGAACGGGATCGCGCAGAAGGTGCAGCGATGATCGCAGCCATTCTGCACCTCGACAAAGGCGCGGACATGCGCGGAAAAGCTCGCGGCCAGATGCGGCGCAGTCTGGCGCACCGCCATGATGTCCTGCACCAAGGCCGCGTCGTCGCTGACCCATGATGCCGGGACCAGCTTTTCGGCATTGCCGATCACCCGATCCACCTCCGGCATCGCGCCGAACGAGGCCGGGTCGATCTGCGCCGCGCAGCCGGTCACCACCAGTTGCGCCGAGGGTCGCGCCCGCCGCGCGCGGCGGATCGCCTGCCGCGTCTGGCGCACCGCTTCGTTGGTCACCGCACAGCTGTTGACGACCACCACATCGCTGGACCCCAACAGCGCGCGGATCGTTTCGCTTTCGGCAAGGTTGAGCCGACAGCCAAGGCTGATTACCTCAGGTGCGACAATGGAGGACGACATGACGGGCGATCTAGAGACGCAAGGGGTCGAAGTCCATGCGTGCGCGAAGGCGGTGCTGGACTATTGGTTCGATGAACTGAAGCCCGAGCAGCAATTTGCCAAGGACGATGCGGTCGATGCGGAGATTGCGCGCCGCTTCGGCCATGCGCGCGATGTCGTGCTGGCGAGCGGCGCGGCGGGGTGGCGTGACGATCCGGATGCGCTGCTCGCGGCGGTGATCCTGCTCGACCAGTTCAGCCGCAACATCCATCGCGGGACGCCTGAGGCGTTCGCCGCCGATCCGCTGGCGCTCGCCCTGACGCTGGAGGCGATCGGCAAGGGCTGGGACCGCGACCTGGTGCCGGAGCGCGCGACGTTCCTCTACATGCCGCTGATGCACGCCGAGAGTGTCGAGGCGCATCGGATGTGCCTTGAGAAATTCACCGCGCTGGGCCGCGCCGAGAATCTGCGCTTCGCGATGGAGCATGCGGTGGTGATCGAGCAATTCGGCCGTTTTCCAAGCCGCAACGCAGCGCTTGGCCGCGAGTCCACGGCGGAGGAATTGGAGTATCTGAAGCGGCCGGATGCGGGGTGGTAGACTCAATTCCTCCCCCAGCTCGCTGGGGGAGGGGGACCGCCGGCGAAGCCGGTGGTGGAGGGGCGGCCGCGTAGACGGCCGTCAAACAGCTCGGCAAAATTCCGCCGCTTGCAGCGGCGGCCCCTCCGTCAGCACTTCGTGCTGCCACCTCCCCTGCGAGGCAGGGGAGGAATTGATTACCCCGCCATCCGGTCCGGACGCTGCACCGGCAGCTCGCTCTCGATCGTCGGCTCAACCGGCGCCTGCACCAGCAGACGGCGTTCCGCGAGCAGGCGGCGCGCGCCGCTGACCGACAGCGGCTTGCCATAATGCCAGCCCTGCGCCTTGGCACAGCCCAGCGCCTTCAGCCGCGCGGCGATCGCCTCGTCCTCCACGCCCTCGGCAGTGATCGGCAGGTTGAGGCTTTCGCCCAGCGACACGATTGCGTTGACGATCGCCGCCGAATCCGCGCTTTCGTTGAGTGAAATCACGAAGCTCTTGTCGATCTTGATCCGGTCGAACGGCAGCGCGCGCAGATGCGCCAGCGACGAATAACCGGTGCCGAAATCGTCGAGCGCCAGCCGGACCCCCTGATTCTTCAGGCTGCCGACGATCGACTGGGCAAGCGAGAGATTGTCGAACAGCGAGCTTTCGGTGATCTCAACCTCCAGCCGGCTCGCCGGGAAGCGCGTCTCGGTCAGCACCTTGATGATCTTCTGCGCCAACCACGCATCGCGCAGCTGAACCGGGGAGATGTTCACCGACAGGCTGAGCGAGCTGTCCCAGTCGCGCGCGGCGGTGAACGCCTGGTGCATCAGCGACAATGACATGTCCGCGATCAGGCCGGTTTCCTCGGCGATCGGGATGAACAGCTCGGGGCTGATCAGGCCGCGGGTGGGGTGTTCCCAGCGCGCAAGCACCTCGAACCCGATCAGCTTGCCGGTCTGCAGGTCGATCTGCTGTTCGAAATAGGGGACGATCTCGCCGCGCGGGATCGCGGTGCGCAGGCCGTTTTCCAGCTCGTTGCGCGTCTGCAGTTCGCGCTCCATCGAATGGTCGAACCAGGCATAGCGGTTGCGGCCCGATTTCTTGGCGACATACATCGCGATGTCCGCCGATCGCATCAGCGAATCGACCGACTGGCAGTCGAAGTCCGACCGCGCGATGCCGACCGAACAGCTGACATGCAGCCGCAGCCCTTCGGCCTCGAACGGCTGCGCCATCTGCGCGATCAGCTTCTCCGCGATCCGTTCGATCAAGTCGGGATGCTGCGGGTCGAACAGGAAGGCGCAGGCAAACTCGTCGCCGCCCAGCCGCGCGGTCAGCGCGATCGGCGGCATCGCGCCGGCAATCTCGCCCGCTGCAGCGCGCAGCAGTGCGTCGCCCACCGCGTGGCCGTGCATGTCGTTGACGGTCTTGAAGTGATCGAGGTCGATGATCATCATCGCCATCGCCTTGCGCCGCTTTTGCCCGCGCACGAACATCGCCGCGCCCTCTTCGGCCAGGCTGCGGCGGTTGAGGAATCCGGTGAGCGGGTCGCGGCTGGCGAGCATCTGCGCACGCTCCTCAGCAGCGGCGCGGATGCGCACTTCGTTGCTGAGGCCCCGGTGGCGGCGCCAGCCGAACAGGATCAGCGCAACGTTGAGCAGCAGCGCGATCACTAGCGTGCGATCGGCCGGGGCGGCGCCCTCCAGATAATGGCGCAGCGTCTTCGACAGGACCGAGCTGCCGGTGCCGACGAACATCAGAATCGCGGCAACGCTGATCGCACCCGTGATCAGGTCGGATCCCGCGCCGTTGCGGTCGGACTGGTCGTCGTCGATGCCCAGCGACATGCCGGAATTGCTCCCCTTCATATGAACCGGGGATATCCCATGCCGACCGTGTAGAAGGGGTTAAGGCAATCGCAGGAAGAGGGTTAACGTCGCCGCAGTTGCACTTATCTAGGAATGCGGCTAAGCGCGCCTCCGACCGTTCTCACGAACGCGACGACATATGCCCCCGGGCAACGCTGGCTGACGAGGTTTCGTCCGCCGGCGTTTTATGCGTTTCGGACGTGAGAGCAATGGGAGAAGCGAGTGTTTGACAGTCTGAGCGAACGGCTTGGCGGCGTATTTGACCGTCTCAAGGGCCGTGGCGCGCTGACCGAAGCGGATGTGCGGACCGCGATGCGCGAAGTGCGTATCGCGCTGCTCGAGGCTGACGTCGCGCTGCCGGTCGCCCGCCAGTTCGTCGACAAGGTGACCGAGGAAGCGGTCGGCCAGCAGGTGCTGCGCTCGGTCACGCCGGGGCAGCAGGTCGTCAAGATCGTCAATGACGCGCTGGTCGCGATGCTCGGCCCCGACACTGCCGAGCTTCAGATCGACGTCACCCCGCCCGCCGTGATCATGATGGTCGGCCTGCAGGGTTCGGGCAAGACCACCACCACCGCCAAGCTCGCCCGCCTGCTCAAGAAGCAGGGCAAGAAGGTGATGATGGCGTCGCTCGACGTCAATCGCCCGGCCGCGCAGGAACAGCTGGCGGTGCTCGGCACCCAGATCGAGGTCGCGACCCTGCCGATCGTCGCGGGTCAGCAGCCGGTCGATATCGGTCGTCGTGCGATGCAGGCGGCGAAGCTGCAGGGCTTCGACGTGCTGATGCTCGACACCGCTGGCCGCCTGCATGTCGACCAGCAGCTGATGGACGAGATGAAGGCGGTTGCCGACATCTCCAAGCCGCAGGAAATCCTGCTCGTCGTCGACTCGCTGACCGGTCAGGACGCGGTCAACGTCGCGCAGAATTTCAGCGATCAGGTCCCGCTGACCGGCGTCGTGCTGACCCGCATGGACGGCGATGCACGCGGCGGTGCGGCGCTGTCGATGCGCGCGGTCACCGGCAAGCCGATCAAGTTCGCGGGCATCGGCGAAAAGCTTGATCAGATCGAGCCGTTCCACCCCTCGCGCGTCGCGGGCCGTATCCTCGGCATGGGCGACGTCGTCTCGCTGGTCGAAAAGGCCGCGCAAGCGATCGAGCAGGAAGACGCCGAGAAGATGGCGGCGCGCCTCGCCAAGGGGCAGTTCGACATGAACGACCTGCGCGGCCAGCTTGCGCAGATGCGCAAGATGGGCGGCCTGGGCGCGCTCGCTGGCATGATCCCCGGCATGAAGAAGGCGCAGGGCGCGGTCGAACAGGCCGGCGGCGACAAGATTCTGCTGCGCATGGACGCGATCATCACCTCGATGACCGTCAAGGAACGCGCCAAGCCCGAACTGATCAACGCCAAGCGCAAGATCCGCATCGCCAAGGGCAGCGGCACGACCGTTCAGGACGTGAACAAACTGCTCAAGATGCACCAGGAAATGTCCACCGCGATGAAGCGGCTCAAGAAGATGGGCGGCCTCAAGGGCATGCTCGGAATGTTGGGCAAAGGCGGCATGGGCGGCCTTGGCAATGCGCTGGGCGGCCCGGGCATGGGTGACATGATGGGCAAGCTCGGCGGGCCCGGCGGCGGGCTTCCGGGTCTTCCCGGCGGTGGCGGCGACATTCCGCCCGAGCTCGCCAAGTTTTTGAACAAGAAGAAATAGCCGTCGCCCCGGCGGAGGCCGGGGCCGCCCTGTGGCAAGGCGGGAACACTGAAACATAGCGGCCCCGGCCTCCGCCGGGGCGACGAATTGAAAAGAAGAAGGAAGTACACAATGGCTCTCAGCATGCGTCTGTCGCGTGGCGGTTCGAAGAAGCGCCCTTATTACCGCATCGTCGTTGCCGATGCGCGCTCGCCCCGCGACGGCAAGTTCATCGAGAAGATCGGCACCTACAACCCGCTGCTCGCCAAGGATGACGAGAAGCGCATCGTGCTCGACACCGATCGCGCGAAGCACTGGCTGAGCGTCGGCGCGCAGCCGACCGACCGCGTCGCCCGCTTCCTCGACGTCACCGGCGTCAAGGAGCGCACCGCGAAGAACAACCCGAACAAGGGCAAGCCGGGCGAAAAGGCCGTCGAGCGCGCCGAAGAAAAGGCCGAGAAGCTGAAGGCCGCCGAGGAAGCCGCCGCCGAAGCCAAGGCCGCTGCCGAAGCCGCCGCTGCCGCCCCGGCCGAAGAGTCCGCCGCTGAAGAAGCCCCGGCCGCTGAAGAAGCGACCACCGAGGAAGCTCCGGCTGCCGAAGGTGGCGAAGAAAAGGCCGAGGGCTGATCCTTGGCTAACGACGCCCCCGTCACGCTCGCCGTCATCATCGGCGCGCACGGCGTGACGGGGGAGGTCCGCCTCAAGGTCTTTGCCGAGGACCTGTCGGTGCACCGCCGTTTCAACGGCGGCGCGCTGACCCTCAAATCGGTGCGCCCCGGCAACAATGGCGCGATCGCGCGCTTTGCGGAAGTCGCCGACCGCAACGCCGCCGAAGCACTGCGCGGCATCGAACTCACCGTCGCGCGCGACGAACTTCCGCCGCTGGGTGAGGGCGAATATTACCATGCCGACCTGTTCGGCCTGAACGCCGTGTCCGAAAGCGGCGAACCGATCGGCACGATCGTGACGGTCGAGAATTTCGGCGCGGGTGACGTGCTCGAAATCGAAAAGCCCGACGGCAAGCGCTTCATGGTGCCGATGCGTGCGGAAGCCGTGCCCAGTTGGGACGCGACCACGCTCACCATCGCCGACGGCTGGGCGGAATGAGCACGGACGGCATGCTGGCCGTCCTGTCCGACATCCATGGCAATCTGCCCGCGCTGGAAGCGGTGATCGCTGACGCGCAGGCGGCGGGCGCGACGCGTTTCGTCAATCTGGGTGACAGCCTGTCCGGCCCGCTGTGGCCGGCAGAGACGGCCGCGTTGCTGATGCGGCTCGACTGGACGACCATCGCCGGCAACCATGAGCGCCAGCTACTCAGCGACGCGCCCGAGCGGATGAACGCGTCCGATCGCTTCGCCCGCGCCGCGCTCGATGACACGCAGTTGCGCTGGCTCGCCGCTCAGCCCGCGACGCTGAGCATCGACGGCATCCGCCTCGTCCACGGCACCCGCCGCAGCGATGTCGAGCAGCTGCTGGAAACGGTCGAGCCGACGGGCCTGCGCGCCGCGAGCGCTGCCGAGATCGCCGAGCGGCTGGGAGACGAGGCCGCACTGCTCACCCTGTGCGGCCACTCGCACCTCCCCGGCGTCCGCACGCTGGGCGATGGCCGCACCGCCGCCAATCCCGGCAGCGTCGGTCTGCAGGCCTATCGCGAAGACCAACCCTATCCCCATGTCGCGCAGACCGGCGACCCGCGCGCCCGCTACGCGTTGGTCCGTGACCTTCAGGTCGAGCTGCGCGCCATCGCCTATGATCATGCGAGCGCGGCGCAGAAGGCGGAGCGGGAAGGGCGCCCCGACTGGGCCATCGCACTGCGCACAGGAATGGCCTGAGCCCAATAGCGCTTTACATATCCATCAAGTTATATATCCATATGGCTATGGATGAGTCGCTCGATCTAGCCTTCGCCGCCCTGGCCGACCCCACCCGCCGCGCGATCCTGGCGCGACTGGCTAAGGGGGAGGCGACCGTGTCCGAACTCGCCGCGCCGTTTGCGGTCAGCCAGCCCGCCATTTCCAAGCACCTCAAGGTGCTCGAACGCGCCGGTTTCGTCGAAACCGCCACCGCCGGCCAGTCGCGCCCGCGCCGCCTCAACCGTGCCGCGCTCGCGCTCCCCGCCGACTGGCTCGACCGGCTCGGCGCCGACTGGGATGCGAAGTTCGACCGCCTCGACGCCTATCTCGCCACGCTCAACACTGGAGACCCCGCATGACCGACGCCGCCGTGACCCCCGAATTCACGATCCAGCGCACCTTTGCCGCCCCGATCGACCGCGTGTTCGACGCCTGGGCCGATCCGGTCCAGATGGCGCGCTGGTCGGGGCCGGAGGGGACGCAGGTGACCGTGCTCAGCGGCACCATCGAAAGCGGCGCGCAGCTCCACGCGCGCTCCGACGCGGCGGATGGCGGCGTGCTCTACACGCTGTGCGACTATCGCACCGTCGATCGCCCCGACCACCTTGTCTATGACCAGAGCTTCGCCGACGCCGACGGCAACATCGTGCCATGCCCGTTCTTCGACGCCTGGCCCGCAACGCTACGCACCGATATCCGGTTCGAGGCGGTTGCAGGCGGCACGCGCATCACGCTGCGCTGGATCCCGGTCGATCCGACGGCGGAGCAGGCGGCCAGCTTCGTCGCGGCGATGGAATCAATGACCGGCGGCTGGAGCGGCAGCTTCGACAAGCTCGACAGCTACCTCGCGGGCTGACGCGCGCAGGGGTTTGCGTGCGGGGCGGATTTCTGATTGGCTGCGCGCCATGAAGCTCCGCCTCGCCGCCGCCCTCGCGCTCGCCCCGCTGCCCGCGCTCGCTCAGACGCCAACGGGCCAGATCCCGCCCGCGCAAGTCACCGAAATCGGCGACCATTTCGCCAAATATCGCGACCAGAACCCGACCCCCGGCATGGTCTATATGATCGTCAAGGACGGGAAGCCTGCACTGTCCGCGATGGTCGGCACCCAGACCCCCGGCGGCGCGCCAGTCACGCTCGACACCCGCTTCCGCATCGCGTCGATGAGCAAGGCGTTCACCGCGCTCGCGATCCTCAAATTGCGCGACGACGGCAAGCTGCGCCTCGACGATCTGGCCGAACAGCACATCCCCGAAATGCGCGGCTGGAAATACCCCACGACCGACAGCCCGCGCATCCGCATCCGCGACCTGCTCGCCCATGTCGGCGGCATGGTCACCGACGATCCGTGGGGCGACCGCCAACAGGTGCTGAGCGAGGCGGAGTTCAGCGCGATGATCACACAGGGCGTGCCGTGGAGCCGCACCGGCGGCATGGCGCACGAATATTCCAACTACGGCTATGCGCTGCTCGGCCGGATCATCACCAATGCCTCGGGCCAGCCCTACCAAGCCTATATCGGGCGCACGATCCTCCAGCCGCTCGGCATGACCGCGACCACCTACGACATCGCCAAGGTGCCGCGCGACAAGCTCGCGCTCGGCTATCGCTGGCAGGACGAGACATGGGTGCTCGAGCCGGAAATGCGCGATGGCGCGTTCGGCGCGATGGGCGGCATGATCACCACCGCCGACGACTATGCTAAATGGGTGAGCTTCCTGCTCTCCGCATGGCCCCCGCGCGACGGCGCCGAAACCGGCCCGGTCAAGCGCGCCACGGTGCGCGAGATGGTGCAGGGCCTCAACTTCGTCCGCGTCGGCCCGCGCCGCGGCGCGCCGGAGGGCGATACGTGCCGCCACGGCACCGCCTATGGCATGGGCATGCGCATCACCAGCGACTGCGACCTTGGCACCGCGCTCGAACATGGCGGCGGCTATCCCGGCTATGGCAGCTATGTCGTCCTCGCCCCAGAACGCGGCATCGCCGCCTTCGCCTTCACCAACAAGACCTATACCGCGCCCGCCGTACCGGTGTGGCAGTCGCTCTGGTCGCTCGCGCGGGCAGGGGCGGCAGAGCCCGGCGCGACCCCGCCCAATCCGTTGCTCGTCCAGATGCACAATGCCGCTCGGGCCGCCTATGCCGCAGGCGACCTCAAGCCGCTCGACGGCAAGCTCGCGATAAATTTCCTGCTCGACCGCGACGCCGCCCACTGGCGGACGGAATTCGCGCGGATCAAGGCGATGGTCGGCGACTGTCCCACCGCCGAACCGCTCTTCGCGACCGGCAACCTCTCGGTCAATTTCCGCTGGAATTGCGCCAAGGGCAAACTCGACGGCCAAATCCTGATGGCCCCAACGAACCCGCCGACGATCCAGGCGCTGCGGTTCTTCCCGACGCAAAACTAACCTCACCGTCGCCCCGGTCTTGAGCCGGGGCCGGGCTTCCTCTTTGAGCTCGACGAAGAAGCCTTGCCCCGGGTCAAGCCCGGGGCGACAAAGGCACGAAGGCGCTTGCCTATCTCTGGAGTTGAAACCTTGCCAAACCGCAATGCAGCCAAGGGATGGATCGCCGTCATTGTGGCTGAAGCGGCGCTGACTGCCGCGGGCTTCACCGCATCATTCCCGATCGCGTCCGAATGCAGCACGCCGCAAGAGCTGCATTGGTGGATCGCGGCTCCGTTCTTCGCGATCTATGCCGTCGCGGGAACCTATGTCACGGCCGTCGGCACGCGCGCTCAGCGCCTGCTGCTGTTTGTTGGCACAGTGCTGACTGTTGCGGGATATGTCGGAGGGCTCTCTCTCACCTTGCCGACAGCTTTCGAGACCGAGATTTCGTGCGCTGCCGCTGGCGAGCGTTAGGCCGCACTACCGCCAAATCGCCCGCTGCGCGCTCAGCATATTCCGGATCGTCGTTGACGCGACCCCCGCCTGGCCCATCGCATTGCTGATCTGGTCCAGCCCCTTCACCA
The DNA here is from genome assembly GCF_030145815.1 of Sphingomonas sp. Lineage (GTDB taxonomy): Bacteria > Pseudomonadota > Alphaproteobacteria > Sphingomonadales > Sphingomonadaceae > Sphingomonas. The sequence goes on from NZ_JAIXHL010000003.1 coordinate 9,929, forward strand.
CATCGCCCGCCGCAAACAGGCCGGGGATGCTGGTGCGCTGGTGATCATCGACCTCAAGGCACCCCTCCGCCGTCGCCGCCGCGCCCGCCGCAACCGCCAGGTCGGATCGGATGCGCGACCCCAGCGCCGGGTAGAGGCTGTCGAACGCCATCCGCCCATGCGCGGTATCCAGCGCAATCCGGTCGCCTTCGATCGCATAGCCCCCGCATGGCCCGTCGACTCGCGCGATCCCCGCTTCCTCCAGCTTGGCGACACACGCCGCATCCAGTCGATGCTCCACGTCCGGCGCGATCAGCGTCACGTCGCGGGTGAAGCCGCGCAGGAACAGTGCCTCGCGCATCCCATGGTCGCCGGTCCCGATCACGCCCACACGCGTGTCGGTAACCTCATAGCCGTCGCACACCGGGCAGTAGCGCAGCAGCCCGCGCGCCAGCGCCGGATCATGCACCGCATCCTCCAGCCCCTCGGGGCGGTGATTGACCACACCGGTCGCCAGCAGCACCGACCGCGTCGCAACCCGCCGCGCGCCGGCATGGACGATAAAGCCATCCGCCACGGGCTCGAGCCGCGTCACCTTGGCCGCCTCACGCACCGCGCCATACAGTTCCGCTTGTGCCAGCATCCGCCGCAGCAACTCGACCCCCGCGATGCCCTCGGGATAGCCGGCATGATTGTGCGTCCTCGGGATCAGCGCCGCGCGGCTCGACCCGCAATCGAACAGCCGGATCGACAGGTGATAACGCGCCAGATAGATCGCCGCTGTCAACCCGGCCGGTCCCGCGCCGATGATGATGCAATCTTCCATGCCCGCTCCCTTGCCAATTGGCGTTCAAGCGGCGAACAGGTGCGATGACCTTCGCCGCGACCGTCTTAACGCTTTACCCCGACATGTTTCCCGGCCCGCTCGGCGCGTCGATCGCCGGGCGCGCGCTGAATGAGGGGAAGTGGTCGCTCGACACCGTCCAGATCCGTGACTTCGCGACCGACAAGCACCGCACCGTCGATGACACGCCGGCCGGGGGCGGGGCGGGGATGGTGCTTAAGCCCGATATCCTCGCCGCTGCCTGTGACAGCGTGGGTTACGACCGCCCGATGCTGGCGATGACCCCGCGCGGCGCACCGCTGACACAGGACCGCGTCCGCGCGCTCGCCGCCGGTCCCGGCGTATCGATCCTGTGCGGAAGGTTCGAGGGGTTCGACGAGCGCTTGTTCGACGCGCGGCCGATCGAGCAGGTGTCGATCGGCGACTATGTCCTGTCGGGCGGCGAGATGGGCGCACTCGTGCTGCTCGACGCTTGCATTCGGCTGCTTCCCGGTGTAATGGGCGCGCCTTCCAGCGGAGTCGAGGAAAGCTTCGAAAGCGGCCTCCTCGAATATCCGCAATTTACCCGACCCGTCGAATGGGAAGGGCGCACGATCCCCGAAGTGCTGCGATCGGGGGATCATGCGCGGATCAACGCCTGGCGCAAGCAACAGGCGGAGACCGATACACGGCTAAGGAGGCCGGATCTTTGGGAGCGCCATGAGGGCGCTCGGGTCCAGTCTCCCTCTGGCGCGCGGCGCGAAAAGGAATGAGAGCCATGAACCTGCTCCAGCAGATCGAGGCCGAGAACGTCGCGAAGTTCTCCGCTGAAAAGAAGATCCCCGAATTCCGCCCCGGCGACACCGTCCGCGTCGGCGTGAAGGTCGTCGAAGGCGAGCGCACCCGCGTTCAGGCCTATGAAGGCGTCTGCATCGCCCGCGCCAACAAGGGCATGGGCAGCAACTTCACCGTGCGCAAGATTTCGTTCGGTGAGGGCGTCGAGCGCGTCTTCCCGCTCTATTCGCCGAACATCGACAGCATCGAAGTCGTCCGTCGCGGCGTCGTGCGTCGTGCGAAGCTCTATTATCTGCGCGGTCGTACCGGCAAGTCGGCGCGTATCGCCGAGCGCCGCGACCCGCGTCCGGCCAAGACCACCGAAGCCGCCGAGTAATCGGCCTTCGGCACGAACAAGCGCGGGGCGCGGGGCGAAAGCTTCCGCGCCCCGTTTGATTCTGCGGCCTGCGACACTAAGTTGGAGCGGTGACAGCCCGCTCCATCGCCTTCGCCGCCCCAACTACCCGGCCAGTCCGGGCGGCGGCGCTGTGGATGGCCCTGCTCGTCGCACTGGCCTCCTCGCTGCTCAGCAGCGGATTTCCGCGGACCACGGCGCTCGGCTCCGCATTCAACCCCGCAACCACGTCCGTGGTGCTCAAGCCGATCCGTCCGGCACCCCGCATCGTCGCAGACACCGCCCGCCGGGATGATGGCCCGGCGGCGGGTGCCAGCGGTATTGCCGCCAGTTCCGTGGTACCGGTCGCGATTGTTTCACCGGCATGGAATGGCTCCGCGCATGCCGTTGCGCCAGAACCGCTCCCCCTCGATCCGCATTCCGTACTCGACGGCAGCCCGCGCGGCCCGCCGCTCGCCTGACATCCGCCCTTTCGCCGGCCACGGCGTCATCGGGAGTATTGTCATGGAACAGGAAAAGAAGAAGCGGCCACCCTGGTGGTTCGCACCGGTCGTCTGGGGCGGGGTTGCGGCAAGTGCCGCTGCTGCCGCGCTCGTGATCGGGGGAACCCAGGGCTAACCGCACTGCCCGGACCGTCAACCGCGGTCCGGGCAACTACAGGGATAACGCCAGCCTATGCACCACACGCCGCTTATCGCCACGATTGTCGCGGGTCTCGTGATCGCCTTCATCATGGGGGCGATCGCCCACAAGATGAAGGTTTCGCCGATTGCCGGCTACCTCCTCGCCGGCATCATGGTCGGGCCATTCACGCCCGGCTTCGTCGCCGATGGCGACCTGGCCGCCGAACTCGCCGAGATCGGCGTGATCCTGCTGATGTTCGGCGTCGGCCTGCACTTCTCGCTCCGCGACCTGCTCGCGGTGCGCAAGATCGCGGTGCCCGGGGCGATCGGGCAGATCGCTGCTGCGGTGGTGATGGGCATGGGCCTGTCCTGGACGCTGGGCTGGGACCCGCTCGCCGGGTTCGTCTTCGGCCTTGCCTTGTCGGTCGCGAGTACGGTGGTGCTGCTGCGCGGGCTGCAGGGGTTCGGCATTGTCGATACCGAACGCGGTCGGATCGCGGTCGGGTGGCTGATCGTCGAGGATCTGGTGATGGTCCTCGCGCTGGTGCTGCTGCCGGTGCTGGCCCAGATCATGAAAAGCGAAGGCCCGATGACGTGGAGCGCGCTGCTGGTGCCGCTGGCGCAGATCGGGTTCAAGGTCACCGGCTTCCTGGTCGTCATGCTGCTGGTCGCGCGCCGCGTGATCCCGATGGCGCTGCATTGGGTGGTCCACACCGGCTCCCGCGAACTGTTCCGCCTTGCCGTCCTTGCCATCGCACTCGGCGTCGCATTCGGCGCGGCGGTGGTGTTCGACGTGTCCTTCGCGCTCGGCGCCTTCTTCGCCGGCATGATCCTGGGCGAAACGCCGCTCAGCCGTCAGGCGACCGAAGAGACCCTGCCGCTGCGCGATGCGTTCGCGGTGCTGTTCTTTGTGTCGGTCGGCATGTTGTTCAACCCGGCGGTGATCGTGGAGCAGCCGCTGCCCCTGATCGCGACCTTCCTGATCATCGTCGTGGGCAAATCGCTGGTCGCCTATGCAATCGTCCGTGCCCTGGGCCGCACGCACCGCATCGCGGTGACCGCCGCCGCCAGCCTCGCCCAGATCGGCGAATTCTCGTTCATTCTTGTGGGGTTGGGCGTGTCGCTGCAGATCCTTCCGCCGGAAGGGCGCGATCTGGTGCTGGCCGGCGCGCTGCTGTCGATCCTCGCCAACCCGTTCATCTTCAACGCCTTCGTCCCGCGCCGCCAGGAGCGGACCGACCCAATCGAGCCGCCGCTCGATACCGGCGACCGCACCGGCCATATCGTGCTGGTCGGCTATGGCCGGGTCGGCAAGCTGATCGCGCGCGATCTGCTCGCCCGCAAGCGCCCGTTCATCCTGATCGAGGATCAGGCTGACATCGCCAAGGTCGCGAAGGAGGCCGGGCTCGACGTGGTGCGCGGTAACGGCGTCGATCCCGAAGCGTTGAAGGCCGCCGGGGTCGATCGCGCGGCGAAGCTGCTCATCGCGATCCCCGAGGGGTTCGAGGGCGGCGCGGTCGTTCAGGCGGCGCGCGAACTCAACCCCGGCATCGCCGTCGTCGCTCGTGCCCATTCGGATGCGGAAGTTGAGCATCTCGAAGCGCGCGGTGCAGGCGACGTCGTGATGGGCGAACGCGAAATCGCCAACCGCATGCTCAGCCTGTGCGCGGTGCGCGCAGGGCGGGCGTAACCCACTCCTTCTTCTTCGTTCTCAAAACCCCTCCCGCTTGCGGGAGGGGCAGGGGAGGGTCTTCTTCTTCTTCTTCTTCTTCCCGCGTCGCGCGACCCAAGAAGAAGACCCTCACCCAACCCTCTCCCGCAAGCGGGAGAGGGCTAAGAAGGAAGGTGCGTGCTAATCCTCCCCCGCCAGGGGGGAGGTGGCGCCGAAGGCGTCGGAGGGGGAGGACGGCGATGTGCTCTCGACTCAATCCGAACCCCTTCCTCCCCCTCCGTCAGCTGCGCTCAAACCTCCCCCTGGCGGGGGAGGATGAACAATCACCCATAGCTCACAATCTCGAACTCGATCCCGTCGAAATCGAAGAAATAGAACCGCCGCCCCGGCTCATAGTCGTCATGGCCGAACGGTTTCAGCCCCGCCGCCGCGACCTTGGCCTCGATCGCATCCAGATCGTCGACCACGAACCCGACATGGTTGAGCGGCTGTCCCTTGGGGTAGCGCCGCTCGCCCTCAACCGGTGGGGCATAGAGCGCGAGGTAGCAGCGGTCGTCGCCGACATGGATCGACATGCCCCCATCGCGCGCGGCCCCCTGCCAGCGGATGTGCCAGCCGAACAGATGCTGGATCAGCTTCGCGGTGCGCGCCGGGTTGGTGACGGTCACATTGACGTGTTCGATAAAGGTCGTGGGCATGGCAATTCCTTTGCGGTTTGCGTTGGTGCCCAGCCCCGCTACAACCTCAACATAAGTTGAGGTCAAACGGAAAATGCGCGGCAACGAATTGCTCACCATCGGCGACCTGGCGGCGCGGACCGGGCTCAGCGTCTCGGCGATCCGTTTCTATGAGGGGCGGGGGCTGGTCGCGCCGATCCGAACCAGCGGCAACCAGCGCCGTTTCCTGCGCTCCGACATCCGCCGCCTGTCCTTCGCGCTGATCGCGCAGAGACTGGGGCTGACGATCGAGGAGATTGCGACCGAGCTGAACCGCCTGCCCCAAGGCCGCACCCCGACTGCGGCCGACTGGACGCGCATCAGCCGCCATTTCCGCGCCGAGATCGACCGCCGCATCGCGCTGCTGGAGCGGACGCGCGAGAAGCTGGACGGCTGCATCGGCTGCGGCTGCCTGTCGCTCAAGAAATGCGGTCTCTACAATCCGGGCGACGAAGCTGCCTCCACCGGCGCTGGCCCACGCTATGTGCTGAGCGATGCGGTTGCGGGTGAGACTTTACCTCGCCCCCGGGAAGCCCGATAGGCATGCGGACAATGGACAAGATGGACGGGTTGCAGGATGTGGAAAGCGGCACTGGGTGCGATGGCGTTAGTGTCGGCGGGGGTGGCGATGCCGGTTGAGGCGCAGCAGGTGGCAAGCGGCGACCTGACGCTGGAGCGCGTCTTCGCCAGCCCCGACCTCGCCGGCACCACGCCGCGCGCGCTGCGCCTGTCGCCCGATGGCACGCTCGTCACCGTCCTGCGCAACCGGGCTGACGACAATCAGCGCTTCGACCTGTGGGCAATGGACACCGCGACCGGCCAGTGGCGGATGCTGGTCGACAGCCTCAAGCTCGGCACCGGCGCAGAACTTTCCGAAGCGGAGAAGATGCAGCGCGAGCGCGCCAGGATCGGCGGGAGCAAGGGCATTGTCGCTTATGACTGGGCACCCGATGGCAAGTCGATCCTCGTCCCGCTCGACGGCGATCTCTATCTCGCGACACTCGACGGCAATGTCCGCCGCCTGACCGCGACCGAAGGCGGCGAGCTGAACCCGGTGATCAGCCCGCGCGGCGGCTATGCCAGCTTCGTGCGCGACCAGAATCTCGTCGTGCTCGACCTCGGCAGCGGCAAGGAGGTCAAGGCGACCACCGAAGGCAAGGGCAATGTCTATTTCGGCGAGGCCGAGTTCGTTGCGCAGGAGGAAATGGGCCGCCGCACCGGTTACTGGTGGTCACCCGATGATAAACGCATCGCCGTCCAGCGCTTCGACGAAAGCCCCGTCGGCATCGTCAGCCGCGCCGCGATCGGGGCGGAGGGGACGAAGATCTACGACCAGCGCTATCCCAAGGCGGGGACCGCCAATGTGCTGGTCGACCTCTATGTCATGAACCCGGACGGGTCGGGCCGGGTCAAGGTCGACCTCGGCGCCGAAACCGACATCTACCTCGCCCGCGTCGACTGGACGCCCGATGGCAAGACCCTGCTCGTCCAGCGCCAGAACCGCGCGCAGACCGTGCTCGACATGCTCGCAGTCGATCCCGTGACCGGCGTGTCGCGCGTGCTGTTCAGCGAGAAGTCGGGCGAGCGCAGCTGGATCAACCTGTCCGACGCCTATCACCCGATGCAGGACGGCAGCCTGATCTGGTGGTCCGAGCGCGACGGTCATGGCCATCTCTACCGCTTCAAATCGGGCAAGTGGACTCAGCTGACCAAGGGCGACTGGGAAGTCGCCGACATCGTCGGGGTGGATGAGCCAAGCGGCCGCATCACCTTCACCGGCAACAAGGACGGCGTGCTCGAACGCCATCTCTACACGGTGAACCTGAACAAGCCCGGCGTCGTGACCCGCATCACCGAACCCGGCTGGTGGCACGGTGCCAGCGCGAACGGTACCGCCAGCAAGATCATCCTGACCCGCTCAAAGAGCGATCAGCCGTCGCAGGTCATGCTCACCGACGCGGCGGGCAAGCGCATCGCCTGGGTGAACGAGAACAAGGTCGCGGGCGACCACCCCTACGCCCCCTATCTCGCCAGCCATCAGCAGAAGCAGTTCGGAACGATCAAGGCGGCGGACGGCACCGTCCTGCACTGGGAAATGATCACGCCCAAGCTGGAGCCGGGCAAGAAATACCCCGTCTTCTTCCACCACTATGGCGGCCCGCATTCGCAGCAGGTCAGCCGCGCCTGGGGCGGGGCGCTCCAGCAATATCTGGTCGATCGCGGCTATATCTGGTTCGTGCTCGACAATCGCGGCGCGGCCAATCGCGGCAAGGCGTTCGAGGATCACCTCTATCAAGCCATGGGCGGGGTCGAGGTCGAGGATCAGCTCGCCGGTGCGGCGTATCTCAAGGGCCTCGATTTCGTCGATGCCAACCGCATCGCGACCTATGGCTGGTCCTATGGCGGCTATATGACGCTCAAGATGCTTCAGGCAGCGCCCGGCACCTTTGCGGCGGGCATCTCCGGCGCGCCGGTCAGCAAATGGGAACTGTACGACACCCATTATACCGAGCGGTACATGGGCGACCCGCGTCAGGTTCAGGCGGCGTATGACAAGGCGAACACGGTCGCCGATGCCACCAAGATCACCGATCCGCTGCTGCTGATCCACGGCATGGCCGACGACAATGTTGTGCTGGAACATTCGACCGTGATGATGGCGAAGATGCAGGGCGCGGCGGTGCCGTTCGAAACGATGCTCTACCCCGGCCAGACGCACCGCGTCGCCGGGCCGGGCATCAGCGTGCATCTGTGGACCACGATCCTCAACTTCCTCGACCGCCACATGGGCAAGGACGCGCCGCCCGCGAAATGAATTGACCATCTGGAGGCACCGGCGCACCCTCCCTGTCTAAATTGGCGGGGAGGGGGAGCATGAAGGCACTGGTTGCAGCAGCGACGGCACTGACGCTGGCTGCTGGACCGGCGGCGGCGGAGCTGACCCAGTCGGATGCCACCGCCTTCGTCTCGACCCACAAGCTGGTCATCGCCGCCCCGCCGGAAAAGGTGTGGGACACCATCGCCCGGCCATCGCTGTGGTGGAGCAAGGATCACACCTACTCCGGCGACAGCGCGAACATCAGCTGGGACACGCGCCCCGGCGGCTGCTGGTGCGAAAAGCTGGATGGCGGCGCGGTCGAACATGGCCGCACGCTCTACGCCGTACGCGGCAAGACGCTGCGCCTGTCGGGCGCGTTCGGGCCGCTGCAGAGCGGGGCGGTGACCGCGACGATGACCTTCGCGCTTAAGCCCGAGGGGCAGGGGACCGCGCTCACCGTCACCTATGTCGTCGGCGGCTTCCATCCCGCCGGCCTCGCCAACCTCGCCGCGCCCGTCGACGGGGTCATCGCCGCGCAGATGCCGGGCCTGAAGGCGGCGGCGGAGCGCGATTGACGCATCTGTCGGAGAGCGTCCGTTGTTGCCCGGTCATCTCACTGGCGTGATATCGCGATGATTCCCGCGCTCGCCGCTCTTATGTTGATCGCGCAGGTGCCTGCGGACGCTGGCACAACGCGTTGGCGCGTCCCCGCGGAGGCGCTTGCGGCCAGTGCGCGGGGCGAGCACGCAACCGCCGCCGAGACTATTGCAAAGACGCTGGCCGAATGTCGCGCCAGCGCGCCGGAGCCAGCGCCCTGTCTCGACCTGATGCTCGCGCTCACCAGTTCGCAGACGCGTGCGGCGCAGCTCACCGCGGCGGTCGCGACCGGGCGAGAGGCGTTGGCCATCGCCGATCACTTGCCCAAAGCCAACAATCCCCGCCGCACCCGCGCGCGGGTAGTGCTTGCCTATCCGGTCGAATTCATCGGACGCCGGATGGAAGCCGAAGCACTGTTGCGCGAAGCGCTGGCGCTGGCCGGCGCGCACTATCCGCCCGGTCATCGCGAGCTGGTTTCGATCCGCTATGCCCTTGGTACCAATCTCTACCGCCAGGGGCGGTTGGAGGAGGCTGGGATCGAGCTGCGCGCGGCGATGGCGGTCGTTGAAGCGGGTGCCAAGGTTCATGAAACCGATCTGTATGCGCTGGTCCATGCGCTGGCGGTCGTTCTTGATGAGCAAAGGCGTTTTGCGGAGGCGGAGGCGATGTATCGACGGGCGATCGCGCTGCTCGAGGCGGCATCGCCGTCCGATGCGACCGGCCTGTCCGCGCGGACCATCGCGCTCGGCAAAGTGCTCGCCCGGCAAGAGCGGATCAGCGAGGCAGGGGTGATGTTCGCCCGCGCACTCGCCATCCGTGAGGCGGCGGCGCAACCCGACCCGGCATCAATCGGGGAGGCATTGAGCTTGGTAGGCCGCAACCTCAACATTCAGCGGCGGACCGGCGAGGCTGCGTTGGTCCTGCGTCAGCTCGTCGCCTTGTATGAACGCAACTTGCCGCCCGACGATTCCCGGTTGCGTGGGGCGCTGCACGACCTTGCTGGAGCACTATGGACGCTTAGGCGCGGTGCCGAGGCGGATGCCGCCATGGCGCATGCGCTCGATCTTTGCCGCCGTCATTGCGACCCCAATGAAACCACGCTGGCCAATGCCATGGCCAACTATGCGTCGATATTGATGGACCAAGAACGGTATCGCGAGGCCGAGAAGCTGCTGCTGGATGCTATTGCACTACAGGAACGCCGCACGCAGACGGACGACGATCGGGCGGATCTGGCTTTGGACTATGGCAATTACGGCGTGCTGCTGGGGCTAATGAACCGCCTGGTCGAAGCTGAAGCGGCTCTGCGCAAGGCGGTTGCGCTCGGCGATGCGGCCTATCCGCCCGGTCACCCGTGGGCCGTCGGCCTGCGCGGCGACCTTGCCCGCATCCTGCACAAGCGGCGGACCTGACCTGCCGAGCGCCGCACATTGTATCGGGAAGCGGGGCGAGCTGCACTGGCCGAGCTCAAGGACGTGGAGCTGACCAGCGCCGACGGCCGCGATCGCATCGATGTGATGCGCGATCTGTTCACCGGACAGGTCGCCGCCGCGTGGGATCTGTCCGTCCGGCAATGAGACGGGTGCCAGCCGCGTGCACTTGGCCACCACCCCGATTTGGTGTATGGCTTCCGAACCGATTTTTCCCTCGGTCCGGCGCTTGACAGCGCGGGCCGTGGTCAATATGTCGCCCATCTTCCGAAACACCGGCCAACGGCAGCGTGCATGCGCGTCTGCCGCGCGCATGCGTTTCGGGTCAACGCGACGAGATGGGGTTTGCTGCCATGCACGCCCCGTGGAGCTGGGAGAATTTGGTTCATGGCACGTATTGCGGGCGTTAACTTGCCCACCAACAAGCGCGTACTGATCGCGCTTCAGTATATCCACGGCATCGGCCCGGCAAAGGCCAAGGAAATCACCGAAAAGCTCGGCATCACCGTTGAGCGTCGCGTGCAGGACCTGACCGATTCGGAAGTGCTGCAGATCCGCGAAACCATCGACGCCGACCACACGGTCGAGGGTGACCTGCGTCGCCAGACCGCGATGAACATCAAGCGTCTGATGGATCTGGCCTGCTATCGCGGCCTGCGTCATCGCAAGGGCCTGCCGGTTCGCGGTCAGCGCACGCACACCAACGCCCGCACCCGCAAGGGCAAGGCGAAGCCGATCGCTGGCAAGAAGAAGTAAGCCGCTGGGCCGTTTCACGACGGCCCGCCTGCTTCGATTTTCGAAGGATTACTGAATAATGGCACAAGCACCGCAGCGTCTTCGCCGTCGCGAACGCAAGAACATCACCGCCGGCGTCGCCCATGTGAACGCCAGCTTCAACAACACCATGATCACGATCACGGACGCCCAGGGCAACGCGATCAGCTGGTCGTCGGCCGGCATGATGGGCTTCAAGGGCTCGCGCAAGTCGACCCCGTACGCCGCGCAGGTCGCTGCCGAAGACGCAGGCCGCAAGGCTGCCGAGCACGGCGTCCGCACGCTCGAGGTCGAGGTCAAGGGTCCGGGTTCGGGCCGTGAGTCGGCACTTCGTGCGCTGCAGGCGGTCGGTTTCCAGATCACGTCGATCCGCGACGTGACCTCGATCCCGCACAATGGCGTTCGCCCGTCGAAGCGTCGCCGCGTCTGATTTGACTTTCCGCCTCCGTCGCGGACTCGGGGTGCCGGGTCCGGGCTGGAGGCGGCTCCAATCCTGGCAGGATAGCCCCGTCCTGCCCAACCCAGGGGAAGCCTGTGTCTGTCAACGCAAAGAACTGGCAGGAACTGAAGAAGCCGAACGGCCTTGAGAAAAAGGGCGGTGACGGCAAGCGGAAGGCGACGTTCGTCGCTGAACCGCTGGAGCGTGGCTTCGGCCTGACGCTCGGCAACGCGCTGCGCCGCGTGCTGCTCTCGTCGCTGCAGGGTGCGGCGGTGACCTCGATCAAGATCGAAAATGTGCTGCACGAGTTCAGCTCGCTCGCCGGCGTGCGTGAGGACGTCACCGATCTCGTCCTCAACGTGAAGCAGATCGCGCTGCGCATGCAGGGTGAGGGCGCCAAGCGCCTCCAGCTCAGCGCAACCGGCCCGGCCGAAGTCAAGGCCGGCGACATCGCCGTGTCGGGCGACATCGAAGTGATGAACCCGGAACTGGTGCTGTGCCATCTCGATGATGGTGCGACGCTGAACATGGAACTGATCGCCGACACCGGCAAGGGCTATGTCCCCGCCAGTGCCAACCGTCCGGCCGATGCGCCGATCGGTCTGATCCCGGTCGATGCGCTCTACTCGCCGGTCCGTCAGGTCAGCTACAAGGTCGAGAACACCCGCGTGGGTCAGGAGCTCGACTATGACAAGTTGAGCCTGTCGATCGAAACCGATGGCACCGTCACGCCGGAAGACGCGCTCGCTTATGCCGCGCGCATCCTGCAGGACCAACTGGCGCTGTTCGTCCACTTCGACGATTCGGCGATCACCCGCACCAGCGCCCCGGTCGGCCTCGCCGCCCAGGCGTCGGCGTCGGAAGGCAGCAGCGACACGGCGACGATCAACCGCTACCTGCTCAAGAAGGTGGACGAGCTCGAGCTGTCGGTCCGTTCGGCCAACTGCCTCAAGAACGACAACATCATCTACATCGGCGATCTGGTCCAGAAGACCGAAGCCGAGATGCTGCGCACCCCGAATTTCGGCCGCAAGTCGCTGAACGAAATCAAGGAAGTGCTGTCGTCGATGGGCCTGCGCCTCGGCATGGAAATCCCGGGCTGGCCGCCTGAGAACATCGAAGAGATGGCCAAGAAGCTCGAGCAGGAAATTATGGGCTAAGCGTCGCCCCGGCGAAGGCCGGGGCCGCCATGCCGCTTGGCGTGGCACTTTGCTCATAGCGGCCCCGGCCTTGGGTCCCATCAAAGTATTACTTTGATGGGTGCCCTTTCGCCGAGGCGACGGATTTATCGGCGGGCGCACCGTCCCTGCCTGGTCTGGGGTTCCGTAAGACGGCCCCTTAACGAACGAAGGAAGATATCATGCGCCATAAGTACGGCGGTCGTAAGCTTCAGCGCACCTCGGCGCATCGCCTTGCGCTGTTCCGCAACATGTCGGCCGCGCTGATCAAGCACGAGCAGATCACCACCACCGTCGCCAAGGCGAAGGAACTGCGCCCCTACGTCGAAAAGCTGGTGACGCTTGCGAAGAAGGGTGGTCTTTCGAACCGCCGTCTCGCCCATGCCCGTCTGCTCGACGATGCGCAGCTGGTGAAGCTGTTCGACGTGCTCGCGTCGCGCTACGCCGACCGCAACGGCGGCTACACCCGCATCATCAAGACCGGCCCGCGCGCTTCGGACGCCGCGCCGATGGCGATCATCGAATTCGTCGACCGCGACGTCTCGGCCAAGGGCCAGGACTCGGGTCCGGTGATGACCGACGAGGATTTCGACGAAGCCGCCTGATTTGGGCAGCCCGATTTAGGGCACTTCATCGACCAGAGCTGGGGCGGTCGCACGACGGTGCGGCCGCCCCTTCGCGTTTGAGGCCAGCGCACAGGCCCTCCCACTTCCTCTTAAGCCCCTCCCGCCTGCGGGAGGGGTTGGGGAGGGTCTCCTTCTTCTACCTGTGTCCGTCATGCTGAACTTGTTTCAGCATCCACCCCTCCACCAACACCTCAGTCGCCTGAGGAGCCGTGGATCCTGCAACAAGTTCAGGATGACGGAAGTGGGGAAGGGGCCGCTCCACGCTGCCTCAACATCGCTTCAACTCCGGCAAGGCCCGCTATCCCAAGCAAATGTTGCGCCCCCGTAAGAATCGCTGAACTTTGGCGCAGCGTCCGACTTCCCATCTAGCGTGCACCGGCCAAACCGACGGAAATCCGCCGATCGCCGAATTGGCACGCGCCCTGCAAACGATGCGGCGCAGGAGGACTCGATGAAACGGACGAGCGGACATGGCGCAAGCAATGCGGTAGCGATCGCCTTTGCCACATTCCCGCTGCTGGTGATGGCGTGGGTCGCGCATGAAAGCGCGCTGCTCGCTTTCGCCTGAGCTACGGCCTTCAACTGTTGGATTTTCTCTGATCTATGCTGGCGCGTACCCGGCGATCCCATCCATCGATGCCTGTGACCGCGAACCGGACAGCGCCACCCGGTGTCGCGTCGTCGTCGCGCGGATGTCGCCTACACGGCGCGTCGCGGTCGCTTGGCGGGTGCCTCGCGGTCGTGTCGGCCGAAAAGGACGCATTTTTTGTCTGCTTCGTCCGGCGCCCGCTTGACCCGGTCGGGTGTAGCAATAGGGTAAGGCAGTTCCGTTTCAGGAGATACCAATGCGCCGCGCGTCGATTCTCGCCCTGCCACTGTTGTTCGTCACCCCCACTGCCTTTGCCAGCCCGGAGTCCGCGCCGACCATGACTGCACCGATCACCTATCCCGATACCCGCCGCGTCGATGTCGTCGACGAGCAGTTCGGGGAAAAGGTCGCCGATCCCTATCGCTGGCTCGAAAACGATGTCCGCAACGACAAGGAAGTGGCCGAATGGGTCGCGGCGCAGAACAAGGTGACCGACGCCTATCTCGACACGCTGCCCGGCCGCGACGTGTTCAAGGCGCGTCTGACCAAGCTGTTCGACTATGAGCGGTTCGGCATGCCGTATCGCAAGGGCGGGCGTTACTTCTACTCGCGCAACTCGGGGCTTCAGAACCAGTCGGTCCTCTATGTCCGCGATGGCCTGAACGGCGAAGGGCGCGTGCTGATCGACCCCAACACCTGGGCAGCGGATGGCGCGACGGCGCTTGGCGAATGGTTGCCGTCAGAGGACGGCAAGCTGCTCGCCTATTCGATCCAGGATGGCGGTAGCGACTGGCGCACGATCCGCGTGCTCGACGTCGCGACCGGCAAAGTGCTGGACGACAAGATCGAATGGGCCAAGTTCACCATGGCCGCGTCGTGGGCCAAGGATGGATCGGGCTTCTTCTACTCGCGCTATCCCGAGCCGCCGGCGGACGCCAAGTTCCAGGCGCTGAACGAAAATCACCGCATCTATTTCCACAAGCTCGGCACCCCGCAGAGCGCCGACCGGCTGGTCTATGAAACCCCCAGCCAGCCCAAGCAGAGCCATTATTCGGGCCTGACCGACGATGGCCGCTGGCTGGTAATCTATACCAGCGAGGGGACCGACAACCGCAATCTGCTGCACGTCATCGACCTCAAGGACCCGGCGGCCAAGCCCAAGACGATCATCGGTGAACTGACCAACGAATGGTCGGTGATCGGCAATGTCGGATCGACCTTCTATCTGTCGACCAACAAGGACGCGCCGCGCAGCCGTGTCGTGACGATCGACGTCGCCAGCGCCGATCTGACTCCGCGCGAAATTGTGCCGCAGGATCAGGCAGTGCTGAACGGCACGTCGATCGTCGGCGGCAAGCTGATCCTGTCCTATCTGGTCGACGCCAAGACCGAAGTGCGCCGCCATGCGCTCGACGGCAAGCTGCTGGGCAAGGTGACGCTGCCGGGCATCGGCACCGCCGCGGGCTTTGGCGGCGATCCGGACGAGACCGAGACGTTCTTCGCCTTCACCAGCTTCAACTATCCCACAACCATCTTCCGCTACGATGTCGCGACCGACAAGGCGACGGTGTGGGCGCAGCCAAAGGTCGCGTTCGATCCGACCGCCTATGTCGTCGATCAGAAATTCTACACGTCGAAGGACGGCACCCGCGTGCCGATGTTCGTGGTGCGCAAGAAGACGACGACCGGTCCGGCGCCGACGATCCTGTGGGGCTATGGCGGTTTCAACATCGCCTATACCCCCGCTTTTTCGGCGGCGCGGGTCGCATGGATGGAGCAGGGCGGCGCATTCGTGCTCGCCAACATCCGCGGCGGCGGCGAATATGGCAAGGCGTGGCATGACGGCGGCCGCTTGGCGAACAAGCAGAATGTGTTCGACGACTTCATTGCGGCTGGCGAATATCTGATCGCTCAGGGCATTACCAAGAAGGACGGGCTGGCGATCCAGGGCGGCTCGAACGGCGGCCTGCTGGTCGGTGCGGTGGTCAATCAGCGACCCGACCTGTTCGCGGCGGCGATGCCGGCGGTGGGCGTGATGGACATGCTCCGCTTCGACCGCTTCACCGCCGGGCGCTACTGGGTCGATGACTATGGCTATCCGTCGAAGGAAGCGGACTGGAAGCGGCTGCGTGCCTATTCGCCCTATCACAATATCCGGTCGGGCGTGACCTATCCGGCGATCCTGGCGACGACGGCGGATACCGACGACCGCGTCGTGCCGGGGCACACGTTCAAATACACCGCCGCGCTGCAGGCCGCAGATATCGGGCCGAAGCCGCACCTCGTCCGCATCGAAACCCGCGCCGGCCATGGTGCGGGCAAGCCGACGGACAAGGTGATCGAGGAGACGTCCGACCTCTATGCCTTTGCCGCAAAGTGGACCGGGCTCGACGTCAAGCCGGTCCAATAAGTTCGGATCCCCGGGGACAGCAATGCCCCGGGGCCGTTGAGATCGCGGCATTTTTGTCGCTTTCTGCCCTGACTGGCTGCCGTTATCGTTGCGGCGAATCGTTGGGGGGCTTTCGGTGAAGAGATTCTGGGCAGCGCTGGTCGGCGCAGTGGCGACCGGCGGGATGGCAAGCGGTGCGCAGGCCGGCCAGTCCAAGGTGGTCGAAGTGCCATCCCCGCCGCCACCGGTCGTGGTGAGTCCGCCGGCCCCGCCAACCCCGTCGGTTCCGGTCGCGCCGCAGCCCGCGACCGCGGCAGACTATGTCGTCTGTGACGGCTATCCGGTCCCAAACCCGAAAAAGAAGCTGAAGCCCGGCGAAAAGCAGCCCGAGCACCGGGCCTGGGGCGGTCTGGGCCCGAACTACGGCATCCGCTTGCGGTCGTTCGGCGTGCAGGGCAGCGCAGCGTGCGAGCGGACGCTGGCCGACCCGATGCTTGTTCCCGAGTTCCGCAATCGCCGCCTCTCGCTGCTCCGGGCCCGCGCCCTGCACGAACTCGCGGAGAAGAGCGACGCCACCGCGCTGGCCACGCTGGACGAATTCGACACCTTCCACGCCACCTATGCCACACCGGAGGAGCTTGCCGCCACGCGCCTCGGCAGCGACGCGCTGCGTGCCGTCGCGCTGTATCGCACCAAGAAGACGGCGGACGCGCAGAAACTGCTCGATTCGATCGTCGCGCGGCGCCCCTATTCGCCCAGCGTGCGGCGGCTGGCGTCGGCGATCCGGTTGTTGTTCGACAGCGATCGCGGCAACCGCGTCGCCCAATTGCGCGAACAGGCATCGTATAACCCGGCGATGCTGCGGCTGATGCTGCTCATCGCGCTGCAAACCGGCGATTTCGAGAATGCCGCGCTCTACGCCGAACAGATTAGTTTCGACTTGCCCAAGAATCGCGGTGGCTGGACGCTGAGCGGTGAGGCGGATCGCAAGTATGAGGAGATCGAAGGTCGCGCGGCGATCCGGGGCGCCCGGGCCTATGCGCTGCTCGCGGCGGGAAAGACCGAACAGTCGGCGATCGAGCTGAAAGGTGCGCGGGACGAGGTAGCCTTTGCTGTCGAACCCCCGGCGCCGCGTCCAGACGGGCGCAAGCAGCCCAAGCGGGTCGAAGAGGATTATCGCCGCCGCGTTGCCGCAGGGGATAAGGCGACCGAGGTGCTGGACGATTGGTCGCGGGCCATCGCTCTGCGGCTGCGTGCCGGCAAGCTGACGATGAAGGCGCTCGCCGACGAGCCCGAACGGCCGCGCGGCGAAGCGATGGTCGTCATGTCCGACCTGATCGGACAACTTCGCGCCGATGGTCCCGCCGAAGCACGGGCGATCGATGCCACGATCGACGAGATCCGGCGGATGCAGGATCTTGGCATGACCAAGATGCTGCAGTTGGGCTTTGGCGACCTGGTCAAGCTGCTGCCGCGCGGCGAGCATGCCGCCGCCAAGCCCAAGATGCGGGATGAGGGGAGCAACTTCTGGCGTACCGATATGGAAGGGTATCGGGTCATGAAGGGCGACGATCCCCAATTGGTCAATCTGCGGATGGGCAGCCTGTCGGCGAGCCCGGCGATGGTCGAAGAGGCGGCGATGCTGGTCGCGGCGGACCATGTTCGCGGCCTGGGCAAGGATGCCTTCATCATCGAGAGCGCGTTGCTGGTCGAGCGCACGGTAACCTATGGCTATTATGGCTATAGCGCCGGCGGCGGGTCGCCGCAGGGGTTCGAGTATCGTCTGCTGATCCGCCCGATCAGCCTGGCGGCGGGCGAGGAGCCGTCGCGGCAATGGCGGGCGATCAAGGTGGCCGATGTCCGCGCCGCGTTGGCCGACAAATACCCGCCGGCGCAGTAATTCGATGGATTAACGGATACATAGGTAGAAACCCGATCGCAATTTCCCGTTATGGGCAACCCGGCCCGGACGTGGCAGCTTTGGCAGCATCGAGCGGAGTGTTGCCATGCCCTCTTACCACGAGATCGCCAGCCCGGATGACCCGATGGACGACGCGCTGCCCGCCGGTTCGGGTTTCCTGATGGTCGTGTGTGGTTCGCTGCTATTCTGGCTGTTCGTCCTCCTGCTGTTCAGCGCCGCCTAAGGCACCCGGCTTACTTTCAAGATTCGGATCTTCGGGCTGAGCATCTGCCCCTTCATCACGCCTTCGCCCGCGGTCGGTGAGGTGGGTGCGTCGAGGATTTTCCACACCACATCCATCCCCTCGACCACCCTGCCGAAGGCGGCATAGCCGAGATTGTCGCCGGGCCGCGTCGGATCGGCGTCGAGCGAAGGCTGGTCTCCCACGCTGATCGTGAACTCGCCGCGCGCGGTGCCGGGGGCGAAGCGGGCGGTGCTGATCGCGCCATTCACATGCTTCACGCCGGTTTGCGTGGTCGGTTCATGCTTGATCGGGGGCAAGACGCGCTTGGGATCGTTGTCGACCCCGAACTGGATGAAGCCGAATTTGTCGGCGACCCTGACCGTCCGGTAGAATGCGATGCCGTCGAGCCGCTTCTGATCGGCATAGCGCAGGAAATTGCGCGCGGTGATCGGGGCGCGTTCGGTCTCCAGCTCCAGCACGATGCGGCCGAAGCTGGTGTCGAGCGCCACCTTCTGTGTCGCGGGCTTGGGCGTGGGCGTCGGTGCCGGGGTAGGGGCCTCCTGCGCCAGTGCGGGGAGGGGGAGCAGCAGGGCTGCGGCGAGCAGGGTGCGGCGGAGTATCATGCCGCCAGTCTGCCCAGCCGGGCGGCGCCCTTCAACCGGCTTTCGTCCACAACAGAATCGCTTTGCTGGCGGAGCGGGGCACACCACCCATGTTGCCTTTGGCGGTGCCGACCCCCTAGATGCGGCACCGCCACCCCATGCAGGGGCTCCAACAGGATTTGAGAATGACCGCCACCCACTCGACCCGCATGCTGATCCTTGGTTCCGGCCCGGCCGGCCTGTCCGCCGCCATTTACGGCGCGCGCGCGGGGCTGGCGCCGATCGTGGTGCAGGGCATCCAGCCCGGCGGGCAACTGATGACCACCACCGATGTCGAGAATTATCCCGGCTTTCGCGAGGTGATCCAGGGCCCGTGGCTGATGGGCGAGATGCAGGCGCAGGCCGAGCATGTCGGCGCGCAGATGATGTACGATACGATCGTCGAGGTCGATTTGTCGCAGCGCCCGTTCCGCCTGATCGGCGATGGCGGCACCGTTTACTCCGGCGACACCCTTGTGATCGCGACCGGCGCGCAGGCCAAGTGGCTGGGGCTGGAGAGCGAAGACGCGATGAAGGGCAAGGGCGCGTCGGCCTGCGCCACCTGTGACGGCTTCTTCTATCGCGGCAAGAAGGTCGCGGTGATCGGCGGCGGCAACACCGCCGTCGAAGAGGCGCTGTACCTCACCAACCACAGCCATGACGTCACACTGATCCACCGCCGGGACACGCTGCGCGCCGAGAAGATCCTGCAGGAGCGGCTGTTCGCCAATCCGAAGGTCAAGACGCTGTGGAACAAGGAAGTCGTCGAGTTCGTCGGCGGCGGCGATCCCGAAGGGCTGGTGGCGCTGCGCCTGCGTGATACCGTCACGGGCGAGGAATCGAGCATCGACGTCGAGGGCGGCTTTGTCGCGATCGGCCATCACCCGGCGACCGAGCTGTTCCGCGGGCATCTGGAGCTGGACGAGGACAGCTACATCACCGTCGAGACCGGGACCACGCGCACCAGCGTGCCCGGCGTGTTCGCGTGCGGCGACGTGATGGACAAGGTTTATCGTCAGGCGATCACGGCGGCGGGGACCGGCTGCATGGCGGCGCTGGATGCCGAGCGGTTTCTGGCCGAGGCGGATTTCGAAGCGGTGGCGCAGGCGGCGGAGTGAGCCGGGGAAGCTAACGAAGTTACGGGCAACGCGCGTCGTTCTGTCAGGTTCGGGAGACGAAACTGACAGAATGCGCTGGGTGTCATGCGCCCGCAGCGCGGAAGTTGACACTAGCTTTACACTATCGGCGTCGTTTCGCGCGGGTTGGCCGGGGCCGGGATTGCGGCGTGTAGGTCCGGGCAAGGCGAGTCGGGGGCGCATCGACCAGTTTATGCGCTTTTTGGGGGTTTGTAGGAAAGCCCTGATCATTGTTGACGGCGCATCCCGGCTGGCGCGGGTCCGGCGCTAGTCGATCATTGCTTCGACAGTCTCGTGCGGATAAATCGCAAACTCGCGATACAATCGAAAGTGCGCTGTATCTTCCAATCTGACCGGTTGAATACCGAACTCGTCCACCTGCCACAGATCGGCGTCAGGCAAGGCCATCAAAATGGGCGAATGCGTCGCCATGATGATCTGACTTTTGTTTCCCCGCTGTAGCCTACGGAGCAGCTTCAGAAAATCGAACTGGCGCTGTGGGGATAGAGCGGATTCGGGTTCATCGAGTATGTAGAGGCCTTGGCGGCTCAATCGCTCCTCGAAAAAGGACATGAAACCTTCGCCGTGGGACGCAGACAAATAGTCCGCCATGGGGGAGCCAGATTCATCCAGATAACGAGCGACCGAGAAAAAGGTCTCGGCCCTGAAGAACCAGCCCTGTTTGACTTGGGGTAGCCATGCCGCGCGAAGCCGGGCACCAAGTGCTCCGGCGTCGGACCCTGACGATGTCGCTGCTTCGATTGCGTGCATCCCCGGACCACCGCCCGCCTCATTGAACCCCGCATTTTGCGCGATCGCCTCAAGGATCGTCGATTTTCCCGTGCCGTTCTCGCCCACGATGATGGTCACAGACTTTTCGAAGCGAAAGTCAAAGCCCCCGTTGCGGATTAATGGGAGTGTGAACGGATAGACGTCGCGGGTAGCCCCCTCGTCGCCGCCCTCCGGCGGCAGCCAGATGTGCCGCAAGAAGGGTGGCGGGAGTTCGGTGTCGCGTCGCTTGGCCATGGGGCCAGGATAGCCTTCCTAGGGCGACCGGCAATGGCTGCTTACTTGCTGAGGATATCGATTACCCGTTCCGTCAGCCATGCCTTGTCCGCCGGCCGCGCGAAGCTGTGGCTGTCGGTTGGGCAGGTGGTCAGGGTTGCGGTGCTGCGGGCTGGGCCGAAGGCGGTGCTCTTCCAGTGGTCGGTGAAGGCGAGGGCGGTGTTGTCGCGTTCGGCGAGCAGGATCGTTACCGGCACCTTGGCCGCCGCGAGCGATGTGGCTAGGCGGGCGGGGAGGCTGGTTGGGGGTTGAGACTGTTTCACCGATGCCTTGGCCAAACCGCTGATTAGCTTGCGAATGTTGACGCCGCCGGTGAGCAGGCGGAGAAGTTCGCGGGGGCTTTTCAGCTTTTCGAGATAGCGCGAGCGGATCGCGGCGGCGGGGGGCAGGTCGTTGCCTTCGGCGCTGGGCTCGATCGTCCAGGGGTTGGTGAGGATCAGGGCATCGATCGGTGCCTGTGCGTGGAACAGGATCAGCGCGCTGGCGGCGTCGCAATTGCCGAAGGCGACGATGCGGGTGAGATGGGGGGCTTCGCGGCGGAAGGCGGCGGCGGCTTCAGAGATGTCCTGCGCTGTCGATTCGAAGCCGTTGTTTTCGCCCGATGAATCGCCAATGCCGCGGCGGTCGTAGCGGAATACCGGATGTCCGGCGGCGGCGATGGTGGCGGCGAGTTCGACCATGCCGCGATGCGCGCCGATGCGGATTTCATTTCCGCCCGAGACGATCAGCAGGCCGGTGGTGCCGGGCGCTTCGTCAAGCGTCGCGGCGAGTGTTTCGCCGGCGCAGGGGAAGTGCGTCAGGCGGCGCATGTGGCGATCCACTCTGCGATATCGTCTGCCACGGCCTGGGCGAAAGCGAGGTCGTTGTCGGGCTCGGCGCGGCGCCAGAGCGGGGTGCCTGGGAGCTTGGCGTCGGCGGGCTTGGCTTCGGTGGCGAGGCGGACGGTGCGGGTTCGCTCGGCTGACGGCGTGGCGTCGCTGAGCTGGGCGAGCAATGTGGGGCCGACCAGATTGCCGGCGAGTTCGACCGGGTCGGTGGCGGTGTCGAGGCTGGCGGGATCGAACGGCTCCCCGGATTCGCGAGCCGATGCCTGGCGCGCGCGGATCAGTTCGCGGCGCAGATCGGCTCCAGTCATGGGGGAGAGGTAGGTGCGAGCGGTGACGCTGGCGTCGCTGTCGAGCAGGGCGCCGCTGCGGATGGCGAGGGTGAAAGCGGGCGTGTTGAGGCTGGAGACTGCTGCGGCGAACCCTGCGCGGAGTTTGGCGAGATCGGTCTCGTGGGTCGGCAACAGGCTTTCGCCCTGACCGGGCAGGTCGGGCAGTGCTCCGGCGATGCCGCGATCGGCCAGCGCGCGCAGGATCGTCACCGCGAAGGCGCGGGTGCGGTTGGCTTCTTCGAACAGGGGGAGCGCGACGACCACGACCGGGCCGGTATCGGGGCCGAAGCGGAGCATCGCTTCGCGGCCGCCGGGCCAGTCATAGGCGTCGACGCGGATCAGATGAGCGCCTTGGACGCGGCGAACTGAACCAGCGCACCGAAGGTCTCGAGCATGTCGCCATCGACCTCATCATCGTCGATGATGATGCCGAGGCGATCCTCGATCTCGGTCAGCACGCCGGCGACGGCCATCGAGTCGAGCTCGGGGAGCGCGCCGAACAACGGCGTCGCCTCGTCGAAGGTTGCGGCGCGCGCGGCGTCGATGCCCAGCACGTCGCGCAGCACACCGCGCACGGTTTCTTCGACTTCACTGTATCCGTCAGGCTGCACGGCCCAAATTCCCCGGTTGTTTTGGCGCCCGTTACGCGCTGGACGCGGCGATGCCAAGTGCTGCACCTGCTAAGCGATAATAGACACTGGATCGTTAACCGATGCGGGATATGCAGGCGCGATGGTGGAACTGGACCCTACACCCAATCCGATCGATGCGCTGACGACGCGCGGTGCGCCTGACGCCGTGGCGCTGGAGGATCGTGCGGGGACGCTGAGCTATGCCGAGCTGGAGGGCGCGGTGGCGGCGCTGGCGTGGTGGTTGCGCGGGCAGGGGCTGGAGCCGGGGGATCGCGTTGCGACCTGGCTGCCCAAGACGCGGCATGCGTGTGTGATGCCGCTGGCGGCGGCGCGGGGGGGATTCGTGCATGTGCCGGTCAATCCGGTGCTGAAGCGCGCGCAGGTGGCGCATATTCTGGCCGATAGCGGGGCGCGGCTGTTGCTGACTCAAGGCGCGCGGGCGGGGACGCTGGAAGAGGGCGATGTGCCAGCAGGGTGCCGCGTCGTGTTCGATGCCGACGCGCCGCTGGCGGGCGAGGGGCTGGCCTATTCCGCGCGCGATCCGAATGGGTTGGCGGCAATCCTCTATACTTCCGGCTCGACCGGGCGGCCCAAGGGGGTGATGCTGAGCCATGCCAATTTGTGGCTCGGCGCGATCAGCGTGGCGCATTATCTGAAGGTGACGCCGGACGACCGCGTGCTGGGCGTGCTGCCGCTGAGCTTCGACTATGGGCAGAACCAGCTGCTGTCGACCTGGGCCGCTGGCGGTCGTGTGATCCCGCTGGATTATCTGACCGCGCGCGACGTCATCAAGGCGATGGACCGGCATGACGCCACGACCATTGCGGGGGTGCCGCCGCTGTGGACGCAGCTGCTGGAGGCCGATTGGCCGGTCGAGGTCGCGGCGAAGCTGAAGCGGCTGACCAATTCGGGCGGGGCGCTGACGATTGGCATGGTGCGCGGGTTGCGGGCGCGGTTTCCGCAGGCCGCACTGTATCCGATGTATGGGCTGACCGAGGCGTTTCGGTCGACCTATCTCGATCCGTCGCTGGTGGACGCGCATCCGGAGTCGATGGGACGGGCGATCCCCTTTGCCGAGATCATGGTGGTGCGGTCCGATGGCACGCGCGCCGATCCGGGCGAGGCGGGGGAGCTGGTGCATGCCGGGCCGCTGGTCGCGCAAGGCTATTGGCAGGATGCGGAGCGGACCGCGTTGCGGTTCAAGCCTGCTCCGGCGGAGTCCAGCTATGGCGGGATGGCGGTGTTTTCGGGGGATACGGTAGTCGAGGGCGCGGACGGGCTATTGCGGTTCGTCGGGCGCGATGACGAGATGATCAAATCCTCGGGCAACCGGATCAGCCCGACCGAGGTCGAGGAAGCGGTGCTGGCCGGGGGCGAGGCGCGCGAGGCTGTCGCGCTGGGTGTGCCCGACGCGCGGCTGGGGCAGGCGGTGGTGGTGATCGCGGTGGCGCGGGGTGAGGCAGAGGCGGCTGAGGCGGCATTGCGCGAGCGGTTGCGACGCGAGTTGCCGGCGTTCATGCAGCCGGCGCGCTATGTGTGGCGCGAGGATTTGCCGCGCAATGCGAACGGGAAGCTCGACCGGTCGGGCCTGAAGGCGGAGATGCTGGCATGAAGCCGATGGGGCCGATCCCCCCCTATTTTGCGGGGCAGAGCGGGGAGTTGCGGATCGCCGGGCGCGCGACGCATGACTGGGTGGCGCAGGCGAGGACGCCCTTGTTCGTCTATGACACGGCCATCGTGCGGGAGCGGATCGGGCAGTTGCGCGCGGCGCTGCCGCATGCCGTCGAGATTCATTTTGCGATCAAAGCCAATCCCTTGCCCGCGTTTCTGGCAGCTGTGGCGCCGCTCGTCGGTGGGCTGGACGTGGCGTCGGGGGGCGAGCTGGCAACGGCGCTGGCGGTCAAGGATGCGGGGCACATCAGCTTTGCCGGGCCGGGGAAGCGCGATGTCGAGCTGGAGGCGGCGATTGTTGCCGGGGCGACGCTGAACCTGGAGTCGGAGGGCGAGGCGGATCGGGCGCTGGCGATCGGCGAGCGCTTGGGCGCGACGCCGAAGCTGGCGGTGCGGGTCAATCCGTCGTTCGAGCTGAAAGGTTCGGGCATGAAGATGGGCGGGCGGCCTTCGCCGTTCGGAATCGATGCGGTGCGGGTGCCCGATCTGGTCAAGCGGCTGATCGCTGCGGGGGCGGACTGGCGCGGATTTCATATCTTTGCGGGATCGCAGGCGCTGGACAGCGAAGCGATCTGCGAGACGCAGGCGGCGACCGTCGGGCTGGCGCGCGAGCTGGCCGAGGCGGTCGGGACGAAGGCGCCGCTGGTGAATATCGGGGGTGGGCTGGGTGTGCCCTATTTCGCTGGTGATACGCCGGTGGACATCGGGCTGGTCGGCGCGCGGCTGGCTGAGGTGCTGGAGCCGGATCAGGCCTATGCGATCGAGCTGGGGCGGTGGATCGCGGCGGAGTGCGGCGTGTATCTGACGCGGATCGTCGACCGGAAAGTGAGCGGGGACGAGACGTTTCTGATCTGTGACGGGGGATTGAACCACCAGCTCGCCGCTTCGGGCAATTTCGGGACCGTGGTGCGGCGCAACTATCCGATTGCGATTGTCGGGAAGATGGGTGCGGAGGCGACGGAGACGGTTTCGGTCGTGGGGCCGCTGTGTACGCCGCTGGATCGGCTGGGTGACAAGGTCGCGCTGCCGGAGGCGCAGGTGGGTGATCTGGTCGCTGTGTTCCTGGCCGGGGCGTATGGCGCGAGTGCGAGTCCAGCTGGCTTCCTGGGCCACGGACCCGCAACAGAGATCGTCGCCTAAACCATGACGTCACGCCGCCAGCTGCGGCGTTCCTAACGCAATCTTTACCTCCCACCGCCATAGCAAAGCGGTTGTTCGTGTCATGGCCCCGGGACGCCGAGGCCGCGCGGGCGTCAGGAGGTTCGATTGTGATGCGTTTGGGACATGCCGGCAAGAAGTTGGCGCTTCCGCTGATGATGGCGGTGGCGCTTTCGGGCTGTATGGGCGGCGGGAACCGGCCGGAGCTGCCGCCGACCGCATTCGTCGCGAGCCGCGAGGGGCCGGGCGAGGAATATGTCATCGGCCCGCTCGACACGCTGCAGATCTTTGTCTGGCGCAACCAGGAATTGTCGGCCGAGGTGCAGGTGCGCCCCGATGGCCGCATCACCACGCCGCTGGTGAGCGACATGCCGGCGGTGGGCAAGACGCCCGCGATGCTGGCCGACGACCTGAAATACGCGCTGGGCGAGTATATCAAGGATCCGATCGTGTCGGTCGTGGTCAAGAGCTTCTCGGGCACGTTCAGCCAGCAGGTGCGCATCGTCGGTGCGACCGAAAAGCCGGCGTCACTGCCCTATCGCGCCAATATGACACTGCTCGACGCGATGATCGCGGTGGGTGGCCTGAGCGAATTTGCGGCGGGCAATCGTGCGCGGCTGGTCCGCTACGACAAGGCTTCGGGCAAGCAGCGTGAATATAAGGTGCGGCTGTCCGATCTTCTGAAGAATGGCGACACCAGCGCGAACGTCCGGCTGGAGCCGGGCGACGTGATCATCATTCCCGAAAGCATGTTCTAACCAGACGGAGACCGCCCGGTGGGGGGATTGTGGGACGAGATCAGGACGGCACTTCACGGCGTGTGGCAACGCCGGTGGATCGCCGTGGCCGTCGCCTGGGCCGTATGCCTGGCGGGCTGGCTGGTCGTGTCGCAAATCCCCAACCAATATGAGAGCCGTGCGCGCATCTTCGTGCAGCTGCGCTCGATCCTGCCCGGCGAGGGGATTGCGACCCAGCAGGAGCAGCAGAAGGATATCGACCGCGTCCGCACGACGCTGGCGAGCGCGACCAATCTGGAAAAGGTGGTGCGCGGCACCGACCTCGCCAACACCGTCGCCACCGACCGCGATGTCGCGGACCGGGTGGCGGGGCTGCAGAAGAAGATCAAGATCACCGCGCAGCAGGACAATCTGTTCGAGATCACCGCGACCGCGGACAGCGGCAAATTGTCGCGCACCATCGTCCAAAAGCTGATCGACATTTTCGTCGAGGACAATCTCGGCACGATCCGCGACGAGGCGAGCCAGTCGCTCCAGTTCCTCGACCAGCAGCTCGCCCAGCGACAGAAGGCGTTGCAGGAGGCCGAGGCCAAGAAGGCGGATTTCCAGGATCGGTATCTGGGGTCGCTGCCCGGCACCGGCACGCTGTCCGAGCGGCTGTCGGCGGCGCGGACGCAGCTGGCGCAGGTCAATCAAGAGCTGGCGGCGGCGCAGAGCGCGCTTGCCGCCGTGAATGGCCAGATGGCGGGGACATCGGCGACGGTGGCGGGCGCGGGCGGCGGCGGCGTTGCCGGACCGGCACGCGCGCGGCTGTCGGCGATCCAGGGGCAGTTGGCCGAGGCGCGGGCGCGCGGCTGGACCGACAGCCATCCCGACGTGATTGCGCTGAAGAGCCAGTTGTCGGCGGCGCAAAGTGCTGCGCGCAACGAACCGGTTTACTCGGGCGGCGGTGGCGCGAGTGCCAACCCGCTGTATCTGAGCTTGCGCGCGATGCAGGCCGACAAGTCGGCGCAGGTCGCCGCGCTGACCAACCGCAAGGCGCAGATCGAGGCCGATATGGCCGCGATCGACGCGAAGATCGCGGGCGATCCGGCGGCGGCGCAGGAACAGGCCGAGATCGACCGCAACTATCAGGTGCTCAAGGCGGCGTATGACAAGCTGCTCGCCGATCGCGAGCAGGTGAAGCTGCGCAGCCAGGCGGCGGGGCAGGCCGACGCCGTCAAGTTCAACGTGATCGATCCGCCGACCGCACCGCGTTCGCCGACCGCGCCCAACCGGCCGCTGTTGCTGACGGGCGTGCTGATCGTCGGGCTGGGTGCCGGTCTGGCCGTGGCGTTCGGCCTGAGCCAGCTGGCGGGGACATTCCCGACCACGGCACGGCTGGAGAAGATGAGCGGGATGCCGGTGATCGGATCGATCGGCGAAGTTGTGACGGCCGCGCAGACCGCGCTGCGCCGCAAGCGGCAGCAGATGTTTGCCGCGGCGACGGCGGGGCTGGTGGTCGCATGGGTGGCGTTGCTGGGGCTGGAAATGCTCCAGCGCGGCATGAGCGCGTGAGGGACAGGCGATGAACGACCAGACTCCCAAACGCCTTGGCGGATCGCTGGTGGAGCGGGCGGCGGCGCATCAGGCGTTCGTCCAGCGCCAAGCTGCGCAGCAACATGCTCCGGCGCAGCAGGCGGCGGCTCCGGCTCCCGTTACTCCCCCGGTGGCCAAGCCGCGCCATGACATTCCGGTGTTCGGCGCGGTCGAAGCGCCGCGTGCGCCGCTGGTCCGGCCCGAGCCCGTCGCGGTTGCGCAGCCGGTGCAGGAGCCGAGCGCGCGTCGGCGCGTGGCGATCGATCGCAAGAAGCTGGCCGAGCATGGCATGCTCGTCCCCGGCGCGACCGTCACCGCGCTTGCCGAGGAATTCCGGCTGGTGAAGCGCCAGCTGCTGACCACCGCGCGGCAAATCCGTGCGGGCGGGGGTGAGGGGGCGGACGATCGGTCGCGGATGATCCTGGTCTGTTCGGCCAAGCCGAATGACGGCAAGACCTTCTGCGCGATCAACCTGGCGCTTTCGCTGGCGGCGGAGAAAGATGTCGAAATCCTGCTGGTCGACGCCGATTTTGCCAAGCCCGATGTGCTGGCGCGGCTGGGTGCGACGGACGGTCCCGGGCTGCTCGATGCGCTGTCGGGTGGCGTCAAGAATGTCGAGGACTGCATCATCGACACCGATGTGCCGCAGCTGTCGGTCCTGCCCGCCGGTACGCGCAGCGTTGCCGATACCGAATTGCTTGCCAGCGAACGGGCGCACGCGATCCTCGACGGACTGGCGGCGGCCAATCCGCGCCGCATCGTGATTTTCGATTCGCCCCCGATCCTTGCCGCATCGCCCGCCAGCGCGCTCGCCAGCCATGTCGGTCAGGTGATGCTGGTGGTCCGCGCCGACCGCACGCGCGAGAATGAACTGCGCGACGCCGTCGGCCTGCTCGACGGGTGCGACCATATCCAGTTGTTGCTCAACAGCGTTTCCCTTCAACCCAATGGTCGCCGGTTCGGGAGCTATGGCGCCTATTATGGGGAGCCCGACCAATGAGGTTGTTCGCCGCGGCGCTGGCCGCCACCACGCTGATCGCCGCGCCTGCGCTGGCGAAGGACAAGAGCAAGTCGATCACCCCTTATGTCGATGCGGGCCAGGTGCTGGTCGCCGACCTGTCGGGCGGGGGCGAGGTGCTGACCTACTCCACCGTCGGTGCGGGGATCGATGCGTCGATCCAGACGCGCCGAGTCGAGGTGCAGCTGTCGTACAAGTACGAACGCCGCTTCGACTATCAGAAGCCGGTTGCCGATCAGGATACGCATAGCGGCTTGGCGCGTGCGGCGGTGAAGGTCGCGCCCGGATTCACGGTCGAGGGCGGCGCGCTGGCGACGCGGGCGCGCAGCGACATTCGCGGCGATGCGCCGACCAATCTGGCGGGCAATGTCCGCAATGTGAGCCAGGTCTATTCGGTCTATGGCGGGCCGACGTTCCATACCGGCAACGGTCCGGCGAGCGTGAGTGCGGCCTATCGTTTCGGCTATACCAAGGTCGAGGCGCCGACGATTTCGTCGATCGATCCCGCGGCGCCGGCGGTCGATGTGTTCGACAGCTCGACCAATCATCTGGCGCAGGTGCGCGCAGGGGTGAAGGCGGGGACGATCCTGCCCGTGGGGCTGAGCGTCGCGGGTGCGTGGCAGCGCGAGGAGATGAGCCAGCTCGACCAGAAGTTCGACGGCAAGTATGGCCGCGTCGAGGCGGTGCTGCCGATCGGTCGCGGGCTCGCGGTCGTGGGCGGTGTCGGTTACGAGAAGATCGAGATCACGCAGAAGGACGCGCTCCGCGACGGGACCGGCGCGATCGTGCGCGATGGGGCAGGGCGGTTCGTGACCGATCCGGCATCGCCGCCGCGCATCGCGTACGAAATTGAGGGCATCTTCTGGGACGCGGGCGTGCTGTACAAGCCCAATGCGCGGCTGATGCTCGAGGCGCGGGCGGGGCGTCGGTACGATTCGATGAGCTACACCGGGTCGCTGCAGTGGCAGATTTCGCGCCGTTCGGGATTGCAGGTCGGCGTATATGATTCGGTGCAGAGCTTTGGCCGTCAGCTGGCGAGCGATCTTGCCGCACTGCCGACCAGCTTCAACGTGCCGACCGATTCGTTCGGTGACCAGTTCGATGGCTGTATCTTCGGCGACAGCGGCAGCGCGGCGGGCGGGTGCCTGACCAATGCGCTGGGTTCGGTGGCGAGCGCCAACTATCGCGCGCGTGGCGTCACGGGCGTGCTGGCGATGAACTCGGGCCGCACCACGCTGGGGCTGGGCGCGGGCTATGCCAACCGGCGCTATCTGGTCCCGGCGGGTAGTTCGGTGCTGGCCGGGAGCAGCGACGACACTTACTATGCCCAGCTGTTCGCGTCGCGCGCGCTGGGCGGCCGGTCCGGGGTGAACGGCAATATGTTCGTCAACTATTATCAGAGCAGCATCGCCGGGGCGCCGGGCGTGTTCGGCGGTGGCGCGGCTGGATCTTATTATCATAATTTCGGGCCGCTGAGCGCCGTGGCGTCGGTCGGCATCTCCAGCTTCGAGGTCGATGGCGAGGGCAGCAGCACCCAGGCACAGGCGCAGCTTGGCCTTCGCTACGGTTTCTGAAGGTTTTTGGTCCAGGGATGGCAGGATGTACGACGACCATTACGGACTGAGCGGGCGACCGTTCCAGCTGACGCCGGATCCGGCGTTCTGGTTCGATACCGCCACGCACAAGAAGGCGATGGCCTATCTCGGCTATGGCGTGAGCCAGGGCGAGGGGTTCATCGTCATCACCGGCGCGCCCGGCGCGGGCAAGACGACGTTGGTCGGTCACCTGATGGAGACGATCGACCCCGAGCGGCTGCACGTCATCAAGATCGTCACGACCCAGGTCGAGGCCGAGGACCTGTTGCTGATGGTCGCGGCGGGGCTGAACATCGACGGGACGCATCTGGCCAAGGCGCAATTGCTCGCGGCGATCGAGAAACAGCTGCACGCGGTGGCGCGGCAGGGGCGGCGGACGCTGCTGATCGCAGACGAGGCGCAGGCGCTGCCGCTGGAGAGCCTGGAGGAGCTGCGCATGCTCTCCAATTTTCAGGCGGGTGGCTATCCGCTGTTGCAGATCTTCCTGCTCGGCCAGCCCGAGTTCCGCGCGCGCCTGTCCGATCCGCGGCTCGATCAGCTGCGCCAGCGGGTGATCGCGATGCATGCGCTCGACCCGATGGGCGCGGATGAGTTGGAACCCTATCTGATCCACCGCCTGTCGTGCGTTGGGTGGCGGGGCAAGCCGCGCTTCACCAATGATGCGGTGGCGGCGATGTATCGCTGGTCGGGCGGCATTCCGCGCAAGGTCAACCTGCTCGCGGGGCGCGTGCTGCTGCTGGGCGCGATCGAGGAGATTACGAGCTTTACCGGCGCGGACGTCGAGGCGGTGATTGCCGATCTGGAAGGCGATCTGTCGGGGGCGATGCCGCCCTCCGCGCCCGCGCGTTCGGCTCCGGTTCCGGCACCACCCGAGGTTGCACAGACCGCGCGCGAGGCGCTGCGGCGCGAGGTTTCGGCTCCGGCCGCGCCTGCGGCAGCCCCTGCGCCTGCACCGGCTCCGGTCATTGATGCCGATCTGGCGGCGCGCTTCGCAAAGCTGGAAGCGCGGATCGAGGAGCAGGATGCGGCGCTGCGCCGCGTGCTGACGCTGATGGTCGATTTCATCGAGGTCGAGGATGCCCGGCCGACGCGGCGGGGAGCCGCTGCCTGACGATGATCGCCAACGCCCTTTCGGTCGATGTCGAGGACTGGTTCCAGGTCGGCGCGTTCGAGACCGTGATCGCCCGCGACGACTGGGCGTCGCTCGAGCATCGCGTCGAGGCGAATACCGACAAGGTGCTGGCGCTGTTCGGCGAGGGGGGTGTCAAGGCGACGTTCTTCACGCTGGGCTGGGTGGCCGAGCGCTATCCCGCGCTGATGCGGCGCATCGCCGATGCCGGGCATGAGGTGGCGAGCCATGGCTGGGACCACCAGCGCGTGTTCACCATGGGGCCGGAGCAGTTTCGCGCCGATATCGGACGCGCCCGCGCGGTGCTGGAGGACGCGACCGGGCAGAAGGTGAGCGGGTATCGCGCGCCGAGCTTCTCGATCGACGTCCGGACCCCCTGGGCGCATCAGGTGCTCGCGGAGGAGGGCTATGCCTATTCGTCGAGCGTCGCGCCGATTGGGCACGACCATTATGGCTGGGCCGATGCGCCGCGCCGCGCCTATCGCCCGGTGGCGGGGAGCGATCTGATCGAATTGCCGGTGACCACCGCGCGGTTCCTGGGGCGCGAAGTGACCACTGGTGGCGGGTTTTTCCGTCTGTTGCCGGGCAGCGTCGTGCAGGGGGCGATCCGCGCGATGAACGCAGGCGGCCAGCCAGCAGTGTTCTATTTTCATCCATGGGAGGTCGATCCGGGCCAGCCGCGCGTCGAGAATGCGCCGCTCAAGTCGAAGCTACGGCATTACAGCCGGCTGGGCGCGATGGCGGGGAAGTTGCGGACGCTGTTCGCGGGGCATCGCTGGGACCGCACGGACCGGGTAGCGGCGGAAGAGGCGGCGTTGCTCGACGCGGCTCCGGTGCTGGAGGTGGCGGCATGAATGCGCCGATGCTGGCCCGCCCGATGACGCTGCGCGTTGCCGATCTGACCGATACGATCGATCGTGCGCGGATCGGTGCCTATGTCCATGAGCATCGCGATGCGACGCCGTTTCACCTGCCCGCGTGGAGCGCGGCAGTGGCGAAGGGGTGTGGGCAGCGCGCGCATTATCTGGTCGCGGAGCGCGGCGAGCGTGGGATCGTAGGCGTGATGCCGCTGACCGAACTGCACTCGCCGCTGTTCGGGCGAGTGCTGGCATCCGCCGGGTTCGGCGTGGGCGGTGGTATTTTGGCCGACAAGCCGGTGGTGGCCGAGGCGCTGGCCGAGGCGTGCTGGGCGCTCGCCGAGCGGCTGAGCTGTCCGAGCGTCGAGGTGCGCGGCGGGCCGCGGCCGGGGCTGGAATGGACGGTGGACGACAGCCATTATGTCGGCTTTGCCCGTCCGCTGGCCGAGGATGACGATGCCGAACTGCTCGCCATACCGCGCAAGCAGCGCGCCGAGGTGCGCAAGGCGCTGGACATCGATCTCGACATTTCGGTTGGGCGCGATCCTGCCGATGTGGCGGCGCATTATGCCGTTTATGCGGAATCGGTGCGCAATCTGGGTACGCCGGTGTTTCCGCGTGCACTGTTCACGGAAGTGTTGCAGGAATTTGGTAGCGCAGCCGATGTGCTGGTTGTGCGGCGTGAGGGTAAGGCGGTGTCCGCTGTGTTGAGTCTCTATTGGCGGCGGACGGTGTTTCCCTATTGGGGTGGCGGCACGGCGGAGGCGCGCCGGTTGCGCGCCAATGACCGCATGTATTTCGAACTGATGCGCCATGCGCGGACCCGCGGCTGCACGCGGTTCGATTTCGGTCGGTCTAAGGTCGGCACCGGGGCGGCGGCGTTCAAGAAGAATTGGGGTTTCGAGCCGCAGCCGCTGACCTATTACGACCGCGTCGCCGATGGCGCGGCGATCCGCGATGCTAATCCGCTCAACCCCAAATACCGGCTGCAGGTCGCCGTCTGGAGCAAGCTGCCGCTGGCCATCGCCAATCGTGTCGGGCCGTGGATTTCGCGGGGGCTCGGCTGATGGGCGATATCCTGTTCCTCGCGCATCGCGTGCCGTTTCCGCCCGACCGCGGCGACAAGATCCGCGCGTTCAACATCATCCGCTACCTGAGCGAGCGCAAGCGCGTGCATCTGGTGGCATTTGCCGACGATCCCGCTGACCTCAAGCGCAAGTCGGGCCTCGCCAAGCTGACCGGCAACCGTCAGATCGTGTGGCGCAGCAAGCCGCAGGCATGGGCGGGCGTGCAGTCGTTGCTGTCGCATCGTCCCGTTTCGCTGACCGCATTCGACAATGCCGAGGTGCATCGCGCGGTTGAATCGATGCTGGCGCGGCATGCGATCGACACGATCTACGTCTTTTCCAGCCAGATGGCGCAATATGTGCCGCTGCGCCCGCGTCAGCGCGTGGTGATGGATTTTGTCGACATGGATTCGGCCAAGTTCGCGAGCTATGGCGCGACCAGCCGCGGCTTCGCAGGCTGGATGATGCGGCGCGAGGCACAGCTGCTCGGCGCGCACGAAAAGGCGATCGCCGCGCGCGCCGATGCGAGCCTGTTCGTCAGCGAAGAGGAGGCGGAGCTGTTCCGCGCGCGCACCGGGGCCCAGCGGGTCCATGCGGTGTGCAACGGCATCGACACCAGCATTTTCGATCCGGGCGCGCAGTTCAAGCGTATCGATACGATGGGCGAGCTGATCGTGTTCACCGGCCAGATGGACTATCGCCCGAATATCGAAGGGGTGACCTGGTTCGTCGAGACGATCCTGCCGCATATCCGGCTGCGCCATCCCAATGCGCGCTTTGCCATTGTCGGGCGCAAGCCGACCGACGCGGTCAAGGCGTTGGCCAAGCATCCGGGCGTTACCGTAACCGGCGAGGTGGCGGATGTCCGCCCATGGCTGCAGGCGGCGTCGGTCGTCGTCGCGCCGCTCAAGCTGGCGCGCGGGGTGCAGAACAAGGTGCTGGAGGCAATGGCGATGGCGCGGCCGGTCGTGGCCTCTGCCGCGGCGGCGACTGGCATCGACCATGGCGGCACGATCGAGGTCGGTGAGACCGTGGGCGAGATTGCCGACGCCGTGAACCGCATCCTTGCCGATCCGAAAACCGGCGCCGAGTTCGGTGCGCTCGCGCGGCAGCGGGTGATCGATCACTATAGCTGGGACGCGCGCCTGTCGGTTCTGGACGACATTGTCGGGCTGCGTGGGCGCAACGACCGGCGGCTGGACCGTCCGGCGGCGGCTTGAACGTGGCGAGCGCGGCGATGCCCGTGGCGGCGACGCCCCTGTTCGATGCGCGCTGGCAGCGGCATGCCGCGATGCTGGCGGGCGTATGGGCCGTGCTGTTGCTGCTGTTCCGCGGCGATGTCGGCGATCTGGCCGCGATTTATTGGACCAATACGACGTTCGGCCATTGCCTGTTCGTGGCGCCGGTCGTGGGTTGGCTGGTGTGGCAGCGTCGGGCCGACCTCGCCGAGGTGCGGCCCGATGCCTGGTGGCCGGGGCTGATTGTCGTCGCGGGTGGCGCGGGGGCGTGGCTGCTCGGCGATGCGGCGGGCGTGGCGCTGTTTCGGCATCTTGGCCTTGTGGTCATGCTGCAGGGCGCGGTGGTCGCTTTGCTCGGGCCCAATGTGGTGCGGGCGCTGGCGTTTCCGCTGGCGTACATGATCTTCCTCGTGCCGTTCGGGGAGGGGCTGGAAAAGCCGCTTCAAGATCTGACCGTTGCGATTTTGGTGCCGCTGCTCGACCTGTTCGGGGTGCCGGCGCATGTCGATGGCGTGCTGATCACAACTCCTAATGGCTATTTCGAGGTGGCCGAGGCGTGTTCGGGCGCGAAGTTCGTGATTGCGATGATCGCGTACGGCGCACTGGTGGCGAACGTCTGCTACACCAGCTGGGCGCGGCGGGTGGCGTTCATGGCCGTAGCGCTGATCGTGCCGATGCTGGCCAATGGCGTGCGCGCGTTCGGGACGGTTTATGCCGCGTATCTGACATCGGTCGAGGCGGCGACGGGGTTCGACCATATCCTCTATGGCTGGGTATTCTTTGGCGCGGTGATGGCGGGCGTGCTGGCGATCGGGTGGAAGTGGTTCGACCGCGATCCGGATGCGCCGTGGTTCGATCCGGCCAAGCTGCAGGCGCGCTGGCCGGGGAAGGCGCAGATGCCGGCGGTGGTGGCGCTGGTGGCTCTGACGATTGTCAGCCTGTTCATGGCCTGGGCGGGGGTGATCGCCGCGCGCGCCGATACGCTGCCAGCGAAGGTCGTCGCGCCGCAGGTGGCGGGGTGGACGCAGGTTCCGTTGAGCACCCGCGCGCTGTGGAAGCCCAACTTCCCCGGCGCGGACCATTTCGTGATGACGCGCTATTCCGACGGCATGGGGGCGCAGGTCGATCTGGTGATCGCGGTCTATGCCAGCCAGCGCGAGGGCAAGGAGCTGGTCGGATTCGGGCAGGGCGCGATCCGGGAGAATGACAGCTGGGTGCGGATCGAGGATCTGCCCGAGCTTGAGGGCGGGAGTGCGTTGCGGATGACGGCTCCGGGACCGGTCGAGCGTGAGGTTGTGACGTGGTATCGCGTTGGCGATGCGGTGACCGGAAGCCCGTCGCGAGTGAAGGCGGAGACGCTCAAGGCGAAGCTGCTCGGCGGACGGCAGCGCGCGGTGGCGGTGATGGTGTCGGCGGAGAAGGGCGACCTTCCGACCCGCGCAGCGATCAAGCGGTTTCTGGGCGCGATGCCGCCGGTGGATGTGCTGGCGGATCGGGCGGCGGGAGTCGATTGAGCGGCAAGTTGTGGGGTTCGCCCTTGCGCCTCTCCGTCATCCCCGCGAAAGCCGTGCGACGGAACCGGGCGGGGAACGACTGACTGATGTGCGGCATAGCTGGCCTTTACTATCCCGGAACGCCCAAGCCGGTGGAGCCGGCGCGGGTGCGGGCGATGACCGATGCGCTGGTGCATCGCGGGCCGGACGGGGCGGGCGTGTGGACCGGGCCGGGCGTTGGCCTGGGGCATCGGCGGCTGTCGATCATCGACCTGTCGGGCGGTGGTCAGCCGATGGCGACGCCGGAGGGCGATGTCGTCGTCAGCTTCAACGGCGAAATCTATAACTTTCAGGAGGTGCGCGCCGAGCTGGAGGCCAAGGGCGCGGTCTTCGTCAGCCAGAGCGATACCGAGGTGCTGCTGCATGGCTGGCGGGCGTGGGGGCCGGGGATGTTGTCGCGGCTCAACGGCATGTTCGCCTTCGCGCTGTACGACGCCCGCAAGCAATCGCTGCTGCTCGCCCGCGACCGGATGGGGGTGAAGCCGCTCCATTATGCCGAATTGTCCGACGGCGCGGTGGCGTTCGCGTCCGAGATCAAGGGGCTGCTGGCGCATCCGCTGTTCCGGCGGACACCCGATTTTACCGCGGTCGAGGATTTTCTGGGGCTCGGCTATGTCCCCGACGATGCGAGCGTGCTGGCGGGGGTGAAGAAGCTGCCGGCCGGGCATTATCTGTTGCTGGAGCGGGGCAAGCCCGTGCCCGCGCCGGTCAAATGGTGGGACATCGACTTTTCGCAGCGGGCCAAGGGATCGGCACGCGATCTGGAGGCGGAGTTGATCCACCATCTGCGCAGCGCGGTGCGCTCGCGGATGATAGCGGACGTGCCGCTGGGTGCGTTCCTGTCGGGCGGGGTGGATTCGAGCGCGGTGGTCGCACTGATGGCCGAAGCGAGCCGGGCGGCGGTCAAGACCTGTACCATCGGGTTCGACGAGGCGGGCTATGACGAGACGGCGCATGCCGCGCTGGTGGCCGAGCGGTTCGCGACCCAGCATCGGGTGAAGACCGTCGCGGCGGACGATTATGCGCTGATCGACACGCTGGTGCATCATTTCGACGAGCCGTTTGCCGATGCGTCGGCGCTGGCGACTTATCGTGTGTGCGAGCTGGCGCGGGAGAGCGTGACGGTGGCGCTGTCGGGCGATGGCGCGGACGAGGCGCTGGCGGGCTATCGGCGGTACAAGTTCCACGCGGCGGAGGAGCGGGTGCGCGCGGTGCTGCCGGCATCGGTGCGCGGCATGTTCGGAGCGCTGGGGCGGGTCTATCCCAAGGCGGACTGGGCGCCGCGCCCGCTGCGCGCGAAGACGACGCTGCTGGCGTTGGCGGATGAGGGCGGGGCGGCCTATGCCAAGGCGGTTGGGGTGACCACGCCGGCGGTGCGCAGCGGGCTGTATACCGATGCCGCGCGGGCGGCCTTGGGCGGGCATCGTGCCGAGACGCGTTATGTCGAGACGATGCGCGAGGCTCCGGCGCGCGACGGGCTGGACCGGGCGCAATATGCCGATTTCAAGCACTGGTTGCCCGGCGACATCCTGACCAAGATGGACCGGACCAGCATGGCGGTGAGCCTGGAGGCGCGCGAGCCGCTGCTGGATTATCGCTTCGTCGAGTTTGCCGCGACCTTGCCTGCGTCGATGCGGATCCGGGGCGGGCAGGGCAAGTGGCTGATGAAGAAGGCGCTGGAGCCATATCTGCCCAAAGAGGTGCTGTACCGCCCTAAAATGGGGTTTGTGACGCCGGTTTCTGCCTGGTTCCGCGCGGCGCTGGCGGATGAGGCTGCGGGGCTGGCGCGATCGCGCGTCTTGGCCGGCAGCGGGTGGTTCGAGCCCAAGGCGATCGCGCGGCTGGCGGAGGAGCATCGCAGCGGGCGCGCCGAGCATGGGCGGACGCTGTGGCAGTTGATGATGCTGGAGCGGAGTTTGGCGCGGTTGTTTCCATGACCCGTCGCCCCAGCCTTTGAGCCGGGGCTGGGCTGCCTTTGCAGTCGGAAGAAGAAGCCCTGTCCCGGGTCAAGCCCGGGACGACGATGGGTTTAGTGGAAGCTCACGCTCCAATACGCCATCGCGGCGTGGACCGTCAGCATGATCAGCGCGATCGTTGCGAGGCTGAAGAGCGAGAAGCGCACGATGACGCGGTTTGTCGTGACCTGCACGAGGCTGTGGGCGATGCGCAGGGCGACATAAGCCCAGGCGATGGTCGCGTTGAGATTGTCGCCCTGGTCCATCAGCGCCAGCACGATGCAGATAGCGTAGAAAATCACCGGCTGTTCAAGCAGGTGGTTGTAATTGTCGGCGGGCCATTGTGCCTTTGCGTCCAGCACGGCGCGCAGATCGGCGCCGGTGCCGCCGACCTTGGTCTTTGCGTCGATCCCGGCACGCTGCATCGCCGGGATGCGCTTGGCGTACATCCAGATCCACATGATGAGCGTCCAGCCGATCAGCGCGATGACCGGGCCGAAAATGGCGCTGTGCATGGTGTGTCCTCCCCCTTGTTTGGCAAGAGGGTGGCGGATTTGTTGCGGGGGTGCAACTGATCCTCCCCGGAACGGGGAGGGGGACCGCTCCAGAAGGGCGTGGTGGAGGGGGAGCGAGGCAAGGGAATCCGGTGCCGAGAGCCCCCTCCACCATGCTGCGCATGGTCCCCCTCCCCGTGCCGGGGAGGAGTTTATTTGGTGTGCGTCGCGGTCCAGGTGGCGAACCAGTCCAGCCACTTTGCGCCGGGGTTGGTCGGGGGCAGCGACAGCGCGCCGAAGCCGTGGCCGCCGCGTTCGAGCAGATGCGCTTCGACCGGCACCTTATGGCGGCGGGCGGCTTCGATCAGGGCGATGCTCTGGCTGACCGGGACGGTGCCGTCATCCATCGCGTGCGCGAGAAACAAGGGCGGCATCGCTGGGCTGGCGCGGGTGAGGACGTCGAAGCGGGCGGAGGCGGCGCCGGCGGGTGGCGGGCCGCCGAACAGGTTGGGGCCGGAGCGGCTGTTGGGGCCAGCGCTGGCGAACTGCGTGACCGGGTAGATCAGGCCGGAGAAGCGCGGGCGGGCGGACAGGCTGTCGGCGGTGTCGCGCGGCTTGTAGACCGGATCGTCATGGCCGACGGTGAGCGTGCCGCCGAGGTGGCCGCCGGCGGAAAAGCCGAGGATGCCGAGCTTGGCCGGGTCGATGCGGTAATGGGCGGCGTTGGCGCGGATCAGGCGCATCGCCCGCTGCGCGTCCTGCAGCGGCACGTCGGTGCGGTTGAACCAGCCTTCGCCGGGCAGGCGATAGGCGAGGACGAACACGGTGATGCCGAGCGGGTTGAGCACGCGCGCGACATTCACCCCTTCATTGATCAGGCTGACAAAGACATAGCCGCCGCCGGGCATGACCAGCACCGCGCGCCCGTCGGGCCGCTGCGGGCGGAAGACGCCGATATAGGGGTGGCGGATGCCTTTTTCCCAGCGCTGGGGGGTGCCTAGCGGAAGCGGGACGGGTTCCCGCGACGGGGCGATGCCCGGCGGGGTGCCGGGCGGTAGGGTCGGCCATAGCATCAGCGTTTCGCGCGGCGGCCATGGCGGCAGCGGGGTGAATATCTTTTGCGCCGATTGCGCGGCGGCGGTGCCGCTGAGGCCGAAGGTGGCGGCGCCGCCGATGAATGTTCTGCGTCCGATCGTCATGCTCATGTCGCATCCATAGGGGAATCCAGCGGGTTAGGGCCAGCCTGCGCTTCGCCCTTTGCATCCGGCGCGCGGGTCCCATATGGGGGCCGCATTCCCCCGGGACAGTTGAGGAAGGACAAAGGCGTGAAGGACGTTCTCGTAATCGGCGCAGGCGGCGTTTCGTCGGTCGCGGTGCACAAGATGGCGAAGAATCCCGAGCTGTTCGGCAAGATCACGCTCGCCAGCCGCCGTCAGTTCAAGTGCGATGCGATCGCCGAATCGGTCAAGGAGCGCTTTGGCGTCACGATCGACACCGCGCAGGTCGATGCCGATGACGTCGCCGCGACGTCGAAGTTGATCGAGCAGGTCAA
Organism: Sphingomonas sp.; assembly: GCF_030145815.1. Classification (GTDB taxonomy): domain Bacteria; phylum Pseudomonadota; class Alphaproteobacteria; order Sphingomonadales; family Sphingomonadaceae; genus Sphingomonas. Next base: position 50,147 of record NZ_JAIXHL010000003.1, read on the forward strand.
GCCGAACCTGCTGGTCAACCTGGCGCTGCCCTATCAGGACTTGAACCTGATGGATGCGTGCCTCAACACCGGCACCGACTATCTCGACACCGCCAATTACGAGCCGCGCGATGAGGCACGGTTCCATTATGGCTGGCAGTGGGACTATCAGGACCGCTTCAAGAATGCAGGCCTGATGGCGCTGCTGGGTTCCGGCTTCGATCCGGGCGTGACCAGCGTGTTCGCGATGTACATCAAGAAGCACCTGCTTGACACGATCCGCACGCTCGACATTCTGGACTGCAATGGTGGCGATCACGGCCAGCATTTCGCGACCAACTTCAACCCCGAGATCAACATCCGCGAGATTACCGCGCCCGCGCGGCACTGGGAGAATGGCGAATGGGTCGAGACCCCGGCGCTGTCGACCCGGCAGGTGTTCGAGTTCGATCAGGTCGGCGCGAAGAACATGTACCTCATGTACCATGAGGAGCTGGAGAGCCTGGCCAAGTTCATCCCCGAAATGGAGCGTGCGCGCTTCTGGATGACGTTCGGCGAGCAGTATCTGACGCATCTGCGCGTGCTGCAGAATGTCGGCCTGACCTCGATCGAGCCGATCATGTTCGAAGGCCGCGAGATCGTGCCGCTGCAGTTCCTGAAGGCCGTGCTGCCCGAACCGTCGACGCTGGGCACCACGACCAAGGGCAAGACCAATATCGGCGACATCGCGACCGGCACGAAGGACGGGGAAGAGAAGACCTTCTACGTCTACAATGTCTGCGATCACGAGGATGCGTTTGAGGAGACCGGCAACCAGGCGGTGAGCTACACCACCGGCGTTCCGGCGATGATCGGCGCGGCGCTGATGCTCAATGGCACGTGGCGCGGCGAGGGCGTGTTCAACATGGAGCAGTTCGATCCGGACCCGTTCATGGACATGCTGAACCAGCATGGCCTGCCCTGGCAGGTGAAGGAACTGGCCGAGCCGCTGAAGTTCTGACGCGTTCCGTCGCCCCGGCGAAGGCCGGGGCCGCCAGATTTGAGCGATGACTTCGCCACAGGGCGGCCCCGGCCTCCGCCGGGGCGACGATTTGTGGGAAGGGATAACAAAGTCATGGATACCCGCGCTGCGTCGCCTGTGATGTCCACCAAGGCCGGTGATCCGGGCGCGTTTGCCGGGTTTGATCTGAGCCGCGTGCCGTCGCCGTGCTTCGTCGTCGATGCGGCGGCGGTGGAGCGCAACCTTCAGACCATTGCGGATGTGCGGGACCGCGCTGGGGTGAAGATCCTGCTGGCGCTCAAGGCGTTTTCGATGTGGTCGCTGGGCGATCTGGTCGGGAGATATCTCGACGGCGTCGCGACCTCGGGACTGTACGAAGCGAAGCTCGCCAAGGACCATTATCACGGCGAGGTCGCGACCTATTGCTCGGGCTACAAGGCTGCGGACATGGCCGAGATCTGCGCGATTTCGGATCATGTGATCTTCAATACGCCGTTCCAGCATGCGGCGATGAAGAGCGCGCTGGCGGCGGCGCGGGCGCGGGGCGACAAGTTCGAGGTCGGGCTGCGCCTCAATCCGATGCACAGCGAGGGTGAGGTCCAGAAATACGACCCCGCCCAGCCGCATTCGCGGCTCGGCTTCCCCGCCGATCAGCTGAAGGCCGAGCATCTGGAGGGGGTTGACGGCATCCATGTCCATTCGCTGTGCGAGCAGGATTTCCCGCCGCTGCGCCGGACCTGGGAAGCGCTAAAGCCGCGGATCGCGCCCTATCTGGGGCAGCTGAAATGGCTCAATTTCGGTGGCGGGCATCATATCACGCGCGCCGATTATCAGCGCGACGATCTGGTCGATTTCCTCAAGCAGGTGCGCGACGAGACGGGCCTTGAAGTGATCCTGGAGCCGGGCGAGGCGATCGCGCTCGATACCGGCATCCTGGTCGGCGAGTTCGTCGATGTGTTCACCAACGGCATGCCGATCGGCGTGGTCGATATCTCGGCCACCTGCCACATGCCCGATGTGATCGAGGCGCCCTATCGCCCCGCAATGCTGGGCGAGGAGGGTGATGTACTGGTGCGGCTGGGCGGACCGTCGTGCCTCGCCGGCGATATCCTCGGCGATTTCCGCTTTCCGGAATGGCCGGTGCCGGGGCAGCGCTTCGCGTTCCTCGATCAGGCGCATTATTCGATGGTGAAGACGACGACGTTCAACGGGGTGCCGCTGCCCAGCATCGCGCTGTGGGACAGCCGGACCGACGATCTGCGGATCGTGAAGTCGTTTGGCTATGCGGATTTCGAGGGGCGGCTTTCCTGAATCGGGTGGCGGTGTTAGGAGCCGCCGCAAATTCGTCGCCCCGGCGCAGGCCGGGGCCGCCCCGTTTCAGGCGCAGCGCTCACCACATGGCGGCCCCGGCCTCCGCCGGGGCGACGAGGCATTTTGTGAGCGAGTCATGCTGAATCTTTCCGGAATCACCGTCCGCCTTGGCGGGCGCACGATCATCGACCGTGCGAGCGCGGCATTGCCGCCAAAGGGGCGCATCGGTCTGATCGGGCGCAACGGCGCGGGCAAGTCAACTTTGGTCAAGGTCATCGCCGGGATGATTGATCCGGACGAGGGCAGCGCCGATATGCCGCGCGGTGCGCGCTTGGGCTATGTCGCGCAGGAGGCACCGGCGGGCAAGACGACGCCGTTCGAAACGGTGCTTGAAGCCGATGTCGAGCGCGCGGCGCTGATGGCGGAGGCGGAGGGGCTCGAAGACCCCGACCGGCTGGGCGAGATTCACGAGCGGCTGGGCGCGATCGACGCCTATACCGCGCCGTCGCGGGCTTCACGGATCCTGGTCGGGCTTGGCTTTGACGAGGAGGCGCAGCACCGCCCGCTCGACAGTTTTTCGGGCGGCTGGCGGATGCGCGTCGCGCTGGCGGCATTGCTGTTCAGCCAGCCAGACCTGTTGCTGCTCGACGAGCCGTCCAACCACCTCGACCTTGAAGCGGTGCTGTGGCTTGAGGATTTCCTGATTTCCTACCCCGCGACGATCGTGATCGTCAGCCATGAGCGGGATTTCCTGAACAACGTCGTCGACCATATCCTGCACCTCGAGCGCGGCAAGCTGACGCTCTATCCCGGCGGCTATGACGCATTCGAGCGGCAGCGCGCCGAGCGACAGGCGCAGCAGGCGGCGGCGCGCGAAAAGCAGATGGCCGAACGCGCGAAGCTGCAGGATTTCGTCGCGCGCAATTCGGCCCGCGCATCGACTGCCAAACAGGCGCAGTCGCGCGCCAAGGCGCTGGCGAAGATGCAGCCGATTGCCGCGGTGATGGACGATCCGACGCTGGCGTTCGGATTTCCTGACCCTGACCAGCTGCGCCCGCCGCTGATCACGCTCGACCATGCCAGTGTCGGCTATGACGGGACGCCGATCCTGTCGCGGCTGAACCTGCGGATCGATCCCGACGACCGCATCGCGCTGCTCGGGCGCAACGGCAATGGCAAGACGACGCTGGCGCGGCTGCTGGCGGCGCAGCTGACGCCGATCGAGGGCGAGAAGGCGGCGTCGGCGAAGATGCGGGTGGGCTATTTCACCCAGTATCAGGTCGAGGAGCTGCACAGCGACGAGACGCCGTTCGACCATATGCAGAGGCTGATGGACGGCGAGAAGCCCGCGGCAGTGCGCGCGCAGCTCGGGCGGTTCGGCTTTGCCGGCGACAAGGCGATGACCAAGGTCGGCAAGCTGTCGGGCGGCGAGCGCGCGCGGCTGGCGTTGGCTCTGATCACCCGCGACGCGCCGCACATGCTGATCCTCGACGAGCCGACCAACCACCTTGATGTCGATTCGCGTGAGGCGCTGATCCAGGCGCTGACCGCCTATCAGGGTTGTGTCGTGATCGTCAGCCATGACCGGCACATGATCGAGATGACCGCCGACCGGCTGGTGCTGGTCGATGGCGGGACGGCGCGCCCGTTCGACGGGAGCATCGAGGATTACATCGCCTTCGTGCTGGCGAAGGAGCCGAAGGCAGAAGGCGCGGCGAAGGGCGGCAACCGCAAGGATGCGCGGCGCGAGGCGGCCGAGGCGCGCGAAAAGGGCAATGCGATGCGCAAGGCTGCGAAGGCGGCGGAGACGGAGCTGGCCAAGCTGCAGGAAAAGCTGAGCGCGATCGATCGGGCGATGTTCGATCCGTCGAGTGCCGCGCCGGAGTTCACCAAGCTCACGATGACCGAGCTGATGAAGCAGCGCGGCGTTGTGGTGAAGGCGATCGAGGCGGCGGAAGCGACGTGGCTGGAGGCGCAGGAAGCGCTGGAGGGGATGGCGGCTTGAATTTCCACCGCTCATGCTGAGCTTGTCGAAGCATCGTCCTTCTTTCGACGCGCGAAGAAAGTACGGCCCTTCGACAAGCTCAGGGCGAGCGGAGTAGGGAGGCAGGCGTGCCCATTTCCGTCGTTCACCACCCGCTTTACGTCGCGCCGGCCCCTGCGCGCAGCCAGTATCAGTGGAACAAGAATGGCCTCGTCCGCGACCTGTTGCGCGATCTCGGCGACGCGCTGGAATGGCATGAGCCTGAGCCGATGCCGCGCGAGTGGATCGAGGCGGTGCATGATCCCGATTATGTCGCCGAGGTGATCGAGAGTCGCGTGCCGCGTGAGAAGGAGCGGCGGATCGGCTTTCCGGTGACGCCGGAGGTCGCGGCGCGGGCGCTGGCGGTGCCGGGCGGCACCTACGCCGCGGCGAAGATTGCGCAGCAGCGGGGCTTTGCCGCGAATACCGCCGGGGGCAGCCATCATGCGCTGCACGCGACCGGCGCGGGGTTTTGCGTCTTCAATGACCTTGCCATTGCCGCGCACCGGCTGGCGGATGAAGGCGAACGGGTGCTGATCGTCGATTGCGACGTGCATCAGGGCGACGGTACCGCGGCGCTGACCGCCGGGCGCACCGACATTGCGACCTATTCGATCCATGCCGACAAGAATTTCCCGGTGCGCAAGGCGCGCTCGACGCTCGACGTCGCGCTGCCCGATAACGTCGATGATGCGGGATATATGGATGCGCTCACCACGACGCTGCCGGGGCTGGTCGATGCGTTCGAGCCAACGATCCTGCTGTATCAGGCCGGGGTCGATCCATGGGAGGGTGACCGACTGGGGCGGCTGGGGCTGAGCCATGAGGGGCTGGTGGTGCGCGACAAGTGGATTGCGACGCTGGCGCGGCGGCGCGGCCTGCCGCTCGCGAGTGCGCTGGGCGGGGGATATGGCGTCGATGCGATGGAGGTGTCGGCGCGGCACGTTGCGTCGATCATGGCGCTGGGCGGAGCGCCCTAAAAGAAGCGGTTGCAACCGCGCGCCATCCTTCTAACCTTGTCGACACACCGTCCCGCAGAGGATGGGACGACATTGCAGGAAGAGACTGAATGGCCACTGCCGCCCATCAGGTCACGCCCGAAGAGGCTTCCGCCAATCCGCCGCCCGAGGCGGTGGTCGTCCGATTTGCCGGGGATAGCGGCGACGGGATGCAGCTGACCGGCGGGCAGTTCACCCTATCGACCGCGCTGGCGGGCAATGACCTCGCCACCTTCCCCGATTTCCCCGCCGAGATCCGCGCGCCGCAGGGGACGTTGTTCGGGGTCTCCGCTTTCCAGATCAATTTTGGGTCGGCGGCGATCGAGACGGCGGGCGATGCGCCCGATGTGCTGGTTGCGATGAACCCAGCAGCGCTCAAGACCAATGTCGGTGACCTCAAGCCCGGCGGGCTGATCATCGCGGACGAGGGCGAGTTCAACAAGCGCAACCTCGACAAGGCGAAATACGCCGAGAACCCGTTGGAGGACGGCAGCCTGGCCAAATGGCAGCTGCTCAAGCTCAATATCTCGCAGCTGACGCTGGATGCCGTGAAGCCGTTCGGGCTTGGCAACAAGGAAGCGTTGCGCTGCAAGAATATGTGGACGCTGGGGCTGGCGCTGTGGATGTTCGACCGTGAGCGCGGGCCGCTGATCGACTGGCTCAAGACCAAGTTCGCCAAGGCGCCCGAGCTGGCTGAGGCGAATATCGCCGCGCTCAATGCCGGCCATGCCTATGGCGAGACGGCGGAGCTGGGTGCGCTGGGCATTGCGCAGGTGCATGTGCCCGCAGCTCCCGTGGAGCCGGGGCTGTACCGCACGGTGACGGGGGCCGAGGCGATTTCGATGGGGCTGGTCGCGGGGGCGCAGCTGGCCGGGTTGCCGATGTTCTTTGGCGGCTATCCGATTACGCCGGCGTCGGCGATCCTGCATTATTTGAGCCGGTTGAAGGAGTTCGGGGTCACCACCTTCCAGGCGGAGGACGAGATTGCGGCGATCGCGTCGGCGCTCGGCGCGTCCTATGCGGGGCAGCTGGGCGTTACCTCATCGTCGGGGCCGGGCATTGCGCTGAAGGGCGAGGCGATGGGCCTTGCGATCATGACCGAGCTGCCGCTGATCATCGTCAATTCGCAGCGCGGCGGGCCATCGACGGGCCTGCCGACCAAGACCGAGCAGTCGGACCTGTATCAGGCGGTCTATGGCCGCAACGGCGATGCGCCGATGCCGGTGCTCGCGACGCGCTCCGCCGCGGATTGCTTCGACGTGGCGATCGAGGCGGTGCGGATCGCGACGCAATATATGACGCCGGTGATGATCCTGACCGACGGCTATATCGCCAATGCGGCCGAGCCATGGAAGGTGCCGGACATGGGCGGCTATGCGCCGTTCCCGGTAACGTTCAAGACCGATGCGCCGGGCGAGGGCGAGAAATTCATGCCCTATGCGCGCGACGAGAAACTGGCGCGGCCATGGGTCAAGCCAGGAACGCCGGGCCTGCTCCACCGCATCGGTGGTATCGAGAAGCAGGTCGGCACCGGCAACCTCGATTATTCGGCCGACAACCATCAGGCGATGACCGATATCCGCCGCGACAAGGTGGCGGGGATTTCCGTGCCGGATCAGGTCGTCGAGCAGGGCGCGCCGGGCGGAAAGCTGGTCGTGGTCGGCTGGGGATCGACCTATGGCCCGATTACGCAGGCGGTGCGGCGGGCGCGGCGCAAGGGGCTGGATGTGTCGCACATTCATATCCGCCACATCTGGCCGCTGCCGGGGAATTTGGGTGATTTGCTCAAGGGTTACGCGAAGGTGCTCGTACCCGAGATGAACACCGGGCAGCTCAAGACAGTGCTGCGCGATCAGTTTCTGGTCGATGCGCGGCCGTTGAACAAGGTGTCGGGGCAGCCGTTTCGCATTCATGAGATCGAGGCGGCTATTGAGGGGGCGCTGGCGTGAGCGAGTTCCTTGGACGTCTTGTCTTTGAAGTGATTGGCGAAGGCATTGCGATGCTCTTCAAGCCATTCTTCAAACGACGTCTAGCGGTATCGCATTCCACTTCCCCCGAAGTTGCGACGAAGCGCAGCCGCAGGCGCCGGAAAGGGCAGGCATGAACGAGATCACCACCATCCGCCCGTCGACCCCCAAGGATTGGGAGACCGATCAGGAGGTCCGCTGGTGCCCCGGCTGCGGCGACTATGCGATCCTGAAGGCGGTGCAGCGGACGATGCCGGAGATCGGCGCGACGCCGGAGAATACGGTGTTCGTCAGCGGCATCGGCTGCTCGTCGCGCTTCCCCTACTACATGGAAACCTATGGCTTCCACACCATCCACGGCCGCGCGCCGGCGGTGGCGACGGGGGTGAAGCTGGCCAATCCCGAGCTGGACGTGTGGATCATCACGGGGGATGGCGACGGGTTGAGCATCGGCGGCAACCACACGATGCACCTGCTGCGGCGCAATCTCGATTGCCAGATCCTGTTGTTCAACAACGAGATCTATGGCCTGACCAAGGGCCAATATTCGCCGACCAGCCGCGAGGGGACGCGGTCGCCCTCCACTCCGTTCGGGTCGGTCGATCACCCGGCCAAGCCGTGCGCGTTCGCGCTGGGTAGCGGCGCGCGGTTCATTGCGCGCGGGATCGACGTGAACAAGAATTTGCCGAGCGTGCTCAAGGCAGCGCATGCGCACAAGGGCGCGGCGTTCGTGGAGATTTTCCAGAACTGCATCGTCTATAACGCCGACGTGTTCGCGTCGTTCGTCGACAAGGCCAATGCCGGGCATCAGCTGTGGGTCGAGCATGGTAAGCCGCTGGTATTTGCGGGCGGGACCAAGGGGCTGGCGCTGGATGTCGAGCGGCTGACGCTGAAGGTGGTCGATATCGTCGATGGCGATGTGTCGGGCGTGGTGGTGCACGACCAGACCAATCGCGGGCTTGCGCATATGCTGGTCGAGATGCCGTTCGGGCCGTTCCCGATGGCGCTAGGCGTGATCTATGACGACCCCGCGCCGACGTTCGAAAGCGCGGTGGCGGCGCAGAACCGCGCGGCGAGCGAGGGCAAGGTTCCGGACCTGCAAAAGCTCGTCAGCAAGGGCCAGACTTGGCAGGTCGACAAGGAACCGCGCGACGCATAGGGCACCTGCCTTATGGACAATCTGACACACAGCATGATCGGTGTTGCGCTGGGGCAGGCGGGGCTGAAGAAGCTGTCGGGCCTGGGCATGCCGACGCTGATCATCGCGGCGAACATTCCCGATCTGGACGCGGCGTGTACCGTTTACGGCATCCAGTCGCTGGAGATGCGGCGCGGGCTGACGCATGGGCCGATCGCGATGCTGGTGCTGCCGGTATTGCTGACCGCGATCATGGTCGGGTTCGACCGGTGGCAGGCGCGGCGGGGCAAGCGGCCCGAGGCGCGCGCGCCGGTGCGTCCGTGGCATTTGCTGCTGTTGGCGTTCATCGGCACGCTCAGCCATCCTGCGTTCGACTGGCTCAACAGCTATGGCATCCGCCTGCTCGAGCCGTTTTCTTCGCGCTGGTTCTATGGCGACAGCATCTTCATCATCGACATCTGGATGTGGGCGATGCTGATCGGCGGGTATCTGTGGTCGCGCCGGGCCGAGCGGCGCGGCGGTGACTGGCAGCGGCGCGGCGGGATCGTGGTGGCGGCGGTCAGCGCCTATGTCCTTGGCAATGGTGTGCTGACGGGTCTTGCCGAGGCACGGATGGCCGAGCGGGTGCGCGCCGACTATGGCATCACGCCGGAACTCGTCGTCGCCAATCCGGTGCCGATCGCATTCTGGCAGCGCGAGATTTTGTGGCGCGGCGAGGGGCAACGCGGGCGGCGCGTGATGAACCTGGCGGAAGGCGCGCTGCCGACGATCTTCCCGCTGGAAGTCGAGGCACCGGCTCCGATCGGGATGGACGATCCGCGCATCGCCGCAACTGCAGCGCGTGACGGCGATGTGCGGGCTTTCCTGTTCTGGTCGCGCATGCCCTTTGCCGAGCGCCAGCCGGACGGAAGCCTCATGATCTGGGACCAGCGGTTCGGCCATGACGTGGCGCGCGGTCAGTTCAGCGCGCGGATCCCCGCGGAAGCGGAGGCCCAGTGACCAGCATTCTGTGGTTTCGCCGTGACCTGCGCCTGTCGGATCAGGCGGCGTTGATTGCGGCGGCGGGGGAGGGTCCGGTGGTGCCGGTCTATATCCTCGACGATGAGACGCCCAAGCATCGCGCGATGGGTGGGGCGTCGCGCTGGTGGCTGCACCATAGCCTGGCGAGCCTCGACGCGGCGCTGCGGGAGAAGGGATCGCGGCTGATCCTGAAGCGGGGCAAGTCGGACGCGGTGCTGGCGGCGCTGGCGGAGGAAGTCGGGACCAAGCGCGTCCACTGCATCCGCCATTACGAGCCGTGGTGGCGCAATGCCGAGCGGGCCGTCGCGAAGCAGCTGGAGCTGGTGTGTCATGACGGCAATTACCTCGCCCCGCCGGGATCGGTGACGACCGGATCGGGCGAGCCGTACAAAATCTACACGCCGTTCTGGCGCGCGTTGCAGCAGCGGATGCCGCCAGCGGCTCCAGCGAACCGGCCGCGCGATATACCGGCTCCATCGCATTGGCCGAAGTCGGACCGGCTGGAGGATTGGGCGCTTTTGCCGACCAAGCCGGACTGGGCGACCGGCTTTGCCGGTTGGGAGCCGGGCGAGGCGGGCGCGCGCAAGCGGGTCGATGCGTTCGCCGACAAGGCCGCGGATTATGACCGCACACGCAACCTGCCGTCGATCGAGGGCAGTTCGCGCCTGAGCCCGCACCTGCATTTCGGCGAAGTGTCGCCGTCTTACGTCTGGCACCGCGTGGCGGATGCGGGCGGGTCGGTCGGTGTGTTTCTGAGCGAGATCGGGTGGCGCGATTATGCGCAGAATGTGATCCTGCAGTTCCCCGATTATGCCGCGAAGAATGCGCGGGAGAAGTTCGACGCGATCCCGTGGCGCGATGTCCAGTCGCCGGGGGTGCGTGACGATTTCGACGCCTGGACCAAGGGGCGCACCGGATACCCCATCGTCGATGCCGGGATGCGCCAGCTATGGGCGACCGGGTGGATGCACAATCGCGTGCGGATGATCGCGGCGAGCTTCCTGATCAAGCATCTGCTGATCGACTGGCGCGAGGGCGAGCGCTGGTTCTGGGACACGCTGGTCGATGCCGACTACGCGAGCAATGCGGTCAACTGGCAATGGGTGTCGGGGACGGGGATCGATTCGAACATGTTCGTGCGGATCATGGCGCCGCTGTCGCAGTCGGAGAAGTTTGATGCAGCGGGCTATATCCGTGAATGGGTGCCCGAGCTGGCGCGACTGCATGACGATGTGATCCATGACCCCGAGGAGCATGGGCGGCGGCCGAGCGACTATCCGCGCAAGATCATCGGGCATCGTGAGGCGCGCGAACGCGCGCTGGCGGCGGTGCGGGGGATTTAGCTTAGCTCAATCCTCCCCGGAACGGGGAGGGGGACCGCCGCGAAGCGGTGGTGGAGGGGGCCCGAGGCAGGCGATGGCTTCGCGGAGGGCCCCCTCCGTCAGCGCTGCGCGCTGCCACCTCCCCGTGCCGGGGAGGATTTCTTGGCCAATTGCACCTTGCCCGACTCGCGTGGGCCGTGGTTGTTGCGCGCGTGAACCAGACTTCTACCCGCAATCGTGGCCGTCGTGACGGATCGAACCTCCGTGGCGCAGTGGGCGCGATGATTGCGGGTATTGCCGAGCCGTGGCTGCACCGCCTGCTCGACCGGATCGATGCGGGACTCTCTGAAGGGTCGATTGCGGCGACCTTGCCGGGCGGCATGCAGCGGCGACTGGGCGGGCGGGCGCCGGGGCCGGAGGCGATCGTCGAGATTCGCAGCTGGCGCGCCTTGTGGCGGCTGGCGACCGGCGGCTCTGCGGGCTGGTATGAAGCATGGGCGGCGGGCGAGTGGACCAGCCCGGATCCGGTGCCGTTGTTCGACCTGTTCGTGCGCAACCGCGCGACGCTGGGCAATGCCGGACGGGCAGGGGGCGTGGGGCGGATCGCCAAGCGCGTGTGGCACGCCTTCCAGCGCAATTCGCGGACCGGATCGCGGCGCAACATCGCCTATCATTACGACCTGGGGAATGATTTCTACGCGCCGTGGCTGGACGCCAGCATGACCTATTCGAGCGCGCTGTTCGCGCCGGGCGTGGCGTCGCTGGCGCAGGGGCAGGCGGCGAAGCTGGCGGCGGTGCTGGAGCGGACCGGGACTGGGCCGGGCGACCGCATTCTGGAGATCGGGTGCGGCTGGGGATCGTTTGCCGAGCTGGCGGCGCGGGGCGGGCGGCAGGTGCACGGCATCACCCTGTCGGCGGAGCAGAAAGCCTATGTCGAGGCGCGGATGGCGCAAGCGGGGCTGGAGGGCGTCACCGTCGGCCTGACCGATTATCGCGACGTCACCGGTATGTTCGACGCGGTGGCGAGCATCGAGATGGTCGAGGCGGTGGGGCAGGATTACTGGCCCGCCTATCTGGCCACGATCGCGCGGGTGCTGAAGCCCGGTGGGCGCGCGGCGATCCAGTATATTGCGATCGATGACGCGATCTTCGACGCCTATGCGCGCAATGTCGATTTCATTCAGGCCTATGTCTTCCCTGGCGGGATGCTGTTGTCCGAGAGCCGGTTCCGCGCGATTGCGGAGGCGCAGGGATTGCACTGGAGCGATCAGCAGAATTTTGGGGCCGATTATGCCCAGACGCTGAAGCTGTGGCGGGAGGCGTTCGACGCGGCGGTGGCGGAGGGGCGGCTGCCCGCCGAATTTGATTCCCATTTCATCGATCTGTGGCGCTATTACCTGATGTATTGCGAAGGCGGGTTTCGCGGCGGGGGCATCCATGTCGCGCAGGTCACGCTGATCAAAGACTAGGGGAGAGCGATGATGCGGGCATGGGGAGTAGCGCTGGGCGCGCTGGCATTGGCGGGCTGTGCGGCTGGTGCGGGAACGTCGCCACCCGCAGTTCAGGCCGCGCCGCAGGATGTTGCGAAGCTGCGTCAGGTCGGGGCCGCCGTGCTGTTCTGGTCGCAGGAGGAGCGGTACCGCAACTTCCCGGCGATGGAGACGATCTTCCCCGGCACCACCGCCAAGGCCGGGCGAAAGGTCCGCGCGCTGCCCAACGGCGCGCCGCTGCCGATCGCGGAGGCCGATGTTGCGGCGTTCATGGCGGCGCAGAACATGACCGGGCTGCTGGTACTGCAGGATGGCAAGGTGCGGCTGGAGCGATATGCGCGCGGCTATGGGCCGGAGGGGCGCTGGACGAGCTTTTCGGTGGCGAAGTCGGTGACGTCGACATTGGTCGGGGCGGCGATCAAGGATGGCTATATCAAGTCGATCGACGATCCGGTGACGCGCTACATCCCCGATCTGGCCGGTGCCGGCTATGATGGGGTCACGATCCGCCAGCTGCTGACGATGACGTCGGGGGTGAAGTGGAATGAGGATTACACCAACCCGAATAGCGATGTGGCCCGGATGTTTGCCGAGGCGGTTCCGGCGGGGCAGGACCCGACCGTCTTCTATATGCGCAAGCTGCCGCGTGAGAGCGATCCGGGGGTGAAGTTCGTCTACAAGACCGGTGAGACCAATCTGATCGGCGTGCTGGTGCGCCGCGCGACGGGCAAGTCGCTATCGGCCTATCTCGAAGCGAAGATCTGGAAGCCGTACGGCATGGAGCGCGATGCGTTCTGGATGACCGACCAGACCGGCGCGGAAGTGTCGGGATGCTGCCTGTCGGTGTCGCTGCGCGATTATGGGCGCATCGGCCAGATGGCATTGGAGGGCGGGAAGGGCATCGTGCCGGCCGGCTGGTTTGCGGACGCGACCAAGGCGCAGGTGAGCTTTCCAGGCGGCGGCTATGGCTATCAATGGTGGGTTCCCGCGGGCGGCATCTTCGCGGCGCAGGGCATTTTCGGGCAATCGATCATCGTCGATCCGGCGAACAAGCTGGTGATGGTCACCAGCGCGGCGTGGCCGCGTGCGAGCGATCGGGCGCTGGCGCAGGAGCGGTTGGCGTTTGCGATGAAGGTTCAGGCGGCGGCCAAGGAGTAGCGCTGGCGGCATCTCGTCGCTGAAAGGCTGGTGTGACCTCAAGCGTCACCCCCGCGAAAGCGGGGGCCCATCACCGGGGCTTGCCGCCTGTTACACCGGCGCGATGTGCCGATCGGGCAGGAGATGGGCCCCCGCTTTCGCGGGGGTGACGGCTAATCTCGTGTCCTCACTATTCCGGGATATCCCACGTCACGCGGGGAGCGCCCCGGCGTCAGCCCCGCAGCCGCTCGATCGCCTGCGCCAGCGCGACGTAGAGCTTGCCCATGTCGGACGAAAGCAAGGTCACGCCCAGCGGCGCGCCGTCGCGCAGGGCGAGGACCTGACGCAGCATCGCTTCGAAATCATGGATGTAGCGGTTGACCTGCTCGCGGAAGTCGGGATCGCCCTCGTACAGCGAGGAGACTTCGCGTGCCTGACCGCTGTCGAGCAGGCGAACGGCGCGGCGGGTGAAGACGCCGCGGTCCCCCTTCAGATACGCCGCCCAGGCGCTGTCCGACACTTCGTGGGCAAACGCCTTGGAGATGTCGATCGAGGCGGAGTTGAGCGCTTCGACCAGAAGCGACACGCGGCGCGCGAAATTGTCGCGATCGGCATTTTCGCGCTCGGCGCGGGCTTCGTCGATGCGCGCCTCGACCTGCGCCGAGGCGTCGTTGATCGACAGCATCTGTTGGGCGAGCCGTTCGCTGGCGCGGGCGGCGGCGTTGACCGCGCCTTGGGTCACCTCGCCCAGCTCGATCAGCTGGGTGCGGACGCTGGCATCGAGCGCGCGGCGCAGCGCGGCCGAGCCGGCGTCTTCGAGCTGGCGGGTCGCTTCGGGCACGATGCTGGCGAGCGCGGCGCGGGCCTGATCGGACGCGGCATTGGCGGTTTCGCGGATGCGGAGCAGCGCGTCGACCAGCTGGGGAGCAGCGTCTTCGGCGAAGCGGCGGGCATTGGCGATGGCGCGGTCGACGACATCCTCAAGCTGCGCGGTCTTTGCCTGACCGTCTTCGAGCGATTCGAGCAACGATGCCTGAGTCTTGGCCAGCATGTCGCGCTGGGTGCGCACGACGTCGGCGATAGCCTCGATCGCGTCATGCGTGCTTTCCGCTGCAGTGACGAGCGCAAGCAGTTCGGGCTTGGACGCAGCGATAACGCCACGGGTCGCGCCGATCCGCTGTTCGAGCCGCACCAGCGCTTCGGGCATGGTCTCGTCCATCTCCCGCGCCGAGGCATCAAGCGCGGTGAGCAGGTCTTCGGCAGTGGCGATCACGCGGCGGGCAGTCTCATCGCCGTCGCGCAACGTCGCGGTCATCGCGCTGGCGGAACTGTCGAGCGCGCTGATCGACGCGGACAGCGCCTGCGTGCGCTCCATGCCGTGGCTGTGCAGCGATGCCAGCTGACCATCGGCCTGGGCGATCCCGCCGGTGACCGAGGCGAGCAGGATGTCGACGCGGGTCTGTTCCTCACCCAGTCGGTCGGCGATGCGGCCGATCGTTTCCTCGACTTCGCCGATGCGCGCGCCGACCGTGTCGATGCTGTCGCGCCCGGCCTTGTCGAGCGAGGCCTGATTGGCGGCGAGCATGGCAAGCATCGCCTCGCCCTGCGCGGCGATGCCCTTGCGTGCTTCGTCCACTGCGGCGGCGGCGCGGTCGAGCATGGCGTCGACCGTTTCGGACATGCTGGCGGCGACGCCCTCCAGCTTGGTGCCGGCATTCTCGCTGGTCGCTTCCATCCGCGCGATGTGCGCGGCGAGGCGCTGCCCGGCGCCACCGGCAATGTTGTCTGCCTCACGTCCGCGTTCGGCCAATGCCGCAAGCTGTGCATCGAGTGCGGAGGCGTGTTCGCTGGCCTTCATGCCCGCCGCATCGAGGGTCGCGGCCATGCCGGTCATCTCTTCGTGCGCGCGGGGCAGCGAGGACAGGACGATGCCGACGCTTTTTTCGGCGGAGCTGCTGCTATCGACCAGTTTCTGCGCGCTGTCGGACACGGCGCGCGCTTCGGCTGCCATGCCGTTGGAGATCGCCTGAAGCCGTTCGGCAGCGCGGTCGCCCATCGCCATCAGCGCGGTGGTCTGATCGGCGAGTTCGGCGCGGTTCGCCTCGATCTTGCGCGACAGGGTGGCGACGACGCGTTCCAGACTCGCTGCCTCGGCGCGCATGGCGCGGGCGGTGTTGCCGAACCGGCGCGCCTCGGCCGCGCTGTTGCGCTGGGCGAGAAGCCACAGGATGCCGATGAGCGCCGGCGGCACGCACAGCGCGGCGATCAGCTGAACCAGCTGGGCCGGGGGCGGCGGGGCGGCGAAGACCGGCTGGAGCAGCCAGCCGGCGACGCCCAGCCATGCAACGACGAGCCCGAGCGCGAGCGTCGCGGCCAGCCACGGCGTACGCAGCGCCTGTGGCGCGTCATCCTCCGCGTCATCGGCTGCGGGCGCCGCTTCGACCGATGCTGGCGCCTCTTCGACGAGCAGCAGTGCGTCGTCCTCGTCGTCGAGCGGACGCGGTCCGATCTTGTTCGTTCCCCCGTTCATCGTCCCGGTTTAGCACAGTCGCCCCGCCGTCGCCTAGCATTGTGAAACCACTCATTAAGCACGGCGAATCTAAAGTCGGGCATGGCGTATGATCCCGGTGCAATCGATGCGACTCTGGCGGCGGCGGTGGGCGATGAGCCCGGGCTGATCGCGGAGCTTCGCGGCGCGTTCCTTGAAAGCGCAAAGCGCGCGCTGGAGGGGCTGGCCAAGGCCGATGACCCGGAGGGCTGGCGCAGTGCGGCGCTGCGGCTCAAAGGGCTGGCGGCAAGCTTCGGCGCGATCCGCCTGATGGCGCTGGCGCAGGATGCGGCGGATGCGCCGGCGGGGGATCGCGCGGTGCTGCGCAAGATCGAGCGCGCGGTGGAGCGGCTCTAACCCGGCAAGCAGTGCGCGCTGCGCAACCAGGCTTTCGACGGACGGCTCACCCGCTTCGACCAACGTGCCTTGCGTCAGTGGCATAGGAACGGGCGATCACGTTAGATGACGTGATGGCCAATCATCCGTCCGCGCCCTCCCGATACACGGTCCCGCCGCGCGTTGCGGTGCTGTCGATCATCGGCTTCTGGGCGTTTTACTATGTCAGCGTCACGCTGCGCGCCTGGATCATGGATTACCCGGATCACTGGGTGATGCTCGACAATCGCGCCTGGGTGTCGCTGTTCGGGATCGGCTTCACCACGCTGATGTATCTGGCGCTGCGTCCACTGGAGCAGCGCAGCCTGCGCTTGCGGGTCGCGGCGGCATTCCTGTTCGCGGCGGTGTCGTCCACCGCCTATTCGACGGTCAACTACCTTTCCTTTTACGTCGTCGATCCGAAGCCCGAACTGGAAAAGTCTGACGCGGAGAAATCCGAGACGCACAAGGCGCAGGAGAAGCATGAAGAGGAGAAGGGGCCAGCCCACCTGATCGCCGACAACGCGATCCACTGGTATTTCTTCAACCTCGCTTGGGCGATTCTCTACCTCGCCTTGTCTTACGCCGGAGCGGTGCGCGCGTCGGAGCGGGAGGCGGCGCGGCTGCGCACCGCGGCGCAGACCGCCGAGCTGCGCGCGCTGCGCTATCAGGTGAACCCGCATTTCCTGTTCAATACGCTCAACTCGATCTCGTCGCTGGTGATGACCGGGCGGCGCGAGGACGCCGAAACGATGATCCTCAACCTGTCGACCTTTTTCCGCACCAGCCTGTCCGCCGAGCCGACCGAGGATGTGCCGCTGGCTGACGAGATCGCGCTGCAGCGTCTGTATCTGGAGATCGAGGCGGTGCGTTTTCCCCAGCGGTTGCGTAGCGTGTTCGACATCGCGCCCGAGGCCGAGCGTGCGTGTGTGCCCGGGCTGTTGCTCCAGCCGCTGGTCGAAAATGCGATCAAGCATGGCGTGGCACCCGCGCGTCGTCCGGTCGAGGTCCGCGTTCGTGCGCGGATCGAAGGCGCCATGCTCGTGATTTCGGTGATCGACGACGGCGAAGGCGTACAGGGGGCGAACGGCACGTGCGTCGGCCTGCGCAACGTTCGCGACCGGCTGACGGTGCGGTTCGGCGAGGCAGCAACGCTCGAGGCCGGGCCGCGCGCCGAGGGTGGGTTTGCCGTGATCATCCGCATACCGGTGACGACTCATGTCTGTTGAACGGTTGCGCACGCTGATCGTCGATGATGAGCCGCTGGCGGTCGAGCGGATGCAGATCTTGTGCGCGGGGCTGGAGCAGGTCGATTTGGTCGGCACGGCGGTGGATGGCGACGCGGCGCTGCGTTTGATCGACGCGTTGAAGCCCGATCTGGTCCTGCTCGATATCGCCATGCCGCAGTGCGACGGGATGTCAGTCGCAGCAGCGCTGGCGCGTGTGTCGCACCGTCCGGCGGTGATCTTCTGCACGGCATTCGATCAGCATGCGGTGGCGGCGTTCGAGGTGGCGGCGGTCGATTATGTGCTGAAGCCGGTCAGCGCCGACCGGTTGGCGCGCGCGGTCGCGCGTGCGGTCGAGGTGCGCGGATTAAAGGGCGATGCGCCAGCACCACCGTCGTCGCGCTGGATCGAGGATTTCTGGGTGCCGCACCGG
Source organism: Sphingomonas sp. (assembly GCF_030145815.1). Taxonomy (GTDB): domain Bacteria; phylum Pseudomonadota; class Alphaproteobacteria; order Sphingomonadales; family Sphingomonadaceae; genus Sphingomonas. Next base: position 68,114 of record NZ_JAIXHL010000003.1, read on the forward strand.
TCGGAAATGATCCGGATCAGCGCCAGCGACGTCGAGCGGATCGATGCCGAGCGCGACTATATGCGGCTGAGCGTCGGCGGACGCAGCTATCTGATCCACCAGACGATCAGCGAGCTCGAGCGGCGGCTGGATCCCGAGCGCTTCATCCGGTTGCACCGATCGGTGATCGTGCGGCGCGACCGGATCGTGAAGCTGCGTCATGACGGACTGGGAGCGTGGTATGCTGAGCTCGTCGATGGGGCCAGCGTGCGGATCGGGCGCACCTATCAGGCGGCGGCCAAGGCGATCCTGGCCGGACGATAAGCGCGTAACGCAAAAAGGCCCCGCCCGGCGGGTGCGCCGGGCGGGGCAGGACGATGTCAGGGAGCTACTCTGACATTCTGGTCGCGCGCTGCCAGCTGCCGCGTCGCTGCACTGCGGAGGGCGAATTCGATCGATGGACGCGCGGATTCGAGCGCCTTGGCCACTCAACGGTCGTGCGCGCGGGCGCCGGTCAGGTCGCGATAGTCGGGACGGCCGCCGCAAACGGTCATGGCGGCATGCGCGATCCGGCGTTCGAGCGTCTTCTTCCCGGCAGCGCTCGTCAGGTTGAGATCGGCATAGCGGACCGTCGCCGACTTGCCGGGGCCGGCCGCAGCCGGGAGCGAAAGGAGTAGCACGGCGCCAAGCGCAGCGGTGCGGAACAGGGTGGGGAACATCACGGACCTCGTTGGGTTCATCGCGTTCGGGGGCTGAACGCAGGTCCGGGTTAGGTGCGGCGCGGGATGCGGGCGACGCTGTATCGACCGACGCATTGGGTCCGTCGATCAGGTCCGTTCATCGGGGCCAAACGCCGTTCATCATCGACAAGCAGCGGGTGTCGCGCGCGAACAGGGCAAGAAAAAAAGGGCGCCCCCGCAGGGACGCCCTTTCGATTCGACCGGCTCAAGCGAGCCGGGAGGCCGAACCGGAATTAGCCAGCGACGTTGTCGGCAGCGGCTTCCAGGTTGTCGGCAGCGTTCTCAGCAGCGTCCTCGACGACTTCGTTGGTCGCGTTGTCGGCCATCATTTCCATGTTGTCGGCTTCGGCTTCCATGGCGTCAGCGACGTTCTCGGCGGTGTTGTTCGCGGCAGGCGTGTTGCAAGCAGCGAGCGACATCAGGCCGGTCGCGGCAGCGACGATGAGAATCTTCTTCATTCGTTTGCTCCCAAGCAAAGCTATTTCGGTTCGCCCCGGCCCGATTGCCGTGCGAGTTAGTCGGAATAGCGCCCGTTACGCGTCCGTCAATGGAAATTCATCTGTCAGCAAGGTTTGCGGCCACCCGAAATGGTGCGCTGCATCACTTGACTGGGCCGATTTCCTCCGGCGCGTTCGCTACCACGGCGAGCATTGCGGTCCATGCCGCAACATTTTGGCGCAATTGTGCCGGATCGACCTTGTCGAGCGTGTCGTCGGGCGTGTGGTGGAGGTCGAAATAGCGGCTGCCGTCCTGTTGCAGGTCGATTCCGGCCACGCCGGATGCGATCAGAGCAGAGACATCCGCACCGCCGCTGGCGCGCTCGCGACCCCGGCTGATTCCGAGCGGGGCGAGCGCTGCCGCGACCCGGTCCCCGACCGGCTTGGCGCTATCGGGCAGCTTGAAATCGACTCGCCAGACGCGGTCCGCGCCGAAATCCGATTCGGCGGCGAGCGCATGGTTTTCCTCCTTGTGCGCATCGAAATAGGCCTTTCCGCCGAACACGCCGACCTCTTCCGCGCCCGCCCACAGGATGCGAATCGTGCGGCGCGGGGTGCCGGCGTCCATGATCCGCTTGGCTGCGGCGGCAACGATGCCGCAGCCGGTGGCGTCGTCGAACGCGCCGGTGCCGAGATCCCAGCTGTCGAGGTGGCAGGCGACGATGACCATGCCGGCGGCCGGATCGCTGCCCGGCACTTCGGCGATGATGTTGCCCGATTCGGTGGTGCCGATCTGGCGCGGGGTGAGGGTCAGCTTCACCTTGACCGGCTGGCCTCGCTTCAGGATTCGCTCCAGCTGCTCGGCATCGGGCAGCGACAAAGCGGCCGCGGGAATCGGGGTTACGCCCTCAGCGAAGTTGGTCACGCCGGTATGCGGATTGCGGTGATAATCGGTGCCGATCGACCGAATCAGGATCGCCGCCGCGCCTTTGCGCGCCGCCACCGTCGGGCCGCTGCGCCGGGCGGCACCGAATGCGCCATATTGCGACCCGTCCTGCGTGCGGGTCATCGCATGGCTGACAAAGGCGATCTTGCCCTTCAGGCTGCCCTCCGGGGCGGCGTTGAGCGCGGCGAGATCGGGGAAATAGACGATTTCGGCCTCAAGCCCCTTTGCCGCGGTCGCGCCTGAATTGCCGAGTGCGGTGAGGTGGAGCGGCTGGGGGAAGGGGGCGAGAACCTCCAGCGTCTCGACGCCGCGGACCCAGGTCTTCATCTCAAACGGTTCGTTGCGGACATTCTTGAAGCCGAGCGCAGTCAGCTTCTTCAACGACCAGGCGCGGGCGCGTGCCTCCGCCTCGGTCCCGGCAAGGCGCGGGCCGACTTCGGTGGTCAGTCCTTCGGTAATCTCAAAGGCCAGATCGTCCTTCAGCGCTGCGTCGCGCAGCGCGGCGGGGTCCATCGACTGGGCAAAGGCGGTGGCAGGAAGCGCGACCAGGGCAGTCGCGAGGGCGAAGCGGGTGAGGCGATGCGTCATCCAGTTGTCCCCTAAAGTCGCGAAACGCATTCGTCATGGGCCGAAAACCCTTCCGATGAACAAAAACTGGGGTAGTTCATGGCAATGGGCGGCGAGTCAGAGATGTTTGATCGGATTATCGCATTCGTGCGCGGCATCGGCATTCCGGTGACGGAGGATGTGGTCGCGGGCGATTCGTTCCTGCCTGCGGTGACGGTGACGGGCGGTGGTGTGGTGGTGGATCGTGCGCGGCTGCAATGGCCGGGCGATATCCTGCATGAGGCGGGCCATCTGGCGGTGTTGGAGCCGGCGGCGCGGAGCGGCGAGGTGCCCGACGACAGCGCACTGGAGCTGGCGGCGATGGCCTGGTCCTATGCGGCGGCGATTGCGCTGGAGATCGATCCGGCAATCGTGTTTCACGAAGGTGGCTATAAGGGCGGCGGTCCGGGCCTGGCGCAGTCCTATGCGATGGGCCTTTACATCGGCCTGCCCGAGCTGGTCGCGGCGGGGATGGCGCACACGCCAATGACCGCGCCGGAGGGCGCGCCGGTCTATCCCGCGATGGTCCGCTGGCTGCGCTGATTGCGTTGACGGCGTGCCGTCGCTACATCGCGCGTCAATCCCAGACCCGTTCGTTCGAATTTTCGGAGACCATAAGTGGCCGCCCAATACGCATTTGTCATGAAGGACATGACCAAGTCCTTCCCCGGCGCGCAAAAGCCGGTGCTGAGCAACATCAACCTGCAATTCTATCAGGGCGCGAAGATCGGCATCGTCGGCCCGAACGGCGCGGGCAAGTCGACCCTGATCAAGATCATGGCCGGCATCGACAAGGATTTCAGCGGCGAGGCATGGCCGGGTGAGAACATCACGGTCGGCTATCTGGAGCAGGAGCCGCAGCTCGATCCGAGCAAGTCTGTGCTGGAGAACGTCAAGGACGGCGCGCGCGAGACCGCCGATCTGGTCGAGCGCTTCAACGCGATCTCGGCCGAGATGGGCGATCCCAAGGACGACACCGATTTCGACGCGCTGATGGAGGAAATGGGCGACCTTCAGGCCAAGATCGACGCGGTCGATGGCTGGAGCCTGGACAACCAGCTCGAAATCGCGATGGAAGCGCTGCGTTGCCCGCCGGGCGACTGGTCGGTCGAGAATCTGTCGGGCGGCGAAAAGCGCCGTGTCGCGCTGACCCGCCTGCTGATCCAGAAGCCGTCGATCCTGCTGCTCGACGAACCGACCAACCATCTCGACGCGGAAAGCGTCAAGTGGCTGGAAAACCATTTGAAGGAATATGCCGGCGCGGTGCTGATGATCACCCACGACCGCTATTTCCTCGACAATGTGGTCGACTGGATCCTCGAGCTCGATCGCGGGAAGTATTTCCCGTACGAGGGCAACTACTCGACCTATCTGGAGAAGAAGGCCAAGCGCCTGGAGCAGGAGGACCGCGAGGCGACCGGCCGCCAGAAGGCGATCAAGGACGAGCTGGAGTGGATCCGCGCCGGCGTGAAGGGCCGCCAGACCAAGTCGAAGGCGCGTATCTCGAAGTTCGAACAGCTGGTCGAAGCGCAGCAGAACCGCACCCCGGGCAAGGCACAGATCGTCATCCAGGTGCCCGAGCGCCTGGGCGGCAAGGTGATCGAGGTCGAGAACCTGTCGAAATCCTATGGCGACAAGCTGCTGTTCGAGAACCTGTCCTTCACCCTGCCGGCCGGCGGCATCGTCGGTGTGATCGGGCCAAACGGCGCGGGCAAGTCGACGCTGTTCAAACTGATCACCGGCCAGGAACAGCCCGACGAAGGCAAGATCGAGATCGGCACGACCGTGCGCCTCGGCTATGTCGACCAAAGCCGCGACCACCTCAACCCGGCCAACAATGTCTGGGAGGAAATCTCCGACGGCCTCGATTACATGAAGGTCAACGGCCACGACCAGTCGACCCGCGCCTATGTCGGCGCGTTCAACTTCAAGGGCCAGGACCAGCAGAAGAATGTTGGCAAGCTGTCGGGTGGTGAACGCAACCGCGTCAACATCGCCAAGATGCTGAAGCGCGGCGGCAACGTACTGCTGCTCGACGAACCGACCAACGACCTCGACGTCGAAACGCTGGGCGCGCTGGAAGAGGCGATCGAGAATTTCGCGGGTTGCGCAGTGGTGATCAGCCACGATCGCTTCTTCCTCGACCGTTTGGCCACGCATATTCTGGCGTTCGAAGGCAATTCGCACGTCGAATGGTTCGAGGGCAATTTCGAGGCGTATGAGGAAGACAAGCGGCGTCGCCTGGGCGATGCGGCGGATCGTCCGACGCGGTTGGCGTATAAGAAGCTGACGCGCTAAGGTGCTGGTGGTTGCGCTGCTCGGGCCGCTTGCGGCTTGGGCAGCGTGCAGCTTCCGCGCTCTTCGGCGGTTTTGGTGAACCCGTAGCGCAGCACAGCGGCGAGGCAGTCGAGTTCTGCGGGCGTCAGTGTCTCGGGGTTTCGCGCAGGATAAAGACGATTGAGGGCGGGACCCAGAAGGGCGTCCTGCCGCAGTAGAAGTGCCCGCACGTCGCAATCGCTGAGATAGGCCGGGCGATAGAGTTCAAATCCCAAGCTGCGTAGTGCGCCGGCCCCGTGATGGCATCCGGCTATGCCATGCCGACGGCATGTATCGCGAAAGACAACATACTCACTCGTGGCGAGCGGTTCGATTTCACGGAGCGCGTTTGGATACCCCTTTGGAATGTGCTGTCCCCCAGCACATAGTTGGGGCGTCGCTTCCGCGTCCTTGCTTGCTGCATTGAGGACTGGTCGTGCGGCCAGCCAAAGCGTCAGCGCAGCGACGGTCGCGACCAGCCCGATGAGCGCAAAGCTGGTGATCGCGGCTTTGCCGACAATTCTGGCGGTTCGGCGCAACGCGGTCATAGGACAAGGCTGCCACGGCGAGCTGGCCGACTCAATCCCCGCCATTGACGCGCGCCGCCGCGCCCGGAATGGTGGCGACGATGCAGACTCTTGCCAGCCTTCGCGATATCCGCGGTTTCGAGACGCTCTGGGCAGAGCTCACATTCCGCGCGTCGCGCGTGGTGCGGTTCGACCAGAGCGAGCGGATGCTGATCGATACACTCGGGCTGGGGCTGGAGCAGGTGATCCAGTATCTGGGGTGGGAACGGCCCGAGCTGGATGCGTTTGAGGATTGGGTGATTGCGACGGCGGGGCGGCCCGATCCGCTGACGGTCGCGCGCTACCATGCGACGCTGGAGGGTGCGCCGCTGCCGGCGGAAATTCAGGCGCGGCTCGATGCGATCGATGCGATGCCCGATGTGCTGGACGCCGAGGACCTCGCGCATTGGGAACGCGAGGGCTGGGTGACGTTGCGCGGTGCGATCTCGCGCGGGGAAGCGGCGCAGGTCGAGGCGTTACTGTGGCGGCTGCTGGATGCCGATCCGGCGCGGCCGGAGACGTGGTACGGGCACGACCTCAATGGCATCATGGTCCAGCATTTTCAGGACCCGGCGCTGGAAATCGCGCGCCGCTCGCCGCGCGTCCACAAGGCGTTTGCGCAGCTCTGGGGCACCAGCGACCTATGGTGCATCGTCGACCGGATGAGCTTCAACCCGCCGGAAACCCCCGCTCGGCCGTTTCAGGGACCGAAGATGCACTGGGACGTCAGCCTCGCGCCGCCGATCCCGTTTGCGACCCAAGGCATTCTGTATCTCACCGACACGGCAGCGGATCAGGGGGCGTTCGCGCTGTTGCCGGGATTCCACCACCGGCTCGATGCGTGGCTGGAGGAGATTGGCGATACCGACCCGCGTATGGTGCATCTCGACCCTCAGGCAATGCCGATCGCGGCGGGGGCAGGGGATTTGGTGATCTGGCGACAGGACCTGCCGCACGGCGCCAGCCCCAACCGGTCGAACCGCCCGCGCATGGCGCAATATGTGAACTTCTATTCGCCCGCACTGACGGTCCACCGCGACTGGCGGTGAGACTCAGTCTCCGGTGACGCGCAGCGGGCCGAGGTCGCCCAAGCCCACCGTACCGCTTGCCATGGCCAGCATCCGGTCGAGGCTCTTCTTGGCCTTCAACCGGATATCCTCGGCAATCTCGATCCGCGGTTCGAGGTCCCGCAGCGCGACGTAGAGCTTTTCCAGCGTGTTGAGTGCCATGTAGGGGCAGATGTTGCAGTTGCAGTTGCCATCCGCACCGGGCGCGCCGATGAAGGTCTTTTCCGGGACTGCCTTCTCCATCTGGTGGATGATGTGCGGTTCGGTCGCGACGATCAGCGTGTCGCCTTCAAAATCCTTGGCGAATTGCAGGATGCCGCTGGTCGATCCGACATAGTCGGCGTGGTCGAGCACGTGCGGCGGACATTCGGGGTGCGCGGCGACGGGGGCGTTCGGGTGCAGCGCCTTGAGCTTGAGCAGCTCGGTTTCGCTGAATGCCTCATGCACGATGCACACGCCCGGCCACAACAGCATGTCGCGGCCCATCTTGCGGTTGATATAGCCGCCGAGATGCTTGTCGGGGCCGAAGATGATCTTCTGCTCCGGCGGGATCTGGCTCAGGATTTTCTCGGCGGACGAGCTGGTGACGATGATGTCGCTGAGCGCCTTCACCTCGACCGAGCAGTTGATGTAGGTCAGCGCGATATGGTCGGGATGCTGCGCGCGGAAGGCGGCGAACTGGTCGGGCGGGCAGCTGTCTTCCAGGCTGCAGCCGGCGTTCATGTCGGGCAGGATCACGGTCTTTTCGGGAGACAGGATTTTCGCCGTTTCGGCCATGAAGCGCACGCCGCAGAAGGCGATGACCTCGGCATCGGTTTCCGCCGCCTTGCGGCTCAGCTCCAGGCTGTCGCCGACGAAATCGGCGAGGTCCTGAATCTCCGGCTTCTGGTAATAATGTGCCAGGATGACCGCGTTGCGCTCCTTGCGCAGACGGTCGATCTCGGCACGGATGTCGATGCCGGACAGGTCGGTGCGTGCGTTCATGTCGGGACCCTCTGATTCGGCCCCCACATGGCCTTGTCGGGGTTCGGGTTCAACCCATTGGCGGCATCGGGCCGAACTCAAGCGGCGCGACCGAAGCGCCGGGCGTGCCGGCCGTAACCCAAGCGTAGATCGCGTCGCCGACCGGCGAATAGACGATCGCCTCGGTTCCGATCATCACTGCCAGCGTGACGCCGATGCCCCACACCCACGCGCGGTGCACGCGTCCGGTGCGCAGAAGGTCGCGGATCACTCCGGCGATCGGAAAGGCAAGGCCGCACGCCATCGCGATCTGATACGACCACGGGATCATCAGCGGCATCGGCAACAGGCGCCCGAAACCCGGTGCAAGCAGCGCCGCCATTGCGCACAGGTGCAGACGGCGATGCCAGTCGGTGCGCTTGCGCATCGCGACGGCGGCGCTGGTCAGCCCGGCAAACAGCAGCACGACCAACGGATTGGCGATCAGGAAATGCTGGGGTTGAAAGAAGAAGGGCGCCTGGGCCGCCTGAATCCGCCAGATGATGACAGCGAACCCTGCGACCACCATCGCCGCGACCCAGGCAGCCGCGAGCCAGCCGAGCCTGCGGTGCAGGTCCATCGACCCACGCGTCGCGAGAAAGGTCTGGGCAACGTAGATCACCACCCAGCCAAAGAAAATGATGCCATGGACATGCACAAAGGTCGGCGCACCGAAGGACGAGCGCCCCATCGCAAGATGAAGGCTGAAGCCTGCCACCAGGATGAGCGCCATAAGAAGTGCGCTGATCTCGAAAAAACGTGAATCGCGCACACGCGCGCCAGTTCTGCCCCCGACGATCGTTGCCATCTTGTCCCCCGCAGATCGTTGCGGGGGCGACACGTATCACATTGACCGGTGAAAGCGAATGTCGCAGTTGCGCCCATACCCGGCCAACGGCGGCGCCCGCCGGGAAACAAGGTTACTTTGTCGCGGCTTCGCGCTCCGCCCGTTCGCGCAGCACCTGTTCGATCGATTTGGACACGTCCCAGCGTTCTCGGTCGGTGGAGCTGCGCTCGTCGGGGAACAGCGCCTCGACCGTCACGTCCATGCCGGTCGCGCGTAGCGGCATCGAGAAGCTGCGCTCGACCGCGCGACGGGTGGCATCACGGGCAAGGCGCATCGGCGTCGGCTCACGCGCCTGTCGCACGAGTTCTTTCTGCCCGGCGGCGCGGTTGGCGGCGTCCAGACGCTCCTCGCTGTCGGTCAGCGTCATCAGCACGCCGCCCTCGCCATATTCGCGGATATTGTTGAGATCGACTTCTGGTCCGACGACTTCGAGCGGGGGGAGGGCGATGCTGAGCTTCTTAGTGGCCGGGTCCCAGATGACGTCGCGCTGGTTGAGCTTGCCGAGATCGACCTCGTAGCGGACCGAGCCGGGCATGATCATGGTCTTTTGCGCGGTAAAGCCCATCCGGGTCTGGGTCGTGGTAACGACTGCGACATAGCGTGCGGCAAAGGCGGACAGGCGGTTCTGCTCGCGCAAACCCTGAAGACTGGCGCTGGCCACCGTCACCGGATCGGGGCCGCCGGTCAGCCGGTCGAACGCGCTGCGCCCCACGAAATAGAGCGTCGCACCGACCGCCAGCGCCATCGCCAGCACCATGGCGAGCGCGATGATGCAGCCCTGCGCGAGCCCGCCGCGCTGCTTTACGCCGCTCTGGTCCATAACTCTCCTTCCGCGCGGACCAGGCCGCGATTGTTGAGGTCGATCAGATGCGCCAGCACCGATCGGCCAGCCGCGCCGGTGAGGCGCGGGTCGAGGCCGACATACATGCGCGCCACCATATCCGGAATCGCGCCGATGCGTTGGTCGATCAGGCGCAGGATCTGACCTTCGCGCTGCTTGCGGTGACCGATCATGCCGCGCGCCAGGCGCTGGGGCGTGGTCACCTCCGGACCGTGCGCGGGATAATAGACGCGGTCGTCACGCCTGAGCAGCTTGTCGAGGCTGGCCATATACGCGCCCATATCGCCATCGGGCGGGGCGACGACGCTGGTCGACCAGCCCATGATATGGTCGCCGGTGAACAGCGCGCCGCTTTCGACCAGCGCGAAGCAGAGGTGGTTGGAGGTGTGACCGGGGGTGGAGACGGCCTCGATCGTCCAGCCCATGCCCGACAAGCGCTCGCCATCGGCCAGCACGCGGTCGGGCAAATAGTCGCGGTCGAACGCAGCGTCGGAGCGCGGCCCGTCATCGTCGAGCGCAAGCGGGGCACAGCCGATGATCGGCGCGCCGGTCGCGGCGGCGAGCGGGCGGCTGGCCGGGCTGTGGTCGCGGTGGGTGTGGGTGCACAGGATTGCGCGCACGGACCGACCGGCAATGGCGGCGATCAGCGCGTCCAGATGCTCGGGTAGGTCGGGACCGGGGTCGATCACTGCAAGGTCAGTCGTTCCCACCAAGTAGGTTTGGGTGCCGGTGTAAGTGAAGGGGGAGGGATTCGCGGCGAGAATGCGCGCCACCAGCGGTTCGAGCTGTTCGGCCACGCCGGTTGTTGCGTCATCCATGGATCAGAAATGGCGGTTCATCGCGGCGCGCACAACCCCGGACGGCGCGCACGCGAACGGGCCGGCCGCGTGAAGGGGTCGCGGCCGGCCCTGGTGGAGCCACTGTGCGGCGATGGGCTGCCGCACGGTGGTCCGCTTCGCGATTAGTCCTTCTCGGCCGTTTCCAGCTCGCGGATCGCGTCGTCGATGCCCTTGAGTGCAGCGGCCTTCTGCTCGGCGCTGAGTTCGGTCTGCGCCTCGATCGAGCTGCGGGCCATCTTCAGGCCCATCATGGCGTGACGCTTGCCCATATCGGCGCTGGCGAGTGCGAAAACCTGAGCGCGGCGGGCGAGTGCCTCTGCACCCTTGGCCTTGGCTTCCGCAGCGTCGGCACGCATTTCGATGCGGTCGGCGCAGATCACGACCTTGCGCTTGTCGCCATCGCGGGTTTCGACCTTGACCGCATCGTCCTTCGATCCGCCGCACTTCATCGACTTGACGTCAACGTCGATGTCCATGTCTCCGGTCCAGACGAACTCCTTGCCGTCGCCCTTCATGCGGATGACGCGGGTCTCGGTCTTGACCTCCTTGCCGTCCTTGTCCTTGCGCTCGACCATGACGATACGATGGACGCGCTTCTCCGCAGAGCCCTCGGGAGCCTTGGGCGTGTCCGGTGCAGCCGGGGTTTCGGGAGCCTGGACGGCGGCGACGGCGGCGGGCGCAGCGGGTGCCTCAGGTGCGGCAGGCGGCGTCGGCGCGTCGGCCTGGGTCATCACAGCGCCTGCACCCGATGCGGTGAGCGCGAGGCCGGCGAGGGTCAGAGCCGCAGCGCCGGCAATTCCGGTGGTGACACGGGCACGCGACTTGGGATTGTGTTTCGAGAGCATTTTGAGCCTCCCTTTTAGTTCGTTGACGGTGTGTAGGTGGCAAGCTGCCGAGACCGCACCCCCATGCGCGGACTTGACGATGGCGCGGCCATAGGCATGGCGCAGCGCCGGTGCGCGGCCTGAGAGCACCAGGGCATCGCAGGCCAGTTCCTGGTCGGCGCGGAAGGCGCGGAACGCCCGCCATGCGACCGGGTTGAACCAATGGAGCGCGAGCACGACCAGCGCGATCCAGTTGGCGATCAGGTCACCGCGAAGGTGGTGCCCGAGTTCATGGGCGAGCGCGAGGTTGCGCTCGACCGGGTCGTAGCGATCCGCGAAATCCCGCGGAAACGCGACATATTTGCGCCAGATGCCAAAGGCGAGCGGGCCGGTTGCGGCATCGGTTTCGATGACATGGACCCGCCCGTCGGCGACGGTGCGGCGGACTTCGGCCTTGCGCATCAGATTGGCGCAGAAGCGGCTGTGCGAGACGATGTGCCACAGCAGGAAACCAATTGCGCCAGCCGCCCAGATGGTGCCGACGATCAACAACAGGCTGGGGCCGCTGACGGTGACGACGCTAGCCTCACTGACCGTCGTGGTCGCGCTGGCTGCCATGTCAACCTGCGCCTGGATCAGCGCCTGATCGATGATCGTCTGGGTGCTGGCGGCGGTCGTGGGTGCCTCGGCAGCGTAGTTGAGCCCGCCTAGAAACTCGGTGAAGCTCCACGCCCCGGGCAAAGGCGGCATCAGCAGCCGCAGCACCGGCAACAGCCACAGTGCATAGGCGATGTTGGGACCGAACTGTTCGCGCACGGGTTTGCGCAGCGCGAGGACCAGCAGCATCAGCAGCGTGGTGGCGATGCAGGTTTCGACCATCCAGGCGATCATTGCTTGAGCTCCTTCAGCAGGGCTTCGATCTCGGCGATATCCTGATCGGTCAGCGCATCGCGTTCGGCGAGATGCGCGACCAGCGGGGTCAGCTTGCCCCCGAACAGCCGGTCGATCAGGCGGCGCGACTCACCTTCGACATAGTCGCCGCGCTCGACCAGCGGGCGATACTGATAGCGGCGGCCATCTTCGTCTGCGGCGATGACGTTCTTGGCAAGCAGACGGCCGAGCAAGGTCTTGACCGTATTGGCGCTCCAGCCGCGCGCCGGGGCCACGCGCTCGACCACATCCTGGGCGGCGAGTGGGGATTCGTCCCACAGCACCTCCATCACCGCATGCTCGGCTTCGCTGATTCGCTCGGTCATGGCATCCCTCTTTGACTACGGGTGTAATCGCTTCGATCACATCTGTAGTCAATGGGCTGAACGCGCGATGAATGATGTTCAGGGTTCGTCAGGCGGGCGAGAGTGTCGGAAAAACTGACAGCTTTGCGCCGCGGCAGATTTCGTTAACCAGCGTCGTGCGCAGAAATGCGCGGTTCCCGCGATCTGGCACGCGCGGTGCAACATTTCGGGCACTTGTGTTCACCGCCAGGTGCGACGCTTCAGGGGCGGGTGGCTTTCGGGCCATCCGCCCTTTCCCGTTGTAGCGATGTTGAGTGCATAGGCCGGCGGTGCGCGCCGACGCAGCGGGCCGCACGCTGGCGGCCCGCGCAGTCAGGACCGGCGCGGATCAGGCCGCCGCGACGCCCTTGTCTTCAAGCAGCTGGGCAAGCTCGCCGCTCTCATACATTTCCATCATGATGTCGGAGCCGCCGACAAATTCGCCCTTCACATAGAGCTGCGGGATGGTCGGCCAGTCGGAAAAGGCCTTGATGCCCTGGCGCACCTCCTGATCCTGCAGCACGTCGACGCTTTCGAATTCGACGCCGAGATGGGTGAGGATCGATACGGCGCGGTTGGAGAAGCCGCACTGCGGGAACAGCGGGGTTCCCTTCATGAACAACAGCACGTCGTTCGAATCGACGAGGGTCTGGATGCGGGCGTTGGTATCGTCGGTCATCGTCATTCACTCCCAGCCGGCACGGCGGTGGTCAGCTGTAGCGCGTGCAGCACGCCGCCCATCCGACCGCCCAGTGCGGCATATACGGCCTGGTGCTGCCGCACGCGCGGCATGCCCCGGAAACTCTCACTGGTGACGCGCGCGGCATAATGATCGCCGTCCCCGGCAAGGTCGGTGATCTCCACCGCTGCATCGGGGATGCCGGCGCGGATCAGCGCCTCGATCTCGCTTGCCGCCATGGGCATGATTACTGCGCCTCAATCAGCTGGCGGCGGGCCTCGACCGTCATCGCCTCGACCGCCGCGCGCACGGCAGCATCATCGATTTCCACCCCGGCAGCGGTCAGGTCGCCGAGCAGCTTGCGGATGACGTCCTCATCGCCCGATTCCTCGAAATCGGCCTGAACGACGGCCTTAGCATAGGCGTCGGTCTCTTCCGGGGTCAGCGCCATCTTTTCCGCCGCCCACTGGCCGAGCAGCCGGTTGCGACGCGCGGTCACGCGAAACGCCATTTCCTCGTCACGGACATATTTGGCTTCGAACGCGCGCTCGCGATCGTCGAAGGTGGTCATTCGGCTTACCCCTAAAAGTGTTTCGCCATGGAAATAGGGGCGGCCCGCGCGCATGGCAACGGGCGGAGGATGCCGTATCGACATTGCCCGCGATCAACCGGGGCGGTAGGCGGCGGGGCAGGGTTCAGGAGTTGTCATGTCCGTTTTCCAGCTCGATGGGTTCGATCTCGACGCGTTCGTCGCCGCCACCTTGGCGGAGGATGTCGGGTCGGGCGATGTCACTGCACAGGCGGTCATCCCGCCCGATGCCGTGTTCGACGGGGTGATGGACAGCCGTGATGCGGTGGTCGTGGCGGGGCTGCCGATTGCGGCTGCTTTTTTCCGGGCGCTCGATCCGGCGGTAGAGATCGAGATTTTGGCGGCGGAGGGCGAAGCCGTTGCGGCGGGTAGCGATCTGATGCGACTGCGCGGCAATGCACGCGCGCTGCTCACCGCCGAACGCTCGGCGCTCAACACCGTCCAGCACCTTTCGGGGATCGCCACGATGACGCGCGCCTATGTCGACGCAATGACGGGGAGCGGGGCGATTTTGCTCGACACGCGCAAGACCATCCCCGGTCTGCGTCGGCTGGAGAAATATGCGACGCGGATGGGTGGGGCGCAGAACCATCGCATGGGGCTGTGGGATGCGGCAATGATCAAGGACAATCACGTTGCGGTCGCCGGGTCGGTCGAGGAAGCGGTGGCGCGCGCGGTGCGGGCGGGCATCGGCGCGATCATCGTCGAGGTCGACCGGATCGACCAGATCGAGCCGGCGCTGGCGGCGGGGGCGACGCATCTGTTGCTCGACAATATGGGACCGGACTTGCTGCGTGAAGCGGTGGGGCTGGTCGCCGGGCGGGTGCCCACCGAAGCTTCCGGCGGGGTGCGGCTCGACACGATCGCGGCGATCGCCGCGACGGGCGTAACCTATGTCAGCGTCGGGCGGCTGACCCAATCGGCTCCGGCGGCGGATATCGGGCTGGACTTCGCACCGGCCTGACGCCTAGCGTTTCGGCAATTCACGAGGGGAAATTCATGCGACCGCAATCGATCATCCGGTTTGAGCAGGCTTATCTGGCGTCGATCGTCGTGTGGGGCGTGAACACCGCACTCGGCTGGAGCACGGCCCTTGCAGAAGTAAATCGAAACTTTGCTGCGCTGCCGCCCGTCCGCCACCTTGGCGAGCCTTTGTTGATCGGCGTCACTCTGTTCACCCTCTGCCTGTGGCTCATGCTTTGGTATTTTACGGCACGCACGCGTAGCGAAGTTGCGAAATGGGTCGTCGTCGTGTTCTTCGGACTGTCGGCGGTGGGCCTGCCATTCTCGCTGGCCGGGTTCGAAAAGACCGGAATCCTACCGGCGGTGCTGAACGTGGTGACCTTTATCTTGAACGGATTAGCGGTGTGGATGCTGTTCCGTCCCGATGCATCGGCATGGTTCCGCGCCAGCGACGGGAGCGCGCCGCCGCCCCCGCTCGCCTGATCGGATTAGCTATCGATCGTGGCGGTTGCCGGGTGATGCTTGTCGAGGTGCCGCTTGATGATGCGCAGGTTGCGTGAGTTCGAGCGGTAGAAAAAGTCGGCGATGTCGCCCACTCCCGGGATTAGTCCCAGAAGCCAGTCGAAGCCCACATTGCCGACCATCCGCAGCATCGCGCCGCGCGACATACCGATATTGCGCGCTTCCCATACCATATAGAGCCCCATGCCGGCGGCAATGATGTCGCCGCCGACCGGGATCAGACCGATGAGTGCGTCGAGACCGACGGTCTGGCGGGTGCCGGGAATGGTGAAGCCGCGTTCGAGCAGCTTTTCCAGCGCGGTGACCCGCTGGCGCACCGAATGCGGGTCGCGGCCGACCGGGAAGGCGCCGGGAGTGCGTTGCATGCGGGTCGCCTTGGCCATGTCGGTCCTCCCTTATGGTTCGCGCAGATGGGTCAGTGGATGCCAGGCGCGGGGGTTTGTCTGGAACGCCCTGAGCCTGAGTGCCGCCACCGACCAGCGCAACGGTTGTGCGATCGGGATATAGCGCTGTGCAGCGGTGAGCGCGAGGTCCGCTTCGGCAATGCGTCGCGCACGATCGGCCAGGGTCGGCGCATCGCGGGCGGCGTCGATGATGGCGGCGAGTTCATCCGGGCAGCTGCGGCAGGCGGTGACGAGATACCAGCGGGCGCTGTCATAAGGCGCCACTGCGTCGATCAGGCGCAGATCGGCATCCTCGCCCTCGGCCACCCAGGCGGGTTGCAGTCCGATCGCGCGGAGATCGCGCAGGAGGCTATACCAGATCAGCTTGCTGCCAAGACTGCGCGGCATTGCGATGCGGATGACCGGCGATGCGTCGGGATTGGCGGCGCGCCAGGCCGCCACCTGATTGCGCGCCAAGATCCGCCGCGCGTCCAGCGGCTGTGCGAGCCAAGCGGGCGCTGCGGGCGCTGCTGCCGAATCGAGCTGCGCGGGCAGCAGGGTTTCGACCGGAGCCCATTCCGGGCGGAAGCGCGCGGTGAGCGCCGCGCGGTCGATCGCCATTGCCAGCGCCGCGCGATTGGCCGGATCGGCGGTGAAGCCTTCGTCCGAGACGATCGCCAGTCCGAACAGGCCGACGGCCGGGTCGATGCGCAGGTTGGCGGGTGCGACCCCCGCATGATCCAGCAGCGGCCAGTCGCGGAACGTGCCACCCAGGATCAGGTCGGATTCGCGCGCCGCGAAGCGCGCCAGCGCGACGGCCGCGCGTTCGCCGATCAGGCGGACATTCTCGGCGGCTTCCGGCGCTGCGGCATTTTCCACGACCGCATAGGGATCAGGCACGGGGCGGAGCAGTGGTGTGCCGCCGCCTTGCGCATCGGCACGCAGCGGCCCGGTGCCGGCGAGGCGGGGGCGGCGCAGAATGGCGAACTCGGGCTGCGCAAACAGCTTGAGCAGGTCGGGGCGGGGATGCTTCAGCCGCACCTCGATCACCTGTGGGGTCATCTCGACGATTTCGTCGATCACCGCGACGAATGGTGCATAGGATGAGCGCGTGGTGGTCGCGATCGCTCCGCGCAGGCTCGCGACGACCTGCGCCGCGGTCACCTTGCCGCCGTCGGGCCATTCGGCGTTGCGGATGCGAAAGATGTAGCTGCGGCCCTCATCGCTGACGATCCAGCGCTCCGCCACGCCCGGCTCGATCCCGCCATTGGCGTCGAACCGGACAAGCCCCTGTGCGGTCGCGGCGAGCAGCACGCTGTCGGGGAAGCCGAGCGGGCCGCGTGTGGGATCGCGGAGTGTCGCGGGGTCGCCGATCGCGCTCACCACCACCGGGACGTCGTCGGGCCGCCGCTCACACCCGCCCGCGAACAGCGCGAGCGCGAGGGCGAGGGGCAGGGCGGGGAAGCGCATGCCCTAGCTTTATGGAGGCGGGGCGGGGAAGCCAACCCCGCCCCGGCGTTCGGTCAGTTCTTTTCCTTGTCGACCAGCTTGTTCGCGCCGATCCACGGCATCATCGCGCGCAGCTCGCTGCCGACCTGTTCGATCGGATGCGCGGCGGCGGCCTTGCGGCTGGCCTTCAGCTCGGGCTGACCGGCGCGGTTGTCGAGGACGAAATCCTTGACGAAGCGGCCCGACTGGATGTCGGCGAGCACGCGCTTCATTTCGGCCTTGGTCTCGTCGGTGATGATGCGCGGGCCCGTCTTGATGTCACCATATTCCGCGGTGTTCGAGATCGAGTAGCGCATGTTGGCGATGCCGCCTTCATAGAGCAGATCGACGATCAGCTTGGTCTCGTGCAGGCACTCGAAATAAGCCATTTCGGGGGCGTAACCCGCCTCTACCAGAGTCTCGAACCCGGCCTGGATCAGGTGGGTGATGCCGCCGCACAGAACCGCCTGCTCGCCGAACAGGTCGGTCTCGCACTCTTCCTTGAAGTTGGTTTCGATGATGCCCGAACGGCCGCCACCGACGCCGCTGGCATAGGCGAGGGCGACGTCATGTGCGTTGCCGGTCGCATCCTGATGGATTGCGATCAGGCAGGGGACGCCGCCGCCGCGGACATATTCGCTGCGCACGGTGTGGCCCGGGCCCTTGGGCGCGATCATGATGACGTCGATATCCGCCGGCGGCTCGATCAGGCCGAAATGGACGTTGAGGCCATGGGCAAAGGCGAGCGCGGCGCCCGGCTTCATGTGACCCTTGATGTCATGTTCCCAGATTGCGGCCTGATGCTCGTCGGGCGCCAGAATCATCAGGATATCGGCCCATTTCGCCGCTTCGGTGGTCGACATGACCTTGAAGCCCGCGCTTTCCGCCTTCTTTGCGGTCGCCGAACCGGCACGCAGCGCGATCGCCACTTCGCCAACGCCGCTGTCGCGCAAATTCTGGGCATGGGCATGGCCCTGGCTGCCATAGCCGACAATGGCGATCTTCTTGCCGGTGATCAGGTTCAGGTCGGCGTCACGATCGTAATAGACACGCATGTTCTTCTTCCCTTTGGTCCGGGCTCGTCACCCCGGCGAAAGCCGGGGTCTCCCGTGGTTATGCCGTGCGCTTGCCGCGCAAGACCCCGGCTTTCGCAGGGGTGACGGATTGATTCAGGCCGCCTCACGTCCCCGTGCGATGGCGACGATGCCGGTGCGGGCGACTTCGATCAGGCCGACTTCGCCCATCAATTCGATGAACTTGTCGATCTTTTCGGTGGTCCCGGTCACTTCGAACACGAAGCTGGAGATGGTCGCATCGACCACACGGGCGCGATAGACTTCGGACAGGCGCAGCGCCTCGATCCGGTGGTCGCCGGTGCCCGCGACCTTGACCAGCGCCAGTTCGCGCTCGACATGATCGCCCTCGGCAGTGAGATCGTGGACCTTGTGCACAGGCACGAGGCGGTCGAGCTGCGACACGATCTGCTCCAGCACGTGCGGGCTCGCGCTTGTGACGATGGTGATGCGGCTGACCGACTTGTCGTCGGTGATCTCGCTCACCGTCAGGCTCTCGATGTTGTAGCCGCGCGCGGTGAACAGACCGGCGATCCGGGCGAGGATGCCCGGTTCGTTGTCGACGATGATGGCGAGCGTGTGCCGCTCGGCCTTCTCTTCCTTGATGTGCATGAGCTTAGACCAGCGCCTTGGCTTCGTCGTCCATTTCGCCGGAAACCTCGGCGGCCTGGAGGAGCATGTCGGTATGGGCGGCGCCCGACGGGATCATCGGGAAGCAGTTGGCGAGTTTCGCGACGCGGCAGTCGACGATGACCGGCCCGTCATGGGCCAGCATGTCGGCGATTCCCGCGTCGAGCTGATCGCGATGCTCGATCAGAATGCCCTTCCAACCATAAGCTTCGGCGAGCTTGACGAAATCGGGCAGCGAGTCGCTGTAACTCTCCGAATAACGGCTCGAATAGGTCAGTTCCTGCCATTGGCGGACCATCCCCATATATTCGTTGTTCAAGATGAAGATCTTGACCGGCAGGCGATATTGGGTCGCGGTCGCCAGCTCCTGGATGTTCATCTGGATCGACGCTTCGCCGGCGATGTCGATCACCAGCGCTTTGGGGTTGCCCAACTGCGCGCCGATCGCGGCGGGCAGGCCGTAGCCCATTGTGCCCAGACCACCCGACGTCAGCCACTTGTTGGGCGCCTCGAAATGGAAGTGCTGCGCCGCCCACATCTGGTGCTGGCCAACCTCGGTCGTGATGATCGGGGCCTGGTCGCGCGTCGCCTCCCACAGCGCCTGGATCGCGCGCTGCGGCATGATCGTGCTGGCGTCGATGCCGGGGCCTTCCTCGGGGAAGTCTAGGCACTTGACCGCGCGCCATCCTTCGATGCGGCGCCACCATTCGGACAGGTCGGGCTTGGGATGCTGGCGCGCCTTCCAGATACGCAGCATGTCCTCGAGCGCGTGGCCGACATCGGCGACGATCGGCAGGTCGACGCGCACCGTCTTGTTCATCGACGAGCGGTCGATATCGATATGGATCTTCTTCGCATGCGGCGCGAAGGCGTCGAGCCGTCCCGTCACGCGATCGTCGAAGCGCGCGCCGACCGCGATGATCAGGTCGGCCTGATTCATCGCGTAATTGGCTTCATAGGTGCCGTGCATGCCAAGCATGCCGAGCCACTGGTCGGACGATGCCGGGAAGGCGCCAAGGCCCATCAGCGTGGAGGTCACCGGTGCGCCGGTGATCTTGGCCAGCTCGCGCAGCAGCTGCGACGCGCCGGGGCCGGAGTTGATGACGCCGCCGCCGGTGTAGAAGACGGGTCGTTCCGCCGCCGCGAGCATCTCGACCGCCACCTCGATCAGCGCCTTGTCGGCCTTCACCTGCGGGCGATAGGTTTTGTGCTGGATCGGGCCCGGCTTGGTGTAGCGCGCGGTGGCGATCTGGACGTCCTTGGGGATGTCGATCACGACCGGGCCGGGGCGGCCGGAGGTCGCGATGTGGAACGCCTCATGCACCACCGCGCCCAGATGCGCGGGGTCCTTCACCAAATAATTATGCTTGGTGCAGTGGCGCGTGATGCCGACCGTGTCCGCCTCCTGAAACGCGTCGCTGCCGATCAGGTGCGTCGGGACCTGGCCGGTGATGACGACCATCGGGATCGAATCCATCAGCGCATCGGTGATGCCGGTGACCGCATTGGTTGCGCCGGGGCCGGAGGTGACGAGCACCACGCCGGGCTTGCCGGTCGAGCGCGCATAGCCCTCCGCCGCGTGCGTCGCCGCCTGTTCGTGGCGGACGAGGATGTGGCGAATCCGCTTTTGCTTGAAGATCGCGTCGTAAATCGGGAGCACCGCGCCGCCGGGATAGCCGAACACGACCTCCACACCGAGGTCGACCAGCGCCTCGATCAGAATGTCTGCTCCGCTTTTCTCGGCCACGGGTCGTCTCCTTGTTTGCCGCAGTGCAATGCGATGGGGGAAGCGCGCTGCTATGCGTATGAATGATGCGTGTCAAGTGCTGTGATTATACGATTCGTACGAAATTAGCCATTCGATTGATAATATCTGTCGCGTCGGTGCGCGGCCAGTCCGCCGGTGGCTGGTGACGCAGCCAGGTATATTGGCGCTTGGCATATTGCCGGGTCGCCGCCTGAGCGCGCTCAAGTGCCTCTGCGCGCCCGATTTCGCCGGCGAGCATCGCCGCGATCTCTGGCACCCCGATCGCCTTGCGTACCGGGGCTTCGGGCGGAATGTCGTCGCGGGCGAGCAGGGCGGCGACCTCATCGATCGCGCCCGCGTCGAACATCGCGGCGAGCCGGCGGTCGCAGCGTTCGGTCAGCCATGCGCGGTCGGGGAGGAGGATCAGCGGGGCTAGGTCGATCTGGTCGCCGATGCCGCCGACCTTGGCCTGTTGCCACTCGGAAAGGGTGCGGCCGGTGGCGGTCACGACCTCCAGCGCGCGGGCGACGCGGGTAGTGTCGGCGGGGGCGAGGCGGGCGGCAGCTTCGGAGTCGCGCTCGGTCAGCAGGGCATGTGCCTCTGTGACAGGGAGCGCGCGCACCTCGGCACGGATCGCAGGGTCGATCCCGGGGACCGGGGCAATGCCGTCGAGCAAGGTGCGGATATACATGCCGGTCCCGCCCACGAGGATGGGGAGGCTGCCGCGTGCCTGCGCCGCAGCGATCTCCGCCTTGGCTTCCGCCGCCCAGCGCGCGGCGGAATAGTCGTCGGTGCCGGTGACATGGCCGAACAGGCGGTGGGTTGCCTGTGCTTCTTCCGCCGCGGAGGGACGCGCGCTGAGCACGCGCAGCTCGGCATAAACCTGGGCTGAATCCGCGTTGATCACCGTGCCCCCGGTCGCCTGCGCGAGCGCGATCGCCAAAGCGGACTTGCCGCTGGCGGTTGGTCCTGCAATGAGCGCGACCCTTGGCCTGGAGGAGTGCGGCATGTTCATCGCGACGCTGATAGCAGCGGATCGGCTCGAAGCGGCGGATATTTCCTCCGCGCTGGACAAGCTGAGCGATGCCGGGTGCGTCCCGCGCGGCGTGGAGACGCTGGACGAGGACAAGGCGAGCGACCTGTTCTTCGATTCCGATCCGGAAGCCGCGCGCGTGGCGCTGGAAGGGGCGTTTGATCGGGTCGACGTGGTCGTGCAGCCTGCGGAGGGGCGCGAGAAGGCGCTGATCGTCGCCGACATGGACTCCACCATGATCACCGTCGAATGCATCGACGAACTGGCCGACTATGCAGGGATCAAGGCGCAGATCGCCGAAGTGACCGAGGCGGCGATGCGCGGCGAGCTGGATTTTGCCGAGGCGCTGGACGCGCGGGTGGCGCTGCTCAAGGGGCTGGGCGCCGACGCAATCGACCGCTGCCTGGCCGAGCGGGTGCGGCTGATGCCGGGCGCGCGGACATTGGTGCAGACAATGAAGGCGCGCGGGGCGACCGCGATCCTGGTGTCGGGTGGCTTTACGCGCTTTGCCGAGCCGGTGGGGGCGCAGATTGGGTTCGACCGGGTGATCGCGAATGAACTGCTGATCGAGGGTGACGCGCTGACCGGCGCGGTGACCAAGCCGATCGTCGATTCATCGACCAAGGAAGTGACGCTGCTCGGCGCGATGGCGGAGCTGGGGCTGGACGCCTCGGCTACGCTGGCGGTCGGCGATGGGGCGAATGACCTCGCGATGATCCGCAAGGCTGGGCTGGGCGTCGCCTATCACGCCAAGCCGATCGTGGCAGCGGCGGCGGGCGCGCGGATCGACCATGGGGATCTGACGGCGTTGCTCTATGCGCAGGGGATTGCGCGGGGGGATTGGGTGGAGTGATCTATTCCTCCCCTGCAGCGCAGGGGAGGGGGACCGCTCGCGAAGCGAGTGGTGGAGGGGCGGCCGCGCAGACGGCCGTGGAACAGCTCGGCAAAGTTCCGCCCTCTGCGAGGGCGGCCCCTCCGTCAGCACTGCGTGCTGCCACCTCCCCTGCTGCGCAGGGGAGGAGTGAGATTTACTCCCGCACCGGCACGCACGGGCTTAGGCTGCGGCACGCTGCGCTCGCTTCGGCGCTGGAGGCGAAGGGGCCGACCAGCACCTTGGTCAGGCGGCCGGACTTCACATAGCTGACCTTGCGACCGGGGAAGCGGCCGCCGACCTGGGACCACAATTTCTGCGCGTTGCCGGCCTCGCCGAACGCGCCGAGCTGAAGTTTCCAGCCGCCGTCGCGGATTGCCGCCGTTGCCACCGGAGTGGGCGCAGGCTTCGGCGTCGGTTTGGGCGCAGGACGAACGATGGGTGGGGAGGGGCGCGTCTGCGCGCTTTCGGTCGGTGCGGGCGTCGGGGCCGGGATCGGGTCGCGCGGCTGATAGGCAGTGGAGGGCGGGAGCTGAGTTCGTCCGATTGCGGACGGCGGCTGGGTGCCGCGCGGCGGCTGAACGGCGGCGATGCTCGGACGGCCGGCGTCGCGTTCATAGACGCGCGCGAGTTCCAATCCCTTTTGCCGGTCGGCCAGCGAGATATAGCCGTCCATTTGCGCCTGTGACGTCGCTGCCTGGGGCAGCCCCTGCGCCGATGCGCGGACGATCAGGGCATAGGCGCGGACCCAGTCCTTGGCCACCGCGTCGCCGTTGAACAACATCGTGCCCAGTACATATTGCGCGCGCGGTGCGCCGCGACCGGCCGCCTTTTCGAGCCATTCGACCGCTTGCAGCCGTTTGCCGTTCTCGAACAGCGCGAGGCCGTAATTCTCCTCGGCTTGAGGATGGCCTTGCAGCGCCGCCTTGCGGTACCATTCTTCGGCCTGGGCGAGGTCGGCGGGGACGCCGCGGCCGAATTTATAGGCCTGACCCATGTTGAACTGCGCATCGGCGTCGCCAGCCACCGCCGGGCCGCGCCATTGCGCGACGGCGGCGCGATAGTCGCCGCGCTGCCATGCTTCGACCCCGGCCTTCACATCCGACTGTGCCAATGCCGGCACGCCGACCAGCAACGCGCCGACCGCCGCCGCCGCCCAGATCAACTGCTTCATTCCGTCAGATCCCCGATCCCACCACGCCTGGATAATGCCAGTTAACCATAGCATGGCCAAGACATGCTTGCGCTTTGGTTAAGCCCGGCATGGGACATGTCCGGCGTACGACTACCGTATTAACCCCTTCTTAGCTTCCCGATGGCATCCCCAAGTCTGGGTAACCGGGATTTTTTCGAGGGGTCGATGCGCGTATTAGCGATGGCATCACAAAAGGGTGGATCGGGCAAGACCACGCTGAGCGGGCACCTCGCGGTGCAGGCGCAGCGGTCGGGTGCCGGCCCCGTCGTGTTGATCGACATCGATCCGCAAGGGTCGCTCTCCGATTGGTGGAACGAGCGCGAGACGGATTTCCCCGCCTTTGCGCAGACCACGGTCGCCCGGCTGGCTGCCGATCTTGAGGTGTTGCGCCAGCAGGGCTTTCGCCTCGCGGTGATCGATACCCCGCCAGCGATCACCATGGCGATCCAGAGCGTGATCCAGGTTGCCGAACTGATCGTCATTCCGACCCGCCCGTCGCCGCACGATCTGCGCGCCGTCGGCGCCACGGTCGATCTGTGCGACCGTGCGGGCAAGCCGCTGATCTTCGTCGTCAACGCCGCGACGCCCAAGGCCAAGATCACCAGCGAAGCCGCCGTCGCGCTGTCGCAGCACGGCACGGTCGCGCCGGTGACGCTGCACCACCGCACCGATTTTGCCGCATCGATGATCGACGGCCGCACCGTGATGGAGGTCGATCCGAACGGCAAGTCCGCCGCCGAGGTCACCGCGCTCTGGGCCTATATCAACGACCGGCTCGAAAAGAATTTTCGCCGCACCGTGTTCAGCGCGCCCGCCGTTGCGGCCGCGCCCCATGCCGCCTTTGCCGGGCGTCCGCAGGGTGGCTTTGGCCGCCGGGTGGTGAGCTGATGTTCGGCTCCGCCAAGCCCGCCGCGTCGCTGTCTTCGGGCCTGCTCGCCCGCAAGGGACAGGCACGCCCCGCGATGCGCCCGCAAGGTTTTGTGGGCCTCGATCCGGGTACATCGCTCGACGATCTCGGCTGGAACGACATGGGCAGCGATCTGCCGCCTGCGCCGACATATGAACCGGTGCCGCCGGTGCTGACCCAGCGGCAGACGCTGGTCGAAGAGTTTGCCCCGCCGCCGCAGCCCGTGGCCGCCCCCGTGGCGCCTGAACCCGAAACGCCGGCGCGCCCCGTATCGACCGCCACCGCCGCCCGGATCGGGCGCGAGGTCGGCGCGCGGAAGGGCAAGGCGGCGTTCACGCTTCGGCTCGATCACGACCGTCACCTCAAGCTGCGTCTCGCCTCGGCGGTCACTGGCCGCTCGGCGCAGGTTATCGTCACCGAGGCGCTCGATGCATTTCTTGAATCTTTGCCCGAACTGGGGGCGCTGGTTGACCGGCTCCCTGCGGGCAAGGCGCGCTGATCCAGGGGGACACAGAGCCATGAACGTTCGTCGCATTCTGACCATCTCGGTTTCGGCACTGGTGCTGGGTGCACCGATCGTCGGCGGCCCGACGCTGATCGGCGGCCTCGCCGTCGCCAGCAGCGGGGTTGAAAACGCCGATCTGCGCCGCGCCGCGAAGGAAGCCGCCGCCGCGACCAAGGCCCTGAAAAAGGGTGAGGGGCAAAAGGCGGTCACGCATGCCGAAGCAGCGGTGACGCTCGATCCGCGCAATGGCGAATACCGCAAGCTCCTCGGCGAATCCTATCTGTTCGCGGGCCGCTTCGTGTCGGCGGCGCAGGCGCTGAACGAGGCGCTGTCGCTCGATCCGGCCAATGGCCGCACCGCGCTCAACCTCGCGCTGGCGCAGATCGCGACCGGCGAGTGGGATGTCGCGCGCCAGACGCTGGCGACGCATTCGGCGACGATCCCCGCAAGCGACCGCGGCCTCGCCATGGCCTTGGCGGGTGATCCGGCCGGCGCGGTTGCGCTGTTGATGGAGATTGCGCGCCAGCCCGGCGCCGACGCCAAGACGCGCCAGAACCTTGCGCTCAGCCTCGCGCTCGCGGGCCAGTGGCCGCAGGCGCGGGCGATTGCCGCGCTCGATCTGTCGCCTGACCAAGTCGATGGCCGCATGATGCAATGGGCGAGCTTTGCGCGCCCGCAGAACGCTTATGATCAGGTCGCGTCGCTGCTCGGCGTGACTCCGATCGCCGACAAGGGGCAGCCTGAGCGGCTCGCGCTGGCGCAAGCGATGACCAGCGCGGTTGCGGCGGCGCAGGTCGCCGATCCGGTCGAAACCTATATGCCCGGCCCAGCGCCGGTCGAGGCGGTCGCTGCGGTTGCCGCTACGACCGTCGATGTGGCGGCGGCAGAAGTCGCACAAGGTCCGTCGATCACGGCGCCGAGCGGCCAACAGGTCGTCTTTGCGCCGCGTCAGGAGATCGTCCAGGCGATCCCGACCCGCGCGGTTCGCGCTGAGACATCGGTCGCCAGTGTTGGCGCAACCAAGCCGGTCCGCGTCGATGTTTCGTCGACCCAGCGCTTCACCAAGGGCAGCTGGTATGTCCAGCTTGGTGCCTATGACAGCATCGGCGTCGCGCGTGACGCATGGGGGCGGATGGTGCGCCGCACGCCGCAGCTCAAGAGCCTGACCCCGGCGAGCGCCAGCGTATCTACCAAGGCGGGGGCATTTCAGCGGCTGGCGGTCGGCGGGCTCGCCCGCGCCGATGCCGACGCGCTGTGCCGCGAAGTGCGCGGCGATGGTGGGAAGTGCTTCGTGCGCCCCGCAGCGGGTGACAAGCCGGCCGGATGGGCGCGCAGCGCGTCGCGCTGAACCACGCGACTGAATGAGAAAGGGCCGGGGTCACTCCCGGCCCTGTTCGTTTCAGCGGACCTCGCTGCCGCCCTTGAACAGGCGGAGTGCCTTGCCCTGGACGGGCAAGCCGTCGAACGGGGTGTTGCCCGCCTTGCCCGGCATGGTGTCGGCGACGATCTGCCACGGCGCTTCGGGATCGATCAGCACCAGGTCGGCGGGCATGCCCGGAGCGAGCGTGCCGGTGTCGATGCCGAGGATCCGCGCCGGGTTGCGCGCGACGAGGGTGAACAGGCGGTCGAGCGTCACATGCCCCTCACGCACCAGTCCCAACCCCAGCGTTAGCAGTGTCGCGGCACCGGCCATGCCCGGCGTCGCATCGGCGAACGGCAGGCGCTTTTCCTCCGGCCCGCGTGGGTCGTGGCCGGAGCAGAGGACGTCGATTGTCCCGTCGGCGAGCGCGGCGAGCGCGGCAAGTCGGTCGCTGTCGTCGCGCAGCGGCGGGGACAGGCGCGCGAAGGTGCGGAAGTCCGACAGGTTGATGTCGGACAGCAGCAGATGCGCTGGCGTAATGCCACAGGTGACACCCACGCCCCGCGCCTTTGCCGCGCGGACAAGTGCGAACGCGGCGGCGGTGGTCAGCTGACGGAAATGGACCGCCGCGCCGGTCGCTTCGGCAAGGGTGAGATCGCGCTGGACCGCCAGTGCCTCCGCAATTGCGGGGGCAGCGGGGAGGCCGAGCCGGGTCGCAGTCTCGCCTTCGGTCGCCACAGCGTTGCGCGTCAGCCCGGCATCTTCGGCGTGCGAGATAACGACCAGCCCGCAATCGCGGGCATAGGCAAGGACGCGGCGCATCACGCCGCTATCGGCGATCCACCCACGCCCGGTGCCTACGGCGCGCGCGCCGACATCCGTGTTGGTCGCATACTCGGCGAGGTCCACGCCCTCCAGCCCGCGCGTCGCAGCGGCGATCGGGTGGACCCAGAGTTCGGGCTTGCCCATGTCGGCGGCGCGCTGGACGAGGCCGGGGCCGTCGAGCACGGGCGACTGATCGGGCATCAGCCCGATGCGTGCGATCCCGCCGGCGCGGCACGCCGCCTTGTCCATCGCAAACACGCCGAGATCGGTGAGGGCGGGGGCGAGCAGCTTGCCGCCGCAGTCGATGACCTCGGCTCCCTCGGGCGCGCTGTCGACGATCCGTTCCTCGGCGACGAACAGGTCGCCGCTGCGCTCGCCACCCTCTGGGCAGACCAGCCGGGCGTTGCGGAAGATGCGGTTCATGCCCAGCCCTCCACGCCGCGCGCGCGCCGGGTCAGCACGTCGAGGCACGCCATGCGCACCGCGACGCCCATTTCGACCTGTTCGGTGATCGCGGAGCGGCCAGGCAGGTCGGCGACGACTGAGTCGATTTCGACCCCGCGATTCATCGGGCCGGGGTGCATGACCAGCGCATCGGGCTTGGCACGCTTGAGGCGTTCAAGTGTCAGGCCGTAGTTGAGGTGATATTCGCGGGTCGAGGGGATGTAGGCCCCGGACATCCGCTCATTCTGCAGCCGCAACATCATCACCACGTCCGCCCCCTCCAGCGCCGCATCGAAATCGGTGAAGGGGGTGACGTGCATCTTCTCGATCGCGGCGGGCATCAGCGTCGAGGGGGCGACGACGCGCACCTCTGCCGCCAGCGCGGTGAGCGCGAGGATGTTCGAGCGCGCGACGCGGCTGTGCAGGATGTCGCCGCAGATCACCACGCGCTGATGCGCGATGCTGCCCCGGCGGCGGCGGATGGTGAGGGCGTCGAGCAGCGCCTGGGTCGGATGCTCATGGCTGCCGTCGCCGGCGTTGAGCACCGGGCAATCGACCTTGTCGGCAATCAGCTGCACCGCGCCGGACGACATGTGCCGGATCACGATCACGTCCGCGCGCATCGCGTTGAGCGTCATCGCGGTGTCGATCAGCGTCTCACCCTTCTTCACGCTCGACTGTGCGGCGTGCATGTTGACGACGTCGGCGCCAAGCCGCTTGCCCGCAATCTCGAAGCTCAGCAGCGTGCGGGTCGAGTTCTCGAAAAAGGCGTTGATCTGGGTCAACCCGTCGAGGCGATGATCGCTGGGCGCGCGGTTGCGGTTCGCCTCGATCCACTGTTCCGCCTCGTCGAGCAGGAACAGGATTTCGTGCGGCTGAAGCCCGGAAATGCCCGTCAGGTGCGCGTGCGGGAACACGGCACGCCCCTGAATCTGGGCGCCGGGGCGATGATCGATCGGCGGTTGCATTAAAGGCGCGGGTTAGCGAGGCGGGGAGGGCAAGTCTAGCCTGTGGTCAAAGCGTCGATCGCCCCTTGCAGGATGTAGCTTGCCGCGAGCTTGTCGACCCGTTCGGCGCGTTTGGCGCGGGAGAGGTCTTCGGCGATCATCTGACGCTCGACCGCGGCGGTGGACCAGCGTTCGTCCCACAGGAAGATCGGGAGGTTCAGGTCGGCGAGGTTGCGGGCGAAGGCGCGGGTCGATTGCGTGCGCGGGCTGTCGGTCCCGTCGAGGTTAAGGGGAAGGCCGATGACCAGCCCTTTCACCTGTTGCTGACCGATCAGGGCGACCAGCTCGGCCTTGTCGGCGGTGAATTTGGTGCGCTTGATCAGATGCGCGGGGCTGGCGAAGGACCAGCCGGCGTCGCACAGGGCAGTGCCGATCGTCTTGGTCCCGACATCGAGGCCGAGCAGGCGCCCGCCGTCGGGCAGGGCGTCCCGGAATGCAGCGGCGTCGGTGGTGATCATCCCGCCGTGCGGCGTCCGAAGGGCGCGAAAATGTCGATCCACGCGCTGCGCCGGTCGCGGTGCGCCTTGAGCCGACGCTCGGCATCGGCGCGGACATTGCTCCAGAACAGGGTGTAGTCGAACACATGATAATTGTTGCCGGGCAGGACATATTGCCCGCCAACCCCCGACGGCACCGTGCCAAGCATCAGGAACCCGCGACCGTCACAGCGCAGCGTAGTCTTGTTCTTCGCCAGCGTGGCCGACGACAGGTCGGATGCTGGAAGCAGATTGCCGACATCGAACATTGCCGCGTCCTTCGCCGCTGGAGTTCCGGTGACAGGGTTGCTGCAGATCATCGCCGTGCCCTTGCGCGGCGCGCCGGTGAAGCCGGTCGAGGCATCGAAGGTGTCGAGGATCAGCGACGGGTCGGCGGGCTCGGCAAAGCTCTGCCACGACAGGATGCAGCCGCTCTGGTCGGCGGCTGTGCATTCGGGCAGGCCAAGCGCGGGCAGGTCGGCGGTCTGCGACACCGGCCAGCCAATGACATAGGCCGCGACGATCCGCTTTGCGAGCGGCTTGCCCGCCACGCGGTCGCGGAGCAGGCGGGTGAGGTGGAGCGCGCCCTGACTATGCCCGGCCAGGATGATCGGGCGGTCGCCGGCTTCCTTCAAGAACTGGTCGAATGCGGCGGTGATGTCGCGGTAGGCGAGATCGAGCGCCTGTTGCGCATCCGCCTTGGTGGTGAGGAACGCGCCAAAGGTCGCCTGACGATAGCGCGGCGCCCAGATCGCGCCTGCGCCGTTGAACGCGCTTGCTTGGCCGCGCAGGAACAGGTTGGCGCGGTCGGTCGCCTCCTTGTCGTCGAGCGGCGCGTTCCATTTCGCGCGGTTGAGGTAGGAGGTCGGGTGGAGGAAGAAGACGGCCGCCTCGGGCTTGGCGGCGGGCTTGATCCCTCGCGGCGTCCATAGTGCGGGGTTGCCGCGCTTGTCGGGGCGGGCGAGCCACATATCGGCGCGGGCATAGCTGTCAGCCGGAAGTGCCGCCTGCGATTCGAAGCGGCCGCCGGGGACCATGGCCTGCCGCAGCAGCTCCACACCCCAGATCCGGTACGCAAAGGTCGCTGCAAGCGCGAGCACGATCAACACCGCCACGATATAGAGGAACTTACGCGCCACGTCGGGCTCTCCATTGTGCAATGCAGCATGACGCGCTGCCGGGCAATCGCTTTCCGTTGCGCGATGGTTGCGAAGGATGCAACCTTGGTGGGCGCAATCGAAGGGGGCAGGGGATGAACGAAGCGGTCGAACAACGGGACGAACGTTGGCCATTGCTGCCGCCGATCCTCGCCGCGCTGGGACTGGCTGCGGGGCTGATCGCGCACTGGATCATCGGAACCGGCTATCAGGCGGAGATCAGCGCGGTACGACTCGCGCTGCTGAGCTTTGTCAGCGTGTCGGCGATCCTGTTCGGTTTCGTCGTGATTCGCACCGATCTGATCCGTTCGGGGATCTTCGCGGTCGGCTGCGGGGCGGTCGCGGCGCTGATCCTCTATTTCAACGGCGCGACATCGGGGTGGAGCGCGACCGAGGGCTGGCGGCTCGTCTGCCTCGCGCTCGCTATCGGCATCGCCGCGCCGCTGTTTCAGGCGGGGCGTGAGGGCGGGTTTCGGCCTCTGTCCTATCCTCTGGCGCACGATCACGCCTGGACCAATGCGGTGCTGTGGTGCCTCAGCTGGGCGTTTGTCGGCGTCGTCATGCTGCTGTCGTTCCTGCTTGCCGCTTTGTTCGAACTGATCGGGATCGAGCTGCTCAGCGACCTGCTTGAAAAGGAATGGTTCTGGCGCGGGCTGGTCGGGCTGTCCTTCGGCTTGGGTCTCGCCTTGTTGCGTGAACAGCGGCGGATCGTCGGCTTGCTCCAGAATGTCGCGATGCTGGTGCTGGGCGTGCTCGCGCCGGTGCTGGCGGTGGGGCTCGGGCTATTCCTGATCGCGCTGCCATTCACCGGATTGCAGCCTTTGTGGGAGGCGACCAAGGCTACCACGCCGATCCTGCTCGCCTGCGCGGTCGGGGCGTTGTTGCTGGTTAATGCGGTGATCGGCAATGGTGGTGACGATGCGCCGCGCAATCGCGTGCTGCGCTGGGCGGCGTTGGTGCTGGCAGTGGCGATCCTGCCGCTGGTCGGGATTGCCGCCGTCGCGACCGGGCTGCGCATCGGGCAGTATGGCTTCACGCCGGAGCGGTTGTGGGGTCTGACCTTCGTCGTCATCGCGAGCGTCGTGGCGGTCGCGTACATCGCCAGCGTGATCCGCGGACGCGGTGGCTGGGCGGAGCGGGTGCGGCCCGCTAACCTGCATCTGGCGATGATCGTGTGCGGCGTCGCACTGCTGCTCGCGACGCCGCTGGTGAGCTTCAACGCGATCTCGGCCCGCGATCAGGTTGCGCGGCTGGAGTCGGGTAAGGTGTCGCCGGACAAGTTCGACTGGGCGGCGCTGGCGTTCGATTTTGGCGAACCGGGGCGGAAGGCGCTGGAGCGGTTGAACTCTTCCGGCGATGCCAAGACCCGCAAGGCGGCGAACGTTGCAATGGCGGCAAAGACTCGCTGGGAGCTGATGGGAGGCGAGCGCGAACAGGCGCGGCTGTTTGAAGTGGAAAAGCGGGTCCGCATGCTCCCGAGCGCTATTCCCCTTACGCCCGAGCTGCGGGGGATACTGGCCGATTACAAAGTCTGTGGTGACAATGACCAGCGTTGCACCATGTATGTATTCCCCGGCGAGCGGCAGGCACTGATCTACAAGGATTCTTGCGTAACATCCGTAGTAGAGCGGAGTGATGAGGCCACTGGCGTCGATTGGATGTGCCGAAACCCGATCCGGATCGAGTCCACCGACGGAAAATGGCGCTTTCTAGAAACGAGGATTCTGGATTCCGCAAAGAAGGCGGCGCTTAGCGATGGGTATCGCGATGGCAGGATCGAAGTCCGCCCCGTCCAGCGCCGTCAGGTCTTCGTCGGCGGCGTGCCGGTCGGCGATCCGTTCGAATAACCCCGCTTGCTGAAACGGGGGCGTCGCTGCTAGGCGCTCCCGCATGTCCGTAGAACCCGCCACCGTGAAGAAGGTCGCGAGCCTAGCGCGTATCGCGATCAGCGATGCCGACGCCGAGCGGCTCGCGCCTGAGCTCAACAATATCCTCGGCTGGATCGAGCAGCTGGGCGAGGTCGATACTTCGTCCGTCGAGCCGATGACCGCCGTGATCCCCAACACGCTGCGCTTGCGCGACGATGTCGTGAACGACGGCGACATGCGCGACGCGGTGCTGGCAAATGCGCCGCTCGCCGAGCATGGCTTTTTCACCGTGCCCAAGGTGATCGAATAATGACCGACCTCACCAACCTCGGCGTCGCCGCGCTGCGCGACGGCATCCGCACGGGCGAGTTTTCGGCGCGCGAAGTCGCGGACGCCTTCATCGTCAAGGTGAGCGCGGCCAAGCAGCTCAACGCCTTCATCGTCGAAACGCCCGAGCATGCGCTCGCCGCCGCGCGTGAAGCCGACACCGCGCGCGCCGCTGGCGAAACGCTGAAACCCCTGGCTGGCGTGCCGATCGGCATGAAGGACCTGTTCTGCACCAAGGGCGTGCAGACCACCGCCGCCAGCCATATGCTGGAGGGGTTCAAGCCGGTCTATGAATCCACCGTCTCGCAGAAATTGTGGGACGCAGGCGCGGGGATGCTGGGCAAGCTGAACCTCGATCAGTTCGCGATGGGATCGTCGAACGAGACCAGCTATTTCGGCAATGTGATCAGCCCGTGGCGGCGCAAGGATGGCGGCAATGCCCCGCTCGCACCCGGCGGTTCGTCGGGCGGCAGCTCGGCGGCGATCAGCGCGCGGCTCGTGCCCGCAGCGACCGGCACCGACACCGGCGGTTCGATCCGCCAGCCTGCGGCGTTCACCGGCATCAGCGGCATCAAGCCGACCTATGGCCGCTGCTCGCGCTGGGGCGTGGTGGCGTTTGCCTCGTCGCTCGATCAGGCCGGCCCGATGGCGCGCGACGTGCGCGATTGCGCGATCATGCTGGAGGCGATGGCGGGCTTCGACGCCAAGGACGCGACCTCGCTCAAGCTCGACGTACCCAAGTGGGAGCAGGGGCTGAACCCCGATCTGCGCGGCAAGAAGGTCGGGATTCCCAAGGAATATCGCGTCGACGGCATGCCGAGCGAGATCGAGGCGCTGTGGCAGCAGGGCATCGACTGGCTGAAGGATGCGGGCGCGGAGATCGTCGAAGTCTCGCTCCCGCATACCAAGTACGCGCTGCCGGCTTACTACATCATCGCCCCGGCAGAGGCGTCGTCCAACCTCGCCCGCTATGACGGCGTGCGCTATGGCCAGCGCGACCTGCCCGATGGGGCGGGGTTGCAGGACATGTACGCCGCGACCCGCGCCGCCGGGTTCGGCCCGGAGGTGCAGCGCCGCATCCTGATCGGCACCTATGTGCTCTCGGCCGGGTTCTACGATGCGTACTACACCCAGGCGCAGAAGGTCCGCACGCTGATCGCGCGCGATTTCGAGCGGGCGTGGCTGCAGTGCGATCTGCTGCTGACCCCGACCGCGCCGAGTGCCGCGTTCGCACTGGGCGAGAAGAGCGCCGATCCGCTGGCGATGTATTTGAACGACGTCTTCACCGTGCCGTCCTCGCTGGCGGGCATCCCCGCGATGTCGGTGCCGGGCGGGCTGGACAAGGACGGGCTGCCGCTCGGCCTGCAGATCATCGGCAAGCCGCTGGACGAACAGGGCGTGCTCAACGCGAGCCTCGCGATCGAGCAGCGGGCGGGCTTCACGGCGCGGCCGGAGCAGTGGTGGTAGGATGGAAGAAGCGTGCATCGCGATCGTAGCGCTCATCGCTATGCCGATCGCAATGTTCGCAGCCGATCTGTTCGGCCTCTGTGCGGGGCTGGGCTGGGGATATTACTCCAAAAGGCGCCGGGCAAAGCGCGCTGAACGGAAGTTGCAGGCAAATGACTGAATCGACTTATCGCATCAAAGGCGAAACCGGTGAGTGGGAGGTCGTGATCGGCCTGGAGGTCCATGCGCAGGTTACGTCCAACGCCAAGCTGTTTTCGGGCGCGGCTACCGCGTTCGGGGCAGAGCCGAACACGCAGGTTTCCCTCGTCGACGCGGCGATGCCGGGCATGCTGCCGGTACCGAACATCGAGTGTATCCGTCAGGCGGTGCGCACCGGCATGGCGATCGACGCGAAGATCAACAAATGGTCGCGCTTCGACCGCAAGAACTATTTCTACGCCGATCTGCCGCAGGGCTATCAGATCAGCCAGCTCTACCACCCGCTGGTGGGCGAGGGCGCGATCGAGATCGACGTCGATGGCGAGACCAAGACGATCGGCGTCGAGCGCATCCATGTCGAGCAGGATGCCGGCAAGCTGATGCACGACCAGCATCCGCGCCTGTCCTATGTCGACCTCAATCGCAGCGGCGTCGCGCTGATGGAGATCGTGTCGAAGCCCGACATGCGCTCGCCCGCCGAGGCAGGGGCGTATCTTGCCAAGCTGCGCTCGATCCTGCGCTATGTGGGCTCGTGCGACGGCAATATGGACCAGGGTTCGATGCGCGCCGACGTCAACGTCAGCGTGCGCAAGCCCGGCGCGGAGTTCGGCACGCGGACGGAGACCAAGAACGTCAACTCGGTCCGCTTCGTCATGCAGACGGTGGAGATCGAGGCGAAGCGCCAGATCGAGGTGCTGGAGAGCGGCGGCACGATCGTTCAGGAAACGCGCCTGTTCGACCCCGATCGCGGCGAAACTCGGTCGATGCGGTCGAAGGAAGACGCGCACGATTATCGCTATTTCCCCGATCCCGACCTGCTCCCGCTCGAACTGGACGATGCGTTTCTGGACGCGTGCCGCGCGTCGCTGCCCGAACTGCCCGACGCCAAGCGCGCGCGCTACATCGCGGCGGGTGTGACGCCGTATAATGCCGGCGTGCTGACCGCCGAGGTCGAGACCGTGCGCTATTTCGACGCGCTGCTCGACGCGGGTGCCAAGGGTGCGGCGGCTTCGAACTGGGTTACGTCCGAGCTGTTCGGCGCGCTCAACAAGCTGGGCAAGAGCATCGAGGAGTCGCCGGTGAGCGCGGCGCAGGCGGCCGAACTGCTCGGCCTGGTCGCGGATGGCACCATCTCTGGCAGCCTCGCCAAGCAGGTGTTCGAGATCATGCTCGAAACCGGCGATAGTGCGGGCAAGATCGTCGAGGAGCGCGGGCTCAAGCAGACGTCCGACACCGGCGCGATCGAGGCGGTGATCGCCGACGTTCTGGCCAAGAACCCCGGTCAGCTCGAACAGTATCGCGGCGGCAAGGAAGCCCTGTTCGGCTTCTTCGTCGGCCAGACGATGAAGGCGATGGGCGGCAAGGCCAATCCCGGCGTGGTCAACGACCTGCTGAAGAAGGCGCTTGCCGGATAAAGGGCCCCAGCCTCTACTGCGCGGTGTCGTCCTGGTTTCTGGTCACGCCGCCGGTCCCGCCGACGGCCCCGTCGACGCCATCCGGCGGAGATTTGTCCCGAATATTCTCGATGTCGCGGTTGGTTTCATCGACCGCGCGTTCGAGGTCGCTGCGGTGGTCGTGATCGGCTTCGGGCAGGCTGTCCGGGTGCGGGTCAGGGTCGGTCATCGATCGGCATCCTCTCGCCCGGAACAACGCGCCAGCTGGCGAGATGCTCCGGGTAAGCGGTCAATCTGCCGCGCGCGGCAGTTGGGTCAGAACTTCAGCGTTTCCGCCACGCGGCGGTATTTTTCGACATCCTTGTCGAAGAAATAGAGCGCGGGTGCTTCATAGGCGACAAGGTAGAGCTTGCCGCCTATGACCGCGCCAATCGCCTCACCCTTGCGCGACACCTCATCGTCGCGGGTGAAGCTATAGGTAAACCGGATTCCCTTCTGGCCACTGATCGTCGCTGGCTCTTGGCTGTCGATGCTCATCCGGTTGACGCCGTAACGCACGCGATAGGTGGATTCGAGCAGCGCCGGGATATCGGTGATCAGCATGTTGGCCGTCACCTTGGGCAGCGGACGGTTCTTGCGGTCGACTTCGCGCATGATCGGCATGCCAGGCGCAATGCCGCCCAAGAAGGTCACCTTGTTCAGGCCGTCGCCGTCGATCGTCCAGATTTCGGTGTTCTTGCCTTCATTGCGAGTCAGTTTGTTCCACTCGTCGGCGGGAGTGGCCGACATGCTGGACTTGGCGATTGCGGCGCGGGGACCGGGGGGCACCAGGGAGTTGGCGAGCGCGGGTGCACCAGCAAGCAGAGCGATCGCAATCATTGCGGATTTCATGGCAATTTCCTCAATTTTCGATGAGCGACGCGATCGCCTTGGCGTCGCTAGCGTCAGGTTTCAGTCGAAGATATTCTTCCAGCGCCTTGCGGCCCTCGACGCTCTCCCCATTGCGGAGCAGCGCCAGTCCAAGGTTGCGGTGCAGTTCGGGCGCGGCATATCCGGCTACAGCGGCCTGTCGATACAGGTCGCTGGCAGTCTGAAGATCGCGGGGATATCCGCGCGCCCGATACAGCTCGGCGCGCGCGAACAGCAATTCGGGCATTGACCCCCACCGTGTGGCGAGATTGTCGAGCAAATAGGTGGTTCCGCCGAAATCATTCAGCTTGATTTGTGCATCGAGAAACCGCGGCAGATAAGGGGCCATCGCTTCCTGATAGCTCGCTCCACGTGCGTCACCGGATGGACCGATGCGCAGGGCTTCTTTGGCAAGATAGGATGCGCGCGCCAGATGCGTCGGGTGCGTGTCGAAAAATCCTGCGCTATACCGTTGCTTCGGTTTCTGTTTCCGGCCGGCGACCGACGCATCGCTTTCGGCCATCAGCGATTGCCAGACTTCGGACGATGCTTGAGCCGGATAGCCCGCAGCGGAAATATATTTGAGCCCGAGCAGATCGGCCTGCGTTTCCTGTTCCCGGTTGAACTGGAAAAACGAACCCATCAGCGAGATCTGAACATTCCCGCCGCCGGTCGAGTAGCCATAGCTTGCCGCCACTGCCCCCAGCACGCCGATCCATGCGATCACGTCACTGGCCGAACGGCGGGCCTTGAAGCCGGCCAGGCTGTGACGCAGCTCGAAATGGGCGAACTCATGGCCGAGCACCGAAGCCAGCTCGGCTTCGTCCCGCACCCGCAATAATAACCCGGACCACACCTCCATCGCGCCGTTCGGCATCATCGATGCATTGAAGGCGGGCACTTCCATCGCATAGATGCGAACGCCCTTGCACCGGTCCTGACCCACGCTGCGGCAAAGCACCTGCGTCAGATACGATTCCAGCTTGCCGTCGTTGATCCGCAGCGGGCTGTCGCGCAACATCCGTTCGCGCTCGTCTGCCTGCATCCACAGCCCGCGTTCATCGACGGTCGTGGGCTCATAAGCGGGCGTGTAGGCCGGGAGCGCGGATGCCTGATCGGAGCGCGCGGCATGGGTCGGCGCCACCGCGCCGAGCAATAGCGCCGCAACGCCCGACCAGCGCGTCATGGTCATTTCGCCGCTGCCTGCGCTTCGGCCGGCCGACCCGGGAAGCCTTCCAGCAGCTGGGCGACCCGCTTGGCCGCGCCTTCGGGAGTCCGGACATCGCCGCCCATTTCGCGGTCCGCATTGAGCCAGACGAGCTCACCGGTCCGTAGGTCGATCAGTCCGGCATGACCGACATGGACGCCGGACGTGACGCTGACCCCGCCCATCGCGGCAAACAGCTGAAGCATCTTACGACCGGTCGACCCGTACTGATCGTGCGTGTTGATGAACAGCGCATAATCGGCACCTTCCAGCGACTTGAGCTGCGCAAGTCCTGGGCCGATGCCCCACTCGAAACTGTCCTTGCGTTTTTTGGTCGTAAGGCGGTTTCCGGGAAAGAATTGATATTCGATAACCGAATCCGCGACGGCACCGAACAGCCGCGAATACTCCGTAACGACTGCCCCGTCGCCGCTGGCTTGTTCGTCATATTCGACGACCTCGTTGCCGAGACGCGTCTGGTGATCACGAAGCGCCTTGCCGATATATTCGCGCGCCTGCGCGGTCCAATCGGCATTGGGCTCGTTCATCCCGCCTGTCGATTGCGCGCCAACCTGGATGGTGGGCCGCATCAGGACGATGCGCACCGTGCCCGGCTTCAATGTGAATCCCGGCTTGTTCCCCGTCTTTTCCTGTGCGTGCGCGACGCCCGTCAAGCTCAGCATCGCGGCCAACGCCGCGAGCATAAACGCGTGTAGTTTCACTGAATTTCCCCCTGGTCTGCCGAAGACTTATCAAAGCAGTTGCAAAAGGGAAGCGGTCAGTTTGTCGATTTTCCGGTCTGCGCAGAGCGCAACTTCAACGTCGGTGCATGGTAACGAACGCGGGGCGGAGCGTGTTCTTACGCCACCGGCTGCACGGGGGTCGAAGGCGGTTCGCCGTCTGGTTGCGGCGCGGGGATGTCGATGTCGGGCGCGGGGGGGACGATCTCCGGCGTCCCGGGTGCGGGCTGGCCCGGCTGGGGCATCGGCGGCGCTTCGGGCGGCGGGATTGACGGCTGGGCAGGGATTGGCGGTTCGACGGGCATGGCGTGTCTCCTATGCCGATCGAACGCCTGCCTGTCGCTTTGGTTCAGCGAACACCGCGCCCTTGGTCTGCCACGCGCGTGATGGATGGATGGATGGCATGCTGGCGCTGCACGCTCTGCAACTGCAGGGATCAATTTCAGGGAATGGTGGACGCACTAGGGCTCGAACCTAGGACCCGCTGATTAAGAGACGCTAGATCGTGGCATATGGTGCAGTTCTATCAGGTAATCAGCTGTATCCGTGTTTGATTGCTGCACCCTTTGCCACATCTTTTAACAACAGGTGATGCCAGTAACTGGCACACAACTGACGTCATCCGATCCAGATTGGTGGCAGCGACGCTCTGGCAGGCAAGGTTGTCTCGTGCCAGGAGTTTAGTCACTCCGAGAGATTCTCCGCAGGTGAGCCTTGGCCGATAAGGTCGTCAATCGTTCTCGCGAGCGTGTCGAGTGAAAATGGCTTGGTAATCATCGACATGTTTTCGCCAAGGAAGTCAGCGCGCCGGGTCGCCTGTTCGGCGTAGCCCGTGATAAACAGAATTGGCATATCCGGTCGATGCAACCGCGCCGCCTCAGCGAGATCGCGCCCGTTCATGCCCGGCATCCCAATGTCGGACACCATGAGGTCGATCCGTTGGTCAGACGCCAAGAGTGGGAGCGCAGCGGTAGGTTCCGAAACCTCGAGCGCCTCATACTGAAGTTCCTGAAGCACTTCGCAGACGAGCATTCTTACCGCGTGGTCATCTTCTACGATTAGAACGCGCTGACCTGCGCCCGCGCGCATCACCACCGGTGCAACTGCCGCGATAGTCGGGCGCGTGTGGGTAGTTGGTAAGTACAGTTTGACCGACGTTCCCAAACCGGCATTGCTGTGGATCCGCACCGCACCGCCGCTCTGTTGCGCAAATCCATAGACCATCGACAGGCCCAGGCCTGTTCCATGACCTTGCGGCTTCGTTGTAAAGAAGGGATCGAATACCTTTTCGAGCACGTCGGCGGGAATGCCAGTGCCGGTGTCAGTGACCGATACCAAGACGAACTCCCCCTGCGGCACTCCTGGTCGGATCAGATGCTGCTCCGCGTCAACGTGGACAACGGCGGTCTCGATAGTGAGTTGCCCGCCCGTGAGCATCGCGTCGCGTGCGTTAATCGCGAGGTTGAGGAGCGCGTTTTCAAGCTGATTGGCGTCGGCCATCGCGTACGGGAGGTCGTTGCCAAACGCGAGATCGAGCTTGATTTGTTCAGGGAGCGCATTCTCGATCAGCGGTGACATAGATTTGATCAATGCGTTGATGTCGAGCGGGCTTGGATCCAGCGACTGCCGCCGCGAAAACGCCAGCAGCCGGTGCGTCAGCGACGCCGCGCGCTCTGCCGATGCGGTGGCTGCGTCGATATAGCGGTCGATCTCGTCGATACGCCCGACGGCGATCTTGCGCCGTAACAAGTCAAGCGGTCCAATGATCCCCGTCAGCATATTGTTGAAATCGTGGGCAATGCCACCGGTCAACTGGCCAACGGCTTCCATCTTCTGGCTTTGACGCAGGGAGGCCTCGGCACGCTCACGCTCGGCGATCTCCGACTGGAGGCGCACCAGAGTGTGTTCAAGCTCCGCGGTCCGCTCGCGAACTTGTTTTTCAAGCTGCTCCGCAGAATCGGCGAGCGCGCGGCGCTGCTGATAGAGTTCGAGAAACACATTGGCCTTGCTTCGGAGGATATCGGGCTCGATCGGCTTTTGGATGAAGTCGACAGCGCCCGCCTCGTATCCGCGAAAGCGCCGTTGGGTGTCGGCGCTTCCGGCAGTGACGAAGATGATCGGGACATTCTGGGTGCGTCCGTTTCCGCGCATTAATTCTGCCAGTTCGAATCCATCCATGCCCGGCATCTGCACGTCGAGCAGCGCGAGCGCGACTTCATGCTGCAAAAGGAGTTCCAGTGCCTGCTCGCCCGATCGCGCGCGCAGAAAGGACAGGCCGTCCCGGCGCAGCAGCGCTTCAAGCGCGAGCAGATTCTCCTCGAGGTCGTCGACGATCAAAAAATGGATCGGTTGGGTCGCGTTGCTCATGATCTTCCAAGCTCAAGGAGATGTTCGGCGATCGCGTCGAGCGACATTGTAGTCGCGTTCGCACAGCGGGCGAGCGCTGCCGTCGGCATCGCTGAGGCATAGGCGGTCGCGGGATCTTCGACCAGCACCATGCCGCCCGAACGCGAAATCGCGGCGGCACCGCGCGCGCCGTCGTCATTCGCGCCGGTCAGGACGATCCCGGTGAGGCCAGACCCGTAGGAATCGGCGGCGCTTTCAAACAGGACGTCGATCGAGGGTCGGGAAAACAGCACCGGTTCGTCGGTGGACAGGGCAATGCTCAGGCCCGCCTCTACGAGCATGTGATAGCCGGGCGGGGCGATATACACCGTTGCCGGTGCAATTGGCTCCTTATCCTCCGGCTCTCGAAAAGCGATCGCGCTCTTGTTGGCGAATAGAGGAAGCAATCCGGAAGGACCCTCGGGCACATGCACCACAACCAGCACGGGCAGGGAATAGTTCGCGGGGAGGCGCGATAGGATCACGGAAAGCGCCTGCACGGCACCAGCCGACGCACCGACCACGATTGCCTGTGGGCGCGCGGCGCTCACCCGTCCCGCCGCTGGTAAATTTTTTCTTCGCGGACGAAGTCGCTGAACGCGTCCGCATGCGCGGAGAAGCGCAGCGTTTCTTTGGAGCCAAGACCGAGAAATCCCCGCCGCGTCAGGGAATCCTTGAATAATCCGACTGCCCGATCCTGCAAGTTCCGGTCGAAATAGATCATGACGTTGCGGCACGACACAAATTGGCACTCGGCAAATACCGCGTCTGTCACCAGGCTGTGATCGGAGAACACCACTTGCGCGCGCAGCTTCTTGTCGAAGACGGCGCGGCCATAGGCTGTGGTGTAATAGTCGGAAAGTGAGGCCTTGCCTCCCGCGCGCTGATGATTTCGCGTGAAGGTCGCGAGACGATCCAGCGCATAGACGCCGCTCTGCGCCGCTTCGAGCGCCGCAGGGTTGATGTCCGTCGCATAGATCAGCGCGCGATCGAGCAGGCCTTCCTCATGCAGCATAATTGCGAAGGAATAGAGTTCCTCGCCGTGGCTGCATCCGGCGATCCAGAGCTTGAGCGAGGGATAGGTACGCAGGTGCGGCAGCACCTGTTCGCGGATCGCACGGAAATACCCCGGATCGCGAAACATCTCGCTCACCTGGACCGTCAGATAGTCGAGCAGGCGCGTGACGAG
Source organism: Sphingomonas sp. (assembly GCF_030145815.1). Lineage (GTDB taxonomy): Bacteria > Pseudomonadota > Alphaproteobacteria > Sphingomonadales > Sphingomonadaceae > Sphingomonas. The sequence continues at coordinate 109,936 of NZ_JAIXHL010000003.1, forward strand.
CCCGTCGCTGTGTAGCAGCGCCTGCTGCATTGCCGTGAAGTCGGAAAAGCCGAGTTGCTCGCGCGCCTGGCGCAAGCGCCGCTTGATCGACGCCCGCGCATAATGGCGAAAGTCGTAATGATAGCGCCGGAACAGTGCCTCCAGCAGCAGGTGGATTTCGATATCCTCGACCGCTTCGGTCGATCCCCGGGTCAACGCGGCATCCATACGCGCACCAGCGAGAGGAGTTTGTCGACGTCGAGCGGCTTGGCCATGTAATCATTGGCGCCGGCGGCGAGGCAATTGGCCTGATCGTCCGGCATCGCCTTGGCCGTTAACATGATGACCGGGAGCTTTGCCCAGCGCCGGTCGAGCCGCATCCGCCGGGTCGCCTCAAGTCCGTCCATGACGGGCATCATTACGTCCATCAGCACAAGATCGATCGGGTCAGGTGTGCCGGCGGCGCCGTCGAGCGCGTCGAGCGCTTCCTGGCCATTGCGCGCAATCGCAACCTTAGCACCGCGCGGCTCGAGAATGTTGGTCAGCGAGTAAACGTTCCGGACGTCGTCCTCGACGACCAGAATTCGCCGTCCCTCGAGCACCGCGTCGCGATGCCGCGCCTGCTGTATCATCTTCTGCTGCTCGGGCGGGAGCTCGGACACGACCTGGTGCAGGAACAGCGTCACCTCGTCGAGCAGGCGCTCGGGCGATTTCGCGCCCTTGATGATGATGGAGCTCGAATAGCGCCGCAGTTTCTGCTCGTCCTCGCGCGACAGATCGTGGCCAGTATAGACGATGACCGGCGGAAAGCTGTGCGCAGCGTCCTCGCTGAGGGTTTCAAACAATGAGAAGCCGGACGCGTCGGGCAGCGTGAGGTCGAGCACCATGCAATCGAACGTCTGCTCGCGCAGGAGCTGCAGGCATTCGGCAGCGGTGCCTGCGCCGACGGTCTCGACCTCGGGCCCGGCCAACAGCTTGCCCACCGCGTCGCGTTGCACCGGATCGTCCTCGACGATCAACACGCGACGGACGGTGCGGCTCAGCTGTGCCTCCAGCGTCTCCAGTGCGCTGGCCAAATCTTCTCGCTTCACCGGCTTGAGCAGATAGCCCATCGCGCCGAGCGAAAAGGCGGTCTGTGTCTGGTCGCTGGCCGATACGACATGAATCGGGATGTGGCGCGTGGCATCTTCGCGTTTGAGCCGGTCGAGCACGGCTAGGCCTGACTGGTCGGGCAAGCCAAGGTCCAGCACGATTGCGCTGGGTCGATGCTGGCGGGAGAGGGCAAGCGCCTCTTCGGCAGTGCCGGCGACCAGGGTCTGGAATCCGGCCTCACGCGACAGGTCGCGCACGATCCCGGCAAAAACCTGATCGTCCTCGACCACCAGCAGCACGCGGCGCGCGCCCTCCAGCCGGTCGCGGTCGTCCTCGACCGGCGCAAGCCGCTGCGTCCGGCGCGGCGGGGCGATGGCGGGCGTCGAAGCGGAGGCGGCCGCCGCAGCAGGTTCGGCGCGCGCTTCGACCAGCGCGGGATCGTAATCGAGGGGGATGGTGACCGTGAAGCTGCTGCCGGCGCCGGGCGCGCTCTTGAGCGCGATCGATCCGCCGAGCAGTCGCGTCAGCTCCCGCGAGATCGACAGTCCCAGGCCGGTTCCGCCGAACCTGCGGTTGATCGCCCCGTCCGCCTGGCGGAACGCATCGAAGATCGCCTGATGCTGTTCGGGCGAAATGCCGATGCCGGTGTCGGTGACGGTCAGCGCCAGCCGATCCTCCCCCACCGGCGCGATCGCGAGCGATACGCCGCCCGCCTCGGTAAATTTGAACGCGTTGGAGAGCAGGTTCTTGAGAACCTGTTCCAGCCGCTGGCGGTCGGTACCGATCGCGCTCGGTGCATCGCTCGCGACGTCGATGTCGAACGACAGCCCGCGGTCACGCGCGATCGGATCGAAGGTCTGGCGCAGATCGGCGGTCAGGCGCGCCAGCGTCACCGCCTGCGCATCGATCTCGACATGCCCCGCCTCGATTTTCGACAGGTCCAGAATATCGTTGATCAGGTTGAGAAGGTCGTTGCCCGATGCCTGGATCGTCCGGGCATATTGGGTCTGCTCGTCGGTTAGGTTCCCATTCGGATTGTCGCCGAGCAGCTTCGACAGGATCAGCAAGGAGTTGAGCGGCGTGCGCAGCTCATGGCTCATATTGGCGAGGAAATCGGACTTGTACTGACTTGCCTGTTCCAGCTCGCGCGCTTTGAGCTCGACCGCAGCACTGGTCCGCGCAAGGTCGTCGCGCTGTGCTTCGAGCAGCTGCGCCTGTTCCTCCAGTTGCGTGTTGGCTTGTTCGAGTTCGACCTGCTGCTGCTCCAGCCGCACTGCCGATTCCCTGAGCGCGCGCCCCTGCTCCTCAAGCTCCTCGTTCGAAACCCTGAGCTCCTCGCTTTGAACCTGCAGCTCTTCCGACTGGCGCTGCGTCTCGTCGAGCAGTGCTTGCAACTCGCTGCGATACTTGGCGGACCGCAGCGCGACACCGGCGGGCTGGGCGATACGCTCCAGAAACTCGAGCACGCCGGGAGCGACAGGATGCAGAAAGCCAAGCTCGATCACGGCGTTTACAGCGCCATCGGCGTTGAGCGGCGCAATGACGAGGTGTCGTGGCGTATCGCGCCCCAGCGCGGAGCCAAGCGTCAGATACCCCTCGGGCACATCGTCGAGCACCACGGAGGCGCCGTCAGCCGCGGCCCGACCGAGCATCCCTTCACGCAAGCGAAAGCGATCGGTCACAATGGCATCGCCAGGCACCCCCAGCGTCGCCACCCGCTCGAACGCGCCGTGTTCACCCTTGAACAACACGCTCGCCTGCGCGCCGAGATAGGGGGTAAGGAAGTCGAGGATACTGTCGCTGAGCTGGTGCACCGTTTTGTCGCCCAGCATCGCCTGGCCAAGTCCGACCTCACCCGCCTGCAGCCAGTCTTGGCGCTGGCGTGCAACGGTGCTGCGGTGGACCAGGAAGCCGACCGCGAGCGTCAGGCCGATTCCCAGAATCGCAGCGAGGATGCCGCTGAGCATCGCGGTCGAATACGCGCTGTCCATCTGCTGCAGTCGGCCCATCCGCAGGCGACGCTCCTCGGCCCGCATTGCATCGATCTGCGCGCGCAACGCGTCCATCTGGACCTTGCCACGATCGGTGGTGACGACATCCAGTGCGGCCGAAACGCCCCGCGTGCGGCGCAGTTCGATTGTCTCGCGCAGTTCAGCGAAGCGCGCAGCCAGCTGGGGCTTGAGTCGGCGCAGAGCCAGTTGTTGTACCGGATTGTCGCTGGTCAGCGACTGGATCGCGACAACGCTCGCGTCAGCCCGCGCAATCGCGTCCTGATAGGGCTCGAGATAGCGTTTATCACCTGTGAGCAGGAAGCCGCGCTGGCCGGTTTCGGCATCCTGCGTCGCCGAAAGCAGGTTGCCAAGTTCGGTGATCACGTCGTGCGTGTGAACAACCTTGGCGGTATCGGCGCGTAGCGCCAGCATATTCGAATAGGTGACGGCCCCGGTAATCAGGAAAAACAGAAGCGCGCCGGCGACCCCCAAAGCGGTACCCAACCCGATCCGGGTACGCGAATATGGCGCTGCGTGAGTCGAGGCCTTGGTCATCTAGCTGAAATTCCTGGAACGAGATCATCCTTCCGCTTCCACGGCAAGCCCGCCAGTGCAAGTCGGAACTGCGCGTGAGGTGACTCGCGTCAAACGCACAGCGGTTCGAGCGAGGAGTAAAGCCAAGTATTGATTTTCGGTCGCCCATCGAGCCCTGTGGCTCAGCCCCCTTGGTCAACGTCGATGAACGCGAATGGGTTCAAGCCGTTCGCACGCCGGCTGCTGTAACTCGGCGGGCGCGGTTTCGTTCCGAAGTCCCGCTGCATGGCTACAAGTACCCGGCTTGCATGGTTGGGTCGTTCTGGACGGGCGACCCCAAGCTTATTCAGGGGCACCCCCCACCGCCTGAAACAGCCCAACCATTGCCGTCAGTTTGTCCGCACGCGCCTGGACGAGGGATAACTCTACCCCGAGTAGTGCGCGCTGTGCATCGATCTGTTCGAGATACGGTGTGTAGCCGGCGCGGTACCGGTTCTGCGCGTGGCGCAGTGCGTCCGCGACCGCTTTTTGCTGCGCCACCAGCGCCACTTCCTGCTCGCGCAGATTTGCCAGCACCGCCATCCGGTCCTCAACTTCGCGAAAGGCGTTGAGCACGACCGAACGATAATTCCACGCGGCCTGGTCGCGCTGTGCGGTCACCCCGTCGAGCTGTGCCTGGAGCCTTCCGCCCTGAAAGATCGGGGCAAGCACGCTTCCGCCGAGCGACCAGACGCTGATCGGGTTGGCGAGCAGGTCGGAGAGGACGACGCCTGCGCTCGCCCCCAGATTAATCGACGGCATGAACTCGGCGCGCGCCACGCGCATGCGGGCGTCAGCGGCGGCAATCGCATATTCCGCAGCCGCGATGTCGGGGCGTCGTCGCAGCAGCTGTGACGGCAGCGTCGCCGGCGGCGCGGGCTGGCGCAGTTGTTCCAGCGTCCCGCCGCGCGTGATCGCGCCCGGCAACGCGCCGGTCAGCACGGACAGTGCATTTTCCTGTCGCGCAATCTGGGCCTTGAGCTGCGGGAGCAGTTGCACCGTCGCCTGATACTCAGCCTCCGCCTGCCGCAGTTCGAGCTGGGACGTGTAACCGACCTCCGCCCGGTCGCGCGCGAATTTGAGCGCCTTCGCCCGCGCGTCACGCGTCGCCTCCAGCACCTCGAGCCGCTTGTCGAGCGCGAGCAGCGTGATGTAGCCCGTCGCCGTGGCCGCGCTCACCGAAAGCTTGGCGGCTTCCGCGCTCGCTGCACTCGCTGCAACCCCGGCCTTGGCCGCCCCGACCCGCGCCGCATTCTTGCCGAACAGGTCCAGCTCGTACGATGCGCGAAAGGTCGGCTGTGCAGCGACCGATTCCTGCGCGCGCCCGAACGGTGAAACCTCCCGCCGCACGCCGCCTTCGACCCCGGCCCCTACCGACGGTAGCAGATAGCCGCGCGATCCACGCTCAGTGGCGCGCGCCTCCTCGACCCGTGCGGCGGCGACCTGCACATCGGCATTGTTCGCCCGCGCCTGCTCGACCAGCCGGGCAAGCTGGGGATCGCCAAAGCCGTTCCACCAATCCGCCTCAACTGGCGCGGTCACGCCCAGCGGGGTGCGCCATTCGGTCGGCGCCGTGATCGCGCTGCCCAGCGGAACCTGCTGCAACGCGGGGGCGCAGGCGGACAGGGTGAGGGCGGACACCGCCGCCAGGATCAGGGACTTGCGCATGATCTTCATCCCTTGGTGTGAACGGTGGCCACCACCGACATGCCCGGACCAAGTCGGCGCGCCGCCGCCTGCCCCTTGTCGAGGACGATGCGCACCGCGATCCGCTGCGGCACCTTTACGAAATTGCCCGCGCCGGTGTCGGGCTTGACCAGGCTGAACTCGCTGCTCGCGGCCGGCGCGATGCTCTGGACGCGTCCGGTCAGGCGGACACCGCCCAGCGCGTCGATTTCGAGCGTTGCGCGCTGCCCGACCGCCATCTTTGCGGTCTGGGTTTCCTTGAAATTGGCAACCACCCACAGATCGTCGGGCACGATGTACATGAGCTGCGTTCCCGGCGTGACCAATTGTCCGACGCGTGCGGTGACTTCGCTCAGCCGGCCCGCGCGCGCGGCGCGGATTTCGGTGCGCGACAGCTCGAAATCCGCCAGGCCCTTGGTCGCTTCGGCCCCGGCCACCTGCGCTTCCAATGCGCCGCGTCCGACCGTGACCGATCGCACATTCTGCGCCGCGATCGCGCGCTGTGCCTGCGCCTGCCGCACCCCGGCCTGCGCCTGTTGCAGCGCCGCGCGCGCCTGATCGCGCTCGCGCAGCGAAACCGATCCCTCATCCACCAGCTCGGCGATCCGGTTCATGTCCGCCTGCGCCTTTTGCAGGCCCGCACGCGCCGCCGCGACCGCGGCATCCTGCAGGTCGAGCTGAGCCTGAGCCGAACGCAGGCTCTGCGCGCTGTTGGCGAGTGTCGCGCGCTGCGCGGCGGTATTGGCCTCGCCCTGCTGCACCTTTTCGCGGAACGGCTTGTCGTCGATCCGGGCGAGCAGATCGCCCTTCTCCACGCGCTGAAAATCCGCCACCGGCACGTCGACCAGATAGCCGCCGACCTGCGGGCTGACGATCGTCGTGCGCCCCCGGACATAGGCGTTGTTCGTCGTTTGGTTCGCGCCGTCGAACGGCGGCAGACCCCAGGCATAGAGCGCCACCAGCGCCCCGATCACGATCGCAACGACCGCTATTACGATGTTGCGGCGCGATCGTGCCGGCGCCCAGCCGGTCGGTTGCTCCACTGCCGGCGCTTCGTCTTCGCGGGCCACTGCTTCGGGTCCGGGTTCAGCTTCTTTGGTCATTGCGTCGTTCCTGTGCGCATGGCCTCCATGAAGGCCAGTTCCTTGGCGAGCGGATTGCGCCCGCGAATCTTGTTGATGAGCCACGGCACCAGCAGCGCGACAAAGGTCAGCGCGGACAGTGTGCCGATCACGAAAAACACGTCGTTGAACGCGAGCACGGCGGCCTCCCGGCCGACCTCGGCCGAGATGCTCGCCGATGCCGCCTGCTGGCGCAGTGCCGGGTCGAGCTGCACGGGTGCCACCCGCTGCGCCGCGTTGCTCAACGCCTGTGCCAGCGGTGCATTGCCCAGCGTCAGCGTGTTGCCAGCATCGATCAAATGCGTCTTGAGCCGGACTGTATGATAGGCGGACAGCAGTGAAATCCCTGCAAGGCCGCCCAGCGACTGCGAGAGCGAGAAGATCGCGATGAAGCTGACCACGTAATTCTGTCCCGCCGCCAGCGCGCGCAGCATCCCTTCCATCAGCAGCGGGCCCATCGCGAACACCGCGGCGAAGGCGATGGCGGCTTGGGTCAGGTAGAGGTCCTGCGGCCGGCTCATCACGCCGGTGCGGGTATCGGCGAAGGCGGCGATGCAGATCAGCGCCACCGCCACCAGCACCGGCCGGGTCAGGTCGCGCGGATCGAGCCGCGCAACCGATACCATCATCCCGCCAAAGGTGGCACCGGTCAGCACCCAGAAATAACCGACCAGCTGATCATTGCCGAACCCCAGCGCGGCGAACATACCGCTCGCGCCAAAGCCCTGCTCCGCCACCAGAATGCGGACCGTCGCGCCGATCAGCGCCAGGCCCAGGATCGCCCGGCTCGACAACCAGCTGAGGTCCAGCATCGGGCTCTTGCGATTGGCTTCGATCAACAGGCAGCCGCCGATGCCCAGGATCGCCAGCGCGAGGGCATAGCCAAGCCACGGCGTATCCCACCACTCGATCCGCCCCTGGATCAGGAACGCGCACAACGCCGAAACCCCGATCACGAACAGCGCGATGCTGGGGATGTCGAGCAGCTCGAACGTCTTCTTGCGGATGCCCGGCGGCAGCCGCAGCAGCGTGACCAGTCCCAGCCCAAGCAGCGACAATGCGAACTGGAACTGGAATACCCGGCCCATATCGCCATCGACCAGCAAGGCGGGGGATAGCGCACGGGTCAGCGGGAACGCGACCTGCGTCAGTCCGAGCGAGATGACCAGCCCGCCGACCCGTACCGCGGCGGGCAGCCCCTGCATCAGATAGTAGATGGCGAGCGCCGACAGGCCGCTGGCGGTAATCCCGGCAACCGCGCGCGCGGCAAGCTCGGGATAATAGCCCGGCTGGATCATCTGCACGAAATTGGCGGCGACCAACCCGACCATTGCCCAGCGCACGAACATCTGGATGCCAAATTCCTGCCGGACGCGGAACAGCATCATGCTCATGGTAGCATAGGTCGAGTAGAAGGCCACGGTCAGCCATCCGGCCTCGACCGGGGTCAGCGCCAGCTGCGCCTGGAGCGCACCCGCATTGGCCAGCAGAAACCCGTTCTGCGCGCCGCCGAGCAGACCCATGAAAATGCCGATGCCCAGATAGGCGATACGCCGCCGGCGCGGGTGATCCGGGTTGGCGGGCGATCCGGGCAGGATCGGCAGCTCGTGCGGCTTGAACCGGTATCCCGCCGCATGGTCGATCAGGACGGGCCGCTCACTCACAACGCAGCGCCCCCTCCACGAGAGTTGCGTCCAGCGCCGCCGCGAACGCAGCATCGTCGGTAATTTCGTCGACCAGCCGCGTCAGCCGCTCGCGCCGCGCCACCGCGCTTGCTGCGGCGTAGATGAAGTTCGCCACCCGAAACTGCAGATGATCTGGCGCTGGTCTGTCGCAATCGCTGGCCGCCGCGACGGCAAGTTCATAGAAATGGGAATGCAGCGGCGAGGACAGTTCATCCAGCAGCCACCGGGACCGCTCACTGTCGATCGCGATATCGCGCAGCAACAGGCGCGGCACTTCGGGCCGCTCGAGCAGATAGGCGATGAAGCTCCGCATGGCGTGCCGCAACCGTTCGACCGGGGCACGGTCCGCCTCGGCCGCCTGCAGCGCCGCGTGCAGATCGCGCGCCGCTTGCGACACGATCGCCTTCCACAGCCCTTCCTTGCCGCCGAAGCGATAGGCGACCAGCGCGACATCGACCCCAGCATCGCCCGCAATTTCGCGCAGGCTCGTCCCGTCATAGCCCTGCGCGGCAAAGCGCAGCAGCGCCGACCGCGCGATCAACGCGCTGGTATCCGTCTCGGTCTCTTTGGGCCGCCCACGGCCGCGTCTCTCGCTCATGAACTGCTCCTTGCGCGACCAGATCGGTATCCTGCGGCATTAATTCAATACCTGTTGAATAACTTCGCTAGCGCGCGCCCAAGGCGGCGGCAAGGCGCAAGCGCGCCTCGCACGCGCGCTGTTCGCGCACGCTCCCGAACCATCCAGAAAAAACGTTCCGGACGCGAAACTCATTTCGCGCAGACGGGTTCCCACGCTCTGACACGCTCGCGCACTCGTGCCCGGCCCCAACCCGTAAAGGACCCCCACTCATGAAGATCCTGATGATCCTGACCAGCCATGACCAGCTTGGCGACACCGGCAAGAAAACCGGTTTCTGGCTCGAAGAACTCGCCGCCCCCTATTATGTGCTCAAGGACGCGGGACACGACATCACGCTCGCCAGCCCTGCCGGCGGCCAGCCGCCGCTCGATCCAAAATCCGACGAACCGGATGCACAGACCGCGGCGACGGAACGGTTCAAGCAGGACCCCGAGGCTCAGGCACAGCTGGCCTCAACCCTGAAGCTCGCCGATATGGACGTCGCCAGCTTCGATGGCGTCTTCTATCCCGGTGGTCACGGCCCGCTCTGGGACCTCGCGGAAAGCGCGACATCCAAGGCGCTGATCGAAACCGCACTCGTATCAGGCAAGCCGGTCGCGCTGGTTTGCCATGCGCCCGCCGTCCTCAAGTCGGTCACCACGCCAGATGGAGCGCCGATCGTGAAGGGGCGCAAGGTTACCGGCTTTACCAACGCGGAAGAAGAAGCGGTCGGCCTGACCGACATCGTGCCCTTCCTCCTCGAGGACAAGTTGCGCGCACAGGGCGCCGAATTCTCCAGCGGCAGTCCGTTTCAACCCCATATCGTGTCCGATGGGTTGCTGATTACCGGTCAGAACCCGGCATCGAGTGAGGGCGCCGCGCACGCCCTGCTTGCCGCGCTGACGGGCTGATCGGCGAACGATGGCTGGAACGCGGCATCCCCCCATTCCTCGCTAACGGACGGGCAGGGGTCGGCTGGGGGCTCAATCAGGTCTCGCCTAGCTCGAGCGGGTCGCGTCGGTAACCGGATCGAGTTCGCGCGCATCGGGCGTGCGCGTTGCGGGGAGCGATCCGGTCTGGCGTTCGATCCGGCGATGCACCATCGGTGCCGCACCGTCGATCTGGAGTGCGCGCAACGCGTTGCTGTTGAGGTCGTCGGCGCGGGTGCGCCGCTGATTGTGCCGAACATAATCGACCCAAGTCGCGACGTGATAGCGCTCGATCCACAGCTCGGGCTCTTCGAGATCACGCAGCAAGGTCCAGTGGTGTGCGCCGTCGCGTCGCCGGATCCTTCGGCGTTCGCTCATTACCGTGAGAAAGCGGGCGATGTCGTGCTCTGCGATCCGATGCTCGATCGTGATCACGATTGGCCCGCTGCGCGGTTCGACCGGGATACTTGTCTGTGGCTCACGCCAGCTGTCGCGCGGATCGAGGTCGAGCTGTTCGATGGTTGGTACCGCGAATCGAAGACCTGCAACGAGGCTCAGCAACTGCACGCCAGCTGCAATGAGGAGTGCGGTGGCAAGGCCATGGTCGCCGGCAATTGCGCCGAAAACCCAGCTTCCCGCAGCCATGCCGCCAAACGCTGCCATCTGATAGATGGCGAGCGCGCGGGCGACGACCCAGCGCGGGGAGGCCATCTGGACGCTCACATTGAAGGTGGAAAGCGCGCTAACCCAGCCTGCGCCGGCCAGTATCAGCGCGGCAAGGGTGGCAGCCAAGCCAAGTTTCAACGCGACGAGTGCCGCACCTGCCGCCAAAGCGAGCGCGGCGAGCCGGATCAGGAACTCGGTGGGCAGCATCTGGCGCAGTCGCCGCGAGGCAAAGGCACCGAGCACGGCGCCCGCGCCAAACCCGCCGAGCAGCAGGCCATAGGTGAGCGGTCCCCCCATAACGAGGTCGCGCGCGATCAGCGGCATCAAGGCTGGCAGTGCGCTTGCGGGGAACCCGAACAGCGCCGCACGGGCGAGGACGACCCGAATGCTCGGTGAAAGCCGAACGTAACGGACTCCGGCTGCCATCGCGACGCCGAGACGTTCGCGCGGCAGCCGCCGCTCAGGCAGGTCGGGCGTCCAGCGCAGCAGCACCACAATCAGGCCGACATAACTTACCGCATTGGCTAGGAACGCGGCTGCAGCGCCCGCGAATGCCACCAGTGCACCGCCGAGCGCCGGACCGGTGCTGCGTGCAATGTTGAACCCCATGCTGTTGTACGCGACCGCATCCGGCAACATCGTGCGCGGCACCATGTCGCCCACCGATGCCTGCCACGCTGGCCCGTTGAGTGCGGTGCCGCACCCGATCAGAAAGGTGAAGATCAGCAGCGACCATGGCGTGATCCAGCCGAGCCAGCTGCCCAGCGCTAGCGTAGCTGACACGAGGAGCACGAAGCATTGCGCGATCAGCATCACGCGGCGCCGGTCGAGATTGTCGGCAACCGCGCCGGCCCATAACGAGAGCAGCATGATCGGCAGGCTGGTCGAAGCCTGCACCAGCGCGATCATCTGCGGCGAGGCGCCGAGGTCGGTCATCATCCACGAAGCGCCCACCGACTGGATCAAGCCGCCGAAGTTGGAGAACAGGCTCGCCACCCATACGGCGCGGAACAGCGGAACCTTGAAGGGGCTGGCGGGTGCTTGTGTCATGTTGCGCGTCAATGCCGCAGATCGCGATCCGATCCAATTGGTCGCGCCGTCATGTCCCATCCGGAGCAGCAGCACGCTGGTGGTTCCGGCGTGGTCGGCGGTCCCGATCGGAAGACCTCGCGCAAGAAGCAAAAGCGGCGCCTTGCCGCCGCACTGGCACCTCGGTGGATTGGGCACCCGGAAACCCGGGGGAAATCTCACATGTGGTGCATCGCTGCGCGTGGTCGTTGACCTTGCCTCGCGTTTGGCTGGAGGGTGTTGGCCTGTGATCGGGCGGGGCAGACGGCCAGAGCCCGTCGCGATCGAAGGTCCAGCAGGCGCAGGAGTTGGAAGATGAAGCCCATGACGCGGGTCGATCGGCGCAGCTTCATATCATTGGCTTGCGCGACATTTGCGATGTCGGGCGTGTCCAGTCGGGCGGCAGCGGTCGATGCCGCGGTTCGCGACGATCTTGAGATTGTACGCCGGGCGTTGGAGTTGCACCCGGGTCTGAATCGCTACGTTGGTCGCACGGCCATTGCGGATGGGCTGGCGAGGCTCGCGGCTATCTGGGAAGCAAGCCCCTTGCTTGCAGATCGGTATCTGTCCCTGTCACGGTTCCTTGCCTCGATCCGCTGTGGTCACACCTATTGCAACTTCTTCAATCAGTCCGGTGCTGTCGCGGCCGATCTGTTCGATCGGCCAACGCGCCTGCCGTTCCATTTCATCTGGATCGGGGATGCGATGGTCGTCACCACTGGCTTTGACACCGGGCTGCCGCGCGGTTCGGTCATTACGAGCCTCAATGGCGAACCGCCGATCCGCCTTCGCGACCGGCTGCTCGAATATGTCCGTGCCGATGGTCATAACGATGCCAAGCGCATGTCACTGCTCGAGGTACGCGGTGACGACCGCATTGAGACGTTCGATGTCTTTCAAGGCCTGCTCCACCCGCCACGTGATGGGGTGCATCGTCTCGCGGCGCGTCTCCCCGATGGCGGCTCACGGACACTCGACGTTCCTGCAATTGCTTTGGCGGACCGTCGCGCGCAGATGCCGGTCGCGCGCATCGCGCCCGACGCGCCAAGCTGGCAATGGCGGATGGATCCGAACGGTGTCGCTGTGCTTACGATGCCGGGATGGGCGATGTGGGATGCGAAATGGGACTGGAAGGCATGGCTCGCCGATCGCCTCGACTCGCTGGATGGCGCGCGCGGGCTCATCGTTGATCTGCGCGACAACGAGGGTGGAGAGGATTGCGGCGACGTCATCCTGTCGCGTCTGATCACCAGAGATTTCATGCCGCCGCGGCTGCAGCAGCGGCTTAGGTTCCGCCGCACGCCGACGGACCTCGACCCCTATCTCGATACCTGGGACGACAGCTTCCGCAAACTTGGCGAGGGTGCCAGCCCACTTCCGGGCGGCTTTTTGCTGCGGCCTTCAAGCGATGATGCCCTGCGGATCGTTCCCGCAGCCAAGCGCGTCCATTGTCCGGTGCGCGTTCTCACATCGCCCGTTAACAGCTCGGCGACCTTTCAATTCGCCAGCAACATGCGACGGATCGGTGGGGGCAAGCTGGTTGGGCGCGAGACCGGCGGGAACCGACGCGGGATCAACGGCGGCTGCTTCTTCTTCGTTCGCCTTCCGCATTCGAAGATCGAATTCGATCTGCCGCTTGTCGGCTACTTTCCGGTCGACACACAGCCCGATGCCGGATTGGCCCCCGATATCCCGGTTTCCGACACTGCGGCCAGCATCGCTCGGCAACGAGACGTTGTGCTCAGCACGGCGATGGCGTCATTGTGACCGCGCGGCCGTCCAGCGCGGCGAGCGTCCGACCCACGCCAAGGCTGATGCAGCGCGAGTCTGCACGCCCGGTCCGACGAGCCGGGCGGCGGTCCTTATGTGGAAGGGGTGCGCACGCCTCAAAGATGCTCAACCAGATACTCGACAAAGGCTCGTACCCGCGCGGGTGTATTGGTGCCGCCGACGAACACCGCGTGCAGCGGCTCGACATCGCCTGGATTGTAATCCTCGAGGATCGCGACGAGCCGCCCATCGGCGAGTTCGTCGGTCACGCTGAAACGGCCTACGCGCGCGATCCCGACGCCGAGCGCTGCAAGCTGCCCGAGCGTCTCTCCGTTGTTTGCCTCGATCGCCCCGCTGGTCGTCAGGCTGAAGGCCGTGCCGTCGCGCACGAATGGCCAGACCGGTTCGGCGCGGCGGAAATTGAAGTTGAGACAATTGTGCACGAGAAGGTCCTCGGGCGTAGCGGGTGTACCATGGTGCGCGAGATAGGCGGGTGAGGCGACGATGACGCGGCGATTCTCGCCGATCTTGCGTGCCGTCAGGCGGCTGTCGGCGAGCGGGCCGAACCGGATCGCGACATCGGCCTGTCCGGCGGCGATATCGACGACCGTGTCGGTGAGCGCGATGTCGACCAGGATCTGCGGATAGCGCTTCACGAACCCCGCGAGCAGGGGAACGATGCACAGGCGTCCATGCGCCAGCGCCGCGCTGACTCGAAGCCGCCCGCGCGGCGCCCCCTGATCGGCGATCTGCTGTTCGGCGTCGTTGAGATCGGCGAGGATGCGGCGTGCTGCCTGAAGATAGGCCTGGCCCTCGGCGGTCAGCGTCAGCACCCGGGTCGAACGCAACAACAGGCGCACGCCAAGTCGGGCCTCGATCCGGTCGATTGTGCGGCTGACCGCCGAAGGGGTCAGGCCGAGGCGTCGGCCGGCTGCCGAGAAACTGCCCAGTTCGATCGTGGCGGCGAAGATTTCGAGGGATCGCGCGCGATCGGCGCCATTGTCCATCTTTGCGTTCAAATCAAAAATCATTTGCGCTTTTGGCCTCTAATCCGGGGGCGGACCGTCAGCCATCTATGCGCGCATAGCAAATAGAGAAAGTTCTTGCGATGAAGCTCAATCCCGGACTGCTGGCGCTCGCGGTCGGTGCCTTTGGCATCGGTGTTACCGAATTCGCGCCGATGGGCCTTCTGCCGGTAATCGCCGACGATCTGGGGGTCTCGATCCCGGTCGCAGGGCTGTTGATCAGTGCCTATGCGATCGGTGTGATGCTGGGTGCGCCGCTGATGACGCTGACCACGGGGCGCGTACCGCGCCGCACGCTGCTGATTGCGCTCGCCGCCATCTTCACGCTCGGCAACGTCGTCGCCGCGCTGTCCGACAGCTATGGGATGCTACTCGCCGCGCGGATCGTCACCTCGCTCAACCATGGCGCGTTTTTCGGGGTCGGGTCGATCGTCGCGGCGAGCCTGGTTCCACCCCGCCAGCAGGCTGGCGCAGTTGCGGCAATGTTCATGGGCCTGACGATCGCCAATGTGGTCGGCGTTCCCCTCGCGACGTGGGCGGGCGACGTTCTGGGCTGGCGTGCGGTATTCTGGGGAATTGCGGCGCTAGGGGGTGCCACCATGGCTGCGCTGCGCCTGACCCTGCCGACGTTGCCCGCGCCGGCCCGCGGCAATGCCATGGCCGAGCTGCGCGTCCTTGGACGCGCCCCGGTGCTCGGCGCGCTCGCGCTTACCGTTGTGGGGTCGAGCGCGATGTTCACCGTCTTCACCTATATCTCGCCGATCCTGCGCGAGGTTACGCAGGCATCGCTGGGCTTCGTCACCGCGATGCTGGTGACCTATGGGGTCGGATTGACGCTCGGTAACTGGCTTGGCGGCAGATTTGCCGACCGTTCGGTCGACCGCACGCTGATCGTGACGCTCGCTGTGCTGACGCTCGTGCTGATCGCCTATGCGACGCTCATGCCATCGGCGATCGCCAGCGCTGTCCTGATCTTCCTGTGGGGCGTTGCGAGCTTCGCACTGGTCCCGCCGCTGCAGGTTCGGGTGATGAGCGCGGCCGCCGATGCACCCAGTCTCGCTTCGGCAATGAACATCGGCGCCTTCAATCTCGGCAACGCGCTCGGTGCAGCGCTGGGGGGCGGAGTGATCGCGCTCGGCCTTGGCTATCCGGCGGTCGCGCTGGCGGGAGCCGGCACCTCCGCGATTGGCCTCGCCGCGCTGCTGCTGTTGCGCGCGTCGGCGCGCGCGCAGACGTGCGCGGCGTGATGCCGGGCGGGGGGGGGGTAGAGCTACCGCCTGAAAAGCAGGAGCTGAGCCAAATGGTCTCGAGGCATTGGCGAGCGGCGCTCGAGCAAGCCCTGTGACGTCAGAACGCGAAAAGCAGATCGCCTGTCAAACCGTCGACTTGTGAGAATAAAGGATGGTGGACGCACTAGGGCTCGAACCTAGGACCCGCTGATTAAGAGTCAGCTGCTCTACCAACTGAGCTATGCGTCCATTCCGGGCGGAGGGAAGGGCTGAACAGCCGCTTGCCGCGTTCGGGAGTGGCGCGGATAGCGGGGGCATCTGCGGAATGCAACAGGCTTTTTGCGAAAAATGCAGTTACCAGCGCGCGGCCCTTGCGCTGTTGCGACTTTGGCGGTCGATGGCGAAGAGGATGCCGATCGCGAACATCACCGTCATCATCGACGACCCCCCATGGCTGACCAAGGGCAACGGGATTCCGGTCACTGGCGCCATGCCCATGACCATGAGCAGATTGATCGCGACGTAGAAGAAGATGGTGGCAGAGATCGCGGCAGCGGTCAGCCGTTCGAACTTGCTGCTGGCGCGCGTGGCGACGCCGATCGCCCACAGGCACAGCGCGACGAACGCAGCGATCAACGCGACGCCACCGACCAGCCCCAGTTCCTCAGCGATCAGCGCGAACACGAAATCGGTATGCCCTTCGGGCAGGTAGTTGAGGTGCACCTGAGTTCCATTGAGGAACCCCTTGCCGAACAGGCCACCCGATCCGATCGCGATCTTTGACTGGGTGATGTGATAGCCGGCGCCCAGCGGATCCTGTTCGGGGTTGAGGAAGATCAGCACGCGTTTCTGCTGATATTCCTGCATCCCATAGTTGATCATCAGCGGGATCGCGACGGCCGCGGCCATGCCCCCTGCGATGAACAGCCGCAGCGGCACGCCGGCGAGGAACATCATCGCGCCGCCGCCAGCAATGATCATCATCGCGGTGCCCAGGTCGGGCTGGATCAGCACCAGCGCGGCCGGAACCATGGTGATGACCACAGCCGGCCAGATCGCGCCAAACTTGCGCGTTTCGCCAGCGGGCAGCATTTCGTAGAAGCGCGCCAACGCCAGCACCAACGCCAACTTGGTCAGCTCCGATGGTTGAAGCCGCATGAAGCCGAGGTCGAGCCAGCTCTGCGCGCCTCCCGCGACATGGCCGATCAATTCGGTCAGGATGATCAGGACAATGCAGATGCCGTAGATCGGAAAGGCAAGCTGGCGGTACCAGTCGACCGGCACGCGCGACATGGCCAGCGCGATCGCAAGGAAGACGGAAAAGCGCATGCCGTGGCTCAGCGCCCATGGGGTCAGGCTGCCGCCAGCCGCCGAATAGAGCATCGCCGTGCCGAACAGGCCGATCGCGGTGACCAGCAGCAGCGCGCCCCAGGGAAGGCGCAGCACGGGGGCTGGAACGAAGCCGGGGCCGATCGTGGTCATTGCGGGGTCTCGGCTGCTGGGGTCGCGCTCGCGGCCGGAGCGGGGGGCGGCGTGGCGGAGGGGGCAGGGGCCGGAGCGCCGGTCGCGGCGGGTGCCGCCGGAGTTGGGGACGCGACCGGATTGGGCACCGGCACGGGCGCGCGTTCGGCCCGCGGGGGCAGTCCCTGCGCGGTGCGGAACGCCGCTTCCTTCGCGGCCATGCGGGTGCGGATGTCGCCACCCCATCCGGCTTCGAGCACTGCGAGCGTGTCCATCGCCTTTTGCCGGTCGAACAGCCAGGTCAGCACGTCTTTGGCCACCGGAGCGGCGGCGCGCGCTCCGCCCATGCCATGCTCGATGACGACTGATGCGGCGTAACGCGGATTGTCGACCGGCGCGAAGCAGATGAACAGGCCGTGGTCGCGATATTTCCACTCGCCGCCCTGGCCGCGATTGCTGTCCATGATCCGGCGGACCTGCGCCGTTCCGGTCTTGCCGCCCATGCGGATTCCGTCGAGCTGCAACCGCGATGCACCCGCCGTGCCCGCGCCGTTCACCACTTCGTCCATCCCAGCGCGGACAATGGCGAGATGCTCTTCGGGAAACTCCAGCCGCAGCGGTGGCTTGGGCTTGTCGATAATGAGCGAGGGGAGCAGCGCCCGGCTCGACGCGATCCGCGCGGTGGCGACCGCGAGCTGGAACGGGCTGACCAGCACATAGCCCTGGCCGATCGACGCGTTGAGCGTGTCGGCCTGGGTCCATTCCTGCTTGAACCGGCGCATCTTCCACGCCGTGTCGGGGACGGTGCCATAACGCTGTGAAGGCAGGGGCAGGTCGAACTCGGCGCCGAAGCCGAGCTTGCGCGCGGCGGCGGCGATCGGATCGATCCCGATCTCACGCCCGAGCGTGTAGAAATAGGTGTTGCAGCTGCGGGCGATCGCCGTGTGCATCGTCATCGGGCCATGGCGGCCGAGGCAGCCGAAGCGGCGATTGCCGAGCGTGTAGCCGCCATTGCAGTACACGACGCGCTTGGGATCGATACCGGCGCCCAGGATCGCCAGCGCGGTCGCGGGCTTGAACGTCGATCCCGGTGGATACAGGCCCTGAAGCGTCTTGTTCATCAGCGGGAGATGATCGTCATCCGAGAGCATCTTCCATTCGGTGCGGCTGATCCCGTCCGAAAAGGCGTTGGGATCGTAGCATGGCATCGATACCATCGCGAGGATGTCGCCATTGGTGAGGTCGAACACCGTGACCGACCCGGATTCATTGCCCAGCCGGCGCGCGGTATACTCTTGCAGCCCGGCGTCGATCGTCAGCCGCGCAGTCTTGCCCGGCGTGTCCGGCCGGGTTTCGAGCTCACGGACCAGCTTGCCGCGCGCGGTCACCTCCGACCGCTTGGCGCCGGGGGTGCCGCGCAAGCTGCCCTCCAGCATCTTTTCCAGCCCGTCCTTGCCGAGCTTGAACCCGGGGGTCAGCAGCAAGGGGTCCTTGGTCTCCTTGAACTGTTCGGCCGAGGCCGTGCCGACATAGCCGATCAGATGGCCGACCGCGGCACCAGCGGGATAGTTACGCGCAAAGCCGCGCGTGGGCGCGACGCCCGGCAGTTCGGGCAGGCGCACGCTGACCGCAGCATAGCGCTCCCAGTCGAGATTCTCGGCGACCTGAACCGGCTGGAACCCCGCCGCGCCCTTCAGGTCATCCTCGATCCGCGCTATGTCTTCGGCCGTGAGGCGCAGGATTTGCTTGAGCGCGGTCAGCACCTGGCCCTTGTTCTCGAGCCGGTCGGGGATGATGTCGACGCGAAAATCGGTGCGGTTGTTGGCGATCGGCACCCCGCGCCGGTCGACGATCCACCCGCGCCGCGGCGGCGTCAGCGTCAGGTTGACGCGGTTGCTCTCCGATAACAGCTTGTATTTGTCGTTTTCATAGACCGAGAGCCAGGTCATCCGCCCGGCCAGCACCAGCCCAAGGCTGGCCTGTATACCGCCGAGCAGCATCGCGCGGCGCGAAAAGCTGTAATTCTGCTGCCCTTCGCTGATCATACGCACTGGGCCGTTCATTGCCACTTCCTGCGCTGATCGAGGCGGGAGACGAGGCGCGACAGCACCGGAAACAGCGCAATCGAGATTAGGATCTGAATCAGCAGCACAGTATCGACATGGGCATTCAGCGGGGTCGCGACCAGGCGTCCGCCGATCAGGCAGAACCCGATCGCACCGGCCGCGAGCAACCAGTCCTGCAAAAAGTCGCGCCACACAATCCGCGTGTCGAGCACATCGATCGCGATGAACGCGACGGTCCAGAAAAACATCGCATTGCCGAGCGGCTGGCCGCTGACCATGTCATCGACGAAGCCGAGCAGCAGCGGTGCCCACGGCTTGAGCAGATCGGGCCGGTGCAATCGCCACGCCAGCAGCATCATCAGACCAAAGGGCGGCAGCAGCGGCACCGATGCCTTGAACGGGATCAACGTGATCAGCGACGCCAGTATGATCGACAGCGGGGCAAGCCAGCGCGCGCGCTGTGACACATTGGGCTGGCCCAGGCCCGCAAAGCGCGTGCCGGTCACCGCGGTGCCTTGTCCGGAGCTGAAACTTCCGCGGCTTCAGGAAAGAACGCCCGCTGAACCAGCGCATAGTCGAGCATGTCTGGGCTTGCGGTTGGTCGCGCCTTGGCGGTGTCGCGGGCGCGCTCCTGCGTCACTGCGACGGCGATGTTAGGCGGGAACAACCCGCCCGTGCCGGACGTGACGAACGTATCGCCCGGCTCGAACAGGATCTGCGCGACACTGGCCGAGCGGATTTCAAGCAGGCCATCGCCGCGCCCGGCCGCGATGGCGGGGAGGCCGTCGCGGACGCGGCGCACCGGGACAACGCTTTCGGGATCGAGCACGAGCAGAATGCGCGCCGTGTTGGGGCTGACTTCCACGACCCGACCGATCAGGCCGTCCGGACCGCGCACCGGCTGGCCGGTGCGCACGCCCTGCCAACTGCCGGCATTGAGCGTGGCGAAGCGCCGCGTGCTCGATCCGCTGGCATAGACGATACGGGCCGCAACCACCGGGTCGGCCACGCGGTCGCGCAGTTTGAGCAGCGCGCGCAACCGGCGATTGTCGCGCGTGACCACGCGGGCATGCTCGACCAGCGTCTTGTTCGCTTCCAGCTCTGCCTTCAGCCGGGCATTTTCCTCGCGCACGCCCCAGAAACTGCCGATCCAGGCCGGCGCGCCGGAAACCCCGCGCCGCGTCCAGTCCGCGCCGGATGCAATCGGGGTGACCAGCTCGGCAAACGCTCCGCGCACCACGGCATAGGCGGGCGGGTTCAGGGTCGAGAGCAACAGCAGAGCAACCGCGATCAGCGCACCGCCGACCGCGACAACATAACCCAAGAACAGTCCATACTGCGCCCGTCGCGAAAAGCCGGAGCGCCGGTTATGTGGCGGCGCCATAGCCCCCGCTTCCTCAGACCTGAATCAGAACACCACGAAACACCGGATCTTCTAGCGCACGTCCAGTGCCCAGCGCCACACAGGTTAGCGGATCTTCAGCGACAGTAACGGGCAAACCCGTCTCATCGCGAAGCACTTCGTCGATCCCTTCGAGCAGCGCGCCGCCGCCGGTGAGGACGATGCCCTGATCGACGATATCGGCGGCCAGTTCGGGCGCGGTGTTTTCAAGCGCGATGCGCACGCCCTCGACGATCGTGCCGACCGGTTCGCTCAGCGCTTCGGCGATCTGGCCCTGGTTGATCTGGATTTCCTTGGGAACGCCGTTGACCAGGTCGCGACCCTTGATGTGGATCGTCAGGCCAATGCCGTCGGCAGGCGGCTTGGCGACGCCGACTTCCTGCTTGATCCGCTCGGCCGTGGCCTCGCCGATCAGCAGATTGTGGTTGCGGCGGACATAGGAGACGATCGCTTCGTCCATCTTGTCGCCGCCGACGCGCACGCTGTTCGAATACGCAAGGCCGCGCAGCGACAGGACCGCGACCTCGGTGGTGCCGCCGCCGATATCGACGACCATCGATCCGATCGGCTCGGTCACCGGCATGTCGGCACCGATTGCGGCGGCCATCGGCTCCTCGATCAGCCACACCTGCGACGCACCGGCATTCTGCGCGGCGTCGCGGATCGCGCGGCGCTCGACGCTGGTGGAGCCAGAGGGGACGCAGATCACGATCTGGGGCCAGCGCATGAACTTGCGCTGCCCGGTGACCTTGCGAATGAAGTGGCTGATCATCTGCTCGGCCACGTCGATGTCGGCGATCACGCCGTCGCGGAGCGGGCGAATCGCCTCGATCGAACCGGGCGTCTTGCCCATCATCAGCTTGGCGTCGTCGCCAACTGCCTTCACCCGCTTGATGCCGTTCAGCGTTTCAACCGCCACCACCGAAGGTTCGTTCAGGACGACTCCGCGCCCGCGCAGATACACAACCGTATTCGCGGTCCCGAGATCGATCGCGAGATCATGGGACATAAACTTGAAAAGGCGGGAGAAAATCATTCTGATCGCACCGTTCTGTCACGGC
This sequence comes from Sphingomonas sp., assembly GCF_030145815.1. Classification (GTDB taxonomy): domain Bacteria; phylum Pseudomonadota; class Alphaproteobacteria; order Sphingomonadales; family Sphingomonadaceae; genus Sphingomonas. The sequence continues at coordinate 131,359 of NZ_JAIXHL010000003.1, forward strand.
CGCCCGGGGCCGCAGGTTCGCACTGAAAAACCATACCTTGACCCGTTTCGGTCGGATCGACTCCGGGCGGGAGAAAATCTGGGGCCGAAGGAAATCTGGCGGATACGGGTCGCGGGATGGCGCCGCTTGGGCTACACCGGCTTGCATGTCAATACGACGCTTGCCGGAGCATCTTGTCAACCGGATAGCCGCGGGTGAGGTGGTGGAACGCCCCGCCAGCGCGCTCAAGGAACTCGTGGAAAACGCTGTCGATTCGGGGGCGACCCGGATCACCGTCCGGCTGGGCGGCGGCGGGATCGACCTGATCGAGGTCACCGACGACGGATGCGGCATGACTCCCGCCGAAATGGCGCTCGCGCTGGAGCGGCATGCGACGTCGAAATTGCCCGATGACGCGATTGATGCCGTCACGACACTGGGTTTTCGGGGCGAGGCGTTGCCGTCGATTGCCAGCGTGTCGCGCTTTACGGTCGAGAGCCGCCCGCGCGGGGCCGATGGCTGGTCGCGGACAGTGGACAATGGCTCCCTGGCGGCGGAGGGACCGGCGGCGTTGCCTCCGGGAACGCGGGTGCGGGTCGAAGGGCTGTTCGAGAAGGTGCCGGCGCGGCGCAAATTCCTGCGCTCGACCCGGTCGGAATATGCTGCGTGCCTCGACGTGGTGAAGCGCCTCGCCATGGCGCGGCCCGAGATCGGCTTTTCGGTCGAGCATGACGGGCGGCGCGTGCTGAGCGTGCAGGAGGGGATGGACCGGATCGCGCGCGTCGCTGCGCTGACCGACCGCGACCTTGCCGCCAACAGCGTCGGCATCGATTTCGAGCGCGAGGGAATATTGCTGGGCGGCGTTGCCGGATTGCCGACCTTCAACCGGGGCGTGGCGGATCACCAATATCTGTTCGTCAACGGGCGCCCGGTCAAGGATCGCCTGCTGACCGGCGCGGTGCGCGGCGCCTATGCCGAAATGCTGGCGCGCGACCGGCATCCGGTGGTGGCGCTGTTCCTCGACGTGCCACCCGATCAGGTCGATGTGAACGTCCATCCGGCGAAGACCGAGGTGCGCTTCCGCGATCCGCAACTGGCGCGCGGGCTGATCGTCAGCGGGCTGCGGCGGGCGCTGGACGGGGCAGGGCATCGCAGCGTGCAGCGGCCCGATGCGGCGGTGATGGGGTTGTGGACGTCGGAGCCGACATCGTCCGATCAGAGCCCTTCACGTCAACCCAGCGAAAGCTGGGGTCTCCCCTGGGGAAGCGATGCCAGCAGTCTTGGGAAGACCCCAGCTTTCGCTGGGGTGACGGCTTTGAATGACCGGCGCCCGACCTTCATCGCCCCACCACCCCAAGCCCGGGCCGAACCCGCCGCCGAGCCGGTCCCTGCCGCGATCAGCTACCCGCTGGGCGTCGCGCGGGGCCAGGTGGCGCGCACCTATATCGTCGCTGAGGCGGAGGATGGGCTGGTGCTGGTCGACCAGCATGCTGCGCACGAGCGTCTCGTCCTCGAACGCATGCGCCGCGCGGTAAGCAGTGGCGGGGTGGCAAGCCAGGCCTTGCTGCTGCCCGAAGTGGTCGAGCTGGACGAACCGGCGTGCGACCGGCTGGAAGCCCGCGCGGGCGAGCTGGCCGAGTTCGGGCTGGAGCTGGAACGCTTCGGCCCGCGTGCGATGCTCGTCCGCGCCACCCCGGCGCTGCTGGGCAAAGGGGATGTGATTGCGCTCGTCACCGACATCGCGGACGAACTGGCCGCATTCGACCAGGCGCTGAGCCTCAAGGAAAAGCTCGACCATGTCGCCGCGACGATGGCGTGCCACGGATCGGTCCGCGCGGGCCGCGTCCTCTCGGTCGCCGAGATGAACGCGCTGCTCCGCGAGATGGAGGTCACGCCGCACTCGGGCCAGTGCAACCACGGCCGCCCGACTTGGGTGAAATTGGCGCACGGCGACATCGAGAAGCTGTTCGGGCGGAAGTGATGCGCGACCTGTATCTGAAAGTCCGGAACCTTGTTGACGGCGATATTAAGGCCAATAGCCGACCCGCGTCGCCGTTCTTGGGCCTTCTGGTCGTCACGCCGCCTTTGGTCGGCGGGCTGCCATTTTCAGGATTTTTCGCGATCTCCCTCTGGATAGCTTTGATCGCCATTGCAGTGGTTTGGACGGGTTTTGCTTGGTGGCGCGGGGTGAGAATCCTGCGAGCGTCGGTGCTTCGTGGAGATCGGGACTATGACCGGCGCATCAAGTACGGACTTCCGCCGGAATATGTTGCAACCGAAAGCGCTACAGCCAGTCAGCGTCGCCGGACGCGCGCGCGTCGAAAATGACAACGCGGTCAGGTTCCAACCCATGCAACCTTCCCCGTCACTACGCATTGTTAACCCTGAACGACGCTTCAGGTAGAACACACATGGGTAAGTTGATGTCGGTGGCCTTGGCCGCCATTCCGCTGGTTGCGGTGCTGGGTGCGATGGTGGTCGCGCCGTAACCCACAGGTTTCGCTCCCAAGCGAAAAAAAGAGGCCGCCCGGACTTCGTGTCCGGGCGGCCTTCTCTTTGTTTGGGCCGGAAGCGGCGAGGGGGTTAGCCCTCGGCCTGCTCCTCGGTCGCCTCGACGGCAATCTCGCCGGGTTCGGCGTTGGGGTCGTAGTCCTCGGTGAAGCCGGCTTCGTCCTTTTCGAACATCGCCTCCATCACGTTGACGCCCTGTGCCTGCATCTCGGCCTCTTCCGGCGAGCGGGCGACGTTGACCTTGACGGTCACGACAACCTCGGCGTGCAGCGCGACGCGCACTTCGTACAGGCCGATCGCCTTGATCGGCTTGTCGAGCACGACCTGCGCCTTGGTGACCTTGTGGCCATCGGCGTTGAGCGATTCGACGATGTCGCGCACCGCAACCGAGCCATAGAGCTGGCCAGTGTTCGACGCCTGACGGATCAGGGTGACCGAAACGCCCTCAAGGCCCTTCGATTCCTTCTCGGCTTCGGTGCGCTTGGCGGCGTTCTCGGCGACGATGCGCTCGCGGTTCGCCTCGAACACCTTGCGGTTGGCTTCGTTGGCGCGCAGCGCCTTCTTGTTCGGGAGCAGGTAGTTACGGGCAAAGCCGTCCTTTACCTTCACCACGTCGCCGATATGGCCGAGCTTCTCGACGCGCTCGAGCAGAATGATTTCCATGAGCTGCGCTCCTTACTTCACGATGAAGGGCAGAAGGCCCAGGTGGCGCGCACGCTTGATGGCGATCGCCAGCTCACGCTGCTTCTTCGCGCTCACCGAGGTGATGCGCGAGGGGACGATCTTGCCACGCTCCGAAACGAAGCCCTGCAGCAGGCGGACGTCCTTATAGTCGATCCGGGGCGCGTCCTTCGCGGAGAAGGGGCAGCTCTTGCGGCGGCGGAAAAAGGGTCGTGCCATGTCTTATTCTCCCCGGCCTTCGTCACCATCGCGGTCGCGACGGCCGCGGCGCTCGCGGTCACCCTTACGCATCATCACGGTCGGACCTTCTTCAAGCGCGTCCACGCGGACGGTCATGTAGCGGATCACGTCTTCGTTGATCTGCGTCTGGCGCTCGAGCTCGGCGACGACACCGGCGGGGGCGTCGATTTCGAGCATCACGTAATGCGCCTTGCGGTTCTTCGCGATCTTGTAGGCGAGGCTGCGAAGACCCCAGGTCTCGGTCTTGACGACCTTGCCCTGATTATCCTCGACGATCTTGGTGGCGGTTTCCGCCAGTGCGTCCACCTGCGCCTGTGCCAGATCCTGGCGCGCAAGGAACACATGCTCGTACAGAGCCATGCGTCTGTTCTCACTTGTTGGCCGATCGCTGACGCCGCCCCATGCGGTCGCCCCTCCGGCTGTCGTTCCAAAATACGAAAAGCGGCAAGCCGAAGCTGCCGCTCAACGATGCGCCCTTACGCGCGCTATTGGGAAAAGGCAAGCGGCGAGGTGATGCACACCTCGCCGCCCGGAGGAAGCCTTTTTAGCGGATCATATTGCCAAAGATGGCGCCGATGATGCCGCTCGCGATGCTGACCATCACGATGTCATTGCCCGACTGGACGTAGCGATAGCCGCGCGGCGGTGCCTTCAGGCCGCGATAGTGACGATAATCGACCTGGCGATAGTTGCGTGCCTGACGATAGTCGAACCGTTCGCCGCGCTTCCAGTTGGTGCGGTAACGCTGCGGCGCCTTCTTCACCGTCTTCTTGACCACGACCTTGCCGTTCGGCTTGTGCTTGACGACCGTGCGGGTCTGCTGCGCCGGGGCGGCAGCGGCGGGCGCTGCGGCGAGGATCGGGCTGACCGCGACCGATGCGGCGACGGCGGCGAGAACAAACTTCTTCATTTCCAGTCTCCTTGCGTTCAAGCCCGGTATCGGGCGACGAGATCAATCTGGGGGTCGCCTGTCGCAGGGGTTTCGCGGGAGTCCCGCAAAATGGTCGCCGTGTGTCGCAACCCGTTCAGCTTCGTTCATCTTGCGGGATCGGGCCGACGCGCATAGGGCGCGGGGCCTGATTTCTAGGAGCCAGAACAATGCGAGCCTTCATCTTTCCGGGGCAGGGAAGCCAATCCGTCGGCATGGGGCTGGCGCTGAGCCAGGCCAGCGCCGCGGCGCGCGAGGTGTTTCAGGAAGTGGACGATGCGCTCGGCCAGAAGCTGTTCAAGCTGATGACCGAGGGGCCTGAGGGCGACCTGTTGCTCACCGAGAATGCCCAGCCGGCGATCATGGCGCACGCCATCGCGGTGCTGCGCGTGCTGGAGAAGGAAGGCGGCGTGCGGCTGGCGGACAAGGCCGATTTCGTCGCGGGCCATTCACTCGGCGAATATACCGCGCTGTGTGCGGCGGGCGCGCTGGACCTGTCGACGACCGCAAAGCTGCTCAAGCTGCGCGGACGGGCGATGCAGGCGGCGGTGCCGGTGGGCGAGGGCGCGATGGCGGCGCTGCTGGGTGCCGATCTGGTCAAGGCGCAGGCGATTGCCGATGCGGCGGCCGAGGGTGAGGTTTGCACCGTCGCCAATGATAACGACCCGTCACAGGTGGTGATCTCGGGCGCCAAGGGCGCGATCGACCGTGCCGTGGCCATCGCCAAGGATCATGGCGCGAAGCGCGCGGTGCTGTTGCCCGTCTCGGCGCCGTTCCACTGCCCGATGATGCAGCCCGCTGCGGATGCGATGGCAAAGGCCCTGGCCGATGTCGCGATCCGCGCGCCGCTGGTGCCGGTCTACGCCAATGTCACCGCTGCGCCAGTAAGCGACCCCGACACGATCCGGGGGCTGCTGGTCGATCAGGTGACCGGCATGGTGCGGTGGCGCGAGTCGGTGTCGGCGATGTTCGACGCCGGCGTGCATGATTATGTCGAGCTGGGCGGCAAGGTGCTGGGCCCAATGGTCAAGCGGATCGCGCCGGATGCGACGGTGACCTGCGTGGTGACGATGGATGATATCGAGGCACTGGAGAAGGTGCTTTGATCGGGTAGAAGATGGTTTGTTCGCGCAGAGGCGCGGAGAACGCAGAGGGCGCAGTGAAAGATATCGACACGGTTTCCGGTGATGTTCTGGATGTTGCGTTGCGCGTGCATCGAGAACTTGGACCCGGGTTACTGGAGTCGGTGTATGAAGGGGTACTCGCCGGTAAACTTTCAGCTCTGGGTTATCCGGTAGCTCGACAGTTGCCAGTATCAGTGGAGTTTGAAGGCGAGCACTATGATTGCGCGTTTCGCGTCGATCTTCTTGTCGACCACCGGCTGGTGGTTGAAATCAAGTCCATCGAGCGACTGGCGCCCGTCCACGCAAAGCAATTGCTGACGTATCTGAGATTATTGAAGCAGCCCGTGGGGCTGCTGGTAAATTTTGGTGGCGAAACACTTAAGGGCCATGTCCGACGGCTGGTGAACAATCATACGTCCACCGCGACCTCTGCGTCCTCCGCGCCTCTGCGCGAATATAAAACAGGAGAATGAAATTGTTCGACCTTACAGGCATGACCGCGCTGGTGACTGGCGCATCAGGTGGGATCGGTTCGGCGATCGCCAAGGCGCTGGCGGCGCAGGGGGCGCGGTTGGCGGTTTCGGGGTCCAATGCCGAGAAGCTGGAGGCATTTCGTGCCGAGCTGGGTGGGGACCATGTCGCGCTGGCGTGCAATCTGAGCGACGCCGCAGCGGTGGACGCGCTGGTGCCGTCGGCGGTCGAGGCGCTGGGGAAGCTCGACATCCTCGTCAACAATGCCGGCGTCACGCGCGACAACCTCGCCATGCGGATGAAGGACGAGGAATGGGATCAGGTGATCCGCGTCAACCTGGAGGCCGCGTTCCGCCTGATGCGCGCTGCGGCCAAGCCGATGATGAAGGCGCGATTCGGCCGGATGATCTCGATCACCTCGGTCGTCGGCGCGACCGGCAATCCGGGGCAGGCCAATTATGCCGCGTCCAAGGCCGGGCTGGTCGGCATGTCCAAGGCGCTGGCGCAGGAACTGGCGAGCCGCAACATCACCGTGAACTGCGTCGCGCCGGGCTTCATCCGCTCGGCAATGACAGACGTGCTGCCCGAAGCGCAGAAGACCGCGTTGCTCACCAAGATCCCCGCAGGCGATCTGGGCAGCGGCGAAGACATCGGTGCGGCAGTCGTCTATCTGGCGTCGAAGGAAGCGGGCTATGTCACTGGCCAGACGCTGCACGTGAATGGCGGGATGGCGATGCTGTAAGCACCGGAATAACCGGGGAAGGGGAATAATCATGTCGCTTTTGTTGATCAGCGCAGCCCTGTTTGCGGGCAGCGTGCAGGAAGAGGAAGCACGTCGACCGCGCGACCAGACGCCGATCGCGTGCCCGTATCGCACGCTGCCGCGCACGATTGATCGCGATGCGCTGGCGAGCCTTGCCCGGTCGGGGTTCGAGCCGAAGACTGCCGCAGAGAAGCGCGCGTCGCAAATGGTGGGGGAGCGACTCGCCGCGTGTCAGGTCAGCAATGGCTGGGGCGAGCGCAGCCGTCAGGCGGCCTATCGCTATCTCACCGGACGGGTGCTGCTGTCGAATGCGCGCTACCAGTTGCGAAGCCATGAAGTGACCACCGCGCAGATCGAGGCTGCACATGCCGCGCTGACGCCCGAGGCGCAGCAGGCTGTTGCGCGTGGATCGATTGCGGGTGCGGACATGACCGTCGCGTGGAACGCACTGGTCGCGGGCGGGGCCAAGCTCGACGCGGTGCCCGCCGACCAGCGCGGCGCAATCGCCGGGCTGATCCTGCAGGGATTGGCCGGCGTGTCGATTATGGCCGAAGCCGAAGCGGCGTATCGCACACGCTGAACCGCGTTCACTCCGCCCGGCCCCCCTTGCGCGGGCGCGGGCGGCGTTCTACGTGCGTTCAGGATTCGATTTTCAACGACCTCATCAAGAAGGAACAGGGTACATGAGCGAGACCGCCGATCGCGTGAAAAAGATCGTCGTCGAGCATCTCGGCGTCGAAGCCGAGAAGGTCACCGAAGACGCGAGCTTCATCGACGACCTGGGCGCGGACAGCCTCGACATCGTCGAGCTCGTCATGGCGTTCGAAGAAGAATTCGGCGTCGAGATCCCCGATGATGCCGCCGAGAAGATCACGACCGTCAAGGACGCGATCACCTATATCGACGAGAATCAGGGCTAATTCGGGTTTCCCGGATGGCCGCCCACTTGGGCAGGATTTGACGAACGGCTCCCGGTCCCGGAAAGGGGTGGGGAGCCGTTTTGTTTTGTAGCGATCAACACCGGAGAGTAACTATGCGCCGCGTCGTCGTCACCGGCCTCGGCCTTGTCACCCCGCTGGGCGGGGATGTCGAAACCAGCTGGAAAAACATCCTCGCCGCCAAGTCCGGCGCGGGGACGATCACGCGGTTCGACGCGACCGACTTCCAGAGCAACTATGCCTGTGAGGTAAAGCCGGCCGACCATGAATATGGGTTCGACCCGGCCAAGCGCGTCGATCACAAGATCCAGCGCCAGGTCGATCCGTTCATCGTTTACGGCATCGATGCCGCCGGTCAGGCGATCGAGGATGCCGGCCTGCTCGATATGAGCGAGGAAGAGCGGTTCCGCGCGGGCTGTTCGATCGGGTCGGGCATCGGCGGCCTGCCGGGTATCGAGAGCGAATCGCTGGTGCTGGCGGAGAAGGGGCCGAAGCGGGTTTCGCCGCACTTCGTGCATGGCCGCCTGATCAACCTGATCTCGGGCCAGGTGTCGATCAAATACGGCCTGATGGGGCCGAACCATGCGGTGGTCACGGCGTGCTCGACTGGCGCGCATTCGATTGGCGACGCCGCACGGATGATCGCGATGGATGATGCCGATGTCATGCTGGCGGGCGGTGCGGAGAGCACGATCTGTCCGATCGGCATCGCCGGTTTTGGTCAGGCGCGCGCGCTGTCGACGGGCTTTCGCGACGAACCGTGGCGGGCGAGCCGCCCGTGGGATCAGGGCCGCGACGGCTTTGTCATGGGCGAGGGTGCGGGCGTCGTGGTGCTCGAGGAATATGAGCGGGCCAAGGCGCGCGGCGCGAAAATCTATGCCGAAGTGATCGGCTATGGCCTGTCGGGCGACGCCTATCATGTCACCGCGCCGCACCCCGAAGGGTCGGGCGCGTTCCGCTCGATGCAGATGGCGATGAAGAAGTCGGGCCTGGCGCTGTCGGATATCGACTATATCAACGCGCACGGCACCTCGACCCCACTGGGCGACGAGCTCGAGCTTGGCGGCGTGCGGCGGCTGTTCGGCGACGCGATCGGCGACCTGTCGATGAGCTCGACCAAGTCGGCGATCGGCCATCTGCTGGGCGGCGCGGGTGCGGTGGAGAGCATCTTCTGCATCCTCGCGATGCGCGACGGCATCGTGCCGCCGACGCTGAACCTGGATAACCCCAGCGAGAATTGCGCGGGCGTCGATCTGGTCCCGCACCAGGCCAAGGAGCGCAAGGTGCGCGCGGTGCTGAACAACTCGTTCGGCTTTGGCGGTACCAATGCGTCGCTGGTGATGAAGGCGGTCTGATCCACGGGTTCGGGAGGCGTTGGTGCGCAAGTTCGGCTGTTTCGGCGTCCTCCTGATCCTCGCGCTGGTCGCTGCTGCCTTCTGGGCGGCGCAGCTGTGGGGCGGGGCCGGACCGGGGACGCGCAACACGACGCTGACCGTGGCGCAGGGATCGACCCTGACCACCGCCGCGCGCGAGCTGGAGAAGCAGGGCGCGATCCGCGATGCGGACCTGTTCCTGTGGATGGCGCGGGTGTTCGGCGACGACACGCCGATTCAGGCGGGCGAATATCGCGTGCCGGCCAAGATCAGCCAGTCCGACCTGCTCAAGATGCTGCAGGGCGGGCGCACGCTCCAGCGCTTCGTGATGATCCCGGAGGGGATGCCGTCGATCATGGTCCATGAGCGGCTGATGGCGGCCGAGCAGTTGCAGGGCGAGGTCGAAGTGCCGGCGGAGGGGAGCATCCTGCCCGACAGCTATGCCTATAATCGCGGCGATACGCGGCAGCAGGTGCTGGATCGCATGCAGAGCGCGATGGACAAATATCTCGCCGAGGCATGGGCGCGCCGCAAGCCGAACATCGCGGTCAGCACGCCGCAGGAGGCGCTGACCCTCGCCGCGATCGTCGAGAAGGAAACGAGCAAGCCCGAAGAGCGGCGGATGGTCGCGGGCGTCTATTCCAACCGGCTCAAGCGCGGAATGCCGCTGCAGGCCGATCCGACGATCATCTACCCGGTGACCAAGGGCAAGCCGCTCGGTCGGCGCATCCTGCGCTCGGAGCGTGACGCGAAGAATGACTATAACACCTATACGATGCGGGGCCTGCCGATTGGACCGATCGCCAATCCGGGCCGCGCGAGCATCGACGCGGTGCTGAACCCGGAGACGACCAACGCGCTGTACTTCGTCGCGGATGGCACCGGCGGGCACATCTTCGCCGACACGCTGGAGCAGCACAACGCGAACGTGCAGAAATGGTATGCCCTGCGGCGAGCTCGGGGGGAGATGTGAAGCTCGGTCACATCTTGCCTCCAGCCATAGTGGTCGCAGGAATCTTGACCGCGTCTTGGACCCACTACGCACCGCAACCGCCTCGTTCATTGCGATTTATTGAGACGCCCGGTCAATTGCCGGGTTGGACATTCCGCCGACTGGAATCAGAGCAGCGACTGACACTAAGTTACAAGTCTCCGGGCGGCGACGTCGAATTTATCGGAATGTGTCACGGAAATCCGATATTTCTATTTCTGAAGTATCCAGACCATTCAGGCGCACTTTCCAGCACTATCGACGGTGCCCGATTTGGCCTTTTGCGCCTTGAGGAAGGAGGTCTGTTATACGAAGACCTTCGCATCGAGGAAAAATTGGTCGAGGCACGGGATAGTATTAGCCTCACGATCGGGGATTGGCAGCGCAGCTTCTCGGCAACACCGGATATAGGCATATTCGTTACCGAATGCCGCAAGATCGGCGCGGCGGGCACGTTGTAAGCCGCGGTTATCGCGTCGATGCCGACGTCATTGCAAAGTGCGACGCTTATGTTGGCCGGGCGCGTTTTCGCCGCCCGGCCGTGATCAGCCCCGCATCCCCGCAGCTTCGCGCGCGAGTGCCTCAACCTCAGCCATGCTCGCGCCCTTGGGCGTGACCCAGCTGCCGCCGACGCACAGGACGGGGTCGAAGCCGAGCCAGTCGGGGGCGGTGGCGGGGGTGATGCCGCCGGTGGGGCAGAACTTCGCTTCGTAGAAGGGGGCGGCGAGGGCCTTGAGCGCCTTCAGTCCGCCGCTGGTCTCGGCCGGGAAGAATTTGAAGTGGCGCAGGCCCAGGTCGTAGCCGCGCATGATGTCGCCGGCATTGGCGATACCGGGGAGGAAGGGGACGCCGCTTTCCACGATCGCCTGGCCCAGCCGGTCGGTCAGACCGGGCGAGACGATGAACTCGCCACCCGCATCCATCACCTGTGCGAACTGATCGGTGTTGACCACGGTGCCCGCGCCGACGATCGCGCCCGGGACCTTCTTCATCTCACGGATCGCGTCGAGCGCGGCGGGGGTGCGCAGCGTGACTTCGAGCACCTTCAGGCCACCTGCGACCAGCGCCTCGGCAAGGGGCTTGGCGGTTGCCGCGTCGTCGATGACGAGGACGGGGATGACCGCGCTGGTCCGCATGATGGTTTCGATGCTCATTGCGTATGCTCCTGCGCATAGGCCGCCGCCGCGCCGTAGAGGCCGGGCTGGGGGTGGGTGATCAGCTTGACGGGGATCGAGGACATCAATCCCTGGAAGCGCCCCTTTGCGACGAAACGCTGTGCGAATCCAGAGCCGAGCAGGTGATCTTTGAGCCGGAAGCCAAGGCCGCCCGCGATCACCACGCCGCTCGGGCCGTGTGCGAGGGCGAGGTCGCCCGCGACCGCACCGAGGCTGAGGCAGAAACGGTCGAGTGCGGCGACGGCGAGGCTGTCCTTGCCCTCCAGCGCCAGCGTCCAGATTTCCTTGTCGGACAGACTGTGCACCGCCTTGCCCTCAATCTGCGCCAGCGTTTCGTAGATCGGGACGATGCCGGGGCCGGACACGATTCGCTCCGCCGAGACGCGGGTGTAGGTCGAGCGCAGGCGACGCACGAACGCGTCCTCGATCCCGTCGAGCGGGGCGAAATCCATATGCCCGCCCTCGGTCGCGATGACGTGATAGCCGCCATTGGGGGGACGGAAGACCTGTGCGACGCCAAGGCCGGTGCCGGGGCCGCACACGGTGATCGATCCCTTTTCCGGCAACGCTGTCATCGGGCCGCACAGATGCACGAAATCGCTGTCGGGCAGCTGGGCGACGGCATGGCCGATCGCGCCGAAATCGTTGATGAGGCTGTAGCTGTCGACCTCAAGCCGTTCGCGGATCAGCGGCGGGCGGATGATCCAGGGGTTGTTGGTGAGCTTGATCAGCTCGTCATTGATCGGCGAGGCGATGGCGATCGCCGCAGCGCGCGGCATCGGACGGCCGAATTCGCGCGCCGATGCCTGCCAGGCGAGCTGGAAGCTGGCGTGATCGGCGGTCTTTTGCGTGACCGGATCGCCCAGCGAAACGACGCGGCCATTTTCGACCTCGGCAATGGCGAAGCGGGCATGGGTCCCGCCGATATCGACCGCTACGACTTCCACTCAGTTTCCCCTCAATATCGATCGTCATTCCCGCGAAGGCGGGAATCCATTTGCCTTTACGCTGAGGTGCTTTCGCAACGGCAGCCAGAATGGATCCCCGCCTTCGCGGGGATGACGGTGGTAGTATTTATGACGAACGCGCGGGTCACAACCCAGCCGCAGCCAGCATTGCCGATCCGCCGGCCTCGGCCTCGCTGGCGCCGTGGCGCATCATTGCGAACAGCTCGCGGCCCGTGCCCAGATCGGGCGGCGGGGCGGCGGCGAGCTCGCGGGCGTCCCACTCCGCTGCATCGACCAGCGCGGTGAGGTCGCCGGTTTCGGCACAGAGGCGGACGATGTCGCCGTCGCGCAGCTTGCCGATCGGGCCGCCACCAAGTGCTTCGGGCGAGAGGTGGATCGCCGCCGGGACCTTGCCGCTCGCACCCGACATGCGCCCGTCGGTGACGAGTGCGACGCGGAAACCGCGGTTCTGCAGGACGCCGAGCGGCGGGGTGAGCTTGTGCAGTTCGGGCATGCCGTTGGCGCGCGGCCCCTGGAAGCGCACAACGACGACGACGTCGCGGTCGAGTTCGCCGGCCTTGAACGCGTCCTGCACCGCCTGCTGCGTTTCGAATACGCGGCACGGCGCTTCGATCGTCCAGCGGTCGCGCTCCACCGCGCTCACCTTGATGCAGGCGCGGCCGAGATTGCCGGCGAGGATGCGGAAGCCGCCTTCCTCGGAGAAGGGCGCGTCGATGGTGCGCACGATGCTGTCATCGCCGCTGGCCTCGCCATGATCGGCCCAGGCGAGCGCGTCATTCTCCAGCACCGGCTTCTTGCCATAGGCGTCGAGGCCGTCGCCGAAGGTGGTCAGCGTGTCGCCATGGAGGATGCCGCCCTTGAGCAGCTCACGGATCACGAAGGTCGGGCCGCCCGCATCCTCGAACCCGTTCACGTCCGCCGAGCCGTTGGGATAAACGCGGGCGAGCAGCGGCACGCTGCGCGACAGGCGGTCGAAATCCTCCCAGTCGATCAGGATGCCCGCCGCACGCGCAATAGCGGGCAGGTGGATGAGGTGGTTGGTCGATCCGCCGGTGGCGAGCAGCACGATCGCCGCGTTGACGATGGCGCGTTCGTCGACAACCTCACCGATCGGGCGGTAATCGTCGCCGTCCCAGCCGATCTGGGGCAGCCGCTGAACCGCCGCCTTGGTCAGTTCCTGACGCAGCTTCGTGCCGGGATTGATGAAGGATGCGCCGGGCACGTGGAGGCCCATCGCCTCCATCATCATCTGGTTGGAATTGGCGGTGCCGTAGAAGGTGCAGGTGCCCTTGCCATGATAGGCGGCGATTTCGGATTCGAGCAGCTCCTCGCGGCTCGCCTTGCCCTCGGCATAGAGTTCGCGGACGCGCGCCTTTTCCTTGTTGGCGATGCCGGTGCGCATGGGGCCGGCCGGGATCATGATCATTGGCAGATGGCCGAAGCGCAGCGCGCCCATCAGCAGGCCGGGAACGATCTTGTCGCAAATGCCGAGCAGGGCGGCACCCTCGAACGTGTTGTGGCTGAGCGCCACCGCCGTGGAGAGCGCGATGGTGTCGCGGCTGAACAGCGACAACTCCATGCCCGAATAGCCCTGCGTCACGCCGTCGCACATGGCGGGGACGCCGCCTGCGACCTGTGCAGTCGCGCCCGCTTCCAGCGCCCAGACCTTCATCTGTTCGGGGTAACGGTAATAGGGCGCGTGCGCCGACAGCATGTCGTTATAGGCGGTCACGATCCCGATATTCATCCGGTTCGCGGGCTTCATCGCGTCGCGCTGCTCGTCGGTGCCGGCATAGGCGTGGGCGAGGTTGGCGCAGCCGAGGCCACGGCGGCTGACACCGCCTTCGCGCTGCTGCGTCATCAGATCGCGATAGGCGGTGCGGCGTTCTTTCGAGCGCTCGATGACGCGGTCGGTGACGGCGGCGATTTCGGGGTGGAGCGTCGGCACGGTGATTACTCCAGCCAGTGGACGTCGACGGGCAGTTCTGTCTCGGCGAGCACGCGGCCGATCGGGTAGCTGCTCGATGCGCCCTGTTTGATCGCTGCCTCCAGCACCTTGCGCTTTTCGGCGCCGGTGATCGCGATCATCAGCGACTTGGCGTTGGCGATGGCGGCGGACGACAGGGTTACGCGGGCGACCGGGGCTTCGGGCGGCAGCGGGTCGGGCATGACGCCGAGCGCGCGACGTTCCTTGGGGCCGTTCAACGCTTCGTCGAAATCGGGGCCGGGGAAGATCGAGGCGGTGTGGCCATCCGCGCCCATGCCGAGCAGGACGAGGTCGAGCGGGAAGTGATGGTCGGCGAGGCGTGCGTCTGCCGCGCGACCCGCGGCCTTATAATCGTCGGCCTTTTCGCTCACCAGCGGGACGACGCGTGCGCCCTTGGGGATGAACACCTTGCCAAGGCCAGTGACGTTGGACAGCGGGTCGCCGAGCGGCACCATCCGATCGTCGGTCGGGATGATCGTTACGCGCTTCCAGTCGAGCTTCGCCGCGGCGAGCTTTTCATAGACCGGGGCAGGGGTCTTGCCGCCCGCCAGCGCGATCACCGCGCCGCCGCGCGCATCGATCGCGCTTTCGATGATGAAGGCGATGTCGCCGGCGAGGGCGTCGGTCCACTCACCCGCTTCCTCATATTCCCACCATTCGATTTCTTCGGCCATTTCAACAACTCCAGTGGGATCATTCAGTTCGGTTCGAGGGTCATTCGTTCCAGGTCACGCCGTCGCGTTCGGTGAGCGCGATGGCGGCGGACGGACCCCAGGTGCCGGAGGCATAGGGCTTTGGCTTGACATCCGCCATGTCCCATCCGGCGCGGATCGCGTCGATCCAGGTCCATTGCGCCTCAACCTCGTCGCGGCGCACGAACAAGGTGGGGTCGCCCTCGATCAGGTCAAGCAACAGCCGTTCATAGGCGATGCGGCGGCGGGTGCCGGCAAATTCGGTGTCGAGGCTAAGGTTCAGCGGCACTTCGCGCAGGCGGATGCCCTCGCGGTCGAGGCCGGGTTCCTTGGCCATGACCAGCAGGCGGACATATTCCTCCGGCTGGATGCGGATGATCAGCGTGTTCGACTGGAGCACGCCGCCGCGCTCGGCGAAGATCGAATGCGGGACCGGCTTGAACTGGACAACGATCTCGCTGCGCCGTTCGGTCATCCGCTTGCCGGTGCGCAGGTAGAAGGGGACGCCCTGCCAGCGCCAATTGTCGACATGCGCCTTGATTGCGACGAAAGTCTCGATTTTCGAGGGCTTTTCCAGCTCCTCGGCATAGCCCGCGACGATCTTTCCGGTCGATGCGCCGCCGGTATACTGGCCGGTGACGGTGAGGTTCGCTGCATCCTGTCCGGCGATCGGGCGGAGCGAGCGCAGTACCTTGACCTTCTCGTCGCGGATCGCGGTGCCGTCGAAGCGGGCAGGGGGCTCCATCGCGATCAGCGCGAGCAGCTGGAGGATATGGTTCTGGACCATGTCGCGCAGCGCGCCGACATCGTCATAATAGCCTGCGCGTCCCTCCAGCCCGACGGTCTCGCTGACGGTGATCTGGACATGGTCGATGCCGGCGGCGTTCCACACCGGTTCGAACAGCGAGTTGCCGAAGCGCAGCGCGAGGATGTTCTGGACGGTTTCCTTGCCCAGATAATGGTCGATGCGGAAGGTGCGGTCCTCCGGGAAGACCGATGCGACCGCGTCGTTGATCTCGCGGCTCGACGGCAGGTCGGTGCCGAGCGGCTTTTCGAGGCCGATGCGGACATTGTCGCCGGCGAGCCCGGCGGAGGCGAGCCCCTTGATGGTCGGTTCGAAAAATTTGGGGGCCGTCGAAAGGAAGATGGCGAGACCACCGGAGATGTCGCCGAGCTTCTTCGCGAGATCGTCATAGCCTTCGATCGTCGAGGCATCGAGTGGCTGATACTGAATGCGGGCAAGAAACGCCGCGATCGCTGCGGCATCCTTGCGGTCTTCGGGCAGGTATGTTTGCAGCGCCTTGGCGCAAAAGTCGCGATACTCGGCATCTGACAGCGTTGACCGCGCGGTCCCCGTGATCGTCAGCCCGTCGGGCAGCAGATGATCCGCATGGAGGCCGTAAAGCGAGGGAATCAGCATGCGCTGGGCCAGGTCGCCCGTGGCTCCGAACAGCAGCAGCTTGCCGAATGGCTGTCGCATCGATCCTCCCAACTCAATTTCGCGGCTGCCCTAGCAGCCGATGCGCGGATTGCGAACCCGCGCATACCTATTCGGTGCTAAAGTTGGGCCGGTTGCGACGCCGGCCCACTTGCAATCAGAGTACCAGTCCTGCGGTCGGGTCGAACCCGGCCATGATGTTGAGGTTCTGCACCGCCGCACCGCCTGCACCCTTGCCCAGATTGTCGAGCGTCGCGATCAGGCGAGCCTGGCCGCGATCGGCATTGGCGAAGACGCGGATGGTCAGGCGGTCGGTCCCGGCGTCATCCTCAAGCCGCACCAGCGTCGTCTCAGAATCGTCGATCACGCGGACGATCGGCGAGTCGCGATAGGCGTCGGCGAGCGTGTGCAGGATCTGCGTCGGCGAAGGCTTGCGGGGCAGTGCGGCGAGTGCCAGCGGCACTTCGACCAGCATTCCACGATAGGCATGGGCGACCGCCGGCATGAAGATCGGGGCGTGCTCCATCCGGGCATGCTTCTGCATTTCGGGCAGATGCTTGTGGTCCAGGTTGAGGCCATAGGCGCGGAAGCCCGTGGGTTCGGAGCCGTCTTCGAACTCGGCGATCATCGCCTTGCCCCCACCGGAATAGCCCGATGCGCCGCCCGTGCTGAGCTGCCAGTCGGCGGGGATCAGTCCGGCGCGAACCAGCGGGCGCACCAGCGCGAGATAGCCGGTCGGCCAACAGCCGGGGTTGGAAACGCGCGGCGCATCGGCGATCGCTTGGGCCTGGGACGGCTCCAGCTCGGCAAAGCCATAAGTCCAGCCATCGGCGACGCGGTGCGCGGTCGATGCGTCGATCACGCGGGTGCGGGGATTGTCGATCAGCGCCACCGCTTCCCGCGCGGCATCGTCGGGCAGGCACAGGATCACGACGTCTGCGTCGTTCAGCGCGGCAGCGCGCTTACTTGCGTCCTTGCGGTCGGCATCGGCGAGCGCGATCACGTCGATCTCGGTGCGGTTCGACAGCCGTTCGCGGATTTCAAGCCCGGTGGTCCCGGCTGCACCATCGATAAAGACGGTGACAGTCATGCCGGCAATCCCAGATCGGCGGCGGCGACATAGCCCACCAACTGCTGCGCCGGGGCGCTGCCCCAGGCGAGGCCGCCGGACAGTTCCAGCACCTCGAATACTTCGCCGGGATTCAGCACCGCCAGCTGTTCGGAGTCGACATCGCGCGCGAAGCGCAACGCGGTGGGCCTTGTGGTGACCCGCTGTAGCGGCGCGGCATAATGCGGCGCGAACACACGGTCGGCGAGGCGCACATCGGCAAGATCGCGGCGCGCGGCTTCGCGCCGGGGATCAATCGCAATCGAGCGGCCGCTGAGCGCGAATCGGTTACGCCGGGGCGGATTGTCTACTGGTGCTGCTGACGCCGTCGCCGGTGACGAATTGTCCGAATTCTGCAAGAAACTCCGCCCCTTCAGGTGTCCGCGCGACGAAGATGTTTCGCTTGTCGGTTTCATCGCGCTGGCGGCGCAGATAGCTTAGAGCGCCCAGCCTGTTCAAGGCGCGTGTGACTACAGGCTTCGACACGTTGAGCGCGCGCGCCAGCCCGCGCACCGTATGCGGGCCCGGATCGAGATAGACCAACAGCATCAGCGCCATCTGGCGGTTGGTCAGATCGGGCTCGCCCGACCGGACATAATCGATCAGGGTCGACTTCCACTGATCCAGCGACTGGTCGGTCATGGCATTCATCGCACTACTCGTCATTATCGTTACAGGCCCGCAAAGAAACCGGTCATTCCGGGTAATTAACGCTCCGATGGCCAACGGGTTTCAGCACGATGACGAAATGTTCCGTTTCGGTGACAATCCCGGCGCGACCCCGGATGGCGATCGACGGTTGATCCGCGCCCGCGGGTTGCCTATGTGGCCGCTTTCCCGAGAAAGACCGCCATGCTGTTCACCTTCCTCCTCGTCGTTCATGCCGTCATTGCGTTTCTGCTGGTGACGGTAATCCTGATGCAGAAATCGGAAGGCGGCGGCCTGACCACGGGCGGCAGCCCATCGGGCTTGATGTCGGCGCGCGGCGCGGCCAATTTCCTCACCCGCGCGACGGCGATACTGGCAGGCGCGTTCGTGGTGATGAGCATCACGCTGGCGGTGCTGGCGGCGACCCGCGGCGACACCGCGATCGACACCAGCCGCGCGACGGCTCCAACCACGCAGACCGCGCCGGCCACCCAGCCGGTTCCCGCTGCGCCGGCGGACAACAGCGCGGTTCCGCTCGCCAACTAAGCGGCATTCGCAAACTTTATTTGGCGGCGCCCGGAGTCGGGCGCTTGCCCCAACTCGTGCTTGAAGGATAAGCGGTGACTCCCATGACGCGGTATATTTTCATCACCGGCGGCGTGGTCTCCTCGCTTGGCAAGGGCCTCATGGCCGCCAGCCTCGCCGCGCTGCTTCAGGCGCGCGGCTATAAGGTCCGCATCCGCAAGTTCGACCCCTATCTGAACGTTGATCCCGGTACCATGTCGCCGTACCAGCATGGCGAAGTCTATGTGACCGACGACGGGGCCGAGACGGACCTCGATCTTGGCCATTATGAGCGGTTTACGGGGGTCGCGAGCCGGCAGTCGGACAACATCACCTCGGGTCGGATCTACAAGACGATCATCGAGCGCGAACGCCGCGGCGACTATCTTGGCGCGACCGTTCAGGTGATCCCGCACGTCACCGACGCGATCAAGGATTTCGCCCAGGCGGAAACCGAGGATCTGGACTTCGTGCTGTGCGAGATTGGCGGCACCGTTGGCGACATCGAATCGTTGCCGTTCATCGAAGCGATCCGTCAGCTCAAGAACGAGCTGGGCCGGGGCCAGTCGATCAGCATTCACGTGACGCTGGTGCCCTATATCGCGGCGGCGGGCGAGCTGAAGACCAAGCCAACCCAGCATAGCGTGCGCGAGCTGGCGTCGCTGGGGGTGCAGCCCGACGTGCTGGTGTGCCGCGCCGAAAAGCCGCTGCCGGCCAGCGACCGCGCCAAGATCGCGCAATTCTGCAACGTGCCGGCCAGCGCGGTCATTCCCGCGCTCGACGCGCCGAGCATCTATGCTGTGCCGCTGCAATATCATGCCGAGGGGCTGGATAGCGAAGTGCTGCGCGCATTCGGGATCGAGCCGGGTGCGGCGCCGGACCTGTCGCGCTGGACCGAGATTACCGACCGGCTGTTCAACCCGGAAGGTGAAGTGACGGTCGGCGTGGTCGGTAAATATGTCGGCCTGCCGGACGCATACAAGTCGCTCAACGAAGCGCTGGTCCATGGCGGCATCGCCAACAAGGTGAAGGTCAATATCCGCTGGATCGACGCGGAGCTGTTCGAGAAGGGCGACGATGCCGAGGTCGCGGCCAATCTGGAGCCGTGCCACGCCATTCTGGTGCCGGGCGCGTTCGGGTCGCGCGGCGCGGAGGGCAAGATCGCCAGCGTCCGCTTCGCGCGCGAGCGCAAGGTGCCCTATTTCGGCATCTGCTTCGGCATGCAGATGGCGTGCGTCGAAGGCGCGCGGAACATGGCCGGGATCGCCAATGCGTCGTCGACCGAGTTCGGCCCAACCGACGAGCCAGTGGTCGGCATCATCACCGAATGGATGAGCAAGGACGGGATCGAGAAGCGCGAGGAGGGCGGCGACCTGGGCGGCACCATGCGGCTTGGCGCCTATCCGGCGAAGCTCGACGGCAATTCGGTGGTCGCGTCGATCTATGGTGACGAGGCGATCAGCGAGCGTCACCGCCACCGCTATGAGGTGAACACCGGCTATCGCGAGCAGCTTGAAGCGGGCGGGCTGGTCTTCTCCGGCATGTCGCCGGACGGGATGTTGCCCGAAATCGTCGAGCGCCCCGACCATCCGTGGTTCGTCGGCGTGCAGTTCCACCCGGAGCTCAAGTCCAAGCCGTTCGACCCGCACCCGCTGTTCGCCAGCTTTATCGAGGCAGCGGTGCGGCAGTCGCGATTGGTGTGATTGAGACCGCCTGAAACGGGCAAGAAAAAGGGCGTCCGAACCGTGGTTCGGACGCCCTCTTTTGTGGCACTGCGCAAGGGGTCAGCGCAGCGCTCGGGGGTGTCACATCAGGCGACGTCGCGATGTTCGATCGCGGTCTTTTCGGTACCGCCGCCAATCGCGATCTTCTTGGGCTTCATCGCCTCGGGCACCTCACGCACCACCTCGATCACGAGCAGGCCGTCGGTGAGGTCCGCGCTCTCGACGCGGACGAAGTCGGCCAGCTCGAAGCGGCGCTCGAACCCGCGATTGGCGATGCCGAGGTGCAGCATCTGCGCAGGGTTGTTGTCCTGGGTTTCGCCCTTCTTGCCGGTCACCTGCAGCAGGTTTTGCTGCGCAACGATCTCGATCTCATCCGCCTTGAAGCCGGCGACGGCGATCGTGATGCGGTAGCGGTCGTCAGACACACGTTCGAGGTTGAAGGGCGGATAATTCTCGCTGCTGGACTGGCGCGCGGTCGCTTCGAGCATGTCGAAGAGCCGGTCGAAGCCGATCGTCGAGCGGCGGAAGGGGGTCAAATCAATCTGACGCATAGCGTAATCCTCCAATGAGCAATTTCAACGTCTTGCGGCATCCGGATCATCCGCGATGCCAAGTCTGCTCGGCCCCGAAAGCACCGAACGAATGAGATTTGGGAACTGTGATCCGGCTTTCAAGAGCGACGAAGCGAGAGAATATCGCGGCATAAAGCCCATCAATGCGATAGGAATAGAAATCCTGCCTGGTTAAACCCTAGTGGATCAGTGGAGTTTAAGTCGCGCGATCCACAAGGGGAGTTTCCAATGAGCCTGACCACGCTATCGCTGTTGCTGCTGTCATCCGCCGCGCCTTTCGTTGGACAGGAAGCGGCCGACGTGACGGTTCAGGATACTGCGCCACCAACCGTTCCGGGCGAGCAGCGGCGCAACGAAGAGGATGTCCAGCGCAGCACCGCCGCATCGGAAATCGTCGTCACCGCGCGCCGCAGGAGCGAGCAGGCGCAGGACGTTCCGATTCCGATCTCCGTTGTCGGGGTGAAGGAACTGGACAATACCGGCAGCTTCAACGTCGCGCGGCTCGCCCAGCTTCAGCCGACGCTGCAATTCTACTCGACCAATCCGCGCAACTCCTCGGTCAATATCCGTGGGCTTGGTGCGCCGCTGGGGCTGACCAATGACGGGATCGATCAGGGCGTCGGCGTCTATATCGACCAGGTCTATTTCAGCCGGGTGGCGGTCGCGACGCTCGATTTCCTCGATGTGCAGCAAGTTGAAACGCTGCGCGGGCCGCAGGGCACGCTGTATGGCAAGAACACTGTGGCCGGTGCGATCAGCATCACGTCCAAGGCGCCGAGCTTCAATTTCGAGGGCCGGGCCGAGGTGAGCCTGGGCAGCCTGGGCTTCAGGCAAGCAAAGGCGTCGATCTCAGGGCCGCTCGGCGAAACCGTTGCGGCGCGATTTGGTGTCGCGGCGACCGGACGACGCGGCACGGTGTATAACGTCGCCACCGGCAATTATGTGAATGAGCAGGATAATATCGGCCTGCGCGGCGCGATCCTGTGGCGGGCGAGCGACGCGCTCGATCTGACGCTGAGCGCGGACTATAACCGGCAGGATCCCGAATGCTGCGCGCAAATCTATGTGCGCTATGGCCCGACCCAGCGCGCGGCAGCGCGGCAATATCCGGCGCTGACGGCTGCGTTCGGCTATGCCGTGCCGAGCACCAATCCGTTCGATCGGCTGACCGACGTCGATGCCGATTTGAATGCGACCAACACATTGGGTGGCGTGTCGCTGCGTGGGGAGCTTGATCTGGGCAGCGGCACATTGACGTCGGTCACCGCGTGGCGCTTCTGGGACTGGCTCCCCGCGAACGACCGCGACTTTACCGGTCTGCCAATCACCACCCTATCGCAGAATCCGACGCGGCAGGACCAGTTCACGCAGGAATTCCGCTATGCAGGCGATGGCAACGGGTTTGACTATGTATTGGGTGCCTTCGCCTTCTATCAGGACATCCACACCACTGGCACCCAGCGTCAGGGGCCGGCGGCGAGCCGGTGGCTGATCAACCCGAGCAACGCGCTGTCGAACGATCCGACGGTGCTCGACGGGTTGACCGCATCGAACGATATCCGCCTCAAGAATTTTAGCGGCGCTCTGTTCGGCAAGCTCAACTGGCAGCTGACGGACCAGCTGACCCTCTCGCCGGGCGTGCGGTTGAACTATGACGACAAGGTCGGCAGCTATGTGTCGATCGTTCGGGACGGGCAGGGCAATCTGGTGCCCGCGACCGGTGGCACGGCGCGTCAGGTCGAACAGCGCGCGGCGCTGACCCCACAGGCGTTTCGCGATGAAGCCTATCGCGCATGGAACGTGTCCTATGACCTGACCGCATCATATGCGCCGAGCAGGGACGTGCTGGTCTATGCGACCTATGCTCACACGTTCAAATCGGGTGGGCTCAACCTGAACGGCGTGCCGGTGTTCAATGGCGTTGCGCAGACCCAGTTCGCGCAGGTCAAGCCGGAGCAGGTCGATCATTTCGAACTGGGCGCGAAGACCCAGTTCTGGGATCGCAAGGTGACGCTCAACGCCACCGGTTTCTGGACGGTGATCAAGGACTATCAGGCGCTGGTCAATGACGGCGCCAACGCGACCCTGCGCGGCTATCTCGCCAATGCTGGCGAAGTGCGGGTGCGCGGGGTCGAGGTCGATTTCTCGATCCGGCCGAGCGAGCGGGTCAGCCTGTACGCCAATGGCGCCTACACCGATCACGAATATGTCGAGTTTACCAACGCGCCATGCCCGCCCGAACTGGCGGGCGGAGGCAGCGGCGCGGTGATCGGTGCGCCCGGGACGCCGGGGACCAACAGCCCGATTGCGTGCGACATTTCAGGCCAGTGGCTGCCGGGCATTTCCAACTGGGCCTTCTCGTTCGGCGGGGAGGCAAATCAGCCAGCGTCGATCCTGGGCAAGGCGGGGGACGTCTATCTCGGCGTCGACGCCAGTACGCGGTCCAAATTTTCGTCCAACGCCTCGCGCTCGATCTACACCGATATCGAGGGTTATGCGCTGACCAATCTGCGGCTCGGGTTCCGCAGCGATGACGGGATCAACGTCTTCGCTTGGGTCCGCAATGCGTTCGATGTCGAATATTTCGATGTGCTGGCGACCACGCCCGGCAACACCGGGCTGATCGCGGGCAATGTCGGCGATCCGCGCACCTGGGGCGGGACGGTGAGCTTCAGCTTCTGACGAGATGCCGGTGACGCTGGTCCTGAACGCGGGACCGAACGTCAACGGACAGGGGAGGGAGTCGGGATGGCTCCTAGGGCTTCCTCCCCGACTCGCTTGTCGGGCTTTCCCGGGGCGAGTGCAGTTATGAGAAATGCCAAAGGCCCGGGCCGTTTCCGACCCGGGCCCCTGCGTGACGATGCCTCGTCAGCCCCCTTAAGTGGCCACTTCTGCCCGCGCGCCCTTTTCAAGGCGGGGCTGAAGAGCCTCCCCGAACCACGGCCGTTGCCATTGCTTCGTGGGAGTGTGCTAGGATGGCGACAGGCCGTTGTCACGGGGCGTTGACGTCACGACGGCGGATTGCCGCGGCCCTGTGTTTATTTGGCAACAGCGCGATTGCGCGCGCCCGCGCCACCCCCTAACACCGCGCCATGTTCCTTTCCCGATATGAACGCATGATCGCGCGCCGGTACCTGCTACCGGGCCGGGGCGAGGCCTTTATAGCGCTGGTCGCGTCGATCAGCCTGGTCGCGGTGATGCTGGGCGTCGCCGCGCTGGTCATTGTGATGAGCGTGATGAACGGCTTTCGCGCCGAGCTGTTCGACAAGATCACCGGGCTCAACGGCCATGCGGTGGTGCAGGGTTATGGCGGGCAGCTGCGCGACTGGCGCGCGGTGGTGGCCGAGGCGCGCAAGACGCCGGGCGTGACGACCGCGACCCCGCTGATCGAGCAGCCGTTGATGGCGAGCTTTCAGGGCCGGGTCGAAGGCGTGCTGATTCGCGGGATGACTGTCGCTGACCTGCGCGCCAATCCGACGCTCAATCGCAATGTCGTGGCGGGGCGGATGGCGGAGCTGACCCCGGACTGCGAATGCGTAGCGGTCGGATCGCGCCTCGCCATGACGCTCGGCGCTTCGGTGGGCAGCAGCGTGCAGCTGATCAGCCCGCAGGGGCCGTCGACGCCGTTCGGCACGGTGCCGCGCATCGTGTCGTACCGAGTCGCCGCGATCTTTGAAGTCGGCGTCTACGACTATGACAAGGCGTTCGTGGTGATGCCGATGGAGACCGCCCAGACGCTGCTGCTGATGGGCGATTCGGTCAGCATGATCGAGATCGATACCGTCGATCCCGACCGGGTCGGCGAAATTCTCGCCCCGCTGGCGCAGAAGGTCGTGCAGACCGCGCAGCTCAGCGACTGGCGCACGCTCAACGCGACGCTGTTCGAGGCGCTGGCGGTGGATCGGCTGGTGACGTTCACGGTGCTGTCGATCCTGATCCTGGTCGCGGTGTTCAACATCCTGTCGTCTCTGATCATGCTGGTGCGCGCGAAGACGCGCGACATTGCAATCCTGCGCACGATGGGGGCGACGCGGAGTGGCCTGATCAAGATTTTCGTGACGGTGGGCACCGCGATCGGCGGGCTGGGGATTGTCGCAGGACTGATCCTTGGCTTTGTGTTGCTCTATTTCCGGCAGGGGGTGCTGAGCTTCCTTGGCTTCATCACCGGACAGGAAATCTGGGATCCTTCGATGCGGTATCTGACCGAACTGCCCGCCAAGACCGATCCGGTGGAGGTCGCCAGCATCGCGCTGATGGCGCTGGGCTTCAGCTTCCTTGCGACGCTCTACCCGGCGTTCAAGGCGGCGAGCACCGATCCGGTACAGGTGTTGCGTTATGAGTGAAGCCGTGCTCCAGACCGCTGGCCTGCGCCGTGCCTTTACCCAGGGCGATGCGACGATCGAGGTGCTGCGCGGCATCGACCTGTCGGTCGCGCCGGGCGAGATCGTCGCGCTGCTCGGTCCGTCCGGTTCGGGGAAGTCGACGCTGTTGCAGGCGGTCGGCCTGCTCGAGGGCGGGTTCGAGGGGTCGATCCGCATCGCGGGCATTGAGGTGGCGAAGCTGGAGAGCCATGCGCGCACGCTGACGCGGCGCGACAAGCTCGGCTTCGTCTATCAGTTCCACCATCTGCTTCCCGATTTCGACGCGACCGAGAATGTCGTTCTGCCGCAGCTGATCCAGAACGCGACCCATGCCGATGCGCGCGCGCGGGCAGAGGCGCTGCTGACCGCGCTGGGCCTTGGCCACCGGCTGACGCACCGACCGAGCCAGCTGTCCGGCGGCGAGCAGCAGCGTGTCGCTGTCGCCCGTGCGCTCGCCAACCGGCCGGCACTGGTGCTGGCGGACGAGCCGACCGGCAATCTGGACGAGAAGACCGCCGATGTGGTGCTCGCCGAATTCCTGCGGCTGGTGCGTGGCGAGGGCGCGGCGGCGCTGATCGCGACGCATAACGAACGGCTGGCGGCGAAGATGGACCGCGTGGTGCGGTTGCATGAGGGATTGCTGGAGTGAAGCTCGGCACAGGGTTGCTGCTGGCGTTCGGGGCCGGGATGCTCGGCCTGGCGGGCTACGGTGCGGTGACGCTGATCCAGCATGGCGGACTGCCGTTCCAAAGGTTGCGCGTCGCGTCGGAAAGCATGGCACCGACGCTGCGACCCAAAATGACGATCATGGCGCGCAAGACACCGGCCGAGGCGCTTCGCCGGGGTGACATTGCGGTGTTCGCGGTCGAGGACAATAAATGGGTGATGCGCGTGGTTGGCCTTCCGGGCGATCGCATTGCCATGCGTGATGGGCGGCTGGTCCTGAACGGAAAGGTCGTGCCGCAAGTGAATGCGGGCGCAATGACGATCGAAGGCGTCCAAGCGCGGATCCTGAACGAGCAGCTTTCGGGGTCGCGCGCCGCCTATCGCGTGCTGGATTTCGGCATGACACGGGGTGACGAGATGGCCGAGATCACGGTGCCGCCCGGACGCTTTTTCGTGCTGGGCGACAACCGCGACAATGCTGCCGACAGCAGGTTCCCGGCCGGGCCGACGGGCGGTAGCGGGATGGTTGCGTTTGCCGATATCTATGGGATCGTCCGCCCGGAAGATTTGAATAGCGATTAGGAGGCGAATGTGACTGCGATCACCGAAATCCCTGTTACCACCGCGAGCGGCGAGCTGGCTGACCTGTCCGAGTTCGCCGGCAAGGTGCTGCTGATCGTTAATGTCGCGTCGAAATGCGGGTTCACCCCGCAATATACTGGCCTTGAGGAGCTTCATCGCCGCTATGGAGAGCGCGGGTTCGAGGTGCTGGGGTTCCCGTGCAACCAGTTCGGCGCGCAGGAGCCGGGCGACGCGGCGGAGATCGCGAATTTCTGTTCGCTGACCTATGACGTGACCTTCCCCGTGTTCGGGAAGATCGACGTCAATGGCGCAGATGCGGCGCCGCTCTACCGCTGGCTCAAGAAACAGGCGCCGGGGCTGTTCGGGACCGAGGGGATCAAGTGGAACTTCACCAAGTTCTTGATCGACCGTGACGGGAATGTGGTCGAGCGTTACGCCCCGCAGACCAAGCCCGAGGATATCGCGGCAGATATCGAGAAGCTGCTTTAGGCGCACTTTACCGTCATCCCCGCGAACGCGGGGGCTCATCTCCCGGACCATCCGCGATCGCACCCGTGCGGCGTTCCGTAGGCGCACGAGATGGGCCCCCGCTTTCGCGGGGTTACAATTGGGTTTCGCCGCGATTAGCTGTGGAAAACGCGACCGGTCGCTTTGCCCTGTCGCGTTCGGAGCCATATAACCGCCCCATGCCCCATTCCGGTTTCGTGCCCCTTCGCGTCTTTTCCGCCTACACGATGCTGGAGGGCGCGATCGAGCCGAAGGCGATTGCTTCGCGGGCGCGGGAGTTGGGGTTTCCTGCCGCCGGGCTGTGCGATCGTAACGGGCTGTATGCCGCCATGTCGTACTCGGATGCGGCGAAGAAGGCGGGGGTGCAGCCGATCGTCGGATCGCTGTTGTGCGTCGAGCGGCCGGATGTGCCGGATGGCGTGACGCCGCCGCTCGACTGGCTGGCGCTGTTTGCCCAGGACGCGACGGGGTATGAAAATCTCTGCCACCTGGTGTCGATGGCGCATCTCGACCGGCCGATCGAGAAGGACGCGCATGTCCCGTTCGCCGCGCTGGAAGGGCGGACCGACGGGCTGATCGCGCTGACCGCCGGGCGTGAGGGCGCGCTGGCGCGGTTGTTTGCCGAGGAGCAGGAGGATGCGGCGCTGGCCTATGCCGACCGGCTGCAAGGGCTGTTCGGCGATCGTCTGTACATCGAGATCATCCGGCGGCTGGACGAGGTTGAGGCACGCGCGGAACCCAAGCTGCTCGACCTGGCCTATGACCGTGGCCTGCCGATCGTCGCGACCAATCCGGCTTGTTACGCGGTACCCGATTTCCATCAGGCACATGACGCCATGCTGTGCATTGCCGGGTCCGCCTATGTCGCAAGCGATGATCGCCAGCGCTCCTCGCCCGATGCGTGGATGAAGCCTGCGACCGAGATGAAGCGGCTGTTTGACGACCTGCCCGAGGCGATCGACAACACGCTGGTGGTGGCGCAGCGCTGTGCCTTTGCTGCACCCAAGCGCAAGCCGATCCTGCCCAGCCTAGCCGGCGATATCGAGGGCGAAGCCGCGCAGCTGCGCGCGGACGCGCGGGCGGGGCTGGAGGCGCGGCTGGAGACGGCGGGCGTCACCGATCCGGCCAAGCGGCAGGAATATTTCGACCGGCTGGCGTTCGAGACCGACATCATCGTGCAGATGGGGTTCCCGGGTTACTTCCTGATCGTCGCGGACTTCATCAAATGGGCGAAGGCGAACGGGATTCCGGTGGGGCCGGGGCGCGGTTCGGGCGCGGGCAGCGTGGTCGCATGGGCGCTGACGATTACCGACCTCGACCCGCTCGCGCTGGGGTTGCTGTTCGAGCGATTCCTGAACCCGGAACGCGTGTCGATGCCCGACTTCGACATCGACTTCTGCGAAACCCGGCGTGGCGAGGTGATCCGCTACGTTCAGCAGAAATATGGGCGCAACCAAGTCGCGCAGATTATCACCTTCGGAACGATGAAGGCGCGCGCGGTGCTCAAGGATACCGGGCGCGTGCTGCAGATGAGCTATGGTCAGGTCGACCGGCTTGCCAAGCTTGTGCCGAACCACCCGACCGATCCGTGGACGTTGTCGCGATCGCTCAACGGGGTGAGCGAGTTTAAGGCCGAGTATGACGGCGCGAGCGATGTCCGCCATCTGATCGACCTTGCCATGCGGCTGGAGGGGCTGCCGCGCCACTCGTCCACCCACGCGGCGGGCGTGGTCATCGGCGACCGCCCGCTGGCCGAGCTGGTCCCGCTCTACCGCGACCCGCGTTCGGACATGCCGGTGACGCAGTTCGACATGAAATATGTCGAGGGTGCGGGGCTGGTGAAGTTCGACTTCCTTGGTCTCAAGACGCTGTCGGTGCTGCAAAAGGCGGTCGACCTGCTCGCCGCGCGCAACATCAGCATCGATCTGGCGGCGCTCGGCTGGGACGATCCGGCGGTGTACGAACTGCTCCAGCGCGGTGAGACGGTGGGCGTGTTCCAGCTCGAATCCGAAGGCATGCGGCGCACGCTGACGGCGGTGCGGCCGACCAATTTCGGCGACATTATCGCGCTCGTCTCGCTCTATCGCCCGGGACCGATGGACAATATTCCGATGTTCGGGCGGCGTAAGCAGGGCCTGGAGCCGATCGAGTATCCGCACCCGTTGCTGGAGGAGATCCTCAAGGAAACCTACGGCATCTTCGTCTATCAGGAACAGGTGATGCAGGCCGCGCAGATCCTGGCCGGCTATTCGCTCGGCGGCGCCGACCTGCTGCGCCGCGCGATGGGCAAGAAGATCAAGGCGGAGATGGACGCGCAGCGCGCGTTGTTCGTCGAGGGCTGTGCCAAGGTCAACAACATCTCTGAAGCCAAGGCCAATGAGCTGTTCGACTTGATCGACAAGTTCGCAGGCTATGGCTTCAACAAGTCGCACGCGGCGGCCTATGCGCTGCTCGCCTATCACACGGCGTGGCTGAAGGCGCATTATCCGCACGAATTCTACGCCGCGTCGATGTGCTTCGAACTCGGCCAGACCGAGAAATTGGCGGTGTTCGTCGAGGATATGAAGCGGCTCGGCACGCCGTGCCTGCCGCCCGACATCAATGCGAGCGAGGCGGAGTTCTCCGTTGCCGAACATGGCGACGGGTTCGCCGTCCGCTACGCGCTTGCCGGGCTGAAGGGCGTCGGCGAGCGGGCGATGGAGCTGCTGGTCGAGGAGCGGCAGGCGAAGGGCCGGTTCCAAAGCCTGGACGATTTTGCGCGGCGGGTGGACCCGCGCCTGCTCAACAAGCGCCAGGTCGAGGCGCTGGCCGGGGCGGGGGCGTTCGACAGCGTCGCGCCGGATCGCGCCAAGGTCCATGCCGCCGCCGAGACGATCATGGCGGTGGCGCAGCGCACGCATGAGAACCGCACCAGCGGGCAGGGCGGCCTGTTCGGCGAGGCGGAGCCAGTGGGATCGGCGATCCAGCTGCCCAAGAGCGCGCACTGGACGCTGGGCCAGCGGATCGAGGCGGAGAAGGAGGCATTCGGCTTCTTCTTCTCGGCGCATCCGCTCGACCGCTACCAGCATCTCGCCAAGCTGCATTCGGCGCGGAGCATTGCTAGCCTCAACGAGATCGAGATCGCCGAGGGCGGACGTGCCGGGGCGACGATCGCCGCGCTGATCGAGGATGCGCGCTGGCGCACCTCGGCGCGCGGCAAGCGTTACATGATGGCGACGCTCTCCGATGCGAGCGGGTCGGTGCCGTGCACCTGTTTCGAGGAGTTCACCGCCAAGGAGATGGAGGATGCGGCGCGCATCGGCGGATGCGGCATCCTGACCGTCGAGCTCGACCGGCGGCCGGGCGAGGACAGCGCACGCGTAACGGTGCGCAAGGTGCAGCCGTTCGAGGGGATGGCGAAGGACGTTCGCCTGACTTTGCGCATGGCGGTGCGTGAGGCTGGTGCGCTGGCGGCGGTGGCCAAATTGCTGGAGGACGCGCGCGGCGGGCGGTGCGAGGTGGTGATCGACGCGCCGCTGCCCGATGGCGGGGAGGCGGAACTGGTGCTGGGGCGCAACTTCCGGCTCGACGGCGAGCTGGCGACGCGGATCGAGGGATTGCCGGGGATCGAGCGCGCCGAACTCAAGCCGACCGAGCAGCCGAGGCTTGCGCTGGCGAGCTAATCAGCCGCCACGGACGGGCGGGGGGACGTTTCCGCACTGGTTTTTCGCAATGGGATCCCAGACGAAAATCCGGAAATCGCGCATGCCGAATTTTTCAGCGCGCGACGTGATACCGGCGAAATTCGGGAGCGATTGCCGCGGCTTCAGGTGAAAGATCGCGCCGCTGCCCCAACTTGAATCCAGGCCGAACGCGGTGAAGCTGACCATGATGCACTTGGGCTGGCGATTGGTGTTCTGAGCCCAGACGGAGATGTTGTCAGTCTGCCAGCGCCGTTCATATTTGCTGATGAAATCGCCCTGATAGCGATTGACCATGACGCCATCGACCAGCTGCGTGCTCGCGGTCTGGCCCTGATTGTAGCGTAGGTTCAAATGGGGATAGAAGCCAAGCTTCGCATTTGCCGGGGTCGCCAAGAGGCTCATGGCGATCATCAGCGTTGCTGCGGTCCTGTTCATTCCGTGCCCCCAAACATCAATCATACCCTTGGCGTGCCTAGCTTCCGGCGGGCATGCATTACAACTGGCAAGTCCGAACAGCCAAGGCTGGCGCTGGCGAGCTGATACCGACCCCTTGCATCGCTGCGCTCGAACGGACAGGATGGCCTTACGAATACGGAAAGCCGTACGAACAAGGAGAGAATGATGCTGGGCGCGATGCAGGATTTCGAGCTTCGGGTACCTCGGGTGATCGAGCATGCCGAGCGCGAATATGGATCGCGTGAGATCATCAGCCGCTGGGCCGATGGCAGCGAGACCGTGACCAACTGGGCGGGCATCGCGCGGGATAGCCGCAAGCTGGGCCAAGCGCTGGAACGGCGCGGCATCCGCAAGGGCGATCGGGTCGCGACGCTGGCGATGAACCATAGCCGCCACCTAGTCGCGTGGCACGGCACGATCGGCATGGGTGGCATCATCCACACGATCAATCCGCGTCTGTTCGAGGATCAGCTCGCCTATATCGGCAACCATGCCGAGGATCGGGTGCTGATCTATGATCGCATGTTCCAGCCGATCGTCGACAAGCTGAAGCCGCAGTGGAAAACGATCGAGCATTACATCGTCTTTGATGGCGACGGCCCGGACAGCTTTGAGGCGGTGATCGGTGCCGAAGATGGCAATTACGTGTGGGTAGAGGGCAGTGAGCGCGAGCCGTGCATGCTCTGTTATACCAGCGGCACGACCGGTAATCCCAAAGGCGTGCTCTATACCCACCGTTCGTCGATGATCCATGCGATGGCGGAACTGCAGCCGGCGGTGTTCGACCTGTCGACGCAGGCGGTGGTGCTCCCGGTGGTGCCGATGTTCCATGCGGTCGGCTGGGGTCTGCCGTTTGCCGCGCCGATGGCGGGGGTGAAGCTGGTCATGTCGGCGGTCAATGACGGCAAGACGCTGTGCGACTTGATGAACCGCGAGCGGGTGACGCACACCGCTGGCGTGCCGACCGTCTGGTTCGCGATGTTCCAGCACATCGACGCGACCGGTGAGGCGCCGCGGCATCTTAAGGTCGTGACGATCGGCGGTTCGGCGGCGCCGCGCGCGATGATCGAGCGGATCATGAAGATGGGCGCGCGGGTCAACCACGCCTGGGGCATGACCGAAACCTCGCCGATCGGGACGATGGGCGCGCCGACGCATGACTGGGACGAACTGAGCTTTGAGGAAAAGGTCGAAAAGACCGTGTTTCAGGGGCGCGCGCCGTTCGGCGTCGAGCTGCGCATCGTGGATGAAGACGGCAATCTTCTGCCGCGCGACGGGGTCAGCTCGGGTCGGCTGCAGATCAAGGGGCCGTGGATCATCAAGCAATATTTCCAGGACACGAACGGGCCGTGCCTGACCGTGGATGGCTGGTTCGACACCGGCGACGTCGCGGTGCTGCATCCCGACGGGATCATGCAGATTACCGACCGCGCCAAGGATGTGATCAAGTCCGGCGGCGAGTGGATCAGCTCGGTCGAACTGGAAAATGCCGCGGTCGGCTGCCCGGGCGTGGCCGAAGCGGCGGCGATCGGCATTTATCATCCCAAATGGGACGAGCGCCCGCTGCTGCTGGTGGTGCGCAAGCCGGGGAGCGATGTGACGGCGATGCAGGTGCAACATCATCTGGCGACGCAGGTCGCGAAATGGTGGCTGCCCGACGAGATCCATTTCGTCGCCGAACTGCCGCACACTGCGACCGGCAAGCTGCTCAAGACGGCGCTGCGCGAACAATATCGCGACTTCCGCTTCGCGGCGGCGGGGTGACCCGCCGCCGGTAGCGCTCAGGCCCGGCGTTTCTGAAATGGGCGGGGCAGGGTTCCGAGCGTGGCGGCCGCGACCAGTGCGACGAGCAAACCGATCGGTAGAATTTCGGTCAGGGTGATCAGCACGCGAAACAGCGGGTTGGCGTAGAGTTCCTGCATCTGCGCCATCTGCGCCTGTATTGAAGCCAGTTCGCTGGCCGTGGCGCCCGCTGCGCGCCGTTCTTCGAGCATGCGCGCGCTCATGTCCGCGATGAAATCTCCGCCATTGATCGCCAGCACTGCCTCCCACGCGACGACGTAGAACAGGCTGGCGATCAGCGCGATTGCCGCGCCCATGCCAAGGGCAGGGAGAAAGCGGATCACCCCGCCGCACTGATCGTCGCGATAACGCTTCACCGCGACGAAGATGGCAGTGAAGGCGATCAGCATGATGAGATAGCCGATCGCCATGCCGACCGCGCCGCTCGGCGGATTGTCGGCCATCAGCGTGCCCATCAGGAACAGCGGAATGGCGACAGCGAAACCGGCGATGACGCCATAGGTCAGAATGATACGCTGCATGGTGCTCCCTCCTTTTGCTTCAGGTCGAACTGGGCATTGGCGACCAAGCCGGGCAATCGCCCAAAGGGGTGATTTGCCCCCGATCACCCGAATTTCGCTCAGGGCAGCAAACCGATCTCACGCGCCCGCGCAATCGCGTCGGTGCGTCGCCGCGCGCCGAGCTTCTCGAACAACCGCGCGACATGCGTCTTCACCGTATTCGGTGATACGTCGAGCCGGCGGGCAATCTCCTTGTTCGAATAGCCAGCTGCCAGTTCGACCAGCACCGCCATCTCGCGCTCGCTGACCCCCAGCGATTTGCGCGCATCCGGGTTGCCGGGCTCGCGCACCGGCGCCGGGCGGCCAAGCACCCGCGCGCCGACATAGAGACCCAGCGCAAGAAAGCCGATCGCGACGAGCAGGAGATAGAATTCGAACGACAGCGTCCGTGCGATCCATCGATAATCCAGCCACTGCAGCAGCGCCGCTGCCAGCGCCAGCAGCACGCCGTAAAGCGCGGCGTGTCGCCACCAATGCAGATTGGGCCAGCGTGACTTAGCCATGCTGCGAACATTGCCCGGCACCCGGCGCAATGCAACTGCTTCACTTGGGGCGTCGATCCCGCGTCTTGCAAGCTGCGATCATTCAAGCTAATGGCCTGCCCGCACACGGGGCGTCCGTGTGTCTGATTGGAGACGATCATTGCTGGATCAATACCGAATAATGGGCTTTGTCCCGGGTATCACCAGCACCCTTCCGTAACGCCTGCCCAGGCGCCGCGGGGGTGATGGATCCCCTGCGCAAATCCCGAAATCGAGGACTTTGAACCGGGTCCATGGCGCGTGCCGTGCGCCCGGCTGGGATGGGCTATGTTGCATGAACATGATGTGGTCCGCGCCATGCTGGTGCGGGCCGGGCGGGACGTTCCCGCCACGTCGCCGCTCGCAAAGGCGGTGCTGGGCTGGGCGAAGGCGCATGTGCGCTGGCTGTTCGGTGCGCCGGTGCCGAAGCTGGGCTGGCGCGACTTGAAGCGGATGACGGTGGAGGCTGGTACTCCGGCGACGGAATGCGCGCGTCCGGTCGAGATGGCTGCCCGGCTCGGCATCGCTCTGGGATTGAGCGATGCCGATATCCGCGCGCTGCTCGCCATCGTGGCGATCGAACGCTGTAGCCATGCGCGGACGCTGTCGCGGCTGCTGCTCGATCAGGAAATGGACCTGGGAGAAATTGTTGCCGGCATCGCTGGCGTCGATCCGCTGGCGGTGCGGCGGCTTGCGCCGGTGCGGCTGGGACTGGTCAGCCTGCATGACCGGCGCGGCGGCGGGGTCGATGTCGAGTGCTGCTGGACGCTGGAGCGCGTGTTGGAGCGTGGCCCCGGCACCGACGACGAATTGCTCGAAGCGGTGATCGGGCCGCGTCAGCATGCGCGGCTGGCGTTGGGGGACTTTGCGCGGGTCGCGGGCGAGGTCGATTTCCTCGTTCGGCTACTCGCCGGGGCGATCGCGGCGCGTGCGCCGGGGATCAATGTGCTGATCCACGGGCCGCCCGGCACGGGCAAGACCGAACTCGCCCGCACGCTGGCGGCGTCGGCGGGGGCGAGCCTGTTCAGCGTCGGGGAGAGCGACGAATATGGCGAGGAACCGACGCGCAGCGAGCGGGTGTCGGCGTTGCGGCTGGCGCAGCGCATGCTCGCGGCGCGCGGCGGGTCGGCACTGCTGTTCGACGAGATGGAAGATCTGATCGGCGACGCCGATCCGGGCGATGGCGACTGGATGCGCGGTCGGCGCGGGTCGAAGCTGTGGGTAAACCGTCAGATCGAGACCAACGCCGTGCCGGTGATCTGGACCACCAATGCGGTGGGCAATATCGATCCGGCGATCCTGCGGCGGATGAGCTTCGTGCTGCGGCTCGACCCGCCGGTCGGCAAGGGTGCGACCGCGATGATCGAGCGGATCGCGCAGGACGAGCAGCTGGCACTTCCGCCGGGATTCGGCGCACTTGCCGACGCTGCGCCGGAGACGGCGAGCATCACCCGGGTCGCGGCGCGAGCGGGCCAGCTGGCGGGCAAGGCCGATGATGCCGTGCGCGCGGCACGGTCGCTGGTCGGGGCGCTGCGCAACGGGCGGATGGTGCATGCGGCGGAGGGAGCGATCGACCTCGACCTGTACGAGGGGGATCGCGACATCGCGGAACTTGTCGGTGCGATTGCCGCGCAGGATGCTCCGGCGGATGTGTCGCTGCTGCTCACCGGGCCGCCAGGCACAGGAAAGACCGAGCTTGCCGCGCATCTGGCGCGCGCGATGGAGCGGCCGCTGATCGTCAAGCGCGCATCGGACCTTTTGTCCAAATGGGTCGGCGGGACCGAGGCGAACATTGCCGAGGCGTTTGAGGAGGCAGAGCGGCGCGAGGGGCTGTTGCTGTTCGACGAGGCGGATTCGATCCTGTTCGACCGGACCACTGCCAAGGCAAGCTGGGAGGTGACGCAGGTCAACGAACTGCTGACTTGGCTGGACCGTCATCCGCTGCCGGTGGTCGCGGCGACCAACCATGTCGGCCGGCTTGATCCGGCGGCGCTGCGCCGGTTCGTGTTCAAGCTCGACCTGGCGCCGCTGGGGCGTGCGAAGGCGGCGCGGGCGTTCGAGCGGTTCTTCGGGCTTGCTGCGCCGGTGGCGTTGGCGGAGGTTGCGGGGCTGACGCCGGGCGACTTTGCGGTGGTGCGGCGGCAGCTGCGCTTCGGCAAGGCCGATCCGGAGCGGCTGATCGACCTGTTGCAGGCGGAGGTTGCGGCGAAGCCGGGCGGGCAGGGACGGATGGGGTTCTAAAACAGCTCCCCCTGATCCCCGGCGGGCGGGCGGAACAGGTCGCGGCGGAGCGGGGGGAAGGGCTGGTCGAGCCCGAAGCGCTTCGCTGCGATCCGGAAGCGGGTGCGCAGCAGTTCGGCCCATGGGCCCTGGCCGCGCATGCGGGTGTGGAAATTGGGGTCGTTGTCGCGGCCGCCGCGCAGGGACTGGATGGTCGCCATTACCTTGGCCGCGCGGTCGGGGAAATGTGCGTCGAGCCAGGCGCGAAACAGCGGAGCGACTTCGTGCGGCAGCCGCACGGGCAGGTAGAAGCAACCGAGCGCACCGGCCTCTGCTGCGCGCTCCATGATGTGTTCGATCTCATGATCGGTGATCGCCGGGATAACCGGGGAGAGCGAGACGAAGGTCGGGATGCCTGCAGCGCGCAGCTTTGCCACGGCGGCGAGGCGGCGTTCGGGGTGCGGGGCGCGGGGTTCGACGGTGCGCGCGACCTTGGGGTCGAGCGAGGTGATCGACAGCATGACCGCCGCCAGTCCCCTTGCCGCCATCGGCGCGAGCAGGTCGATGTCGCGCGTCACCCGATCGGACTTGGTGGTGATGGTGATCGGGTGGTTGCACTCGGCCAGCACCTCGATACAGCCCCGCGTGATCCGCCAAGTCGCCTCGATCGGCTGATAGGGGTCGGTATTGGTGCCGAACGCGATCGGCTCACACACATAGCCGCGCTTCGCCAACGCGGCGCGGAGCAGGGTTGGCGCGTCGGGCTTGGCGAACAACTTCGTCTCGAAGTCGAGCCCCGGTGACAGGTCGTGCCAGGCATGGGTGGGGCGCGCGAAGCAGTAGATGCAGCCATGCTCGCAGCCGCGATACGGGTTTACCGACCGATCGAACGGAATGTCCGGCGACTGGTTGCGCGACAGGATGGTGCGCGGATGCTCGACCGTGACGGTGGTGCGCAGCGGCGGTGCCGCGCCGTCGATATCGGTGCGCGCGTCCAGCCAGTCGCCATCGGCCTCACGTGACGGCAGGGCGAAGCGCGTGCTTTCGCGATTATGCGTCGCGCCGCGAACGGGGCGGGGGCTGGCCATGGCGCTTCTTACCCCTCACGATGAAACAAAACAAGAACGACGTGACGCAAAGCATTTCTTTGACGCGATCAATCCCACTGGCCGAACCGTCAGCCGCGGCCTAGTTGGACCCCCAGGACGCCGTGGAGGGCCGGATGAAGCGTACAGGCTGGGTGATCTTCAGCGCGGCGGCGATCGTGACGATCGCCATGGGCGTGCGGCAGGCGTTCGGGCTGTTCCTGCCCGACATGAGCACGGATCTGAGCATCGGGCGTTCGAGCTTTGGCCTGTCGCTGGCGTTGCAGAATTTGCTGTTCGGGCTCGCCCAGCCCTTTGTCGGCGCGCTGGCGGATCGGCATGGCGCGGGGCGCGTCGTCGCTGGCGGGACGTTGCTATACGCCGCTGGGCTGATCGCCGCGTCGCTGGCGGGGAGTGCCATCGGACTGCATCTGTCGTTCGGGCTGATGGTCGGCATGGCGTTGTCGGCGACCACCTTTGTCGTGGTGCTGGGTGCGGTCGGTCGCGTGGTGACGCCGGAGCGCCGGAGCATGGCGTTCGGCATCGTGACCGCCGGAGGATCGCTCGGGCAATTTCTGGTGGTGCCGGCGGGGCAGCTGCTGATCGGCGAGCTCGGCTGGCGCATGGCGCTGGTCGCGCTGGCGGGGCTGATCGCGGTGATGCTCGCGCTCGCGGTCGGTGTTTCGGGCAAGCCGCAGGCGGCGGGACCGCAGGCTGGTGGCGCGGGGCAGACGTTGCGTCAGGCGCTGGGCGAGGCGGCGGGGCATCGCGGCTTCTGGTTGCTCAACGCGGGCTTCTTTGTCTGTGGATTCCATGTCGCGTTTATCGCGACGCACTTCCCCGCCTATCTGACCGACAAGGGGCTGGGGCTGGCGATCGGCGCCAATGCACTGGCGCTGGTCGGGCTGTTCAACATCTTCGGGTCCTATCTCTTCGGTGTCTGGGGTGGCCGATGGAGCAAGAAGGGGCTGCTTGCGGCACTCTATGCCGCGCGGGGCGTGGTGATGATTGCGTTTCTTGTGACGCCGTTGACCCCGGCAAGTGCGCTGCTGTTTGCGGCTGCGATGGGGTTCCTGTGGCTCGGCACGGTGCCGCTGACCAGCGGGTTGGTCGGGCAGATTTTTGGGATGCGCTATCTGTCGACACTCTACGGCATCGTGTTCCTGGGGCATCAACTGGGCAGCTTTTGCGGTGCGTGGATTGCGGGGCTGATGTTCGACTGGACCGGAAGCTATGACAGTATCTGGGTCGCGTCGGTCGCGCTCGGCTTCATCGCTGCGCTGCTACACCTGCCGATCCCCGACCGGCCGGTCGCGCGAGTGCAGGAGGCCGCTGCATGAAGGCATTGGCGCTGATCGGGGTTGCGGCGTTGATCGCGGGCGGGTGGTGGTTGTGGCAGCGGGTCGGTGTCGATGTGGCGCTCGGCGCCGTCATCGCCTGGTGTGGCTGAGGGCTACTCCTCGCGCAGGCGGGGCATCAGCTCGACGAAATTGCAGGGGCGGTGGCGGATGTCGAGCTGGGTGGCAAGGATGTCGTCCCAGCCATCCTTGACCGCGCCGGTCGATCCGGGGAGCGCGAAGATATAGGTGCCGCGCGCGACGCAGGCGGTGGCGCGCGACTGGATCGTCGATGTGCCGATCTTGGCGTAGCTGAGGAAGCGGAACAGCTCGCCAAAGCCGGGGATCATCTTATCGGCGACGCGCTCGAGCGCTTCGGGCGTGACGTCGCGGCCGGTGACGCCGGTGCCGCCGGTGGTGATGATGCAATCGACCTGCTCGTCATCGATCCATGCATGGAGCTTACCGACGATCAGGTCCGGGTCGTCGCGCACGATTGCGCGGTCAGCGAGTTCGTGGCCCGCGCCGGTCAGCCGATCGACCAGCGTATCGCCCGAGCGGTCGTCTTCATGGGTACGCGTATCGGAAACGGTGAGGACCGCGATCCGCACCGGGCGAAACGTGATGCCGCCGTCAATTGGCACCGGTCACGCGGTCGTCCTGAGGGACCGACGCGGTCATCCGCACCGCGGCCGCCCCGTTGCTGCCCGGCACCTTTGGCCACAGCCCTTGGCTCATCGCGGCGCGGCTGCTACTCTCGCGCCCGGCATTCTTCTCGTACATCCAATAGTTGCGCAGCACGGTCATCACATAGCCGCGCGTCTCCCAATAGGGGATGCTCTCGATGTAGAGCAGCGGATCGCCCTTGTCGCGGATCTGGACGTTCCAGTTGGTCACCGGGGTTGGCCCGGCATTGTACGCGGCGATCACCTTGGGCAGCAGGCCGCCGGTAAAGGGCTGATCGCGCAGTTGTTCGATATAGGACTGGCCGACCTCCATATTGGTCGACGGGCGGGAAAGATCGGCACGACCGATGGTGACGCCGCGCTTGCGGCCGATATCGGTCGCCGCGGCGGGCATGATCTGCATCAGGCCGTAGGCACCGGCCGGACTTTGCACCTTGGCGTCGAAGCGCGATTCCTGGAGCGTGTGGGCAAAGACCAGCGCCTTATCGACGCGCCAGCCGCCGTCGGGGGTCCAGTCGGGGGAGGGGTAACGTGCCTCTTCGACTGGGCGTGCGCCGACCGGGCAGTTGTGGGTCAGCCACAGCTGGGTCGCGGGCAGGCCGAGGCGGCCGGCGAGGCGGGTAAGCGACGCATGTTCGCGCGCATCGCCGATCTTCGACTGATGCTTGATCACCTCGCTCGCCAGCGAATCCTCGCCGATTTCGGCGAGCGCGGCGGCGACGCGGACATTGGGGCGGCGGTCGAGCGCCTTCCAGTCGGCGGCGACGAACTTCTCGGCGCGGACCGGCGCTTCCTTCATGCCCAGCGCCTGACGCGCGAGCATGCCGTAAAAGGTCTCGTCATGCTGCGCCGCGCTCTTGAGGCGCGCGCTGACGAGATCGGGGCGACCGCACGCCATGTCCGCGCGCGAGGCCCAATAAAGCCCGGCGGTGCGCTTTTCGGTGTCGGCAGCGCGCTGAGCGACGGCGGTGAACGCGACCTGCGCGCCGGCGCAGTCATTCTGGCGCCAAGCGGAGAGGCCCTGAACCCAATCGGCCAGCGGGGCGAATTCGCCACTGCCGGTCTGGGCGAGCGCGGCGACGCGGCGGGCATCGGCGTCGCGGCCGATGGTGTAGTACATCCACGCAATCCGCTGCCGCCATTCGGTCAGCACTTCGGGATCGAGATCGGCGGCGCGGGTGTCGAGCAGCGCTTCGGCCCCGGGTGCATCGTCGAGTTTGATGAGCGGGGTCATTGCGCTGGCGACCTGCGCCGCTGCAGCATCCGATTTGGCGGAGCGGTAGCGTTTGCGGATCGGCGCGCCGGCGTGCCAGATCATCCGCTGAGCGACGGGAAGCGACGGGAGCATGGTCGCGCCGCGCAGCTTGGCAAGGCGGGCGAGCTGCTCGGCCTGCGGCAGCTCCGGGCCCTCGCCGAGCACCGCCATCAGTTGCGGCAGCTCGACCTTGGGCGAGCCTTTGGCGAGATAGAGTTCGGCGCGCGCGGTCGCGTGGAGCAGGCCGGGGCGCATCGCATCGAGCTTGATCTGCGCATCGGCCCAGCGGGCTTCGCGGATCGCGGCGAAGATGGCGCGGTAGGCGTCGCGCTCCTCACGCGATAACTGGGTGGGGACGCCGTCGCTCGCCTCACGCCGTTCGACGCTCGACGGGATTCGTTCGTCCGAGGCGTGCGCCACGATGGGCGCAATCATGGCGCAAGCGGCTAGCAGGATACGCGCAGTCACAGGCTCTGCCCCCCGATCAGCAATTGCAGGTCTTTCCAGGCGTCGGCCTTGGCCGCCGGCTTGTTCAACAGAAAGCGCGGATGGCGGATGGCGACGACGTCACATGTACCGCCGGAATAGTTAAATGGCGTTAAACCCTCATGATTTCGGGCGGCATCAGTCCCGAGAACGGCACGGCTCGTCGCCTGGCCGAGCAGCAGCAGCCGCGCAGGGCCGGCCAGCGCGATGTGATGCCGCAGGATTTCGCCAAGCTTGTCCTCCAGATCGCGCGGTACCTGCCCGGTGATCGGACGCGCGGCGCAGAGCGGGACCAGATAGATCGCCTCGCGCGACTGACCGATCGCGGCGAGGATGCGGTCGAACAGCTTGCCTGCCGGGCCGTCGAGCAGTGCGGGGGTGCTGCCGTCGAATTCGGGCAGATCGGTTGCGATCATCAGCGGGGCGTCGGCATTGCCCTCCGCGGCGACGATCGGCTCACCCATCGCTGCTTCGGGAGAAGCTGCGCCATAGCGCCAGTCGAGAAACGCCTCGATCGTTGCAGGCAGCGGCGCTTCGGGTTCGGGGCCGGCGGGCGCGACGCGAACCGGGGCATCGGGCTGTGCCGTAACGGCAGGGCGCGCGGTCCAGTCGCGCGGCTCATCCTCGACCAGCACGTCGACGCCCGCGTCGCGCCACCAGTTCAGTGCGCTTGCGGCTTCGGCGCGCCAGTCGGTTGCCCCCTCAATACCCATCGGTTCACAGAGTCATGCCTTGACGCCAGCGTCAATCTGCCTTCATCGGGGGAGGGACGGAACGCGCCGGACACACGACGAGATGTTACGCCGGTGTTCCGAGAGGAGACAGGAAGTGAGCGAACGCGAGTCGATGCCCTATGACGTGGTGATCGTGGGCGCGGGGCCGGCGGGCCTTGCGGCGGCGATCCGGTTGAAACAGCTGGCCAATGAAGCCGGCAGCGAGATTGCGGTCTGCGTACTCGAAAAAGGATCCGAGGTCGGCGCGCATATCCTGTCGGGCGCGGTGATCGATCCCAAGGCGCTGGACGAACTGTTGCCCGACTGGCGCGACTCCGGCTGCCCGCTGGCGGAGGTGCCGGTGACCGATAACCAGCACTGGCTGTTGTCGAAAAAGGGCAAGTGGGCGATCCCGCACTTCATCACGCCCAAGTTCATGCACAATGAGGGCACGTACACCGGGAGCCTGGGCAATCTGTGCCGCTGGCTGGCCGAGCAGGCCGAGGGGCTGGGCGTCGAGATTTTCCCGGGGTTCGCCGCTGCCGAGATCCTTTACAATGACGATGGGTCGGTGAAGGGCGTAGCGACCGGCGACATGGGCGTGGCGCGCGACGGCACGCACAAGCATGACTATCAGCCGGGCCTTGAGCTCCACGCCCGCTACACCTTCTTCGGCGAAGGCGTGCGCGGGCATCTGTCGAAGCAGATCCAGCGCCAGTTCAACCTCTGCGAGGGTGTCGAGCCGCAAATCTATGGCCTGGGTATCAAGGAATTGTGGGACATCGACCCCGCGCTGCACGAGCCGGGCCGGGTGATCCATACGCAAGGCTGGCCGCTCAACGAGACCGCGGGATCGAATGGTGGCGGGTTCCTGTATCATCAGGCGAACGGGCAGGTGGCGCTGGGGTTCGTGACCTGGCTCAACTATTCCAACCCCTATCTCTCGCCGTTCCAGGAAATGCAGCGCTGGAAGACCCATCCCGCGATTGCGGAGATCCTGAAGGGCGGCAAGCGCGTCAGCTATGGTGCGCGCGCGATCAGCGATGGCGGGCTGCAGTCGATCCCGAAGCTGGTCTTCCCCGGCGGCGCGCTGATCGGCGACAGCGCGGGCTTCCTCAACGTGCCGCGGATCAAGGGCACGCATGGCGCGATGAAGAGCGGTATGATGGCGGCCGAAGCGGCGTTCGCGGCGGTCGCCGCCGACCGTTCGGGCGACGAGCTGACCGCCTATCCCGAAGCGTTCGCGGCGAGCTGGCTCTACAAGGAACTGAGCGTCGTTCGTAACGTGGTGCCGCTGGTCAAGAAGTTCGGCGATCTCGTCGGATCGGGCCTCGCCAATGTCACCATGTTCCTGGAGAGCTGGGGCATCAAGATGCCCTTCACGCTCGGCCACACCCCCGATCATGAAAGCCTGTGGCGCAAGGATCTGGTGCAGCCGATCGACTATCCCAAGCCCGATGGCGTTCTGACCTTCGACCGGCTGTCTTCGGTGTTCATGTCGAACACCAACCATGAGGAGGATCAGCCGGTTCACCTGACGCTGAAGGATCCGGACATCCCGGTCACCTATGACCTGCCGATGTATGACGAGCCGGCGCAGCGTTATTGCCCGGCAGGCGTCTACGAGATCGTCGGCGAGGAAACTGGCGACCCGAAGTTCGTGATCAACGCGCAGAATTGCGTCCACTGCAAGACCTGTGACATCAAGGACCCGACGCAGAATATCAATTGGGTCGTCCCGGAGGGCGGCGGAGGT
Organism: Sphingomonas sp.; assembly: GCF_030145815.1. GTDB lineage: Bacteria > Pseudomonadota > Alphaproteobacteria > Sphingomonadales > Sphingomonadaceae > Sphingomonas. Next base: position 174,911 of record NZ_JAIXHL010000003.1, read on the forward strand.
CCGAACTATCCCAATATGTAAGCATCTCGCTCTGCCGCTCGTGGCTTTGGCGGCTCTGGTGCCGGGAGCGGCGCAGGCCGATCTTGGTGCTTATGTGAAGGCGCGCGCGGCGGCGGCCGATGGTGCGGTCGATGCGGCGGCGGCGGGCTATGCCGCGGCACTGACGGCGGCACCGGGCGATGAGGTGGTAGCGATCCGCGCCTATCGCAACGCGCTGGCGGCCGGCGATCTGGCGCTGGCGCGGCGCGCGGCGGCGGTGTTGGTGCGGTCGGACGTTGCGCCGCCGGACACTGCGCTCCTCGCCTTTGCCGATGCGGTGCGGACGAAGAACAAGGTGGCCGCCGACGATGCGCTGGGACGCATTGGGGCAGGGCCGCTCGACTTCCTGACGCCTGTGTTGCGCGCATGGGTGGCGTTCGATCGCGGCGGCGATCCGTTTCCGATCCTCGATGCCGCCACCGAAAGCGGGTTGAGCCGCCGCTACATCGCCGAGCATCGTGCGCTGCTGTTGCTCGCGTCGAACCGTCGGGATGAAGGGGTTGCCGCCCTGCGTGCAGCGTTGGGCGCCGATCCGGGCAGCATCGATCTGCGCTGGAACGCGGCAAGCCTGCTGGCGGGGATCGGCGACCGGCGTGCGGCGCGTGACATCCTTGCCGGGGAGGACGCCACGATGACCGGGCTGCGTGACGGGCTGGTCGCGGCGCGACCCGGCGCGGCGTTCGGGACCAGCCGGCTGCTGACGCGCCTTGCCGCCGATCTGCAGGGGCAGGAGACGCAGACACTCGCCATCCTGCTAACGCGATCGGCGCTGTCGCTCGATCCCGGCGACGACCGCGCGCGGCTGTTGCTCGCCGCAGCGCTGGGCGAAGAGGGCGCTCTAGACCGGGCGCAGCTGGTGCTGGGCACAATCCGTCCGGACAGCCCGTTTTACAGTGCAGCGGTGGCCGAGCGGATCGAGCTGCGCCGCAAACAGGGTGACCCGGCACAGGCGCTGGCGCTGGCGCAGGCGCTCGCCACGGCCAAAGGGGCGAGCGTGCGGGACATCCGCCGCTATGCCGACCTGCTGTCCGATCAGGGGCGCGATGGCGAGGCCGCGCGACTCTATGCCGAGGCGCTGGCGCGGGCGGGCGCCGAGGCCAACTGGATCCACCACCTTCAGCTTGGCGGCGCGCTGGAGCGATCGGGGGACTGGGCGGGTGCGCTGCCCCATCTGCGCAAAGCGGTGGAGTTGGCACCGGACGAGCCGGTGGCGCTCAACTATCTGGGCTATGCGCAGGTCGAGCGTGGCGAGAATCTGACGGCGGCGGTCGCGCTGCTTGAACGGGCGAACCGGCTGCGTCCGGACGATCCCGCCATCACCGATTCGCTTGGCTGGGGCTATTATCGCATCGGTGATATCGCGCGTGCGCTCCCGTTGCTGGAGCAGGCGGCGCAGGGTCAGCCGGGCAGCGCGACGATCAATGAGCATCTGGGCGACGCCTATTGGCGCGCGGGGCGCCGGTTCGAGGCGCGCTATGCTTGGCGCGCGGCGTCGATCAATGCCGATGCGGCGCAGAAGAAGCGGCTGGCGGAGAAGCTGGCCGATGGCGTCGTGCAGAGGATGGCGGCAAACTGATCCTGATCGAGCCCGCTCCGGCCAAGCTCAACCTGGCGCTGCATGTGCGGCGGCGGCGGGATGATGGCTATCACGAACTGGAGACGCTGTTCGCGTTCGTGCGCGATGGCGATGTCGTGCGGCTTGATCCCGATGGTCAGGGCTTTGCGGTCGAAGGGCCGTTCGGGGCGGTGCTGGCGGGCGAGGGCGACAATCTGGTGACGCGCGCGCGGGATGCGTTCGGTGCGGCGTTCGGCGTAGCGACGCCGGGGCAGATCACACTCGACAAGCGGTTGCCGGTTGCATCCGGGCTGGGCGGCGGATCGGCAGACGCGGCGGCGACGTTGCGGCTGCTGGCCCGACGGGCGGGCGTGGCAATCGAGGACCAGCGGATGTTCGCGGTCGCCGATGCGCTGGGGTCGGATGTTCCCGCGTGCCTCTATGGCCGGACCGCCGTCGGGACCGGGCGGGGTGAGCAATTGGAGTGGATCGACGGGGCGCCCGGCGTTCCGGTGCTGTTGGTCAACCCAGGGGTCGCGGTGTCGACTGGGCCGGTGTTCGCGGCATGGGACCGGGTCGATCGCGGACCGATTCCGGCGGAGGGCGACCTGATTATGCGGGCCAAAGCGGGGCGCAACGATCTCTACCCGCCGGCACTGACCGTCGCGCCGGAGATTGCCGAGGCGGTGGCTTGGCTGGAATGCCAGCCGGGTGCCGATCTGTGCCGGATGTCGGGATCAGGCGCGACCTGCTTTGCGACCTTTGCGGATGGCGCAAGCGGCGCGGCAGCGGCCGAACGTTTGCACCACGAACACCCGGATTGGTGGTGTCTCGAAACGGTGCTGTCGTGACAGGTTGCTGCCCCATATCGGGACGCGGTGGTGCCGCGCGGGCGCTGACTGGGAGAGCGCTGGCGGTTGGCCCCGTTCTTGCTGATAGTCCGTTGCGGGTCATGCGCCGGGAGCGAGACGCCCGTGGGTGGCCCCCGCTTTCGGGCGGGCGCCATCCTCGCCCTCTGGGCCGCCGATGATCCGGCTTCACTTCGATCAAACCATCGCGCTGCTGACGCTCGACCGGGGCGGAGCGCGCAATGCTTTGCCGATCGCCGCATGGAACGCGATTGCCGATGCAGCGGCGTCGGTCGTGGCAAGCGACGCGCATGTTTTGGTCGTCGAGTCCGCGATGCTGGGGGTCTTCTCGGCGGGAGCGGACCTGTCCGAATTCCCGGCATTGATCGCTGACCCGGCGCTGCGCACCCGCTTCCGCACCGCGATGGCGGCGGGGATCGAGGCATTGGCGGCACTGCCGATCCCGGTGATCGCTGCAGTGGACGGCGGATGCTTCGGCGCAGCTGTTGCCCTGACGCTGGCATGCGATATCGTCGTCGCGGGGGACGCGGCGCTGTTTGCGACGACCCCGGCAAAGCTCGGCATCGGCTATCCCGCCAGCGATGTCGCGCGACTGCACGCGCGGGTCGGGGCGGGGCAGGCGGCGCGGATGCTCTTCACTGGCGACCGCATCGACACCGACGAGGCCTTGCGGATTGGACTCGCCCATTGCCGCGCAAGCGATGCTGCCGGGCCGGCACGGGCCATGGCGGCGACCATTTGCGCAAATGATCCCGATGCCGTGCGCCTGCTCAAGTTGATCATGCGCGACCCGGCCAATCTGGCGCATGATCAGGCGTTCGAGAACGCGTTCGGCTCGCCTGGCTTTGCCCAGCGGCTCGACGCATTTCTGGGAGGCAAGCGATGAGCGTGGTCGAGCGGATCGCGGGCGACGCCGACGTGCTGATCCTGTGCGACCACGCCAGCAACCATGTGCCGGGCGATATCGATCTCGGCATTGATCCGGCTTTGCTCGACAAGCATATCGCGATCGATATCGGTGCGGCGGCGGTGAGCCGGGGGCTGTCCGAGCGTCTCGGCGCGCCCGCATTGCTCGCCACCGTGTCGCGGCTGGTGATCGACCTCAACCGCGAGGTCGATGCGCCCGGCCTCATCCCGCATGTCAGCGACGGGCACGCGATCCCGGGAAATGAGCGTGTAGATCGCGCCGAACGGATCGCGCGCTTCCACACGGCCTATCATCGCGCGATCGCGGCGCAGGTGCGTGCGCAGCGCCCGGCGCTGATCGTCTCGGTCCACAGCTTCACGCCTGCGCTCGAAAGCGGCATCGCCGTACCGCGGCCATGGGAGGCGGGAATCCTCTACAATCGCGATGCGCGCGCGGCGCGCCTGGCGGTGGACTGGCTAGCGGGGCAGGGCATCGTGACGGGCGATAACGAGCCCTACTCGGGGCGCCTGCTCAACGCGACGATGAACCGGCACGCCGAAGAGACCGGAACGCCGTATCTCGGCATCGAAATCCGCAACGATTGCATTTCCGACCCGACCGGGGTGGCGCGTTGGTGCGAAATTCTCGCGAATCTGGTAACATTCGTGCGCGATCATCTTGCGCAGGAGCGGGCAGCAGCGACATAGGCGCTGCCATGACCAACCGTTTCGACAAATCCCGCCTGCCTTCGCGCCACGTCTCCGTCGGGCCCGAGCGCGCTCCCCACCGCAGCTATTATTACGCCATGGGGCTGAGCGAAGAAGAGATTGCGCGCCCGTTCGTCGCGCTTGCCAGCGCCGGCAATGACAGCGCGCCGTGCAACACCACACTGGATGCCCAAGCCGATGCCGCGCGCAAGGGTGTCGAGAGCAATGGCGGCATGCCGCGGCGCTTCAACACAATCACCGTGACCGACGGCATCGCGATGGGCCATCAGGGGATGAAATCCTCGCTGGTCAGCCGCGAGGTCATCGCCGACTCGGTCGAGCTCAGTGTCCGCGGCCATTGCTATGACGCGCTGGTCGGCTTTGCCGGGTGCGACAAGTCGCTGCCGGGGATGATGATGGCGATGCTGCGCCTCAATATCCCGTCGATCTTCGTCTATGGCGGATCGATCCTGCCGGGCCGCTACCAAGACCGCGACGTCACCGTGGTCGATGTGTTCGAGGTCGTCGGCAAGTTCGCCGCCGGCACTTGCCCGATCAGCGAGGTCCATGCCCTCGAAAAGGTCGCATGCCCAGGTCATGGCGCGTGCGGCGGCCAGTATACGGCCAACACCATGGCGTGCGTGGGTGAGGCGATCGGCCTGTCGCTTCCCAACAGCAACATGGTGCCCGCGCCCTATACCAGCCGCGAGCAAATTGCGGTCGCTGCCGGGTATCAGGTGATGGAGTTGCTGGAGCGCAATATTCGCCCGCGCGACATTTGCACGCGCGAGGCGTTCGTGAATGCGGCGCGCATCGTTGCGGCGACTGGGGGGTCGACCAATGGCGCGCTGCATCTGCCCGCCATGGCGCATGAGGCGGGGATCGAGTTCGACCTGTTCGACGTCGCCGAGGTCTTTAAAACAACGCCTTACGCCGCTGACCTCAAACCCGGTGGCAAGTACGTCGCCAAGGACATGTATGAGGCGGGTGGCGTCTACATGCTGATGAAGTCGATGCTGGCGAATAACCTGCTGCATGGCGAGTGCATGACCGTGACCGGCAAGACGCTGGGCGAGAATATCGATCAGGTCACCTGGAACCCCGACCAGAAGGTCATCTATGACGTCAAGACGCCGATCAGCCCGACCGGCGGTGTCGTCGGCCTGCGCGGCAGCCTCGCCCCCAACGGCGCGATCGTGAAGGTCGCCGGGATGGCGCGGCTGCAGTTCGAGGGGCCGGCGCGCTGCTTCGATTGTGAGGAAGACGCCTTTGCCGCGGTCGAAGCGCGGTCGATCGCCGAGGGTGAGGTCGTAGTGATCCGCTACGAGGGGCCGAAGGGCGGACCGGGGATGCGCGAGATGCTGTCGACCACCGCCGCGCTCTATGGCCTGGGTATGGGGGAGAAGGTTGCGCTGATCACCGACGGGCGCTTCTCGGGCGCCACCCGAGGCTTCTGCATCGGCCATGTCGGCCCGGAAGCGGCCGAGGGCGGGCCGATCGCGCTGGTCGAGGATGGTGACACGATCCGCATCGATGCGGAGGCGGGGACGATCGACCTGCTCGTCGCGGAAGACGTGCTGGCCGAGCGCCGGGCCGCATGGCAACCGCGCACCAACGACTATCAGTCGGGCGCACTGTGGCGCTATGCGCAGAATGTCGGACCTGCCTATAAGGGCGCGGTAACGCATCCAGGGGCGAAGTCCGAAACGCATGTCTTTGCGGATATCTAGAATAATTGGGGCGGTGGCGCTGATCGCGCTCGCCGCCTGCGATCCCGGTCCGGTCAAGACCAAGGCGGATCATGCTGAAGACGCGCGCGCGCAGGCGGCGCGGGACGAGGCCGAGGGGCGGATCCCCTGCGCCCTGGGCGGGGGCGATGATTTTTCCACGCGCTGCACGATTGACCGCGCGCAGACGCAGGACGGACTCATGCTGACGGTCCGTCACCCCGATGGCGGGTTTCACCGGCTGCGGGTCACGCGCGACGGGCGCGGCGTGGTCGCTGCCGATGGCGCGCAGGCGGCGACCGTGACGATCATCGACAAGGATGCGATCGAGGTGGCGATCGACGACGCCCGCTATCGCCTACCCGCGACGGTCAAGGGCGCGGACAGAAGGTGAGCGTCGCGCGGCGATGGGGCTGGGCGTGGTTCTGGCTGATCGTCGCCGTTGCCGCCGCTTGGTTCCTGACCGACTCGTTTGCCTTCATCGCGTCACGCGAGGTACCGATGGGGGAGACGCTATGGGGGCGTCGCGTCTGGTATGTTGCGCATGTAGCACTGGCGATCCCCGTGCTGCTGATTGCGCCGATTCAGTTTGCAGCATCGGTGCGCGCGCGCTGGCCATGGCTGCACCGCGCGCTGGGCCGTGCCTATCTCGGCGCGTCCATGCTGGCTGGCCTGTTCGCGCTGCATCTGGGCAGCACGATTGCGGCGCAGGAGACGCAGGTGCCGCTGACGTTGTTCGCAGCGGTGTGGCTCGGCTTTGTCCTGCTCGCGTGGCAGGCGGCGCGCCGGCGGCGGTTCGATGTGCACCGCGCGTTCGTGATCCGCGCGACCGCGATCGCGCTGTCGTTTGTCTGGGTGCGGATGATGGCGGCTGGGGGCGGCGTGCTGCTGGGCTTTATCGAGAATGCCGAACTGCGCGCGGCGACGCGCGGGTGGCTGAGCTTCGTCCTGCCGCTGCTGGTCGTGGAGGCGTGGCTGTCGTGGTGGCCCTCCGCAAAACCGCTATTTGCACCGCGTCGCGATTAAGCCTATCGCCGCCTACGCCAGAGGGCCGGGCGGCCGCGTTGCATGAAAGTGCACCGAGGAAAGTCCGGGCTCCACGGAAACACGGTGCCGGGTAACGCCCGGCGGTCCCGGTTCGCCGGGGTCAGGGAAAGTGCCACAGAGAGCAGACCGTCCACTGCCCTTCGGGGTAAGGACAAGGGTGAAAGGGTGCGGCAAGAGCGCACCGCGCGACCGGCAACGGAAGCGGCACGGCAAACCCCACCGGGAGCAAGATCGAATAGGGACCGCGCATGGGGAGTTCCGCCCCGCGGTCCGGGTTGATTGCTTGAGCCCCCATGCAAATGCGGGCCTAGAGGAATGGTCGCCTATCGCGCGCACCTCTCCGCAAGGGGAAAGGGCCGCGTGGACAGAACCCGGCTTACAGGCCCTCTGGCACTTTCCCCTAGGAGTGGCTTACGCCGCTTTGCGCCGCTCGCTCATTTCCTCGTTCAGCATTTCGGCGAGCAGGAAGGCGAGTTCCAGGCTCTGGCCCGCGTTGAGGCGCGGGTCGCAATGGGTGTGGTAGCGATCGGCGAGGTCGTGTTCGCTGACGTCGATCATGCCGCCGGTGCATTCAGTGACATTCTGCCCGGTCATTTCGGCATGGATGCCGCCGGCATAGGTGCCCTCCGCACGGTGGACGGCGAAGAAGCCGCGCACTTCGGCGAGGATGCGATCGAACGGGCGGGTCTTGTAGCCGTTCGCGGCCTTGATCACGTTGCCGTGCATCGGGTCGCAGCTCCACACCACCGGATGTCCTTCGCGCTTCACCGCGCGGATCAGCTTGGGCAGGCCCTCCTCGATCTTGTCATGGCCATAGCGGGTGATCAGCGTCATTCGGCCCGGGGTGCGGGTCGGGTTCAGCGTGTCGAGCATGCGCAGCAGCGCGTCGGGCTCAAGGCTCGGGCCGCACTTCATCCCGATCGGGTTGCCGATGCCGCGCAGGAATTCGACATGCGCCGACCCGTCGAAGCGGGTGCGGTCGCCGATCCACAGGAAGTGCGCGCTGGTATCGTACCAGTCGCCGGTGAGGCTGTCCTGCCGGGTCAGTGCCTGCTCATAGGGCAGGAGCAGCGCCTCATGGCTGGTATAGAAATCGGTGCGCTTGAGCTGCGGCACGGTTTCGGGGTTGATCCCGCACGCTTCCATGAAGTCGAGCGCCTCGCCGATCCGGTCGGCGACATCGGCGAACTTGTCGGCCCACGGGCTGCGGCCCATGAAATCGAGCGTCCACTTATGCACCTGATGCAGATTGGCATAGCCACCGCTGGCAAAGGCGCGCAGCAGGTTCAGCGTGGCCGCCGACTGGGTATAGCCGCGGATCATCCGCTGCGGATCGGGGATGCGCGCTTCGGGGGTGAAGGCGATGTCGTTGACATTGTCGCCGCGATAGCTGGGTAGCTCGACGCCATTGATTGTCTCGGTATCCGCAGAACGCGGCTTGGCGAATTGGCCCGCCATCCGGCCGACTTTCACGGTCGGCAGTTTCGACGCGAAGGTTAGCACGACCGCCATCTGCAGGATCACACGGAAGGTGTCGCGGATGTTGTTCGGGTGGAACTCCGCAAAGCTCTCGGCGCAATCCCCGCCCTGCAGCAGGAACGCCTCACCGCGCGACACACGGGCCAGCTCCTGCGTCAGCGCGCGCGCCTCGCCCGCGAACACGAGCGGGGGGAAATTCGACAGCGTATCGGTCGCGGCAGTCAGCGCGGCGCTGTCGGGGTAAATCGGAAGCTGCCGTGCCTCGGCCCGGGTCCAGCTGTCAGGGGTCCAGTCCATCGCCTGCTCCAAATTGCGGACATGGACATACCAGTCCTGATGATGTGCGATCCCGTTCGCCGCGATCTGGTTGAGAACGGCGGGAGAGGCCCGCTTGCCGTCCTCTTCCCAGCCTTGAACGGTCGACCCAGGCGTGTCGAACCACGCGCCAAAGGCAGCGCGGGACATGGAGCGTTCCTCGCGGAAACGGCGGATTTTGGAACCGGCTAACGTCGTCATGGGGTGGCCTTACCCGCGCTGGGTAATTCAATGCAAGCTGTAAATTCACCCGTTTGGGGTAAATGCGGCTTCGCGTGGACATAGCGGTTCAGCCCAGCTTAATCGGGCGATGTGCGATAGCACGATTATCGTCTTAGGAGGCCAGTATGATCCGTCTCGTCCTCATCGCGTCGCTGGCCAGCTCCCCCGTGATGGCGCAGGAACAGGGCGGCGCCGATAGCAGTGCGCCGCCTCAACGCGTGCGCAGCGTGCTGCTTTACGGCGAGGAATCCTGCCCCAAGCCGGAGAGCGCGGACGAAGTGGTGATCTGTGCCCGCCCCGGCGACTCCCCGTTCCGCATTCCAAAAGCGCTGCGCAAGACCGAGCCGGGGCCCGAGGGCACGAGCTGGGTGCGCCGCGCCGAACTGGTCGATGAGGTCAATCGCGTTACCCTGCCGGGCAGCTGCAGCCCGATCGGCAGTTATGGCCAGAGCGGCTGCACGATCCGGATGCTGCAGCAGTGGAAGGCGGAGATGAAGGCGAAGAAGGACGAGGAAGCGGCAATGCCGCGCGGTGCCGAACTCGACGACTAGTTATTGGCCAAAACCGGGCTCCGCCGCTCGGCTCACGGCTTCGCGCGCGGCGGCGAACAGCGCGCCCGCCTTCGCCTCGCATTCGCGCTGCTCATAGGCAGGGTCGCTGTCGGCAACGATGCCGGCGCCAGCGGTGACGTGCATCGTGCCGTCTTTCACGATCGCGGTGCGCAGGACGATGCAGCTGTCCATCGACCCGTCGGGGGAGAAATAGCCGACGCCGCCGGCATAGGGACCGCGCTGGTCGCGTTCGAGTTCGGCGATGATCTCGCACGCGCGCACCTTTGGCGCGCCGCTGACGGTGCCGGCGGGGAAGCCGGCAAACAGCGCGTCGAGCGCATCGGCATCGGGGCGCAATCTGCCCACCACGTTCGACACGATGTGCATGACATGGCTGTAGAATTCGACGGTGTAGCTGTCGGTAACCTTTACCGACCCCGCCTCTGCCACCCGGCCAACATCGTTGCGGCCAAGGTCGAGCAGCATGAGATGCTCGGCGCGCTCCTTCGCATCGGCGAGCAGGCTGTCGCGGTTCGCCACATCTTCCGCGGCATCCTTGCCACGCGGGCGGGTACCGGCGATTGGGCGGATCGTCACTTCGTCGTCGCGGACGCGGACGAGGATTTCGGGGCTCGATCCGGTCAGCGCAAAGCCGGGCAGGTCGAGGAAATAGAGGAAGGGCGAGGGGTTCACCCGGCGCAGCGCGCGATACAGCTCGATCGGCGGCAGCGTGAAGGGCGCGGTGAAGCGCTGGGCGAGAACGACCTGGAAGATGTCGCCGGCGGTGATGTAGTCCCGCGCCCGGTCGACCATGGCGGCATAGTCGCTGGCCGGCACGACCGGTTGCGGCACCACGTCCGCCGGATCCGCCGTGAAGCGAGGCGGGAGCGGGGCGGCGGCGAGGCGGGCGGCGGTTGCCTCGATCCGATCGGCAGCGGTGTCGATCTGCTGCTGGGGATCGCGCGCTGCGTCGGGCCAGATCGGTGATACGAGGAACAGCGAGTCCGCCAGCCGGTCAAAGATCAGAATGACGGTCGGACGCACGAAGATCATGTCGGGCAATTCGAGCGCGTCGTTGGCGGCGCGGGGCAGGGTTTCGACGAGACCGATCGTCTCATAGCCGAAATAGCCGACCAGGCAGGCCAGCGCCCGGGGCAATTCGGCCGGAACGTCGATGCGGCACGACTGGACAAGCGCCCGGAACGCGTCGAGCGTCGGTGCATCCGCCGGGACGAACGCGTCGCGGTCGGTCAGCCAGTTCGAATTGACCTCCGCCGCTTGTCCCTGGGCACGGAAGACGAGATCGGGGGCGAGGCCGATCATGCTGTGGCGGCCGCGCACCGTGCCGCCCTCCACCGATTCCAGCAGAAAGTCGCCGCGGCCCGGCTCGATCAGCTTGAGCGCGGCGGCGACCGGGGTGTCGGTGTCGGCCAGCTGGCGCCGCCAGATCAGCGCCGGACGCCCGGCGGCGAGCTCCGCGCGGGCGGTGTCGAGCCCCTCAATCCCCCCGCGCATCGCGATCAATTGCCGCCCGTCGCCTGACCGCTCAACTGCGCCTTCAGCGCGGCGATGGCGGCTTCGTTGCGCTTGACCTTTACCGCCTTGCGCGCGGCGGCGGCGAACTGTTCGACATATTCGTTGCCGATCAGCTGGCCCAGCTGGCCGCGGGTCTGGCCGATCAGCGCGGCGTTACCCTTGGCATTGCCCTCTTCGATGTCGTCGAGCTGGACGATCCAGTAGCCGCCGCGCTCCGGCGCGGGGATCGCCTTGGCCTTCTTCTCGGCCATGCTGAACATCAGGCGCACCGGCGGGGGCAACTGGTCGCCCATCTGGGCAAGCTGACCGCGCGAGGCATCAAGCGGCTGAATCGCGGGCAGGGTGAGGCCGCTTTCCTTCATCGCCTGGGCGATTGGCATGCCCTTGCTCAGTTTGGCGACGATCGCATTGGCGGCCTTGCGCGCGCCGTCGAGTTGACGGCTGCGGACGAGGTCGTCGGCGACCGTCGGGCGGATTTCGGCGAGGGGGCGCGGGGCGGCGGCGACGACGCGGTCGGTCTTGACCAGCGCAAAGGCGCCTTCGCTGCCCAGTGCGACCAGCTGCGGATCGTCGGTCGGCTCCATCGAAAAACCGGCTTGGGCGATCTGGGCGAGCGTGGGGTCCGGCGCCGTTTCACCGCCGGTCGTGGCGCGACCATCGGGGAAGAGCGGGGCGCTGGTTTCGGCCTTCAGCTTCGATCCGGCGACCAGTTCGTCGAAGGTTGCGTTGCCGGCGATCTCGCTGTCGATCTTGGCGCGCACATCGGCCAGCGCCGTGGCGAGCTTGGTCTTGGCGATGGTTTCGGCGAGTTCGCCGCGGACCTGATCGAGCGACTTGCCGGCGACCTGTTCGATCCCCTCGACCTTGACGATGTGCCAGCCGAGTTGCGAGCGCAGCGGGCCGACTACCGTGCCCTGTGCTCCGGCAAAGGCAGCGTTGGCGATTGCGGGGCTGCTCGCGCGGGCAAAGGCTTCCTTCTCGGCGTTGGGCACGGTCGAGGCCTGCAGACCGGCGGCCTTTGCAGCATCGGCCATCGACGTGCCGGCCTTGACCTTCGCCGCAATCGCCTTCGCCGCGTTTTCATCGGCGACGATGATCTGCGCCAGATTGCGGCGGGTGGTGGCGGCATATTGCGCCGCGTTCTTCTTATACTCGGCGGCGATCTCCGCCTCGGTCGCCTTGGCGCCGGCCTCGAACTGGGTGGGCGTCACCACGGCGTAACGGACCACGCGGCGCTCGGGCAGCGTGTAACGACCGACATTCTTCTTGTAATAGGCCTGAAGCTCCGCCTCGGTCGGCGGGTTGCCGGGAGCAATTGCGCCGATCGGCACATAGCCGACCGAGCCCTTGCGCCGTTCCAGCATCAGCGAAGCATAAGGCAGCGCGAGTTCCGCCGGGACCGGGCCCGGGTTGGCGATCGGCGCCATCAACCACTGGACCAAGGTTTCGCGGCGGATGTCGCTGCGCACCTGCTCCGCGGTGATCCGCTGTTCGGACAGGAACTGGTCGAAGCGCTGCTGGCTGAACTTGCCGTCGAAGCCCTGGAACGCCGGGATCGACGCGATCTGTCCGTCGATCGCGGCGGGGGAGACGACCATGCCGTGCTCGGCGGCATATTCCTCCAGCGCCATGCCGTCGATCACCTGGTTCAGCACCTGATCGAACCCGCCGGTGCGGACAAACTGTGCCATGTCGAGCATCGGCTGTTGCTGACGGACGCGCTCCAGCGCGTTGTTCAACCGGTCCTGCATTTCCTGCTGGGTCAGCTTCTTGTCGCCGACCTGGACCAGCGCGCCGTTCGCCGAGGGACCGCCGACGCCCAGATTCTGCACGTCCATCATCGCAAAGCCGACGCCCAGTGCCACCAGCAGCAGCAGGGCAACGATCTTGCCGGGGGTCGAGAAGATGATGCGGCGGAAATTGGTGAGCATGGATACCCGCTGAAATGGGAAGAATTGGGCCCGCTTTAGGGGGCGGGGGCACGGGCATCAAGCGACAACGGTAACGCGGGCGGGCAAGGCGCTTGTGCGGTTTGGTCGCGCGGCCTATCGGCTTGTCCAATAGTGGACAAAGGGGAAGCGGGATGCGGCGCAAGCTGGTGGCGGGCAATTGGAAGATGAACGGCGTCACCGATTCGCTGGGCGAGGTGGCGGCGATCGCCAAGGCGGCGGCGGACCATCCCGGCGTCGATGTCGCGCTGTGCCCCCCGGCGACGCTGATCGCTCCGGCGGTGGCGGTCGCGGGCGGGATGCCGATCGGCGGGCAGGATTGCCATGAGAATGACAGCGGCGCGCATACCGGGTGCATCTCGGCCCCGATGCTGAAGGACGCGGGCGCCACGCTGACCATCGTCGGGCATAGCGAACGCCGGGCCGACCAGAATGAGACCAGCCACGACGCCTGGGCCAAGGCGGCGGCGGCGCATCGCCATGGCCTGAACGTCATCCTGTGCGTCGGCGAGACCGAGGCGGAGCGCAATGCCGGCCGCGCCGAGCGGGTGGTGCAGGCGCAGATCGAGAAGTCGGTGCCCGAGGATGCGGACGGCAGCTGGTTCACGTTGGCCTATGAGCCGCGCTGGGCGATCGGCACCGGGCGCACCCCGACGCTGGAGGAAATCGAGCTGATCCACGCCATCGCCCGCGCCAAGCTGGGCATGATGGTCGGGGCGGAGAAGGCCGAGGGGATTCGGATCCTGTATGGCGGGTCGGTCACGGGCGCGAATGCCGCGACCATCCTGGCGGTCGACAATGTCGACGGCGCGCTGGTCGGCGGGGCGAGCCTGACCGCCGAGAAGTTCGTGCCGATCATCGAAGCCGCCGCGAAGCTGTAGGCGATGGACGAGGCGCGCCCCGATGTGCCGGAGACGCGGGCGCGGCGGATCGGGCGGTGGGCGCTGGCGATCTTTTATGCAGCGGCCGGCCTGGCGCATTTCCTGTACACCGACGCGATGGTGCGGATCGTGCCTTCATGGGTGCCGTGGGACGCGCGCGAGGTGGTGCTGACCACCGGCGCGGCCGAGCTGATCTGTGTTGCGGCACTGATGACCCGCAAATGGCGGCTGACCGCGGGCTGGGCGCTGGCGCTCTATGCGCTGTGCGTGTGGCCGGCCAATGTGAAGCACGCGATGATCGACCTGGCGTGGCTGGGCGGGAGCGGCGGCGGGCTGTCGGCGTGGTATCATGTGCCGCGCTTGCTGGCGCAGCCGTTGTTGATCGCATGGGCGCTGTGGGCGGTTGGCGCGGTGCGGGTCGAGCGCGGAAGTTTACACTAGCTTTACACTGTCGCGGTGGTTTCGAGCTGGCGGTGGGTGCGCGGTTCATCGCCATGCTGGACATGCGGTCGTGGCCCATCATCAACGCCGCATCCCATGCCCGGGCGAAGTCCGCTGCCTCGGGCCGCTCGCACAATTTGTAGGCGGTCTGGCGGCTCATCCCCACGGCTTTGCAGGCGCGGGTGACAGTGCCCATGACGGCGAGGGCGTGGATGAAGTCCGTTTGTCGGCGCGCAGCCCAGCCATCGGCGCGGCCACAGGTGGGGGCGGGCGTGAAGGTGAGGATGGCTTCATCCTCGTCGGACAAGCCGGTGGAGGATGGGGCGGGCGGGGTGGGTGAGTCGTTCATCCACCAGCTTATGTGCTGGGATGGGGCTTGTAGGAAAGGGGTTGTTTTTGGTTTGTTCTAACGCGGAGCCTTGTCGTCGAGCCTCAAAGTTCGAATCCATTCAAAGTTGGGCGTAGCTGACAGATTGCTACGTTGGCTTTGGTGGGAACTTGGCTTGAACGGTATCCGGTAACTCGCTTGAGTTTGAAGCTGGTGAAGTTTCGCCGGTCAGGCGCTTCAAGGCCGCTTTTCGCTCTAGATCGCGTACGCTCCGTTCTTCCAACAGAGCATTAGGAAGATAGACCCTTCCGAAATCATCCTGACGCAAGCTGGAAGATAGCCCGAGGTCAGACGCCATCTCCCGTAACAATTTGCGTAAGCGCTCGTCGATAATATGGTCAACGTAAGGGGATGCATTTAACCCTAGAAGTAACTCTGCCCACGCCTCTCGCACGGGTATGCTGTTTGCGAAAGCAACATCGATCAAATTAAATGCTTTCACGGCGTCTTCGTGCCAAATCTCCCTGCGATTCTGCATGATGGATACAAACACCGATCGCCGCAAGCTTCTTGATTCATGTTCATCTTGATTTTGCCTGCGAAGTTCTTCCGCCATTCTCGCGGCTGCGATTGGTCCACGCCAAGTAGCAACTGCGGCAGCGACCGCTGCGATTGCGCTCAAGAAGGCGGCGACGACTGCGGGTTCGAACCAACCAGTAGGCATCAGTTCAAATTCCTCAGTTTCTGCAGACGCACGTTAACCGCTCCTAGCGGTGTTTCGACTGGGAAAAACGCCGCCTCCAAATCAGCCTTCGCCAGCGTTATTGGAGTGGCGTAGGTCATCTCGGAACTGCCAGTAGAGACACCTTGAATCACCGTGCCGTTTGCGGGAACGGTGACGGTGATGCTGCCTGAGATGGTGCCCTCGCCATCTTCGTCGTAACGCCCATCAAACAAAACTCCCATCGGGTCCGAACCTACAATTCGACCACCGATAAAAGTGAATAGAGCAAATCCTTGGCCTTCCGAGCCAGTCATATATGCGGCGTATATCCCATCCCATTCGCTCGACATTTGATCGTCCCGCTTGAAAGGCCAGAAATTACTCGTGTTCTGAGAACTGTAAAAAACTCGAATCCTATGAAATTCTCATAGGTAACCTGGCGCTTTTTTCCTTCGATCTGAGCAAAAGCGCAATAGGCTTCTCTTTGGAAGCTCCTCGCTTGAACCGCCCCAATTTCCATCATATCCTCCCATCATAGCGCCAGAGGTCATCCGATGGAATCCACCCGTCGCCTTGATATCGAACTGCCCGAAGATCTGGCCGATGCCGTTGAGGCGCGGGTCAGAGCGGGGGAGTATGCGAGTGTGAGTGAGGTCGTGGAGGAGGGCCTTCGCGCGCTGGCGACGCGGGACGACGATCCGGTGCGGGTGGCGTGGGAACAGGACGAACTGACCGCCGCTTATGATGCGTGGAAGGCTGATCCCGCTGCGGTGATGACGGTCGATGAGGTGCGGCGGAAGCTTGCGGACGCGCGGCGCGCGCACGGATGAAGCCATACCGCATTGTGTTCGCGCCGCGTGTTTGGCGGCAGTTGGATGCGTTGCGGACCTATGTGACGCAGGAGGCTTCGGCGGAGGTCGCCGATGACCTCACAAGCGATCTGATCGAGCGGTGCCTGACGCTGGCGGAGTTCGCACATCGCGGGACGCCGCGTGACGATCTTCGGCTCGGATTGCGGACCATTCCGTTTCGGCGGCGCGCGACGATTGGTTATGTGGTGTCGGGTGATGATGTGGTGATCCTGACCATCGCCTATGCCGGGCAGGATTTGGCGGGAATGTTGCGGGGGGATTAGGCGGTTGGCTCTGCCGAGTGTCCTCCACCCCAACCCCTCTTCTGAAGAGGAGGGGCTTTTCTAGGCGTCGTTGCTGACGAAGCTATCCATCACCCGCTTCCGCCCGGCGGTCTCGAATTCGATTTCCAGCTTGTTGCCTTCGATCTCGACGATTTCGCCGTAACCGAACTTCTGGTGGAAGACGCGCATGCCGAGCGAAAGGTCGTCGCGGCCCTTGTTGCCCAGACTCACCGCGCTGCCGCGGTTCTCCGCCACGCGCTTGGGGGCGGTGGTGAAGGTTGAGCTGGGGGCGGCGGCGCGTTGCCAGCCGGGGCCGCGGCCGGTGCCGCGGCCGACATGGGCGAAGGGGTCGGTGTGTTCGCTCCAGTTGGCACGCCAGAGTGAGGCGCCGCCGGAGAGGGTGCTTTCCTCGTCGATATGTTCCTTGGGCAGTTCGCCGACGAAGCGGCTGGGGATGCTGCTGGTCCATTGGCCGTAGATGCGGCGGTTGGCGGCGTGGAGGATCGTCGCCTGGCGGCGCGCGCGGGTGATCGCGACATAGGCGAGGCGGCGTTCCTCCTCGAGGCTGGCGAGGCCGCCTTCGTCGAGCGAGCGCTGGCTGGGGAACAGGCCTTCTTCCCACCCGGCGAGGAAGACGGTGTCGAATTCCAGCCCCTTGGCCGCGTGGATGGTCATGATCGTGACCTTGGGCTCGTCGGCGTTATTCTCGTTATCCATGACGAGCGAGACGTGTTCGAGGAACGCGCCGAGCGTTTCATACTCCTCCATCGCGCGGACGAGTTCGGAGAGGTTTTCGAGGCGGCCGGCGGCTTCGGCGGTGCGGTCCGCCTGCCACATCGCGGTGTAGCCGCTTTCGTCGAGGATGATCTGGGCGAGTTCGGTGTGGGGGAGGGACCCGATCCGCCCGGACTCGAACGTGGTTGCTTGCCGCGCGCCCCCTCCACCATCGCTTTGCGATGGTCCCCCTCCCCGTTCCGGGGAGGATAGCATCTGGCTCCACCGGGCGACGTCGCCGACGAAGCTGCCGAGCGCGCGGCGGGCTTGCGGCGTCAGCTCGTCGGTGTCGAGAATGCGCGCGGCGGCGGTGAGCAGGGGGATGCCCTCGCTGCGTGCGAGCATGTGGATCTTGGCGATCGCCTTGTCGCCCAGGCCGCGCTTGGGGACGTTGACGATGCGTTCGAAGGCGAGGTCGTCGGCGGGCTGTTGCACCAGGCGGAGATAGGCGAGCGCGTCGCGGATTTCGGCGCGTTCGTAGAAGCGGAAGCCGCCGACGATGCGGTACGGCAGGCCGATGGCGATGAAGCGGTCTTCGAACTCGCGCGTCTGGTGCTGGGCGCGGACCAGGATGGCGAAATCGTCGAGCGATTTTCCGGTGCGGATGCGCGCGCTCTCGATGTCTTCGCCGACGCGGCGGGCTTCCTCCGGGCCGTCCCACACGCCGATGACGCGGACCTTTTCGCCCACGTCGATCTCGGTCCACAATTCCTTGCCGAGGCGGCCGCTGTTGTTGGCGATGACGGCGCCGGCGGCGGCGAGGATGTGCGGGGTGGAGCGGTAATTCTGTTCGAGGCGGATGACCTTCGCGCCGGGAAAGTCCTTTTCGAACTTCAGGATGTTTTCGACCTGCGCACCGCGCCAGCTGTAGATCGACTGATCGTCGTCGCCGACGCAGCAGATGTTCTTGCGCTCCTGCGCCAGCAGGCGGAGCCAGAGATACTGGACGCTGTTGGTGTCCTGATACTCATCCACCATGATGTAGCGGAAGCGCTGCTGATACTGCGCCAGCACGTCGCGGTGGGTGCGCAGGATGGTGAGCATGTGCAGCAGCAGGTCGCCGAAGTCGCACGCGTTGAGCGCGCGCAGCCGGTCCTGATATTGCTGGTAGAGCGCCTGGCCGCGACCGTTGGCGAAATGCTCGGCCTCGCCGGCATCGAGCATGTCGGGGGTCAGGCCTTTGTTCTTCCACCCGTCGATCAACCCGCCGAGCTGGCGCGCGGGCCAGCGTTTTTCGTCGAGGTCGTTGGCGACAATCAGCTGCTTGAGCAGGCGCAGCTGGTCGTCGGTGTCGAGGATGGTGAAGTTACTCTGAAGCCCGACCAGCTCGGCATGGCGGCGCAGCATCTTGGCGCCGATCGCGTGGAAGGTGCCGAGCCACGGCATCCCCTCAATCGCGTCGCCGACCAGGCCGCGGACGCGCTCCCGCATCTCGCGCGCGGCCTTGTTGGTGAAGGTGACGCTGAGGATCTCCGACGGATAGGCGCGGCAGGTCCACAGCAGATGCGCGAGGCGGGCGGTGAGCGCGGCGGTCTTGCCGGTGCCGGCGCCAGCGAGGACGAGGACGGGGCCGTCGAGCGTGAGCACGGCTTCGCGCTGTGGCGCATTGAGGCCGCGCAGATAGGGGGGATCGTCGGGCGAAGGCTGAGGTACGGACATTGCGAACAGGTAGGGAACGCGGCGAGTCGGGGCAAGCGCGATTGCTGTCTTGCTATCGTCATCAAGCTGCGGGACAGTTTATCCAGTAGCTTCAAGGAGATCGGCAATGAACATCGCACGACGGCCGCTGATGTTCGGGGCGGCAGCGGCGATGCTGGGCGGCGCGGCGCGGGCCCAGACAGCCACGCCGGTCACGGTGCCGATCCGGCTGACCGACGACCGCGTTCTGGTCGAAGCCATGTTCGGCGGCGGGCGCGCCTTTCTGCTGGCGCTCGATACTGGCGGGCAGATGGGGCTGATCAACAACGGCATTGCCGAGACGCTGAACCTTAATCGGATCGGCAGTCGGCGGCTCAATCTTGCCTGGGGGCGGACCGACTATCCCATTTTTCAGGCGAAGAATGTGATGCTGGGCGGGCGGCTGCGGCTGGAGACGCTGGAGCTGGGCGGGGTGGACCGCGACCTGGGCGATGGGGCGATCGGGTCGCTGCCGGCATGGGTGCTGACGCTGGCCGATGGCGAGGTGGATTTCGACGCGGGCGTGTGGCGCGCGCATGGCGCCGGGCTGCCCGCGCTCCCCGGTGCGACGCGGTTCGAAAAGGGGATCGCGCAAAAGGGGGCGACGGCGGACCGGAAGTTCCTGTTCGCCGATGCGGCGTTGAACGGGCGGAGCTTTCGCTTTGGGCTGGATACCGGGATGCCGAGCGTGATGCGCATCTATCGCAAAACCGCCGAGGCGGCGGGGCTGTGGAATGCGCCGCGCTGGAGCCCGGCTGCGCCGCAGGGCAAGACGCGGATGGTACGGGTCGACCGGCTGGAGCTGGCGGGCGCGACGGTCGAGGGCGCGGTGATCCAGATGCGTGACGATCCCGACTGGGACATTTTCGACGCCGGAATCATCGGGCTGCCGATCCTGCGCCTGTTCAACATCGCGACGAGCAATCGCGACGGCGCGCTGTTCCTGAAGCGCAATCGGCAGGTGCAGCAGCCGGCGCGGTATAATCGGGCCGGGCTGTGGGTCGATCGCGCAGGCAGCGGTATGGTCGCGGGCGTGGTCGGCGCGGGCAGCCCCGCGGAGAAGGCGGGGATCAAGGCGGGCGACCGGTTGTCGGGGATGCGCTTTGAAGAACTGATCAGGCAGACTTCCGGGCCGGTGGGAACGGTGCTGCCGCTGACTGTCGGGCAGGGCGGGGCGGCGCGGCAGGTGTCGTTGGTGCTGGAGGATTATCTCTAAGCCGGAGCGTCCCGCACGTCACGCGTTGCACAGCGCCTTTCCTTGAGGCAGGGAGGGCGCATGCTGGATAAATTGAAGCGCAGGTTCGACAAACGCAGGCTGGTGCTGATCGCGGCGCTGGCGCTGGTGGCGCTGTATGTCGGGTGGCGGACGGGCGGATTCCAGGACCAGCAGCCCGAACAGAAGCCGTGCGTCGAGGGGCGCAACGAGATCAAGGACAAGGACGGCAAGGTGGTGCAGGTGACGCGCACGACCTGTTATGAAACGAAGAAATAACGGCGCCGGGGGGCGTCGGTAGCGGGGAGCACACGGATGGACGCTGAGCGGACGCGGCGGCGGCGCGCCTTGTGGGCGAGCTTTGTCGGGACGGGGATCGAGTTCTACGATTTCTATATCTACGCGACCGCTGCGGCCCTGGTGTTCGGGCAGATTTTCTTTCCCACGAGTGACGCCGGGGTTCAGCAGATGCTGAGCTTTGCCACACTGGGCGTGGCCTTTTTCGCGCGACCGCTGGGGGCTGCGGTGTTCGGCCATTATGGCGACCGGATCGGGCGCAAGGCGACATTGGTCGCGTCGCTGCTGACCATGGGCCTGTCGACGACCTTGGTGGCGTTCCTGCCGACCTATGAAATGGCGGGGTGGATCGCGCCATTTGCGCTGTGCGTGCTGCGGTTCGGGCAGGGTTTTGGGCTGGGTGGCGAATGGGGCGGGGCGGCATTGCTGGCGGTCGAGAATGCGCCGCCGGGATGGCGGGCGCGGTTCGGCAGCGCGCCGCAGATGGGTGCGCCGGCCGGGTTCATCGCGGCGAATGGGCTGTTCCTGCTGCTGCTGAGCTGGATGACGCCAGAGGAATTCGCGGCATGGGGCTGGCGCATTCCGTTCGCGCTGTCGGCGGCACTGGTGCTGGTCGGGCTGTGGGTGCGGCTGAAGCTGGGCGAGACGCCGGAGTTCAAGGCGTGCCTGGCCGAAGCTCCGCCGCCCAAGGTGCCGCTGGGTGAGGTCATGTCGCGGCACGGCGGGGTGCTGGTCGACGGGACGCTGGGCGCGGTATGCTGTTTCGCGACCTATTATATCGCCACGGCGTTTCTGCTCGGCTGGGGGACGAAGGCGCTGGGCTATGACAAGCCTGCGTTTCTGAGCGTTCAGCTGGTCGCGATCCTGTTCATGGCGGCGGGGATTTATCTGGCGGCATGGGCGGCGGATGCGCGCTGGGACCCGCGCCGGGTGTTGGCGGCCGGGTGCGTGATGGTGGCGGGGAGCGGGTTTGTGATCGCGCCGCTGATGGGTGCAGGGCTGAGCGGGGTGTTCGCGTTCCTGGCGCTGCTGCTGTTCGCGATGGGCTTTGTCTATGGGCCGCTGAGCGCGTGGCTGACCGACCTGTTTCCGGCGCGGGTGCGCTATACCGGTGTGTCGATGGCGTTCAACATTGCGGGCGTGATCGGCGGCGGGCTGACCCCGGTGATCGCGCAAAAGCTGGCGATGGACGGGGGGCTGGCACCGGTCGGCTGGTATCTGAGCGCGGCGGCGGTGCTGAGCCTGGTGGCGCTACTGGCGCTGCGCCCGCGCGCGGGTCAGGGGTAGCGTTGGCGGGCATGTAACAGGCGCAGTATTTCGACCGCCGTGTCGGTCGTTCGGTACACGACGATGTCGTTGGGATGGACGATTAACTCGCGCGTTCCCTCGACCTTCCCCGGGCGGCCTGATTGAGGAAATAGGCAGACCCGTTCAACGCCGTCGTCGATTCGGAGTGCGAGCGCTTCTGCCGCCCGTTCGTTTCGATCCCGAACGAACTGAATCAGGACCTCATACTGGAGAAGCGCGTCAGCTTCCCAGCGAAGACTCAACACGCCGTTTCCCGTCAAGAATTTCCCGGATCCGTGCCTTTACTTCCTCGTGCGGGATGCGCGGTTTGTTCGACGCGAGCGCGGCTTCCACCTGTGCGCGGAACCAGGTGTCGTAGGCTTGCGCCTCTTCCTCGGTTTCGAATTCCGAGTAGATCGGGTCGAGCTTTCCCATATCGCGAGTATGCGCCGTCAGGGCGCTTGCCGCAAGATCGTCAGCATCGCCTTGCCGTGAACCCGCTCCGTATCGGTGACGAAGCCGTCGACCTCGACCTTTTCGCCCTTGGCGGTTTCGATGCTGATCCAGGTCGCGGGGCTGGTCCAGCCGAGCCGGGCAAGCTTGTCGAGCGCAACCGCGCCCGCGCCGGTGCCGTAAGGCGGGTCCATCATGATCAGGTCGAGCGGCTTGGTCGCCACCCCGAGCGACAGGACCGATCCTGCGCGGATGTCGGGGCGGATGCCGAGCTTGTCGGCGTTTGCACGCAGGGCGTCGAGCGCGGCGCGGTCCTGTTCGACGAACAGGCATGAGGCGGCGCCGCGCGACAGCGCTTCCAGGCCGAGCGCACCGGAGCCGGCGAACAGGTCGGCGACCGCCAGCCCCTCGAAACTGCCGACGCGGCTGGTAAGCATTGAGAACAAAGCTTCACGCGTGCGGTCGGCGGTGGGGCGGGTGGCGTCGCCCTTGGGCGCGATCAGCGGGCGGCCGCGCCAGGTTCCTGCGATGATCCTCATTTGCGCGGCCCTCGCTTGCTGGGCGCGGGCGTGCCGCGCGGAGGCTTGGTCGGGCCGCCCCTGCCCGCTGGCGGGCGCTTGCCGGACGGGGCGCCGGGGCGGCGGTCGTCGGGACGGAAGGCGCGCTTGGGCCGGTCGAGCAGCGGGCTGCCGTCATCGTCATGCTGGGCGTGGCGCGTGGCGGAGGGTTTGGTGAAGGGCTTGCCCTTTCGTTGCGGGGTCCGTGGTGGTCGAACGGCGCCATCAGCGGTATCGGGCCGCGGCCGACGTTGCCGCTCCGTCTGGCCCTCGCCGAACGCGGCGGGGTTGGCTTGGCGTTGCGTCTTGGCCTGGTGGCGACGACGTTGGGCGACGCCGAACTTCTCGGGGCCTTTCTTTTCGGCCTTGGGACGCGCGGGCTTATAGGCTTCCGGCTCGCTGATCTGTGCGCCAGCCTTGCGGCGTTCGGCGCGCGCGGCGGTGGCGTCGGCGGGGGCCTCTTCCGGCGGCGCATCGACCGCCTTGGACTTGCCCGACAATTGCAGGTTCGACGCCGCCTTGCCGCCGCCCGGGCCGGTCAGCGCCTTGCGGAAGACGACCAGGTCATGCTGGCGGATTTCATCGACCGCGCCGACGGGCATGTCGCCGAGTTCGAACGGGCCGTAGCGGGTGCGGATCAAACGGCTGACCTTGAGGCCGAGATGTTCGAGGACGCGGCGGACTTCGCGGTTCTTGCCCTCGGTCAGGGTCAGTTCGATCCACACATTCGCGCCAGTACGGCGTTCGAGATTGGCGTTGATCGAGCCGTAGCGGACGCCTTCGATCTCGACGCCGAGCATGAGGTCCTCCAGCTGCTCCTGCGTGACCTGGCCATAAGCGCGGGCGCGGTAGCTGCGCTCGACCCCGGTGGCGGGGAGTTCGAGCTGGCGCTTGAGCTCGCCATCGGTGGTCATCAGCAACAGCCCCTCGGTCGAGAGGTCGAGGCGGCCGACCGGCATCAGGCGCGGCAGACCCTTGGGTAGCCGGTCATAAATGGTCGGGCGACCGGCGGGATCGCGTTCGGTGGTGAGCAGCCCGGCGGGCTTGTGAAAGCGGAACAGACGTGCCGGCGCGGGCGCGGCGACCGGGTTGCCGTCGACGGTGACGCCGTGGAGCGAGGTCAGCACGGTCGCGGGCGTGGTCAGGACCTGACCGTCGATCGCGACGCGACCCTCGGCGATCATGCGTTCGATTTCGCGCCGCGACGCGATTCCGGCACGGGCGAGCAACTTTGCGATGCGTTCGCCGGCCTTGGCAGGTTGCCGTTCAGGTTGATTGGTGGATGAAGGGGACATTGGCGCGCGATACAGCGGGTTTGGGTTTCGCGCAAAAATCTTGTGCGGCGACGAACCTACAGGCGCTTAACGCGTTGTCAGGGCGTAACGTTCGGGTGGGTCATGGTATTCGGCAGGAAGAAACGGCAAATCGTTCGGGTGCTGATCGTCGAGGACGAGCCGCTGGTTGCGTTCGACACCGAACATTTCCTGTCCGAAGAAGGGTTTACCGTCGTCGCCACGACCGATTCTGTGGGCGAGGCGATCGGGCATATCATCGCGGTTGAGAAGCCCGATATCGTGCTGGTCGATCTGGGGCTGCGCGATGGCAACGGTGCCGACGTGGCGCACGCGGCATGCGCGGAAAACATCCCCGTACTGATCGTCACTGGTCGCGATCCGGCGGAGTTCGAGCCGATCGGCCTGGGATGCCTGACCAAGCCATATAAACAGCGCGATCTGGTTGCGGCGATCGACATTTGCGAGGCGCTGGCCGAAGGACGCGCGCCCAAACGCATTCCGTCGGGCTTGCGCCTGTTCCAGTCCGTCGCGCAATAATCCGTCCCCGGGCTTTGCAGCCGCGTTTTTCCCGCTAGGGTTCGCGGCCAGAGTTTGGGGGATTGCATGAATGACGCGGTGACGCCGGCCAGTGGATCGTTGATCGACGGCATCCGGCCCTATTTCGAAAAGGCACCGCTCGCCGCGCTGGCGCTCGGCATCTCGTCCGGCTTCCCCTTTGCGATGATCGGCGCGACGTTGACCACGCGGCTGGCGCAGGACGGGATCACCAAGTCGGCGGTGACCGCGTTCGCGCTGACCTTCCTTGCCTACAACCTCAAATGGGCGTGGGCGCCGGTGGTGGACAAGTTCCGGATCCCAGTGCTGGGCGCAATCGGGATGCGGCGCAGCTGGCTGATCGTCACCGGGGCGCTGGTCGCGGCCGCAGTGGTGTTTCTGGGCAGCCTCGATCCGACCGCATCGCTCGGCTGGGTCGTGGCGGCGGCGATCATGGTTGGTCTTGCCGGAGCGACGTTCGACATCGTGATCGACGCCTATCGCATCGAACTGCTCGAACCGCGCCAGTTGGGTATCGGGTCGGGCATGTCGCAATATGGCTGGCGGATCGGGTCGGCCGGAGCGGGCGGGCTGGCGCTGTATGTCGCGGACGGGGCGGGATGGGGTGTCGCCTATGCCGCCTGCGCGATCTTTGCGCTGCCCGCGATCCTCGCCGGACTGATCGTGGGTGAGCCGGAGCGCAAGGTGAGCCGCGAATGGCCCGAGCGGATGGCGCAGCGCGCCTATCTCGCCTTCATCCTCGCCTTTGTCCCGCTCTACCTCGTCGCGCGGTGGGTAGATCAGGCGCTGGGGGTCAACATCCTCTCCAACATGGTGTTGGTCGGCTATCTTTTCCCGTTGTTCGACCTGACCGCCCGGCGGGCACGTGATGCCGGCAAGCCCAGCGCCTTGTCCTGGATCGGGCTGATCCCGGTGCTAGGCGTCGCTGCGGGACTGTGGCGGGGGTGGAGCGACCCGCTGGCTGTCGTATTGTGTGTCGTAGGCGTAGCGGTTTTGCTGGGCATCGCCGCGCTTAAACCCAAAGCATCTGCGCTCACCGGCGAAGACAAGATGGGGCCGCTGGTCGAATTCTTCCGCCGCGAAGGCGGGCTGGTCATTCTGTTGTTCGTCCTGGTGCACAAGCTTGGCGATACGCTCGCCAATTTGACGCTGCGGCTGCTGTTCAACGATCTCGGTTACACCAATACTGAGATCGCGTTTTACGACGTGCTCATCGGGTTCGTCGCGCTGCTGGCTGGTATTTTCGTTGGCGGGGTGCTGTTTGCGAAACTAGGTATGAAGAGGTCGGTACTGCTCAGCCTGTTCCTGATGATGATTTCCAACGCCAGCTTTGCATGGCTGGCGGCGAGCGGGAAGAGCAACATCGGAATGGCGCTAGCGATGGGGTTCGAGAATTTCGCGAGCGGCGTGGGTGGGGTGTGCGTCGTCGCCTACCTCTCGGCACTGTGCAATCTCAGCTTCACTGCGACGCAGTTCGCACTGCTCTCGGCGGCTGCCAGTATTATCGGGCGGCTGCTGTCGGGTACCGGTGCCGGGCAGATGATCGAGGGCATGGGATATGTGAACTATTATCTGTTCACGACCGTGCTGGCGCTGCCCGGGGTGCTGTTGTTCTGGTGGATGATGGCATCCGGGTTGGTTGACCGGTCGATCGGCAATGCCGGGACCGAGGGCGAGGGCGATGCACGGGCGGAGAAGGTCCGGGCATGATCGCCTATCTCGCCGTGATCGGCATTCAGGTCGCGCTGGTCGTGCATCTCGTCAAGACGGGCCGCAATACCTTGTGGCTCGCGGCGCTGATCTTCCTGCCGGTGGTGGGCAGCATCGCTTATATCATCGTCGAGATTCTGCCGGGACTGGTGAGCAACCGGCATGTGCGCACCGCGCGGGCGAAGGCGGTGGCGGCGCTCGACCCGGAGCGCGAGTTGCGCGCGGCGCGCGATGCGCTCGACCTGGCCGACACGGTGGCGAACAAGGTCCGGCTGGGCGATGCCTGTGCCGAGCTCGGGCGGTGGAGCGAGGCGGAGGCCGCCTATCGCGATGCGCGCAGCGGGGTTCCGGGTGATGCCGCGATCGAGCGCAAGATCGCGCGGGCGGTGTTTGAGCAGGGACATGCCGCCGAGGCGCTGGCGCTGATCGACGCGCTCGATCCCCCGTCTGGCCAGTCCGAGCGGGACCGGTTGTCGCTGCTGCGCGCGCGCATGCTGGAGCATCTTGGCCGCGCGCAGGAGGCGCTGGACCTATATGCTGACATCGTGACCCGCCTGCCCGGCGAAGAGGCGCGGTGCCGCTATGCCGCGCTGCTGCTGGCGCAGGGATGGGAGAACAAGGCGCGCACGCAGCTGGAAGAGGTCGAGGCGCGGGCGCGGCGGCTCGACCGGCAGCAGCGCGCGGCGGAGGCGGAGATGTATCGCTGGGCCGCTGATACGCTTGCGCAACTGCGCGCGCGGGACAGCTAAGCCTCCACCGGCATCCCGGCGTCGGCGAAGGCGTTGGCGAGCGCGTGTGCCGTTGCCAGCACGCCATCGACGCGGCGGATGCCGAGCAGGTCAGACAGGAGCAGGCGGGCGCGTTCGCTGTCGCGTTCGACGCTGGCGATGACTTCGAGCAGCGCGGCTTCGGATGCGGTCATGCGGGCGCAGCACCACGGGGCGATCTGGATCGGGCCGGCGCTGGCCGTCGACATTTCGGCCATCAATGTGCGGAGCAGCAGGAGCGGGCGGCGGAAGCCCTTGCCGAAGGCGGTGACGAAGGCGTGGGCGGCGGCCGCGTCGCACAGGCCGTGCGCGCCAAGCTGACGGATGCCGAACAGCAGCAGGCGGGCGGCGGGATCCTCGGGCTGGAGCCGGGGCAGGAGGGCGCCGAGGGTTTCGGCGCGGGCGGGGGATTGGCGCAACGGGCGACTCCTTGTGCTGGAGTGCCAGTGTGCCAATCTTCTATTGATAGTCAATCGCAATAAGGATCAGTCGGGGAGTTCGTCGTTTGCACGGAGCACTTCACCGGCGAGGTAGAGCGAGCCGAGGATGAGGACGAGCGGGGCGTCCGCATGAATGCCAGCAAGCGCGGTCGGGACGTCCGGGGCGGTGGCGGTAATGGGGATGCCGAGCGCGCGGGCGGTGGCGGCGAGGTCGGCCGGGTCGTGGTGAGCGTGGCCGGGGACCGGGACTGCGGTGAAGCTGGCGGCGAGTGGGGCGAAGGGGGCGAGCAGGCCGGTCGCGTCCTTGTTCGACAACATGCCGAGGATCAGGTGCGCAGATCGGCCGTCTGCGACCTGTGCCAGCGTGGCGCTGACCGACTGAGCGGCGGCTTCGTTATGGCCGCCGTCCAGCCAGATTTCGGCTCCGGCTGGCAGGCGCGCGTGGAGTGGGCCGGGGGTCAGACGCTGCATCCGCGCGGGCCAGCGGGCGGCGGTGGCGGCGGCGGCGAAGGCGCTGTGGGGAATCTCCAGCACGCGTTGGTGGCGCAACGTGGCGATGGCGAGCGCGAGGTTGGCGGGCTGATGCGGGCCGGCGAGGGTCGGGAGCGGGGTCGCGACCTCGCCCCGCGCGTCGCGGTAGATCAGGCGATCGGGGGTGACGGTGAAGTCCCAGGCGGTGCCGCGCGCGTGGACCGGGGCGTTCGCGGCGGCCGCGACCTCCGCGATGCGCGCGGTTACGCTGTTGCCATAGGCCATGGTGACGAGCGGGACGCCGGGCTTGGCGATGCCGGCCTTTTCCCCCGCAATGGCTTCGGGGGTGTCGCCGAGGAACGCCTGATGGTCGATGCCGAGCTGGGCGATGGCGCAGGCGGCCGGGGCGGGGATGACGTTGGTGGCGTCGAGGCGGCCGCCCAGACCCACCTCGATAATGCAGGCGTCCGCCGGGGTGCGGGCGAAGGCGAGGAAAGCGGCGGCGGTGGTGACCTCAAAGAAGCTCGCGCCGATGTCGCCGCCGGCATCGAGCACCTGTTCGAGCAGGGTGGCGAGGGTGGCATCGTCGATCAGCTGGCCGGCGAGACGGATGCGTTCGTTGAAGCGAACCAGATGCGGGCTGGAATAGACATGCGCGGTGAGCCCCGCAGCCTCGACCGCGGCGCGGAGGAAGGCGCAGGTCGACCCCTTGCCGTTGGTCCCCGCGACATGAAGCACGGGCGGGAGGTTGCGGTGCGGGTTGCCGATCCGGTCGAGCAGCGCAGTGATGCGGCTGAGGCCGAGGACATCGGCACCGGGGCCGAGCGCCCAGAGGCGGTCGAGCTGGCGTTGGACGGCGGGGGAGGAAGAGGTCGCGTGATCGGGCATTGCGCGGGTGTATAGCGGGTGTGGGGGCGGTGGGGAGGGGTTGTGTGCGCGGAGGTTTGGCGCGTCATTTATGGCTGCGCAGTTTACGAGCCGCCGCCGTGTACACGATTAAGGTTCGGTGACAGTCGCCTAGCGCGCGGTGTGCGTTTTCGAGCGACAACCCGCCGTCTCGAGCCAGTTCTGCAAGCTTGTAGCTGCGCCGCCCCGGCCATGCACGACGCGCCATTTTCAGTGCGCAGCAAACTTCATTCGCGAAGCTCTCAGTCTCGACGCGTCGGCAAGCTGACTTCAAGAATCCATCATCAAAATCGGCATTGTAGGCGATGAGGGGTAGTTCGCCGACAAAGGCTCGAAACTCCCTTAGCGCCTGATCGAGCGGCAGCCCGTCGCGCTTGACCATTTCGCGATTAATGCCGGTGATGTCCGTGATGCGCGCCGATATCCGCCCCTGCGGGATGACGAAGGTTTGAAACGTCTCATGCATATCCGAGTCTCGGTTGGCTCGGATTGCCCCAATCTCAATAATCTCGTGGCTGTCGGGATTCAGTCCAGTCGTTTCGAAATCGAAGATAACGAAGCGCTCTGGCAGCATTGAAAGATCGATGGCTGTAGCGCTTTCGCACTCCTGATTAGGTGCAACCTTTTTCAAGTTCGCGCCAAGCAGCCAAAGCGCCAGAATGGCAACGATCAGGATGACGGCTGCGGTTTCCATCTGGGTCCTCCAAATCGTAGCTACAGCCCAGCTTGGCCACTGAGTGAAGGTGGAGCAAGGCTTCGACGACGATGAGCGGGGCGGCGGGCACTGGGGGGAGGATTCGGCTGGAATAGCGACGCTCGATAGCCCCTCCCCTTCAGGGGAGGGGTTGGGGTGGGGCAGTCTTGGCGTCGTCGGGCGACCTGTCGGGAAGTGCTTTCAGCTTCTACAGGATCGTCTGAAGCACGCCTTCGATATTGTCCCGCACCTCGGCATTTGTGAAGCGGAGCGTGGTGACGCCGGAGCGGAGGATGAAGATGTCGCGCGCTTCGTCGCGGTCGGCGCGGTGAGTGTTTCCGTTGAGTTCGACGACCAGGCCTTTGGCCGGGCAGAAGCAGTCGGCAATATAGGGGGCGAACTTGTGCTGGCGGCGGAATTTGTGGTCGTCGAGCTGGCGGTTCGAGAGGTGGCGTGGTCCATGGTTCCCCTCCCGCTTTCGGGAGGGGAGATTATGGCGCGCCCTTCCCCAACAGGTTACGCCGCCGCCTTTTCCTCCACCAGCAACCCGATCAGCGCGCCGAGCTTTTCGCGCAGGTCCTTGCGGTGGACGACCATGTCGATCAGGCCGTGGTCGAGATAATATTCGCTGGTCTGGAAATCGTCGGGCAGCTTTTCGCGGATCGTGCTTTCGATCACGCGGCGGCCGGTGAAAGCAAGCGTCGCCTTGGGCTCGGCAATCTGGACGTCGCCGAGCATCGCGTAGGCCGCCATCACGCCGCCCGAGGTGGGGTCGGTCAGCACGACGATATAGGGCAGGCCGGCGTCGTGGAGCATCGAGATGGCGACGGTGGTGCGCGGCATCTGCATGAGGCTGAGGATCCCCTCCTGCATGCGCGCGCCGCCGCTGGCGGTGAAGACGATGTAGGGCGCGCGGGCGCCGATCGCGGCCTCGACCCCTGCGATGAAGGCTTCGCCGACCGCCTGGCCCATGGATCCGCCCATGAAGGCGAAATCCTGCACGCCGATCACCGCGCGCTGGCCGAGGATCGTGCCGCTGGCGTTGAGGAACGCGTCCTGCTCGCCGGTGCTGGCGCGGGCGGCCTTGATGCGGGCGGGATAGGGCTTCTGGTCGCGGAATTTGAGCGGGTCTTCGGCGACCTTGGGGTTCGGGAGCACGGTGTAGCTGCCCGCGTCGAACAATTGCTCAAACCGCGCGCGGCCGCCGATGCGCTCATGATGGTCGCAGATCGGGCAGACCGACTGGTTTTCCTGCAGCTCCTTGACGAACACCATCTGCCCGCACCCCTTGCACTTGTGCCACAGGTTGTCGGGCGTCTCCGCCTTGTTCGGGATGACGAGCGAGATCGCGTTGCGGACGCGGGTGAGCCAGCTCATGCGGCGGTTTCCTTGCGTGCTGCGGCCAGCGCGGCCGACAGGGATTGGATATAGGTGCGGACGGCGGCGGGGGCATGGGCGCCCTCTGCCGCGATGATGTCGATGATCGCCGAGCCGACGACGACGCCATCGGCGACGCGGCCGATCGCGGCGGCCTGTTCCGGCGTGCGGACACCGAAGCCGACCGCGACGGGGAGGTCGGTGGCGGCTTTCAGGCGGGCGACGGCGGCTTCGATGCTGTCCTGCGCCGCCTGCTGCTTGCCGGTGATGCCGGCGACCGAGACGTAATAGAGAAAGCCGCTCGCGCCATCGAGCACGGCGGGCAGGCGCGCGGCGTCGGTGGTGGGGGTGGCGAGGCGAATGGTGGCGATGCCATGCGGGGCGAAGGCGGCGATCTCGTCGGCTTCCTCCGCCGGGATATCGACGATGATCGCGCCGTCGACCCCTGCGTCCGCTGCCTTTTGCGCGAAGGCTTCGGGCGTCGGGCGGGTCATGGTGTTGGCATAGCCCATCAGCACCAGCGGGGTTTCCGGGTGGCGCTGACGGAAGGCGGCGGCGATGGCGAGCACGTCGGCGGTGCGGGTGCCGGCGGCGAGGCTGCGCAGGTTCGCGGCCTGAATCGCCGGGCCATCGGCCATCGGATCGGTGAACGGCATGCCGAGCTCGATCACATCGGCCCCGCCTGTGACGAGCGCGTCGAGGATCGCGGCGGTGTCGCCGTCACCCGCTGTGACGAAGGTGACGAGCGCGGCGCGGTGATCGCACGCGGCGGCGGCGAAAGTGGTGGCGAGGCGGGTCACGTGCGCCTCCGGTAAGCGGTTGAATGGAGGCCCATTGCTAGCGCAATGAGAAGCGACACCAAGAGCGCCTTCACAAGATCACGTTCCATATTCGGAAAAATTGCCCATAGCCCAAGGCGCAGCGCGAGAAAGATGACAAAATAAAGGGACGCGAGTTTCACAGCGTCCCAAGGTCGAAGTCTTACCTCGCCTTTTAGCAGGCGGACAAAGCTGGACGTCATCCAGAGGACCCCGCCGACAAAAACCGCGATGGCTCCACCTATCGCGATAGTGTCTGTCGAGCCTTCGTCAATCACATATCGAAGGGCGAACGACGCCAATACGACGACCATTCCGATGCCGCACAGGCCGAGGCCAATGCGTTTTAGCTGCTTCATATCTCCACCCCCAGCGCCTCGGCGACGGTGAAGATGTCCTTGTCGCCGCGGCCGCAGAGGTTGGCGAGGATCACCTGATCTGCCCGCATTTCCCGTGCCTTTTTCGCGACGGCTGCGATCGCGTGCGAAGGCTCCAGCGCGGGGATGATGCCTTCGGTGCGGCAGAGCAGCTGGAAGGCGTCGAGCGCTTCGGTGTCGGTCACGCTGGTGTAGGTGACGCGGCCGATGTCCTTGAGCCAGGCATGTTCGGGGCCGATGCCGGGATAGTCGAGGCCGGCGCTGATCGAATGCGCTTCGGTGATCTGGCCGTCCTCGTCCTGCAGCAGATAGGTCTTGTTGCCGTGGAGGATACCGGGTTCGCCGCCAGCGAGGCTGGCAGCGTGTTTCTTGTTCAGGCCTTCGCCAGCGGCTTCGACGCCGAGCATCGCGACATCGGCATCGTCGAGGAACGGGTGGAACAGGCCGATCGCGTTGCTGCCCCCGCCGATCGCGGCGACGAGCAGGTCGGGGAGGCGACCGGTGCGGGCGAGCATCTGCGCGCGCGCTTCCTTGCCGATCACGCTCTGAAAATCGCGGACCAGTTCAGGATAGGGGTGCGGGCCGGCGGCGGTGCCGATGATGTAAAACGTGTCATGGACGTTGGCGACCCAGTCGCGCAGCGCCTCGTTCATCGCATCCTTAAGCGTACCTGCGCCGCTGGTGACCGGGCGGACTTCGGCGCCGAGCAGCTTCATGCGGAAGACGTTCGGCTGCTGGCGCGACACGTCCTTGCCGCCCATGAAGATGGTGCAGGGCAGGCCGAAGCGCGCGCAGACGGTAGCGGTGGCGACGCCGTGCTGGCCCGCGCCGGTCTCCGCGATGATCCGCGTCTTGCCCATGCGGATCGCGAGCAGGATCTGGCCGATGCAATTGTTGATCTTGTGCGCGCCGGTATGGTTGAGCTCGTCGCGCTTGAACCAGATTTCGGCGCCCATGCCGTCGGGTGCGTTTTCGCGAAGCGCTTCGGTGAGCCGTTCGGCGTAATAGAGCGGGCTGGGGCGGCCGACATAATGTTCGAGCAGGTCGTCGAACTGCGCGGCAAAGGCGGGGTCTGCCTTGGCGGCCTTATACTCGCGCTCGAGGTCGAGGACGAGCGGCATCAGCGTTTCGGCGACATAGCGCCCGCCGAACTGGCCGAAATGGCCGCGATCATCGGGCTGGGCGCGGAAGGAGTTGGGTGCGTTCATGATGAGGGGCGTTTAGGCGGGGATTGCCGCGACGCCAAGCATTGTTGGCGGAAGGAATTCTTGGGTGGGGTTCGGGGAGAGTGGGCAGGCCCTCCCCCGACCCCTCCCGCAAGCGGGGGGGGAGATTATGGCGTGCGGCGCCTCGCCGCCAGCCCCTCAGCTAAGCGCGGCCTTTACCAGGCCGCTGGCCTTGCTCATGTCGAGGCTGCTGGCGTGACGGGCTTTGAGTTCGGCCATCACGCGGCCCATGTCCTTCATGCCGGTGGCGCCGAGGTCGGTCTTGATCGCTTCGATCGCGGCCTTCGTTTCCTCCTCGCTCATCTGGGCGGGGAGGAAGCCTTCGATCACTGCGACCTCGGCCTTTTCCTTGTCGGCCAGTTCCTGGCGGCCGCCCTTTTCGAACATCTCGATCGATTCGCGGCGCTGTTTCACCATTTTCTGCAGCACTTCGACGACCAGCGCGTCGTCGTCGGCGACGGGGCTTTGCGTGCGCGCTTCGATGTCGCGGTTCTTGATCGCGCTCTGGATCAGGCGGATGGCGGCGGTGCCGTCCTTGTCGCCGCCCTTCATGGCGGTGACGAGGGCGGCCTTGATGTCGTCGCGGATCATTTGGTTTATCTCTCAACTGAATCGGAATTTGCCCCAGATAGTCGCGACAGGCGGTTGACGCGAGGGGGGTAGCGGTCTAGCGGGCAGCGCTTAGCGACATCGCCGGAAAAACTGACAGGAGCGACCTTCTCTGATGGCCGAAGCCACGCCTATTATCGTGCCTGAAGGAGCTACAGGCGTTCTGGTTCTCGCGAGCGGCGAGGTCATCTGGGGCCGTGGATTCGGGGCCGAGGGCGCGGCGGCGGGGGAAGTCTGCTTCCACACCGCGATGACCGGATATCAGGAGATCATGACCGACCCGTCGTTCGCGGGCCAGATGATCTGCTTTACCTTCCCGCATATCGGCAATGTCGGCGCGAACCCCGATGACGTGGAGGCGGACAATCCGCACGCGCTGGGCATGATCGTGCGCGAGGATGTAACCGAGCCGAGCAATTTCCGCAGCGTCGAGCATCTCGACACGTGGATGAAGAAGCACAACCGCATCGGCCTGTCGGGGATCGACACCCGCGCGCTGACGCGGCGCATTCGCGGCAAGGGCGCGCCCAATGGGGTGATCGCGCATTCGGCTTCGGGTGAGTTCGATATTCCGGCGCTGGTTGAACAGGCGAAGGCCTGGCCGGGGCTGGAGGGCATGGATCTGGCCATCACCGTCACCACCGAAACGCATTTCGGGTGGGAAGGCGGCGTTTGGCGGCTGGGCTTTGGGTATGAGGTCGATGGCGATGGCGCGCGGCCGCATGTCGTGGCGATCGATTATGGATCGAAGCACAATATCTTCCGCAATCTGGTGAAGGCCGGGGCGAAGGTGACGGTGCTGCCCGCAACCGCGACGGCGGAGCAGGTTCTGTCGTTCAACCCCGACGGCATCTTTCTGTCCAACGGACCGGGCGATCCCGCCGCGACGGGCGAATATGCCGTGCCGGTGATCCGCGAATTGCTGGCGACGAAGAAGCCGCTGTTCGGTATCTGCCTGGGCCATCAGCTGCTGGCGCTGGCGGTGGGCGCGCAGACGACCAAGATGTTCCAGGGGCATCGCGGCGCGAACCACCCGGTCAAGCGGCTGAGCGACGGCGCGGTCGAGATCACGTCGATGAACCACGGCTTTGCGGTCGAAAGCGCGACGCTGCCCGCAGGCGTGGTCGAGACGCATGTGTCGCTGTTCGACGGCAGCAATTGCGGGATCGAGATCGACGGCGGACGGGCGTTTTCGGTGCAGTACCACCCCGAGGCGTCGCCGGGGCCGCAGGATAGTTTCTATCTATTTGAGCGGTTTGTGGGGATGTTGCGGTGAAGTCGGGGCTTCAGCAGGGGCACGCAGATGGCCTTTGCGGCATCTATGCAATCCTGAACTTCCTATGCGATTGCGCCGAATGGAAGAGTGAGAAGCCAGACGACGCCCTGCGGTATGTGCTGGACGCCGTTCACAGCTTTGGCTGGCTCACCCCTTATACTCTGACTGCTGGTTTTGAAGCTTACCAGCTGCGGGCAATCCTGGATCGGCTTTTCGACAACTATCGGATGGGCTTTCGGGCGGTGCCTTTGCAGGATGTTGTTCGTGGGCATCCGAAGCTGGCAGCTTATGAGTTGCTCAAGGCTCTACTCGACAAAGACTGCGCAGTGATTTGTGGACATGATTCCGCGCACTGGCTTCTGCTCAAAACGACAAAGGCGGGTCATGCGGTCTGGGACTCATCAAATCCCGAAAAGCCTTCAAAAAAATTTGATGGGCGTCTGGCGGCATTCTCTCTGGAGAGTGGCGTCGTGATGGTTCCCACGTCAGCTCCTGTTGCAGAGATTACACTCTAATGCCTAAACGCACCGACATCTCCTCCATCCTCGTCATCGGCGCTGGTCCCATTGTGATCGGTCAGGCGTGCGAGTTCGACTATTCGGGCACGCAGGCGATCAAGGCGCTCAAGGAAGAGGGCTATCGCATCGTCCTGGTCAATTCGAACCCGGCGACGATCATGACCGATCCCGAGCTGGCCGACGCGACCTATGTCGAGCCGATCACGCCGGCGGTGGTCGCCAAGATCATCGAGAAGGAGCGGCCCGATGCGGTCCTGCCGACGATGGGCGGGCAGACGGCGCTGAATACCGCGCTGGCGCTGGCGCAGGACGGCACGCTGGAAAAGTTCGGCGTGACCATGATCGGCGCGAATGCCGAGGCGATCGACAAGGCCGAGGATCGGCTGAAGTTCCGCGACGCGATGGACAAGATCGGGCTCGACAGCGCGCGATCGGCGATTGCGCATACCGAGGCCGAGGCGCTGGAGGGGCTGGAGAAGGTCGGGCTGCCGGCGATTATCCGTCCGTCCTTCACGCTGGGCGGCACCGGCGGCGGCATCGCGTATAACAAGGAAGAGTTCATCGAGATCGTCCGCAAGGGCCTGGACGCATCGCCGACGACCGAGGTGCTGATCGAGGAATCGCTGCTCGGTTGGAAGGAATATGAGATGGAGGTCGTGCGCGACAAGCACGACAACTGCATCATCATCTGTTCGATCGAGAATGTCGACGCGATGGGCACCCACACGGGCGATTCGATCACGGTCGCGCCAGCGCTGACGCTGACCGACAAGGAATATCAGATCATGCGCAACGCCAGCATCGCGGTGCTGCGCGAGATCGGCGTCGAGACCGGGGGCTCGAACGTGCAGTTCGCGGTGAACCCGAAGGACGGGCGCCTGATCGTGATCGAGATGAACCCGCGCGTGTCGCGTTCGTCCGCGCTGGCGTCGAAGGCGACGGGCTTCCCGATCGCCAAGGTCGCGGCGAAGCTGGCGGTCGGATACACGCTGGACGAGATCACCAACGACATTACCGGCGCGACCCCGGCGTCGTTCGAGCCGACGATCGACTATGTCGTGACCAAGATCCCGCGCTTTGCGTTCGAGAAATTCAAGGGTGCCGAAGCGACGCTGGGCACCGCGATGAAGTCGGTCGGCGAAGTGATGGCGATCGGCCGCAACATCCATGAATCGATGCAGAAGGCACTGCGCGGGCTGGAGACCGGTCTGTCCGGCTTCAACAATGTGGAGCATCTGCAGGGCGCGCCGCGCGACGTGATCGAGGCGGCGCTGGCGCAGCGCACGCCGGACCGGCTGCTGATTGCGGCGCAGGCGCTGCGTGAGGGCTTCACGGTGGCCGAGGTGCATGCGCTGGCGGCGTACGACCCGTGGTTCCTGGAGCGGATCGCCGAGATCATCGCTGCGGAAGAGGGCGTGTGCCGCAATGGCCTGCCGCAGGA
Organism: Sphingomonas sp.; assembly: GCF_030145815.1. Classification (GTDB taxonomy): domain Bacteria; phylum Pseudomonadota; class Alphaproteobacteria; order Sphingomonadales; family Sphingomonadaceae; genus Sphingomonas. The sequence goes on from NZ_JAIXHL010000003.1 coordinate 212,061, forward strand.
TGCGGCGGGGATGCGGCGGCTGAAGGCGATGGGGTTCAGCGACAAGCGACTGGCGTGGCTGGCGCTGCGTTCGGCGAACCTGCGCGAGGGCACGGATGCGATGGCGCGCTCGTCCGGCCTGATCGGTGAGGTCGTCAAGGCGATGACCGGCGGGGTGACCGAGGCGGACGTGCGCAAGCTGCGCCACAAGCTGGGCGTGCGCCCGGTGTTCAAGCGCATCGACACCTGCGCCGCCGAGTTCGATGCGAAGACGCCGTATATGTATTCGACCTATGAGGCCCCGTCCTTTGGCGAGCCCGAGTGCGAGTCGATGCCGACCGAGCGCAAGAAGGTCGTGATCCTGGGCGGCGGGCCGAACCGGATCGGGCAGGGGATCGAGTTCGATTATTGCTGCTGCCATGCCTGCTTCGCGCTGGCGGATGCGGGCTATGAGACGATCATGGTCAACTGCAACCCGGAAACGGTGAGCACCGATTATGATACGTCGGACCGGCTGTATTTCGAGCCGCTGACGGCAGAGGATGTGCTGGAAATCCTGCATGTCGAGATGTCGAACGGCACGCTCGCCGGGGTGATCGTCCAGTTTGGCGGGCAGACGCCGCTCAACCTGGCGCGCGCGCTGGAGCAGGCGGGGATCCCGATCCTGGGCACGAGCCCGGACGCAATCGACCTGGCCGAGGATCGCGAGCTGTTCGCGGACCTGGTGTCGAAGCTGAACCTGAAGCAGCCCAAGAACGGCATCGCGCGCAGCCGCGAAGAGGCGATCGCGGTGGCGGAGCGGATCGGCTATCCGGTGCTGACGCGGCCGAGCTTTGTGCTGGGCGGGCGCGCGATGGAGATCGTCGATACGCCCGAGCAGCTGGATCACTATATCCAGACCGCGGTGCAGGTGTCGGGCGATGCCCCGGTGCTGATCGACCAGTATCTGCGCGACGCGATCGAGGTCGATGTCGATGCGATCAGCGATGGCGACGATGTGGTCGTGGCGGGCGTGCTGCAGCATATTGAGGAGGCGGGGGTCCATTCGGGCGACAGCGCCTGCTCGTTGCCGCCCTATAGCCTGCCCGACGCGATCATTGCGGAGATCGAGCGGCAAGCGGACGCGCTGGCGCGTGCGCTGAAGGTCAAGGGGCTGATGAACATCCAGTTCGCGGTCAAGGACGGCGAGGTGTACCTGATCGAGGTGAACCCGCGCGCGTCGCGCACCGTGCCGTTCGTCGCCAAGGCGATCGGCATCCCGATCGCCAAGATCGCGAGCCGCGTGATGGCGGGCGAGAAGCTGAAGGACCTGCCGAAGATCGACCGGAACATCGATTATATCGCGGTCAAGGAAGCGGTGTTCCCGTTCAACCGCTTCCCCGGCGTCGATCCGGTGCTGTCACCGGAAATGAAGTCGACCGGCGAAGTGATGGGGATCGATCGCGATTTCCCCACGGCCTTTGCCAAGGCGCAGCTGGGCGCGGGGACGGTGTTGCCCAAGGGCGGCAATGTGTTCGTCAGCGTCAAGGACAGCGACAAGCCGGTGGTGCTGCCGGGCGTAAAGCTGCTGGTCGAACAGGGCTTTGCCATCGTCGCAACCGGCGGGACCGCCGATTACCTGACGGCGCAGGGCGTGCCGGTGGAGCGGGTTAACAAGGTGGCGCAGGGCCGCCCGCATATCGTCGACCGCATCCGCGACGGCGATATCGCGTTGATCTTCAACACCACCGAAGGGTGGCAGTCGCTGAAGGACAGCGAGTCGATCCGCGCTTCGGCGTTGTCGCTGAAGATCCCGTATTTCACCACGGCGCCCGCCAGCGTCGCCGCATCACAGGCGATTACCGCCCTGAGTGGCCAGTCCCTTGAAGTCCGTCCCTTGCAGGCCTACTATTCGCAATCGCACAATTGATCCCCCACAACGAAGGTTAGGGTGCGAGCGGGCCGATTGCGGCGCGCCGGGGGAAGGGGCTTTGACGAAGGACAAGTGCTGAAATGGCGACGGTCGAGAAGATGCCGATGCTGGCGGAAGGCTATGAGAAGCTCAACGAGCAGCTCAAGGCGCTGAAAGCCGAGCGTCCGCTGATCGTGGACGCCATCGAGGAAGCGCGCGCGCACGGCGACCTGTCGGAAAACGCCGAATATCATGCGGCGAAAGAGCGGCAGGGTCAGGTCGAGGCGACGATCGCCGATATCGAGGACAAGCTGTCGCGTGCACAGATCATCGATCCGCGTGACCTGTCGGGCGACCGCATCGTGTTCGGCGCGACGGTGACTTTGCTCGACGAGGACGACAAGACGGTGAAATACCAGATCGTCGGCCAGGCCGAAGCGGACGCGAAGACCGGGCGGATCAGCTACAACTCGCCGCTGGGCCGTGCGCTGATCGGCAAGAGCCTGGGCGATGAGGTCGAGGTGACCGTGCCAGCGGGGGACCGCTGGTATGAGGTCAGCAAGATCGAGTTTATCTGACTGAATTCCCCTCCCGCTTGCGGGAGGGGCTAGGGGAGGGCATGTCGCTCTCCCATTGCCGGGGTGCCCGCTTGGACAGGCCCTCCCCCGACCCCTCCCGCGAGCGGGAGGGGAGATTCTGGTTCAGCCCTCTGCTTCGGGCTCCATCAGCCGGTGGAGGTGGACCACCACATATTTCATCTCGGCATCGTCGACCGTGCGCTGCGCGGCGCCGCGCCATGCCTTTTCGGCGCTGGCATAGTCGGGGAAGATGCCGACGACGTCGAGCTTGGTCGGATCCTGGAAATCGAGCGTCATCGGGTCCTTCACGCGACCGCCGAAGACGAGGTGCAGCTTGCTCATAAATGCTCCCGGGGAATGAGATACCGGGACGCCTTAGCGCTGATGTTGCGCTGCACTCAATACCGTGCCGCACCGTAACGGCGCGGCACGGCGAGATATCATGCGTCGGTCTTGCTTGCAGCAGCTTCCTTGGCGGCGGTGAAGGCCGATCCGATGATCTTCCCGATCTGTTCCTTGGCGGCGTCGCGCTGGGGCAGGATCGCATCGATCTCGGCCTTGCCGGCTTCGCGCGCGGCGGCGGCGGCGGCCGTGGCGCCCTCCGCGAGGCGCTTGCCGACGGGGGCCAGCAGGTCCTTTTCCTGTTGCGGACGCGGGATCAGCGCGCCGATCACAGCACCCAGCGCGACCCCGCCGGCGACGAGCGCGATCGGGTTTTTCGTGAGTGCTTCGACAGTGCTGGGCTTTTGCGCCTGGCGGGGAGTGGTCATGTCGATGATCCTTTCTTCGGACGGGTCTTGGTCTGCGATTTGGAGGCGGTGCTGCGCTTGTTCAAACTCGCCTTGGCCGCAGCGGTTGCACCGCCGACCAGCAAGCGTGTGAGCGGGCGGCGCGCGAGGAAGAGCAGGGCAACTCCGGCGACGGTGGCCACCGTGCGCGGATTGGCGCGAACCGTGGCGACGGTGTCGCGCGCGACGCCGATCGCGACATTCTCGACCGCATCCTGCGCCAGCGCCATCGGATTGAGCTTGTCCTGCATCCGCCCGAGCGTGCCAAACAGGCGGGCGCGCGCATTGCGGCTGCGGGCTTCGGCTTCGGTGAGATCGGTGGGGAGCGCTTCGCTCATGGCACGTTCCGGGGGCGGACGGCACGACGATAGCGGGCGAGTGCGGCGCGACCCGCCAAGGCTGCGGCACCGAGCGCGGTGACCACCACGATCAGCGTGGCCAAGGCAGGGCCGACATGCGGGGACAGGATCAGTACCAACCCGACGATCAGTGCAATTGCCGCCGAGTTCGCGAGCAGGAATACCAGCGCGCCCAGGACGAGCGCAGCACGTGCGTCGCTCAGCCGAGCGAGCGCCAGCGCCTTCCAATAGGCAATCTCGGCATCGGCAAAGGCGCGCGCATCGGCGACTGCCTGAGCCGCCAATGCGCCGATGCTGTCATCTTCCCGTTCGTCCACTATGCCCCCCAGGCCATGTTACGCCTTGGTGCTGTCGTTGAGGTCACCCTTGTCGGCCAGGTCGCCAGCCGCATCGAGCCCCGACTTGAGCAGGCGCGCGAGGACGAAGCCGACACCGGCCGCGATGCCGACAGCGACCGCCGGGCTTTTTTTCACGAACTCGCGCGCGTCGTCGAGCAGGTCATCGACCTGTTTGCCCCGCAGCGATTCGGCAAGGCCGGAAATCTGGTCCGCGGCGGAGCGGGCGTATTGGCCATATTGCTCGCCAAGCTTTTCATCCACGGTTCCGGCGGCGTCGCGCATCATGTTCGAAAATTCGTCGAGAGCGCCGGTGGCCTTTTCCTTGCCCGTGTCGGCGAAGGAGCGGGCCTTGTCGCCGGCCTGACCGGCGAGCTTACCCGCCTCATCCCGGACGAACGCGCCAGCGCCGCGCTTGCCTTCTTCACCCGCAGTGCCGGTATTCTTGCTGGGCGGTGTCGCGACCAGTGCGTCGGTCGCGGGGTCCATGCTCTGGTCCTTGGGGAATGTTTCGTCAGCCATCGCTCGAATCCCTTCTAATGGTTCGTCCAGACAACCATGGCGCGGCGCGAGGGTTCCGCGCCATCCGTGATTTGCCCAGCGGCGACGAACGGGATAGAGGCCCGCGCGACACCGGCGCCGCCGGACTCTGGACCCAAGGTAGGGAGGCCATTTCGTGACCGCAATCATCGACATCCATGCACGCCAGATTCTCGACAGCCGGGGCAACCCCACGGTCGAGGTCGATGTGCTGCTCGAAGACGGCAGCTTCGGCCGTGCGGCGGTGCCGTCGGGCGCCTCGACCGGCGCGCATGAGGCGGTCGAAAAGCGCGACGGCGACAAGTCGGTCTATCTCGGCAAGGGTGTGCTCGAGGCGATCGAGGGCGTGAATGGCGAGATCGCCGAGGAGATCACCGGTCTCGACGCCGAGGACCAGGCCGAGATCGACTATGCGATGATCGAGCTGGACGGCACCGAGAACAAGGGGCGGCTGGGCGCAAACGCGATCTTGGGCGTGAGCCTGGCGGTCGCCAAGGCGGCGGCGGATGCGCGCGGCCTGCCGCTGTACCGCTATGTCGGCGGTGTGTCGGCGCATGTTCTTCCCGTTCCGATGATGAACATCATCAATGGTGGCGAGCATGCCGACAATGCGATCGATTTTCAGGAGTTCATGATCGTGCCGGTCGGCGCGGACTCGCTGGCCGAGGCGGTGCGCTGCGGCGCGGAGATTTTCCACACGCTGAAGAAAGGCCTGCACGACAAGGGCCTGTCGACCGCAGTGGGTGACGAGGGCGGGTTCGCGCCGAACATCGCATCGACGCGCGAGGCGCTCGACTTCATCATGGCGAGCATCGAGAAGGCCGGATACAAGCCGGGCGACGACGTGATGCTCGCGCTCGATTGCGCCGCGACCGAATATTATCGCGATGGCGCCTACAAGATGGTGGGTGAGGGCAAGACGCTGACTTCGGCGCAGAATGCCGACTTCCTCGCCGATCTGTGCGCGAACTACCCGATCTTCTCGATCGAAGACGGCATGGCCGAGGACGATTGGGACGGGTGGAAGGCGCTGACCGAGAAGCTGGGCGGCAAGGTCCAGCTGGTCGGTGACGACCTGTTCGTGACCAACCCCAAGCGGCTGAAGCGCGGCATTGATGGTGGCTTTGCCAACTCGCTGCTGGTCAAGGTCAACCAGATCGGCACGCTGACCGAAACGCTGGAGGCGGTGAGCCTCGCGCAGCGTTCGTCCTACACCGCGGTCATGTCGCACCGTTCGGGCGAGACCGAAGATTCGACCATCGCGGATCTCGCGGTTGCGACCAATTGCGGGCAGATCAAGACGGGCTCGCTCGCGCGCTCCGACCGGCTTGCCAAGTACAACCAGCTGATCCGCATTGAGGAAGAGCTTGGCGACGCGTCGGTTTATGCCGGTCGCGGAATTTTACGGGGTTGATCGCCGAATCGGTTTAGGCGAGATTAACCAGATGAGCCGGTCCACTCCGTTCAATACGATCCTGCGTCGCGCCGGCCTGCCGGCTGTGGCGATCATTCTGATGGGCTTTTTTGCCTATTCGGCAGTGCTGGGTCCGAACGGAGTGCTGGTTTACGGCGACTATAAGCGCCAGCTGGAGGTCAAAAAGGCCGAGCTGGCCAAGCTGGAGGCGCAGCGGGCACAGCTGCGTAACCGGGTGGCGCTGCTCAAGCAGAGCGGCGCCGATCCCGACATGGTCGATGAGCTGACCCGCAAGAAACTCAACGTCGTTCACCCCGACGAGGTCATCGTCACCCTCGACTGATCCCGCGATTTGGCGTGATTTGATCCCCCGGGGCGGCTATCGCGGTGCCCGGGGGGCTTTATGAGAGCAGCGGTTCAACCGGGCGATCGGCTCGACTGGCTCGACTATGCGCGCTTCGCGTCCGCGCTGGTCGTGATGCTCTATCACTATCTGGTCGTGGGAACTGACCCGCGGATCGCGCCTGATGTTTCTGGGTTTGGGCTGGCTGCGGAAATCGCCAGCTATGGCCCGATCGCCGTATTCGCGTTCATGCTGATCAGCGGCATGGTGATCACCCAGGTGGCGCAGCAACAGGATGCAGCAACCTTTGCGGTGCATCGAATCGTGCGCGTCTATCCGCTTTATCTGTTCGCAATGATCCTGACTGCAAGCATCGGTTTGTTCGGACCGGAGCGGTTCCATACGACGTGGCGCGAGTTGCTGGCCAACCTGTTCATCAACGCGCCCCTGTTCGGGGAGCGCTATGTCATTGGCATCACCTGGACGCTGGTGCTGGAGGTGGCATTCTACATCGCGGTGTTCGGCGCGATTGTTTCGGGAATGATGCACCGGGTGCAGTATCTCGTCGCGGGATGGGTGATGCTGCTGTTCGCCGGACTCTTCCTGCCGTGGCGGTTGCCGCTGCTGAGTTGGGAATACGCCTTCATCGCTTCGGGCGCGGTGCTGGCACTGTGGTATCAGCGGCGGAACGCGCGGTTAAATCTGGCGCTGCTCGCCCTCTCGCTGGTTCCGGGGCTGGGATATGTTGTCCATACGGCGCGGGCGAGCGGATTTGACCCCTATATCGGAGTGGCGATCACACTGGGGATCGTCGGACTTTTTCTAGGGATGCGAGGCCGCAATCCGCGACTGCCCCATGCGCGGCGGATCGGGCTGATGACCTATTCGCTTTACCTGCTCCATTTTCGCATCGGGCTGACCTTTTTCTTCTGGTGGATGACCGAGGTGAACAAATGGTGGGTGGTGATCGGCACCTGCATCTTCATGGTCGCGCTGAGCTTTCTGGTGGATGATGTGATCGAGTTCCGCCTGCGCGGCCTGTGGAAGCAATGGGTGACGCGCATTGTCGTGGAGCCGATTGCCGCGCTCTACCGGCGCTTGCGGCCAGTGCCAGCCGAACCGTAGCGTTAGATGCGTTCGATACTGCCGGCGCTTGCCATTGCGCCCGGTGCAATATCCGGCCTATAGGGCCGCTTCCATCTTTCCCCAGGATGAGGATCATCGTGGCAAAATCCCCGGCCAAAGGCCGCATTATCGAACCAGCTCCGACCAACCGCGAGCGCCCAAACGAACCAAAACGGTACGAGGCCTCGAAGGAGGAGCTGCTCGAATTCTACCGCCAGATGCTGCTCATCCGCCGTTTCGAGGAAAAGGCGGGCCAGCTCTACGGCCTCGGCTTCATCGGCGGCTTCTGTCACCTGTATATCGGGCAGGAAGCGGTCGCAGTCGGCCTGCAGTCGGCACTGGATGGCGAGAAGGATTCGGTGATTACCGGCTATCGCGACCATGGCCACATGCTCGCATACGGCATCGATCCCAAGGAGATCATGGCTGAGCTGACCGGTCGCGCCGCGGGCATCAGCCGCGGCAAGGGCGGGTCGATGCACATGTTCTCGACCGAGAAGAAGTTCTACGGCGGCCACGGCATCGTCGGCGCGCAGGTCTCGCTCGGCGCCGGCCTTGCCTTTGCGCACAAGTATCGCGGTGACGGTGGCGTCGCCATGGCCTATTTCGGCGACGGTGCCGCGAACCAGGGTCAGGTCTATGAGACCTTCAACATGGCCGAGCTGTGGAAGCTTCCGATCATCTTCGTGATCGAGAACAATCAGTACGCCATGGGCACCAGCGTCAATCGCGCTTCGTCCGAGGACCAGCTGTACAAGCGTGGCGAGAGCTTCCGCATTCCGGGCATCCAGGTCGACGGCATGGACGTGCTGGCGTGCCGTGGTGCAGCCGAGGAAGCGCTGGCGTGGGTCCGTGCGGGCAAGGGGCCGATCATCCTGGAGATGAAGACCTATCGCTATCGCGGCCATTCGATGTCCGACCCGGCCAAATATCGCTCGCGCGACGAGGTTCAGTCGGTGCGCGAGAAGAGCGACCCGATCGAAGGCGTGAAGAAGGAACTCGAAGCGATCGGCGTCAAGGAAGACGAGCTGAAGGCGATCGAGGCCGAGATCCGCAAGGCGGTGAACGAGTCGGCCGACTTTGCCGAGCAGGCACCCGAGCCGGATCCCGCCGAGCTGTATACCGACGTACTGGTGGAGACGTACTGACATGGCGATCGAGCTGAAAATGCCCGCGCTCTCGCCCACGATGGAAGAGGGAACCCTCGCCAAGTGGCTGGTGAAGGAAGGCGATACGATCAAGTCGGGCGACATCATCGCCGAGATCGAAACCGACAAGGCGACGATGGAATTCGAAGCCGTCGATGAAGGCACGCTGGCGCAGATCCTGGTGGCCGAAGGCACCGACGGCGTGAAGGTCGGCACCGTGATCGCGACGATCGCGGCCGAGGGCGAGGATGCTTCGGCTCCTGCGCCTGCCGCTGCTCCGGCACCTGCGCCGGAAGCGCCCAAGGCTTCGGAAGAGCCGAAAAAGGCTGATAGCGGCACCAAACAGCTTGCCAGCGACAAGGCGGCAAGCGTGGCCGATCCGGAGGTCCCGGCGGGCACCGAGATGGTCAAGACGACCGTCCGCGAAGCGCTGCGCGATGCGATGGCCGAGGAAATGCGCTCGGACGATCGCGTGTTCGTGATGGGCGAGGAAGTCGCGGAATATCAGGGCGCCTACAAGGTGACCCAGGGTCTGCTCGACGAGTTCGGCCCGCGCCGCGTGATTGACACGCCGATTACCGAGTACGGCTTTGCCGGCATCGGGTCGGGCGCGGCGATGGGCGGCCTCAAGCCGATCGTCGAGTTCATGACGTTCAACTTCGCGATGCAGGCGATCGACCACATCATCAACTCGGCTGCGAAGACCAACTACATGTCCGGTGGCCAGATGCGCTGCCCGATCGTGTTCCGTGGGCCGAACGGCGCGGCGAGCCGCGTCGGCGCGCAGCACAGCCAGAACTACGGCCCGTGGTATGCCAGCGTTCCGGGCCTGATCGTGATCGCCCCGTACGATGCGGCGGACGCCAAGGGCCTGCTCAAGGCGGCGATCCGGTCGGAAGACCCGGTCGTGTTCCTCGAGAATGAGCTGATGTACGGGCGCAGCTTCGACGTTCCCAAGCTGGACGATTGGGTGCTGCCGATCGGCAAGGCGCGCATCGTCCGCGAGGGCAAGGACGTCACGCTGGTCAGCTATTCGATCGGCGTCGGCGTTGCGCTCGAAGCCGCGGAGAAGCTGGCGGGCGAGGGCATCGAGGCGGAGGTGATCGACCTGCGCACGCTGCGCCCGCTCGACACCGACACGGTGCTCAAGAGCCTGAAGAAGACCAACCGCATGGTGGTGGTCGAGGAAGGCTGGCCGGTCTGTTCGATCGCCTCGGAAATCATCGCGGTGTGCATGGAGCAGGGCTTCGACGATCTCGACGCCCCGGTGATCCGCGTGACCAACGAGGATGTGCCGCTGCCTTATGCCGCGAACCTTGAAAAGCTCGCGCTGATTACCGCCGACAAGGTGGTCGCCGGGGTGAAGAAGGTTACCTATCGCTGAGACTTGGAGCCCCTCTCCTGACGGAGAGGGGCTTAATCCCATTCAGCAGGTCGACGCGGTTTCGCCGCTGACCTGGTGCACGCCATTGGTGCCGCCCACGGTATCGCGGCGATCGCGCACCATCATCGATGCTTCCTCACGGAAGCTCGTGTTGGGGGCAAGGGCCGCGCGGAACAGCGGCTGATATTCGTAATAGACTTCGACATACATGGTGACGCCATCGCTCGGTGCGGTCGCGAGGCGCCCGGTCTTGCCCATGCCATTGAGGTTTGCGGTGCCCGCCGCGCCATAAGCAGACGCCTGCGATGTCTTGTTGCCGCGGCAGCGTTGCCAGCGGATGCGGTTCTTGCCGCTGTTGGCGGGATCTGGCTCAAGGCTCGAGATGATCACCCGACCGTTGCGGAACAGGTCCAGTTCCCCCGACTGGAGGCCGGCGCCGGTCAGCAGGTCGTTGATATCGGCTTCGCTGATCGTCTTTGCCTGAAGCTGGCTGCCCGACCCGATCCGCGCGGCGTTGTCGGCAAGGTGCAGCGCGATCTGGCTGATCCGCATCCGGCTGGTGATGTAGCTGGTCAGCTCGGCCCCGACGAGGCTGAGCGTCAGCAGCAGCGGTAGCGACAGCGCGAATTCGAGCAGAGCAAGGCCGCCCTGGTCCCGCCCGAGCGTTCGCAGGTTGCGGCGCTGCCAGGAGAGGCGGGCGCTCACAGCAGACACAGCCCTAGCAATCCGAGGCCACAGCTTGCCGTAGGGGTCGGGCTCGGCGTGGGGCTGGCCGAGCTGCTGGAGGTTGGCGTCGGAGACGGGGAACCGGTGTTCACCGGCGTCGGCGATGCCTCGATCGCAGCGGGGCAGTTGCGGACCTGGCTGCTGCCGTAGCTACCCTGATCGCCATAAGGCTGGTTGCGCAACACGGTCGACGCGGTGACTGTGGTCGTGCGCGACCCGCCGATCAGATTGTAGAGCGGGAAGACGCGTGGATAGCTGGCGGTGACGGTGTAGAGCGTCGCGTCCTTCGCGCCACCTTGCCCCGCATTGCCGCCGTCACGGTCCCAGGCGTTATTGCGGTTGGCGTCCTGATAGGGTTCGCTGCCGTCGCAGACGCCATTGCCGTTGGTGTCGGTCCAGGTTTCGGCACGGGCGGCCGAAGCCTCAGAGAAAGTGCGGTAATAGCGGCGGTTGATGGTGATCGTGGCGTTGTTCGCCAGCGCCTTGACCTGCGCTTTCACCTTCTCGTCCAGAGCATTCTGCGCCGACACTTCGCTAGCGCTTTCCAGCGTGGAGTCGCGCGCGGTTTTCTGCACCACGCCCTGCAGCGCTGCGCGGGTGTAGAGCGTATGGGCGACGTCGAACGCGCCCAGCAGCACGAGCCCAAGGACGGGTGCCACCATCGCAAACTCGACGATGGTGGCACCCGACTCGTCGCGCCGGAGCGCGCCGGGGGCAAAGCGGCGGAGGGAGAATCGCCGCTTCACCGGGTAAGCCTCAACTGAGAGATCTGGTCCGCGATCGAGCGGAAGGTGTTTTGCAGGTCGGTCGCGTTACGCGCGGCGAAATAGCGGCCGGGCGTGGCGCAGCTTTGCATCATCCCCTCGATGGTCGTGCTCGACGCGCCGAACCAGATTACCCAAAGGGTAATGTTCTTGTTCTTGACCGCCGTGCAGATCGCCTGGGTGCGGGCATTGACCTGCTGCGTGATCGTGCCGGTGGTCAGACAGCCCCCGGTGGGCGCGCTCGATGGGTCGGTCGTGCGGCGGTCGAGCCACGGGAAGCCATAGGCCGCATAGTCGGTGTCGCCCGTGCAGGCCTCACCGTCGGTCATGAAGATCAGGTGGCGTTCGATCTCGCCGCCCTGCGAGGTGTATTCATTCTCCGAGCGAAAGATCCCGGTCGGCGAAATGAAGCGCGCGCCCCACAACAGGCCGATGTCGTGATAGGTGTTGCCGTTAGGGGTAAGGCCATCGACATAGGATTCGAAGGTCGAGGCGGTCGGCCACGACTGGAGCTTTTTCGCCTCTTCCGGGCAATAATAGGGGACATTGTTGTAATAGTCGGCCGTCGTAAGCGCTTCGTTCCGGTCGAGTTCCGACCAGTAATATTGCACGTCGCGCGCAAAGATCGCGCCGGGAAGGGCCGGTCCCCACAATGTGCTCGGGTCGCCCGAATTCGGGACGAGATCGATGTCCAGATCCTTGGCCCCCGATGGGATCGGGCTGTAGCTGGATTGCGAGACCGTCTGGCGCTCTTCGATACAGCCGTCCCAGGTCAGGCTGCGCGCGGCACCCTGATAGCCGATCGGCAGGCTGACCGAATTGTTCCAGCTGGTGCCGTTCTTCAGGCCGCTGATATTGTGCGTGATCTGGGCATAGCGCCAGCGGTTGAAGGTCTGGGTGGTCGTCTCGGTCCCGGTATCGGTGCGCGTCCAGTAACGCGTGACCACCACGTCACGGCTGCGCCGCTGAATGCGGCAGCGATCGTCACTGCTGCGATAGCTGGCCCGGTATTCGTAGCGCCAGCCGTCCTGCTGAGTTTCCCAAGTGGTGGTGCGTGGGTTCCCGCTTCCTTCCTGATAATTTTGGGTCGAGGGCGATCCGGTGTAGTTGATTTCACCGTCCGGCGGCACCTGGCTGCTGCACCAGCTGCTGGTGACGTCATAGGTCGTGCTGATCGTGCTCCAGCCGCTCGTGCTGCCCTGCTGAATGTTCGGGCTGCCGGTTTCGGTTGCGCTGCCCTGGCTCCACGTCGTCGAGGTCGACGTGGTGAACTGCGCCTCGCGCGACTGGTAGGGCCAGCTATCGGCGATGAAGCTGGTCGGCAGCAGCTTTCCGACGTTGACGTTGGTCGCATAGGGCATGAAGCCAAAGCGGATCTGGACCGTGCTGCTGGTCCCGCCGGATGGCGCGCCGCCTGCGCAATTCTCCGCCGTGTCGAGCCGCGCGACGATTTCGTAGAAGCACTTCACCGCCGACTTGAGCGCTTGCATCTTGGTCTGGCTGTCGGTTGAAACCGCCTTGCTGCCCATCGACCCGGTCGTATCGAGCACGAACATCACGTCGGTGTTGGGCAGGCGCATTTCGGCGTCGCAGGTGACGCTGAGCGTTTCGGTCGTCTTGCCCAGCACGCGCATCAGCGTCATCGGCAGCGTGGCGCTGGCGGTGCCGGTGACCTTGCCCGCGCTTTCGGTGAAGCTACGCGTGACCGAGGCTGCACCATAAGGGCTGGCCTGAATGTTCGCGTCAAAGAAGCGCTCGGCCGCAGTCCGCGCCGCATAGCTGTTGAACGCCCAGGTACCGCCGCCCATCTGCTTGCGCCCGGCGAGCGCGCCGGCGTCACAGGCATGTTGCAGGCGCGTCTTGACGATGTACATGCGGCTCAGATCGACACCGCCGCCGACCATGCCCGCCAGCGGGATCAGCGACGCGGCAATGATTGCAAGCGTGTTGCCGCGCTTGTCGCGCGCAAGTGCAGCCATGCTGCTGCGGGCGCTGGTCAGGACGGTTGAGCGCGACGGCATGCTATGGGATCCCCGGTTCCTGGATCCGCTATGCGCGAAATTGGGCTAACGGGGATTGAAGGCGCATGGTTAATGCTGGGGTTACCAATATGTGGCGCGGAGCGGGCCGGTGATCGACGTCGAACGGCGGTTGGTGCTGACCTATATGCCGACGCCTGAAGCGAGGGCGGCGCTGGCGGCGCTGTTCGCGCTGGACGACAAGCTCGCCGAGACACTGCGCACGACCAGCGAGCCGATGTTGGGGCAGATCCGGATGCAATGGTGGCAGGATGCGCTGGCGAAGCTCGACAGCGCGCCGCCGCCGCCCGAGCCGGTGTTGCAGGGCGTGGCGCGCGATGGCTTGCATGCCGGGGTCACCGGGGCGGCGGTGGGAGAGATCGTCGACGGCTGGCGCGTGTTGCTGGAGGCTGAGCTCGATGATGCGGCGCTGCGGGCGCATGGGGCGCGGGGGCGGGCGCTGTTTGCGCTGGCCGGGCGGGTCGCGGGGGCGGCTAAAACTGATCCGCTGGAGCTAGCGGGAGAGGGGTGGGCGCTGGCCGACCTTTCCGTGAAATTGAGCGATCCAGCCGAGGCTCTGGCGGCGCGCAGGATGGCGGATGCGGCACTGGCACAAGCCTGTTCGGCCCGGTGGAGCCGGAATGGGCGGGCGCTGGGGGCGATGGCGCAGCTCGCCCGGATGGATCTGGCAGGCGTGCCGGTCGGAGCGCCGAAGCGGACGCTTCGGGCATTGTGGCACCGGATTTCCGGACGCTGAGCGCTTGCTGCCGCTGGGGAAGGCGTTAGCCTGCTGCTGCGACGGGGGAGAGTCGGGATGTGGCGGTATCTGGCAGGCGGGGTTGCGGCGTTGTTGATGGCGGGAGCCGGGGTGTTCCTGTTTCAGAGCCGGGCGACCCCCGATCCGTTGCCGACACCGCCCCCGGCCCGAACTGCCCAGGCTGCGGCGGAACCGGAGGCTGAACTGGCCGAGGTTCCGCAAGCGCCGGACCGGACCCGGGAGGAAAAGCGGTTCGATCGCAACGACAAGGACAAGAACGGGCTGATCTCGCTCGCCGAACTGCAACAGCCGCGGCGCAAGGCCTTTGCCAAGCTGGACAAGAATGGCGACGGGCGGCTGTCGTTCGAGGAATGGACGGTGCGGACCAGCGACAAGTTTGCTGCCGCCGACAAGGACAAGTCGGGCACGCTGACCCGCGCCGAATTTGCCACCACCGCGCCGAAGCGTAAGCCCAAGACCACCCCGCGCTGCGATTGCCGGGCCGAGGTGGCCAAGGCGCTGGCCGAGGCGGAGGAGTAGCTCAGGCCGCCTTTAGCCATTCCGCAAAGGCCGCGCGGGCGCGGGCGGTGTAGAGCAATTTGCGGTCTGCCTTTTTGGTCCGACCCTCGATCGGGGGCATCAGGCCGAAATTGACGTTCATCGGCTGATAGGTCTCGACCTCCGCCCCGCCGGTGATGTGGCCCAGCAGCGCGCCGAGCGCGGTTTCGACCGGGGGTGGCGTTAGGTCGCGGCCGAGAATTTCCGCCGCGGCAAAGCGGCCAGCGAGCAGGCCGATCGCGCTGCTTTCGACATAGCCCTCGCACCCCGTCACCTGTCCCGCGAAGCGGATATGCGGGCGGCTCTTCAGGCGCAGCGTCGGATCGAGCAGCTCGGGCGAGCGGATGAAGGTGTTGCGGTGGAGGCCGCCGAGCCGGGCGAATTCGGCATTTTCGAGGCCGGGGATGGTGCGGAACAAGCGGACCTGCTCGGCATATTTGAGCTTGGTCTGGAACCCGACCATGTTCCACAGTGTGCCGGTGGCGTTGTCCTGGCGCAGCTGGACCACGGCATAAGGCCAGCGGCCATTGGGGAATTCGTCGCACGCGGTGCGCGGATCGTCGAGCCCGACACCCTTCATCGGGCCGTAGCGCAGCGTATCGACGCCGCGCTCCGCCATCACCTCGATCGGCATGCAGCCTTCGAAATAGGGGACGTTTTCCCAGTCCTTGAACTCGGACTTCTCGCCATCGAGCAGGCCCTGGTGGAAGGCGAGATACTGGTCCTTGGTCATCGGGCAGTTGATGTAATCCTTGCCATTCCCGCCCGGGCCGACCTTGTCCCAGCGCGACTGGAACCATGCCTTGTCCATGTCGATGCTCTCGAAATGGACGATCGGGGCGATGGCGTCGAAGAAGGCGAGGGCGTCGCTGCCAGTCGCCGCGCCGATGCTGTCGGCAAGGCCCGGCGCGGTGAGCGGACCGGTGGCGACGATGGTCAGCCCCTCGGCCGGGAGCTGGTCGATGCGTTCGCGCACGATGGTGATGTTGGGATGCGCCTCAAGCGCGGCGGTGACGCCGGCGGAGAAATGGTCGCGGTCCACGGCGAGGGCGGAGCCGGCCGGCACCTTATGGGCATCGCCCTGCGCCATGATGAGTGAGCCAAGGTCCCGCATCTCCTGGTGCAGCAGGCCGACCGCGTTACGCTCGGCATCGTCGGAGCGGAAGCTGTTCGAACAGACCAGTTCGGCGAGGCCATCGGTGTGGTGCGCGGGGGTCATGGTTCCGCTGCCGCGCATTTCGGAGAGTTTGACGCGGATGCCGGCATTGGCGAGCTGCCACGCCGCTTCGGACCCGGCGAGGCCGCCGCCGATGATATGGACTTGATGGTTACTCATAATGGATAAAGCGGACACTGTCCTGAGCGGAAGCAGACAATAATGCGTGTTGTCGTGCGCGCGGTTGACACTTGTCCGGCGGTGCCGGACGCTTGGCCATGCCTTACGCCAGACAGGGGCTTGTAGGAAAGGGGATGGGATGGGGTGGCTGTTCGGGGCGGCGGTGGTCGCTGGGGCGAGTTACTGCCTGGAGGCGTGGGGGCTGGTCGATCCGGGGGCGTGGGGGCCGGTGTGGAAGACGGGCGGCGTGGCGTTGCTGGCGATCTGGGCGACGACGCGGGCGCGGGGCGCGGACGGGTGGTTGCTGACGGGCGCGCTGGCACTGGGGGCGCTGGGTGATCTGTTGCTGGAGACGCATGGGCTGGTGGTCGGCGGCGCGGCATTTGCGGCGGGGCATGTGGTGGCGTGCGTGCTGTATCTGCGCAACCGGCGGGCGGAGCTGACGCCAAGCCAGAAGGCGTTCGGGTGGCTGCTCGCGCCGGCGACGATCGGGATTGCGGCGCTGTTTGCGGCACCCGGCGGCGGGGCGGTGCAGGCGGGGGCGTATTCGGCGTTTCTGGGCGTGATGGCGGCGCTGGCGTGGACCAGCCGGTTTCCGCGCTATCGTGTCGGGCTGGGCGCGGTGTTGTTCGTGGTGTCGGACCTGCTGATCTTCTCGCGCTTTGGGCCGCTTGAGGGGTCGGTGGTGCCGGGGTTGCTGATCTGGCCGACTTACTTTGCGGCACAGGCTTTAATTGCTTGGGGGGTGAGTCAGGCGCTGTCGTCGGACCAGCTTGTGCCGTAGCGGACGATCGTCGCGCAAATGGCGCCGGTCGAGATCAAGGCGAAGCCGATCGGCGTGGAGGGGGCGAAGTCGAGCGCCATCGCGCCAGCGGCTGTAGTCGCCCCGCCAATGAGCGCCCATGATGCCGGATGCGCCAGTCCAGGGTTGCGCGCTGCGATCCACCCCATCGCGGTTCCGCCCAGCCACACCGGAATCACCGCCAACATCGACCCGAGCACGATTGACGCCGCCATTATCGGCAGCATCACCGCACCATCGGCGGCGGCTGGAGGGAGTGCCATTGGTCGGGTTGCGTCGAGCGCTAGCGGCGCAAAACCTAAGCTCAACAGAAAGATCGGCCCGGCGGCGAGGGTGGCGATGAAACCACCGCGATAGAAGCGGACGTACATTGATGTTCTCCAACAATGGTCTGGCGGGCCTACGGCGCATCCCTCGCGAGATGCGCCGCGCTCGGTCAGGCAATGGCCGGCCGGGCTTCGTGCGTGAGCCAGCTGTTCACCTTGCGGCCGAACTGAGCGATCGCGCCCATGTTAAAGAAATGCATCGCGCCGAGCACGATCACCGCCAGGCCCACCTTGCTGCTGAGGAAGCGGATCGCTTCCGGAACGGTGGTCGGTTCGCTGCCGAGGCTGAGCGTCAAGGTGATGAAGCCGAGGTTGATCAGGTAGAAGCCGACAACCAGCAGATGGTTGGTCGAATTGGCCAGCGTCTCATTCTGGCCGAAGCACTGCATCAGGAACACGATGCCGTTGCGGCTCAGGGTCCGCGCGACCCAGATGGTCAGCGCGATGGTGATTGCGAGATAGAGCGCATAAACGGTCTCGATCATCGTACTTCTCCTTGCTGTTATTTCTGTAAAATAAGAAATTGATGGTTATGCGAATGTCGGGTGAGCAAAGCGATGTTCAGTCCTTCTTGGAAGCCCCCGGAATAAACCGCGCCACTTTGCCGCCCAGCTTCATCAGCGTGACCAGTGTCGGCTTGGGCAGGACGCGGACCTGGTCGTACCAGCCGCCGAGTGTGCCGATGAATTCGTGCATCCGCGTGACGCGCTCGCGGACCTGGGGCGGGGCGCTCTGGTCGGCGGCGAGGCGCTGGGCGAGTTCGCCGAGGAGGTGGACGGTGGGGTCGATCTCGCGCCGTTTGCGCTCGGCGACGATGCGCATGAGCATGTCCCACAGGTCGGTTTCGGCGACGAAATGGTCGCGGCGATCCCCCTCGACATGCACGCGGCGGACGATGCTGTAGCCCTGCAGCTCCTTGAGCCCGGTCGAGACGTTGGAGCGGGCGAGGCCGAGCGTCTCGACGATCTCGTCGGCATGCAGCGGGCGGTCGGCGAGGTAGAGCAGCGCGTGGATCTGCGCGACGGAGCGGTTGACGCCCCAATGCGTTCCCATCTCGCCCCAGTGGAGGATGAAGGCCTTGGCGTCGGGATGCTCTGCGAAACGGGTCATGATGTAATTTCTGTAATTACAGAAAATGATGGAGTCAATGGCTAGGTCGCGTAGGACGCGAATTCAGCCGCTGGCCCATGAGGGACCTGTCAATGCAAGCGACACCGGATATGATCTTCAAACGGTGCCGAGTTGTCGGCGGCCAACGGGGAGGTCTGCAATGTCCTATCAACTGAACATCACTTTTGATGAGGAGGCGCTGCAGCGCGTCTATGCTAAGGGGCAGGCGGTGACCCTAGCCCGGATTGCCGATTCCACGCCGCCGTCGTCGACGACCATCGCATGGTTGATGAACGCGCCCTTCAACAACAACGTGATCAGTTGGGACGAGGCGTATCAGATCTATGTCAACAACAGCACGCTGCTGAAACCCGGTGCCAGTATCCATCTGCTCGGTGTTACGCCGGGCAAGTTGGGTGGCCGATATAGCTTTGCCGACGGCGCATTTGCCGTCGATCCTGCGGGCGCCAACCCTGAGGGATTTGAGTTGCGCAATGAACAGGACGGTCCCGTCGTCCTGGGGCTGGCGTTGAAGGCGCGCGTCAATGGCACCGACGCGCTGGCCGCGACGAGCGCGTTCGAACTGCGCGGCGGCGAGGCGCGGAATGTGTCCCCGGGGACTATGCTGGCGATTTTTCTTGCGACCTATCTGGACGACGGGACGGTGCTCCGGATGATCCCGACCGATGCATTGAAGCTGGACCTGAGCGCGCAGGGGCCGATGATCACAATCGCCTATAACACCGCCACTGATCAGTTCGAACAGTTACCCTCTGCACGCTCTGCTGATGCTTGATCTCCCTGCATTTGGGATGGTGGTCGGTCGCGAGGTGGCCCCTATATAATCGCGATGCGCATCCGCCCGCTCTCGCCCTCGTCCCGCGTCGAAGAGGTTCACGCCGAGTTTCAGCGTGAGGTGCTCGCCGAGAAGGCCGCCACGCTCGGCCGGGCGGGGCGGGTGCTCGAGGCGGCGCTGGCGGCGCTGCGTGACGCCGGGCCGGACGCGGATCGCGTCGTGCTGGTGCAGGCGGCGGCAGATGCGGCGCACCGGTACCTGATCCAGCGCGAGGTGTGCGGTATCCACGGGCTAGGTGCACCGTTGGATGACTTTGCGGTGCCGGGTGAAGTGCGGGTACGGATCGGGGCGCGGCCTCAGCCGGCGACCGGCAATGCGACCGAGCCGTCTTCGCTGCGTTCCAGCGGCGAATAGGCGATCACGGTTTCCAGCGTCAGCGTGCCGTAGAGGTGCGGGAACTCCGCACCGCCGCGTGAGACTTCCCAGCGGATCGCGTCGCCAAGCGCCTCCAGATCGACTGCCGCAACCCACAGGTCCGGCTGATCGGCGAAGTGCTTGTCGACGGTCTCGGTCAGCTGGGCAGCGGTGGAGAGGTGGATATAGCCGTCCTGGATGTCGATCGGTGCGCCTTCGAAACTGCCCGCTTCAAGGTCGGCCATCTGGGGGGAAGTGAGCACCTTGTAGGCGGTGGAGGGGCGGGTCATTCCCCGCCCTCCGGCCCGGCGGCTAGGTCGTCGCCGGGGGTGGCATCGGGCAGAGCGGCGGTTTCGGTTTCGCCGTCGGCCAGGTTGACCTCGGCGTCCTCGTCGCTTTCCTCGATCCGGGCTGCCGAAACGACATGCTCGTTCTGTGCGACGTGGAACAGGCGCACGCCGGCCGACCCACGCCCGATGACGCGCAGCGAGCCGAGCGGCAGGCGGATCATCTTGGCCTGATCGGTGACGAGCATCAGCTGGTCCGACTGGGTCGCCGGGAAGCTGGCCAGCACCGGGCCGTTGCGGGCAATGTTGTCGATATTGGTAATGCCCTGACCGCCGCGACCGGTGCGGCGATATTCATAGGCCGAGCTGAGCTTGCCATAGCCGTTGGCGCAGATGGTCAGGATGAACTGCTCCGCCGCACGCAGCTCCTCGAACCGCTCGGGCGACAGGTCGGGCTCGCCTTCCTTCTCCGCCTTCCACGGGGCGAAGCGCAGATAGGCCTCGCGCTCTTCGGCGGTGGTGCCGACGCGGTGGAGGATCGACAGTGAGATGACCTGATCGTCGCCGAGCAGGCGCATGCCGCGCACACCGGTCGAATTGCGGCTCTGGAACTCACGCACTTCGTCGCCGGCGAAGCGGATCGCCTTGCCCGCGCGGCTGGCGAGCAGGACGTCGTCGCCCTCGTCGAGCAGGGCGACGCCGATCAGGCGGTCATCCTCATCCTCGCCCTCGAACTTCATCGCGATCTTGCCGTTGCTGGGCACGTTGGTGAACGCGTCCATGCTGTTGCGGCGGACATTGCCCTTGGCGGTCGCGAACATGACGTGGAGCTTGCCCCACTCGCTCTCATCCTCAGGCAAAGGGAGGACGGTCGAGATGGTTTCGCCGGCTGCGAGCGGCAGCAGGTTGATCATCGGGCGGCCGCGCGTGGCGGGGCCGCCTTCGGGCAGCTTCCACACTTTCATGCGATAGACGCGGCCGAGGGTGGAGAAGAACAGCACCGGGGTATGGGTCGAGGTGACGAACAGTTCGGTGATCGCGTCCTCGTCCTTGGTCGCCATGCCGGCGCGGCCCTTGCCCCCGCGTGCCTGGGCGCGGAAGGCGTCGAGCGGGGTGCGCTTGATATAGCCCTGCATGGTCACGGTGACGACCATGTCCTCCCGCTCGATCAGGTCTTCGTCCTCGATGCCGTCGGCGGCGGCGGCGATTTCGGTGCGGCGCGGAGTGGCGTAGAGGTCACGGACGGCGACCAGCTCCTCACGCAGCACTTCGTAGAGCTTCGCGCGGTTGGCGAGGATTTCGAGCAGCTCGGCGATCGAATCGGCGAGTTCCTTGAGTTCGTCACCGATTTCGTCGCGGCCGAGCGCGGTCAGGCGGTGCAGGCGCAGGTCGAGGATCGCGCGGACCTGAACGTCCGACAGGCGATAGGTGTCGCCCGAAACCTCGGTCTCGACCGCTTCGACGAGGCGGATATATGGCGCGATCTCGGCGATCGGCCAGTCGCGCATCAGCAGCGATTCGCGCGCCGCAGCGGGGCTGGACGAGCCGCGGATGATGCGGACGACTTCATCGAGATTGGTGACCGCGATGACCAGGCCGAGCAAGATGTGCGCACGGTCGCGCGCCTTGGCGAGTTCGAACTTCGAGCGGCGGGTGATCACCTGCTCGCGGAACTTGACGAACGCCTCGATGATGTCGCGCAGGTTGAGCAGTTCGGGGCGACCGCCGCGGATCGCGAGCATGTTCGCCGGGAAGCTCTGCTGCGCCGGGGTGTTGCGCCAGATCTGGTTGAGCACGACTTCGGGGGTCGCATCGCGCTTGAGGTCGATGACGATGCGCACGCCTTCGCGGCTCGACTCGTCACGGATGTCGCTGATCCCCTCGACCCGCTTTTCCTTGGCGGCTTCGGCGATCTTTTCGACCAGGGCGTTCTTGCCCTGCTGATACGGGATTTCGGTGAGGACGATCGAGCGGCGCTCACCGCGCTGTTCGGTGATGTAGCGGCTGCGCACGATGATCGAGCCGCGGCCCGACTGGTACGCGCTGCGGCAGCCCGAACGGCCGAGAATCTGCGCGCCGGTCGGGAAGTCCGGACCGGGGACGATCTCCATCAGCTCTTCGATCGTGATCGCGCCATTGTCGATGTACGCGAGGCAGGCGTCGACCACTTCGCCGAGATTATGCGGCGGGATGTTGGTGGCCATGCCGACCGCGATGCCGCCCGCGCCGTTGACGAGCAGGTTGGGGTAGCGGGCGGGCAGGACGGTCGGCTCGCTTTCGGAGCCGTCATAATTGTCCTGGAAGTCGACCGTGTCCTTGTCGATATCGTCGAGCAGCGACATCGCGACCTTGGCCAGGCGCGCTTCGGTGTAGCGCATCGCGGCGGGCGGATCGGGGTCCATCGAGCCGAAATTGCCCTGGCCGTCGATCAGCGGCACCCGCATCGCCCAGTCCTGGGCCATGCGCGCCATCGCGTCATAGATCGAGCTGTCGCCGTGCGGGTGATATTTACCCATCACGTCACCGACCAGGCGGGCAGACTTGCGATAGGCGCGGCCGGGGAGGTAGCCGCCCTCCTGCGCCGCATAGAGGATGCGGCGATGGACCGGCTTCAGACCGTCGCGAACGTCAGGAAGCGCGCGCGCCACGATCACGCTCATCGCGTAATCGAGGTAGCTGGTCTTCATCTCGTCGACGATCGAGATGGGGGTGATATCGGAAGGGTCCGCGAGGACGGTCTCGTCGGTCAAGTTGCGATGCTTTCGATGGGTTGTGTCAGTGTTGTGACCGCTCTAGCCGTCCCGTGACCACCTGCCAAGCCCGCGCACCCGCGTGCGCGCGCACGCGAGGACTGGCGGCAGGGCGTCTCATTTCGGGAGCCCGCGCATTCAAAATGCGTTCAGCAGACGGGTGCGAAAGCGCGAACCGCGATACACCGCCTTGACCGGGCGGGACGGATTACTAGAGCGGGTCGAGTCAACCGCTACGCACAGATGCGTGAGGAGAGTTCCGGATGAAGTCTGTTTCCAAGGCTGCGCTTGCCGCGGCGGTTCTGCTGGCCGTGCCCTTTGCCGCGTCGGCACCCGCCGTCGCACAGAAAAAGCAGAAGGAAGAGGCGCCCAAGTACAAGCTGAGCGACGCCTTCCGCAAGTCGGCGACCGAGATCGAGGCGCTGATCAAAGCCAAGGACTATCAGGGCGCGGCGGGCAAGCTGGATGCGCTGGAGGCGCTGGCGACCAATGACGACGAGAAGTTCTTCGTCGCCAATTTCCGCCTGACCACCTCGGCGAACCTGAAGGACAATCCGACCACCATCCGCGCGCTCGACGCGCTGATCGCCAATCCGAAGAGCGATCCGGCGAATCTGGGTCAGTATTATTTTTTCCGCGGCGACATCACGCAGGGCATGAAGAAGCCGGCTGAGGCAATCCCGTTCCTGCTGAAGGCGCGTGAGCTGGGCTATGCGCCCAACGGTGCCAACCTCAACCTGCTGATCGCACAGGCACAGTTTGATGCCGGGCAGCTGGAAGCAGCGGTGAGCAGCATCGACGCCGCGATCAAGGTCGAGGAAGCGGCTGGCCGCAAGGCGCCGGTGGCATGGTACCGCATCGCGGTCGACCGCCTGTATCGCGGCGGCAAGAAGGCAGCGGCGAGCGAGTGGCTGGGGCGTCAGATGGCGGCCCACCCGAGCGCCGAGGGCTGGCGCGCGACGCTGCTGATCTACATGGAGCAGACCCGCGAAAAGGGTGTGCCGATGGACGCCGACCTGCAGCTCGACGTGCTCCGCCTGATGCGCGCGGCAAAGGCGATGGGCGGCGAGTTCGACTATCAGGAATATGCCGATCTGGCGCAGCGCCGCGGCCTTCCGTGGGAAGCGAAGGCAGTGATCGAGGAAGGTCGCGCGGCAGGCAAGATCCAGGCGACCAACGTGGCGATCAACGAGCTGTATCGCTCGGCAGTGGTGCGCGAAAAGGCCGAAGGGTCGCTGAGCGCCGAGGAAAAGACCGCCACTGCCGCAGCCAATGGCACGGCGGCGAAGAATGTCGCTGACGCCTATCTGGGCAGCCGCAACTTCACCAAGGCGGTCGAACTCTATCGCGTCGCGCTGCAAAAGGGTGGGGTGGACGCCAATCTGGTCAACACCCGCCTGGGCATCGCGCTGGCAATGCTGGGCCAGAAGGACGAAGCCAAGGCAGCGTTCGGGGCGGTGACCGCGCCGCCGCGTAATGAGATCGCCCGCTTCTGGACGACCTGGCTCGATCAGGCTCCGGCGGCCTGATTTCACGCTTACACCGAACCATGAGGGGCGGCCGCAGTGCCGCCCCTTTTTGATTCAGTCGACCGGTACGCCCGGCTGCGATTTCGACGTGCGGATGGTGAGCGACGTGCGGACGTGCGCGACATTGGGCGCGGTGGTCAGGCGGGTCGTGAGGAATTGCTGGAAGCTGCTGAGGTCGCGTGCGACGATCTTCAGGATGAAGTCGATATCGCCGTTGAGCATATAGCATTCGCGAATCTCGGGGATCGCGGCCACATGCGCCTCGAACGCCTCAAGATCGGATTCGGCCTGGCTTTTGAGGCTGACCATGGCAAAGACGGTGATCGTATAGCCCAACCAATTGGGGTCGAGATCGGCGTGGTAGCCGCGGATCGCGCCCTTTTCTTCCAGCGCGCGGACCCGGCGCAGGCATGGTGGGGCGGTCAGCCCGACGCGATCGGCCAGTTCGACATTGGTCATCCGCCCGTCATTCTGCAGATGTGCCATGATCTGACGGTCGATATCGTCGAAAGCCATTGATAATTCCCCTGCGCCACATGATTCGGTCGCACTGCGCGGGTTAGACATAATATAATTACTTGCAAGCGCAATTGTCCCACTATGCGACGGCACGCTTTCGGGACGAATTCTCCTGTTTCCACGGGGGCTTCGCGCGGGTTAAGGAATCCTTACCGGCCGATTTCCGGCCCGACTGGGCAGACCGTTTTTTGCGTTACGACGACACCCTGGAGACCGTTCTGGCCGGCGATGTTTCGACATCGTTCGGTAAGGCGTCGGCGTGGCGTCAGCTGGTCGACCTGATCGGTCGGCGCCGGATAGCGGCGGATGCGCGCGCGTTCAACCTGCTGCGCAGGATTCGCGACGATGTGCCGATCGGCGTGCGGGCGGCGAGCGCCCGTGCGCTGGAACATGGCAACCCGCCCGCGCCGCTGGTCGCCCTGTGCGCGCTCGACCATATTTCGGTCGCCGCGCCGCTGTTGCGGACGGCGCGGATGACGTCGGGGGAGTGGGTCGAGCTGTTGCCGCGCCTGTCTGCGGCGGCGCGATCGGTGCTCCGCGCCCGCCGCGACCTCCCGCCGGGAATCGAGCGCGCGCTGGAGACGTTCGGGCCGGTCGATTTCGTGGTGACGGGGACAGTTGCGGAACCGGAAGTACTGGCACCGCACGAGCCGAATGCGGCGGCGTCCGACGCGGATCCTTTGGCAATGGTCGAACCTGACGCGGAACCTGTCGCCGAGAGCGATGCCGGACCGGGGGCGCTGCAGCCGTTGGCGGTCGAGCTCGATCCCGTCGCGGTAGATATGATCGCTGCCCCCGAGCCGGGCGCGGAATTCGACGCCGACCCGGTGGGTGTCGTTGAGCCGCTCACGCCCGTCGTGGTGGATGCGGAACCCGCGCCGGTTGCTGATGCTCCGCTCGCTGCGGTCGATCTGCCGATCGAGCCGGTCGCAGCCGTCGAAGGTTCGGACGCCGCTGCCATCGCGAGCGGCGGATCGGTGCTGGATGCGGTGGCGCGGGTCGAATCGCGGGTGCGGATGCGGTTGCGTCCCGTGCTCGAACCGGTCGAGCCGCCGCAGGCCGCCGAAGTGCCCGCCAACACGCTGCCCTTCGTCTCGGTCGGCGCGGCGGCGCTGGCGATCCCTGTGGTGGCCCGTGCGCTGGAGGGTGAGGGGCAAAGCGAGCCGACCCCCGAGTCCGAGCCGACCCAAAGCGGGACCGACGCCGAACCGTCCGTCGCATTGCCCCTTGCTGCCGAGTCCAGCGACGGGCACGGCTCGCACATGGATGACGTTTTCATTCTGGGTAGCGCGCAAGGCGATACGATTGCGCCGGACACGCCGCACGACGAACCGGCGGGGCCGTTCGAGATCGCCGAGGTCGTCGCGCGGATCGACGCCTTTTACACGTTGCAGCAGGAGCGCGCCGCACACGCGCCGCAACCGTTGCGCGTCGACGGATTCCGCTTCGAGACCGACGAGCAGGGCGTGATCCGCTGGGTCGAGGGCGTGTCGCGCGCGCCGCTGATCGGCCTGTCGCTGGAGCTCAATGCGTCGGACGGCGCTTCGCGCGCCGATGGCGTTGCGGCAGGAGCGCTGCGTCAGCGCGCCGTGTTCAGCGATGCGCGGCTGATCGTAGTTGGCGGATCGGATGCGGCCGGCGAGTGGCGGATTTCGGGTGCGCCGGCGTTTGACCGCGCGACCGGGCGCTTCTCGGGCTATCGCGGCACTGCGCGCCGCCCGCGGCGGGAGGAAAGCGCGGTGCCTTCGACGCCGCCGCCATCCAGCCCAGCGGCGGATTCGCTGCGCCAGTTGATGCACGAGCTGCGCACGCCGACCAACGCGATTGCCGGCTTTGCCGAGATGATCGAGCGCGAGATGCTCGGCGATGCGCCGCCAGTCTATCGCGAACGCGCGGGGACGATCCGAATGCACGCGCGCGCGCTGCTCGCGGCGATCGACGATCTGGATATCGCGGCGCGGATCGAGGCATCGGCGCTGACGCTCGGTTCGAGCGAGGTGACCTTACGGCCGTTGCTGTCGCGGATCGCCGACGATCTGGCGGCGCTGGCGGAGCTGCGTGGGGCCTGGATCGCGCTGCCGATCGACGACCCCGTGGTGCGCGGCGATTCGCGCGCGATCGAGCGGATGCTGTCGCGCCTGCTCGCCACCCTGTTGTCCGCCGCGCGCGATGGCGAACGGGTCGGGATCGCGATTGAGGAGGTTGGCGGGCTGGTAGCGATCGCATTCGACCGGCCCGACGCGTTGGCGGCGTATGAGGGCGACGCGCTGTTCAACCTCGATGACGAGGATGAAGACGCGGCGCTGCTCGGCACAGGCTTTGCGCTGCGGCTGGTGCGCAACATCGCGCGCGAGCTGGGCGGAAGCCTGACGGTCACCGACGACGCGATCACCGTCGAGCTTGCCGCGATGGTAACCAAGTCTTTGGAACAGGCGCGCTAAACCAGCGCCTGTGAAGAACGCAGCGCAATCCCAGCCCGAACCGGGCGGCTATCGGCCGCCTGCACCGCCAGCCGACGCTGCCGTGCTGTGGCCGGACAGCTTCGGCACGCGCTTTGCGGTGTTCGTTGACACCGAGGAAGAGTTCGACTGGTCGCAGCCACTGGCGCGCGAAAACCGGGGGACGCGGGCGATGGATGCCTTGCCCGGCATCCATAAGCTGTTCGCCGATCATGGCGTTCCGGCGACCTATATGATCGACGATCCGATCGTCCGCTGTGCGCGCTCGGTCGATATTCTGAAAGAAATCATCGCGGATGGCGGCTCCGCGATCGGGTCGCAGCTCCACCCCTGGGTCAACCCGCCGCATGACGAGACGGTGAGCCCGCGCAACAGCTTCCTCGGCAATCTTCCGCGCGCGTTGCAGGGGGCAAAGATCGCAGCGCTGACGGACGGGATTGCCGACGCGTTCGGGCGGCGGCCGTTGATGATGCGCACCGGGCGCTATGGCCTTGGCCCCGACACGCTCGGCCTGCTGGCGGCGGCGGGGTATCGCGTCGATACCTCGATGCGGTCGGGTTATAGCTATGCCGTGGAGGGCGGGCCGGATTATCGCGCGATCCCCAACCACGCCTTTGCGACGGGTGAGGGCGATCTGATCGAGATTCCGCTGACCACTATTTACACCGGCGCGTTGCGGCGCGGCGGGATCGGGTTGCATGAGGCGCTGGGCCGGGTGCCGCGCGGGCGGGGCATTGCGTCACGGCTCAAGCTTTCCTCCCGCGTCGCGCTGACGCCGGAAGACATGCCGATCGCGCTGGCGCTCGACGCGATTCGGGTGGCGGCGGCCGATGGGGTGCGGTTGCTGATGTTCTCCTACCATTCGCCATCGGCGGCGCCGGGCTACACGCCCTATGTCCGCGATGCGGCGGAGCTGGCCGGATTTCGGCGCTGGTGGGAGCGGGCGTTTGCCCTGCTGGACAAGCTTGGGATCGCACCGGCCTCGCACGATCAGATTCTCGCGGCGCTTGCGGGGGCGAGCGATCGCCCGTAATCGGCGGGTCGCGCTGGCGGGGCCTGTAGCTCAATTGGTTAGAGCTGGCCGCTCATAACGGCTAGGTTGCGGGTTCAAGTCCTGCCGGGCCCACCAGCGCATTGCCTTTAGGGTCAGACCTGTATAGGCGACCCGCTCGCGTCGGGGAGTGGCGCAGTCTGGTAGCGCGCCTGCTTTGGGAGCAGGATGTCGCAGGTTCGAATCCTGTCTCCCCGACCATTACCGCGAAAGCGTCGGACTTGCTGCACTGGCCGCTCCCGCGAACGCGCGCTATCACCGCCGCCACATCCAGTTGGGGGCATGATGGCACGGGCACCGAAGGCGGCGAATGGCGGGGATTTGGGGTTTGAGGCATAGTTGTTCGCGGCGGCGGACAAGCTGCGCGGCAATACTCTGGCCAGTCAGTATCGTCGCCCGGCTCGGCGAACAAAGCGAGTGGTGACGACGGCGTTGGGGAAATACACCCCTTCCTTCCGCCAGCCGGTCGATGTTCGGGGTTTTGAGGCCGGGCTTGAGGAACCCCATCGTGTCATGGCGCAGGTCGTCGACCAGCACGAAGACGATGTTCATTGGATTGCCCTCACGCGCGCGGGCCGGCGGGGTCTGATCCTTACCAAGGCGCGGTGCGGGCTGGTTGCTCGCCTATGCCGCGGTGGCCAGCAGGACACCCACCGCAAAGGCGGCGGTGCAAAGCGTGGCGCGCGGGCGGGTCATGATGGCATGTCCTCCTGATTGTCTCGGATGATGCAACGAAAGCCGATATGGCTGGTCGAGCTGTCCACCGACTGCGGGTGGCGTGCGGCTGGCCGATAGCGCTGGCAGTAATTGGGGGCGCAAAGATGCGATCCGCCCTTGATCACCTTGCGGCCGATCGGGACGTGCGGGGTGCAGGGATCGAGGCTTCCGCGCTCGCTGCCGCCGCGCGGGTTGGACGGCACGCAACAACTACCGGCAGGCTTCTGTTCGGGCTGGTGCAGCGCATACCAGTCCGCAGTCCATTCCCAGACATTGCCGATCATGTCGAACAGGCCATAGCCATTGGGCGGGTAGGTGCCGACCGGGGAGGTGCGCAGAAACCCGTCGGTCAGCAGGTTCTGATGCGGAAACGCGCCCTGCCAGAAATTGGCCAGCATCGCGCCCTGTGGCGCCAGTTCGTCGCCCCAGGCATAGTCGCTGCGATCAAGCCCGCCGCGCGCGGCAAATTCCCACTCGGCCTCGGTCGGCAGCGCCTTGCCCGCCCAGTCGGCATAGGCCTGTGCGTCCTCATAGGCGATATGCACGACGGGATGGTCCCACAAATCGTCCAGCGTGCTGTCCGGGCCGTGCGGATGGCGCCAGTCGGTGCCGAAGCTGAATTCCCACCAGCGCGCAAAATCGCGCAGGTCGACCGGGCCGCGCGTCGGCATGAACAGGAGCGAGCCGGGCTTGGCGAGTTCGGGGGGCATGCCGGGATAATCGGCCGGGTCCGGCGCGATTTCGGCGAGCGTGCGGTGCCCCGTCGCGTCCACGAACCTGGCGAAATCGCGGTTGGTGACGGGCGTCTCGTCGATCCAGAAGCCATCGACCCGCACCTGCCGGACGGGCTGTTCCTCAGGGTAAAATCGGTCCGATCCCATGGCGAAGACGCCGCCCGGAATATGCCGCATGGCTTCGGTCGATGGGGCGCTGATCTCATTCATCGCAGGCTGGTCCGCTGTTGGTCGCAACGGTCATGCGCTGCTGAGGCGGACCTTATCACCGCAGCTGCTCCAGTCCGCAAAGGGGGATCGACGGGGCTGTCACCGATGAAGCCGTTTATCATGCGGATGCCACCAAAGCTGATCGTTTATTGCGATGTAGCGTCACCTATCGAAGCTTCGGCGATAGTCGCCCGCGTTGGGAGGCGCGATCGATAGGCCCCCAGCTTGGACGCCATAGTGGATGTCATAATGTGGAGCGCATGGTAGAGACGTGCGCACGTCCTTGCGCGGTGTCGCTGGCGGGAAGGCGCGTAACTGGAAGGTCCATGATGTTCGCGGTCGCAGCGCAATCCCGGGTGGATGACGAAGTGCCCCTCCCCGGATTCGCGCCAGAGTTGCGGTTCGTCGTTGCGGCGGCGCGATTGGCGAGTGGCGGTGCGGCAGGGCCCACGCTGGACCGAGCTGGCGCCCAGGTACGCAATTGGGACATCGTGCATCGCGGGCTTGCGCATCATGGTCTGGTCGGTCTTGCCGTTCCCGGGCTGTTGCGCACGCGCGCGGTGCCGGCGGCGATGGCGGCGCTGTTGACGTCGGAGCATGGCGCGCATGTCGTGGGCGTAATGCACCGGATGCGTGAGCTGGTGCGGATCGGGCGCGCGCTCGATGCGGCGGGAATCCGGCATCTGTTCATCAAGGGCATTGCGCTGTCGGTTCAGCTGCATGCCGACCCACTTGTGCGGGGCGGGCGGGACATCGATGTGATGATCGAGCGATCGCGCCTCCGGGATGCCGAGCAAATTCTGCGCGACTTGGACTATGAGCTGCCGATCCATGCGACCCCCGCCGATCCGGACGTAACCGAACCCGCCAAGGAAAGCGGTTGGGTGCATCGGGAGAGCCGCATCCTCGTCGAGCTGCACGATCGGTTGTGCGATAATCATGCGCTGTTGCCGTGGGATTTCGCGACATTGTGGGCGGAGCGCGAAACCGTGACGATCGGCGGGATGGCGGTGCCGACGATGGCGCGGCGGCGGCTGCCCGTCTATCTCGCGGTGCATGGCATTCGGCATGGCTGGCAGCGGATGTTGTGGCTGGTCGATCTGGCGGCGGTGCTCGACACATCTGAAACCTGGGACGTTGCCCTCGACGATGCCGCCGCGCAGGGGCTGGAGGGCATGATGCTGCATGTCGGCTGGGCGCTGCATCACTGGCTCGGTCGGCCGGTGCCAGCCGAGATATCGGCGCGCGGGCGGCGGCGGGTCGATGTGCGGTTGCTCAACTGGCTGGTCGCACGGTTTCAGCACGGACCGGACTGGTATGAGACGCTGCCGCGCAATTCGGTGCGGCGCTTCATCGCCGGAAGCGTGTGGAGTCGGGCGATCACCTATATGATGAAGCCGTCCGGCGGGTTTTGGCGGCGTCAGCTCGCCTTCGATCTCAGCTCGCCGCAAGACCGCGCCGCATTCGCGCTACCCGATCGGCTGAACTGGCTTTATCCGCTGATCCGCCCGTTCGGCTGGGCGATCCGCCGCCTGCGTTGATAAGCTTCGGAGCATCGTGACCCATTTCTACAGCTTTGGCGGCCTTCGGATCCGCTCCGCCATCGAACTCCCGAGCCTGGTCCTGGCCGACCCGGCGGATACGGGCTGGGCGGGTGAACTCGACCTGCGGGTCGAGGTCGGCGCCCCGGTCGAGCACGCCGAGGTCAGCTATGAATGGCGCAACGGGTATCGCATGCGGATCGGCGAGAGGGATGGACGCTGGCTGATCCGGTCGCGGTTCGAGGGGAGTTTCCTGATCGACCGCGATGGGCGCGCCATGACCCTGATCGTCGACGCCTTGCCGCCCACAGTGGCAGCGATCGAGATCCTGTTGCGCCGCGTGCTGACGCGCGTGCCGATGCTGCAGGGCGCGATTGCGATCCATGCCGCGTCGCTGGTGCAGGATGGCGGTGGCATGCTCTTGATCGGGCGATCGGGCGCAGGGAAATCGACGCTGTGCGCTGCGCTGACCGTGCGCGATCGCTGGCAGATCCTGGGCGACGATACCGCATTGCTGTGGCATCCCGACGCGCCGATGCTGGGGGCAGGGGCGAAGAGCGTGTGCCTGTGGCCGGATTCGCGCGACGGATTGGCGTTCGCCCCGAACATGGCGGTGCCGCTGGCCAGCGCGACAGGGAAGGGGCGGTCGCCGGTCGCGGCTGGTGATCCGCCGCCGTTGACGCCGCTGCGCGCACTCGTCTTCCTCGACCGCCGCGACACTGTTTCCGAGCCGCATCTGGAGCCGCTGGACATTGCCGAGTCGATGGCGCTGATCGTGCCACAGATCATCCATTTCAACCCGAGCGGCACAAGCGTCGCGGAGCGCATCCATGCCGTGTCCGGGCTGCGCAGCGTCTTGCAGGCGCGCCCGGCAGTTCGATTGGTGTATCCCAGCGATTATGCGGCATTGCCCAAGGTTGCAGCGATGCTCCGCAGGTTCCTGTCCGAGGTCGCGATTGCTTCGGCGCAGCAGTCAGCTAACGATGTCGCATGACCAACCGTATCGCGCAGCTCACCGCCTTGTTGCCCAAGGTGTCCGACGATCCCCGTGCGCTGATCGCGATTGCGCGCCAGATGATCGCAGCCGGCGACCGGCCGCGCGCCGTTGCGCTGGCGGAACAGGTCCATGCGATGACCGGCGGCCGCGGCGAGGCCGGGGTGACCGCCGCCGAGATTTTGAGCGACGGCGTGTTCAGCTGGCACTTCGTCATTCCCCGCGACCGCGCGCGCAACGATGCGTATGAGCAGGCGTTGCTCCGCGCCATCCGACCCGGATGCCGCGTGCTGGAGATTGGGACCGGCACCGGGTTGCTGGCGATGATGGCGGCCCGTGCGGGCGCGACGGTTGTGACGTGCGAGGCCGACGCCGCCATCGCCTCGGCGGCACGCGATGTGATCGCAGCGAACGGCTATTCCGACCGCGTGACCGTGGTGAGCAAGCATTCGACGGACCTTGATCCAACCCGCGACATGGGTGGGCTGGCCGACATTCTGGTGTCGGAGATCGTCAGCAACGACCTGCTGAGCGAAGGCGTTCTTGGCGCGCATGAGGATGCAGTTGCCCGGCTGCTTGCCCCCGATGGCGTGGTCATCCCCCCGCGCGGCACGATCCGCGTTGCGCTCGCCCGCGATCTGCGCGACCGCGCGCCGCGCCTCGGCGAAGCGAGCGGGTTCGATCTCAGCGCGTTCAACCGCCTCGCCGCGCCCAACGAGTTGGTCCGCGTCGGCATGGATCAGGTCGCGCTGTGCAGCGCGCCGGTCGATCTGTTCAGCTTCGACTTCGCTACCGCCGATCCACGCAAGCCCGAGCGCCGCGAACTCGACATTCCCTCACTCGGGGGGCGGATCGATGGTATCGTCCAGTGGATCGCATTGGAGATGGATGCCGTTGGGCGCTACGAGAATCGCCCGGAATCGGGGACGGCGTCTTGTTGGGGGGCGCTGCTGTGGCGGTTTCCCGAACCAGTCGATACGGAAAAGAGCGATACCGTCACGGTCGGCGGCGCACATGAGCGCGATCGTGTTCGGCTATGGGTATCGGATTGATTCCTGCTCGCTTGGGTGATAGTCTTAGCCCTCAATAAAAGGTGGGCATCATGGATCAGCTTCCGCAGAACGAGCATACCGTCGCCCCGACGGAGGCCGAGGAATGGGTGAAGCCCGAGATCGCCAGCTTCCTTCCCGCAAAGGCAGCCGAGGGCATCGCCTATCGTCCGACCGACGGCCTCAGCAACCTGACCTG
The DNA here is from genome assembly GCF_030145815.1 of Sphingomonas sp. GTDB lineage: Bacteria > Pseudomonadota > Alphaproteobacteria > Sphingomonadales > Sphingomonadaceae > Sphingomonas. Next base: position 245,591 of record NZ_JAIXHL010000003.1, read on the forward strand.
AACATGTTTCTGTTGTCCCTGGCGGATGACGAGCGTGAAACCCGACGCGGAGAATTATAATGACCGAGCAGACGCCTCAGCCGCAGGAAATCGCATCCGAAGTGCGCGGTGAATGGGTAAAGCCCGAGATCGCCAGCTTCCTTCCTGCAAAGGCAGCCGAGGGTATTTCCTATCGCCCGACCGACGGCCTCAGCAACCTGACGCCCTGATCCAGGCGGCTTCCCCGTGCTCGATCGGCGCGGGGTCACCGGGATGATCCGTTGACTGAATGTACCGCGTGATGACGGAGTCGGCTGGTCGCGCATCCTTGGTTGCGCCCTATGATCTGGCCTCGGCTGCTCATGACTATCCCATATGGGAGGGCCTGCCACGCCGGACGGTGTTGCTGTGCACCCACCCCCGATCGGGCAGCACCTTGCTCGGCGAAGCGCTCTACTTCGCGGGCGGGCTGGGCTGCCCGCTGGAATATTTCCATGCCGGCTTTCGCCCGTCCTTTGCGCGCCGCTGGGACGCGCCCAACTACGACAGCCTCAGCACGGCGGTGCGTCGGCATCGCACCACGTCCGACGGAACGATGGGGGTCAAGCTGTTCTGGCGTGACATTGAAGAAATCGCGCGGGACGCAGACCCCGAACTTGAGCGCTTCGCCAATATACCGCCATCCGATGTTCCCGCCGATTATTATGCAGCGCTGGCAGGTCATGTCGCGCGGCTGTTCCCCAACCCCAGCTTCATCCACCTATGGCGCGAGGACAAGTTGCGCCAGGCAGTCTCGGCGGTGCTCGCGGTCGAGACCGGACGCTGGCGATCGATCCCCGGTACGACGCAGGAGACGGCCCCTGCGACCGCGCCGTTCGATATCGAGCGGATCGAGCGCATCATGGGCTATTCGGATTTCTGTCACGGCCATTTCCGCAACCTGTTTGCAGCGATGGGTGTGACTCCGCACCGCCTGACCTATGAGGCGCTGACCGCCGATTATGCCGCGACGGTGCGCGCGCTGCTGCGCCATCTGGGCAGCACTGCCGATCCACAGACGCCGCGGATGCGACGCCAGGCGGATAGCGCGAGCGAGGCGATGGTGCTGCGCTATCTGCGCGAGCGGGCGATGCCGGTGCGGCGCGCCTAATGGCTGCCCCGATCCTTCCATATCTGCGCTTCGACGCGTTTCTGGACGCGCCGACGCGTGCCGCGCTGCTCGATTGGACGCTGGCAAATTCCGCGCGGTTCGTGCCCGCGCAGCTGATCCGTGGCGTGGTCAATCCCGATGTCCGCCGGTCACTGACGCTGCGCGACCTCGGCCCGCTGGCGGCGGTGCTCGATACCCGGCTACGCGAAGCGGCGCCGCACTGGTCGGCTAAGCTACGCGCGACGCCCTTCGTTACGAGCGAGGTGGAGTTGGAGTTAGCCGCGCATAATGATGGCGCGCATTTCACGCTCCACACCGACACCTATGCAAGCAATCAGGTTGCACGGGGCGATCGGATGCTGAGCGCAGTCTATTATTTCCACCGCCAGCCGCGCGGGTTCGACGGGGGTGCGCTGCGCCTGCATCGTCTTGGTGCCAAGGCCGGTGACCCCGGGCTCGACATCGCGCCGGACGACAACAGCCTGGTCGTCTTCCCCTCCTGGGGGCCGCATGAGGTGATGCCGGTGCGCTGCCCGTCGGGCGACTTTGCGGATTCGCGGTTCGCCGTGAATTGCTGGATCTATCGCGCCCGGCTCTAGGCTGCGATTTCCAGCACGCCGCGTTCGATCAGGTCCGCGACAAACTCGGTTACATCGCTGCGGCAGGTTTCGGCATCGACCTTGTAGCTGGCCGCCATGTGGTCGGTCAGTGCGCCCAGCGTGTGCGGCTCCTCGACGAACGCCCAGATCTTGGCGGCGGTGCGGTTGAGCTGAAAGAAATAGCCCGAATCGATGTCGAGCAGGATCGCGTCATCGGCAACATCCGCGCCGACCACCGCCGCCTTGCGTCGCAGGATCGTCGTCGCGTCGATTGTCACCGCCTGCACCATGTCGTCACCCTTACGCTTTCAGCCCGAACGCATGCTCCAGCCACATGTCGGTGGCAAGCGTGAACCAGACCGGCCCCCATGCGCCGTCGGGGATCGGTCCTTGTCCACCGGCTTGCCGCCACGCCTCAAACGGTGCGTGCATCGCCGCGATCTTTTCCGGCACGATCCAGCCGAGCTTGACCGCAGTCAGTTCATGCACCGGCTTTTGCCGGAGCAATTCGCCGATTGCATCGACCTGATGCGACACGAAATAGGATTTGGTGCGGCGCTGACGAATCTTCTCGGGCAATGTCCCCTTCATCGCCTCGCGCAGCAGGAATTTGCGCGTGTTGAACTTGCGCAGATGCTCGCCGCCCGCACCCATGAAGAAGTCGGTCAGCCGCCGGTCGTGCAGCGGATGGCGCACCTCGACACCGTGATTCTCGGCAAAAGCGAGCACGCTGTCGATCATCGTGTAGCGCCGCCCGAGCGAAAAGACGCTGTAGCGCGACTGCTGGTCCATGCCGCGCAGGCCGGCGCGCGCGATCTTCTGGTGCCAGCGATCGACCAGCCCGATCCGCTCCATCCACTCGGGCCGCACCCAGTCGGGCCGGTCGAGGCGGAAGTCGAGATGCGGGGTCAGCAGCGCCTCGCGATGCTTGCGGCTGATGATCGGCATGAGGGTGCTATGCAGCGTCCGCCGCGCCTGAACATGCCAGGGCGAGTTGGGCCACAGCTCCGCGCCATGGCGGAACAGCTTGCCCCAGCGCCCGGCCATGAAGCGGTCGGGCCAGTGCGCCAGCGATCCATTGAGCCAATCGTCGCCGCCCTCGCCGGTCCACAGCACGCGCCGCCCGTCGGACTGGAGCGCCTTGAGCACCCCGCCCATCGAATCGAGCACGTTGGGCCGCACCGGCAGCTGGTAGGAATCGGCGCACCATTGCCGCGCGACATCGGGATCGAATCGCCGCGCGCCGACGACCTCGGCGGTGATGCCGAGATGATCTTCGACCGCGCTGCTCCATTCGGTCTCGTCATGCGGCTCACCGGGAAAGCGCGCGGAGATCGCGCCGACCTGATGGTCGAGCTTGCCGGCGCGGAACAGCTCGGTCGAGCGGCAAACGATCGACGAGGAATCGAGCCCGCCCGACAGCTGCGCCGTCACCGGCCCGACGCTGCGGCTGGTTGCGATCAGCGACTGGTCGAACAGATGGTTGAACCGCTCGATATGGTCTTCGAGCGACCGGTCGGACAGATCCTCGAACGGCCCACCATGCCATGCCCAGCGCGATATCTTGCCGTTCTCGAATGCAATTGCGCCACCCTGTGGCACGCGCTCGATTCCCGCCCAGAGTGTGTCGGTCTCAGTCACGAAGCGCGCCGACAGATATTCGGCGATTGCGCCTTCGTTGAGCTTGCGCTCGAACCCCAGCCCCAGGATCAGCGCGCGCGGCTCGCTCGCAAAGCCGAAGGTGGTGCCGTCAAACGCCCACAGAAACGGCCGCCAGCCCATTGGCGAGCGGAACAACTCGATCCGGCGCTTGCGCGGCTCCCACGCGGCGATCGCATAATCGCCCGCCAGCCGATGGACGAAATTGCGCCCCTCGCGCTCGAACAGCTTGAGCGCGATCAGCCCATCCGGGGCGTCGGCCAGTCGTTCGCCATCGGTTCCGAACAGCGCGAGAAGCTCGCCACGATTGTCGAGCCGGCCGTCGAGTAGCAGCGCAATCTGGGACTCTGCGCCGATAAAGGGCTGGGTCTCGCCGCGCGCTTGCGGCGTCGTCGCATGGGCGAAGCGGACAAAGCCTGCGTGGTCGTCATGCCAGCTCTGGACCCCGTCTAATCCCCGGCTGAACGTCGATCCGGCGACCCGGTCCAGTAGTTCCTGCCCGATCGGTCGACCGTCGGTGAAGACGGCACCGGCAATCCCGCTCATGCCACAGCCTTACGCATCGATCAGCAGCCCAAGCTGGAGCGCGTCGGTGATGAATGCATCGACATCGGCCCGGATCGCATCGACGGCAATGCCATGCCGCGCCGCCAGGTCCGTCGCAATCTGCGCGACTGGTGTTTCCGCCGCGATGGCAGTCCAGATCGCCGCCGCCGACGGGTTCAACACATGATATTGACCGTCGCGCGCATCGTAAATGGCGAGTTCGCCCGCGACGGGGGGCCAGGACAGTTCGGAAGCGGGTCGGATCATGCGACTTGCTCGCACGACTAAGCCGCCCGCTTCAAGTGCTTCCGCTACAGAGCCGACTGAGTCACAGTTTGGTCTGGCAGGGAGGTGCAACGGACATGGCGAGAGGTGAAGACGGCCCGACCGACCTGTGCCTGGCGGTTCCGCCCTTCGCATCGGTCAGCTTTCCCCAGCTCGGCCCCGCCGTGCTCAAGGCGGCGTGTGCGCAACGCGGGATCGCGACCCGGATCATCCATGGCAACCTCGCACTCGTCGCACGGATCGGGCTCGATGCCTATGAGGCGGTCGAAGGGACGGCGATGCGCGCGATGGTGGCCGACCATCTCTTCCGCGACTATGCCTATCCCCCTGAAATCGTCGCAGAGCTGCCCGCGCCGCCGCCGCTGACCGCCGATGACCAGCGCGTGTTCGACGCTGCCGCGCCCGCAATCGAACCGATGATCGCCGTGCGCGTCACCTGCCCGGCTATGTCGAGAAGGCCGATGAGCTGAAGGCAAAGGGCGTGGACGAGATCAACATCATGCCGCGCTCCTATCTGACCGAGCTGCTCCCCGATCTTGCCGAGCGCGAGCCGAAGTTGAGCCTGTTCTACGAAGTGAAATCGAACCTGACCCGTGCCGAGGTCGAGACGATGGCGCGCGGCGGCGTCGCGATGATCCAGCCGGGGATCGAATCTTTATCGACTCCGGTGCTCAAGCTGATGCGCAAGGGCGTGTCGGCGCACCAGAATATCGCGCTGCTGCGTGACTGTGCGGCGACGAAGATCGGTGTCATCTGGAACATTATCTATGGCTTTCCGGGCGAAGCCGCCGCCGATTACGCGGCGATGGCAAAGCTGATTCCGTTGCTCTCCCATCTCGACGCGCCCAATGGGCCGCACCGCATCGTCATCGACCGGTTCAGCCCGCTGTATCGCGGGCATGATGCCAATGGCATCGGCGCGGTCACGCCCGTGCCCGGCTATCGGTCGCTCTACCCACGCTCGATCGACCCCGCCGACATCGCCTATCATTTCGAGGGCGACTATGCGACCGAACTGCTCGACGATCCCGCGTTGCTCGGCCGACTGAACGCTGCAGTCGCGGCGTGGCGCACGATCGCGCGCGGCACGCCGCCTCCCGTGCTAGAGCTGTTCGAGCGGGATGGTGTTGCAGTCGTGCTCGACACCCGCCCCGTGGCGTTGCGCCCGATGACCCCGCTTACCCCGGGGCAGCGCGACCTGCTCATCGCGCTCGACCGGCCCCGCACGCGCGACGCCATCGCGCCGGACCAGTGCGCCGACGCCGACTGGCTGGTCAGCCGTGGGTTCGTGATCGACTATGAGGACAGATTGGTCGGCATCGTCGTCCGTCCGGCCCAGGGCGCGGTCGCGCAGCCCGTCCGTCAGGCATCGGGCGCGTTCGCATAGGCGGGTGGCTCGGTTATGTCTTGAGCCTGACGCGTGACGATGCTCAGCAATAGCCCTTCATGTGCAAGGATGTAGTGGCGCGCGATCAGCTCGGCGATCACTGCGGGGTCCACATCGAGATCATCTGCCGCGTGCGGGCGCTCCAGTAAGCGCAACGCTCTGTTCCATTCGGGGGGCAGCGAAATCTGCGCTTGTGTCGCAATGCGGCGCGTGTCGATCACGACCGGCGCTCCGTCCGCACCCACGATCCGCAGCTGTGGGCTCGCACCGATCGCCCATTGCAAGCGCCATAGGCCGATCGCGCGGCCCATAGCGAGGCGGGTGTCGGCATCGTTGATCAGCGCGGTCGTGTAGTTTCCGCGGAAATGATAGGCGATGGCATCCAGCCGCGCGTGGCGCGGAAACAGCCCGCGATAGGCGGCAATCGGCGCGATCCCGGCAATTCCGAATGCCTCGGGCGTATTATGATAGGGGCTGAATCGATCGACGATCAGCGGACTGAAATCATTGGGCGGCTCAAGATGTTCGAGCGCCGGGATCAACGCAGCGACGGGGGCGTAATGCTCCACCTGCTCGCCTGGAAAGCCGTAGAGATAGTTCCACACCACTCCGATCCCGAGCGAGCGGCAATCGCGGAGCAGGGCGATGTTCTGATGCGCTGACACGCCCTTGCGCATCAGCTTCAGAACCGGTGACGATAGCGACTCGATGCCGGGCTGAATCTTTTCGATGCCGGCGCGCGCCATCAGCGCCAGCTGGTCGTATTTCAGGTTCGCCTTCACCTCGTAGAACAAGGTGGGTGGCTCTCCCCGCGCCGCCAGCGCCGGGAGCAGATCGGTCAGATAGCGCAGCGGCATGATGTTGTCGGCAACGGCAAATCGACCGATGCTCCACTTTGCCTCAAGCCCGTCCAGCTCCGCCAGTGCGGTCGCGCCGGGCTTTTCGCGGAACATCATGGTCGCGCCGTTGAGCCCGCAAAAGGTGCAGTGATTCTTCGCGCCCCACCAGCACCCGCGTGACAGTTCGACCGGCAGTGCTTCGGGCAGTGATGCAGGAAGCGCGTCGCCCAGACGATCCAGATCGGCGAAATAGTCGCTGAAATCGGGTGCGGGGCTGCATCGCATATCGGTCAGCGGTGGGCAGTGGACGATGCGCGGCAGATCGGCGCCAGGGTCTGCCAGCAGGTGCGCGCAGAAATCGGGAAAGGCGATGTCCGCCTCCCCCGAGAAGAAATGATCGATCCACGGGAAGATGTCGGCCAGCGCCTCGCCCATTGGCGACGCAGCGTTCGGACCACCGAGCACAATCCGGGTGTCGGGTGCTTCGTCCTTTATCCGCTGCGCGATCGCCGATGCGGCCAGGGTCTGCTGAAAGCTGGAGGTGATGCCGACGATACGGGGCGCGAGCGATCGGATGCGCGTGCACACATCGTCGAGCAGTGGGGCAATGGCCGGAGCCACCGCGTCGTGGGTCGACCGAAGCCGGGGCGGCCACGCGGTCGGGGCATCGAAAGCAACAGCCGGATCGGCACGATAGGCGTGGGGAAGGAACAACCGCTCGCCCAGCAGTGAAGCGACATTGCTCGTTGCAATCTCGCCATAGCAGCCATGCCCGACGCGTGCGGCAAGCATGAGGTTGGCATGCACCACGGTCACCCGCAGCCCGCGCGCGCGGCACGCCGCAGCGAGGATCGCGACCCCCAATGTCGGCGTCTCGACCTGTGCGAAGGGTGGCACGACGAGGCACAGGTCGATCGACATCGTTGCGGCTAAAGCCGGTCTGGCGATCGTGAACAACCGCGTCGGCGGTTCAGGAGATGCTGCTGGTTGGTCCCCGCCACTCGCATGATGCTAAGTCTTCCGGCTCAACTCGCGCATGGCATCGTCCAGCCCCGCCAGCGTCAGCGGGTACATGCGGTCGTTCATCAGCTCGCGCATGATCCGCACCGATTGCGAATAGCCCCATTGCTCCTCGGGGATCGGATTGAGCCAGACGGTTGCGGGATAAGTGTTGGTCACCCGCTGCATCCATGCAGCGCCCGCCTCTTCATTGAAGTGCTCGACCGATCCGCCGGGGTGGCTGATTTCATAGGGTGACATTGATGCGTCCCCGACGAAGATCACCTTATAATCATGGCCGAATTTGTGGAGCACGTCCCACGTGGGAGTTCGCTCCTGAAAGCGGCGGCGATTGTCCTTCCAAACGCCTTCGTAGAGGCAATTGTGAAAGTAGAAGAATTCGAGATTCTTGAACTCGGCGGTCGCGGCGCTGAACAATTCCTCGCACAGCTTGACCCACGGGTCCATCGATCCGCCGACGTCGAGGAAGAGCAGCAATTTGACCGCATTGTGCCGCTCGGGCCGCATGCGGATGTCGAGCCAGCCCTGCCGCGCGGTGCCGTCGATCGTCCCCTCGATATCCAGTTCGTCCGCCGCGCCTTCGCGGGCAAAGCGGCGCAGGCGGCGCATCGCAACCTTGATGTTGCGGGTGCCCAGTTCGCGCGTCGAGTCGAGGTTCTTGAACTCGCGGCCTTCCCAGACCTTCAGCGCGCGCTTGTGGACGCTCTCGCCGCCGATGCGCACGCCTTCGGGGTTATATCCCGAATTGCCATAGGGGGAGGTGCCGCCGGTCCCGACCCATTTGTTGCCGCCCTGATGGCGTTCATGCTGCTCCTCGAGCCGTTTCTTGAGCGTCTCCATAATCTCTTCCCACGAGCCGAGCGACTTGATCGCCTCCATCTCCTCGGGGGTCAGATATTTCTCGGCGATCGCCTTGAGCCAGTCCTCCGGTATCTCTGCGGTCTGGACGCCATAGGTCGAGGCGATGCCCTTGAAGACCTTCGCGAACACCTGGTCGAAGCGGTCGAGCAGGCCTTCGTCCTTCACGAAGGTCGCGCGGGCGAGATAGTAGAAGGCTTCGGGCGTGCGATCGATCACGTCGCGGTCGAGCGCTTCGAGGAGCACGAGATGCTCCTTCATGCTGGCGGGGATGCCTGCGGCGCGGAGCTCATCGACGAAGGAGAAGAACATGGGGGGAGTGTGGCGCGGGCAAACGCGCGCGTCCAGCCTCAGCGCGCGTAGGCGTCGATCAGCGATCCGACATAGTCGGGGCGTTCGCCGGTCAGCTCGCGGGCGGGGCGGGCGCGTGCGATCTTGGCGCCGCCGACGGGGCGGCCATAGATGAAGCCGTGGACGGGGTAGGAGCGCCCGCCGAGCCCGCCATTGTCGCGATACCAGACCTTCACTTGCGTCCAGTCGCCATCGGGGGAGACGTCGAACAGGGTGACGTCCTGTTCCACCTGACCGCGCTTGCCGCCGATGCGCGACCAGTTGGCGTGGGTGACCATGATCGTGCGCGGTTCGATCACCCGGCTGACGACCGCGACATGGCCGAGCTGCAGCGATTCCGATTTCGCGAAGGCCACGACCGCGCCGACCTCCGGCGTCTGTCCGCGCTGATATCTGCTCGCGGCCTGGCTCCACCAGGTCCAGGCATCGCCCCAGATCTGGATGCCCGACGCGGCGCGCGCAAACGGCACGCATTCACCGACATAATTGAGGATCGATGCCGAAGCGGGCGCCGCGACCAGTGCCGCGGCGCCAAGGATCGACAGCATGATCCGGCGGGGGGTCCGGTTCGACTGCATATGGGAAGGATAGCTGCGCCGCGCTTCCGAATGCTTTGCCGGTGCGGTTAAGGGGGCGGTGACCATGTCGGCACGCGGAATCCGCTGGCGCCGAATTGGTTCCCCCGGTGGGGCGATGCCTTTACACCCGCCGCGTCGCTGCCTATCGGCTCGCCATGACACAGCCCGGCGAATCCATCCTCATCGTCGATTTCGGCAGCCAGGTGACCCAGCTGATCGCGCGCCGCGTGCGCGAAGCGGGCGTCTATAGCGAAATCGCCCCGTTCACTGCCGCCGCAGAGGCGTTCGACCGGATGAAGCCCGGTGGCGTCATCCTGTCGGGCTCGCCCGCTTCGGTGCTGGAAGACGGATCGCCGCGCGTTCCCGACGCGATCTTCGACAGCGGCATTCCGGTGCTGGGCATCTGTTACGGCCAGCAGGTGATGATGCACCAGCTGGGCGGGCGCGTGCAGCTGGGCGACAGCGGCGAGTTCGGCCGGGCCTTCATCGACATTGCCGATGGCTGCGCACTGTTCAACGGACTGTGGAGCGAAGGCGAAACGCATCAGGTGTGGATGAGCCATGGCGACAAGGTCACCGACCTTGCCCCCGGCTTCCGCCCGGTTGCGGCCAGCCCGGGCGCGCCGTTCGCGGTGATCGCCGACGACAGCCGCCGTTACTATGCGATGCAGTTCCACCCCGAGGTGGTCCACACGCCGGATGGCGGCAAGCTGCTGGCCAATTTCGTGCGGCATGTCTGCGGGCTCAAGGGCGACTGGACGATGGCGGAATTCCGCCAGACCAAGATCGCGGAAATCCGCAAGCAGGTCGGCAGCGGCAAGGTCATTTGCGGCCTGTCGGGCGGGGTCGACAGCGCGGTAGCTGCGGTACTGATTCACGAAGCGATCGGCGAGCAGCTGACCTGCGTGTTCGTCGACCACGGGCTGATGCGCAGCGGCGAGGCCGATCAGGTCGTGTCGCTGTTCCGCGGCCATTACAATATCCCGCTCGTGCATGTGAACGCGGAGACGCTGTTCATGAACGGCCTCGCCGGTGTTACCGACCCGGAGGCGAAGCGGAAATTCATCGGCAAGACCTTCATCGATGTCTTTGAAGCCGAAGCGAAAAAGATCGGCGGCGCGGAGTTCCTGGCGCAGGGGACGCTCTATCCCGACGTGATCGAGAGTGTGAGCTTCACCGGCGGTCCGTCGGTGACGATCAAGAGCCACCACAATGTCGGCGGCTTGCCCGAACGCATGAACATGCAGCTGGTCGAACCGCTGCGCGAGCTGTTCAAGGACGAGGTCCGCGCGCTCGGTCGCGAGCTCGGGTTGCCCGACGTGTTCGTCGGTCGCCACCCGTTCCCCGGACCCGGCCTCGCCATCCGCATTCCGGGCGAAGTGACCAAGGAACGCTGCGACATCCTGCGCAAGGCGGACGCGGTGTATCTCGAGGAAATCCGCAACGCCGGCTTGTACGACGCGATCTGGCAGGCGTTCGCGGTGCTGTTGCCGGTCAAGACCGTCGGCGTGATGGGCGACGGGCGCACCTATGACAGTGTGTGCGGCCTGCGCGCGGTGACCAGCACCGACGGCATGACCGCCGATGTCTATCCGTTCGACGCCAGCTTCCTGACCCGCGTTGCCACGCGGATCGTCAACGAGGTGAAGGGCGTCAATCGCGTCGTGTATGACTACACCTCAAAGCCGCCGGGGACGATCGAGTGGGAATGATTTTCGCCCCTCCAGAGGGGTCCGAGAGTGCGCAATACTACGACGTAAAGCACTGAAATTAAACACTTCTCATTCATTGACATTCAACGACAATCGGTGGGCAGCGTTCGAAATTCGCGGCCGTGCTGACGGTATCGCCTGCTCTTGCCATCCTGAAAATCGCTCGTTACCGTCAGGGTCACAACAGCCACTGACGGTAAATTTTTCTTGCTAACAATCGGAAAAGCCTGTGCTTTTTCGAGTTGGAGAGGTGCGTTTCGGGCTGACGGTCAAAATGAAAGGAGTATGTGTCCATGCTGACTGATGCAGCCCTTAAAAGCCTGAAACCCAAAGACAAACCCTACAAGGTCACCGATCGAGACGGCATGTATGTCCGGGTCGGGACGAACGGCGCGATTTCATTCCGCTACGATTACCGGATGCACGGCAGGCGCGAGACAGTAACATTCGGGAAATACTGCAATTCCGGTCTCTCACTTGCGCGTGCTCGTGAGAAATGCATCGATGCAAAGCGGATGATCCAGGAAGGCCTGTCTCCCGCAATTGAGAAGCAGCGGGACAAGCGCAGGATCAAGGAAGCGAAGAGCTTCGGCGAGTTCGGCGAGAAGTGGTTGACCGCCGGGCCTATGGCCGACAGCACCCGGGCAATGCGCCGCTCGATCTTCGAGCGCGAGTTAGTGCCGCACTGGCGCAACCGCCTGCTGAGCGAGATCACACCCGGCGATTTACGCGCGCATTGTCTCGCAATCGTTGACCGGGGTGCGCCTGCGACCGCGATCCATGTCCGCGACATCGTAAAACAGATATATGGGTTCGCTATCCTTCATGGCGAGAAGATTGCCAATCCGGCCGATGAGGTCGGCCCCTCGTCGATCGCCACGTTTATTCCCAAGGATCGGTCGCTGTCACCGAGTGAGATACGGGTGCTCTTCCGCTGCATCGAAAAGGTCGCGACGCTTCCGACTATCCGGCTCGGCATGAAATTCTATCTGTTGTCGATGGTCCGCAAAAGTGAGCTGCAGGATGCCGTGTGGGACGAAGTAGATTTCGAGAACGCGGTCTGGTCCATCCCCAAAGAGCGGATGAAGCGGTCCAAGGCGCACAACGTCTACCTCTCGCAGCAAATGCTCGACATTCTGATCGCGTTGAAGACCTGCGCCGGCAATTCGCGTTACCTGCTGCCATCCCGCTATGATGCCGACGCGCCGATGTCTCGGGCCACATTCAACCGGGTCACCTATTCGGTGGTCGAGCAGGCTCGGAAGGACGGTCTGCCACTCGAACCCTTCACGGTGCACGATCTCCGCCGGACCGGCTCGACTCTGCTCAACGAACTCGGCTTCAACAGCGACTGGATCGAGAAGTGCTTGGCGCACGAGGATGGTCGATCCTCGCGCGGTGTCTATAACAAGGCAGAGTATGAGATGCAGCGCCGACACATGATGCAGGAATGGTCAAACACCGTAGATGCTTGGATCGCCGGGCAGAAATACGCTCCTGCTGTTCTGCCGCCGTCTTCGCCTATGCTCGAACTCGATCCGAGTCTCTGACCGGACGGGAGCGGCGATCACGCACATCGACCTGCTTGCCACGCTCGATGGGTCGGCATCGTCGTGACGCCAACCAATCTTCGACTTCGGAGAGGTCCCAAACTACGCAGCGCGGCGATAACGCAAAACGCCGCGGAAACTCCCCGCGCTGCTCCATGCCGAAAATCGTGCTGTCGGCGAGTGGCACCATTTCTTTCAGCTGATGGCGCCGGATGGTGCGAGTAAAGCCATGATCGCTGCCTTTATTCATTTCACCTGTCCTTTGGCCCCGACGCTATTGCGATTGAAAGCGAATGTAGCGGAGTATTGAAAGGACTTTCACTAGTGAGAGAGTGTTGGCGTAAAATCGGTAGTGGGCGGGAGGTTTTGCAAAATCGCTTTAGGACCGCAGCGGTCATGGCAGGCCGGTGATGTACTACGTCACCGAGGAGTCCCACCATGACCAGGAGTGAAGTTAAGCCGTCGATCGCCGCTGTCAAAGAGCTGATGGCGCAGGAAGCTGCGCGAGATCGTGCGCAGTGTCGTCCAGGCGGTGCTCGAAGACAAGATAGACGGTGACAGCGAGATGTCAGCTAGACTCGGTATGCAACTGGAAAATGTTCGCGGCGCTGTGTTGGCCGGACGGGGGAGCTTTTGAAAAGGCTTGATCTGTTCGGGTGCCACATCGGGCGGACATTTGACCGACATTTGTTGCCATACTCCGGTGACCTCGCTCAGAAGAGAACCATCGATGAATACTGCGTTTCGTAAGCCGCTTCCGGGCACCGACCTTCAGTTCTTTGACACGCGAGCGGCTGTCGATGCGTTGAGTCCTGGGGCTTACGAAAAGTTGCCCTATGTCGCGCGAATCCTGGCCGAACAGCTGGTCCGTCGGTGCGACCCCGCGATGCTTGACGACGCGCTGATGCAAATAATCGAGCGCAAGCGCGACCTCGACTTCCCGTGGTATCCGGCGCGCGTCGTCTGCCACGACATTCTGGGTCAGACAGCGCTGGTCGATCTCGCTGGGCTTCGCGACGCAATCGCCGATGAAGGCGGCGACCCCGCCAAGGTCAATCCGGTAGTTCCGACGCAGCTCATCGTCGATCACAGCTTGGCGGTCGAGCACGGTGGTTTCGACCCCGACGCCTTCGCCAAGAACCGGGCGATTGAAGACCGGCGCAACGAGGATCGGTTCCATTTCATCGAGTGGGCGCGGCGCGCCTTCGAAAATGTCGATGTGATCCCGGCCGGTAACGGCATCATGCACCAGATCAATCTCGAAAAACTGTCGCCTGTCGTCCAGGTGCGGGGCGGAGTGGCGTTCCCTGACACCTGCGTGGGGACGGACAGTCATACCCCGCATATCGACGCGCTGGGCGTCATCGCGGTCGGTGTGGGCGGTCTCGAAGCCGAGACTGTGATGCTTGGCCGGGCGTCGATGATGCGACTGCCCGACATCGTCGGGGTGCGACTCGACGGTCGCAGACAGCCGGGCATCACCGCAACCGACATTGCTCTCGCCTTGACCGAGTTCCTTCGCAAAGAGCGGGTGGTTGGCGCCTGGCTTGAGTTCTTTGGCGAGGGTGCCGCGAGCCTGCCGATTGGTGACCGCGCCACAATTTCGAACATGTGCCCAGAATATGGGGCAACCGCGGCGATGTTTTCGATCGACGAGCAAACCGTCGATTACCTGCTCCTGACCGGGCGCACGGGCGATCAGGTAGCGCTGGTCGAAAAGTATGCGCGCACGACGGGGCTCTGGTCGGATGCGCTGAGCGCGGCCGAGTACGAGCGCGTTCTCACGTTTGACCTGTCGAGCGTGGGCCAGAACATGGCCGGGCCGTCCAATCCCCATGCACGGCTGCCGACGGCCGAACTTGCGCAGCGCGGCATCGCGGTCGGGCTGGATAATGCAATCGCCGAAATCAGCGAAGGTCTTCTCCCCGATGGGGCAGTGATCATCGCCGCGATCACCAGCTGCACCAATACATCGAACCCGCGTAACGTGGTCGCGGCAGGCTTGCTCGCGAAAAATGCCAACGCACTCGGGCTGTCGCGCAAGTCGTGGGTCAAGACGTCGTTCGCCCCTGGGTCAAAGGTGGCGCGGCTCTACCTCGAAGAGTCGGGGCTGCTGCCTGAACTGGAAGCGCTCGGGTTCGGCATCGTCGGCTATGCCTGCACGACCTGCAACGGCATGTCAGGCGCGCTGGATCCGAAGATCCAGCAGGAAATCATCGACCGTGATCTCTATGCGACAGCGGTCCTTTCCGGAAACCGCAACTTCGATGGCCGAATCCACCCCTATGCCAAGCAGGCTTTCCTCGCCTCGCCGCCCCTAGTTGTCGCCTATTCGCTGGCCGGCACCATTCGGTTCGACATCGAAAAGGACGTGTTCGGGGTCGTCGACGGCCGCGAAATCCGCCTGAAAGACCTGTGGCCTTCTGACGAAGAGATCGACGCGATCGTCACCGCTTCGGTCAACCCGCAACAGTTCCACGAAGTTTACGAGCCTATGCTTAGCGCCCATCGGGGCGCGGAGGAGAGTGCGAAGCCGCTCTACGACTGGCGTCCGCAATCGACCTATATTCGCCGTCCACCCTATTGGGATACCAGCGGCATCGGCGCGCTTGCGGCGAACCCACGTCGGCTGAAGGGTATGCGACCTTTGGCCGTCCTGCCCGACAACATCACGACCGATCACCTCTCGCCATCGAACGCAATTCTAGCGAATTCGGCGGCAGGCGAATACCTTGCCCGGATGGGGCTGCCCGAAGAGGATTTCAATTCCTACGCGACCCATCGCGGCGATCACCTGACCGCGATGCGGGCGACCTTCGCCAACCCGCAGCTGGTCAACGAGATGGCGGTGGTCGACGGCGAAGTGCGCAAGGGATCGCTGACCCGGCTGATGCCCGACGGCAACCTTGTCCGGATGTGGGAGGCGATGGAGGCCTATCAGAAGCGCGGTCAACCGCTGATCATTGTCGCCGGCAAGGACTACGGCCAGGGATCGTCGCGCGACTGGGCGGCGAAGGGCGTTCGGCTTGCGGGCGTCGAGGTCGTTCTTGCTGAGGGCTTCGAGCGCATTCATCGCACGAACCTCGTCGGCATGGGCGTTCTACCGCTCGAATTTCTGCCTGGCTCGACTCGCTTGACTTTCGGTCTCGACGGGACAGAGACCTTTGACATCGCTGGCGAGCCGGCCGCGGGCGCGCTGGTGACCGTGGTCGTCCATCGTGCCGATGAAAGCATCATCGAAATTCCGGCCAAGTGCCGGATCGATACGGCCGAGGAGGTCTCCATCTACCAGGCCGGCGGGGTTCTCCAGCGCTTCGCCGAGGATTTCCTGTCCGAACAGCCGGAGGCGGCGTGATGGCTGGGGGTGGTCAAGTCGGCATCCCGGCCACATACATGCGGGGCGGGACCAGCAAGGGGGTTTTCTTCCGGCTGGAGGATCTGCCGGAGCGATGCGCCGTGCCCGGTC
Organism: Sphingomonas sp.; assembly: GCF_030145815.1. Taxonomy (GTDB): domain Bacteria; phylum Pseudomonadota; class Alphaproteobacteria; order Sphingomonadales; family Sphingomonadaceae; genus Sphingomonas. The sequence continues at coordinate 261,570 of NZ_JAIXHL010000003.1, forward strand.
CCGCGCGGGACAGGCTGTTGCAGCGGATCATCGGCAGCCCCGATCCTTATGGCGCCCAGATCGACGGGATGGGCGGCGCGACCTCCAGTACCAGCAAATGCGTAATCATTTCGCCGAGCGCCGACGCCGAACACGATGTGGATTACCTATTCGGCCAGGTTTCGATCGATTCTCCGTTGGTCGACTGGTCAGGAAACTGCGGCAATCTCTCGGCCGCGGCCGGGGCTTTCGCGATCCATGCGGGCTATGTGAATGCTGCGGAACGGGCGGAAGGCGGCGTATGCACCGTGCGGCTCTGGCAAGCCAATATCGGCAAGACGATCATCGCGCATGTTCCGGTTGACGGTGGGCTGGTCCAGGAGACCGGAGATTTCGAACTGGATGGGGTGACGTTCCCGGCAGCGGAGATCGTCCTCGAAATGATCGATCCGGTCGAGGATAATGGCGAAGCTGACGCTGGCGGCATGTTCCCGACGGGCAATCTCATCGACGAGCTGGAAGTCCCTGCTGATCTGGTCCTTGCCGGTAAACTCAACGCGACGCTGATCAACGCTGGCATTCCGACGATCTTTGTCGACGCGCGCGATATCGGTTATCGAGGCACCGAACTTCGAGAAGCGATCAACGGCGATGCCGCCGCGCTGCGCCGGTTCGAAGCGCTCCGCGCGATCGGCGCGGTCAAGATGGGCCTGTTCCAGTCGGTCGAAGAAGCCGCCACGCGTCAACACACACCTAAGATCGCGTTCGTCGCACCGCCCTGCGACTATGTTTCATCGAGCGGAAAGCGGGTTTCTTCCGCGGACATCGACTTGCTAGTCCGAGCCATGTCGATGGGCAAACTGCATCACGCGATGATGGGCACAGCGGCGGTCGCAATTGCGGCGGCTGCGGCAGTGCCGGGGACGCTGGTCAACATGGCCGCCGGAGGCGGTGAAAGAGAAATTGTGCGCTTTGGTCATCCGTCGGGGACGCTGCGGGTCGGTGCGGTTGCACAGCAGGACGCCGACGGCTGGTCGGTCGCGAAAGCGACCATGAGCCGGAGTGCCAGAATTCTGATGCAGGGGACGGTCTACATCCCCGCTAACTCGTTCTAACTCGATTTCTTGAAGGGTTTCCCATGCCATATTTGATCGCCAACCAGTTGCCCGAAATCAGCGCCGGAAAGCGCTTTCGCGCGGCGCTCGCTCGTCCCGGAATCTACTGCCTGCCCGGTGCCCACAATGGTCAAGCGGCCATCCAGGCCAAGCAGGCCGGGTTCGACGGCTTATATCTCTCCGGCGCAGCCATGACCGCGTCGATGGGATTACCCGATCTCGGGATCATCACGGTTGATGAAGTCACTTTCTTCATCCGCCAGATCGCCCGGTCGTCGGGCCTGCCGCTATTGGTCGATGGCGATACCGGTTACGGTGAAGCGCTTAACGTGATGCACATGGTTCGCGCATTTGAGGAAGCCGGTGCTGGCGCGGTCCATCTCGAGGATCAAATTCTGCCGAAGAAGTGCGGCCACTTGAATGGCAAGTCGCTGGTTCCCGCCACCGACATGGCTGCGAAAGTCGCCGCTGCGAAGAAGGCAAGCCGCGATATCGTCATCGTCGCCCGCACCGATGCGGCGGGCGTGGAAGGCTTCGACGCCGCCGTGGAGCGCGCAAAGCTATACGTTCAGTCAGGCGCGGACGCGATCTTCCCTGAGGCGCTCAACACCCGCGAAATGTTCGAGAAGTTCGCCCGCAAGCTGGACGGGGTGCCGTTGCTCGCGAACATGACCGAGTTCGGGAAGACACCATTCTTCACCGCCGAGCAGTTCGAGGAGATGGGCTACAAGATGGTCATCTGGCCGGTTTCTAGCCTCCGGGTCGCGAACAAGGCGCAGGCGAGGCTCTATGCCGCGATCGCGCAGGATGGCGGCACCCACAACATGGTCGCAGAAATGCAGACCCGGGCCGAGCTCTACGATGTCATCGGCCTGCATGATTACGAGGAACTGGATGCCTCGATCGTCAAGACGATCGTCCCTCAGCCCGTTTCGCCGACTGGCACGTAATGCCAGGCTGCCATTGCATGGACTCGCAAAGGGCAGCCATCAGTTCGGACGATCGCGCTTTCCGGCCTGGATCGCCGCATCCCATTTGGCGAGGAACTGCTGGCGAGTCAGCTGATCCTGCAGAACCAGCAGCGCCGGCCCGACTCTGATCGCACGTTCATTGGTATTCGCCAGACTGAGATGCTCCGGTGCGGGCACGTCCCGACGCACCGATTTCAACTGGTGGTTGGCCAACTGGGCTTGCCCGGCCTGGGAGAGGATGAAGTCGAGGAACACCTTCGCCGCCGCGGGATGCCGCGCGGTTGAAGGGATGATCGCGATGCGTGATGAAACGAGCGTATAGTCCTTCGGCGTGATAATTTTCAGCCGCGGATCTCGCGTGGCTGCGTCGGCTGCGTACGAACCGAGAATATTGTAGCCGAACGCGGCCCGGCCTGATGAGATCTCTTCGATCAGGACATCGGCGGTGCGGTAATATTTGGCATTGTTGGCACCAAGACCGCGAACGGTCCGCCAAACGCTGGGGCTGGCCAGTTCGTCCTGGTACAGGACCAGGTATCCGAACGCAGAGACAGTCGGGTCATAGCTCACCACCTTGTTCTTCATGATGGTGGTATTCTCGAGCATGTTTCGAAACGCGATATGACTGTCAGGAATCTCGGTCGGGTGCAGGAGGGTGCGGTTTGCCAGAAAAACCACAGGCTCGGCGGTCACACCCCAGGCCTGGTCTTTCCAATTCGCCCAAGGAGCCAGGTATGTGCGTTCGGGCGACTCATAAGAGAGAGCATAGCCATCGTTGACGAGCTTCATCTGCGTATCCATCGCGGAGCTGAAGACGAAATCGGCTGAGTGCTTTCCGGACTTAACGTCTGCGATGAAATTGCGATAGAGATCGGCGGTCTCCATCTCGTGGTACTCGATTTTGACCATTGGAAACTTCGTTGCGAACAGGCGAAGCGCGTCACCGATTCGCTCGTTGTCGGTGCTCGACCAGATAACGATCCTGCCTTCATTCTCTGCGGCGTCGATTAGCGACTGGTATCCGCTGGGGTAATAGCTTGGGACTTGGCTAATAGGCGGACTTTCGGTGCAATTGGACACGGAAAGCAGCAGGCCGAGGCACATCATTGATTCGATAATGAGCCGGCGACTGCCTTGCATACCTCCCCCGAAGCACCTCGATCTTGATCTCAAGGCTTCGGTTCGCTCCTACCGGCATAATTTCCCTGCTGCCAGCAAACTCTTTGGTTCGCGGCATCTGGCTCAGGGACAAAGGACGACACACTTCCATCCGACAGTTTGATGAAAGCTTCTCGCGGTAGCATCGGGGAATCAAATTGTGGAAGGGAATGCCTGCTGTAAAGTCAGCGATAACCAGTTGATCGTCTTTCTAATTCGGCACAACAAATCGTATAGCCAGCCGAGAACACCCGGTGGGGCGGCGGCAATCGTTGCGAAGCTCAGTGCGACTCCTCTGGAGACTTGCAGACGAGCCTGGAAATTTTTGCGTTGGGCGACGGCGCCCAGCAAGTGAAACAATATTTGCGGCTCACGTGGGTAGTTGAACCCTGGGCCGAAGGGAGAGTTCGGTATGCTGTCGCTGATCGCATATGCGATGGTTGCAACATTCATGACGCTGATCATGACGAAGCGCATGGCCGCGATGGTTGCGCTCGTCATCATCCCGATCGTCTTCGCCTTGTTTGCGTCTGCGGTGGTCGGCAACTTCGGCCTCGCAGATTTGGGGCCGATGATGCTCGATGGGGTCAAGGAACTGGCGCCAACCGGCGTCATGCTCATCTTCGCCATTCTCTACTTTGGGCTGATGATCGACGTTGGTTTGTTCGATCCGATGGTCGCCGCAATCGTCAAAATCGTTCACGGTGATCCGGTCAGGATACTCGTCGGAACCGCAATCCTGGCCTTGACGGTGTCGCTCGATGGCGACGGCACCACGACTTACATGATCACCACGGCGGCGATGCTTCCGCTCTATCGCCACATGAAGCTCGATGTCAGGATGCTGGCTTGCATTGTCGTGATGTCTGGCGCGGTCATGAACGTCCTTCCTTGGGGCGGGCCAACCGCGCGGGTAATGGGCACTTTGCGGCTGGATGCTGCCGATGTATTCGTTCCGCTGATCCCTGCGATGGCAGCGACGGCGGCATGGGTGATATTCGTAGCCTATCGCTTCGGGTGCAAGGAACGTGACCGCCTCGCCTTGCTTCCCGCCGATGCGATCGACGAAAATGCAAGCGCTCAGGAAATCATCGCCGAAAGCGATAGCGACTACCTCGAAACGCGGCGGCCCAAACTGTTCGTGTTCAACCTGGTCCTGACGCTCGGATTGCTGGTCTCGCTGATCTCTGGCGCGTTTCCCTCGGCGGTTCTCTTCATCGTGTTTTTCGCCATCGCGCTTTCCGTGAATTTCCCGAATCTGGAGCAGCAACGCCAACGCGTTTCCGATCATGCCGGTAATGCCCTGTCCGTGGCGGGGCTTGTGTTTGCGGCAGGGATATTCACCGGAATTCTGTCCGGCACGAAGATGGTCGATGCGATGTCGGCCTCAGTGATCGCGGCTATTCCTGAAGCTTGGGGACCCTACATGGGACCGATCACCGGCGCGATTAGCGCGCCGTTCACTTTTTTCATTTCGAATGACGCCTTCTACTTCGGAATGCTCCCGATTCTCGCTGAGGCAGGAAGCCACTATGGGCTGACGGCCGCTGAAATCGGGCGGGCTTCGCTCATCGGGCAGCAGATCCATCTGCTAAGTCCATTGGTGCCGTCGAGCTATCTCCTCGCCGGCTTTGTCGGCGTCGATTTCGGCGAGTTCCAGCGTTTCACGCTGAAGTGGGCCTGCGGTTCGTTTCTCGTGTTTTTCGCCGCGACCTTTCTTTTCGGGATCGTCCCCTTCGTCTCATAATCGAGGCACGAAATATGTGATTGCGTGCTCAGGTTTAGCGAGAGCCGCGTTCACCGAAGATTATCTCGACCCTAAGCCCGCGACCGCTTTTGGCCGTAGCCAGCGAGAGCTCGCCGCCAATCGCCTCGGCCAGTCCCGCGGCGATGTTGAGGCCGAGCCCGCTCCCGGAACTTTCGCTCGCTTTACCGACCCGACCAAAGCGAACCATCGCGCGGGCTCGGTCCTTCTTCGGAATGCCGGGGCCGTCATCTTCGACTATGAGGGTAGGACGGCCATTGATCAGCGCGGCGCTGACCTCCACCTTGGATCCCCGACCGGCATACAGAATCGCATTGTCGACCAGGTTTCCGACGAGCTCGACGGCGATAGCTTTATTGACCTTTGCAAACACTTTACCAGAGGATCCAGCAATCGAAAGCTCGACATCGGCTCGGATCGCCGGAAGCGCAAAATCGGACACTACCGCCTCGGCGATTGAATGGAGGTCGAGGCGCGTCAACTCCACCGTAGTGGGCGCAGCGGCGTCGGCGCGCGCCAGAGCCAGGAGCTGGACCAGCAGATTGCTCAGCCTTTCGCTTGCCTGATCGATATCCTGGATTGCGGCGGCAGCGTCGGGACTCCGAGGATCGACGCGGCGGTAGTTTGTCAGATGCGTCCGGATGACTGTCAGGGGAGTGCGTAATTGATGCGACGCGTCCGCGGTAAAACGCCTGATTCCGACGATCGCGGCATCGAGGCGAAGCAGGATGCTGTTGAAACTCTTAACCAGACTATGAAGTTCGACGGGCACGGCCTCAAGCGGAAGCGGTGCCAGATCGGCAGCGGCGCGGCTGTCCATATCATTGCGCAGCGCGTCGAGCGGACGCAGACCCCACCGCACGGCGATGGTGATGAACGCTGCGGCAAGTGCGATCAGCGTGAATTCCAGCACCAGCAGCCCCGTGAGCATCTGGTACGAGACCCGCTCGCGGGCATCGAGCGTTTCGGCGACCTGGATCACCACAGGGGAGTCGATCTGGGGGAGGCTACGCCCCTCAGCGACGATGCGGATCGGGCGGTCGAGATACGTTCCGTTGCCGAAAATCACCTGGGTATCGCCGAGGTTGGTGGGCGTGATCGAGGGCAGGTCGTCGTAGCCGCTCAATACCTTACCGCGATGGGTCACGCTGTAGAACACGTTGTCGCGCGCGTTGTTCTCCATCATGCCAAAGATCGCAGGCGAGAGCTCGAGCTGGATCTTGCCGTCGACGACCGTCAGCGAGTCGGCGATTGCGCGCGAAGCGGCCGCTAGAATGCGGTCGTTGACGCCCTCGACCATCTCCTCGATCCACCAGGCGCCGCCAAATCCGAGGACGATTGCAGCAAGGATCATAGGTGCGGCGAGGGCCAGGAGAAGTCGCGCTGTCAGCGAGCGCGGGACGTTCGCCAGCCTGGACCGAGTTCTGATCCCCCCCGTCATTCGTTAGGGTCGAGGACGTAGCCCAAGCCGCGGATCGCGCGGATAGTCGGACCGTCGGGTTCAAGCTTCTTGCGCAGGCGAGCGACATACACTTCAAGCGCATTCGGCGCGACAGCTTCGTCATAGCCGAACACTTCGGAATTCAGTCGCTCCTTCGGAACGACTTTGCCGACCTTCAGGGCGAGACGCTCGAGCACTGCCCATTCGCGGCGACGCAGTTCCACTGAACGACCAGAGATGTGAACCTGACGGCTCGCATAATCGATCTCCATTTTGCCGACGACGACGGTCGAAGACGCTTCTCCGCTCGACCTTCGGACCAATGCGCGCAGCCGAGCCTCGAGTTCGACCGGTTCGAAAGGCTTGAGCAGATAATCATCGCCGCCGGCGTCGAGCCCCGTGACGCGATCTTCGATTGCATCGCGCGCGGTGAGAATGAGCACGGGCGTTGCATTCTTCTCTCGCCGCAGCGTCCGCAGAACATCGAGGCCCGACATATCGGGCAAACCAAGGTCCAGAACGATGGCTGCAAACGGCTCGGTCTGCGCCATCATCAAACCCGTTTCACCATCCTGAATCCAGTCGATGGTGTGACCACTCCCGCGCAGCAGAGCGCAAACGCCTCGCCCAAGGGCGGGGTCGTCTTCAATCAGAAGAATTCGGGCCATCTGGCACGCTGAATGAAGCATGTTGCACAAATCACATCTTGGCGCTGGAGCGCCGCAAAGACAATGGCTTTCGGGTCAGCCATCTTGATTACGCCGCAAGCTTTCTCAGCACATAGTGAAGGATTCCACCATGCATGAAGTATTCGGCTTCATTTGCTGTATCGAGCCGACAAAGTGCTGAGAAGCTGAAGGTGGACCCGTCGTCGCAGGTGACTGCGCCGGGAAGGTCGCTCTCCTCGGGTTCTGCTGCTTGCTTGACCAAGTCGTAGGCGTATTCCTTGTTTGCGACCTGAAGGGTGCTGCGCGCACCAAGCGTGTCTATTCCGACCTGAGTCATCGGCGTGTCTCCTGATTCTAAGGGATCCGCCGACCGAGCGCTTCGCGAACGCAGCTGGGTCGGGTTGTCGGGCATTTCGGATGCGCGCGAAACCCAAGTGCGTCAAGCGAAGATGTCGGGAATTGGCGAAGATTATAGCCGTATTTGCAATGTTAAGGCGATGGAATCGGTCGATTCCCCTGCGACAGTTAGGTGAAAGGTTCGCTTGCTACTTCCTGCTCAGAAAGCCGAATTCGCGATTCGGCCAAGAAGATCGACACATCAAAGGAGAGGGGAAATGAAGTCACTCAAGTTGCGAGTCGCAAACGGACCGTCGAGCATTGCGATTCTCGCGGCCACGCTGGCCGTTTCCCACCCCACGCTTGCGTCGGCCCAAGACGCCGACCCAGCCCAGGAAGATGCCCAAGCAACCGAAGAAGAGTCCCAGCCTGCGGGCGAGATCGTCGTCACGGGCTCACTGATCACGCGTCGCGACAATACTTCATCGAGCCCAATCTCGACCGTCGGTGCCGACGTGCTGGCGCAATCCAGTTCGGTATCGCTCGACAAGGCGATCGGCCAGTTGCCGCAGTTCTCCGGCGCGCAGGGCGCAGCGGAAGTCGGCGACTCCCAGGGCACGATCGGCTTTGCCGGAGGCCAGTCCTACAGCGACTTGCGCGGGCTTGGCCCGAACCGTTCGCTCGTTCTCCTCGACGGTCGCCGGATGATGTCGTCGGCCCCTGATGGCGCGATTGACCTCAATACCATTCCTTCGGCGCTGATCGGCTCGGTCGAAGTGATCACCGGGGGTGCTTCCTCGACCTACGGTTCGGATGCCGTCGCCGGCGTCGTCAACTTCAAGCTGCGCACCGACCTCGAAGGCCTCGAGCTGTCCGCCAAGGGTAGCCTCGCAGAAGAAGGCGACGGCCGCCAGATTGGGCTGAGCGCCGCTTTTGGCGGGAAGTTTTCCGACGACCGCGGACGCTTCGTCTTCGCAGTCGAATATGCCGACCGCAACGCCGTCGCTGGTCGCGATCGTCCCTTCTTTGCGGGCATCCGTAACGTCGCCCGCCCGCCCGAAGGCGTGATCATCGCGGGCAACTATGGCGGCGGCGCGCCGACCATCGCGGCGGTCAATGCCGTCCTCGCCGGCTACCCTGGCACCACGCCGATTGCCGGTACTGGAGCCTATAACGGTGGCATCGGCATCAATGGCGACGGAACGCTGTTCACCAGCATCGCTGGCACCAACTGCGTCCAGAACTATCGCGGCCTGAACGGTAACACCCCTGGCCTCGCGATCAGCCCCAACTGCCGTCAGGTGCAGGTCTCGCTGGGCCAGTATTTTGCTGTCCAGGTCCCGCTGACGCGTTACAATGCCTTCGGCAAAGTGTCTTACGACATCAGCGACGACATCACCGCCTACGCCCAGTTCAACTATCTGAACTCCGAAGCGCTTAGCCAGACCGGTCCTGCCAATACCCGTCCCGCCGTGCCGCTGCTCGTTCCGCAGAACAATCCGTTCGTGACAGGCAATCCGGCGCTGCAGCAAGTGCTGGCATCGATCGCTCCGACTCCGACAGGCAACATCATCGTCTCGAAGCTGCTCAAGGATCTGGGCAACCGCGTCGAGCCGTTCAAGTATAATGTCTGGCAGGCTGTGCTCGGGTTCAATGGCAACATTCCGGGCACCGATCTCAAGTGGAACCTCTACGGATCGTACGGCAAGTCGCAGTTCATCAATGATATGTACGGCGAGGGCAGCCTTTCGGCGATCAACAGCGTGCTCAACGGAACCGCGAACTATCGCGGTCCGGCTGGCACCTGCATCGGCTATGCTTGGAACCCGTTTGGCCTCACCCCGATGAGCGCGGGCTGCAAGGAGTATGTGAGCCGCGTCAATCACAGCACCAACGATCAGACTCAGAAGATCGTCGAAGCGACCATTCAGGGTCCCTTGTTCACCTTGCCTGCCGGTGACCTGAGCTTCGCGCTGGGCGCCGATTACCGCGAGACGTCGTTCAACTATGTTCCCGACTCGCTGCTGCGGACCAATGACTCGATCGCTTACGGCTTTGTCAGCCCGGCGTCGGGCCAGCAGAAGGTCAAGGAAGTCTTTGCCGAATTGCTGGTGCCGATCCTGCGGGACAAGACCTTCTTCCAGGAACTGACGCTGGGTGGCGGCTACCGCTACTCCGACTACGATCAGTTCGGTGGGCAGCACACCTACAAGGCTGACTTGACTTGGCGCCCGGTCGATCCGCTGCTGGTTCGCGGCAGCTACTCGGTCGCCATCCGCGCGCCCAGCCTCGGCAACTTGTTCGGTCCGACCTCGACCGGGGCATTCCCGATCGGCACCGGTCCCAACGCGGGTGATCCCTGCGCGGCTGGCAGCGTTTATCGGACTGGATCGGCCGCAAGCCAGGTTCAGACCCTGTGTATAGCACAAGGCGTTCCCTCGGCGATCTACCCAACCTATTCTTACGGCAGCAACGCGGCCCCGGGAACCGACGGCAGCAATCCGAACCTGACGCCGGAACGCGCGAAGACCTATTCGTTCGGTGCCGTGCTGACCCCGCGTTTCGACAGCAGCCTATTCAGCCGGGTGGCCTTGTCGGTCGACTACTATCACATCGAGATCAAGGACGCGATCGGATCGCTTCAACTCTCGGACATCTTGCCACGCTGCTTCAACTCGGACGGCGTCAGCAACCCAACCTACTCGCTCAACAATCCCTATTGCGACCGCATCACCCGCGATCCCCTCACCGGGCAAATCTCGGACGGACGCCAGGGTCTGTTCAATTTCGCAACCTACACGGTTTCGGGTATCGACGCCCAGCTCAGCTGGAAGTTCGGACTCGATGCGCTGGGGATGTCGGAGAACGCGGGCAGCCTCGAGCTGCGCTCGTCTGCTTCCTACCTGATTGACTACACGGTCGCAGGCCTGCTCGGTTCGCCGACCCGCAACTACACGGGTACCGCTGGCTTCGGCAGTGTCGGTGGCGGGGTCTCCCATCCCAAGTGGAAAATCAACACCAGCTTGACCTACGAGCGGGACAACTTCAACGCGACCCTCGCTTGGCGGCATATTTCGCCGATGATCCACTCGGATCTACTCGCGAACCCCGCTTCGACCACGCCCGGTGTGGGAGCGTACAATTATCTCGACTTCCACGCGGAATTCGACGTGAACGATCGCTTCATTTTCGGGTTCGGTGTGACCAACCTCACCGACAAAACGCCTCCGTTCATCAGCGCGACCCCGCTGACCACGGATGCGGCAACTTACGACGTGATCGGCCGGACCTTCCAGGCTTCGATCAAAATGAAGTTCTGATCAATCTGGTCAGCGGTCGTCGCCGACTATCCCGAACACCACGTCAGTGGCAATCGAGATACGGCAATTGAGATACGCGGTGGCGACCGCTGACACCCAGAGCTTTTCTCGCGCGGCGGCATTGCTCAATGTGAAGCAGATCACCCTGAGCCGGAGAGTGCACCAGCTCGAAGAGCAGCTCGGCGTGAAGCTGTTTGAGCGTTCGACGCGCGGTGCTGAAATCACGGAAAACGGTCGGCCCTTCATCGAGCAGGCCCGTCGCATCATCACCGACGTCGATAATCTGCAGACGACTGCCCGAAATGTCAGCTACGGCCTGCGAGGCCGCATTGCGGTTGGTTACTGCTCTCCGATTATCAGCCCGTTGACGAAGTCGGGTCCGTCTGATTCAGAGAGAGTATTGAAGGACGAGATAGGCTGCAGCGATGGCGATGAGGCGTGATGGGGATGTTCAGCCGGATCTGATCGTGTCCTGGTCGGATGT
>NZ_JAIXHL010000004.1 GCF_030145815.1 Sphingomonas sp.
CCCGCCGGGGCGCAGCTTCATCGGCACGAGTGCTCGTCTCTGTCCTGAATCGGCGTCCCTTAGTTGATCGATCCAGTAACCTGGATCGGCTGCGGCACGGGCCCACTCCCCCACCCGGCCACCCAACGACAGTGTATTCTATGGGTGGCCGGGTGGGGGAGCGGGCCGGTGCCGCAGGGCCTGACAAGGAAGTTCCGATGACCCAGTTTTCCGTTCACCAGACGCATCATGCGCCGCTCAAGCTGTGGGACAGCGCCGGACCGTTCGAGGCCGGCGCGATGCAGCAGCTGCGCAACGTCGCCTCGCTTCCGTTCATCTTCCGCCATGTCGCCGGGATGCCCGACGTGCATTGGGGCATGGGCGCAACCGTCGGCTCGGTGATCGCGACGCAGAAGGCGATCGTGCCCGCCGCAGTCGGCGTTGACATCGGTTGCGGGATGATGGCGGTGCGCACCTCGCTCACCGCCAGCCAGCTGCCCGACAGCCTCGCCGCTTTGCGTGCCGAGATCGAGCGCGCGGTGCCCAAGGGGATGGAGTCCAACCAGTCCGCCAACCACGCCAAGGGTGGCTGGGCGAGCACGCCGAACAGCGTGTCGCGGACCTGGTACGACCGGTTCGAGGACCGCTGGCGCAAGATCGTCGCCAAGAACCCGAAGGTCGACGGCAAGACCAGCGACCAGCTCGCCTCGATGGGCGGGGGGAACCACTTTATCGAGGTGTGCCTCGATGAAGCGCAGCGCGTGTGGGTGATGCTCCACTCCGGATCGCGCGGCACGGGGAACCGGATCGGGACCTACTTCATCAACGCTGCCAAGGAGGGGATCGTGAAGGAGACGCTCGACTTCCATCTGGTCGACAAGGACCTCGCCTTCCTGACCGAAGGATCGCAGCTGTTCGATGACTATATCGAGGCGATGCACTTCGCGCAGGATTACGCGATGGCCAATCGGGAGCTGATGATGGTCCGCGTGCTGGAGGCGCTGCGCAAGCACGCCCCCGGCTTCAAGACCGACAGGGCCGCGATCAACTGCCACCACAACTACGCAACCCGGGAAATGCATTTCGGGGAGCAGGTGTGGGTGACCCGCAAGGGCGCGGTAAGCGCGCGCGCGGGCGAACTGGGGATCATCCCCGGATCGATGGGCACCGGCAGCTTCATCGTCGAGGGGCTGGGCAATCAGGAGTCGTTCTGCTCCTGCTCGCACGGCGCCGGACGGGTGATGTCGCGCGGACAGGCCAAGAAGCTGATTTCCCTGGAGGCCCACAAAGCCGCGATGCAGGGCATCGAGGCGCGGGTGGACGAAGGCGTGCTGGACGAAAGCCCGGCCGCCTACAAGGACATCGGCACGGTGATGGACGCGCAACAGGATTTGGTGCGGATTCGTCACCGGCTGCGGCAGGTGGTGAATGTGAAGGGGTGAGGCTCCGCCGCCGGATCCCTTCCCTTCCTTCTTAAGCCCCTCCCGCTCGCGGGAGGGGTTGGGGAGGGTCTTCTTCTTGTTCTTCTTCTTCGCGCCCCAGCGCCGATAGAAAGAAGAAAGAAGACCCTCACCCAACCCTCTCTCGCAAGCGGGAGAGGGCCAGAAGGCGGCCACCGTCAGCCCCCACTCCCACCGTCAGCCCGGCCTTGAGCCGGGCCAAGGCTTCTTCTCGGCTGCAGACAAGAACAGCCCTGTCCCAGATCAAGTCCGGGACGAGGTAGAGTTTCAGGTGGCAGGTTCGCTCCGCCACACCTCCCGCGCCGCCATCACCCCCTCAAACAGCGCCGACCCGACAAACGCCGCCAGCCACCTCTGCACCCGCGCCAAATCCTGCGCCGCGAACCAGTCCCGATCCACCGCCGCGAATTGCCGCACGAACGGCAGGATCGCCGCATCCGCCAGCCCGAACTGGTCGCCGCCGAGATAGGGCCGCTCGCGCAGCCGCTGCTCATAGCCCGCCAATATCCCCAGCCCCGCCGCACGGTGATCGACGTCGTCCGACAAGTAGCGCTCAGCATATTTGTAGCGGTCGAGGTGAAACTTGAACGCCCCGTCATTGGCTGCGATCAACTCAACATCGTCGCCCGCCAGCCACCCTTCGGGATCGTTCCGCGCCAGCGCCCAGCGCATGATATCGATACTCTCGTCGATCACCCGCCCATCGGGCAGGACCAGCACCGGCACCGTCCCCTTGGGCGAGGCGGTCAGCATTTCCGCCGGCTTGTCGCGCAGCTTTACCTCGCGATGCTCGACCGCGACCCCGCTCACCGCCAGCGCCAGCCGCGCCCGGATCGCATAGGGGCAGCGGCGAAAGCTGTAGAGAATCGGGTCAGTCAGCGTCAGGCTCCGGAAACACCGCGCCGACATGCGCTTCGCCGCGCTGCGCCGCCAGCAGCGCCTGGCGATGCCGCTCGGCATAGCTGGCGCGCTGCTCCTCGGTGCGCGTACCGATACAGGCGGGGCAGCTCACCCCCTCGACATAGTGCGGCGACTGCCGCGCCTCCGGGCTCACCGGCATGCGGCACGCGCGGCACAGGACATGCTCGCCGACCTCCAGCCCGTGCTTCACCGCCACCCGCTCGTCGAACACGAAGCATTCGCCATCCCACAGGCTGCGGTCCTGCGGCACCTGTTCCAGATAGGCGAGGATGCCGCCCTTGAGGTGATAGACCTGCTCCACCCCCTCCGCCTTTGCGAACGCCGTCGATTTCTCGCAGCGGATGCCGCCGGTGCAGAACATCGCGATCTTGGGCGTGCGCCCCGCCGCCTCGATCTCCGCACGCTTGGCGCGGAACCAGTCGGGAAACTCGCTGAAGCTGCGCGTCTGCGGATCGATCGCACCGCGAAACGTGCCGATCGCCACCTCATAATCGTTGCGCGTGTCGATCAGCACCGTGTCGGGGTCGGCGATCAGGTCGTTCCACTCGGCCGGCGCGACATAGTGCCCCACCCCCGCCAGCGGATCGATATCGGGCTGGCCCATCGTCACGATCTCGCGTTTGAGCCGCACCTTCATCCGGTGGAACGGCATCGCGGCGGCGTGCGAGAACTTCACGTCGATCGCTGCGCAACCGGGCAACGCGCGGATATGGTCGAGCACGGCCTCGATCGCGGAGTCGCTCCCCGCGATGGTGCCGTTGATCCCCTCACGCGCGAGCAGCAGCGTGCCCTTCACCCCCCGCGCGACGCACAGCGCCAGCAGCGGACCGCGAATGGCCGCCGGATCGTCGAACCGGGTGAATTGATACAGCGCCGCGACGCGCACTTCAGCCATCAGGCGACCTTGAACGCTGCCCCGAACAGCAGCACGTCGGCGTCGGGCGGCGATACCTGCAGCTCGCCCCCGCCCTGCGTCACCAGCTGATGCACCAGATAGGCCGCCGCCGCGCGCGGGGTCACCGGCGAATCGCCCGTGTCACCGCTCAGTGCGCCGCGCAGTTCGCCGTCCAGCACGATGCGCGGCCCTTCGGCGCGCACCACAATCTCCACCATGTCGTCGCGCGCCTCGGCGCCGATATCCAGCTGCCCGCCGCGCACCAGCGCGTCGCCGCCGATCAGCGCGAGGTTGAGCAGCACCTTGATCACCTGCTTGGGCAGCACCGGGTCCTCGACCATCCAGCCGATCGACACGCGATGATTGTCGCCGAACAGCCCGTCGATCGCCGCCTGCGCCTCACGCGTGTCGACGGTATCGCCGAACCCGCCCGCCGCGCCGAACGCCAGGCGAAAGAATTTCAGCTTGTTCGCGCTCGCCTTCGCGCTCTCCGCGAGCAGCTCCAGGCAGCGCGCGCGCATCTCCGGGTCATGCTCGTCGGCGAGCAATTCCAGCCCGTTGTTGAGCGCACCCACCGGGCTCAGCAGGTCGTGGCACAGGCGCGAGCAGAGCAGGCTGGCAAAATCGGTCGGCGAAATGTTCATGGATGCTCCCATTGCTCCACCGCCCCCTTTGGCCCAGCCGCGCCGCCGCTGCAAGCGCACCCTCTTCGCAACTGGGCCATTCGCCGCTAGCGTCCGCCGCAAATCGATTTGGAGATTCCGGATGCGGCATTGGCTGACAGCGTTGACGGCACTTGCACTTACTACGACAGGGGCAGCCCCCGCGCTCGCCCAGACGCGCGCTGCGCCCGCCGACGCGGTCAAGCTCGACACCAAGCGGATCGACGCGATGCTGGCGAAGATGATCGCCGATGGTCGCGCGGTCGGCGGTTCGGTGCTGGTGTGGAAGGACGGGCGCGAGGTGCATTTCGCCGCGCGTGGTGTCGCCGATCGTGAGGCGAACCGCCCATTTGCCCGCGACACGCTGGTACAAATCTACTCGATGACCAAGCCGGTGACCGGCGTGGCGCTCATGCAGCTATGGGAACAGGGCAAGTTCCGCCTCGACGATCCGCTCGCCCGCTATCTCCCCGATTTCGCGAATATGCAGGTGCAGGACGGCGCCGGCCCCGATGGCAAGCCGCTGTGGCGCGCCGCCAGCCGCCCGATCACGATCCGCGACGTGCTGCGCCACACCGCCGGTTTCGCCTATGGCGACGGCCCGACTCCGGCGCACAAGGCGTTCGCCGCTGCCGATCCGCTCAACCCGCAGAATACGCTGGCGGAGTTCGGCCGCCGCCTCGCCAAGGTGCCCCTGCTCTCCGAACCCGGCACGGAATGGCATTACAGCGTGTCGGTCGATGTCCAGGCGCTGCTGGTCGAGCGCCTGTCAGGTATGAAATTCACCGACTATGTCCAGAAGCACATCTTCGACCCGCTCAAGATGCGCGAAGCCGGCTGGCACCAGCCGATGGACCGCCTCCCCCGCTTTGCCGCGACCTATGTGAAGGGGCCGAGCGGCATGACCCGCCAGCCTGAGGCGGCGATGCGCGAGCGCAACTTCCCCGGCGTCCCGCTGACCATGGGCGGCGCCGGCATCGTGGCGCCGATCGACGATTATATGCGCTTTGCCCGGATGCTGCTCAACGGCGGCGAGCTCGACGGCGCGCGCCTGCTCAAGCCTGCGACGATCCGGCTGATGGCGACCGACATGCTCGATCCCGCGATCAAGGAGCGCGAATGGTTGCCAGGCAAGATCGACGGCGGCTTCGGCGTCAACTTCGCCGTCCGCACCGCCCGCCCCGCAACGCCCGACCGCAATCGCGGCGCAGTCGGCGAATTCTTCTGGGACGGTGCGGCCAGCACCCTGTTCTGGGTCGATCCCGCCAACAACATGGCGGTGGTCTTCTTCGTCCAGACCTTCCCGTTCGACGGGACACTGCACACCGATATCCGCAAGGCGGTGTATGGCGCGGAGTATCTGGGTCCGAAGGGGGATTGAGCCACCCACATCCGTTTGTGCTGAGCTTGTCGAAGCACCGTCCCCGACAGGGGTGGTATTCCGCCCTTCGACAGGCTCAGGGCAAACGGGTGTTGGTCAGCCGTCGCGCCCGTCAAACCCCGCCCGCGCCTTGGCCACAGCTTCCAGATTCGCCTCGGCCCACAGCCACACTCCGCAAAACGCCTCGCCCAGGCTCTCGCCCAGCGGGGTCAGGCGATAGTCCACGCGCGGCGGCACCACCGCGTGGACCGTGCGCGTGACAAAGCCGTCACGCTCCATCCGGCGCAGCGTTTGCGTCAGCATCTTCTGGCTGATCCCCGGGATCGCCTTCGAAATCTGGGTGAAGCGCAACTCGCCCTGCTCATCGAGCGTTTCGAGCACGATCATCGACCATTTGTCGGCTACCGCACCGATCAAGTCATAGACCAGCGCATCGACACGCGGGTCGGGATTGTGCCACTCGCCATTGCCCATTGCCCACACTCTCTTTTCGGTAAGTATAAAACTTTCGGGTGCCTTCTTTCGAAAGGATAGCAGCCGCCTAAATCGGCGTCACCAATTCAAGGAGGCGCGTATGAAACAGTCCGGAAACACCATCCTCATCACCGGCGGCGGATCGGGCATCGGCGAAGCGCTCGCCCACCGCCTGCACGATGCCGGCAACACCGTCATCGTCGCCGGCCGCCGCCGCGACGCGCTCGAGGCCGCCATCGCGGGCCGCGCGAACATGCACGCCATGACGCTCGACATCGACAGCGCGGAGGCGATCGAAGCCTTTGCTGCCGCGGTCATCGCCGCCCATCCCAGCGTCAACGTGCTGATCAACAATGCCGGGATCATGCGGTACGAAGACCTCTCCGCCCGCCGCGACCTGAGCGATGCCGAGGCGACGATCACCACCAATTTGCTCGGACCGATCCGGCTGACCAATGCGCTGGTCGATCATCTGAAGGCGCAGGACGATGCCGCGATCGTCAACGTCACCTCCGGCCTCGCCTTCGTGCCTTTGGTCGCCACTGCGACCTACAGCGCGACCAAGGCGGCGATCCACAGCTACACCATCTCGCTGCGCGACGCGCTCGCCGGGTCGGTCGAGGTCATCGAACTCGCCCCGCCCGCAGTCCAGACCGACCTCACCCCCGGCCAGCGCGAGCGTGCGGGCTACCAGCCGCTCGACGATTTCGCCGACGAGGTAATGGCGCTGTTCGCCCAGTCACCGACGCCGAAGGAAGTGCTGGTCGAGAACGTCAAATTCCTGCGCAACGCCGAGGCGGAGAGCCGCTTCGATGCGACGCTGGCGCAGCTGACCGCGATGGTGAGGGTTACTCGCTGAACGCACCAAAATACAAAATACTGCGATGACATACCCTTTTTGGGTTATCATCCGCCAACGGCGGTTATTTTTCGCACAGACCGCTGGGGCGCAGGTTTTGTATCCCGCTCGGTTATACTTGAAAATTCATGCCAAAGTCCTTGCATTTCTGCGCTGAGCGCCTGAATACGCGAGAGGCTGAACATGTAGTTTTTCCTAGCCTGTGTTTCATTACCGCTATCAAGTTGACGCCTCGCAGCAATATCTGACGGATCATACCTACGATACTGACGGTAATTTGGCCAAGGAACTCCGTTACGATCTGTTATTACTACTTCGAGATACCAATATCCGTGGATGATGTGGTTTCGTCTTGTGGTGTGCGCTTTGATCTTTTCCATGATTTTTTGAAGCTTTGAGGCGGCGCCATCCTTGAGGCGGGGCAGAAGCAACGAAGTAAGAGCATCCCGCTGGCCCCTACTGCCCAAACCGTTCATCAAAACGGGCATTTCCATTGGGTCAGAACCCAGTGACAGAGCTAGCAACCTCGCCACCTGCATCTCTAACTTACTCCACTCATCGAGAAAAATTCCGAGAATGGCATGGCGCTCTTCGCCTCGTGGCTGAATGATTGGAATCTCAAATGCCCCATTTGGGAGCAGAACAGGATCCTGAGACGGGATCGCACCAACGTCCGGTATCATACGAGGTGATATCCCATGGCCAGATCTGTTTATCAGCCCAACGTAGTGGAATGGATTATTGCTGGCCATGCGATCTACCATCTCAACAAATGACTGGCGGCTTGAGGCATTCACCGTCACTCAGAGTGGCGGCATATCTGCAACTTTTCTTCTTATCACGTTACTTCCACTTCTACCCGCTCGAATCGCCCATGCAACCCGCCCGCTCCCGCGCGCCACGCCGTCAGCGCGTCTCCCGCGACGATGACCCAGACCTTCCCATCCGCCGCCGCCATCGCCGCATCGGTCGCGGACGGGGTTGCGTCGCCGGACGGGTGTGAGTGCCAGTAGCCGATGACCCGCTCCCCGCCCCCACGCTCGGCCTTCAGCGCCGCGATGAGCGCGCCCGGATCGATCTCGAACCGCCGCGTCGGATCGTCCGACACATTGGCCGCCACACTCGCCCGCTCGACCCCATCGGTCCCGAACAGCAACCCGCACGCCTCCAGCGGCGCGGCCTCCGCCGCTGCCCGCTGGATTACATCCATAACACAGCTTGAAATCCGCAAACCCATGCCCATCTGCGTAGCGCAATGAACCGGGGGGTTTCCACACTCGAAGCGCGGATCGCGGATGCAGCGGATGGCTGGCGGCTCGACCGGGCTTTGGCGGATGCGCTCCCCACGCTGTCGCGTGAGCGGATCAAGGCGCTGATCTCCACCGGCAACGTTACCGGCCCCGACGGCCTGATCCGCGATCCCAAGAAAAAGGCGCCCGGCGGCGCCCTGTTCACGCTCAACGTCCCCGACCCCGAACCCGCGCATAACGAAGCGCAGGCGATCGACCTGAACGTGGTCTATGAGGACGAACATCTGATCGTCATCGACAAGCAGGCCGGCCTGGTCGTCCACCCGGCGGCGGGCAATTTCGACGGCACGCTCGTCAACGCGCTGCTCCACCATTGCCAGGGCAGCCTGTCGGGCATCGGCGGCGTCGCACGGCCGGGCATCGTTCACCGCATCGACAAGGACACCTCTGGCCTGATGGTCGCGGCCAAGACCGACCGCGCGCATGTCGGCCTCGCCCGGCAGTTCAAGGATCACTCGATCGACCGGCGGTACAAGGCGATCGTGTCCGGCCGACCGAAAACGTCAGCCGGAACCGTCGACGCGCCGCTTGCGCGCTCGCCGCAAAACCGCAAGAAGATCGCCATCCAGCCCGGCGGCAAGCGCGCGGTCACCCACTGGACTTTGGTCAAGCCGCTCTACGCGGCGGCGCTGGTCGAATGCCGGCTCGAAACCGGTCGCACGCATCAGGTGCGCGTGCACATGGCGTCGCTTGGTCACCCGTTGATCGGCGACCCGGTTTATGGTAGAACGAAGAAAGAACATCGGGAGGTATTGGAAACCATGGGTTTCCGCCGTCAGGCCTTGCATGCCGCCCGGCTGGGGTTCATCCATCCTATCAGTAGTAACGCTTTGGCGTTCGATAGCGAAATGCCTGCGGACATGCAGGAACTGATGGATAAGCTCATCGTATAAGTATCTGACTCGTCCAGACGGAGGGTCGACCGGCATCCCTGCCGCAACAGGGGGGAAGCCATTTGAAAGGGAGTAAGTGACCATGGCCCGCGGAAGCAATGTCCCGGCAACGATCCCCGCCCTGGGTGGTGAGGCAAGCCTCAACCGCTATCTGGCGGAGATCAAGAAGTTTCCGATCCTCGCGCCCGAGCAGGAATATATGCTCGCGAAGCGCTTTCAGGAGCATGGCGACCCCGAAGCGGCCGCGCAGCTGGTCACCTCGCATCTGCGCCTCGTGGCGAAGATCGCGATGGGCTATCGCGGCTATGGCCTCCCGGTCAGCGAACTAATTTCCGAAGGCAATATCGGCCTGATGCAGGGCGTGAAGAAGTTCGAGCCCGATCGCGGCTTCCGCCTCGCCACCTATGCGATGTGGTGGATCCGTGCATCGATCCAGGAATTCATCCTGCGCAGCTGGTCGCTCGTCAAGATGGGCACCACCGCCGCGCAGAAGAAGCTGTTCTTCAACCTCCGCCGGATGAAGGCCAAGCTCGACGCGTTCGAGGATGGCGACCTTAAGCCCGAGGATCTGGCCAAGATCGCCAAGGATCTGGGCGTGACCGAGGAAGAGGTCACGTCGATGAACCGCCGCATGGCGATGGGCGGCGACACCTCGCTCAACGTGCCGATGCGCGAGGATGGCGAGAGCCAGTGGCAGGATTGGCTGCAGGACGACAGTGCCCTGCAGGATGAGGTCGTGGCCGAAGCGCAGGAGGCGGATGTCCGCCATTCGATGCTGACCGAGGCGATGGACGAGCTCAACGAGCGTGAGAAGCACATTCTCACCGAACGCCGCCTGACCGACGATCCCAAGACGCTCGAAGAGCTGAGCCAGGTCTATGGGGTCAGCCGCGAACGCGTCCGCCAGATCGAGGTGCGCGCGTTCGAAAAGCTGCAAAAGGCGATGATGCGTCTGGCCGGCGACCGCCGCCTGCTGACGGTCGGCTGATCTATTTCGGCGGGGGTGCGATGAACGTCGCCGCGCCCCCGCCCCGGATCACCACCACCGCATCATAGGTCCACACCAGCCGCTTCGCCTCGGCCGGCCAGTCGCGCCACAGCCGGGGCTTGTCGCGAAGCGGGCGCAGGTCGAACACAGTCGCTCCCTCTGGCGACAGCGCCGCGCCCAGAGCGGGCGCGAGCGGCGCAAACTCATCGGCGCACGACTGAACGCTCCCGTCGAACGTCACCTGTTCGGCCCCGGGCCCGCACATCACCCGCAGATTGAAGACCGGTCGGTCGTATCGCGCCAGCGCAAGCTCGGCGAGGAAGTTGCCGAGCGAGGGCACATTGGTTTCCGAAAGCCCGCGCTGGAGATGCCAGGCGCCGAATTTGAACAGCACGCGCGGCGGCGGCCCGCCCCGCTTGGCCACGGCGTCGTAATAGCCAAGGAAACTGCGCTTCATCAGCGTCTCGCGCGCCAGATTGGCGCGGTGCCACGACCCCTGCCCGCCCGAAAACGGGGAATAGATGGCCGCCGACTGGACCAGCAGGTCCGCGATCCGGCGCGCCGCCGCGTCGCGTGCGGGAATGGCATCGCGCAACGCCACGATCCGCGCGCGATCGACCTTGGCCAGCCAACCGATCACATCCGCCCGCGCCTCCGCCGCCATCGCCTGCGCCATCGTGCGCGCGCTACGATCGCGCGTCTGCGCCGCGATCGCGTCGAGATGGACATGTGCCGCCGCGAGGAAGCTCTGGTCGACGCCCCACACCGGTCCGTTGGCCAGCGCGGCAACCGCGAAATCGGCCTCCTCCCGCCAAGCAAAAAACGGCACAGCGCGCTGGCGCTGATCGGTGGCGAGCCAGTTGGCGAAGGCCGGCATCCCGCCTTGTTTGAGCAAACGAACCATATGGTCGGTGACCAGCGGGTCGGCCTCGACCACCGTGTGCCGGAACCCCACCGGCCCCAGCGCCTTCGCGACGCCGGTGGCAAATCGCGCAATCCCGGCGCTGTCGTGATTCTCGCCGAGCAGGAAGAATTGCGCCTCGCGCGACCATGCAACGATCCGCGCCGCGCCCGGACCGCTCAGCCCGGTCGCGCTCGTTTCCACCTTCCAGCTATTGTCGCGGAGCAGGCGCGACAGATCGTCCGCTTCGCTCGCCGCCACCGGACCCGGCCCCAGCAGCGCGGCCAGTGCCGCCAGCCCCCACATGATCTTCATGCCCGCCTCCCAATCGCCCCAGGCGATCCTGCCGCATGCAGGTGATCGCGCCAAGCCGATACACGCGGCCGCGCTTTCCCAGTTGCCCCGCCTGCCCACATCCGGCATCTCGCGGCGGATGAGCGATGACGACCGCGCCCCTCACCTGCCCCGCTCGGCCCGCGTCCGCTCCCCGACTTGGACCATCTCAACGGTATCGGCATACAGCCCGTGAAACCCAAAAAGCCCCGCAAGCCGATTGGTCGCCGCATCATCGGCTGGCTGTTCAAGGGCGCGCTCGCCTTCGTGCTGGTGTCGGTAGCGATGGTCACGCTCTACCGCTTCGTCCCCCCGCCCTTCACGTTGACGATGATGGGCGACATCTTCACCGGCCATGGCGTGACCAAGAAATGGGTGCCGCTATCGCGCATCGACGCCGACATGGCGCGCGCCGCGATCGCCGCCGAGGACAGCAGCTTCTGCACCCATTCCGGCTTCGACTATGACTCGATCGCCGCCGCGATGCTGCGCAATGCGCAGGGCGGCAAGGTGTTGCGCGGGGGATCGACGATCAGCCAGCAGACGGCGAAGAACGTGTTCCTGTGGCAGGGCGGCGGCTATTTCCGCAAAGCGCTGGAGGCATGGTTCACCGTCCTGATCGAAACGATCTGGGGCAAGAAGCGCATCATGGAAGTGTATCTCAACGTCGCCGAGACGGGGATCGGCACCTATGGCGTGGAAGCCGGTGCGCGGCGCTACTTCAAGAAGGGCGCGGGCAACCTGACCCGCGCCGAGGCCGCACGTATCGCCGCCGTGCTGCCATTGCCCAAGAAGCGCGCGGCCACCGCACCCAAGGGCTTCACCCGCCGCTATGGCAACGCGATTGCCGCGCGCATCGGCGTCGTCCAGCGTGACAGACTGGATGCGTGCGTGCGATAAGCCGACCGACGTAGGAGGCGGATGCCATGCTCGATCGAATTGCCAACGGCCGAACCGACCTCGTGTTCGAGTGGGTCGCACGTGGCAATGATCCTGCCGCCAACAGCGATAGCGCTTCGCTGATCCGCTGGTGCGCCTATTATGGTGACGTCTCGGCGATCCGGCATTTGCTGGCGCAGGGTGTGGAGCTGACCGCGCTGGGAGCGAATTTCGATCTCAACGGCGCGGCCTTTCATGGCCACTGGCGCTTATGCGAGTTTTTGATTGAACATGGTGCCGATCCATCGGCGGCACTGGACGATACCGCGGAAACGCCACTCCATGCCGCGCTCTGCAGTTTCGAGAGCGTCGAGCATCAGCGGGTGGTAGAGGTGCTGCTCGCGGCGGGAGCCGATACAAATGCCCGGACAATGGCGGGCGCCGCGACGGGTGCATTCATGCGCGATGCCCGCACGCGTGGCGAAACCCCGCTGCACCGGGCCGCAGCCTATGGCACGCTCGAAACCATCCGGATGCTGATCGCATCGGGGGCGCTCGCCGACGCGACCGATGCCAATGGCGACACGCCGCTCGGGTGGGCGAGCTGGGCATTGCGCGACACGCCCGTATTGCGCGCACTGTGTTTCCCGCCGCACCGCATTCATCCGGACCGACAGACAATGCGGGTGAACCTGATCGGCCACCCGGGAAAACGCCCGCCCCGCTGAGCGGGGCGGGCGCCAAGCCGTTACTTCTTTTCTGCCGGAACCGCCTTGTCGATCGCGTCGCCGGCCTTCTCGGCGGTTTCACCCACGGCCTGCGCGGCTTCAGTGATCGCCGCGTCCTTGCGGGTCTCGGAGTTATTGCTGAGGAAGTAGAAGGCACCGACCACAACGATCACCAGCGCGATAATCCCCAGGATCAGTCCACCGCCACCGCCGCGCCGCTCGATCACCGTGGTGGTGCCGCCAGCGTTGCGCTCGGTCACCCGCTCCGCCGTCACGCCATCGGTGCGCTCGACAATCCGTTCTTCAGCCATGTCTCATCTCCCAACAGGAACATTGGCGGCCCAACGCGGGGGCAAAAGCCATTGTTCCCGTTGTGAAATGTTCAGGTGTTTCAGAACGGCAGCTTGAACCCCGGGGGCAGCGGGATCCCGCTCGACAGCTTCGACATTTCGGCCGACGCCGCCGCATCTGCCTTGGCCCGCGCATCGTTGAGGGCGGCGGCGACCAGGTCTTCCAGCATCTGCTTCTCGCTCGGCGCCAGCAGCGATTCGTCGATATCGACGCCGATGATCCGGCCTTTGGCGCTCGCCTTGACCTTGACCAGCCCGCCGCCCGACGCGCCCTCGACCTCGATCCCGTCGAGATTCGCCTGCGCCTTGGTCAGTTCGTTCTGGACGTTCTGCGCCATCGCCATGATGTCTTCGATACTTTTCACCCAAACCTCCTGTTTTCGCGGGTCCAGCCGATCAGCTCGGCATCGGGAAAGGCTTCGAGCGCGGCGGCGACGACCGGCGAGGCCAACACCGCATCGCGCTCCGCCGCCTCGCGCTCCGCGCGCTCTTCGTTCAATGTCTTCTGGCCCGGCGCATCGACGACGCGCAGCGACCAGCGTTTGCCGAGCACGCGCCGCAGCGTGCTCTCGAAATCATGGACCAGATCGGCGGGCAGTCCATGGCTGCTGACCTCGACCACCGGCTCCTCCAACCGGATCGGGCGGACAAGGTTCCGCACGCGCGCGGCGAGATGTTCCTCATGCGCCGCCGCCAGCCGCTCGACCAGCTCGGCCATATTGCGCGGCGCGGGTGCCTCGGCGGGGGCTGAAGGAGTCGCGGCAGGAGCCGGGCCGCCCATCGGCGCCCCCTCGGCGATCTTGCGCGCCAGTTCGCCCGGATCGGGCAGGGTCGATGCGTGGATCACCCGCAGCAACGCCATTTCGCACGCCTCGATCGGCAGCGCGGCGCGGATCACCTCGTCATGCCCCTTGAGCAGCAATTGCCACAGCCGGTGGAGCGCCGGGAAGCCGAGCTTCCCCGCCCATTCGGCCAGCGCCGCGCTTTCCTCCGTCGCCTGTCCCGGGATCACCGCATTGCCGAGCTTCGCCAGCGTCACGCGATGCACCATCTCGAGCAGTGACTTCAGCACCGCTTGCGGATCGACGCCCAGATCATATTGCCCGCGCAGCGCCGCCAGCGCGCCCGCGGCATCGCCCGCGATCACCAGAGCGAACAAGTCGCGGATCGCATTGCGGTCGGACAGGCCGAGCATGTCGCGCACCGCATCCGCAGTGACCGCGCCGCCCTCCATCCCGGCATGGGCGATCGCCTGGTCGAGGATCGAGAGGCCGTCGCGCGCCGAGCCTTCCGCCGCGCGCGCGATCATCGCCAGCGCCTCGGGCTCGGCCTGCGCGCCTTCCTTCTCGACCACCTCGCCGAAATGCGCCGCGAGCTTTTCCGCCGGAATCCGCCGCAGATCGAACCGCTGGCACCGCGACAGCACCGTCACAGGCACCTTCTGCACCTCGGTCGTCGCGAACAGGAATTTCACATGCCCCGGCGGCTCTTCCAGCGTCTTCAAGAGCGCGTTGAACGCGTTCTTCGACAGCATGTGCACTTCGTCGATGATGTAGATCTTGTACCGCGCCGAAACCGCCGAATAGCGCGATGCATCGATGATCTCGCGCACATCGTCGACGCCGGTATGGCTGGCGGCATCCATCTCGATCACGTCGATATGCCGCCCTTCGGCAATCGCGCGGCACGGCTCGCACACCCCGCACGGATCGATCGTCGGCCCGCCCTGCCCGTCCGGCCCGATGCAGTTCAATGCCTTGGCGATCAGCCGCGCGGTCGACGTCTTGCCGACCCCGCGCACCCCGGTCAGCAAAAACGCATGCGCCAGCCGGTCGCGCCGGATCGCGTTCCCCAGCGTCTGCACCATCGCATCCTGCCCGATCAGTTCGGCAAAGGTCTGCGGCCGGTATTTGCGCGCAAGCACACGATACACGCTGTCGCGCGGCTGGGGTGGTTCGTCGAGGCCAAGGAATGAATCGGACATTGCGTGGGACCCTAGCGGGTCATGCGGCGCGCGTCATGTGGGGAAGGTGGGAGCCGGGACGACCCGACACGAAAATCGTTACGGCTGCTTCCTTCCGGATCTGACCGGGTTGGCGACGGCATCGTCCGCCCGACTCCCGCGGCGCAGATAGGCGCAAGTCCGCGCGATTGCAATGACTCCGCTCGTGGATACCCTGCCACGTCACTGCAACGAAGCGCGCACTAGTTCAAAATGCCGCAGTGAAATCCCGAATGTCGCTGCGAAAATCCGAAACGCCACACCGACAATTTTATTGGCCTTGGTCGCCCTTCGGGTTCGCTACAGGGAAAGCAATGGGAGGCGATGTGTCGGACGAAAGCGAGACGGGTCTGAACAGACTGAGCGACAGCGAGCGCGAAATCCTGCGATTGCTCGGCGAAGGGCATACCGCAAAGAGCATCGCGGCAATCACACGACGCTCCTTATCCTCAGTCAACGAGCATCTGCGCCGCGCGCGCCGCAAGACCGGCGCCAGCAGCAGCCGCGAGCTTGCGCGGTTACTGCGCGACGAAAAAATTGTTGACGAGAAAGTCGGTCTACCTCTGACCGGATCGACCTTGCATAGCCGACGCCCTCGCCTCATTCGCAAGGGAGCCTTGGCAATGACTATTCTGCTATCCGCCGCATTCGCCGCGGCGATGATCTTAAAACCGGCCATTCAGTCGCAGCCCCCCGGTCGCGACCCGTTACTTGAAAGGCTCTATCCCCACTCGGACACCGAGCCGCGCGCGCTGGCGAAGCGGTTGCGCGTCGAGGCGCGTTTGGCCAGCTGGGCGGAACCGACAGAAGCCTCGTTGCGCGCGTATTACGCGCCACTATCTCGGTCACGCGACGTTGAGCTGATCCATATAATCTGCGGCGCGACGGTATGTGAGGTTGCCGGTAAGCTCAGGGCAACCGATCCCAAGGCGATCAACGCGGCGATGATGACATTGCAGAACAGCCGCGGCGGACCGACGGGCTTGAGACATGCGTCCGTGAGCTTCAGTCGCGAACTGTTCGCCATCCACTGGCTCCGCGAAGAGTAATTCCGCTTAGCTAAAGTGCCGCGCCAGCGATCAAGCGAGAGAGCGGTGACTCGCCATGAGGCCGCTGCTAAGCCCCGCACGATGCGCATTTTATTGCTGGGCGCCGGGGGGTTCATCGGCCGGCATATCCTGTCCGAATTGCTGGCGAGCGGGCACCAGGTGCGCGCGGTCGCGCGCGATGTGACGCGGCTGCGGGAGGCGGAGCCGGGTGCCGAGTGGGTCGCGATCGACCTCGCCCGGGTCACCGACGCTGAAGGCTGGCGTGCGCACCTGTCCGGCATCGACTGTGTGGTCAACGCGGCGGGCGTGCTGCGTGGGCCGGAGATGGCGGCGGTGCATGTCGACATGCCGCGCGCGCTCCACGCCGCGTGCAAGCGCGCCGAGGTGCGCCGCGTCATCCTGATCTCCGCCGTCAGCGCGCGGGCCGATGTCGCCACCGACTATGCCGCGACCAAGCTTGCGGGCGAAGCTGCACTGCGCGATTCGGGCCTGCGCTGGACGATTTTCCGCCCGTCTTTGGTGATCGCGGAGAGCAGCTATGGCGGCACCTCGCTGCTGCGCGGCCTCGCCGCCCTGCCCTTTGCCCAGCCGCTGGCGGGTGACGGCAACTTCGCCTTCTCGCCGATCCATGCCGACGATCTCGCCCGCTCGGTCCGCCTTGCGTGCGAGGATTTGTGGTTCGTCGGCCAGAGCTTTGAGCCCGCCGGGCCGGAAACGCTCACTCTGCGCGAGTTGATGACGCGCTACCGCCACTGGCTCGGCCTTGGCCCCAGCCGCTTGGTCCGCGTGCCGATGCCGGTGATGCGCGCGCTGGGCCGAATCGGCGACCTCGCCGGGTCCGGCCCGGTCTCGACCAACAGCCTGACCCAACTCGTTGCGGGCAATGCCGCCGATGGCGCCGCCTTTGCCCAGGCGGTCGGCTTCCGCCCCCGCAGCGTGGCACAGGCGATGCGCGACCGCGCCGCCGGGGTGCAGGACCGCTGGCACGCGCGCCTGTTTTTCCTCGCCCCCGCGATCCGTTGGGGCCTCGCGTTGCTGTGGCTCGCCTCGGCGTTGCTCGGACTGTTCGCCGGGCGGGCGCAGACGCTGGAATGGCTCGCCGCGATTGGAGCACCAGACAGCGCCGCACTCCCGCTCCAGATCGGCACCGCCCTGCTCGACCTGGCCATCGCCGCACTCGTGTTGCGCGACCGCACCGCGCGCATCGCTACGGCGGTCCAGCTCGCGGTCGTCACCGGCTACACGCTCGTTCTCACGCTGGGCCTGCCGTCGCTATGGGTCGATCCGCTCGGGCCGCTGCTCAAGAACATCCCGATCCTGCTGCTGATCCTCGTCCACGGCGCGATCGGCGACCGGCGATGACCTATCTGCTGGTCAAATGGGTGCATATCCTGAGCTCCACCGTGCTGTTCGGCTTCGGCGCGGGGACGGCCTGGTATCTGTGGAACGCGCATCGCAGCCGCGATCCCGCAACGATCGCCAGTGTCGGCACGATGGTGGTCCGCGCCGACTGGATCTTCACCGGCACCAGCGGCGTGGTTCAGCCGGTCAGCGGCCTGATCCTGCTCCATTTGCTCGGCATCCCGCTCTCCGAAAGCTGGGTACTGGCAAGCGTCGCGCTCTATCTGCTCGCCTTCGCCTGCTGGGTGCCCGTGGTCGGCCTGCAAATTCGCGCCCGCAACCTCGCCCGCGCTGCAGTCGCCACCGGACAGCCGCTCGGCGCGGAGTATCATCGCGCGATGCGACTATGGTTCATCCTCGGCTGGCCCGCCTTCCTGGGCCTTACTGCGGTCTTCTGGCTGATGGTTGCCAAGCCGCAATTGTGGTGAGCGGTCAGGCGAACAGCGCCCCGACCAGTTCCCCGACCTTCGCATGCGCCGCATTCGCCCTGGCCGACTCCAGCCCCGGCGCGTCGAGGTAACAGGCGATCAGGATCGGCTTGCGCCCCGGCGGGGTCGCGATCGCGATGGTGTTGAAATAGCCCTCGCCGCTCGTCCCGGTCTTGTCCCCGACGCGCCAGTCCTTGGGCAGCCCCGCGCGCAGCCGGTCCTTGCCGGTGGGCGACGCCTCCATCCATCCGATCAGCTTCGCCCGCGACGCCGGTGACAGCACATCGCCCAGCAGCAAGCGGTTCATCAGCCACAGCATCGCCTCGGGCGTGGTCGTATCGCGTACCTCGCCATTGCGGACATTGTTGAGCGACGGCTCGTCGCGGTCCGACCGGGTGAGCTGATCGCCCGCGTCGCGGATGAACTTGGTCAGCCCGCGCGGCCCCGAAATCTGCCCGAACAACAGGTTTGCGGCGCTGTTGTCGCTCATCACCACCGCCGCCTCGCACAGTGCGTCGATCGACAGCGCGCCCTTGGCCAGGTTCGCGCGCACCACCGGCGCATAATCGAGCAGGTCGGCCTCGCCAAAGCGGATCTCGCTGGCAAGGCTCAGCTCTCCCCGATCCACCCGCGCCAGCACCGCCGCGACCAGCGGCACCTTGAAGGTCGAGCACATCGCAAAGCGCGCCTCGGCCCCGTCCGAAAAGCGCCGCCCGGTCCCGCTGTCATAAACCGCAACGCCCAGCCGTCCGCCGGTCTCCGCACGAATGCGGTCGAACGGCCCGACCTTTTGCGCAAAGGCGGGAACGGCGGCGAGCGCGGCGGCGCCCGCGATTACGGTGCGGCGAGTGGTCATCATCAGCGTCCCTGCATATCACGATGTTCTGAAGGTAGGCTGACCGTCAGCCCGTCCAGCTCCGGCGTCAAGATGATCTGGCACGACAAGCGGCTGGTCCGCGTCGCGCCCACGGCGAGGTCGAGCATGTCCTCCTCCTCCTCGCTCGCCCGCGGCAGCCGCGCGAAATCCTCCGCGGCGACGATGACGTGGCAGGTGGAGCAGGCCATCTGCCCCTCGCATGTCCCCTCCAGCGGCATGCCGCGCGCCTGGCCGACCTCGAGCAGCCGGTCGCCAGCCGCGCCCTCGGCCTCGGCGGCCAGATCGCCATCGGGGGTCAGAAACCGCACCTTGATCATGCCGCGATCCTCTGGGCGCGGGCGGCCGCGTCAATGCGCTGGATGGCGTCCAACAAATCCTCCTCTGTGGTATAGCGACCGAACCCAAGCCTTATGCTCGACCGCGCCTCGGCATCGCTCAGGCCCAGCGCCTGCAACACGTGACTCGGCCGCCCCGATCCGCTGGCGCAGGCCGACCCGGCCGAAAAGGCAATATCGCGCAGCTCGGACATCAGCCGCGCGACGTCCAGCTCCGGATAGCGCAGGTTGAGATTGCCGGGATAACGCTCATCCTTCGACCCATTCAGCGTCCAGCCCGCACTCCCCAGCGCCTGAAACCCCGCACGGAACAGCTGAGCCGCATGCGCGCGATCCGCCCCGAACCGCTGCTTGGCCAGCGCCGTCGCCGCCCCGAACCCGGCGCACAAAGCGGGCGACAAGGTACCCGAGCGCCCGCCCGGCTCCTGCCCGCCACCGTGCAGCAGCGGCTCCAGCGTCACGCCATCGCGCACCCACAAAGCCCCGACGCCCTTCGGCCCATGAATTTTATGGGCCGACACCGCGACCAGATCGACGCCATCGGGGATCGCCACGCGCCCAAAGCCCTGCACCGCATCGGTCAGCATCAACGCGCCCACCGCCCTGGCCAGCTCCGCCAGCGCCTCGACCGGCTGGATCACCCCGATCTCGTTATTGACCAGCATCGCCGCGACCAGCCCCGTCCCCGGCCCGATCGCCGCCCGCGCCGCGTTAAGATCGACCAGACCCTCCCGCCCGACTGGCAGCACGGTCACGTCGCGCCCGCGCCGCGCCTCCGCCGCCACCGTGTCGAGGACGGCTGCATGTTCGGTCGCGATCGTCACGATCCCGCCGGTCGTGCCCTTGATCGCCCAGTTCAGCGCCTCGGTGGCGCCACTGGTAAAGGTCACCGTCCCGCCATCAGGCATCAGCCCCGCGACCTGCTCGCGCGCCACCTCGACCGCCGCCTTCGCCTTGCGCCCGGCCGCATGTGCCGAGTGCGGATTGGCGAAATTCTCCGTCATCCACGGCGCCATTGCGGCCAAAGCCTCGGGCGCCAGCGGCGTCGTCGCCTGATAATCCAGATAGATCATGCCGCCCGCGCCCGCGCTTCATCGGCGATCTGGCGCCACAGCGCCGCGAAGGCATCGACCTCGGCTTCGCTCGTCCCGCGCCCGAAACTCACCCGCACCACCTCACGCAGCGCCGGCTCGTCCCAGCCCATCGCGGTCAGCACATGGCTCGGGCGCAAGCTACCCGAGGCACACGCGCTGCCCGCCGACACCGATATCCCGGCGAGGTCGAACCGGATCAGCTGCGCCGCCGACGACACCCCCGGCATGCGATACGCTCCGATCAGCGGGCTTCGCAGACTGGCAGCCCCGACCACCTCGACGCCGGGCAGCGCCGCCTCCAGTCGCGCGCGCAGCCGCGCCATCGCACCCATGTCCTCCGGCACCGCCAGCGCGGCGGCATAGCCCAAAGCACCCGGCAGATTCTCGGTCCCCGCGCGATAGCCCTTTTCCTGCCCCCCGGTCGGGATCAGCTTGGCGAAATCGCGCACCAGCAGCGCGCCGACACCCGGCGGCCCACCGCGCTTGTGCGCCGACACCACGACTAGATCGGCCTGCTTGATCGCGGGATCGGCCCCGGCCGGCATCTGCGCCGCATCGACGATCAACATGCCGCCCGCCGCATGGATGATCTCGGCGATGTCGGCGATCGGCTGGCGCACCCCGGTCTCGCTGTTCGCCCATTGCACGCACAAGGCCGTATCCGGCCCCACCGCCGCCTTCAGTGCGTCGCGGTCGATGATGCCCTGCGCATCCACCGGCAGCGTCCACGCGCCCTCCGCCAGCCGCAGCACCGCGTCATGCTCGACCGCCGTGATCAGCGTCGCCCGCGCCATGCTCCGCCGCAGCGCGATGTGCAGCGCCTCGCTCGCCCCGCTGGTAAAGATCAGCTCGTGCGGCCAGCCATAGGCGCCCGCCACCGCCCGCCGCGCCGCTTCCAGCGCCGCACGCGCCGCGCGTCCCTCGGCATGCGGCGATGACGGATTGGCCCAATGCGCCATGCCTTCAGTCACCGCAGCCTGCGCCTCGGGCAGCATCGGCGTGGTCGCGGCATGGTCCAGATAGATGCGGTCGGTCAGGAGAATCGTTCCAATTGCTTGTCGGGGCGTCCGGACTATATAGCCTGCACCCGTTTCCGCGCTACCGCGCGCCCACAATAGAGCAGGTCCACTTTGCCCGAAGTCATCATTCCCGGTCCCGAAGGCCGCCTCGAAGGGCGTTTCGCCCCCGCCCCCCGCCCCCGCGCACCGGTCGCGATGATCCTGCATCCGCATCCCAATGCGGGCGGCACGATGAACAACCGCATCGTGCAGGAGCTGTACAAGACGTTCCAGCGCCGCGGCTTCGCGACACTGCGCTTCAACTTCCGCGGCGTCGGCAAGAGCCAGGGCACGTTCGACAACGGAATCGGCGAGCTGAGCGACGCCGCGTCCGCGCTCGACTGGGTGCAGAGCTTCCACCCCGAGGCTTCGACCACCTGGATCGCCGGCGTCAGCTTCGGCGCATGGATCGGCATGCAGCTGCTGATGCGCCGCCCGGAAATCCGCGGCTTCATCTCGGTCGCGCCGCCCGCGAACATGTACGACTTCACCTTCCTCGCCCCCTGCCCCAGCTCGGGCATCATCATCCAGGGTGAGGGCGACGAGGTGGTGACGCCCAACGCGGTGCAAAAGCTGGTCGACAAGCTGCGCACGCAAAAGCACATCACCATCCACCACGACACGATTCCCGGCGCGAACCATTTCTTCGAGCACGAAATGGACCAGCTGATGCGCAGCGTGGACAACTACCTCGACATGCGCCTCGACCCCAACTCGCCGATCCGGTGAGCGGGCCGGACTCAGCGACGATCGACAATGGTCTGGGCGCCTTGCTTGGACTTGCTGTTGGCGACGCGCTGGGCACGACGCTTGAGTTCTCCGCACGCGATTCCGGGCCGCCGCTGACCGACATGGTTGGCGGCGGCCCGTTTTCGCTGGAGCCAGGTCAATGGACCGACGACACCGCGATGGCGCTTGCGCTGGCGGATACGCTCGCTGGGCATGACCTGTTCGACCCGCGGGCGTGCATGAATCGCTTCGTGAACTGGTATCGCCGGGGCGCATATAGCTGCACCGGAACCTGCTTCGATATCGGCATCACGACGCGGACCGCGCTTACGGTCGCTGAAGAAACGGGTGAGCCCTTTTCCGGGCCGACCAATTCACGCAGCGCGGGCAATGGATCGCTCATGCGCCTTTCACCGGTCGCCCTGTGGGGCTGGGATCGTGACGCCGCGCTGGTCGCTGAGGTCGCCCGAGACCAGAGTCGCCTGACCCACGGCGCCGATGAATGCCTCGCCGCATGCGAAGGCTTTGCCGCACTGCTCGTGCGGGCAATCCGTGGCGAACCGAAGGCCGCGCTACTCGCACCGCAACGGGTCGATGCGCCCCGTGCCGTGGCGGAGATATTCGGCGGCGCGTGGCGTGAAAAGGCACGATCACAGATCAGCTCCAGCGGCTATGTCGTTCACAGCCTTGAGGCGGCGTTATGGTGTGTCGGCAACTCCGATGGGTTCGACGAGGCGGTCCTGCTCGCCGCGAATCTTGGTGATGACGCCGATACCGTCGCGGCGATCACCGGACAGCTTGCTGGCGCAATCTACGGGGCAGGAGCCATTCCCGTGACATGGCTCAATCGGCTGGCGTGGCGGGATGAAATCCGCGCGGTCGGACTTCGCCTTCTCACCGAGCGCTGATCGTCTGGCGCCTCTATCCTTTTGAACGCGACCGAAGCATGATCGCCCCATGAAGCAATCCACCGCGATCAAACTCGCCGCCGGCGTCGCCGCTGCCACCATTGGTGGCCTGTTCCTCTACTCCCGCGCGACCCGCCCGCCGGTGATTAACGCCAAGGTGCCGGAGCCGGCCAAGCCGGTCGATCTGACCCGCTACACCGGCACCTGGTACGAACTCGCGCGGCATGAGAACCGCTTCCAGAAGGGCATGGATTCGGTCACCGCCGACTATGGCCTGGAACCGAACGGCAAGGTCAGCATCGTCAACAGCGGCATCCGCGCGGGCGAAACCGAACGCGACGTCAGCGAAGGCACCGCGATCGTCGCCGACGAAGACACCAACGCCAAGCTCAAGGTGTCGTTCTTCGGACCGCTCTACACCGGCGACTATTGGGTGCTCGACCATGGCGACGAGTATGACTGGTCGATCGTCGGCGAACCGTCGGGCCGCTACCTCTGGCTCCTCGCCCGCGATCCCCGCCCCGACCCGGCGCTGATCCAGTCGCTCCTCACCCGGGTCGAAGAACTCGGCTATGACCGCTGGGCGCTGCGCATCACGCAACAGGCCTAGCCAGCCCGAATACCCTCTAAAACTCGCCCGGCTGCAGCGCGATGCGGCGCGTCCCTCCGGCCTGTTCGATCGCTGCCTTCACATCCGCACGCGCCTTGAGTTCGGGCATCCGCTTGGCAAAGGAATAGACCGGCTCACCCGGCAGCGGCGGGTTATAGTCGCTCCATCGCGCAAGCGTCGCCGCCCGCTGATCGGGGTCATCCAGCGCGGCGATCAGCGATTTCGCTGCCGCATCCATGTCGCCGATGCAGATCAGGACATAGGTCAGCGCCTCGCGATGATCCTTGGCCCGCGCCTCCATGAATGCGCGGTCCTCCGCCAGCGCCGTGGCATTGCCGAGCGCGGCATTGGCGCAGCCGCGCGCCAGCCGCAGCTCCATCGCGCCATAGGGGCTGACCGGGAAATCACCCTCCGCCGCTGCCAGCGTCTTGAGGGTCTCCGCCGGCCGCCCGAAGCGGTTCTGCGAATGCGCGCGATTGATCACCTGGCTGACGTTCGCGATGCCCTCTTCGCCCAGTTTCGCGCCCTCGGCAAAGGCGGCGACGGTCGCGTCATAGTCGCCCAGCATCTCCTGGGTTCGCGCGACGCTGTCCCACCACCAATTGTGCCACTCGTCGGCGTCGTCATAGTCGGACAGCGACTTGCCGCCCGCCCGCGCGCTTTCCAGCAGGGCGAGCGCCTCCTTGGGCCGACCCAGCGCGCGCAGCGACCGCGCGCCATCCGTCAGCGGCTGCAGATATTTCGGGTAGCGCGCCGCTGCAGCCTTGGCCCGTTCCAGATCGCGTTCGACCGCCTTTCGCGCGTCGAAATCGCCGGGTAGAAACGTGCGCAGCCGCCGGTCGAAGCTGATGTCCAGCAGCGTCGCTGCGGACTCGATCTCCCCGACCAACGCCCGCGCGCGCGCCGCGTCGCCCCGGTCGAGCATCAGTCCCGCGAGCGTCTCGCGAAACCCGTCCTTGTCCGCAAGCGGCTCTGCCGGGTCAAAGGCCGGGTCGGTCAGGATGGTCAGCAACTGGAGCTGCAACGCATCCTGCTTCGCCTCGCGCAGCTTCCGGCTGAGCTGATACAGCCAGCGCAGTTCGATCCCGTTCAGCGCCGCGCCGCGCCCCTGGCTCATCGCCACGACCGTCGCCGTCGCGGCGGCATGATCCTCCATGTCCAGCTCAAGACCGAAGCGCAGCCGCCACAGATCGTCGCTTGCCGCATCGATCGCAGTGCCCGCTACCGTCGCCGCCCGCGCCTCCGCGATCCGCCCGCCGCGCATCTCGCACATTGCGGCGAGATGATAGCCCAGCGCCGCGAGTTCGCCGGGCAGTTCGGCGATTGCCTTGGCCTTCAGCGTCGGCCGCAGCAGCTTGAGCGCGGTGGGGCAATCGTCCTTCCGCGCCGCCTCATACGCCTTTTGCAACTGCGCGCGCGTCTTCGCTTCGTCCGCGCTGGCCGATGGCGTCCCCGCCAGGATCGTCGCACCGGCCAATACCGCTGCCACCCATATCTTCATGATTTCCCCCCGATTTCGCGCCAGTCTAACCCGCGCGCATGGGAGCGAAAGCGAAATCGTCGCGGCGTCACACCGTCCAGATCAGCACATTGCCGACCAGCACCACCGCGCACACGATCATCAGCACGCCCTTGGTCCGGTCCCCCTTGCGGATCATCGTCACCCCGCCCCACACCAGCACCACCGCCGCGATCAGCAGCAGCGAGAGGGTCATGTTGGCGGCGGTCGACAATTCGGGGCGCATCCCACCCTCCTGCCGCGCTTTCCCGCGCCCGTCGAGTCGCAGCGCGGTTAATGCGATTGACTCGCAACACACCCCCTGCCAAGGGCGCTGAAAGTTTAGCCTTTCACCGCCCTAGCCAGAAAAGGTTGCGCCGCGCACCGCTGGCCTTTAGCCGAGCCGCCAATGTCCGACCGTAACGCCATCCCCCTCGCCCCGTCCGCCGCGCTGACCGTGGAGACCGTGCTCAGCGTCCGTCACTGGAACGAGCATCTGTTCAGCTTCACCATCACGCGCCCGCAAAGCTTCCGCTTCCGCTCGGGCGAATTCGTGATGCTCGGCCTGCCGGGCGAAGGCCGCCCGCTGCTGCGCGCCTATTCGATCGCCAGCCCCGCCTGGGCCGAAGAGCTCGAATTCCTCTCGATCAAGGTGCCCGACGGCCCGCTGACGTCAAAGCTTCAGCTGATTCAGCCGGGCGATCAGCTGTTCCTGGGCCGCAAGCCGACCGGCACGCTCGTCACCGACGCGCTGCTGCCCGGCAAGCGCCTGTTCTTCCTCTCGACCGGCACCGGCCTCGCCCCGTTCTTGAGCCTCGCGCGCGATCCCGACGTGTATGAGATGTTCGATCAGGTCCAGCTGGTCCACTCGGTCCGCCGCGTCAGCGACCTCGCCTTCCGCGAGGAGCTGGAGGCCCAGCTCGCCGGCGATCCGCTGGTGCAGGATCAAGCGCTGGTGCAGTTCAGCTACTTGCCCACCGTCACGCGTGAGCCGTTCCCGACAAACCAGCGCATCGGCACACTGATCGAAAACGGCGCGCTGTTCACGGGCCCCAACATGGCGGGCGAAAAGCGCCTCGACCCCGAAACCGACCGCATCATGCTCTGCGGCAGCATGGAGATGATCAAGGATCTCTCCGCGATGCTCGACGGCATGCGCTTCGAGGAAGGCTCCAACAGCAAGCCCGGCCACTACGTCATCGAACGCGCCTTCGTCGGCTGACCGGTCCGTCGCCCCGGCGCAGGCCGGGGCCGCCAGCGGCGCATTCCCTAATTGCCCCCGCCGCGATGGTAACGCTATCACCTCTCCGACACACAATCGGAGAGGACGGCGATGCCCCACACCCCCATCTCACGCCGCGGCTTTATCGAAGCCACCGGCGCCCTCGCCGCCACGCTGACCACCACCGCCAGCGCCACAACCCCGTTCCCCCGACCCCAGCTCAAGGGCCTCCCCCTGCCCGGCGGCGTCCGCCTCCCCGCCACGCCGCCCCGCCGCAAGCGTGAGGACAGCGTCGGCATCGCGATCGTCGGGCTCGGCGGCTACGCCCTCAGCCAGATTATGCCGCGCGTCGACCAGGCCGAGCGCATGCACATCAGCGCGCTCGTCTCCGGCAACCCCGCCAAGCTGGCCCAGGTCGGCGACGCCTATGGCGTCCCGGCCGACGCGCGCTACTCCTACGCGCAGTTCGACAAGATCGCCGCCGACGACCGGACGCAGGCGGTCTACGTCATCCTGCCCACTGCCTTCCACGCCGACTTCACGATCCGCGCCTTCGCGGCCGGCAAGCACGTCCTGTGCGAAAAGCCGATGGCGCTTTCCAGCGCCGAATGCGAAGCGATGATCGCCGCCGGTCGCCGCGCCAACCGCAGGCTGATGATCGCCTATCGCTGCCATTTCGAGCCGTACAATGTCGAAGCGATGCGGCTGATGCGCGAGCGCGCGGTCGGCGCCATCCGCCTGATCCGTACCGAACAATCCTATCGCGCGGGGCCCACCACCCCGGCCCAGAACTGGCGTTTCAACCGCGCGCTCGTCGGGGGCGGCCCGCTCGAGGATTACGGCCTCTACGGCCTGCAATCCGCGCTCTACCTCAGCGGCGAGATGCCCGACAGCATCAGCGCCTCGACTTTTCAGCCCAGCGGCGACCCGCGCTTCACCGAAATCTTCGCCCATGTCGCGTCGCAACTGACCTTCCCCTCGGGCGCGGTCGCCCAGCTCGCCACGTCCTACGACGCGGCCGGAGCCAATCTCGCCCAGGTGCGCGGCACGCACGGCACCCTCATCATGGACCCCGCCACCGGCTATGCCGGGCAAAGGATGCGGATCGAAGGGCAGAACGCCCGCGACCTCACCCCCGGCGACCCGACCACCCAGTTCGCCGGCCAGCTCAACCATTTCGCCAATGCCATCCGCGACAACACCCCCATTGTCACCGGCGGCGAGATGGGCCTGCGCGACATGCGGCTGATCGAGGCGATCTACGCCTCGGCACGCACCGGGCGGACGGTGAAGCTGATGCCGGATGGGCGGATGCGGGGGTGAAGCTCGGAATGCTTTACACAGTCCGGACCGTGCCGCCGTCGATGATAAACTCCGCGCCATGGATCGCGGCCGCCCGGTCGGAGGCGAGATAGGCGATCAGGTCGGCAACCTCATGCGGTTCGGCGCCACGCCCGATCGGTATCCCGCCCAGCCCATCGAGCACGCGCTGGCGCGCCTCCTCGACCGTCCCACCATGCGCTGCCTGCAGCCGTTCGAGAAAGTCGGCGGAGGATTCGGTCATGATCCAGCCGGGTGACACGGCATTGACCCGCACCCCCTTCGGACCCAGTTCCTTGGACAGTGCCTTGCTATAGGTCCGCAGCGCCGCCTTGGCAGCCGCATAGGCGGTCGTTGATTCCGGCAACGGCAGGATCGCCTGGATCGACGTGACATGCACCACCGCTCCGGCACCCCGATCGATCATCTGCGGCACGAGCAGCCGATCGAGCCGCACCGTCGCCATCAGGTTCAAATTCAGCTCGGCAAGCCAATGCCCATCGGTGAGCGCGGCGAAGCCACCGCCGGGAGAGGACGACCCACCGATCACATGTGCGAGGATGTCGATCCCGCCCATCTGGTCGCGCGCTGCCCTCGCGAGCGCTTCGCCGCCCTCCGGCGTGGTCAGGTCGGCCTGAATAAAGATAACCCCGTCGACCGGCTCCATCTCACCCCGCGCGGCGGTGATGACCTGCGCACCGCCGGCCCGAAAACGATCGACCGTCGCGCGGCCAAGGCCCTTGGTGCCGCCGCTGACGAGCACCCGCTTGCCAACAAACTCGGCCGGATCCGCCTTGATGCTCATGCGGTGATCTCCACGGCCTTGATCGCGTCTTGGGTCAGCGCGAAACGATAGGTGAAACGGATCGGGCTGCCCCTGAAATCGCCACGCACTGGCCCTTCGACCACCACCCGGTCCCCCTCATGGCGGACGGCATCGGGGACAAATATCGCTTTCACCGGAACGACCTCTTGCTCGAACAGGGTGCGGATCGCTTCTCGTCCTTCAAAGCGCTTTCCAATGTCGATGATGACCGCGTCTGCGGCGAATGGCAGGATCATTCCCTCCACATCCAGACGGGCGTTCGCCGCGAGATAGTCGGCGATGGGTTTGGGCAGTTCGATCGGCATTGCTCGGCTCCTTGACGGGACGGTGCCGATCTAGCGATAAGGATCATCCCAGATAATCGCATGAAAGTGGCATGCGGAATTTCGAAAAGCTGGATAATGTCAAAGCATGGCCTGGTTGAGTTCGATGCGGTTCTTGCCATTGCGCGGCTTGGGTCGTTCCGCGCAGCAGCGCTGGAGCTTGGCCTGTCGACCACGGCGTTGAGTAACCTGATCGGCAAGCTGGAGCGCGGCCTTGGCATCCGCCTGTTCAACCGCACGACGCGCAGCGTGTCGCTCACCGACGCAGGGCAGGGCTTCGTCAATCAGATCGGGCCAGCCATACGGACGCTGCACGACGCGCTGGAAGCGGCGCGCGCACACCAGGAAACGCCGTCTGGCACCTTGCGGATCAACGCCTTTGCGACCGGCGCGCGGGAAATCCTGCAACCGCTCCTGCTCGATTTTCTGCGGCGCTATCCTCAGGTCCATATCGATCTGGTGACCGAGGGCCGCATCGTGGACATCGTGGAGGCCGGCTTCGACCTGGGCCTGCGCAGCGCCGATCTGGTGCCGACCGACATGATCGCCGTCCCGGTTGGCCCTCCCCGCAGCTTCGCCGTTGTCGCGACTCCGGCCTATTTCGACGCGCATGGTGAACCACGTGTCCCACCCGACCTGCTGCACCACGCATGCCTGCGCATCCGCCTGCCGAACGGCGCCCTCCATCGCTGGCAGTTCGAGAAGGACGGCCAGCCCGTTCAGATCGACGTTCAAGGCCCGATCACATTGGACGAAGCGAGCCTCACGCGGAGCGCGGTGCTGGATCATGTCGGCATCGGCTATTTCATGGAATCGGACGTGCGGGCGGACATCCAAGCCGGCCGGCTGCGTCGCGTTCTGGAAGGCTGGACACCGCCGCTGGCGCCCTTGTGTCTTTACTATCCCAGCAGGCGCAACCATTCGGCGGCCTTCAAGGCATTGATCGATATGGCGCGTGGCCCGACGGATCGAACTGCGCTCGTCCGGTCCAGTCCGTCCCCTTCCAATGTTGGAAATTCCCTGATCTAAACTGATCGGTGAACCCCAACTCGCTGCCTCCCCTTCGCAAAACGCCCGCGCCTGACACGCGCCGCCCAGATGTCGCATCCCGGTTGCGCACTTGTCGCCCCCGCGTCGCGCAGGTGTCGTGTCAGCGTCGCGTCGCAGCTGTCTGCCAGCCGCAGACCCGTCCACTCGGCTCCAAACCCCGCATTTTTCGTCCGCTTCGTCCGGACACTCTCGCAGCGCCGTCAATCGTCCCCGCTCAGCACTCCGGCATAGGCCGCCGGATCGGCATTGCCGCCGCTCAGCACCACCAGCAGGTCGGGCCGCGCCTCGACCTTACCAGCGAGCAGCGCGGCGAGCGCCACGGACCCGCCCGGCTCGATCACCAGCCGCAACTTCCGCGCCGCCCAGCGCTGCGCCGCCCGCACCTCCGCCTCGGTCACCCGCACCCCGGTCGCCCCGCGCCGCGACAGCACGTCGAACGTCAGCGGCGAGACGCGCAGCGTCTGCAGCGAATCGCAGGCCGTCGGCGGCGGATTGTCGCAAACCGGCTCGATCCACCCCGCCTCCAGGCTGCGGCACATATCGTCCCAGCCTTCCGGTTCGACCACCGTCACCTGCGCATCGGGCAGCGCCAGCGCGACCCCGGCGGCCAGCCCGCCACCGCCGCACGGCAGTACGACCATCGCAGGATCGGGCAGCTTCATCTCGGCCGCCTGCGTCAGGACCTCGATCCCCAGGCTCCCCTGCCCCTCGATCACCCAGGGGTCGTCGAACGGCGGAACCAGCGTGGCGCCACGGGCATGGGCGAGATGCGCGGCGATCTTGTCGCGATTTTCGGTCATCCGGTCATAGCTGACTACTTCGGCGCCCAGCGCCAGCGTCGCCTCCCGCTTCAGCGCCGGGGCGTCGCTGGGCATCACGATCACCGCCGGCACCCCGAGTCGCTTCGCCGCCCAGGCCACGCCCTGCGCATGGTTGCCGGACGAGAATCCGACCACACCCTTGGCCCTTACATCGGGGTCCAGTGCCGTGAGCCGGTGCCAGGCACCGCGGATCTTGAACGCGCCGATCGGCTGCAGCGATTCGGCCTTGAACATCACCGGCACGCCGCGGATTTCCGCCACGAACAAGGGAGTTGGCGGCAGGATCGCCGCAATCTTTGCCGCTGCGTCCCGCACGCCGGCCCGGGTAGGCTGTCGCAATATCGTCACATCTCACCCCACCACGCTCAAATGGGTCCAAAACTACTTTACAGGGGGGACCCCCGACCCTAAATGCCCCCTTCCGCTGCCCCATGGGACTTCCAACCGCAAGGCAGCTTTAACCGTACGGCGCAAGCCACTTGGAGGTCCCTTGAGTTGCACAAGCATCATAGCGCGCTCGGGCTAGCGAAAGCCCTTCGTCCCGTCGAGCCGGTAACGCTCGTTCGTCCGCACGCTGCAAAGCGCGCCGCCCGCTTCTTTGTCGAGAAGTTTCCGGGAACGGTGCTCTATGCCGTCAAGGCGAACCCCTCCCCCGAATTGCTCCAGATCCTCTGGGACAGCGGTGTGACGCATTATGACGTCGCGTCGATCGGCGAAGTGCGCATGGCGCGCCGCGCCCTGCCCAAGGCGACCCTGTGCTTCATGCACCCGGTCAAGGCCGAGGAAGCGATCGAGGAAGCCTATTTCGTTCACGGCGTCCAAACCTTCAGCCTCGACACGATGGACGAGCTGGAAAAGATCGTGCGTGCCACCCGTGGTGCGACCGACCTCAACCTGTGCGTCCGCATCCGCGTGTCGTCCGATCACTCGAAGCTGAGCCTGGCGGCGAAGTTCGGTGCGGAGCCCGAGGATGTGGCCGACCTGCTGGTCGCGACCCGCCAGGCCGCCGACGCACTGGGCATCTGCTTCCATGTCGGTTCACAGGCGATGACCCCCACCGCCTATGCCGAAGCGATGGAGCGCGTCCGCGCGGCGATCGTCGCTTCGTCGGTCACGGTCGACATCGTCGATGTCGGCGGCGGCTTCCCGTCGACCTATCCGGGCATGGAGCCGCCCCCGCTCGAAACCTATTTCGGCGTGATCCACAACGCGTTCGAGAATCTGCCGATCTCGTACAGCGCCGAACTGTGGTGCGAACCCGGCCGTGCGCTGTGCGCCGAATATAGCTCGCTGATCGTGCGCGTCGAAAAGCGCCGTGGCGACGAGCTGTATATCAACGACGGTGCCTATGGTGCGCTGTTCGACGCGGCGCATGTCGGCTGGCGTTTCCCGGTTCGCGTCCTGCGGGACGACGCCGATGAAGCGACCGAGATGACCGAATACAGCTTCTATGGCCCGACCTGTGACGATCTCGATCACATGGCCGGCCCGTTCGATCTGCCCTCGGACATCATCGCTGGGGACTATATCGAGGTGGGCATGCTCGGCGCCTATGGCTCGGCCATGCGCACCGCTTTCAACGGCTTCGGCGAGGACAGCGTTCACACGGTCACCGACGAACCAATGGCGACGCTCTATTCGGGCATCGCGATCGAGCGCCCGACCAACGTCGTCAGCCTCGACCAGTTCAAGCGCCGCGCGCGTCGCTGAACGGATATGAAAAGGGCCGCCATCCTAAAGGAGGGCGGCCCATTTTCCTGATTACTTCCGCGCCTTCCGCGCCGCATAGCGCGCATCACGCGCCGCCTTCATCTCGGCCGCACTCGGCGGCTTGAGCCGCGCTTCCTTGAGCGCTGCAGCAGCCTCGGCGGCCGCCCGTTCCTCGGCCTGACGCTCGGCCTCAGCCTGCTTCTTCGCAAGCTTCTCCGCCTTCGCTGCAGCCAGCGCCTCCGCCTTCGCCGCACGCTGCTCGGCCAACGCCTGGTCGCGCGCTTCCTGCGCCTTGCGCCGCGCTTCCAGCTCTGCCGGATCTACCGCCGGCTTGGCGCGCAGTAGTTCAAGCGCCTTTTGCTTTGCCTTGGCGGCGGCGGCGGTGCGATCCTGAAATGAGGGTTCTTTGTAAGACATTGTACGTTCCAATAAACTAACGCGCACCCAAACGCACGCGATCGGGTCGCGTGCCGGGTGCGGCGCAATAGGTGTCGCCGGGGACACGCGGTCACTGCGCACCCCGGTCAATCGATCAGCGCTCGGCAGGTTCCCCGCCGCAGCGCGCGGCTTCAGCTCTGCCCGTCGAGAATGGCCTCGATCGCTGCAGTCACTTCTGCGATGTCAGCCATACCATCGACGCGCTGCACCAGTCCGCGCGCTTCGTAGATCGGCAGGATCGGCGTGGTCTTCGCGCGATATTCGGCCATGCGCGTGCGCACGG
Organism: Sphingomonas sp.; assembly: GCF_030145815.1. GTDB lineage: Bacteria > Pseudomonadota > Alphaproteobacteria > Sphingomonadales > Sphingomonadaceae > Sphingomonas. The sequence continues at coordinate 32,996 of NZ_JAIXHL010000004.1, forward strand.
TATCTTCATTATCGTCGGGCCTGCGCTTGAACTCGGTGCTCCCGCACACGTCGCACACGCCCGCCACCGCCGGCTGCTTGAAGCTGTCATGATAGCCCGCACCGCAATTGGCGCAGGTGAAGCGGCCGGTAATGCGTTCGACCAGCGCGTCCTCGTCGACGACCAGCTCAATCACATGATCGAGGCTGCGGCCACGCTCGGCCAGCAGGGTGTCGAGCGACTCCGCCTGTGCCGCGGTCCGGGGGTAGCCATCGAAGATCGCGCCCTTGTCGCCCAGCGCATCCAGGCTCTCGCCGATGATGCCGCTGACGATCGCGTCGGAAACGAGCTCGCCCGCTTCCATCACCGCCTTCGCCTGCAGCCCGACCGGCGTCCCCGCCTTGACCGCCGCGCGCAGCATGTCGCCGGTCGACAGCTGCACCATGCCGCGCTCGCTCTCGAGCCGCGACGCCTGGGTCCCCTTGCCTGCGCCCGGAGGCCCCAACAGGATGATGTTCAACTGGCTTCCCCTTCCATGCCCCTGCTTAACGCAGGCGGCCGCCTTTCAGCTTCGCCTTCTTGATCAGGTCGCCATACTGGTGTGCCAGCAGGTGCGACTGGATCTGCGTGACCGTGTCCATCGTCACGTTCACGACGATGAGCAGGCTGGTCCCGCCGAGATAGAAGGGGATCGCGAGCGCCGACACAAGATATTCCGGCAACAGGCAGATGACGGTCAGGTACGCCGCACCAATCACGGTAATGCGTGTCAGCACATAATCGAAATAGGCCTCGGTATTCTTACCCGGACGGATGCCGGGGATGAAGCCGCCATATTTCTTGAGATTCTCCGCCGTCTCCTCCGGGTTGAACACGACCGCGGTGTAGAAGAACGAGAAGAAGATGATGCCGGCACCATAGAGCAGCATATAGACCAGGCTGCCATGCTGCAGATACTGGTTCAGCGTGATGATCAGGTCACCGCTCCAGCTCTGGCCGGCCTGAGCCTGACCAGCAAACTGGCTGATCGTCAGCGGCATCAGCAACAGCGAGCTGGCGAAGATCGGCGGGATCACGCCCGCGGTGTTGATCTTGAGCGGCAGATGGCTGCGTTCGCTCTGAACGCCGCGCTGGGTCTGGCGCTTGGGATACTGAATCAGGATCCGGCGCTGCGCCCGCTCCATGAAGCAGATGAACAGGATCAGGCCCGCCACCGCCGCCAGAATCGCCACCAGCGTCACCGGGTTCATCGAGCCCGAGCGGCCGCCCTCGAACAGCTGCACCAGCGTCGTCGGCAGATGCGCGACGATGCCGGCCATGATGATCAGCGAAATGCCGTTGCCGACGCCGCGGCTGGTGATCTGCTCACCCAGCCACATCAGGAACATGGTACCGCCGATCAGCGAGATGACGGCCGCGATGCGGAACAACATGCCCGGTTCGACCACCGGGGCAAGCCCCTGGCTCGCGCCCAGCGTCTCAAGACCCACGGCGATGAAATAGCCCTGGATCGCGGTCAGCGCGACGGTGCCGTAGCGGGTGTACTGGTTCAGCCGCTTGCGCCCGCTCTCACCATCCTTCTTGATCGCGGCGAGCGTCGGCGACAGCGAGGTCGCGAGCTGCACCACGATCGACGCAGTGATGTAGGGCATCACGCCCAGCGCGATCACCGACATGCGCTCCAGCGCGCCGCCCGAAAAGGTGTTGAAGAAGTCGAGCACGCCGCCCTGGGTGCGGTCGGCCAGCAGGCCCAGCTGCGTCGGATCGACGCCGGGCAGCGGCACGAAGCTGAGCATCCGGAAGATGATCAACGCGCCGAGTGTGAACCACAGGCGCTTCTTGAGTTCGGTGGCCTGTCCGAACTTGGACAGGTTGAGGCCGGATGCCATTGAATCGGCTGCGGATGCCATTGAAATTCTATCCCGGAAACCAAAGCGGCGGAGAAGCGTTTGCCGCTCCCCCGCCGCCCATATAGGTTACTGTCAGATCAGGGCAATGCGCTTGCCTGCCCGATCCACAGCTAAAGTCAGGCCTTGCCGGCCTTCTTCGCGGCGATTTCCTTCTGCTTCACGCGATGCTTCGCAGCATGCTTGTCAGCAGCGGGGACGATCGTCGGGATGGTGACGGTGCCACCAGCCTTCTCGACCGCCTCGATCGCGCCCTTCGACGCGCCAGCGACGGTGAAGCTCAGCTTCGCCTTCAGTTCGCCCTTGGCGAGCAGACGGACGCCGTTCTTGCCACCACGGGCCAGGCCAACGGCCTGCAGCGTAGCGTGGTCGATTTCGGTCGCGGTCAGCTTGCCGGCGTCGATCAGCTTCTGGATCATGCCCAGATTGACCTCGGCATAGTCCTTGCCGCGCGGATTGTTGAAACCGCGCTTCGGGATGCGCATGTGGAGCGGCATCTGACCGCCCTCGAAGCCGTTGATCGCGACGCCCGAACGTGCCTTGGCACCCTTCTGGCCGCGGCCTGCGGTCTTGCCCTTGCCCGAGCCGATGCCGCGTCCGACGCGCATCCGGCCCTTACGGGCACCCTCATTATCGCGGATATCGTTGAGATTCATGTCGTGCACTCGCTTTCGCTTTAGTCGCGCTGGTTGAATTCCCGGACGGGCCGGGAAAATCGGAAAGGGGGCCGATAGCCCCCTCCCCTCATATTGTCACCTGGAAAAGATGCCGGGGGTTCAGCCCTCGACGACCTCGACCAGATGGGGCAGCTTCCGGATCATGCCGCGAACTTCGGGAGTGTCCTCCAGTTCGCTGACCCGGTGCATCTTGTTGAGGCCCAGACCGATCAGCGTCGCACGCTGATCCTTGGTCCGACGGATCGGCGAACCGATCTGCTTCACCTTGATCGTTGCCATGTCGCTTACTCCACGATCGCCGCGGCATCAGCCTCGGCGGTCTGCGAACCGCCACGGCCGAGCAGATCGGCAATCTTCTTGCCGCGACGCTGGGCCACTGCCTTCGGAGAATACTGGTCGCCCAGTGCCTCGAAGGTCGCGCGGATCATGTTGTAGGGGTTGGACGTCCCGACCGACTTGGTCACCACGTCGGCCACGCCCAGGCTCTCGAACACGGCGCGCATCGGACCGCCGGCGATGATGCCGGTACCGGCAGGCGCCGAACGGACGGTCACCTGACCAGCGCCGAAATGGCCCTTGCCGTCATGGTGCAGCGTCCGGCCCTCGCGCAGCGGCACGCGGACCATCTTCTTCTTGGCAGCGGCAGTCGCCTTCGAAATGGCTTCCGGCACTTCGCGCGCCTTGCCATGACCGAAACCGACCCGGCCCTTGCCGTCGCCGACAACGACCAGAGCTGCAAAGCCGAAGCGCTTGCCGCCCTTCACGGTCTTGCTGACGCGGTTGATGTGGACCAGCTTTTCGATCAGCTCTTCGCCCTGCTCGTCGCGCGGGGTGCGATCGTCGCGACGACCACGACCGTCACGGCCACGACCGCCACCGCCACGATTGTCGCCACCACGGCCACCACGGCCACGACGGTTCTCGGTGCCGGCTTCGGCTGCTGCGCCCTCGACGGGCGTCTGGTTCTGTTCGTCGGCCATCTTAGAACTCCAATCCGCCTTCACGCGCGGCATCCGCCAGCGCCTTGACGCGTCCGTGGAACAGGAACCCGCCACGGTCGAACACGACCTGCGTCACGCCGGCCTGCTTGGCGACTTCCGCGATGCGTGCGCCGACGGCCTTGGCCGCGTCGATGTTGCCACCGTTCGTGCCACGGACATCCTTGTCCAGCGTCGAGGCTGCGGCGAGCGTCTTGCCCTGCGCATCGTCGATAACCTGCACATAGATGTGCTTGCCCGAGCGATGCACCGACAGCCGCGGACGACCGCCCGAGCGCGCGCGCAGCGCGGTACGGTTGCGGCGACGCCGCTTCTCGAAGAGAGAGAGACCCTTGCTCATTACTTCTTCTTCCCTTCCTTGCGGAAGATGAACTCGCCATCGTACTTGATGCCCTTGCCCTTATAGGGTTCAGGCTTACGCCAGCGACGGATTTCCGCGGCAAACTGGCCAACGGCCTGCTTGTCGTTGCCAGAGATCTCGACGGTCGTCTGGTCGGGGGTCTTGACCTCCACACCTTCCGGCACGTCCAGATCGACGTCATGCGAATAGCCGAGCTGCAGCTTCAGCTTGCGGCCCTGTGCGTTCGCACGATAGCCGACGCCGGTGATGAGCAGCTTCTTGGTGAAGCCCTCGGTCACGCCGGTCACCAGGTTCTGGACCAGCGTGCGCTGCATGCCCCAGAACGCCTTGGCGCGCTTGGTGTCGTTGGCGGGCTTCACCGTGATCGTGCCATCGCCCACTTCGTACGCGATGTCGTCAGCGGTCGGCATCGTCAGGGTGCCCTTCGGACCCTTGACGCTGATCTTGCCGCCCTCGACGCTGGCGGTGACGCCGGCGGGAACGGTGATCGGCTTCTTACCGGTGCGGCTCATCAGAACACCTCCGCGAGCACTTCGCCACCGACATTCTGCTCGCGCGCTTCGGCGTCCGACAGAACGCCACGCGGCGTCGAAACGATGGTGATGCCCAGGCCATTGCGCACCTTCGGCAGTTCCTTCGAACCCGAATAGACGCGGCGGCCAGGCTTCGAGACGCGCGCGATCGACTTGATCGCGGGCTGGCCCTCGAAATACTTCAGCTCGATGCGGATGCCGGCCGCAGGGCCCATCTGCTCTTCGCTGTAGCCACGGATATAACCCTCGCGCTGAAGCACGTCGAGGACACGCGCACGCAGCTTGCTTGCCGGCGTCAGGACAGAGTCCTTGCGGGCGCGCTGGCCGTTGCGGATGCGGGTGAGCATATCACCCAGAGGATCGGTCAATGCCATCTTCGTGATCCTTACCAGCTCGACTTCGTGACACCCGGGATCAGGCCCTTGTTGGCCAGATCGCGCAGCATGACACGTGCGAGACGGAACTTGCGGTAATAACCGCGCGGACGACCGGTCAGCTCGCACCGGTTGCGAATGCGGGTCGGGTTCCCGTTGCGGGGAATCTCGGCCATCTTCAGGCGCGCGATCAGACGCTCGGTCTCATCGAGCGACTTGTCGTTGGCCATCGCCTTCAGCTTCGCATAGCGGCCGGCATATTTCTTCACCAGCTTCTTGCGACGCTCGTTCTTGAGCACGGAACTCAGTTTCGCCATGACTTAAGTTCTCTTTCCCTTACGCTGCCTGCTTCGCTTCGCCGTCCGCCTCGATGGGGAACGGGAAACCGAAGAGACGGAGAAGCTCGCGGGCCTCCTCGTCGGTCTTGGCGGTGGTGGTCACGATCACGTCCATGCCGCGCACCTTGTCGATGCGGTCATAGTTGATCTCGGGGAACACGATCTGTTCCTTGATGCCGCAGGCATAGTTGCCACGGCCGTCGAACGACTTGTCCGACAGGCCGCGGAAGTCACGCACACGCGGCAGCGCGATGGTGATGAAGCGGTCGAGGAACTCGTACATCCGCTCGCGGCGCAGCGTCACCTTGCAACCGATCGCCATGCCTTCACGCAGCTTGAACTGCGCGATCGACTTCTTGGCCTTGGTCACGACAGGCTTCTGGCCGGCGATCAGCTCCATTTCGGACGCTGCCTGCTCGACCTTCTTCTTGTCCTGGGTCGCTTCGCCGACGCCCATGTTGAGCACGATCTTCTCGATCTTCGGCACTTCGAGCGCGTTCTTGTAGCCGAACTTTGCGGTCATCGCCTTGGCGATTTCCGAGTCATACTTCGACTTCATGCGCGGGATATAGGTGTCAGCCATCAGATGACCTCCCCGGTCTTGACCGCAACGCGGACCTTCTTGCCGTCACGCTCTTCGAAGCGGACGCGGGTCGCCTTGCCGTCCTTGGTCACATGCGCAACCTTCGACACGTGCAGCGGCGCCTCGGCGCGCTTCAGACCACCCTGCGGGTCGCCCTGGCTCGGCTTGGTGTGACGCACGGCAATGTTCACGCCCGACACGACGACCTTGTCGGCCTTCGGCATCGACTTGACGACTTCACCGGTCTTGCCCTTGTCCTTGCCGGACAGGACGATGACCTGGTCGCCCTTCTTGATCTTGGCAGCAGCCATCACAGCACCTCAGGGGCGAGCGAAATGATCTTCATGAAGCCCTTCGAGCGAAGCTCGCGGACCACCGGGCCAAAGATACGGGTGCCGATCGGCTCCTCGTTCTTGTTGACCAGAACGGCAGCGTTGCCGTCGAAGCGAATGACCGAGCCATCGGCGCGGCGAACGTCCTTGGCAGTGCGGACGATGACGGCACGATGCACGTCACCCTTCTTCACCTTGCCGCGGGGCTGTGCTTCCTTGATGCTGACGACGATGACGTCGCCGACGCCGGCGAAGCGACGCTTCGACCCGCCCAGCACCTTGATGCACTGCACCCGCTTCGCGCCGCTGTTGTCAGCGACGTCGAGATTGGACTGCATCTGGATCATTGATCCGGTTCCTTCTCTCTTGGCCTACCGGGACACGTCCCGGGGGTTCCAGTTGAACTCTTGAGACCCTTGGGGGCCTTAAGCGATGTCGGCCCGCTCGGGGGTCGCGTGGGTGTTCACCCGCTCGATCACCTTCCAGGTCTTCAGCTTGCTGATCGGTGCGGTCTCTTCGATCCGCACGGTCTCGCCAGCCTTGTACTCGTTCGCCTCGTCATGGGCGTGATACTTCTTCGAGCGGCGGATGATCTTGCCGTAGAGCGGGTGCTTGACCTTGCGCTCCACGTTCACGACCACCGTCTTGTCGCCCTTGTCGGACACGATCTGCCCGGTCAGCACGCGCTTCGGCATGGTTCCTGTGTCCTCTTACTTCGCAGCCGAGCGCGAACGCTCGTTCTGCAGCGTCTTGATGCGGGCGATGTCCTTGCGGACTTCCTTCACGCGGCTCGGCTTCTCGAGCTGGCTGGTCGCCGCCTGGAAACGCAGGTTGAATGCCTCGCGCTTCAGGTTGCCCAGCTCCTCGGTCAGCTGATCGTCGCTCTTCGCGCGCAGATCGATTGCCTTGGTCATCTCTTAACCCTCCAGGTGCGACGTGTCGCCGAGGCGGGCCACGACCTTGGTCTTGATCGGCAGCTTCATCGCCGCACGCTCGAACGCTTCCGCTGCGAGCGGGCCAGGAACGCCGTCCAGCTCGAACAGAATGCGGCCGGGCGCCACGCGCGCCGCCCAATATTCAGGCGAGCCCTTGCCCGAGCCCATGCGGACTTCGGCCGGCTTGCTCGAAACCGGCAGGTCCGGGAACACGCGGATCCACAGGCGGCCCTGACGCTTGATGTGACGCGTGATCGCGCGGCGTGCCGCCTCGATCTGGCGTGCGGTGATCCGCTCCGGCTCCATCGCCTTCAGGCCGTACGAGCCGAAATTCAGCGTCGCGCCGCCCTTGGTCTCACCCTTGATCCGGCCCTTGAAGGCCTTGCGGAACTTGGTGCGCTTCGGTTGCAACATTGTCTCTAACCCTTAGCGACGGTCATCGCGCGCGGGGCGAACGCCCGACGTCTGCGATTCCATGTTCAGGCGATCGGTCGCCATCGGATCATGGCCCAGGATCTCGCCCTTGAAGATCCAGACCTTGACGCCGCACACGCCATAGGCGGTGTGGGCTTCGGCGGTTGCGTGATCGACGTTCGCGCGCAGCGTGTGCAGCGGAACGCGGCCTTCGCGATACCATTCCGAACGCGCGATTTCCGCGCCGCCCAGACGGCCGCCACAGTTGATCCGGATGCCTTCCGCGCCCAGACGCATCGCCGACTGAACGGCGCGCTTCATGGCGCGGCGGAACGCGATGCGGCGCTCCAGCTGATCGGCGATACCCTGTGCGACGAGCTTGGCGTCGACTTCAGGCTTGCGGATCTCGACGATGTTCAGCGACACGTCCGAGCTGGTCATCTCGCCGAGCTTCTTGCGAAGCTTTTCGATGTCCGTGCCCTTCTTGCCGATGATCACGCCGGGGCGCGCAGCAAAGATGCTGACGCGGCACAGCTTGGCCGGACGCTCGATCACCACCTTGGAAATCGCCGCCTGCGGCAGCGTCTTCATGATGTACTGGCGCATCTTGAGATCTTCCAGCAGCAGGCGGCCGTAATCGGCGCCCTCGGCGAACCAGCGGCTGTCCCAGGTGCGGTTGATCTGCAGGCGCAGACCGATCGGGTTGCTCTTGTGACCCATTATGCTTCTTCCTGCACTTCGCGCACCACGATGCGCAGACGGCTGAACGGCTTCAGGATGCGCGTCGACTTGCCGCGACCACGGGTGTGGAACCGCTTCATGGTGATCGACTTGCCGACCGACGCCTCGGCGACGACGAGTGCGTCGACGTCGAGATTGTGGTTGTTCTCGGCATTGGCGATCGCCGAAGCCAGCACCTTGCGCGCATCAACCGCCATCGCCTTCGTGCTGAAGGAGAGGATGTTGAGGGCGTCACCGGCCTTCTTGCCGCGGATCAGGCCAGCGACCAGGTTCAGCTTCTGCGCCGAACCACGGATCTGCGTGCCGACCGACAGCGCCTCATTGTCGCCAACGCGACGGGGAGCCTTGGGCTTCGACATGTTAGCGCTTACCCTTCTTGTCAGCCGCGTGACCCGGGAAATACCGGGTCGGGGCGAACTCGCCGAGCTTCATGCCGACCATGTCCTCGTTCACCGACACCGGCACGAACTTGCGGCCGTTGTAGACGTTGAAGGTCAGGCCGACGAACTGCGGCAGGATGGTCGAACGACGCGACCAGGTCTTGATCGGACCGCCACGGCCCGAATTCTCCTGAGCGACTTCCGCCTTCTTCAGGAGGTGGAGGTCCACGAACGGACCCTTCCAAACGGAGCGAGCCATGGTTTAGCCCTTCTTCTTCGCGTGGCGGCTGCGGATGATGAACTTATCCGTCGCCTTGTTGTGACGAGTGCGCGCACCCTTGGTCGGCTTGCCCCACGGGGTGACCGGATGACGGCCGCCCGAGGTCCGGCCTTCACCACCGCCGTGCGGGTGGTCGACCGGGTTCTTGGCAACACCGCGGGTCAGCGGGCGGATGCCCTTCCAGCGGTTGCGGCCAGCCTTGGCGAGGTTGGTGTTGCCATTGTCGGGGTTCGACACGGCGCCAACGGTGCCCATGCAGTCCGAGCGGATGTAGCGCTGCTCGCCCGAGTTCAGGCGAACGATCACCATGCCGCGGTCACGACCGACGACCTGCACATAGGTGCCGGCCGAACGTGCGATCTGACCACCCTTGCCCGGCTTCATCTCCACATTGTGGACGATGGTGCCGACCGGCATCTGGCCCAGCTCCATGGCGTTGCCCGGCTTCACGTCGGTCTTCTTGCCCGCGATCACCTTGTCGCCAACGCCGAGGCGCTGGGGAGCGATGATATAGGCATAGTCCGGCGTTTCGGCGGTGCCGTAGTTGATCAGCGCGATGAAGGCAGTGCGGTTGGGATCATATTCGATCCGCTCCACGGTGCCTTCGACGTCCCACAGACGACGCTTGAAGTCGATGATGCGATACCGCTGCTTGTGGCCACCCGCGATGCCGCGCGAGGTCACATGGCCCTTGTTGTTGCGGCCACCGGTCTTGCGCTTGCCCTCGGTCAGCGCCTTGACGGGACCGCCCTTGTGCAGACCCGAACGGTCCACCAGGATCAGGCCACGCCGCGCCGGCGAGGTCGGGTTATAATTCTTCAGAGCCATGTCAGTTGACCCCCTGCGTGACGTCGATCGAATCGCCGTCCTTCAGCGTGACGATCGCCTTCTTGATGTCGCTGCGCGTGTAGGGCTTGCCCTTCCAGCGCTTCGTCTTGCCCTTCTGGACGATGGTGTTCACCGCGGTGACACCGACGCCGAAGATCGCCTCGACCGCCGCCTTGATCTGCGGCTTGGTCGCTTCACCGGCGACCTTGAAGACCACCGCATTATGCTCGGAGACCAGGGTCGACTTTTCGGTGATGTGCGGCGCGACGATCACGTCATAATGACGCACGTCGATCTGCTCCTGCTTCTTAGCCATTGAAGCGCGCCTCCAGCTTTTCGACGGCAGCGCGGGTCAGGACCAGCGTGTCGTGCTTCAGGATGTCATAGACGTTGGCACCAACCGCCGGCAGGACGTTGACGTCCGCCAGGTTGCGTGCGGCGAGGAAGCCGTTGCCGGTATCCGCGTCGATCACCAGCGTCTTGCGACCGACCTTCAGACCAGCGAACTGATCCTTCAGCGCCGAAGTCTTGCTCGCCTCGAACCCGTCGAGGACGATCAGCGAACCCGCCTTGGCGTGGCTCGACAGCGCCATCTTCAGACCCAGCGCGCGAACCTTCTTGTTCAGCGAGATGTTGAAGTCACGCAGACGGGCGCCATGGGCCTTACCACCGCCGATGAAGATCGGAGCAGCGCGGTCGCCGTGACGGGCGGTACCGCCACCCTTCTGGCGACCGAACTTCTTGCCGGTGCGCGAGACTTCCGAACGCTCACGCGTCGGACGGGCGCTGCCGCGGCGATTCCACAGCTGCCAGGTGACGACGCGGTGCAGGATGTCGGCGCGCGGCTCGAGGCCGAACACGGCATCGTTGAGCTCGATGTCGCCCGATTCCTTGGCGTCGAGGGTTTGAACCTTGACCTTCACGTTCAGCCCTCCTGGCCTTCGGTCGCCTCAGGCGCCTCGACCGTGTCGGCCGGGGTGTCCGCTGCGGCGGTGTCGTTGCTGTTGGCGGCAGTCTTGATGCCGGCGGGGAACGGCGCGTCGGCATGACGCGCGACCTTCACCGCATCCTTGACGAACAGCCAGCCACCCTTCGAGCCAGGGACCGAGCCCTTGACGAAGATCAGGCCGCGCTCGACGTCGGTGCCGACGATTTCGAGATTCTGCTGCGTGCGGTTCTTGTCGCCCATGTGGCCGGCCATCTTCTTGTTCTTGAAGACCTTGCCCGGATCCTGGCGGTTACCGGTCGAACCCAGCGCGCGGTGGCTGATCGACACGCCGTGCGTTGCACGCATACCGCCGAAGCCCCAGCGCTTCATGCCGCCCGCAAAGCCCTTGCCCTGCGTACGACCCTGAATGTCGACGAACTGGCCTGCGACATAATGGTCGGCCGAAATCTCGGCGCCCACGTCAAGCAGACCGTCCGCATCCACGCGGAACTCCGCGAGGATTGCCTTGGGCTCCACTTCGGCCTTGCCGAACTGGCCGCGCTGCGGCTTGGCGACATTCTTCGCCTTGGCGCTGCCAGCGCCCAGCTGCACGGCGGTGTAGCCGTCCTTGTCCATTTCGCGACGGGCGACGACCTGAACGCCTTCGAGGCTCAGAACGGTAACCGGCACGTGGCGGCCATCGTCCTTGAACAGGCGGGTCATCCCCAGTTTCTTCGCGATCACGCCAGTGCGCATGATCAATTGCTCCTCAATACAGAGGCACCCCGCGGACCATTCCGAAGGGTGCATGCCTCAGCCCGTAAATATGATGCGAGCCCCCGTCCGGGCTGAATTCCGACCCGAAGGCAGGAAAGACGGGGGACGCAGCCCGGACCGAAGTCCGGCGGTATCCCTATGTCGTTTAGAGCTTTCGCTCCGGGGCGGCTCTTCGGATCGGGATCGATCCGGCCAGCCCTGCGCAATCCCGATGGAATCGCGAATCTCGTTGGGAGAGCGCGGCCTTTAGGCCAGCTTGATCTCCACGTCAACGCCAGCGGCGAGGTCGAGCTTCATCAGCGCGTCGACGGTCTGGGCGGTGGGCTGAACGATGTCGAGCAGGCGCTTGTAGGTGCGCGTCTCGAACTGCTCACGCGACTTCTTGTCGATGTGCGGGCCACGGTTGACCGTGAACTTGTCGATGTGGGTCGGGAGCGGGATCGGGCCACGGATCATGGCGCCAGTGCGGCGCGCGGTGTCGGCGATATCGCTTGCGGCCTGATCGAGCACGCGGTGGTCGAACGCCTTCAGGCGGATGCGGATATTGTTGTCCATGTCCCTACCAATGCGAAAGAGCGGGGCGCGTGAAACACGCCTCTTGCTGGTTCATACGCTAAAACGAAGGCGCGCCACTACAGCGGAAGCGGCGGGTTGGCAAGGGGGTGAGTACAGGAAATTCGTCGCACCGCTACTCTCTATCGTCGCGCCGAGCTCAGACCGGAGCCGCGCCGCGCTTCGATGACCTTAAGATCATCGCATAAGCGGCGAAGGATCGCTCGCCCGCTCTCTGTGGACGTGATTAGACAAGGGTCATCCCACTCGTTTTGAAATGTGAACGACTCGCCGCCAAAGTGAACCTCCGACGAAACTACGTGTCTTTCGACATTCAACGCTCCGAACTGCCGCACGATGGCCGCTCGCACGGCACCCATGTCGTCAGGCTCGAACTCGAGCGACAGGACACCATTGTCGCAGGTCAGGATTCGGAAGGGCATAGCGGACCCTTACTGAAGAAGGCCCTCCCCCGCCACGTGCAAGCCCAATCAGCGGCACACAAACAAAAAGTCCGGCCTCCCCTGGGGGAAGCCGGACTCTTCATTCTCAGCCCTTGCGGGCGTCGATTACTTGTCGATGCCGCTGACGACGCCTGCACCGACGGTGCGGCCGCCTTCGCGGATCGTGAAGCGCTGGCCGACGTCCATGGCGATCGGCGCGATCAGCTTCACGCCCAGCGCGACTTCGTCGCCCGGCATGACCATCTCGGTGCCGGCCGGCAGCTCGATGGTGCCGGTGACGTCGGTGGTGCGGAAGTAGAACTGCGGACGATAGTTCGCGAAGAACGGCGTGTGACGGCCACCCTCGTCCTTCGACAGGACGTACACCGACGACTGGAAGTCGGTGTGCGGGGTGATCGAACCCGGCTTGGCCAGAACCTGGCCGCGCTCGACTTCGTCACGTGCAACGCCGCGGATCAGCGCGCCGATGTTGTCGCCGGCCTGGCCCTGGTCGAGCAGCTTGCGGAACATTTCGACGCCGGTCACGGTGGTCTTGCGGACGGTCGGCTGAATGCCGACGATCTCGACTTCCTCGCCAACCTTCACAACGCCGGTTTCGACGCGGCCGGTCACCACGGTGCCGCGACCCGAGATCGAGAACACGTCTTCGATCGGCATCATGAACGGCTTGTCCAGCGGACGCTCCGGCTGCGGGATCGACTCGTCGACAGCGGCCATGAGCGCGAGGATCGCGTCCTTGCCCAGCTTGTCGTCCGAACCCGACAGAGCGGCGGTCGCCGAACCGCGGATGATCGGAATGTTGTCGCCGTCGAACTCGCGCTTGCTGAGCTCTTCACGGATTTCCATTTCGACCAGCTCGAGGATTTCCTCGTCGTCGACCAGGTCGACCTTGTTGAGGAAGACGACCATGGTCGGAACGCCGACCTGCTTGGCGAGCAGGATGTGCTCCTTGGTCTGCGGCATCGGGCCGTCGGTGGCCGACACGACCAGGATCGCGCCGTCCATCTGCGCCGCGCCGGTGATCATGTTCTTCACATAGTCGGCGTGGCCGGGGCAGTCGACGTGCGCATAGTGGCGCGTTTCGGTCTCATACTCGACGTGCGCGGTCGAGATGGTGATGCCGCGCTCACGCTCTTCCGGAGCCTTGTCGATGTTGGCGAAATCGACCGCGGCGTTGCCCGCGACGTTCTCTGCCAGAACCTTGGTGATCGCGGCGGTCAGCGAGGTCTTGCCGTGATCGACGTGACCGATGGTGCCGATGTTGAGGTGCGGTTTGGTCCGCTCAAATTTTGCCTTCGCCATTATTTCCTACCTTCTGAGTCAATTTCCCGGACCGCCATGGGACTCACGAGAACGCGGCCCCATAGCGATCAATTTGGATGAACGCCAGCCTTAGGCCAGCTTCGCCTTCACTTCTTCGGCCACGTTCGGCGGCACTTCGTCGTAATGCGAGAACTGCATGCTGTACTGCGCGCGTCCCTGCGTGAACGAGCGGAGCTGGTTCACATAGCCGAACATGTTGGCCAGCGGGACCATCGCGTCGACGGTCTGCGCGTTGCCGCGGCTGTCGGTGCCCTGGATCTGGCCACGACGGCTGTTGATGTCGCCGATGACGTCGCCGAGATAATCCTCGGGAGTCACGACCTCAACCTTCATGATCGGTTCGAGCAGCGTGATGCCCGACTTCTGCGCCGCTTCGCGCATTGCGGCGCGGGCACAGATTTCGAACGCCAGCGCCGACGAGTCGACGTCGTGATACGCACCGTCATACAGCAGCACTTCGAAGTCGATGATCGGGAAGCCGACCAGCGAACCCGTCATCGCGGTCTCGCGGAAGCCCTTTTCGATCGCCGGGATATATTCCTTCGGAATGTTACCGCCCTTGATCTCGTCCTTGAAGACGAAGCCCGAACCGCGCTCACCCGGGGTCAGCTTGACCTTGACGCGGCCGAACTGGCCGGTGCCGCCCGACTGCTTCTTGTGGGTGTAGTCGATGTCGACCGGCTTCTTGAGATATTCGCGATACGCCACCTGCGGCGCGCCGACATTCGCCTCGACCTTGAACTCGCGCTTCATGCGGTCGACCAGGATCTCGAGATGGAGCTCGCCCATGCCCTTGATGATGGTCTGGCCCGACTCATGGTCGGTCGAAACGCGGAACGAAGGATCCTCGGCAGCCAGGCGGTTGAGCGCGAGGCCCATCTTTTCCTGGTCGGCCTTGGTCTTCGGCTCCACCGACAGCTCGATCACCGGCTCGGGGAATTCCATCCGCTCGAGAATGATCGGGTTGGCCGCGTCGCACAGCGTGTCGCCGGTCGTCGTTTCCTTGAGGCCCGCAATCGCGACGATGTCGCCCGCACGCGCCTCATCGATGTCCTCACGCGAGTTCGCGTGCATGAGGAGCATACGGCCGATCTTTTCCTTCTTGTCCTTCACCGAGTTCAGGTAGCTGCCCTTGGTCAGCGTGCCCGAATAGATGCGGGTGAAGGTCAGCGAGCCGACGAACGGGTCGTTCATGATCTTGAACGCCAGGCCCGAGAACGGCGCATTGTCGTCCGCCGGACGCGAATCCGGGGTCTCGCCGTCGAGCTTCACGCCCTGAACGTCCGGAATGTCGAGCGGCGACGGCAGATAGTCGACCACCGCGTCGAGCAGCGGCTGAACGCCCTTGTTCTTGAACGCAGAGCCGCACAGGATCGGCACGAACGCCATTTCGAGCGTACCCTTGCGGATCAGCTTCTTGAGCGTCGCGACGTCGGGCTCATTGCCCTCCAGATAGGCTTCCATCGCGGCGTCGTCCTGCTCGACCGCCATTTCGATCAGCTCGCTGCGATACTTCGCGGCCTTCTCTGCCAGATCGGCAGGGATGTCCTGATATTCGAACTTGGCGCCCAGCGACTCTTCGAGCCACACGATCGCGCGGTTGTTGACCAGGTCGACCAGACCCTTGAAGCCGCCTTCCATGCCGATCGGCAGATACAGGACAGCCGGACGCGCGCCGAGGCGGTCAACGATCGTGTCCACGCAGAAATAGAAATCGGCGCCGGTGCGGTCGAGCTTGTTGACGAAGCACATCCGCGGAACCTTGTACTTGTCCGCCTGGCGCCACACGGTTTCCGACTGCGGCTCAACGCCGGCAACACCGTCGAAGCACGCAACCGCGCCGTCGAGCACGCGCAGCGAACGCTCGACTTCGATGGTGAAGTCGACGTGGCCCGGGGTGTCGATGATGTTGATCAGATGCTCGGGGCCCTGACCGTCTTCGGCCTTCCACTTGCAGGTGGTTGCCGCCGACGTGATCGTGATCCCGCGCTCCTGCTCCTGCTCCATCCAGTCCATCGTCGCGGTGCCTTCATGCACTTCGCCGATCTTGTAGGACTTGCCGGTGTAATAGAGGATGCGCTCAGTCGTCGTCGTCTTGCCGGCGTCGATGTGCGCCATGATGCCGATATTGCGATAGCGATCGAGCGGATGGCTGCGGGCCATGATCGTGGTTCCTTAAGGGTATGGGGAGCCGCCAGAAGCGACTCCCCGGGATATAGGTAAGAATGTTACCGGGAAAAGACCGGCAACGCCGTCATTACCAACGGTAGTGGCTGAACGCGCGGTTCGCTTCGGCCATGCGGTGCGTGTCCTCGCGCTTCTTCACGGCGTTGCCGCGGTTGTTCGAAGCGTCCAGCAGCTCACCCGACAGGCGTGCCGACATCGTGTTCTCGCTGCGGTTGCGCGCCGAGCTGATCAGCCAGCGGATCGCCAGTGCCTGGGCGCGCTCGGGGCGCACTTCGACCGGGACCTGATAGGTTGCACCGCCGACGCGGCGGCTGCGGACTTCGATGCCCGGCTTGATGTTGTTCAGCGCTTCATGAAAGACGCCGATCGGGTCCTTCTTCGCACGCTGCTCGACAACCTGAAGCGCCGAATAGACGATGCCTTCAGCGACGGCCTTCTTGCCGTCCAGCATCACGCTATTCATGAACTTCGACAGAACCTGATCTCCGTACACGGGATCGGGCAGAATTTCCCGCTTTTCGGGACGACGACGACGAGCCATCTTGAATTTCCTTCTAAAACTTCAGCCGGTTCCGGAACCTGTCCGGGGCTTACTTTGGCTTACTTCGGACGCTTCGCGCCGTACTTCGAACGGCTCTGCTTGCGATCCTTGACACCCTGGGTATCGAGAACGCCGCGCAGCACGTGGTAACGCACACCGGGAAGATCGCGAACGCGACCGCCGCGGATCAGGACCACCGAGTGCTCCTGAAGATTGTGGCCCTCGCCGGGGATGTACGAAATCACTTCGCGCTGGTTGGTCAGGCGAACCTTGGCCACCTTGCGCAGTGCCGAGTTCGGCTTCTTCGGGGTCGTGGTATAGACGCGGGTGCAGACACCGCGCTTCTGCGGGTTCTGTTCCATCGCAGGGACCTTGCTCTTGGCCTTCTGCGGTTCGCGGCCCTTGCGGACCAGCTGGTTAATCGTCGGCATGAAGCCCTTCACCTTCCAATGGTTACTTTGCTGGAGCCATGATTCCGGAAAATACGAAAGGACCCTGGCGGCCTAGCGCGGCCTCCGGGCCCTGGCGTCTCCAACAACGTTCAGCTCAATAAAGCTCGCGGGACGGAATCCCTGCGAGCGCGCGGCCTATATACGCGCGCCCCCCGACGGTCAACGGGGTGTTTGGGTGGTTGCGGGAGCGGTTTGCGGGATCCGCCACATATAGACCGTCGATCCGCCCACCTTCCGCTTCGCCTCCGGCTTCCAATCGCCCATGTCGAAGGCGTGGCTCACCACGCGCGTGCCCGGCTTCAACTGTGCGAACAGCTGCGGACGCAGGCGCAGATTGACTTCGGGCAGCAGATACATGGTGACCACGTCAGCGGAGCTAAGGTCGGTCTTGAACAGATCCGCCGCCTCGAATCGCACGCGGTCCGCGACCCCGGCGTCCTCCGCCGCGTCGCGCGCCTTTTTGATCAGCACGGGATCGAGATCGACGCCAAGTCCCGTCGCCCCGCGCTCCTTCGCCGCAGCGATCAGGATGCGCCCATCGCCCGTGCCAAGGTCGATCACCGTGTCCCCGGCCTTCACCTCGCCCATCTCAAGCATCAGCGCGACCACATCGCGGCGCGTGCTCTTGTACGGGACGTCCAGCTTCGGCCCGCCAAAGAGCGTCGTCGCCGAACAGCTGACCATCGTCGGCAGCATGCACCGCCCGCCCAGCGCGATCAGCCCCAGCGCCAGCATGGCGAGCACGAGCGCAATCAGGCGAAGTCGGGCGGCGGGGGACAGGGAACGCGGCATTGGTGCGCGGTTTCTGCAACGGCGACAGCGGCTTGTCCACCGGCCATGCGCGGCGCCAGCTTAACCCGATCTTCAGCGCAGCGCCCTATCCGCGATGCCATGTCGTCCGCCGCCTCTCGTTCCGGGCTCCCGGCCCCCTCCCCGCTGCTGGTCGCGCTGGTCGCGGCGGTGCAGGCCTGGGTGTTGTGGCCGCTCTTCACGCCGGACATGACCGCCTATCTGATCCCGTGGCTCGAGACGATCCGCGCCAACGGCGTCGCCGACGCCTTCGCGCGCCCCTTCTCCAATTACATGCCGAGCTACCTTTACCTGCTCGCGCTGGTCAGCCCGCTCGCCGCATGGCTCGATCCAATGAGCGTGATCAAACTGCTCTCGGTCGCCGGAACCGTTGCGCTGGCGCTGGCGATGCACCGGCTGCTCGGCGCGCTCGGCGTAGCGCAGCGAACGCATTGGGCGGCACTGGTCATTGCCCTCCCCTCGGTCGCGTTCAACGCGCTATTGATGGGTCAGTGCGACGCAATCTATGTCGCCGCCTGCCTGATGGCCGTCGCCATGACCGTCGAGCGGCGGCATGTCGCGATGTTCGTCTGGTGCGGCGTGGCGGTGGCGTTCAAGGCGCAGGCGGTGCTGGTCGCCCCCTTCTTCCTCGCCATCGCCATCCAGCGGCGTGTGCCGCTGGTCCAGTGGCTCGCCGCGCCCGCCGGGCTGCTCGCGCTGATGACCCCGGCCCTGCTCGCCGGTTGGCCACCCGCCGACCTCGCGACAATCTACTTCCGTCAGGCGGGTACGTTCAGCAACGACATCGCGCGCAATGCGCCGAACATCTGGTCGCTCGCCGCGATGATCGCGCCCGACAATGCCCCGCGCCTGTTCGGCCTCGCGCTCGCCACGGCGCTGGGCGCTTCCGCCTGGTTCGTCGCCAAGATGCAGATCGTCCGCTTCGACAATGCGGGACTCGTCGGCATGGCCGCGCTCGCCGCGCTGCTCACCGCCGGACTGCTGCCGCGCATGCATGAACGTTATTTCCTGCTCGCGGACATGCTCATCTTGGCATTCGCGATCGCGCGCGGCACGCGATCCGCCTTCGCCCTCGCGGCACTGGTCCAGATCGGATCGTTCGCCGCGATCACCGGCTATCTGGGCCTCGGCGCGCCGATGGTCGCGCTGGGCGCGGCGTGCATGCTCGCCGCGACCTGGATCGCTGCACGACCGCTCGCCGTCCCGAATGCAAACGATAATCCCCCAACGGGACGAAATCCGGGACCAGCCGTGCTGCAGCCGCCATTTCGCTATGATATTGAACAGCGACTCAGATTCCGGGGAAGTGGGGAGTAACAATGTTCAACAGCAACCGTTCGCGTGATGACCGTCCCAGCATGCCGCCCGCGCCGCCTGCGCCGAGCAACGGCGCATCGAAGCGCGGCATGTTCTCGGTCATCGGCCCGGACATCGTCATCACCGGCAGCATCCGCGCCACCAGTGAGTTGCACATTGAAGGCCGGGTCGAGGGCGATGTCGATTGCGGCACGCTGGCGCAGGGCGCCGACAGCCAGATTTTCGGCAGCGTCACTGCCGAAAGCGCCCGCCTCGCCGGTGCGATCGAGGGTACGGTCCGCGCCAAGCTGCTGACCGTCGAGCGCACCGCGCGCATCACCGGGGATGTCGAATATGAGAACATCACGATCGAAAATGGTGGCCATATCGATGGGCGGCTCAAGCATATGAGCGCCATCACCGCTGCACCGGTTCGCGCCGAACCGGTACAGCCGGGCGTCGCCGCGCCGGTTACGGTCGCGTCGGTCATGGGATCGAACTGAGTCCGATCCTTCAAGGAGCTGAAAGGGGCGCGTTCCGCTGGCGGGACGCGCCCCTTTTGCATGCGGCCGCGAGTCTTGGCGGCGGCTGCATCCATAATGGCGCTCACTCTCCAGCGCGCGCGTGCCGGTCACGCTAGGTTCCGGTCATCGCCGACTCCGGCGATCGGTCTCAGCGTATCGGCCACAACCCTGCCGCGACCCGGCCCGCGCATCGCGCGCGCCTGTCGAGGGGGGACGTTCAGGAGAGAACAGCGTGACGATCTATACGATTCAGAACCAATGGGGCGGCGACAGCGCGCCGTGGCATGATGGCGGCCTGTTCAGCATCGGCAACCGCGCCGGTCAGAATCCGGTCGCCCTGGCGATCAGTTCGGGCGATGGCGGACGCAGCTTTACCGGGTCGATGACCTATGAGGGCGAGGGTCCGATCGGCGTCCGCGCGACGCTGGTCACCACCAATTGCTACCAGGTCGAAAACCAGTGGGGCGGCAATGACGCCCCGTGGCACGACGCCGGGCTGTTTCTGCTGGGCGCGCGCAACGGCCAGAATGCCGTCGCGTTCGACCTCACCTCCAGTGACGGCGGCCAGACCCTCACCGGATCGATGACCTATGCCGGCGAAGGCCCGATCGCGGTCAAGGGTGCGATCTCCGACGGCACCGGGTTCAACGCGACCAACCAATGGGGCGGCGACAGCGCACCATGGCATCAAGGCGGGCTGTGGGTTCTCGGCTGCCGCCCGGACCAGCCGGTGGCTGCGATCGACGTGACCAGCCCCGACAATGGCAAGACGCTGGTCGGATCGATGACATATGTTGGCGAAGGCCCGATCGGGTTCCGCGGCACCCAGACCATGGCCAACACCTACAGCGTGCTCAACCAATGGGGCGGGAATGACGCGCCCTGGCATCCCGGCGGCACCTGGGTCATCGGCTGCCGCGGCACGCAGGGCGTCGTGGCGGTCAACGTCACCGGCACCGGCGCCGCGCTCGAGGGCAGCATGACCTATGCCGGCGAAGGTCCGATCGGCCTCGACCTGGTCCCCGCCACCGCCGACGCGCTCGCCCCCGCCTGAGCGCGACATCGCCGGGTCTGCGGTTCCTCCCGCCGCGGACCCGGCATTTTTTCCGGCCTCAGTCGCCGACGCGTTCGCCGCCCTTGATCACATCGGTGACCTTGGTCAGCACATTGACGTCCTTGAGCGGATCGCCCTCGACCGCGATCAGGTCGCCATAGCGCCCCACCTCGATCGCGCCGACATCCTTGGTGCGCCCCAGCGCTTCGGCGGCGTTGAGCGTCGCGGCGCGGATCGCTTCGATCGGCGTCATGCCATATTGGACCATGACGCGGAACTGCCCCGCAGCCGTGCCATGGGGCATCACCCCGGCGTCGCTGCCGAACACCATCTTCACCCCTGCCGCATGCGCCTTGCGGAAATTGTCGCGCTGGATCTGCGCGATCTCGCGGTCCTTGCGGAGGTTATCCTCCAGCACGCCGTTCTTCTTGCCTTCGGCCTGGGTGTAATCGGTGTTGTAGATATCCATCGAAAACCACACCGGCTGCTTGCGCGCGGCCGCCAGCTTGATCCCCTCATCATCGACCAGGCTGGCATGTTCGATCGTGTCGATCCCCGCGCGGATCGCTGCCTTGATCCCCGCCGCGCCATGCGCGTGTGCGGCGACCTTCAGCCCCCATTGATGCGCCTCATCCGCAATGGCGCGCATCTCATCCTCCGACAGCTGCTGCTGCCCCGGCTCGGTGTTGCGCGAGAAAACGCCGCCGGTGGCGCAGATCTTGATCACCTCCGCGCCATATTTGCGCTGCTCGCGCACGATCCGGCGCAGCTCCTGCGCGCCGTCGCCGACCGCGACGCCCTTCGACTTGAACGACGGCGGCAGATAGGTGCTGTCGCAATGCCCGCCGGTCGCGCCGAGCGAATGCGCCGCCGGCACGATCCGCGGCCCGGCGATCAGCCCTTCCTCGATCGCCTGCTTGTAGCCGACATCGGCGTAATTCTCGGACCCGACATTGCGGATCGTCGTGAAGCCCGCCTTGAGCATCGCCCGCGCATTCGCCGTCCCCTGGATCGCCCAGAAGCTGTCGGTGAACTGAAGGCCGGTATAGCCGCCATAGAGCGGATTGCTGTCGAGATGGACGTGCATGTCGATCAGCCCAGGCAGGACCGTCTTGCCGCTCAGGTTGATGTGCCGCACATCGCTGCCCCAGCGCACCGTGCGCGCGTCAGCGATGCTGGTGATGCGGCCATCGGTGATGAAGATCGCCGGGTGCTCGATCACCTTGCCGCTAACCACGTCGATCATCCGGTCGGCGGTGACGACCACCGTTTCGGCGGCGGCGGGCGTGGCGGCAGCGAGCATGAGCGCTGCGAGCGCGGACAATCGATAGTGCATACAGTCCCCTTGGTTTCCGCCAGCTTGACCCGCGCAGCGCAAAGATCAAGCAGGATCGAACCTGGCCAGATGCTGTCAGATGAAAGCCGCCCTGTCTTGGGTTAGCATCGCACAATGTCGATGTTTCTTTCGCTGGCATTTGCCGCCACGGCCGCCCTCGCTTCGACTACCCAGCGTGCGCCGATCACCGCTGACATCGTCGCGGCGTTCGAGCGTGGCGACTATGCGGGAGCGAGCCAGGCAGCGAGTGCTGCCGCCGAACGCTGCACCGCTGCCCCCCTTCCCGCCCCGGACCATTGCCTCGACCTGCTCAACGCCGCGGCGACCCTCGCAGGGCGGGCTGGCGACAACGCCGCATCCGAACGGCACGCCCGCCGCGCGCTCGCAGTTGCGGACGCCGCCACCCCGGCCGGACATCCCGATCGCGCAACTGCCCGCAACAATCTCGCGCTCGCCCTCAGCAACCTGGGTCGATCCGACGAAGCCGAACCGCTCTACCGCGCGGCGTTGGCGCTCTATGAAGCCGCTCTGCCACCGGGACATTCCCTTATCGCCGGAGCGCTGAGCAACCTTGCCGGGGCGTTACTCGACGTCGGACGCGATGCCGAAGCCGAGCCGCTGTTCCGGCGTGCGCTGGCCATGACCGAGGCTGCGGCCGGCCCCACCCATCCCACCGTTGCAGTGATCCTCAACAACCTCGCCGCCAGCCTGGAAGCGCAGGGGCGCACTGCCGAGGCGGAGCCGCTATTGCGCCGCTCGCTCACGATTCGCACTGTCGCCCTGCCGTCCGGGCACCCCGAGATCGCGGTCGCCACCGCCAATCTGGCGGGCAATCTTCAGGCGCGCGGCCTCAACGCGGAAGCGGCAACGCTGTATCGTCAGGCCTTGGCGATGCAGGAGGCGGCCCTGCCCGCCGGCCATCCTGCCATCGCCACCGGCGCGGCAAATCTCGCTGCTACATTGCGGGCGTTGGGACGCTTTGCCGAAGCGGAGCCGCTGTACCGGCGGGCGCTCGACATCCGCGAGCGCGCGCTTCCATCCGGGCACCGCGATATCGCATCGGCCTATGAAGGATTGGCCGCCGTGTTGAGCGACCAGCACCGCATTGCCGAAGCAGAGCCATTTTATCGCCGCGTAGTTGCCCTACGCGAAGCCGCCCTGCCGCCCGGCCATCCCGACCGCGCGCTGGCGCTCGCCAATCTCGGGGCGAATCTTCAGGCGCAGGGCCGACTTACCGACGCAGAGCCACTGCTACGCGCCGCGCTGGCGATCCAGGAAAAGACCTTCCGCCCCACCCACCCCGCACGCGCCGCCACAATCGGCAACCTCGCGGTGGTGTTGCACGGTCAGGGCAAATCGGGCGAGGCCGAAGCGCTTTTCCGCCGCGCGCTGGCGCTGAGGGAGGCGGCGTTGGGGGAGAGCCACCCGCTCGTTGCGACGAGCGCCGCGAACCTCGCCGGCAATCTGATGGGCCAGGGGAAGCGGGCGGAGGCGATTACGCTATTCCGGCGCGCGTGGCGCCTCTCCAGCGTGTGGCCGGACGCCGCCCATCCCGACCGCATCCTCGCGAATTGGAGCCTAGCCGAAGCCCTCGTCCGCAATCAGCCTGCCTCGCCCGAGGCACGGACGCTGCTACGCGCCGCAGGCGACGGCATTCGCAACCGGGTTGCGGCGCATCCGGGCTTCGACGCGGCGGCGTCCGACGAACTGCGCCGCTACGCCCCGGTGTTCCGCGCGCAGGTGCAAAGCGCCTGGACGCTCAGCACCCGCTAGGGTCAATCAGATGTGGATCACCCGCCCGTAAGCCGCCAGCACGCTTTCGTGCATCGACTCGCTGATCGTCGGGTGCGGGAACACCGTTTCCATCAGCTCGGCCTCAGTCGTCTCCAGCGTCTTGCCGATGGTATAGCCCTGGATCATCTCGGTCACTTCCGCGCCGATCATGTGCGCGCCGAGCAGCTCGCCGGTCTTGGCGTCGAACACCGTTTTCACGAAGCCCTCAGGCTCGCCCAGCGCGATCGCCTTGCCGTTGCCGATGAAGGGGAAGGTGCCGACCTTCACCTCATAACCCGCTTCCTTCGCCTTCGCCTCGGTCAGGCCGACGCTGGCGATCTGCGGGTGGCAATAGGTGCAGCCCGGGATGTTGCGCGGGTCCATCGCGTGCGGATGCTTGCCCGCAATCGCCTCGGCCGCGATCACGCCCTCATGGCTCGCCTTGTGCGCCAGCCACGGCGGCGCGGTGATGTCGCCGATCGCCCACAGCCCCTCGACATTGGTGCGGCACGCGCCGTCGGTCTTCAGGAAGCCGCGATCGTCCACCTCGACGCCCAGCTCCTTGAGGCCGATGTCCGCCGTGTTCGGCACGATGCCGATCGCGACGATGACATGGCTGAATTCGCCCGCGACCGCCTTGCCGTCCTTGCCGGTGATCGTCGCCTTCACGCCGTTCTTGTCGGCGCTGATCGAGTCGATCTTGGCGCTGGTCATGATGGTCATGCCCTGCTTCTTCAGCGCCTTCTCCAGATGCGCGGAGATGTCCTTGTCCTCGACCGGCACGATGCGGTCGAGCATCTCGACCACGGTCACATCCGCGCCCATGTCGTTGTAGAAGCTGGCGAATTCGATCCCGATCGCGCCCGATCCGATGACCAGCAGCTTCTTCGGCATTTCCTTCGGCGTCATCGCATGGCGATAGGTCCAGACGCGCTCGCCATCGGCGGGCAGGTTGGGCAGGTCACGCGCGCGTGCGCCAGTGGCGAGAATGATGTTCTTCGCGACCAGCTCGGTCACCTTACCGTCCGCTGCGGTAACGCTGAGTTTGCCCTTACCGGTCAGCTTGCCGGTGCCCATGTGCACCGCGATCTTGTTCTTCTTCATCAGGTGCGTGACGCCCTGATTGAGCTGCTTGGCCACCCCGCGCGAGCGCTTGACGACGGCGTCGAGGTCGGCGCTGATCTTCTCGGCGGCCAGACCATAGTCCTTCGCGTGCTGCATGAAGTGGAAGATCTCGGCCGAGCGCAGCAGCGCCTTGGTCGGGATGCACCCCCAGTTGAGGCAGATGCCGCCGAGCAGTTCGCGCTCGACGATCGCGGTCTTGAGACCGAGCTGGCTCGCGCGGATCGCGGCGACATAGCCGCCGGGTCCGGAGCCGAGCACGATCACGTCATAGGATTCAGCCATGTTGTTGCCCCTGGGGAAGGAAGGGTTGAAAAGAGAGATGGGGTCGCGCGGACTAACCTCCACCGGCCGTGGTTTGCGGTCTTCGCCGACCGCGACAAAGGTGAAGTTCGCCTGGGTCACCAGTTCGCGCTCCTCGCCATGGCGACAGCGGCGCCAGGCTTCGACCTCGATCAGCATCGAGCTGCGCCCGATTTTCACGATCTGGGCATAGACCGACACTTCGTCGCCGACCGCAACGGGCGCGTGGAACTGCATCGAGTCCATCGCCACCGTGACCGCACGCCCCTTGGCGCGGCGCGCGGCGACGAGGCCGGCGGCAAGGTCCATCTGTCCCACCAGCCAACCGCCGAAAATGTCGCCATAGGCATTGGCATCGGCGGGCATGGTGCTGACGCGGATCGACGGTTCGATCGCGGGGGGCGTGCGGTCAGGCATCGTCGCCGCCCTCCCCGCCCTGCGGGTTGCGCTGCAGCCACATTGCGCGGCGCATCGGCCCGATCCCCATCACGATAATGCACAGGATAGCGATGCCCGTGACCAGCCACACATCGCCCCGCGCGAGCGGATAGGCCCAGCTCGCCAGCGCCCCGATCAGCAGCGCGACCGCGATTCCCGCGGCGATGTGCAATGCTTCGATCAGGACACGCATGGCAGCGGACTCAGGCCAGCAGGCCCATCGGCGATTCGACCAGCGCCTTGAACACCTTCATCAGCTCGGCGCCATCGGCCCCGTCCACCGCGCGGTGATCGAAGCTGCCGGTCGCCGACATGACGGTGGCAACGCCGAGCGCATCGTCGACGATGTACGGACGCTTCTCGCCCGCGCCGACCGCCAGAATCATCGCCTGGGGCGGGTTGATGACCGCGTCGAACTGCTTGATCCCGAACATGCCCATGTTCGAAATGCTGGCGGTGCCGCCCTGATATTCGTGCGGCTGGAGCTTGCCCTCCTTCGCGCGGTCGGCCAGCTCCTTCATCTGGGTCGAGATCGACGCGAGGCCGATATTTGCCGCGTCGCGGATGATCGGGGTGATCAGGCCGGTCGGGGTCGAAACGGCGACCGAAATGTCGGCGCGGCTATATTTGACCAGCTTGTCGCCGGCATAGGTCACATTGCACTTGGGCACCTGAACCAGCGCAACCGCGAGCGCCTTGATCAGCATGTCGTTGACCGACAGCTTCACGCCGCGCGCTTCCAGGCTCTTGTTGAGCTGCCCGCGCAGCTTGAGCAGCGCGTCGAGCTGGATATCGACGGTCAGATAGATGTGCGGGATCGTCTGCTTCGCCTCGGTCAGGCGGCGCGCGATCGTCTTGCGGATGTTGCTGAGCTTCTCGACCTCGTGCGGGATGCTCTCGTCATACCAGACCGATGCCGGGGCAGCGGCAGGTGCTGCTGCAGCAGCCGGAGCAGCGGCGGGCGCAGCCGCAGCCGGAGCCGCGCCGGGCTTCGCCCCTTCGATGTCCGCCTTGACGATGCGGCCGTTCGGGCCGGAGCCGCTCACGCCCGAAAGGTCAACACCCTTTTCGGCGGCGATGCGGCGCGCCAGCGGGCTCGCCTTGACGCGGTCGCCATCCGCCTTGGGGGCAGCAGCCGGCGCTGGGGCAGGTGCAGCAGCGGCGGGTGCCGGAGCCGCCTCGGCCTTGGGGGCTTCGGCCTTGGGCGCGTCGGCCTTGGGCGCGTCGGCCTTCGGCGCAGACACCGACCCGGCATCCTCGCCCTCACCCGCCAGGACGGCGATCACGGTGCCGACCTTCACGCCATCGGTGCCCTCGGCCACGACGATCTTCGCGATCACGCCCTCATCGACCGCCTCGAACTCCATCGTCGCCTTGTCGGTTTCGATCTCGGCCATCAGGTCGCCGGCTTTGACGGTGTCGCCTTCCTTGACCAGCCATTTGGCGAGCGTGCCCTCCTCCATCGTCGGAGACAGCGCGGGCATCTTGATTTCGATCGACATGGGTGGGGAGGATCCTGTCGTGGGGTGGTGGGTGTCGCGCCCTCCTTGCGCGATGAACGGCGCGGGTCAACCCCGCCCCTTGCGCTTCACGCCCCGACGCGTCACCACCTGTCACCAACGGAGGGGGAACTGGTTTCATGCGTACCTATCTGGTCGTGGTCGATGAGAGCCCCGAGGCACAGATTGCGCTACGGTTTGCGGCGCGTCGCGCGGTGAAGACCGGCGGCGGGGTCGAGATCCTGGCGCTGATTCCCAAGCCCGATTTCGTCCAATGGGGCGGCGTGATGGCGACGATCGAGGAGGAAGCGCGCCAGCGTGCCGAAGCCCTGGTCGCCGCCGCCGCAGGTACGCTGATCCAGGAATCGGGATTGAAGCCCAGCATCACCGTGGTCGAGGGCGACGGGCCGAAGGTCATCCGCGAACGGATCGAGGCCAATCCCGACATCGCCGCGCTCGTCCTTGGTGCCGCAGTCGGCGGCAAGCCCGGCCCGATCGTCACCCATTTCACCAGTGGCGACATGGCGGTTCTTCCCGTCCCGCTGATGATCATCCCGGGAAGCCTCGACCGCGAGGCGATCGACCGGTTGAGCTAGTGCGATGGCACGGCTGACCGATGAGGAGCGCAGCTTCCGCAAGATCGGCGCAGGCATTCCGTTCGGCCGCTTCTGGCACGTCCCGGTTATTGCGATCGCGTTGATTCTGTCTGGATCGAGCGTTCCCGATTTCTACCTCAACTGCACGGGGAATCCGGTCGAAGGTGGTGGCAAAGGCGGCGCGTTAGTCCGCATGCTCCTTACCTATCCATGCAGTCACCATCTGCTTTATGAAGGGGTTTGGGGGCGGCTCTTGTTTCTGGGTCTTTGGCTCCCAATACCCTTTGCGCTCCTCAACCTGCTCTGGCAGCGGCGTCACCGCGCCTTTTGGGACCGGGTCCGTGCACGCGAGCGCGAACGCCGTCGCCAGCGGCGGGAGGAACAACGCAAATCGAAGGCAGCGGATAAGACTGGGGCTTGAGATCGCGGGGCGATGCCGCCACGCTACGGCCATGCGCACCATCATCCTCCCCGCGCTGCTGATTGCAGCCCCCGCCGCCGCCCAGACCAAACCCGCCGAGGCCCCCAGCCCCGAGCGGCTCAAGGCCGATGTCGAGAAGCTGGTGAGCTTCGGCACGCGCCACACTTTGTCCTCCCCCGACGATCCGGTGCGCGGCATCGGCGCGGCGCGGAAGTGGGGCGCGGAGGAGCTCGACCGGATCGGTGCAGCGTGCGGCAACTGCATCAAGGTCGCGCGGATCGGCCGCACCTTCACCGGCCCCCGCGCGCCGAATGGGGTCGAGGTGGTCAATGTCCTCGGCTTTCAGGAAGGTGCAGACCCCAAGCGCGTCGTAATCGTCCAAGGCCATATCGATTCGCGCGTCAGCGACGTGATGGACTTCACCAGCGACGCCCCCGGCGCGAATGACGACGCCTCCGGCACCGCCTTGGTGATCGAGGCGGCCCGCATCCTGTCGAAGCACAAGCTCAAGGCGACGATCGTCTATGCCTTGCTGTCGGGCGAGGAACAGGGGCTGTGGGGCGGCACCTTGCTCGCCGAAACCGCCAAGGAGCGCGGCTGGGAGGTCATCGCGGTCCTCAACAACGACATTGTCGGTAACACCGTTGGCCAGAACGGCGTGCGCGTCGCCGATCGCGTCCGCGTCTTTTCCGAAGGCATTCGCGCGTCGGAGGACCTGCCCGGCCAGATCGGCCGGCGCGGCGATGGCGGCGAGGATGACGGCCCCAGCCGCGCGCTGGCCAAGGCAATCGACAAGGTCGCGGACGGGATGCGGGAGAAGGACAAGGACGCGCTTGACGTGTTCGTCGTCCGCCGCCCCGACCGCTTCGGGCGCGGCGGCGATCACGAGCCGTTCCTGCGCCTCGGCTATCCCGCCGTCCGCTTCTCGGTCGCCGCGGAGAATTACGACCAGCAGCACCAGACGCTGCGCACCGAAAATGGCCGAGTCTATGGCGACACGGTCGACAAGATGGACTTCCCCTATCTGGCGAAGGTCACCGCGCTCAACATCGCGACGATCCGCCGCCTCGCCAACGCGCCCTCGGCCCCGTCAGGTGTGGTGCTCGACGGCGCGGTGAGCGCGGATACCAAGGTGAAGTGGAACGCCGTCCCCGGCGCGCGCGGCTACAAGGTCTATTGGCGGCGCAACGACACGCAGAACTGGGCCGAGGTGCGCGGTGTCGCCGGGCGCACCGAGACGGTGCTGAAGGACGTGGTGGTCGACGATCATTTTATCGGCGTGTCGGCGGTCGCGGCGGATGGCAGCGAGAGCATCGTCACGTTCGGGACGCGACCGCCAAGGAATTGAGGCGATCGTCGCCCCGGCGCAGGCCGGGGCCGCCAGAGGGATAGCGATACGCGCAAAGCTTGGCGGCCCCGGCCTGCGCCGGGGCGACGGAATTTACCGACAGCAATCCTTCGTCGACCGCCGCACGACCGTCTTGCTCGGATAGCGGCGCACCGTCTTCACCGGCGCGCGGTAGGTGCGGACCTCTTCGACCTCCTCGATCACCTCTTCGGTGACAGTGGTCGTCGTGGTTGCGCCCGACTGGATGACGATCGTCGTCACCGTCGGCCCCGCCATGTAATATCCGCTGCCGCCATGATAGCCGCGGGCGTAGCCGCCGCCCTGCGCGCCGCAAGGGCTGGCGCAGGACGGCGGGGCATACCCCCCCGGGTATGGCTGTGCGGGGATCGGCCGCCGCTCGCGACGCTCGTCCGGGTAATCATCATGGTCATCGTCGTAATCGGGTGCTTCGTAGCGCGCGCCATAGCCGCCACCGCCGCCACCACCGCCCCCGGCAGCCGCCGCCGCTGCGTAGCCGCCACCGGCATAGGCGCTCGCCGCGCCACCACCACCGCCGCCATTCCAGTCGATCCCGCTGACCGAATCCCACACCCGCCCATCGCGGTCGGCCAGCACGGCATCGTCATAGTAACGCAGCCAGCCATAGCCATAGGGCGGACGGCTCAACCCCCAGTTCGACCAGTCGCTGATCCAGAAGCCACCACCGACCCAATAGCTCGGCAGCGTCCAGCCGCGCACCGGGCGGCGATAGGCGCTCCACCCGCCGGGTGCGCGCGTTCCTGCATGCCAGCGTCCGCCGACCATCGGGCCCCAGCGGCCACCATTGTGGGTCGTACGCGGCGGATCGATCCGCGTCGAGGGAACCGACCGCGCCGGATAGCGCACCGGCTCACGCTCGCGCTGCACCCACTGCCCATCGCGCCACACCCGCTGCGCCTGGGCGGGGGTCGCAACCGCAATCGCAGCAATCGACAAGGTGGCGAGGGTCAGGGCACGCATTGGCTGGACTCACTATTCTGGTGAGGCGCGACCATTCAAGCAGGGAAGAAGGACCGCGCCTCTTTACAGCGTTTTAACACTGACACCGCGCCGTTCCCACCGGACAGCGTGGTTAAGAAAGTCCCAATGCGGGGCAGGGTTCAGCCGGAAACTCTCGGAGCCAGCAGCGCCATCAGCGCCTCGCACCCCGCCGCATCCTCCGCATCGAAGCGGCCGGTGACCGGACTGTCGAGGTCGAGCACTCCGATCAATTCGCCGTCATGCACGATCGGAACGACCAGCTCGGCATTGCTCGCCGCGTCGCACGCAATGTGGCCGGGAAAGGCATGTACGTCCTCGACCAGCTGCGTCTCGCGAGTCGCCGCCGCCGCGCCGCACACGCCCCGGCCGAACGGGATGCGGATACATGCCGCCTTGCCCTGAAACGGACCGAGCACCAGCTCGTCGCCGACATTGCGATAGAAACCCGCCCAGTTGAGGTCGGGCAGATACTGGCCGATCAGCGACGCGGCGTTCGCCATATTGGCGATCGCATCCGGCTCTCCCGCCGTCAGCGCATCGAGCGCGGCGTGGAGATCGCGATAAAGTTCGGCCTTGGACCCGGCGGCGATGTCGAAACTGTACATGGCTGCGCAGGTGGCGCGAGCGGCGTCGCGATGCAAGACCCTAAGGGCAGCGCACCCGTGGCATCCCGTCCAGCGTCAGCGTGTCGCCATCCTCGGACAAGGCGAAGGTGCGCGTGGCCTCCCACGTCTCGCCCTCGCCGGTATAGCGTGCACTGACCTTGATCTGCGGCCCCGTGCCGCTGACCGACGTCACGGCGGCGCTGCTCTCATAAAAGCGCAGTTCGTTCGGAGCGATTGTCAGCCGCGTCACGTCGCTGCCCTTGCCGCAATCCGCTGCATTTGCGCTCCACGCGCCCTGAAAGGCCGCAGGAATAGTAGCGGCGGTGGTCGGACTCGGCGCGACCGGCTTGGTTTGGCGCGGCGGCTCGGCCTCCTGCGTGATATTCTGAGTGGCATTGTCGCGCACGGGTTCCTGCGAGCAGGCAGCGACAAGGGCGAGCGGCAGGATCAAGGTCAGTCGGATCATGGCGCCGCAACGCATTGCACGAAAATTCGTTGCGCGGCGGCATCAATCGATCTGCACCCGGCCCCGCCCCGCCTTGATCGCCGAACGGCCCTTTTTCTCGTCCACGCGCCGCGCCTTCGCCGCCTTGCCCGGCTTGGTCTTGATCCGCCGCGCCTGCCGCTCCAGCGCCTTGTCGATCAGCTCGATCACCCGCGCGCGCGCATCCTCGCGATTGGCGTCCTGCGTGCGGAACTTGCGCGCCGTGACAACCAGCTCGCCGCCCGCCGTCATCCGGCTCCCCGCCAGCTCCTTGAACTTTGCATAGGCATAGGGTGGCAGGCCGAGCGCGAACACATTGACGCGCAACTGCACCGCAGTCGCGACCTTGTTGACATTCTGCCCGCCCGGCCCCGACGCGGCGAGGAACTTTTCCTCGACGATCGCCGCCTCGGGCAGGTCAGCCGGCATCTTCGCCCAGCTCGTCCTGCGGCTGCCCGCCCGCAAAGCCGAATGCCCGGAACGCGTCCGGGATCGGTGCCTCCGCATGGATGTCGGGCTTGCCAGGACGCGGCACGGTCAGCTGCGCGGCATGAAGCATCAGCTTGCGTCCATTCGCGACGCCGTAAACCGGGTCGCCGGTAATCGGGAAGCCCAGCCCCTCTGCGGCATGGACGCGAATCTGATGCGTGCGCCCGGTCTCGGGGTAAAATGCGATGAACGCCCGCCCGTCCTTCTGTGCCAGCATCCGCCAGCGCGTCCGCGCCGACTTGCCAATCGGGCTGCCGGTCATGCGCCAGCCGCGTTCGGCGCTGGAAATCTTGATCAGGGCCAGGTCGATCATCCCCGAAGGCGCATCTGGAATCCCGTCGATCACCGCAAGGTAGCGTTTGGTCACCGCGCCCGCCTCGAACGCCTGCTGAAATCGCGCATGCGCCTTGGGATTGCGCGCGAGGAGCAGGCAGCCGCTGGTATCGCGGTCGAGCCGGTGGACCGGGGTCGGCCAGCGCTGGAATCCGAAGGTCAGATTGCCGAGGTGATTCTCAAGGCTGATCGATCCGTCGCGCGGCGGATCGACCGGAAGCCCGGCGGGCTTGTCGAGAACGATCGCCTCGCCGTCGATGAAAAGAACGTGATCCTGGATCATGCCCCGCTTTGGGCGGGAGCGCGCGCAGTTGCAATCATCGAGTTGCCCGGGCGGGACCATCTGTCCCGCCCGGACTGCCATTACGCGATCAGCTTGGTCGCGACTTCGGCGATGCGCTTGCCCTGATAGCGTGCACCGGCGAGGTCGATGTCGCTCGGCATGCGGCTGCCATCGCCGCCGGCGACGGTGGTCGCGCCATAGGGTGCGCCGCCCAGCACTTCGTCGATCTTCATCTGGTCGGCATGGCCATAATCGAGGCCAACGATGGTCAGGCCGAAGTGCAGCAAATTGGTGATGATGCTGAACAGCGTGGTCTCATTGCCGCCATGCTGGGTCGCGCTCGATGTGAACGCACCGCCGACCTTGCCGTGCAGCGCGCCCTGATACCAGACGCCACCGGCGGTATCCCAGAACGCCGCCATCTGGCTCGCCATGCGCCCGAAGCGGGTCGGCGAACCGACGATGATCGCGTCATAGTCCTTGAGCGCGTCGGGACCCTCGATCACCGGATGCGCGCTGTCGGCCTTGAAGCCGGCAGCCTTGACCACCGCCTCGGGCGCGGTTTCGGGCACGCGGCGGATATCCACGGTCGCGCCGGCCGAGCGCGCGCCCTCGGCAACCGCTTCGGCCATCGCTTCGATATGGCCGTAGGACGAGTAATAAAGCACCAGAACCTTGGTCACGGCGTGTCTCCTTGATTGGAACTGAATGGGGGTGGAGCGGCCCGCCTTGGGAGGGGGGGCTTGCGGACCGCTCCGGGGGGTCGGCTATTCGGAGTCGACCAGGACGATCTCGGCGTCCTCGATCGCGGTAATCGTTACGGTCTGGCCACCGCTCAGTGCGGCGCCGTCGCGGGCGTTGAAGGGCTCGCCATCGATGGTGATCTTGCCGACTGCGGGGACGAGATAGGCATGCCGCCCTTCGCCTACGCTGTGCGTCACGCTCTCACCCGCCTTGATCGTCGCACCCAGCACGCGGGCATCGGCGCGGATCGGCAGCGCGTCGCTGTCTTCGGCAAAGCCGCTCGCCAGCGTCACGAACTTGCCCGAACGCTCGCCCTTGGGGAACGGCTTGGCGCCCCAGCTCGGCGCACCGCCGCTGGCGCGGGGCATGATCCAGATCTGGAACAGCGTCGTCGTCTCGGACTCAAGGTTGTACTCGGCGTGGCGCACACCGGTGCCCGCGCTCATTACCTGGACATCGCCGGCACCGGTGCGGCCGGTATTGCCCATCGAGTCCTGATGCGTGATCGCGCCGCTGCGGACATACGTGATGATCTCCATGTCCTTGTGCGGGTGCGGCGGAAAGCCGCTGTTCGGGCCGATTTCGTCGTCGTTCCATACACGGATCGCGCCCCAGCCCATGCGCTCGGGATCATAATAGTTGGCGAAGCTGAAATGGTGACGGGCATTGAGCCACCCGTGATCGGCGTGGCCCAGACTTTCGAACGTGCGTTTCTCGATCATCGGAACCTCCTTGCTTGAGGTCCAAAATAGGGTCGCCGCGACGCGCGTAAATGGAAACGTTTGAAACGGATCGTTTCGGGTTTATACGGATCAAGCTGTTTGAGGGGACCGACCAATGCGTCTGCCGGACTTTGAAGCCTGGGCGATCTTCGCTTGCGTGGTCGAGCATCGCTCGTTCAGCGGCGCTGCCGCCGCGATCGGGGTGAGCAAGGCCACCGTGTCCAAAGCGATCGCCCGGCTTGAGGCGCAGCTCGGAACGGCGTTATTCCACCGCACTTCGCGCCGCCTGACGCTGACCGACAGCGGCACCGCGCTCGCCGAACGCGCCGGGCGCATTCTCGCCGAGGCGCAGGCGGCGGAAGAGGCCGCGATCGATTCCGCCAAGGCGCCATCCGGCATGGTCCGCATCGCCGCACCGATTACCTTTGGCATCCGCTTCGTCGCCGACGCGATTGCCGATCTGATCGCCGAACATCCGGGGATCCAGATCGACCTGCGTCTGTCTGATGCCCGCGTCGACATCGTCGCGGACGGGTTCGACATCGCGCTGCGCATCGCGGACCTGCCCGACTCTTCGCTGCGCGCGCGCCGGCTGTCCCCGATTCAGGCGCGGGTCGTTGCTGCCCCAGCCTATCTGGAGCAACACGGCACGCCGCGCCATCCCGCCGACCTCGCCCATCATGCCTGCTTCCTCTACGCCAATGCGATCGGCGCCTGGCAGTTTCGCAAGGCCGATGGCGAGGAAGCGGCGGTGCGCCCCGCCGGCCCGCTGATCGCCGACAATGGCGATGCGATGATCCCGGCATTGCTCGCAGGGCTCGGCATCGCCCGCCTGCCCGACTTCATCATCGACCGCGAGCTCGCTGACGGTCGACTGGTCGAAATTCTCGCCGACTGGTCGCCGAGGAACATCGCGCTGCACCTGCTCACCCCGCCCAGCACGCTGCGCCCGGCGCGGGTCGAACTGGTCATCGACTTCCTGTCGCAGCGCTTCCGCAACCTCTGCACACGGGCGTAAACAAAAGGGCCGGCCCGCATCGCTGCGGACCGGCCCCTTGCTTGGGTCGATGAGACTTCGGCTTAGAACTTCGCCTCGGCCGAGATCGTGAACGAACGCCCGCGCGGATCTGCCACGCGCGGCTCCCACGAGCTACCCGCACCGGTGTTGCCGTCATAGGTGATGGCGAAGGGCGGATCGGTGTCGAACAGGTTCTTGACGCCCATGGTGAACGTATAGCCCTTGAACCCGGTAAAGGTGATCGACGCGTTGTAGATGATATAATCGTCGACATACGGATTATAGTCAGGACGCGTCACCGTGCCCGCAGCGATGCCCGGCAGCGCCTGGTTCTTGTAGCCCGAGCGGAAGATCTGGCTCAGCGTGAAGCTCACATCATCGGTGCGGTAACCGATATAGGCATTGTGCTTCCACTCATTGCCGAGATCGCCGGCATAGGTGAACACCCCGATCAGGCTCGGGCCATAGGCCGAAGTCGGCGTCAGCTTCTCCTTCTTCTTCAGCAGCAGCGTGCCATCGAGGCCCGCACTGAACGTGCCGCCCATCGCATCGAACTGGCCGCGCGCGGCGAACTCAAGACCCTGCGTCCGGCGCGAACCGGCGTTGATCCAGCGCTGGTCGATCACGGTCACGTCCTGGGTCGCAGGATCGCGGACGAAGCGATCGGGGAACAGCGCGGCATTGTCGATGAGCTGGCGCAGCGTCAGCAACTGGATCGTGTCGTCGACCGCGATCGACCACCAGTCGACCGACAGGCTCACCCCGCGGAACGGGGTCAGCACGCCACCGACGCTGAACTGCTTCGCCGTCTCCGGCTGCAGCGTGGGCAGACCGCCAGTCGCGATCTCCGGTCGAATCTGCGCGCAGGGCAGGCCGCTGCCAAATGCGCTGGTCGGAACGCCGCCCGGGCAACGCACCGGATCGGCCAGATCGCTGCCCGAATAAGGCGACAGGGTCACGCCATTGAAGATCTGGTTGAACGTCGGAACGCGGAAACTGGTGTTGTACGATCCGCGGAACATCAACTGGTCGAACGGCTGGAACTTGACCGATACCTTCGGGTTGGTCGTGGTGCCAAAGCCGGTGTAATCGTCGACACGCAGCGCGCCGGTAACCTCGAGCTGTTCGATGATCGGCACCAGCACTTCGGCATAGGCCGCCTTCACGTCGCGGCTCTTGGGCGTCAGCGCGTTGACGTTGTCGAACGCGGCCAGGAAAATGACCGGTGCGGTCGCGGCGGCGGCGGCCGATCCGTTGAACGAATAGGTTTCGCGGCGATAGTCGACACCGGCCGCCATCCGCACATCGCCGCCCCAGATCGGGAAGAGCGAGCCGGACACCGACGCGTCGAACTGCTTCACCTCATACTGGCCGCCATACAGCGTCGCCCCGCGCGCCGAGACCGATTCCAGCGCGGCGAGGCCGGCTGCCGTCTGGGTCAGGCTGAACGGGTTGATCAGGCCGCTGTTCATCACGCCGACGAGGCCGCGGAACCCAGCCGGTGCGCCCGCGACCTGCGGCGCGAGCGGGTCATAGGCGCCATTGGCAAGCGTGCCGCGATAATAATAGCCACCACCCAGCACCGAGGAGCTTTCGCTCTTCGCATAGCTCGCACCTGCGCGGTAATCCCACCCGTCGAACAGCGGTCCTTCAAGGCCCAGCGCCGCGCGGAACGTCTTTGTGTCGGTCACATATTCGCGCGGCCCGCACGCGGCACAGCGCCAGCGATACGAAATCGGCAGCTGCGCGGCTGCGCGGGCGTTGAAATTGGCAAGCTGCGTCGGATCGGTGATGATCCCGCGGATCGCATTGACCACCGCGTCATAGGTCGCCGCCGTCGTGGGGTTACGCGGATAGGCGATGTTGAGGTTGGTCGTATTCGCCGACAGCTGGGCGTTGCTGAAGCTTTTCGCTGACGTGGCGTCGGACCCCGTCACCTCGACCGACAGCTCGTGCGATCCACCGATGCGGACGACACCGCGCCCATAATAGGTCAGCGTTTCGATCGGCTGCTGGATTACCGCCGCGCGCCCCGTATCCCAGGCGCAGGCATAGACCGCCGCGGGATTGTTCCAAAGCTGCTCGTCATAGGCCATCCCGCCGTCGAACGAGTCACACCCGCCGCCACCCGGCAGGTCCAGGATGTTGATGCCGCCGCCAACGATGTTGGCACCATTCGGACCGGTAATTGCCAGCGTCGGGAAGCCCGCCGCAGTCCCGAGCAACGTCCCGCCCGGATTCTGATTTGCGTTGGGTCCGATATTGAACACGGTCGCGATCGGCGTGCCGCGCGTGTCGATCGACAAGCCGCGGTTGGGCTGGTTCCCGTTGACGAAATCGCGATCCTCGCCGCGCAGAATCTTGTTCCAGCGGTAGGACACCGCCGCCATAATGTTGAAGCCGTCTTCGTTCAGATTGCCATAACCGGCCACGCCGCCGACACGGTAGATTTCACCGCCGCCCGCTTCCGGCACGTCGACATAGCCGCTGACCGACACGCCCTCGAACGTCTTCTTGGTGATGAAGTTGATGACGCCGCCGACTGCGTCGGTGCCATAGATGGCCGACGCGCCGTCCTTGAGCACTTCGACGCGCTCGATCGCGGCGAACGGGATCTGGTTGACGTCGACTGCCGAGCCCGACAGGCCGTGCGCCGCCACGCGACGGCCGTTCAGCAGGACCAGCGTCGCCGCCGATCCCTGACCGCGCAGGTTCGCGGCCGACAGACCGTTAGTGCCGCGCTGCGCGCCCGTCGTCACGTCGGCGTTGGACGCCAGATTGTCCGCGCCCGAGCCATTGGTCGGAAGGAAGGCGATCAGCTGCTCGGGGCTGGTGATGCCGTTGCGCGCAATCTCTTCCTGCGTCACGATCTGCAGCGGGAGGGCGCTCTTGGTCGGGTCCTGCTTGATCCGCGAGCCGGTAATCAGCACCTCGCGCTCGCTGCTTTCCTGCTGGCCTTCAGATGATGCCGGCGCATCCTGTGCGAATGCCGGAGCCGCGATGCAGCACGCCGTCACGAACAATGCG
Organism: Sphingomonas sp.; assembly: GCF_030145815.1. Classification (GTDB taxonomy): domain Bacteria; phylum Pseudomonadota; class Alphaproteobacteria; order Sphingomonadales; family Sphingomonadaceae; genus Sphingomonas. Next base: position 71,125 of record NZ_JAIXHL010000004.1, read on the forward strand.
GTCTTGAACTTCATACCCCAACCCCCTTTTTGATCCAGCGCGCACTTTTGTGTCGGCTTCGCCGGAAACCGCGAAATTAATCACGCATATTTGATGTTAGCAAATGCAAAATATCAGCCAAGCCTATAGCCCAGGGCTATATCGCGCAACGTTGATCTTGACAGGCTTTGGCCGGATTTCGCGCCAATGCGGCGCACCCCGCGCTTACGCCCAATCCCCCGCGACTCGTGGAGTCAGGCCGGTTAGGGCAAAATTAACCTTTTGCCTTCATACCAGCTTAGGTTAATGAATCAGTCGCGTTGTGCGCCACAGGGGGCCTGCAACCGGCACAGGGGAAATCAGCCGATGCGCGTGCTGCTGATCGAAGACGAGCCGACGACCGCCAAGGCCATCGAGCTGATGCTCGCGACCGAGGGGTTCAACGTTTATACAACCGATCTGGGCGAGGAAGGCCTCGATCTGGGCAAGTTGTATGATTACGACATCATCCTGCTCGACCTGAATCTGCCCGACATGCACGGCTATGACGTGCTGAAAAAGCTGCGCGTCGCGCGGGTCCAGACCCCGGTCCTGATCCTGTCGGGCATCAACGAAATGGACAGCAAGGTCCGCTCGTTCGGCTTCGGTGCCGACGATTATGTGACCAAGCCCTTCCACCGCGAAGAGCTGATCGCCCGCATCCATGCCGTGGTGCGCCGCAGCAAGGGCCACAGCCAGTCGGTCATCCGGACCGGCAAGCTCGCCGTGAACCTCGACGCCAAGACCGTCGAGGTCGATGGCGCCCGCGTCCACCTGACCGGCAAGGAATATGCGATGCTGGAGCTGCTCTCGCTCCGCAAGGGCACGACGCTCACCAAGGAAATGTTCCTCAACCACCTTTATGGCGGGATGGACGAGCCCGAGCTCAAGATCATCGACGTCTTCATCTGCAAGCTGCGCAAGAAGCTCAGCATGGCGTGCGAGGGCGAGAATTACATCGAGACCGTCTGGGGCCGCGGCTATGTGCTGCGCGAGCCCGAGGAAGCGGCTGGCGCGGTAAGCGCCGTCGCCTGACATTTACCGTTCGTTGCGTGGGGCAAAGGGGGCCGTGTCATCCGGGGGGATGACGCGGCCCTTTCTTCGCGCGCACAAGTGCGCCCCACGAAGCGCTTGATCTGAAAGAAATAAGTGGCGGAGAGGGTGGGATTCGAACCCACGTTACGGTTCCCCGTAAACCGCATTTCGAGTGCGGCGCGATCGACCACTCTGCCACCTCTCCGCGAGGGGTCCGCAGGGCAATTGCATGCCGCTCCGTCCGGTCGAGCGGGCGCCTCTAGACCAAGCGTCACGGGCTTGCAAGCGCCTTGCGCACGCTTCTTGTGCGGACGCGAAAGCGCACTAGATTGAAGCGATGACTCGCGCCTCCGACCCGCTCGATCTGGCGACTGCCGGTGTCCCCCTCCCTCCCGTGGCGCATGCGCGCTTCAACCTGGGCGATGTGGTGCGGCACCGGGTGTTCGACTTCCGCGGGGTGATCTTCGACATCGACCCGGTTTTCGCCAATACCGACGAATGGTATGAGGCGATCCCCGAGGATGTCCGCCCGCGCAAGGACCAGCCCTTCTACCATCTGCTCGCTGAAAATGCCGAGTCGAGCTATGTCGCCTATGTCAGCCAGCAAAATCTGGTCGCCGACGACAGCGACGAGCCGGTCGACCATCCGGCCATCGGCGGGCTGTTCGAGGAGCTGGGCGGCGGGCGGTACAAATTGAAGCGCGAGCATCGGCATTAGGGTTGCCGCCCGCCATTGGGGCGCCTTTCGATTTCCATGGGGTCTTCGTCAGCCCGGACTTGTTCCGGGGTCCACCGGGAGGCAAATCCCGGACGACAGGCTCATGGGTCGCCAGCGGGGCTGAGTGGACCCCGGAACAAGTCCGGGGTGACGAGAATGGGGAGGCCCCGCGCTCGCCTGAAGGCCATCCTCGAAGAACCCGCACCGCACTGCCCACCAACGGTGCATAATGGTTGACTTCCCCGGGCGAATCCCATAACCGCGCCGTTCCTCCCGCCGGGCTTGTCCTGCGCGGGCACATGCTTTTGAAATTGAGATGAGGCCCATGTTCGCTATCGTGCGCACGGGCGGCAAGCAGTATCGCGTTGCCGCAGGAGACAAGATCGTCGTCGAGAAGCTCGACGGTGAAGCCGGTTCGACGATCACCCTGGGTGACGTGCTGCTCGCTGGCGAAGGTTCGGATCTGAAGTCGACCGACGGCCTGACCGTTTCGGCCGAGATCGTCGCCCAGCAAAAGGGCGAGAAGGTCATCGTCTTCAAGAAGCGCCGTCGGCACAATTATCGCCGCAAGAACGGCCATCGCCAGAACCACACCATCCTGAAGATCACCGCGATCGGTGCGCAGGAGACCAAAAAGAAGGCCGCTAAGGCCAAGGCGACCGAGGGCGATGCCCCGGCGGCCGCGGAAGCGTAAGGAGTAATCCGAAATGGCACATAAGAAGGCAGGCGGCTCTTCGCGCAACGGTCGCGACTCGCAGTCCAAGCGTCTCGGCGTGAAGAAGTTCGGTGGCGAAGTCGCCATTGCCGGCAACATCCTCGTGCGTCAGCGCGGCACGAAATACTATCCGGGCGTCAATGTCGGCATCGGCAAGGACCACACCCTGTTTGCGCTTACCGACGGCCGCGTGCGATTCCACGACGGCAAGCTCGGTCGCAAATTCTGCTCGGTAGAAATGATTGCGGCTGCGGCCGAATAAGCTGGGCGACCATCCGGGTTGCCCGCCAGGGTGACCCGGGTCTCCAAATCTGGAGACCGCAAAAGGGAGACGGGTCACCCCGGTCTCCCTTTTTTATTGCTCCCTCCCCACCCCAACTGTCGTGCTGCGGTCATTAACCCGGGGCATCGGCGGGTCCGCGAGGAGAGTAAGATGTTCGCACGTACACAGCGGTTGATGCTGCGGCCCGGCTGGATCGAGGATGCGCCCGAACTGGCGCGCGCGATCGGCCATCATGAGGTTGTCCGCAACCTCAGCCGCGCGCCCTGGCCCTATGCGGTGAGCGATGCCGAAGAATTCCTGCTGATCGAGCGCAAGGCGAGCGACCTGCCCGTCTTCCTGATCTGCGCGCTGGAGGATGCCACCAGTCGCATTGTCGGCTGCATCGGGCTGGACCGGATGGAGCGCGGCGGGGTCGAGCTCGGCTACTGGATCGCACCCGAAGCCTGGGGCCGCGGCTATGCGACCGAGGCCGGCCGCGCGGTGATCGACATCGCCCGCACGCTGCGCGTCCCCACCCTCACCGCCAGCCACTTCGCCGACAACCCGGCATCGGGCCGTGTCCTGCGCAAGCTCGGCTTCCGCCCGACCGGGCGCACCGTCCAGCGCCACTCGCTCGGTCGCGGGCGCGAGGATATGACGGTCGAGTTCGAACAGCGCCTGTCGGACTCGGACTGCACCGACCCGTGCGACCGAATGGCGGCGTGAAGCTCTGCAGCCCCTCCCCTTCAGGGGAGGGGTTGGGGTGGGGCCTCGGCGTCTCACCGAGACTGCGTGCGAGAATGTCTACGCGCCAACCAGCATCTGGGTCGGCCAATGTCTCAAATCTAGAGCGAGGCACCCATCAGCATCCCGCCTCCAGTCGCGCCTTTACCGCCTTGGGTTGCAAGTCATAACCAGTCGCTCGCTCACCCGACCAGTTTAAGCCGACGAGCAGATTATCTCGCTCCAACCCGGGGAGCCAGCGGCTGATGAATTCCCCCAGTTGCAGTCGCACGGGCTGAAACCCTCGGTAGGCTTCCACACCGTCGATAATGCGCCTAGCGCGGCTCTCAGCAGACCAAAATGGCATTACGGTCTCGCCGGACGCATTCGTCGATGTGGGAAAGCCGCTCGCGGCTCGGATCGCCCAGACCGCGTCGGTGGTCAGCACTTCCGATACAAACGCATTTGCGTGGGCTGCTGAGATGCTCATCTTGCGAGAACAGCACCAAAATCAAAAGTCCGCAACCAGGTCGTGAGGCGCTCATCCGCGACGCACCCGACATCGCCAACAGTTTGAGAGGTCGGGGCCGATCGTCGGCTCGTGAAACCGAACCCGTTAGCCCAGAGGATAGGCCCCACCCCAACCCCTCCCCTGAAGGGGAGGGGCTTAAGAACGACACGAACCGCAGACAATCGGACGGAGCCAGTTACGCAACACGGCTCCGCCCGAAACCCTCGACCTCAGTTGGCAGCAGCAGCCTCGCGCCGCACCGCGTCTGGCGCAGTTTCCCAACCGCCGCCCAGCGCCTTGAAGAGCGCGACCTGCGCCTCCGCCAGCGCCGCATTGGACTGGGCCAGCGCAGCCCGCGCCCCTGCCCGCTCACGCTCGGCATCGATGCGCTGGAGCAGGCTGTCGCGCCCTGCCTCGAAGCGCAGGATCGCGATGCGCGCTGCGTTGGTCGCCGATGCATCGGCGCGGCGCAGCGCGACGTTGCGCTCGATCTCGCCCGAATAGCGTGCCAGCGCCTGTTCGACCTCACGCAATGCGGTCAGCACCGTGCCGTCGAACGCGGCGAGCGAACCCTCCGCCCCGGCCTCGGCCTGGCGAATCCGCGCACGCGCTGCCGTCAGATTGGGGAAGTTCCAGCTGAGCAGCGGCCCGAGCGAGAAGTTGAACGACGAGCTCTTGCCGAGATCCTCGATATTCTGCGCGCCCAGCGACACCGATCCACCCAGCGTGATCGACGGATAGAGCGCGGCGGTCGCGACGCCCACTCGCGCGGTATCCGCCGCCAGCTGGCGCTCGGCCTGACGCACATCGGGGCGTCGGGCGAGCAGGGCCTGGCCATCGCCGACCGGGATCAGCGCCGACACGCCCGGCGGGGTCGCACAAGCATCGGCCTGGGCGTCCAGCTCGGCCGGCGGCTTGCCGGTCAGCGTTGCCAGCGCATAGAGCGCCGCGCGCCGCTCCGCTTCGAACGCCGGCACCTGCGCGCGGGCATTTTCGGCCAGCACACGCGCCTGATCGACATCGCGGATCGTGCCGCGCCCGGCATCGAACAGCCGCTGGGTCAGGTCGAGCGTGCGGGTCTGGAGCTGCACCGTCTCACGCGCCACCGCTGCCTGCGCGGCAAAGCCGCACGCCGCGGCATAGGTCCGCGCCGTCTCCGCCGCGATCGCCACGCGCGCGCCATCGAGCGCCGCCTGCGCCGCATCGACATCCGCCCGCGACGCCTCGATCGACCGGCTCACCCGACCGAACAGATCGACCTCATAGGACACGTCCAGCCCGGTCTGGAAGAAATCTCCCTCGACCCCGTCCACGCCAGCGGGCAGCGCGCCCTGCGCACTTTCGGCCCCGGTGCGCGATCGGGTATAGCCCGCGCTCACGCTGGTGCCAGGCAGTCGCGCCCCACGCGATTCCGAAAGGATCGCGCGCGCGCGCTTCAGGTTGGCCGAGGCCTGACGGATATCGGTGTTGTAGGTCAGCGCCTCGACCACCAGCCGGTCGAGCACGGGATCCTTGAACAGCCGCCACCATTCGCCCTCGACCGCGCCCGGCGACACTTTGGTCATACCGGGATCGACGAACGCTGCAGCTGCGGTCGGCGGGGTTTCGGGCCGCTGATAGGTCGGGCCGACCGCGCAGCCCGCCAGCAGCGCCGCGCTCGCACTTACTAGGAATAGGCGCTTCATGCTGCGGGCTCCGTCACGGGGTCATGGGGTTTGCTGCGGAAGCGTGCCGACTGCGCGCTCGCCCAGATGCCGAACTTGCGGCTGATGACATAGAAGGCCGGGGTGAAGATCAGGCCGAAGATCGTCACGCCGATCATGCCAAAGAACACCGCGACGCCCAGCGCCTGGCGCAACTCCGCTGCCGCCCCGCTCGCAATCACCAGCGGCAGCACGCCAAGGATGAAGGCGATCGACGTCATCACGATCGGACGCATGCGCTGATGCGCCGCGTGCTTCGCCGCCTCGAACATGTCCATGCCCTGATCCTCGTTCTGGCGGGCGAATTCGACGATCAGGATCGCGTTCTTCGCCGCCAGGCCGATCAGCACCACCAGACCGATTTGCGTGAGGATATTATTGTCCATGCCCATCACGTTCACGCCCAAAATCGCGGCAAGCAGACACATCGGCACGATCAGGATCACCGCCAGTGGCAGCACCAGGCTCTCATAGAGCGCGGCGAGCAGCAGGAAGACGAACACCACCGCCAGGATGAAGGCGATCGTCCCGGTGTTGCCGGCAGACTTTTGTTCGAGGGCCAATTCGGTCCACTCAAAGCTCATGCCCTGCGGCAGCGTCTGTGCCGCGAGTGCCTCCATCGAATCGAGTGTCTGGCCGGTCGAATAACCGGGCTTGGAATCGCCCTGCAATTCAGCCGCCGGGTACAGGTTGTGGCGCACCACGCGATACGGCCCGCTGTCGTTCTTCAACGTCATCACCGAACTCATCGGCACCATCTCGCCCGACGCCGAGCGGGTCTTGAGACCCTGAATGTCGGTGGCGTCGTCGCGGTACGGCGCGTCGGCCTGTGCCGTCACGCGGAAGGTGCGACCCAGATAGTTGAAGTCGTTGACATAGGATGAGCCAAGATAGGCACCCAGCGTCGAGAAGACGTTGGACACCGGCACGCCCATCCGCTCCGCCCGTTCGCGATCGACATCCGCGGTCAGACGCGGGGTGCCGGTGTTGAACAGGGTGAAGGCACCCGCGACGCTTTCCTGCTGGTTCGCGCCCATCATCATGCCGAACGCGGACTGCGCCAGCGCGTTGTAGCCCAGCCCTTCGCGGTCCTGGATCATCATCTTGAACCCACCGCCGGTGCCGATGCCCGGAACCGGGGGCGGCGCGATGACCAGGATGTCGCCGCCCTTGATCGGAGCGAGCGCGCCATAGAGCGCCTGCTGGATCTCGTCTGCGCTCTTGTCTCGGTCGGCATGCGGGGCGAGACCGAAGAACAGCACACCGGTGTTCGGGGCAGTCGAGAAGCTCGCGCCATCGAGACCGGCAAAGCCCACGACATATTTGACGCCGGGCAGCTTGCGCGCCTCGGTGATGGCCTGCTGCACCACCGCATCGGTGCGGTTCAGCGAAGACCCCGGCGGCAGCTGCACCGCGCCGATCAGATAGCCCTGATCCTGCGGCGGGATGAAGCCCGATGGAGTCGACGTAAAGCGCCATCCAGCGACGAGGATCAGCGCGACATAGACCACGCCGACAACCATCAGCATGCGAACCAGCTTCGCGGTCAGCTTGCCGTAATTCTCGGACAGCCGGTTAAAGCCGCGGTTGAACGACGCCCCTGCCCGTGCGGGCAGACCGCGCCAGCCGGGCGCAATCTCGCTGTGATGACCCTTATGCTTCAACACCAGCGCGCACAGCGCGGGCGACAGCGTCAGCGACACGAAGGCCGAGATCAGCGTCGCCGAAGCGATGGTGATCGCGAACTGCTGGTAGAAGGCGCCCGAAATGCCCGGGATGAACATCGTCGGCACGAACACGCCGACCAGCACCAGACTGATCGCAATGATCGCGCCCGACACTTCGTCCATCGTCTTGTGCGCGGCTTCCTTGGGGGACAGCCCCTCCTCTTCCATCAGGCGCTCGACATTCTCGACCACGACGATCGCGTCATCGACGACGATGCCGATGGCGAGGACCAGTCCGAACAGCGACAGGGTGTTGAGCGAATAGCCGAACGCCAGCAGCACCGCGAACGCACCGACCAGCGAGATCGGGATCGCCACGATCGGCACCACCGCCGCGCGCCAGCTCTGCAGGAAGATCAGGACGACGAGGACGACCAGCACCAGCGCCTCGATCAGCGTGTGCTCGACCGCAGTGATCGACTCAGCGATATATTCGGTCGGGTTATAGTCGATCGAATAGGTCATCCCCGGGGGGAAGTCCTTGGCCAGCGTTGCCAGCTCGGCCTTCACCGCGTCAGCGGTCGCCAGCGCGTTCGACCCGGGCAGCTGGAAAATGCCCATGCCGACCGCGCGCTTGTCGTTGAGATAGCCGTTGAAGTTGTAATCCTGCGCGCCCAGCTCAACCCGCGCGACATCGCGCAGATGGGTCAGGCGACCGGTGGTATCGCGCTTGACCACGATCGCGCCGAACTCGTCGGGCGTGCTCAAGCGGCCCTTGGTCTGCACGCCCAGCTCAAATGCCGGGCTGGCATTGCCATAGGGTGGCGCGCCGACGGTGCCGGCCGCAACCTGAACGTTCTGCCCGCGGATCGCGTTGACCACCTCGTCCACGGTCATGTCGCGCGCGGCGGCAAGGCCCGGGTCGATCCACACGCGCATGTTGTAGTCGCGCCCGCCAAACGCCTGCGCCTGGCCCACGCCCGGAATACGCGCGATGCGGTCCTGGACCTGCAACGTCACATAGTTGGAGATATACTGGATATCGAGGCTCTTGTCGGGCGAGGTGAAGAACGCGACCATCAGGAAGTCGGGCGAGCTCTTGTTCACCGTCACGCCGATGCGGCGGACATCCTCGGGCAGGCGCGGCTCGGCGGTCGCGACCTTGTTCTGCACCAGCACCTGCGCCTGATCGACATTGGTGCCCTGCTTGAACGCGATGGTAATCTGCGTCTGGCCGTTCCCGGTCGACGACGACGTCATGTAGAGCATGTTGTCGACGCCGTTGATCGCCTGTTCGATCGGCGCGGCGACGGTTTCGGCGACGGTTTCGGCGCTTGCTCCCGGATAGGCGGCGGTCACCACCACCGTCGGCGGCGCGATGTTGGGATATTGCGCGATCGGCAGCGACGGATAGGCGATGGCCCCGACGATCACGATCAGGATCGACAGCACCGCCGCAAAGATCGGCCGGTCGATGAAGAAATGCGGGAATTTCATGGCTTGCGCCCCTTACTGGACGGTCGCCTGGCCCGAAGCCGGCGGATCGATGGGACGCGTAGGTGCGGCCTGCTTGGTCGCGTCGGGGGTGATCTTGCCCATCTTGGGTTTGACCGTCGCGCCGGGCTGAAGCCGGCCGACGCCGGTCAGGACCACCCGATCGGTCGGGGCAAGGCCATCGCGGACGATGCGCAGCCCTTCAGCCTTCGCGCCCACCTCCACGACCCGCGGCGTCGCCTTGTTGTCCTTGCTCACGACATAGACAAGGCGCCGGGTCTGGTCGGTGACGATCGCCTCATCGGGGATCAGCATCGCGCGATAGCTGCCCGAACCGAGCAGGCGGGCGCGTCCGAACATCCCCGGCGTCAGGAAACCGGTCGGGTTGGGTACCACGGCGTGCGCGCGGATCGTGCCCGAATTGGGGTCCACCGCATTATCGAGGAACGCCATCTGGCCGTTCCAGCGATACTCATTCTCGTCGGCGAGCTGGATCTGAACCGGGTTGGCGGTGGTACGCGACGACCCGCGCTCACCGCGCTGATCCTGACGCAGATTCTTGAGGTAAAAGGCTTCGGCCCCCTCGAACTCGAACCAGATCGGGTTGAGCGAGACGACGCGGGTCAGCACCGTCTGCCCCTCGGCCACGAAATCGCCGATGCTGACCTTGCGGTCCGACACGCGCCCGCTGAACGGCGCGCGGACGGTAGTGAAGCCAAGGTTGAGCATCGCCTGCGACGCGGCGGCGCGACCGGCGGCCAAGTCGGCAGCGGCGCTACGCTCGGCCGCGACATTCGCTTCCAGCTCCTCGGCACTGACCGCCTGCGCGCTCGCCAGCGCACGGCTGCGTGCGGTGACCTGACGGGCATTGTTGAGCGCCGCCTGGGCGCGGGCAATCTGCGCCTGCGCCTGCATCAATTGCGCGCGATAGGGGCGCGGGTCGATGGTGAAGAGCGCCTGCCCCTTGCGGACATCCTGGCCGTCGCGGAAATGGACGGCGGTAATGACACCGTTGACGCGTGCACGCAGCTCAACATCCTCCGGTGCGACGAAGCGACCGGTATAGTCATCCCAATCCATCACTTCGCGCTGAAGCGGCGTTGCGACCATGACTTCGGGTGCGGGCGGCGGTGCCGGCGGCTGACCGCCACCACATGCACTCAAAGCCGTCAGCGCCACTAAGCCTGCCAGGACACGCATAATCGTATTTCCCCTTATTGCGTTGCAGCAATTGGAGAGGCGGAAAAGCGGTTTCAACCCCGGAACGGATAATTTCTGATATTTTCCGTTCAGTAATTCAAATTGGGTCTGGGACTGAAAAAAATGCGGCCCCGGCCTGCCCCCAACCCTGCCTCTACTGAAGGCGAGTGAGAGCAGGCCGGGGCCGCATGCGACTAGCGTTTGCGCTTAATCCGCAACCGAATTTTCAGGCGGCGACGGTTCCGCGCGGCATGATGGCCGCCGCATAGTCGCTTTCCACCTTCTGGATCAGCGCACGATCGTCATGATTCCACGGGTGGAAGCCCGGCATGAAATAGCTCAGCCACGCCGGAATCATGCGGGTGACAATGCCTGGCGAGACCAGCAGATATTTGGCCACCATCGCCTTGGCGCGCCATCCGGTCACGCCGTCCTGCGCCATCAGGTCCAGCGTCCCTTCGATCCGGTGTTTCCAGAAGGTGCCCGTGATGATCAGCATTGTCAGCGACTTGATCTTCCACCGCTTCCACCGGCTCATGCCGCGCGTCGCGTGGAGATAGGTGTCATAGGCGACGCCCTTATGCTCGATCTCCTCCAGCGCGTGCCAGCGCCACAGATCGGCATTCTCCTTGTCCGCGCCGGCGAGATGCTTGGGGTTGCGGATCAGCTCGGACGCCAGGATCGCAGTATAATGTTCCAGCGCCATGGTCGCGGCGAGCTGGACGATCTTGGGCCGCGACCGCGCGATCTCCAGCACCTGATCGACGCGCGATTCCAGGCGGCTGATGTCATAGCCATGATCCAGCACGCGCTTGTTGAACGCGACATGCTCGCGGCTGTGCACCACTTCCTGCACGGTGAACGCCTTGATCTCGCGCGCCAGCTTTTCGTCCACGCCGTCGCGGAACGCCTTCACGCTCTCGATGAAATAGGCCTCACCCTTCGGAAAGGTCACCGACAGCGCGTTGTAGAATGCGGTCGCGGCCACATCGCCGCCCAGCCACAGCCGGTCCTGCTGCTGGCCGCGCCCGAACCGGCGATCGCGCGGGGTGATGGTAAGGTCTGCGGGAGTCTTTGCGTTCGACATGATTTTGCTCCAAGGCTTGGGCAAGGAACTAGCGCTTACTTACACAAATGTCAATAACACCCCTCCCCGAACGCCGTCGGCTCAGCCCCGAAGAATCACGTGATGCCGCGCTTGAGGCTGCACGCGCGATCCTGATCGAGGCCGGCCCACAGGCCGTCACGCTCAAGGCCGTCGCCGCGCGGATCGGGCGCACGCACGCCAATCTCCTCCACCATTTCGGTTCAGCCGCGGGGTTGCAGCGCGCGCTCGCCCGCAGCCTTGCCGAAACCGTGTGCACCCGCATTGTCGGCCTGATCCAGGAAGCCCGCGCCAACGGGGCCGCGCCGACCGAGGATAAACCGCGCGAAGTGGTCGATCTCGCCTTCGACGCGTTCGACAAATCGGGCGCGGGTGCACTCGCCAGCTGGATGATCCTGTCGGGCAACGAAGACGCGCTCGACCCGATCCTCGAAGTCATCCACGGCCTGGTGGATCAGATCGCCGCAGCGGAGGGTGAGGACACCGCCACCGAACTGCGCGAAGATACGCTGGCGCTCGTGCTCATGGCGATGGGCGACGCGCTGCTCGGCGAACAGCTCGCCCGCTCGCTCGACCTCCCCCGCGGCGCGGCGCGCGAAATCGCCCTGCGCCAGCTCACCGGATCGCCGCGGTTTCAGAAGATGTGGGGCTGATCCGCACGCCCATCGGCACAGTTTGGCAGATTTCTAGGGCGCCCGTTTCAGGATGTCGGGCAGATAGCCGTTGCGGATCGCAAGCTCATAGCGCTCCGACCGCGGCAAAATGCCTTCATACCGATCCGACACGTCGATCAGGGACTCGTCGGTCCGCAGATAGGCATGCGCGACATCGGTCGAAAAGCGCTCGATCAGCAGCTTGAGTTTAGCCACGTCGACCGTCTCGACCAACGGCATGCCCAGCGCCCGCAACGCCTCCTCGATATGCGCCTGCAAAATCGTCCAGTCCGGCAGTTTCGGCGCCGCTTCGGGAAGCACGCCATGTTCGAGGTAATGATCGGCATGGCTGTCCGCGATCCAGTTTGCGTGCCTTGGCAAGGCCGCGAATGCCCTGCCGATCCCGAACAGATGATCGCGGCTTTCGACCGGAACGACGAAGCCGATTTCAGCGATCAGCGCCCGCAGCTCGACGATCCGCTGCTCCAATTCGCGCAATGCCAGCCGGAAGCGCGAGATCGCCAGCGGGCGATAGAACAGGCGCACGCCGTCAATCTTCACGAAATCGCCCCGCAAGGTCGCCGGCTCCGGCACTGCCAGCTGCTTCAGCGCCTGCATCGCTTCAATCACGTCGCTAAGTTCATGGCCGAGCCGCGAGGACGCATAGACACGCAGCGCGCTCAGCTTCTTTTCCTCGATGCGGTTTTGCACCCATGCCGAAAGTGATCCGATCAGCGCCACCGTGACGATGAAGCTGCCCAGTTCGATGATGATGCTATCCGTGACGCCGTCCGGACTGCGCGGAAAGCCCAGCCGGTTCGCGGCGATCGCCAGCAGCGCGATCGCAATGATCGAGCCGACAGCGATCAGCGCATAGATGCTCAGTCCCGCCGAGACGCGCTTCATCTTCTCCTCCAGCTCCGGTTTGCGCTGGTGCAAAATCGCCCCGGTGGCAAAATTCTGCAATATCGCTATGGGGCTGCCATGCATTTTCTAGACCAGGCAAAAATCTACATCAAATCCGGTTGGGGCGGCGGCGGTGCCGTTGGCTTTCGGCGTGAGAAATATGTCGAATATGGCGGCCCCGACGGCGGCGATGGCGGCAAGGGCGGCGACATCATTTTCGAGGCCGTGCCCGGCCTCAACACGCTGATCGACTTTCGCTACACCCAGCATTTCCGCGCCCAGCGCGGCCATGGCGGGTCGGGCAGCAACAAGACCGGCGCGGGTGGCGAGGATCTCGTCATCAAGGTGCCGATCGGCACCCAAATCCTCGCCGATGACGAAGAACGCACCCTGCTCGCCGACCTGACCGAGGAAGGCCAGCGCATCGTCTTTCTGAAGGGCGGCGATGGCGGACGCGGCAATGCCAGCTACAAGACCAGCACCAACCGCACCCCGCGCCAGCACGGCACCGGCTGGCCGGGTGAGGAAATGTTCGTCTGGCTGCGGCTGAAGCTGCTCGCCGATGCGGGCCTTGTCGGCCTGCCCAATGCGGGCAAGTCCACCTTTATCAACGCCGTCACCAACGCCCAGGCCAAGGTCGGCGCCTATGCCTTCACCACCACCCGCCCCCAGCTCGGCGTGGTGCGGCACAAGGGCAATGAGTTCGTCATCGCCGACATCCCCGGCCTGATCGAGGGCGCAGCGGAAGGCGCCGGAATCGGCGACCGCTTCCTGGGCCATATCGAGCGGTGCAAGGTGCTGCTGCATCTGGTGGACGCCAATGACAAGGACGTCGCCACCAGCTACCGCATCGTCCGCGACGAGCTCGACGCCTATGGCGCCGGGCTGCTCGACAAGAAGATCATTATCGCGCTCAACAAGATCGACACGCTCGACGACGAGCTGATCGCCGCCCTCTCCGCCGAGCTCGAAGAAGCCAGCGGCGCGGAGGTGATCGCGATCTCCGGCGCGGCGGGGATCGGTGTAGACTGGGCGCTCGACAAATTGCTCGAAGCGATCGGCCCCGACCACGCCCGCGTCAGCGACGATGATGAGGGCGCGGAAGAGGTGGAGTGGTCGCCGATCTGATTCCTCTATGGGAAATTGGCAGCTGGCGGGTTATATCTGCGCCATGGCAACGCAGGTTCGTTATCCGCTGCTGACGGCTGAGGAATTCCTCGAAATCGATTTCGGGGCGCATAAGGCGGAGCTCGACAACGGCGTCATCCGGATGATGGCGGGCGGCACGGCCCGGCATGCCGCAGTCCAGACCAACCTCATCCTTGCTTTGGGCACACGGCTTCGTGGGACCGGCTGCCGGCCCTATGGCTCTGACATGGCGACCCGCACCAAAGATGCGTCGGTTCGCTACCCGGACGTCACCGTGTTCTGCGGGCGCGACGGCAGTACAGATGACGAAGCCAAGGCATTTGACGACCCGCGCGTCATCTTCGAGGTTCTGTCCGCCGGAACAGCCCGAACCGACCTCAGCGTCAAACTCCCCGAATACAAGGCGTTGCGCAGTGTCGACACAGTCGTGTTTGTCGATATCGCGACCGAGCGCCTCCATGTATTTCAGCGCACCGCGACCAACGGCTGGAACGAGCAGCAGTTTGACGACCCGGTAGATCTTCCGCTGCCTGCGCTCAATGTCACACTCCCGCACGACGAGATTTTCGCACGCGACTGACTGGCGCTCGTGCCGCAATCGCCTAGATTGTGCGCCATGCTGTATCGTTTCGCCCCGCTCGCCCTGCTCGCTATCGCCCTGCCCGCCACCGCTCAGGAGGCGGAGCAAGAACAGACGCGCGAACCGCTGCGCACGCGCGTCTATCTTGGGCCGCAACTTTCGCCCAAGACACCAGGTGCGAAAGATCTGTCCTTCGGGCCGTTTATCGAGGTGTCGCGCGCGCGCGGCGACGCCCCGTTTGAATTCGAAGCACCCGACGAAAGCTTCGGCTTTCCGGTCGCAAAGGCGGGCGGCGTCGAGTTCGGCCCCGCGCTCGGCTTCAAGGGCAAGCGCAAGGCAGCCGATATCGGCGTCCCGCTCCACGACGTCGGCTTCAGCTTCGAAATCGGCGGCTTTGCCCAGACCTATCTGGCGAAGAACATCCGCGTGCGCGCCGAGGCGCGTCAGGCGGTGAGCGGCCATGACGGCCTAGTCGGGGAAATCAGTGCAGACTACATCGTCCGCGACGGCGACAAATGGCTGTTCTCGCTCGGCCCGCGCGTGACCCTGGCCGACGGAAGATACCACCGCGCCTGGTATGGCATCACCGCTGCCGACAGCGCGGCATCGGGCCTCGCCCAATTTCGCCCGGACGCAGGGATCGAAGGGATCGGACTCGCCGCCGGCTATCTGCGCCAGCTGAACAAGCGCATCGGCATCGCCGCTTATGCCCGTTATGACCATCTCGTCGGCGACGCCGGGCGCTCGCCCTATGTCCGCAGCGCCGGATCGCGCAGCCAGCCCTCGGTCGGCCTTGCGCTCAGCTATACCTTTGGCGGGAAGTAACCACGCCCGGACAGTTGCGGTTCAGCAACGATCGGGCACCCCTAGCGCGGAGATCGGCTGGAGGGTGAACATGATCCGAGTGATTCTGGGTGCGGCGGGGCTGGCGTTGGTCACGGTTCCGGTGGCGGAAGCGCAGCGCTTTCGCGAACGGATTGCGGAACGAATGGCCGAACGCGCCGCCGCGCGTGGCGCCGAGGCTCCGGCAGAAGGCATGGTCGAACACAGCTTCGGCACCGACCCACTGCAAAAGCTCGACTTCTGGGCGGCGAAGGACACGGCCAAGCCCGCACCGATCGTGATCTTCGTCCATGGCGGCGGGTGGAAGCGCGGCGACAAGCGCAACGCGACCGGCGCGGCGAAGGTGACGCATTTCCTTGACCAGGGCTATGCCGTCGCCTCGGTCAACTACCGCCTCGTCCCCGCAGCAAAGGTCGAGGATCAGGCTGCGGACGTCGCCGCCGCCTTTGCCTGGCTGCGCAGCAATGCGGCCAAGCTGAACATCGATCCCGCGCGCATGGTGCTGATGGGCCACAGCGCCGGCGCACACCTCGTCGCCCTGGTCGGCACCGACCCCAGCTACGCCCGCGCGGCCGGCTTTGCGCTGAGCGACATTCGCGGCGTGATCCCGCTCGACGGCGCAGCCTATGACGTCGCAGCGCAGATCGCGGACGGCGGGAAGTTCATGCACGACACCTATGTTCAGGCGTTCGGCAGCGATCCCGCACGGCAAAAATCGCTATCCCCTACCCTGCACGCCGCCGGCCCCAACGCCCCCGCCTTCCTGATCCTCCATGTCGACCGCGAGGACGGCAAGCGCCAGTCCGAAGCCCTCGGCGCCGCGCTGCGCAAGGCCGGCACCCCGGCGCAGGTCACGCGGATCGAGGGGCGCGGCCTCGTCGGCCATGCTGAGATCAACCGAAAGCTGGGCCAGGCGGACTATCCGGCGACGCCCGTCGTCGACGCGTGGCTGAAGACGCGGTTTTAGGCCAGAGCGGCGCAGATTGCGGGCGTTACCGCGCGCTCGCAAGCCTGCGCAGGATGGCGCCACCGGGCTTGAGCGCGTCGACAAACATCGTTTCGGGTGCCTTCGCACACGTATCGTTTGCCTTGTCCCAGCTCTCGCGGAAATCGCGCACAGTGGTAACGAGCGTTTTGCCGTCCGACATGGAACCACGCGTGCCGATCATCACAGCGCCCAATGACATGTTGTAGACATAGCTTTTCTCACCGGGCCAGTTCGCCGCCCACCACTGCTCGTCACGCAGGAACTGCGCGCAATCATATCGAAGGATGCCGCCGGTCTTCCCGGGAACATGGACGGCGCTGAACGTTGTCGGCGCAACGACGCGCAGCGCGATCGGATTTCCGTCCTTGTCCTTGGCCGGCTCGTACAGACTGGCCTGCACCGCCGCGACCGCAATCCCGTCCAGCTCGGGCGACCGGCTGCTCTTCAAGACGGAAATTTCGGCAGGCTTGCCTTGCGCATCGATGATGAAGGCGATTTCGACCTTGCCATGCACGCCCGCAGCCTTGGCAGATTCGGGTAGTTCGGCGCTCGGGCCGCTCTTGAACCTCGGTTTCGTCTTCACCTTCGCTTGATTGGCGATTGCCTCTGCCATGGCCGGTGAGGTTGCAGGGGCCGCTACTGCCGCAGGCGCATCCTGCACGGACACGCTAGCCAACGCTGGAGCAATCGCCAGCCAACCGATTGTCATCATCACCCTCCCCGAACCGCGCAACGGACGCGGTTTGCCACCGCATTCTTGCTTGCCAGACGCAGTGATTCGGAACAACTGGCCGTCGATGAACCTCTTCCCGCCCGCCTCCTGCCCGCGCCTCGTCGTCAAGATCGGATCGGCGTTGCTCGTCGACCCCGACGGCGGCGTGCGGCGCGGCTGGCTTGAGGGCATCGCCGCCGACATCGCCGAACGCGTGCGGATGGGGCAGCAGGTTGCGGTCGTCTCGTCCGGCGCCATCGCGCTGGGTGCGCGCCGCCTGAACCTGCCCAAGGGCGGTCGTGCCAGCCTTGAGGATGCCCAGGCCGCCGCCGCCACCGGCCAGATCGCGCTCAGCCAGGTCTGGGCAGAGGTGCTGGCGGCGAACGGCCTTACCGCTGCACAGATGCTGGTGACGCTCGACGATCTTGAGGATCGCCGCCGCTACCTCAACGCCGCCGCGACGCTGGGCCGCCTGCTCACCCTCGGCGTCGTGCCGATCATCAACGAAAATGACAGCGTCGCCACCGCCGAAATCCGCTTCGGCGACAATGACCGCCTCGCCGCGCGCGTCGCGCAAGCCGCAGACGCGAACGGCGTCGTGCTGCTCAGCGACATTGACGGCCTGTATGACCGCAACCCCGCCCTCCCCGGCGCGCAGCATATCGCACAGGTAGCGCAGATCGACGCGCGGATCGAGGGGATGGCCGATCGTGGCTCGGCCTCCGGCATGGGATCGGGCGGGATGGTGTCGAAGATCGAAGCGGCGCGGATCGCCGCCAGCGCCGGAGTCAGCCTCGCCATCGCCAGCGGCCGGATCGACCGCCCGCTCTCCGCCGACGCGCGCCACACGATCTTCCTCCCCGAAAAACGCACCCGCGCCCGGAAAGCCTGGCTGGCGGGCCGCCTCACCGCGAAGGGCAGCATCTCGATCGACGCCGGCGCCGCCGCAGCCTTGGCCGAGGGGCGCAGCCTGCTCGCCATTGGTGCCACGGGCGTGCGCGGCATGTTCTTCCGCGGCGACCTCGTGACGATCGAGGGCCCCAACGGCCCGATCGCGCGCGGCCTTGCCGAATATGATGCGGGCGAAGCCCAGGCGATCCTCGGCACCCGCAGCGAAGACCAGGGCGACATCCTCGGCTACGCCCCCCGCGCGGCTTTGGTCCACCGCAACCATATGGTGTTGCTGTGACGCTGACCCTCGCCCTGACCGGCGCGACCGGCTTCGTCGGCAAGGCCACAGTCGACCACGCCCTCGCCCGCGGCCACAAAATTCGTGCGCTCACCCGGCGTGCTCAGCCGCCGCGCGACGGCGTCTCCTGGATCGCCGGCAGCCTGGACGATGAACCCGCCCTCGCGCGCCTAGCCGAGGGAGCAGACGCGGTCCTCCACATCGCCGGGGTCGTCAACGCACCCACGCCGCAGGGCTTCGTCACCGGCAATGTCGACGGCACCCGCCGTATGCTCGACGCTACCACAAGTCGAGGCGTCCGCCGCTTCGTGCATGTCTCGTCGCTGTCCGCACGCGAACCCGAGCTGTCGCTCTACGGCAAGTCCAAGGCGCTGGCCGAGGACGAAGTGTGCAAGTCCAGTCTCGACTGGACGATGGTCCGCCCACCCGGCGTCTATGGTCCCGGCGACATGGAGATGCGCGACGTCTTCCGCATGGCGAAACTGGGTTTCGTCGTGCTGCCCCCCGCGGGCCGCGTGTCGCTGGTCCACGTCCGCGACCTCGCCCGGCTGCTGGTCGCGATGGCGGAGAGCGATACCGGCCGCCACATCTATGAATGCGACGATGGCGTCGATGGCGGCTACAGCCATGCCGAATTCGCCCGGCTGGTCGGCGGCGCGGTCGGCAAGCGGCCGATCCCGCTCCACGTCCCGCGCGCGCTGCTCCACCTCGTCGGCCATGCCGACCGCTTCCTGCGTGAAGCGAACGCCAAGCTCACGCCCGACCGCGCCGCCTATCTGAGCCACCCCGACTGGACCGCGACCCCGCACCACCGCCCCCCGGGTGAGCTTTGGGCACCGCAAATCGCGACGCTAGACGGGCTGGTCGAAACGGCGGACTGGTATCGGTCGCAGGGATTGCTGTAACCGCCCCGCTCTTCCCGCAATTCCGCCGCAATCGCTTGGCAGTGCCAGCCCACACCAGTAAGGACCGCGCATGAGCGACCGTAACGACATCTTTGATACCGTCTCCGCCCAGATCGAACCCTTCAACAAAAAGGGCGTCGCGCTGACCGATTCCACCACCTTTGCCGGCGATCTCGAATGGGACAGCCTGACGGTGATGAATTTCGTCGCGGCGATCGAGGACGAGTTCGACATCATCATCACCATGAACATGCAGGCGGAGATCGAAACCGTCGGCCAGCTGGTCGACGCGGTCCAGAAGCTTAAGGCTTGAACTGAAAACACCGCTCGCCCTGAGCTTGTCGAAGGGCCGCCCTTCTCTTCCGCGAACCAAGATGGAAGAACAGGGCTTCGACAAGCTCAGCCTGAACGGGTTTGGGAACGATTGAGATGACCGAAGCCATTGCCACTTCCGACGCTCCGGCTCCGCTGACGGGTGACAAGCCCGATCTGATGAGCAAGTTCGACGCCATCATCGCGGAGCGCAAGGCGCTGCTCGATGCCGGCTTCACCGACCCTTATGCGGTCGTGATGGAGCAGGTGAAATCGCCGACCGAGGCGGTGATCAAGGGCAAGGACACGATCCTGCTCGGAACCTATAATTACATGGGCATGACCTTCGACCCCGACGTGATCGCGGCGGGCAAGGCGGCGCTGGACCAGTTCGGCAGCGGCACCAATGGCAGCCGGATGCTCAACGGCACCTTCCGCGACCATATGGAGGTCGAACAGGCGCTGCGCGACTTTTACGGCACGACCGGCGCGATCGTCTTCTCGACCGGCTACATGGCCAATCTCGGCATGATCTCGACGCTCGCCGGCAAGGGGGATTACATCATCCTCGACGCCGACAGCCACGCCAGCATTTATGACGGGTGCAAGCAGGGCGTCGCCGAAATCGTCCGCTTCCGCCACAACAGCGTCGAGGATCTCGACAAGCGCCTCGGCCGCCTGCCCGCCGACGCCGGCAAGCTGGTGGTGCTGGAGGGCGTTTATTCGATGCTCGGCGACATTGCTCCGCTCAAGGAAATGGTCGCCGTCGCCAAGAAGCATGGCGCGATGGTCCTGTCCGACGAAGCGCATTCGATGGGCTTTTACGGCCCCAATGGCCGCGGCGTGTATGAGGCGCTGGGCTGCGAGGACGATGTCGATTTCATCGTCGGCACCTTCAGCAAGTCGGTCGGCACCGTCGGCGGCTTTTGCGTGTCGAACCACCCGAAGTTCGAGGCGATCCGCCTCGCCTGCCGCCCGTACATCTTCACCGCGTCGCTCCCGCCCAGCGTCGTCGCCACCGCCGCGACCTCGATCCGCAAGCTGATGACCGCGACCAAGAAGCGTGAGCAGCTGTGGAACAATGCCCGCACGCTGCACGCGGGGCTCAAGGAAATGGGCTTCAAGCTCGGGACCGAACAGGCCGACAGCGCGATCATCGCGATCATCCTGACCGACCAGGTGCAGGGTGCGGCGATGTGGCAGACGCTGCTGGAGAACGGCCTGTACGTGAACCTCGCCCGCCCGCCCGCGACCCCGGCCGGCACCTTCCTGCTGCGCTGCTCGCTGTGCGCGGAGCATACGCCCGAGCAGATCCAGCGCGTGCTGGGCATGTTCAAGGCAGCGGGTCAGGCTGTCGGCGTCATCGCCTGACCGCTGGCGCCGGTCGCCGCCCAGGCCTAGGGTCCGGACCATGAGCGAGCACCGCATCACCGCGCTGAAGCACCGCCTGTCCGCGCTGGACTGGCGGGTCGCGCTGATGATCGTCGTCGCCCTGCTCGGCACCGGCGTTCTCACACTGCTGGTGGTCAACCAGCGCGATGCCGCCGCCCAGCATCAGGCCGCGCTGGCCCGGCAGTCGCAAAGCTACGAAGTCATGGTGCTGTCGCAAAGCTTCGCGGCGAGCATGGCCCGCGCCGAGGCGACGCTTGGCCGCTATGTCGTCGCCGGTGAACGCGCGGTGGGCCGCGATTTCGTCGCAGAATGGCAGCGCGCAGGCGGCCAGCTCAGCCTGCTGGAACGACGGGTGCGCGACAATTCGGCGCAGGCCGAGCGCGCCACGCGCCTGCGGAGCGCCTATGACGCACGTGGGCTCGAACTCGCTGAAATCGCCCGGAATACCGATCGCGGTCGCAATGCGGCGGCGTACGCCTTTTACAACGAAGCGCGCCGCTCGCCGCATCTCGCCGCGCTGTCGCGCGAGACCGGCGCGATTTTCGATGCCGAGCGGCTGTTGCTCAACGAACGCGCTGCAGAAGCGCGGCTGACGGCGGCCGGGGCGGCGGACGAGACCCGCAACCTCGTCCTGTTCGGCGCCTTGCTGGCGGCCGGCGCGATTGCGCTCGGCTGGCTCAACGTCCGCGCGATCCGCGACCGCGCCGCTGCCGCCGCCGAGGCCGAGGCGCAGCGCGCCCGATCGGAAGAACTTCAGGCCGCCGTCGCCGCCGCTACTGCCGGGCTGCAGGCCGAAGCGCGCGAACGGGCCGCCGCGGAGGAGAAGCTGCGCCAGGTCCAGAAGATGGAGGCGGTGGGCCAGCTGACCGGCGGGATCGCGCATGATTTCAACAATATGCTCGCCGTCGTGCTGGGCGGTATCGAACTCGCCAAGCGCAACCTGCCCGACGGCGCGGACGCCGCGCTGCGCCATATCGACAATGCGGCGGAAGGCGCGAACCGCGCCGCCGCGCTGACCCGCCAGCTGCTCGGCTTCGCCCGCTCGGAGGCGCTGGCGCCCGAAGCGATCGAGCCGACCGAGTTGATCGAGGGCATGTCAGTGCTGCTCGACCGGACGCTCGGCGACGGGATCCGCGTCGAAACGCGCAGCGAAGGCACGCAATGGAAGGTGTGGGCCGACCGGGTGCAGCTCGAAAATGCGCTGCTCAACCTCGCGGTCAACGCCCGCGACGCGATGGACGGGCGCGGCACGATCGTGATCTCCTCAGGCCATGTCGCGCTGGATGGCGACGATGCCGCAGACTGCGCGCCGGGCGACTATGTCCGCATCGCGGTCAGCGATACCGGCACCGGGATGACGCGCGAAGTGATGGACCGCGTGTTCGAACCCTTCTTCACCACCAAGCCGGTCGGCAAGGGCACCGGCCTCGGCCTCAGCCAGATTTTCGGCTTTGTCCGCCAATCGGGCGGCGAGGTGCAGATCGAATCGACGGTTGGTGAGGGCACGACCGTCACCATGCTTCTTCCCTGCCATGCAGCTACGGCGGGCACTGCCCCCGTGATCGAACGGATCGGACCGCGCGAAGGACCGCACCGCGCGCTCGACATCCTGGTGGTCGAGGACGATCCGCGCGTCCTCACCGCCACGCTCGCCGCGCTCGAAGAACTGGGCCACCGCCCGGTCGCATGCAGCGATCCGCTGACCGCGCCGCGCATCGTCGCGGGGCTGCGCACGCTCGATCTGGTGATGACCGACGTACTGATGCCGGGCCAGACCGGGCCGGAGATGGTCGCCGCGCTCGAACCGCAGCTGCGCTCCGTCGCCATTCTCTACGTCACGGGCTATGCCGGCGAGGGCGATGAGGACCGGTTCGCGGGGCGCCCGGTGCTGCGCAAGCCCTTTACCCTTGCCGGCCTGGAACAGGCACTGGCGGACGCGATCGCGTTCCAGGCGCTTGCCGACGCGGCGGCGGACTAGGGTCTGAACTCAATTAGAACGGGGATCGAGATTGCCCAGGCAAGGTCGCCGGCAAGGAGCGCAGCGCAGTCGCGTAGCTGAAGCTACGCGCAAGCAAGTGACGCCGTCCGGCGATCTTGCCTGGGCAACCGCGTAGCGGCGGGCGCCTTTTGGCGCATGGCGTCGTCGCTTGTCGGTCACGATGCTTCGGCATCGCTCCCTCCGCACTCCTCGCCCTGCGCCAAAATCCGCTCCGTCTCGACCCCGTTCTAATTGAGTTCAGACCCTAGATTTACCGGCAACCTTCGATATAGCGGACATATTCCCGTCGGCTTGGCCGGCATGTGATCAGTTTGAAGGCGCGAACCCAATTCGATGACCGCACTCGACCGGTACATGGCGCGCCTGATCGCGGTCCCGCTGATCTCCACGCTGCTGATCTCGGCAATGCTGCTGGTGCTCGACCGGATGCTGCGCCTGTTCGACTTCGTCGCGAGCGAGGGCGGGCCGGTCAGCGTGGTGTGGCAGATGCTCGCCAATCTGCTGCCCGAGTATCTGGGTCTCGGCATCCCGATCGGGCTGATGCTCGGCATCCTGCTCGCCTTCCGCCGTCTTGCCACCACGTCGGAGCTCGACGTGTTGCGCGCGGTGGGGATGAGCTATGGGCGCATGCTGCGCGTACCGTTCATGTACGCCATTGCCCTGGCTGCGCTGAACCTCGCAATTGTCGGCTATATCCAACCACTTGCCCGCTATAATTACGAAGGGCTGCGCTTCGAGCTGCGCACCGGCGCGCTCGGCGCATCAATCAAGGTGGGCGAGTTCACCAACGTTGGCGACCGCATGACGCTGCGGATCGAGGAGAGCAAGAATGAGGGCCGCGACCTGTCGGGCATCTTCGTCAGCGCGCGTGCGCCGGGCGGCGACATCGTGTCCGCGACCGCCGAAAAGGGTCAGTTCCTGCGCACCGACGACCCCGACGTCATCATTTTTCGCCTGACCAAGGGCACGCTGATCCACCAGTCGCCCAAGTTTGACGTGCCGCGCGTGCTGACCTTCGACGCGCACGATCTGCCCATCGACCTGCCCAAGTTCGAACAATTCCGTCAGCGCGGCGAGAACAAGCTTGAACTCACGCTGCCGCAGCTCGCCAAGATCGGCAGCGATCCACAGGTGAGCGAGCAGGAACGCGACTCCAGCCGCTCGACCTTCCATTTCCGGGTGGTGGAGGTGGCGACGATGCTGCTGCTGCCCTTCCTCGCGCTCGCGCTGGGGGTTCCGCCCAAACGGTCGACGTCCGCGCTCGGCGTGTTCCTGTCGATCGTGATGATCGTCACCTATCACAAGATCAACGAATACGCCCAGTCGATCGGCAGCCTGGGGCGGATCGACCCGCTGATCGCGCTGTGGGGACCGTTCCTGATCTTCGCCGCTTTGGTGTTCTGGATGTATTACACCCTCGCGTTCGTCCCCGGGGGACAGCCGATCGGCGCGCTTGAGAAATTTTTCGCCAAGGCGTGGAAGTCGGTCGCGAAATATCTGCCCGGCCGGCGCAAGCGGAAGGCAGCGGCATGATCCACGCGCTCACCGATTTCTTCCCGTCGCGGACCGTGTCGCTCTACATGGCGCGCTCTTTCCTGATCAACACGTTCGCGTTCCTGATCGGGCTGGTGCTGATCCTGCAGACGCTGGATCTGCTGAGCGAATCCGGGCGGATCCTCGCCTATCCCGGCAATGGCGATGCGCAGGTGTGGAAATATGTCAGCCTGCGCGTGCCACAGATCATCGCGACCTTCCTGCCCTTTTCGGTGCTGCTGGGCACGATCATCACCTTCACAACGATGAACCAGAATAGCGAGATCATCGCGCTCAAGGCATCGGGCCTCTCGGCGCATCAGGTGCTCGCGCCGTTGATGATCGCGGGGCTCGGCGTGGCGATCATCTCGTTCACCTTCAACGACCGCATCGTCTCGCGCGCCAGTACGACGCTGGCGGCGTGGAAGAAGGTCGAATATGGGCCGCTGCCGATCGATCGCGGAGACCGGTCCAACGTATGGGTCCGCGATGGCAGCCATCTGGTCCATGCCCAGCAGATCAAGGGGCGCGGCGACGCGGCGATCCTGGGCGGCATCACCGTTTATGAACGCGATGGCGCAGCGCTGAAATCGCTGGTCCGCGCCAAGATCGGGCGGCGTGAGGGCGATGGCTGGCGCGTCGAGGGTGCAGAGCGGTTCGATGTCGCAACCGGCAAGCTGACCCCGCTGGGCACCGTTGTGGTGGCGCAGGGCGTTCGCCCCGACCAGTTCACCCTGTCCAATGTCGATGCAGAAAGCATGTCATTCGGCGCGCTGTCCGAAGCGATTGACGATCTGCGCGCCGCCGGCCGCCCGACCAAGGCGCTGGAAGGCGCGCTGTGGCACAAGCTGTCCGGCCCGCTCTCGGCCGTGCTGATGCCGCTGCTCGCCGCCGTCGCGGCATTTGGCATCGCCCGCTCGGGCAAGCTGTTCGTCCGCGCGGTGATGGGAATGGGCCTCGGCTTCCTCTACTTCGTCGCCGACAATTTCGCGCTGGCGATGGGCAATCTCGGCGCCTACCCACCCTTCCTCGCTGCCTGGGCGCCGTTCCTGCTGTTCGCGATGATCGGCGAAGCGGTGCTGCTCAAGAGCGAGGAATAGACCTTCCACCGTCGCCCCGGGCTTGACCCGGGGCTGGGCTGCCTTGGCCGAAGGCGCTAAGAGGCCCCGGGCCGGGTCAAGCCCAGGCAGACGAAAAAGGGCGGCAAGTCTTCATCGCCCGCCGCCCCAATCTCTTCTTACGCCGCAAGCAATGGTCAGCCCGCCCGCACCTTCATCGTGCTCGCCGCCAGCCGCGCCATCAGGCCGCGCAGCGTCGGGTAATTGGCTCCCTGATAGGTCGACTCAGTCCCAAGCGCTTCCGACAGCCGCCGATGCGCTTCCGTCAGCGAATGATAGGGCAGGCTCGGCAGCAGATGGTGGAGCGCGTGGAAGCGCAGCCCCACCGGCGCCCAC
This sequence comes from Sphingomonas sp., assembly GCF_030145815.1. Taxonomy (GTDB): domain Bacteria; phylum Pseudomonadota; class Alphaproteobacteria; order Sphingomonadales; family Sphingomonadaceae; genus Sphingomonas. The sequence continues at coordinate 96,891 of NZ_JAIXHL010000004.1, forward strand.
AGATACGGCAGGAACCCGCCCGGCACGTTGACGCTGTCGAGATACTGCGCGGTCACCGTCAGCGGCTCGCCCTCATTCTCCCACAGATGCGCCACCAGCGTGCGCACCTGATTGAGCACCGCGACGCCAGAGATCACGACCATATAGGTCAGGAACGCCTTGAGCGGCAGCACCCCGGTCGCGACCGTGGCGATGAGCGTAACGGCAACGATGCTCGCCCCAATCTCCTGCCAGCGCCATTGTTTCGCAAACTCGCCCTCGGGCGACTTGCGCTCGAACTTCGGGTTGATCTGCAACCCCGAATAGCGACCGACGACGATACGGCGCAGCTTCTTCGAAAGCAGCGACAGCGGCCCCAGCACGCCGAACCGCAGCAACAGGCCAACCGGCATCAGCGTCGACACCAGCAGGAACACCGGCAGCGTCCACGGCTTCATCAGCGCCAGCGGCAGATATTCGGGATCCTCCACCGTGCCATAGCGCGTGCGCGTGTGGTGGATGGTGTGAATGCCCTCATACATGAAGCTCGGCAGCATCATCGGGATGCCGAGCAGCACATTCCAGCCGACACGGAAGCCCGGCAGCAGCGAATGCTTGAGGTGCGTGATCTCATGGATGAACAGGCTGGCGCGATACAGCGCGAGCACCGCCACCACCCCGCTCGCCAAGGCCCAGCCGAACGACGGCGCCAGGATCGCACCCGCCAGCGCGGCATAGCCAAGCGCCGCCGATCCCAGGAAATCGGTCCAGTAGATACGCGGGTTCGGCGTCTGCAGGTCGCGCGTCAGTTCGGCCGCGGCGCGCAGCATCGCCTTGTCATCGGCCATGCCCGACAGGCGGATCTTCGCCGGCGCGGCGGGCGCGTCAGCCACGCGGTCCTGCACGGCCGCATCGAGGGCGAGGGTGTTCATAGCATTCGGCATTGCCAACAGATCGTGGCCATTGCGTGGCATTTCAACGTCTCCATCCGCGATCGCGCCGGGCTGGATCGGTTCTGGCACCGGCCCGCTCCCCCAACTCAATTGCTCGCAGTTGACTTGTCGCGCGCTTGGCATGACTGCTTTGACCAAGATCAACGAAAGGTGCCATTTCGTGGCCAATGCCCCCCTCGCCATCCGTCCGGTCACCAGCAAGGCGGACACGCGCGACTTCATCGAACTTGCCTATCGCCTCAATCGTGGCGACCCGAACTGGGTGCCCCCGCTGCGCAGCGAGGTCGCGGGTGCGATCAATCCCAAGAAGAATGGCTGGTTCAGCCATGCCGAAGCGCAGCTGTTCCTCGCCGAACGCGACGGCCGCCCGGTCGGGCGTATCGCCGCGCATATCGACCGGCTGGCACTGGAAATGCCGGCCGAGCAGGGCTTCGGCCCCGGCACCGGCTTTTTCGGGCTATTCGAGGCGGAAGACGCTACCGTCGCCCGCGCGCTGATCAATACGGCGCAGGACTGGCTCCGCAAAAAGGGGATGACCCGCGTGATCGGCCCGGTATCGCTGTCGATCTGGGAAGAACCCGGCCTGCTGATCCAGGGCCATGACCATGCCCCGACCGTGATGATGGGCCACCACAAGCCGGCCTATCGCAACTATATCGAGGACGCGGGCTTCGTGCCGGTCAAGCAGCTCAAAACCTATGAGCTCGACATCACGAAAGACTTCCCCCCGCTGGTGCAGCGCATCGTCGCGCTGGGCGAGAAGAGCGACCGCATCCGCATCCGCACCGTCGACAAGTCGCGCTTCGCCGAAGAGGCCGCGCTGATCCTCAGCATCCTCAACGATGCCTGGTCGGACAATTGGGGGTTCGTGCCGCTGACTCAGCCGGAAATCGACGATGTCGGCAAAAAGCTGAAGCCGATCGTGTTCGAAAAGCTGATCCGCATCGCCGAACTGGATGGTGAGCCGGTCGCGTTCATGATCACCCTGCCGGACCTCAACGAAGCGATCGCGCCGCTCAACGGCAATCTGTTCCCGCTGGGCTGGGCCAAACTGTTGTGGTGGTTGCACCGTGGCAAGGCGCGGACGATGCGCGTACCGCTGATGGGCGTGCTCAAGAAGCTGCAGGGATCGCGCATGGCGAGCCAACTGGCCTTCATGATGATCGAATATATTCGCCGCGACGCGATTGCCGATTTCGGGGCGAGCCGCGGCGAGATCGGCTGGGTGCTCGACGATAATCAGGGGATGAACGCCATCGCCGAAACGATCGAGAGCCGCGTCAACCGGGTCTATCAGATTTACGCGAAAGACCTCGGATAGGCCGACAGTTAGAATATGCGGCCCGCGGCGATAGGGGACGCCGCGGGCCGCGCCCTCGTTACCGTTGCGGGGCGAGGGGATCGAAATTGTCGTCCGCAATCCAGTCCGCGCGGGTCTTGCAGATCTTCTTCGCCAGGCGCGAGCCGGTGGTCATCGTCTCGACGCAATAGCGCTTGGTATCGGCCTTCACGGAGGCTGCTTCGGTCGATTGCGCCGGAGCGGACGGTGCGGTGTCGCGAGCCATGGCGGGAGCAGCGGTGGCGACGATCAGACTGGCTGCGGCGACGGTGATGAACTTGCGCATGATGGGTCTCCTCGGGAAAAGCTTGGGGGCTTTGCGGGCCGGCTGGCTGCTCTGCTCTACCCGCAGCTGTGTTAGTGCATTAGTCATGCCAAACACTGCAACCTAGGAATAACAATCACTTAGCCCGTCGCAAAAGCAACGATCTGGAAAAATTTCACTGATTGTCGGGAAAACGCGCCAAGTTTCGGCGCGCCGCTTAGCTGCGCAGTTTCGCCCAGGTCGGCGCGTGATCGCTCGCCTTTTCGCGACCGCGATAGTCCTTGTCGACGCCCGCATCGACGAAGCGGTCTGCGGCGATCGGGCTGAGCAGCAGATGATCGATGCGGAACCCCGCATCGCGCTGCCATGCGCCCGCCTGATAGTCCCAGAAGGTCCATACGCGCCCCGCCGGAAAGCGGGTGCGCAGTGCGTCGGTCCAGCCCTGTGCCAGCAGCGCGCGATACCCCTGTCGCGATTCCGGCTGCATCAGCGCATCGTCGGCCATCGCCTTGACCGAATAAACGTCGTCATCATTGGGAATGACGTTGTAATCGCCCGCCAGCACCACTGGCCGCTCTTCGGCGAGCAGGTCGCGGGCATGGGCGGACAAGCGCTCGATCCAGCGCAGCTTGTAATCGAATTTCGGCCCCGGCACCGGGTTGCCATTGGGGAGGTAGATCGACGCGATCACCACGCCGTTCACCTCCGCCTCGATATAGCGGCTATGCTCATCCTCGGGCTCGCCCGCCAGGCCGCGCTTGCGCTCGATCGGGTCGGCGCCCTTGGCGAGGATGGCGACGCCGTTGAAGCCCTTTTGCCCATGCCACACCGCGCCATAACCTGCGGCGCGGATATCGGCTTCGGGAAAGCCCTCGTCCGCCGACTTCAGCTCTTGCAGGCACACCACATCGGGCTGCTGCTCGGTCAGATATTCGATCAGGCGCGGCAGGCGCGCCTTGATCCCGTTCACATTGTAGCTGACGATCTTCAAGGTGCGGTCAGACGGCGAAGCTGGTGCCGCAGCCGCATCCGGACGCAGCGTTGGGATTGGTCACGCGAAACGCCGCGCCGCCCAGCGATTCGACGAAATCGACGCTGGCGCCGCGCACCAGGTCGAGGCTGATCGAATCGACCAGCAACGTGACACCATCGGTCTGCGCGATCGCATCGTCCTCGGCGGGCGCATCGGCCAGCTCGAACTTATACTGAAAGCCCGAACAGCCCCCGCCCTCGACCGACAGGCGCAGCGTGGCGGGCTTTCCCTGCTTCGCCGCAATCGCGGCAACGCGCGCGGCGGCGGACGGGGTCAGGCTGATCTCTTCGGAAAGCGCAGTTGCCATACAGCGCAGATAGGCGTGCGCGGCGCTGGTCGCAACCGCCCTTGGCGCGCCTGCTTGACCCGGCGCGGCGGCGCGCGCACCCTCCACGCATGTTCGGCTTTCGCAAACGGCCCAAATCGATCGAAATCACGGGGTTCGACGACGAACCACCGCAGCTGTTCACCGCCCTGTTGTGCGACGGCTTTGTCGTGCGCAACGTGCCGGACTTTGCCGCCTGGATCGCGCTGCTGCGCACCCTCCAGCGCGACCATCCCGACGTCCGCGTGCTCGGGTCGCTCGATGACGTCCACCAGAGCGCCTATACGTCGGGCCACGCGATCGAAACGCATGATCTCGACCGGATCGAAGGGCTGGCCGAGCCGGACGACTATCGCGGCTATCTGTTGCGCCGCGACCAGTTTCCGATCCGTCTCGCCAATCTGTTGGCGCGGGCGCGTGGTGTAACCTTCGCCAGCCTGGCAGGGTTGTTACCCTGGAGCACACCCGGCGACGCCAACGACCCGATCACGATCAACGCCGATCCCGACGCAGCATTGGGCTGGCGGCACGAAAAGCTGTTCCTTGCGCAGCGCGTCCCCGTTGCCACAGCGGCAGAAACTGTCGCGGCGTGGCCCAATGGCTATTTCGTGGGCGACCTTAATCCGATGCAGAATCTGGCACTGGCGCAACATCTGGACACAGAATTTGGTCTGAAGCTATGCGCGATCGGCGCGGGTCGCCTTGCCTTTGTGTCCGACACGCCGCTTGATGCCAGGACCGCGGCCCAAGCCGCCACCGACATCGTCAGCCTCTATGCGGATGGACCATCCGACGCCGCCGACCGCCTCGCTGCATGGCTGGGCGCGCACGACACGCTGCTGATCCGCTACACCGAAAGCTGAGCGCAAACGGAAAAGGGCCGCCCGGTTGTCCCGGTGCGGCCCCGTCCCTCTCCTGTTATCTCGTCTGAATTAATTGCCGCCGACGGCGGTCAGCTGCAGGCGCGCGGCGCTCTGTTGAACCTGCTCGATCACGCTGGTGTTCTGCATGAACGGCATCGGGTTCAGCGCCTTACCGTCGACGCGTACTTCATAGTGAAGATGGCTGCCGGTCGAACGCCCGGTCGACCCCATCAGGCCGATCAGCTGACCGCGACGCACGCGGGTGTTCGGGGCGACCAGGATCTTGGACAGATGGCCATAGCGGGTCTCGATGCCCTTGCCATGGTTGATGGTGATCAGATTGCCATAGCCGCCAAAGCGACCGGTGCGACCCGTGACACCGTCGGCGGTCGCATAGATCGGGGTGCCGATCGGGCCGGGGATGTCGATGCCGGCGTGCATCGCGGCAGTGCCGTGGAACGGATCGGAGCGGACGCCAAAGCTGCTGGTCAGGCGCATATTTTCGACCGGCTGGAGCGACGGGATCGCGATCACCGACTGTTCGAGCACGTCGAGCTTCTGCCACGTCTGGAAGAGCGAGCGGAACTGCGCGTCGGCGCTCGCTTCGCCGGCTGCCGCCGCGCCCTCAGGCGCTGCCTCATACGGGCCACCCATGCCGCCGCTGACGAAGCGCTCGGGCTGGATGCCCATCTTGCGCAGCTGCTGCTGGGTCAGATGGAGCCGGATCTGGGCGGTGCGATGCGCCTTGGCGGCCAGCTGGGCCTGCCGCGCTTCGACCTGACGCAGCGGAGCAAGCACTTCGCGGGCCATCGCGCTGTTGGCGTCGACCGAGACATTTTCGATCGGCATGCCGACATCGGCGGGCGAACCCTTGCCGCTCAGCACCCCGGCGATGATCTTCTGGCGCTGCTCGACACGCGCGGCCTGAACCTTGGCGGCTTCCTTGATCGCGGCGACATCGGCTTCGAGTCGGGTCATTTCGGCGCGCATCTTTTCCATGCGCGCTTCGGGCGTCGCGGCGGTGCCGGCCACGCCGGTCGCCATGATCGCGCCGAATGCGGCCTGCGACACGCCATAAGCGGAGAAGGTGACGGTGATCGCGGCGACACCGGCGAGGATCGCCTGGGTCCGGCCTGCGACGCTGAAGCGCTTGAGGTCGCGCCCGTCATGAAAGATGAAATCACGGGTCGTGAAGAGATCGCGGAACCGCGATACCAAATTCGCGTTGAGTGTAGTGCTGACCATGAGTCCCCGGCAACCACAGACACGCGCCAATTCAGTGGCACACGCCTTCGTTAAGCAATCACGTCCGGAAGCAGCCCCTCCGCATCCGACGCATTGGGTTAGAGACTGATCGGGCCGGACACGGCAAGGCTTTCGTAATAGTCGCGCGTTAGACCGGCTGTCTCGCGCGCCGAGTCGTTGAACGGAGGCTTAACCGTTCCGCGAAAATAACGATCGAGCAGCGCGCGCCACTCCGCCCGCGAATCGATTCGCCGCTCCGCACACAGCGATTCGAACCAGCGCGTGCCCGCGGCAACATGCACGATTTCGTCGCGGAAAATCCGGCCAAGGATGGCGGCGGTGGCATAATCACCGACCGCTTTGAACCGTTCGATCGTGGTCGGCGTGACGTCCAGCCCGCGCGCCTCCAGCACCATCGGCACCACCGCCAGCCGCGCGGCGGGATCGTGCGCCGTAGCGCGCGCCGCTTCCCACAGACCGTCATGGGCCGGCATCGCGCCATAATGGCTGCCCAACTGTTTCAGCCGCCGGTCCAGCAAAGCAAAGTGCATCGCCTCGTCCGCGCCGACCTTCATCCAGTCATCGGTAAAGGCGCGCGGGAACTGCCCACCGAACCGCCCGACCAGATCGAACGCGAGGTCGATCGCAACGAACTCGATATGCGCGAGCGCATGGATCAGCGCGATCCGGCCATGCTCCGATCCCTTGCCGCGCCTGGGCATGCGATTCGGCGGCAACAGTTCGGGAGCTGCCGGACGCGCAGGCTCGTCCGGCATCGCCACATCGAAGCTGAAGCCGAGTCGCCCCAGCCGCCAGTCGCGCGCGGCCTTGCGCGCGGCTGCAACCTTCGCGAGCGGATCTGCGGTCAGAAGAACCGTGGCCGCAGCCTGCGCAACCGTATCCCTCACGCCGCCTGAAGCTCCTTCGCGGCCTCCAGCACCTCGATCACATGCCCCGGCACGCGCACCTTGCGCCACGCGCGGACCAGCGCGCCATCGGCGTCAAACAGGAATGTCGAGCGGTCGATCCCCATATATTTCTTTCCGTACATCGATTTCTCGACCCACGATCCGAACGCCTCCAGCGCCTTGCCATCGGGATCCGTCGCGAGCGGGACGGTCAGGTCATATTTGGTGACGAACTTCTGGTGCTTGATCGTGTTGTCGCGCGATACGCCGAGCAACCGCACGCCCAACGCATCGAACTGGCTTTTGAACGCGCTGAAATCCTGCGCCTCGCGGGTGCAGCCGGCGGTATCGTCCTTGGGGTAGAAATAAAGCACGAGCGGCGCCCCGATCATCCCGTCCAGCCGGAACCCATTGCCGTCGAGGTCGATCAGCTCGACCGTCGGCATCTTGTCGCCTTCCTCAATCCGCATTGTCAGCTCCCCTGTGCCCGCGCCGCCATGGCCCAGGCTTTGGCGACCTCCTGCCGATGCTGATCGAGCAGCGCAACCACCTCATTCCATCCCGTTGCGCCGACCGCATGCGCCACCATCGCCCGGGTCGCTTCGCCCGGCGGCTGAGCATCCGGTGCGACCAGCCGCATCGTCACCAGCAGGCGCGTGAGGAAATCATGCGCCGCGCCGATTGTCGGCGGCAACAGCGCCTGTTCCGTCAGCGCATCGATCGCCTCGCGCAGCCCCGGCGCGAACCCGGTGCGGTGAACCAGCTGCAGCGTGTGGACCGCAAACTCCAGATCGACGAGGCCACCCGGCAACAGCTTGGCGTCGAGCGGCCCCTGTGGCGGCTTATGCGCGGCCATGTCGGCGCGCATCTTCGTCGCCTCCGCCGCGATGTCCCGCTCCGGTCGATCGCCCGCCAGCACCTTGTCGATCACCGCCGCGACCGCATCCCGCCCCGCAGCCGATCCGAACACCGTCCGCGCGCGGGTGAGCGCCATATGCTCCCAGGTCCACGCCTCCTCGCGCTGGTACCGGGCAAAGCCATCGAGCGAGACCACCAGCGGCCCCTGCGCCCCCGACGGACGCAGCCGCGTATCCACCTCGTACAGCGCGCCCGCCGCCGTCGCGACCGACAGCGCCGCGATCACCCGCTGGGCAAGGCGGTTATAATAGGTCACCGCCCCCAACGGCTTCTCGCCGTCGGACTCCGCGAGGTGATCGCCGGTGAACAGGAAGATGAGGTCGAGGTCGCTGGCATGGGTCAGCGCTCCGCCACCGAACCGCCCAAGCGCCAGGATGACCAGCTCGCTGTCCGGCACCCGGCCATGCCGCACCGCAAATTCCGCCACCGTCGCTTCGGCCAGCACCGCCAGCGCCGCCTCCGCCACCCGCGCATAGCCCGCCGATACGTCGAGCGGATCGCTCGCCCCCGCGACGATCTGCGCACCAAGGGCAAAGCGCTTCTCGCCCACGACCTGACGCACGCGATCCAGCAGCCGCTGATAATCGTCCCCCGCCTCCCGCCGCGCCATGTCGCGCGCCAGCTCCGCCACCGACCCGACCGGCGCCAACGCGGTCGCATCGATCAGCCCGTCGAGCAGCTCGACCCGCCGCGCCAGCGCATCGGCCAGCGTCGGCGCGTGACTGAGGATCGTGGCGAGCAGCTGTGCCAGCGTCGGTCGCGCTTCGAGCAAATGGAACAGGTTGAGCGCGGTCGGCAGCCGCGACAGGATCGTGTCGAGCCGCGCCAGCGCCGCACCCGGATCGGGCGACTGGCCGATGGCAGCGATCAACGGGGGCAAGGCCGCCTCCATCGCCGCCTGCGCCGGAGGGCTGCGCAGCGCAGGATAGCGCCCGCTCCGCCACCCCTCGATCAGTCGCGTCGCGCTGGCCGGATCGGCAAAGCCAGCCTCCGCCAGCCCCGACTCGACCACCGTCACGCCGGTCGGCCCCTGCCGCCCCTCCTCGCCATCGAGCGCATCATAGATTTCGCCGACCGCCTCGACATGCGGGCGGAGCAGATCGAGCAGGTCTCCGCCTGAATCCAACCCATGCAGACGCGCCACTGCGTCGAGCGCCTCGCCATGCGGCAGAGCGTGGGTCTGGCGGTCGTCGATCATCTGCACGCGATGCTCGATCGTGCGAAACAGGATATAGGCGTCGCGCAGCTGCGCCGCTGCGTCCGCATCAACCCGCCCCGCCGCCGCCAGCGCCGCCAGCGCGTCGAGCGTCGCGGGCGCACGCAGCGCCGGGTCGCGCCCGCCATGGATCAACTGGTGGATCTGGGCAAAAAACTCGACTTCGCGGATGCCGCCGCGCCCGCGCTTGAGGTCGAACCCCGGTCCGAATGCCTGGCCCTGTGCATGATGATCGCGGATGCGGCGCGAAATCCCGCGGATCTCGCGGATCGTGCCGTAGTCGAGCGCGCGCCGCCACACGAACGGGCGGATCGTGTCGAGAAACCCCTGCCCCAGCGTGCAATCCCCGGCCGCGGCCCGCGCACGAATGAACGCCGCCCGCTCCCACGGCAGCGCTTGCGATTCATAATAGCTGATCGCCGCCTCGGCTGGCAGCACGATGGGCGTCACCTCGGGCGATGGGCGCAGCCGCAGGTCGATGCGCAGCACATAGCCATCGGCATCGCGCGCCTGCAGGATTTCCACGACGCGCCGCCCGACGCGCACCGCTGCCTCCTCCACCGCGTCGCGCTCGCGATGCGGCAGCGTGGCGGGGTCGAAGATCAGGATCGGGTCGATGTCGGACGAGTAGTTGAGTTCATGACTGCCCTGCTTGCCCAGCGCGATGGCCGCCAGTCCGCGCGGCTCCGCGCCCGGTACCCGCTCGACGATCGCGCCCGCGATGGCAGCATCCAGCGCGTAATCGGCGAAATCCGACAGCGCGCGCGTCACCGTGACGAAATCGAGCTGCCCCGACAGGTCGCCGATCGCTGCCGCCAGCGCCAGCCGCCGCCTTTCGATCCGCAATCGGCGCGACAGCGGCATGGCGGGATCGTCGATCCGCGCTGCGCCGAGCGGATCACGGACCACGTTCGCCATATTCGAAACCAGCGCTTGCTCGCGCTCGACCAGATGGGCCAGGAACGGCGCGTTTTGGACAGCGCGCGCGAGTGCATCGCCAATCGCAGTGTGGTCTCCGACCATGCGACTATCGTTTCGGCCAGCGATCAGACAGTTTCTGATCTGTCAAGCAACAAATTGCAGAAAGAGACGTTCTGTATCGCATGGGTTCCAACGCACCTCGATCGCCCGCAGGGCAACGCGATAGCGGCTATTGGGTCGAAGCGCCACGCGTCACCGATGCGATCGGTTTCGTGCTGCGCGACACCTATGCCGATGACCGCGACCTGCCCGATGAGATGCGCGACCTGCTGAGCCAGCTCAGCATGGTCGATCGCTCCGGCGGACGCGACAGCCACGGCTGACCGCGCGATTATTCGCGGCTGAGTTCGTCGACCTCATCCATGATCGTGTCGAGCGCGCTGCGGCCGTCGCTGACGCTGTCGGCACGCGACGGAAGCTCCCCGCCGTTCATCAGCGCTTCGAGCGCCACCCGACCACGCGCAACGCGGCTCTTGATCGTGCCGACCGCCACGCCACAAATCTCGGCGGCTTCCTCATAGGCAAAGCCGCCTGCCCCGACCAGGATCAGCGCCTCGCGCTGCGGCTGCGGCAAATGCAACAGCGCGCGCTGCATGTCTGCGAGTTCGACGTGGCGATCCTGGCTGGCGGGCGCGGCGAGGATGCGGTCGGCGACCAGATCGTCCCACTCACCCTTGAACCGGGCGCGCCGCATCTGACTGAGATACAGGTTGCGCAGAATGATGAAGGTCCAGGCGCGCATATTGGTCCCGGCCTGAAACCGCTGACGCGCGGCCCATGCCTTCATCAGCGTCTCCTGCACCAGATCGTCGGCAAGATCGCGGCTACCTGACAGCGACCGTCCGAACGCGCGCAGATGCGGAATCACAAGCGCAAGCTGCTTCTTGAACTCGGGATCAGAGAGCGCAACATGCTCCACGGGCGTATATTCGTCAGTGTCGCTCATTAAAGTCCGTTCGTCTTGCGCAGCATTCTGCCGCACCACAGGAGATAGGCTTGCCGCGCACGTCCACCAAGCCGATCCATCAGATCAGCAGGTAGATCGCAAAGATCACGATGACCAGTGTCAGCGAGATGGCGAGGATGTAACGGGTCATGTGCGGGGTTGCCCCGGCGCGCACGCGATCCGTCTCGATATGCAGGGGGTCGTTTTGGTCAGCCATGACCCAACAACCCCCCAGAACCGTTTTAGGTCCGTAAGAAATGGAACTTTCAGGTCGCCGGAACGGTCGCCTGATCGAAGAACAGCGCCTGGCTGATCGCTGCCTTCACCGTCGAACGCTGGAACGGCTTGGTGATCAGGAACGTCGGCTCGGGCCGCTCACCGGTCAGCAGCCGCTCCGGGAATGCCGTGATGAAGATCACCGGCACATCGAACTGCGCCAGGATGTCCTTCACCGCGTCGATGCCCGAACTGTCGTCCGCCAGCTGAATATCGGCGAGCACCAGCCCTGGGCGGTCCTCCATCGCCAGCGCCACCGCCTCGTCGCGGGTAACCGCAACGCCGGTCACATCATGGCCCTGATCGCGGACAATCGTTTCCAGATCCATGGCGATCAGCGGCTCATCTTCGATGATCAGCACGCGCGCGCGGGTCTGGCGCTCGATCTCCGACAGCGCATGCGACACCAGATCCTCGACCGCATCGGCGGATTCGTCGAGCAGATAGGCCGCATCTTCGCTGGTAAAGCCCTCCATCGCCGTCAGCAGCAGCGCCTGGCGCGAACGCGGCGCAAGCCGCGCGAGCCGCGCCCGGGCGATCGCCTCATTCTCGCTGGACAGTCCGACATCGCCCGGATCGCGGTCGGCATCGAGATGGGTCGACCCCCAGATCGCCTGAAAGGTGCGATACAGCCCCAGCCGCGGATCGACGCTGCGCGGAAATTCCTCCGGCGCGGCGACGATCGCCTCAAGCGTGGCGCGCACATAACGATCGCCCTCGGTCTGACTGCCGGTAAGCGCGCGGCCATAGCGGCGCAGAAAAGGCAGATGAGGCGCGAGCTGCTGTCCTAGCGACATGGGAACATATTCTCCTTCGGCGATACCCGCTGTTTGGCTACGGTATCAGTGCATTTCAAGGCGTATGCTGATCCAAAGGAAGCCCCTCCCCGGATTTCGCATCGCGTGTGGAACAAACGAGCTTCGGATTGGTTTCATCCCCGCTGTTCGATCCTGCATCGTATGGCCGATGGCTTGCAGCCGTCGTAAATTTTGTGCATCCGCCCGTATCCCGGGCAATCAGGGGGACGAGGTGTTTCCGGCCGACGACAAAAACAAGGTAACGCCGCCAAACGGCACGGACCAACCGCCGCAAAAGCGCGGCGCGGCACCGCAATCCGATCGCAACATCGGCGATGCGCTGCGGCGCGTCTATCAGGATGCGGCAGGTGAAGACATTCCCGACGATCTGCTCGACTTGCTCCGCAAGCTCGACTGAACTGCGCGCGCATGGCGGTCGATGAGCTGAAGCGCCAGAACGGCGCCGGCCCCATGGTCGCCTTCGCCCGCATGCCGACCGGCGCCAAGGTCTTTTTGATTCTCAGCGCCGCATTGCTGCCGCTGGCGCTCATTGCCTTCCTTGCCTCGCTGCAATCGACGCGGATTGCCGATCAGGAGGTGCGCGCGCGCTTGCGCATCGCCATCAACGAAGCTGCCCGCTCGCTCCGCGGCGAACTGGCCTGGGAACTGCGCGAGGTCCGCGGCGCCCTGCCTACCGGACCGGACCAGGCACCCAATTGCGGCCGACTGGCAGGGCTGTTCGAGCCGCAGGCGGCCCAGGGCATCCGCTACGTCGTGCTCGACCCGCAAAAGCGCCTGATCTGCGGCCAACCCATTCCCTCCGTCGTTTCGCCCGCCGCCTCCGATACAACCCCGCCGATCCGCCTGCTGCCGGGAACCGGCGCGCAGATCGAGGTCGAGGGGCCGGCCGGGCATATCGCGCGGGCGTTTTTCCCGACCAGCTTTCTTGCGCGGTCCGCCGAGCCGACCGGCATGGCGGACGATTTCGGGATGGAGCTGATCAGCGCCGACCGCGCGCTGGTGCTCCGCGACTTCAAGGCGCAGACGTTGCTGGCACGCACCGAAAGCCAGACCGTGGATCTGGATATCGAGGATCTGCAACTGCAGATGACGGTGCCGAGCGCGCCGGTCACGTCCTCGGCGATTGTCGCGGCGCTGTCGCCGTTCCTGATGTGGTTCCTTGCCGCCGCAATTGCCTGGTTCGTGGTCGACCGCCTGCTGATCCGCCCATTGCGTCGCCTGCGCACCACGGTCGGCGCTTATCAGCCCGGCGAGGTGATCGATCCCGTCACCGGCAGCGACATTCCGGCGCAGGAAATCCGCGCGCTCGGCGACACCTTCCGGCAACTGAGCCAGACCGTGCAGCTGCACGAACGCGATCTCGCGGAAGGCTTGTCGCGCCAGACCAAGCTGACGCGCGAAGTGCATCACCGGGTCAAGAACAACCTCCAAGTCATCGCCAGCCTGATCAACTTCCACGCCCGCGTCGCCGCCGAGCCGGGCGCGCTCGAAGCCTATGCCTCGATCCAGCGCCGCGTCGATGCGCTCGCGGTCGTCCACCGTCACCATTATGCCGGGTTCGAGGATACGCGCGGGATCGAGATCCGGTCGGTGATCGGCGAACTCGCGTCGAACATCCGCGCGACCGCGCCGGAGCGCAACGCGGTCGGCATCATGTTGAATATCGAACCGCTGCTGGTGTCGCAGGACGCGGCAGTCGCGGTCTCGTTTCTGATCACCGAGATCGTCGAGCTGGCGATGCTTGCGTCACCCGGAGCTCAGATCAACATCTCGACCCAGACCGACCCGGCAAAGCCCGACAGTACGACGCTGCGGATCAGCTCACCGGCACTGACCGAAACACCGGAATTCACGGCGCTGTATCAGCATCGCTATGGCCGCGTGATCGGTGGGCTGGTGCGCCAGCTGCGGTCACAACTCCATCATGATCCGCTGATCGGCGCGTTCGAACTCGTGATTGCGATCACCGGCCGGACCTGATCGCGTCACCTGATCCCTGCGCCGTTTCGGTCGCGGCGGTCCTACGAAAAAAAATCGAAAAAAATGATCTTTGCTGGAACCCCGGATCGGGTTGGGTGTTTTTTACTTCGGATAGTGACCTTTTGCCCCCCCGCTCTCGCTATCCACGACACAGGCCCGGAAGCGTCAACCCCTCCCCCCCCGGTGACGCTTCCGGGCCTTATTCGTCTCAGCGACATCCCCAGCGCATTGATATCCCTCGCGGAACGAACTCACGCGCCGGGCATTTCTCCCCCGCACAGATGCTGCAACGGAGAAGCGTAATGCGTAAGATGTTGACGATGGCGATGCTGGTGGGCGGTCTTGCCCTGTCGGCGTGCAACACGGTCGAAGGTCTGGGTCGTGACGTATCGTCGGCCGGCGACACCGTCGCGAAGACCGCCGAAGACGCCAAGTAAGCCGAAGCTTTCCTTATCCCTCACCTGCGGCGGCTTCGGCCGCCGCTGCCTTTTCGCGGCTCCGGTGCGTGATCTTGATCGCGATCAGTGACAGGAAATAGAGCCCACATAACGGCCCGGCCAGCAGCAGCTGCGACCCGATATCCGGTGGGGTCAGCACCGCCGCGATCGCAAACGCCGCGACCACCGCATAACGCCAAGCGCCCTTCAGCTGTTCATACGTCACGATCCCCGCCCGTTCGAGCAGCATCAGCAGCACCGGCAACAGGAACGAGATGCCGAACGCGAAGATGAATTGCATCACGAAGTCGAGATAATTGCCGACCGCAGGCAACGCCTCCTGCTTCACCCCACCGCCCAGATCGCCCTCCAGCCCGAGCAGGAAGTTGAGCGCGACGGGGATCGCAAAATAATAGGCCATCGCCGCGCCGGAGCAGAACAGCACCGGGGTCGCCAGCAGGAACGGCAGCAGTGCGCGCTTCTCCTTGCGATACAGCCCCGGCGCGACAAACTGCCACAGCTGGTTGGCGATGATCGGGAAGGACAGCATCAGCGCGCCGAAGAACCCGACCTTGATCTGGACCAGGAACGCCTCGAAAATCTGCGTGAAGATCAACCGGTCCTGCCCCGCTGCGGCCAGCGGATGCACCAGAAACCCGAAGATCGGCTTGGCGAAATAGAAACACCCCGCAAAGGTCACGACCAGCGCCAGGACGCAATAGATCAGCCGCCGCCGCAGCTCGATCAGATGGTCGAGCAGCGGCGCTTCCGTATTGGCGAGTTCGTCGGTGTCGCTCACGACTCCGCCTTCTTCTTGCGCGGCGCGCGCGGCTTGCGGGCGGGCGCGGCCGGACTTTCAGCCACCGCCTCGACCGGGTCGGGCTTCAGCGCGGGCGGCTCGACCATCACTGGTGCCGCATTCTCGACGGGGTCCGACACGTCCGCCGGCACTGCGCCATGTGGGTTCGGGTCATAGACCGGGGCCGGCAGCATCTTTTCGGGCGGATGTTCGCGCATGATCCGCGCATTTTCCTCGGCCCATTTCTTTTCCATCTCGGCGAGTTCCGACTCGCGGATCATCGTGTCGAGCCCGCTGCGGAACTGGTTCGCCACGCGGCGCGCCTTGCCGACCCATTGGCCGACAAAGCGCAGTGCCTTTGGCAAATCCTTCGGCCCGATCACCAGCAGGGCGACGATGCCCACCACCAGAAATTCGGGTGCGTTGAAATCGAGCATCGATCAGCCGACCCGCAAGGCTGCGGCACAGCGCCGCAGCGGAAAACTCAGCGCTCGTCCTGCGCCGGACGCGCTTCAGCCGCAGTGTTCTGGGCCTGGGGCTGCGGATCGACGACCCGCTTCGCCTCGATCTCCGCCGGCTTGGCGGGGGCCTCATCGTCCTCGGCCATGCCCTTTTTGAACTGCTTGATGCCCTTGGCGACGTCGCCCATCATGTTCGAGAAGCGGCTGCCGCCGAACAGAAGGATTACGAGAACACCGACGATCAGCCAGTGCATCAGACTCATGCTACCCATCGGAACTCTCCGTTGATTCCCCGGCTATCTAGTCGTCTTCGTCGGCAGTTTCCACCGCTTCCGGGCCACCGGCTTCCGAATGTGCCGCCTCAAAGGCAAGATCGACCGGATCGAGCAGCCCGGCGGCGCGCAGATCGTCGATTCCGGGCAGGTCACGGCGGCTCGCCAGCCCGAAATGGCTGAGGAATTCGGGCGTGGTCGCGTACATCAGCGGCCGCCCTGGCACCTCGCGCCGCCCCGCCGGGCGGATCCACCCCGCCTCCATCAGCACGTCGAGCGTGCCCTTGCTGATCTGGACGCCCCGAATCGCCTCGATCTCCGCGCGCGTTACCGGCTCGTGATAAGCGATGATCGCCAGCGTCTCGATCCCGGCACGGCTCAGCTTGCGACTGTCCTCGCGATCGCGGCGCAGGAAATTGGCGAGGTCCGGCGCGGTCTGGAAATGCCAGCGCCCGCCGCGCTCGACCAGTTCGACCCCACGCCCGGCATAATGGTCGGTCAGCGCGGCCAGCGCCGCCGCGATGTCGGCCTCATCCCCGACATAGGCGCGCAAGTCCGCCAGCGTCAGCGGCTGCTCCGCCGCGAACAGCACTGCCTCCACCGCGCGCCCAACTTCATCAACCAAAGCTTCATCGGGCGGCGTCATGCCTCGATCCCCCGCAGATAGAGCGGCGCGAATGGCGATTTCTGGCGGATCTCCACCCGCCCCTGCTTGGCCAGCTCCAGCGCCGCGACGAATGAGCTGGCCAGCGCCGACTTGCGGTAGGACCCGCTGGCATCCTCGGGCAGGAAACTCTCGATCGTGCTCCAGTCGATGCGCTGCCCGATCAGCTCGGACACGCGGTGGATTGCATCCTCCAGTGTCATCACCGGCCGCACCGCGACGATATGCATCACCGGCCGCGTGCGCGCGCTGATCTGGCCATAAGCGGCAATCAGGTCATAGATTTCGGCCTGCCAGCGCGATTTGCGCACGGTCTTCAGCCCTTCCGGCGCGCCGCGCGTGAACACGTCACGCCCCAGCCGGTCGCGCGCCACCAGCCGCGCCCCCGCCTCACGCATCGCGCTCAGCCGCTCCAGCCGCAATTGCAGCCGCAGCGCCATCTCCTCCGGGCTCGGCTCGATCTCCGGGTCGCGCGGCAGCAACAGCGCCGATTTGAGATAAGCCAGCCACGCCGCCATCACGAGATAATCGGCGGCCAGCTCCAGCTTAAGCTCGCGCGCCTCGTTCACATAGGTGAGATATTGATCGACCAGCTGCAAAATAGACAGCTGGCGCAGATCGACCTTCTGGCTCCGCGCCAGCGCCAGCAACAGGTCGAGCGGCCCTTCCCAGCCGTCGATGTCAATGGTGAGGGGCGCGGGGTCGGTCATGCCAGCGCGAGCAGCTCCTCGCGCTTGGCGATCAGCGCATCCATCTCCCCCGCCTCAGGCCGCACGCTCGCCATCGCCCGCTGCAGCCGCGCCAGCGTCACCGGCGGCGCATCGCCGAGCCGCCCGACAATCTCCTCCATCTCGCCCATCCGCGCCCAGCAATCGAGCGCGACATCGCACCCTGCCGCAATCGCCTGCGCCGCCTTCTCGCCCGCCGTTCCGGTCAACGCCTTCATGTCGATGTCATCGGTCATCAACAGCCCGTCGAACCCAATCCGCCCCCGGATCACGTCGCGGATCACGGTCGGCGAGAGTGTCGCGGGATTGTCCGCATCCCATGCCTTGAACACGACATGGCACGTCATCGCCATCGGCGCGTCCTTGAGCGTCCGGAACGGTTCGATATCGCGCTCCAGCGCCGCGTCATCCGCGTCGACCACCGGCAGCTCGTAATGGCTGTCCACCACCCCGCGCCCGTGCCCCGGCATATGCTTGACCACGCCAACCACACCGCCCTTCGCCATCCCGTCGAGCATCGCGCGACCCAGCGCCGCCACCCGCATCGGCTCGCTGCCAAACGTCCGCCCACCTACCGCCGGGGTCGTCTCCGGCATGCGCACGTCGAGCAGCGGCGCGCAGTTCACATTGACCCCGACCTCGGCCAGCATCAGGCCCAGCGCCTGCCCATTCGCCCGCGCCGCCTCGATCGCCGAAGACGGCGCAACCTCGTAGAGTGCATCGAACGCAGGCCCGGCAGGAAAGGCCGGCCATTCGGGCGGCTGCATCCGCGCGACGCGCCCGCCCTCCTGATCGATCAGAATCGGCACATCGTCGCGCCCCGACAGGTCGCGCAGACTGTCGGTCAGCGCGCGCATCTGCGCCCGATCGACGCAGTTGCGCCCGAACAGGATGTAACCAAGCGGGTCCGCGTCGCGGAAGAACGCAGCTTCGTCGGCGGTAAGGACAGGGCCGGACAGGCCGAAAATGACAGGCTTCATGGCGCGGTTAGAACAGGGGAGCAGCCAAGTTTCCAGAGGCGAACCCAAAAAATCCTCCCCGGAACGGGGAGGTGGCAGCGCGCAGCGCTGACGGAGGGGGCCCGAGGCACCGGAATCCTTTGCCTCGGGCTCCCTCCACCACCCGCTTCGCGGGCGGTCCCCCTCCCCTGAGCAAGCTCTGGGGAGGAATTAGGTCATCCCCCAGCCAGGAAACACGCCTCGCCAGCAGCCTTCAGCTTGCCGCACAACTCACGCGCCTGCCCATTGCTGCCCGCATTGACCCGCAGCCGGTAGAAGGTCTTGCCGTTCACATCCGCCTTGGCGATCCCCTTGCCCAGCGGGGCCAAGTAGGAAAAGCGCTTCGACAGCCGCGCCCAGGCGGCGTTCGCCTCGGCTTCGGTCGGGAAGGAGCCGAGCTGGATCGTCGCGCTGCCCGCCGACGGCCCCGGCGCGGCCTGGGTCGGCGCGGCGGCCTTGGGCACCGAACCCGTCGGGATCGGCGCAACGACGCGGCTCGCACCCTTGACCGGGGTTGGGCTCGCCTTGGGTGCAGCCTTGCCGTCCACTGGCGTCTCGGGCACCGCCGAGACATCGACCGACCCGTTGGTGGTCGCACCCTCGCTCGCGGCAAAGACGGTATCGCCTTCGCCCTCGACCTTCATCCCGCCCGGTTCGTCGGGCTTGACCTTGTAATCGCCTTCCTGCGCGTTGATCAGCGCGCCGGTGCCTTCCCCCGTCACCGTGCGCTGATACCACCACCAGCCAAAGGCGGCGGCAGCAATGATCGCCAGCCCGACCAGCACCAGCAGGATGATGCGCAGGACCGACGGCCCCTCGCGGTAATCATCCTCGACCGTCTCCAGCCACGGCAGCCGGTCGTCATTATAATCCTCGCCTGCGTTCATTCAGCTCAGCTCCTGAACCGCCTCGACCCCCATGATGTTGAGACCGTTACGAATAACCTGCCCGATTGCGTCGGCAAGGGAAAGGCGCGCGCGGGTCAGCGGCACATTGTCGGGCAGGATGAAGCGGCGCGACGGATCGTCATTGCCCATATTCCACCAGGCATGGAATTCGGCGGCCAAGTCAGAGAGATAAAAGGCAATCCGATGCGGCTCGCGCGCCGCCGCCGCCCCCTCGACCACGCGCGGATACTGTGCGGCGAGCTTCACCAGCGCCAGTTCGCGTGTATCAAGCAGGGACAGGTCAGCGTCACCCGACAGGTCCAGCCCGGCATCCGCCGCGCGCCGATGCAGCGATTTGACCCGCGCATGGGCATATTGGACATAGAAAACCGGGTTGTCCTTCGACGCCTCGACCACCTTGGCGAAGTCGAAATCCATCTGCGCATCGGCCTTGCGGGTCAGCATGGTGAAGCGGACCACGTCCTTGCCCACTTCCTGCACGACATCCGCCAGCGTGACGAAATTGCCCGAACGCTTGGACATCTTCACCGGCTCGCCCGCGCGCAGCAGGCGCACCATCTGCACCAGCTTGACGTCGAACCGCGTCTTGCCGCCGGTCAGCGCGGCGACGGCGGCGGTGATCCGCTTGACCGTCCCGGCATGGTCCGCGCCCCAGATGTCGATCAGCTGATCCGCCGACTGCGCCTTCTGGAAATGATAGGCCATGTCCGCGCCGAAATAGGTCCAGGCGCCGTTCGACTTCTTGATCGGGCGATCCTGATCGTCGCCGAACTTGGTCGATCGGAACAGCGGCAGCTCGACCGGTTCCCAATCTTCCGGCGTCTCGCCCTTGGGCGCTTCGAGCACGCCGTCATAGACCAGGTCATGCGCGCGCAGCCACGCCTCGGCCTCTTCGGGCTTGCCCGCCGCCTGCAACTCCGCCTCGGACGAGAACAGGTCGTGATGGATGCCGAGCAGCGCCAGGTCGTTGCGGATCATCACCAGCATGTCGGCCACCGCTTCCTTACGGAACAGCGCCAGCCATGCGCTCTCGTCCGCGCCGACAAACGCATCGCCATGCTTGGCCGCCAGCCGCTCACCGACCGGCTTCAGATAGTCACCCGGATACAGCCCCTCGGGGATCTCGATCGTCTCGCCCAGCGCCTCGCGGTAGCGCAGGTGCGCCGAGCGTGCGAGGACATCGACCTGCCCACCCGCGTCGTTGACATAATATTCGCGGATCACCTTGTGCCCGACCGCTTCGAGCAGGCTGGCAAGCGCGTCGCCCACCACCGCGCCGCGGCAATGGCCCATATGCATCGGCCCGGTCGGGTTGGCGGAGACATATTCGATGTTCACCGTCACGCCCGCGCCGCCCTGCGACCGGCCATAGGCGTCGCCCGCCTCCGTGATCGCGGCCAGCTCGCCGCGCCAGGTCGCATCGGTCAGGCTCATGTTGATGAAGCCCGGCCCGGCGACCGACACGCCGGACACCTCGTCCAGCTTTTCCAGCTCCGCCGCGATCTTCTCGGCCAGCGCGCGTGGATTGGTGCCCGCGGGCTTGGCCAGCACCATCGCGGCGTTGGTGGCGAGGTCGCCATGCGTCACGTCACGCGGCGGCTCCACCGTCACCGCGCGTCGCTCCAGCCCCGCCGGCAGATCGCCGGACGCGACCAGGGCATCCAGCGCGGCGTCGAGATGGGCAGCGAAACGGGTATAGAGCGTCATGGGCGGGTCCAATGGTTTTCCGAAGCCAGGCGCTCTAGCGCACCCGGGGGCGTTCGTCACGCGGTGACGCGGCGCCGACGCGCGGCCAGCAGTCCGTCGGCGGCGTAGATCGCAAGGCCGGTCCAGATCAGCGCGAAACAGATCAGATGCGCGGTCGTCACGCGCTCTCCGAAATAGGTGATCGCCAGCACGAACTGCATCGTCGGCGCGAGATACTGCAACAACCCCAGCGTCGAATAGGGCAAGCGCCGCGCCGCTCCGGCGAACAGCAATAGCGGCACCGCCGTCACCACACCCGACAGCACCAGCAACGTCGTCGCCAGCGTCTCATTGCCGAACTCCAGCCCGCCATGGGTCGACAGCCAATAGAGATAGCCAAGCCCGAACGGGGCGAGGATCGCGGTCTCCAGCGTCAGCCCCTCCAGCGCCCCGACCGGGGCAACCTTGCGCACCAGCCCGTAAAAACCGAACGAAAACGCCAGTGTCAGGCTGATCCAGATCCCCTGCCCCGCACCAAAGGCCAGCACCGCAACCCCAAGTCCCGCCAGTGCGACTGCCACGGTCTGCGCCCGCCCAAGCTTCTCGCGCAGCAGCACCACGCCCAGAAGCACATTGACCAGCGGGTTGAGGAAATAGCCAAGGCTCCCCTCCAGCACATGCCCGTGATGCACCGCCCAGATATAGACCAGCCAGTTGGCCGAAATCAGCGCGGCGCTGGCGCTCAGCAACAGCATCGCCCGCCGGCTGCGCAGCGCTGCCATGATCGCGGAGGTCCGCCCGAGCGCCAGAATGACGATGGCAAGCAGCCCGAGCGACCACAGCACCCGCCCAGCGACCACTTCGCCCGCACCGACCCCTTTTAGCGCAAAAAAGAACAGCGGCAGCACGCCCCAGATGCCATAGGCGGCAAAGCCCTGCACCAGCCCGGCGCGGTCGAGGCGCTCGGGCGCTGGGGGCGGATCGGACCGGGCCATGCGGGCCGAGATAGGCGCTGTGCTGCGCTGCGGAAAGGCAAGTATCTGAAAGTTTTCGTTTCGGGACTAGAGCCGGTTTATTCAGGCGGCACCGGCCCGCTCCCCCACCCGGCCACCCAACGACAGTGCATTCTATGGGTGGTCGGGTGGGGGAGCGGGCCGGTGCCGTTCAGCTTTGCTGAAAAAACTCGAACGCCCGCGCTTCAGTCCTTGGGCGCATCCTCGCGATCGACCTTCAACCACCGCGCCCAATCGATGCTCACCAGCGCCACCAGCACGCCCAGCATCACCACCTGCAACGCGATCCCCCACGGACTCGTCAGATTGGCGAACATCACTTCGCCGATATCGGTCTCGCGCACCTTGCGCGCGGTCCAGCCGTAAAAGGCGTAGGTAAACAGCCGCCCGGTGAAAAAGGCGGCGGTAAAGCCCAGCAGCGGCACCCGCGCCAGCCCCACCGCCATGAACAGCTGTGCCGATGGCAGTGGGGAGATGACGAACAGCGCCAGCAGGATCAGCACATTATGCTTGCGCCGCTCCACCGCAACCCGTGCCGCTGCGATGTTGCTCTGCATCCGCTGCGGTAGCCATTTCCCGAAATGCCGCGCCCCGACCGCCAGCAGCAACCGCCCCAGCGCTGCGCCCAGCGCGCCGATCAGCACCAGCGCCCAGAGCGGCTGATCGCCGTTGATTCCGTACAGCACGATGATCGACCAGGTCGGCGGCCCGAAGGCGGGCAGCAGATTGACTCCGAAGGCGAGCAGAAACAGCGTGACATAACCCATATCATGGTCGGTGCGATCAAATGGCACACCACGCAAGCACTTGACGCATGTAACATTATATCATTATGGGAATGTCATGCCCTCCAAAGCCCCCGCGATCCACGATCCCGCCCATTGGGATTCGGTCTCCACCAACTATGCCGCCGAAGCCGACCGCATGACCGGGCGCTATGCGCAAGCTGCGTGGGAGCTGGCCGCACTGCCCCCCGGCGCACGCGTGCTAGACGTCGCGACCGGAGCGGGCGCATTGCTGGTTTCGGCGCTGCGCGACCGTGCGGACGCCATCGGCATCGACTTCTCCCCGGGCATGATCGAGATCGCTCAGGCCCGCGCCGCCGAAATCACACCAGGCCAGCGCGCCCTGGTCATGGATGGCCAGCAGCTCGACTTCCCCCCCGACAGCTTCGACGCCGCCTTCTCGATCTTCGGCGTGTTCATGTTCCCCGACCCCGCAGCCGGGTTCGCCGAAATGGCGCGCGTGCTGCGCTCCGACGGACTTGCGGTCGTCGCAGTCTGGGAGAATGCCGGCGGCGCCGGCCCGGCACAGCTTTTCGCGCAGGCGGCCCAGCGCCTCTTCCCCGACCAGCCCGTGCCGCTCCCGATGGCGCGCCTGTTCAACAGTCCCGAGTTGCTCGACGCAGCGTTCGTCGAAGCCTGCTTGCGTCCCGAAGCGGTGCACCGCGTCACTTACACCTGGCCCGCACCACCGGCGGACTGGTTCCGGGAACATGCCAAGCTCGCTTATGGCTGGTCGCCGGTCTGGAAAATGCTCGACGACGCCCAGCGCACCGCCTTCGCCGAAGAAGCCGCCGCCCTCGCCGCCGACCTGCCTCCTGAGGGGATCAGCTCGACCGCGTTGGTGGGGATCGCGCGGAAGGCGAAGTAGAACGTCGGCATCGACGACCTACTGTCCGTCACCCCCGCGAAAGCGGGGGCCCATCTCCGACAGGATCGGCACACCGCACCCGCGCGGCAAATGGACAGTCCGGGAGATGGCCCCCCGCTTTCGCGGGGGTGACGATAGCGGCGTTAAACCCGCACCAGCCCGTCCAGCATCCGCGCACTCTTCTGCCCGGGAAACAGCGCCGGCATCGCCCGCGCCGGATCGACCCCGAAATGCGTCGCCACGGCGCTGCCGATCACTGCATCCAGCCCCGCCGTCGGACGCAGATCGCGCCCTTCATACAGCGCCGCATCGCTCAGCCCCGGCCAGTCGGCGACGACGCGCCCGCCCTGCACCGCGCCGCCCAGCAGCCACGCGACCGATCCGGTGCCGTGATCGGTGCCCTGCGTGCCATTGACCTTTACCGTCCGCCCGAACTCGGTCGCGACCAGCACCATCGTCTTGCCCCACAGCGGCCCGAGGCCTGTCTTCAGCGCCGCAATCATCTGGTCGAGGCCATTCAACTGCGCCCCCAGTCGCCCGCGCTGCCCGGCATGGGTGTCCCAGCCGCCGGTCTCGATCATCGCGATCCGCGCGCCATTCTCCGCCGCCAGCAGCCGCGCCGCCAGCGCACCTGTCGCGGCGGCATTGCGCCCGTTATTCGCCGCCAGATCGCCGGTCAGCGTCCGCGTCGCCGTCGCCTGTTGCCAGATCGCGTGCAGCTGCGAGTCTTCGGCATAGAGCGTCGCGACGCGCCCGAGCAGGTCGTCCGACGCATCGGGCAGAACCGACGGCGCATAGGACGCAACCTCGACCCGCCCGCGCAACGCCATCGGGATCGTCGCCGCGATCGCGATTCCCTTGCGTTCGTCACCGGGCAGCACGGCGAGCAGGCGGTTCATCCACCCGTCCTTGAGCTGATACGCCGCGTTCCCGCCCGTCTCGAGCACATTCTGCGCATCGAAATGCGATCGGTCGCGATAGGGCGAGGCAACCGCGTGAACGAACAGCGCCTCTTTCGCCGCAACCATCTGCGCGACGTTCTTGAGATTGGGATGCAGCGCGAACATCGCATCCAGCTTCGCCGCATCGGCGAAGTCCTGCGCCAGCACCCCGCGCTGCGCGGCAAAGGCCGGATCGCCGACCGGCGCGAGCGTACCCAGCCCATCGGCGGCACCGCGCTGAATAATGAACACGAACCGGCGGTCGCTCGCCGCCTGCGCAAAGGCAAGGCGGGGCGCAAAGCCCAGCGACAGCGCACCCGCAGCGCCGGTCAGAACAAGATTGCGGCGGTTGATCATCACATTATCTCCGCATGAATTCGGGGGCGACGAGCATCAGCGCGACGCCCTGGGACGCGCTCTCGGCGCGCGCGATGGATTGCTGCGTCGTCGCACTCAGCGCACCGGGGAACAGCACAGCCGCCCGCGCGCGCGCATCGATCGTGTCGCGGGTACGCGCCGCCATCCGCTCCGCCGCCTCGACCCGACGCATCACCGCATCCGGCCCGGCCCAGCTCGCCGCAATATCGTCGAAGCCCGCCGGAGAGCCCGGTCGCCACACCGGCTGACCCAGCTGGTTCATCAGCCCCAGCACTGCCTCGCCCGGAATTTCGCGCGTGCCGAGCGCGCGCATCGCCGCGATCGACCATTCCCATGGCGTGCGGAACTTGACCGGCTGCGCGACCCACGTCTCAGGCGCCTCGATCAGCACGCGATAGACGGTCGGCAGGTCGCCGCCCGATTTCAGGAACGCCGCCTCCAGCTTGCCAACCAGCGACGCGGGCGGTTCGTCCCCCGCAAAATGCCGCGCCAGCTTCACCGCGATATGCTTCGCCGTCGCCGGATGCACGGCCAGGTCGTCGAGCACCGCCGCCGCCTGCCGCTCACCCTGCTGGGTATAGCTTTTGCCGAGGATCGTGCGCGTCCCCGGCTCATGGATACGCCCGGCAAAGACAAAACTGCCCGGCTTGCCCTCCAGCCCGGCAAAGCGCGCCGCCGGACCGCGCGTGATTCCCGCAACGCTCCAACCGGTCATCGCGCGGGCAAATTCGGTCACGTCCGCCTGCGTATAGCCGGTGCGTACGCCCAGCGTGTGCAGCTCCAATATCTCGCGCGCCAGATTCTCGTTGAGGCCCACCCGCTGCGGCCCGCCGCGCCGCGCGGCCGCCTGCCCCGCAACGCTCCCCGGCCCGACCGACTGCGCCTGATCCAGATAGAGCAGCATCGCCGGATGCCGCTCGACCGCGTGGAGCATGTCGCGAAACTTGCCCAGCACATGCGGCCGGATCGCGTCGAACTCGAACGCCCCGGCCAGTCCCACCATGGTCTGCTTGTCCGCCGACACGGCAAAATGGTTCGACCAAAAATGCACCAGCCGCTCGACGAACGGCGTGTCGCTCGCCACCGCCGCCTGCGCACGCGCGCCAGCGGCGGTCATGTAGAAGTCGCGCCCCTGCTGCCGATTGGCCTGACGCACCTGTCGCGCCGGATCGGCAGCATCACCATCCGGCATCGCGTCGCCCGCGCGGCGCTCCTGCCGCAACTCACGCTGCACCATGCGCAGCTCTTCCAGATAATCCGCGACTGCGGCGGCGATGACCGGCGTGGCGGGCAGCACCGCAATCGCCCCGGGCCGCGCATCGAACCGCGCCATCTGGTCGATCAGCGCGCGGCGCGGCTCCGCGGGTGCGGGCGCATCCGCCTTTCCGCCTAATCCGAACCGGTTAAGGGCAATGCTCGCGTCCGACATGGGCAATATCCCGAAGAGTGACCATCGAACGCTACGCCCGCTTTGTCGCAAATCTGTGCCAGCCGCGCGGTTCGTCGCATCCGCGCGTCACTTTGTCCCCGATGCGTGGCATGCAATCGCGCTTGCACCCTTCGCGCTTGGCATTGCTGCGCCGCAGCATATCAATGGGCGCAAGAACAGAACAATATTGGATGCCGATCTGGCCCTTCAAATCTTCAAGGGAGAAAGATCGTGATCAAGACCTTCATCAGCGCCGCCGTCCTCCTCAGCCTGCCCGTCGCCGCCTATGCCGGTGAGCGCAGCTTCAAGCGTGACGGCGTCACCTATGTCTACACCAGCAAGCAGGATGGCGACGCCACCGTGCTCGAAGGCAAGGCATTCCCCGGCGGCTCGGCCTACACGCTCGTCGTCCGCGGCAAGCAGGTCACCGGCCGCGTCGGCGGCACCCCGGTGTCGTTCCGCATCGCCAAGCCGCTGGCACCCGCCGTCCAGACGGCTGCGCGCTAAGCGTCCAATTCCTCCCCTGAGCTTGCTCAGGGGAGGGGGACCACCGCCAAAGGCGGTGGTGGAGGGGCGGCTGCGCAGACAGCCGTAAACATCTCGGCAAAATTCCGCCGTCTGACGACGGCGACCCCTCCGTCAGCACTGCGTGCTGCCACCTCCCCTGCGCGGCAGGGGAGGAATTGCAAAACTCAAAACCCCTCCGGCAATTCGATCGCCCCAACCACTTCGCGATACCGCGAGATCGCGTAGCGGTCGGTCATCCCCGCGATGAAGTCCGCGATATGCCGACTGCGCCACGGCTCTTCACCGGGCAGCGTTTCATGCCATGCCTCCGGCATCAGCGCCGGGTCCGCCGCATAGGCCGCATACAGCCCCGCGATCACGCCATGCGCCATCTCCGCCGCCGCCAGCTGGTGCGGATGGTGATAGAGATTGGCGTACATGAAGCGCTTGAGCGCCCGCTCCTCCTCGCGCATCGCGTCGGAAAAGCCGCACAGCGCCCGCCCCGCCGCGCGCACATCCTCGGCCGTCTCGATGCCCGTCTCGGCAATCCGCCGCCGCGTCTCGTCCAGCAGGTCGTTGACCATCACCCCAATCTGCGCACGCACCAGTTCGCGCAGCAGCCGCTTCTCGGAAGCATCGGGGAACCGCGCGCGCACCGCATCCCATCCGCGCGCGACCAGCGGCACTGCCAGCAGCTGATCGAGCGTGAGCAGCCCAGCGCGCAAGCCATCGTCGATATCGTGATTGTCATAGGCGATGTCGTCGGCAATCGCCGCGACCTGCGCCTCCAGCGAGCTGTGCTGCGTCAGCTCCAGCGGAAACGCCGCATCCGCCGCCGCCAACGCCCAGCCCGGCGCGGTCACCGGCCCATTATGCTTGGCCAGCCCCTCCAGCGTCTCCCAGCTCAGGTTCAGCCCGTCCCATCCGGGATAGGGGCAATCGACCACCATCAGCGCACGCAGCGTGTTGCCATTATGGTCGAACCCGCCCTGCCCGCTCAGCGCCTCTTCCAGCGCGCGCTCACCGGCATGGCCGAACGGCGGGTGGCCGATATCGTGCGCCAGGCACAGGGCCTCGGTCAGATCCTCGTTCAGCCCCAGCGTCCGCGCCACCGTCCGTCCGATCTGCGCCACCTCCAGGCTGTGGGTCAGCCGGACGCGGAAATGGTCGCCATCGGGTGCCATGAACACCTGCGTCTTGTGGCGCAGGCGGCGAAAGCTGATCGAATGCACGATGCGGTCGCGGTCGCGCTGAAACGCATCGCGCGGCCCGCGCGCGGTCCCCTGCCCCTCGTCGTGGAACCGCCCACGGCTGCGCGCGGGATCGCTGGCATAGCGGGCAAGGGTCATCGAAAGCTGGTCACACGAATCGGCATCGCCGCCGCATAGATCATTTGACGTCGAGCTTCTCGATCTTCTGTCCCGCCTCGCTGGTCCAGGCAAAGGCCGAAACGCCCTTTTTCTTGATCGCGTTGACGAAGTCCTGCGCCGCCGCCGGCGTCTTGAACGGCCCGGCGAGCAAGCGGTTGGTGAAGCGCAGCGGCGTCGTCCATGCCTGTTTGCCGCGGAACTCTGCGGGCGCCTCGGCCACCGCCGCCTTCCACGCTTTGGGCAGCGCCTTCACGTCGGCGCCGCCAGCAACCTGCACCCAGTGGCGCGCGGGCTCGGCCTTGGCGGGATCAACCTTGGGCTTGGCCTTGGGGTCGGTCTTTGCCTTCGGCTTGGGATCCGCCTTTGCCTTGGGGTCCACCTTGGCCGCAGCCGCTGGCTTCGCCACAGTCTCAGGCTTGGGCTTGCTGGCTGCCACGGCCGGGGCTGCTGCCGGTTGTGGTTCCGGCGCGGGTGTCGGCTCGGCCTCACGCCCGGGCAGCGGATCGACGCCCAGCTCCGACGCTGGAATCGTGATCCCCGCCATGATCCGCGCGATGACATTGTCCTCGCCCCCGACGCGGGGCTTGGGCTGAGGCGCAACCTCGGGCGCAGGTTCAGGCGAACGCGCGACTTCAACCGGCGTCGCCGCTGGCGGCGGAGCAGCCGCAGACGCCGTCGCAGCTTCGGCAGCACGCCGCGCCTCGGCTTCACGCGTCGCGCGCTCCTGCGCAGCCCGGGCGTCCGCCTCGCGCTGCGCCTGAGCCGCACGCTCTGCGTCAGCGAGCCGCTGCGCTTCGGCCTGACGCTGCGCCGCGGCGACGCGCTCCATCTCCAGCCGCTGCTGTTCGGCGAGGCGCGCGGCCTCGGCCTGTCGCCGGGTCTCGGCCTCCTGCGCCGCGCGCGCATCGGCGATCCGCTTCGCCTCGGCATCCGCCGCAGCCTGGCGCGCAGCCGCCGCTTCCTGCGCCCGCCGTTCGCGCGCGCTCATGCGCCGTTCGGGACTGATCGACGCAAATTCCGAACCCGCAGCGCGCGGTGGCGGCGGCGGTGGCGGCGCAGCCGCAACCTGCACCGGCGCAATCGTGGGAAGAGGCGGCGCAACCTGCGCATCGGCGATGCGCGACGGAGTCCGCCGCAGCTCGCCGAAATGGACCGCAAACGCCTTGTCGGCGGGGGCGAGCGCCGGCAGACGCCGAAAGAACGGCGCCAGCGCGGTGCCCACGCCACCCATCATGCTCGCTGCAATCCGGTCAGCCCCGGCAGCATCGCCATTCATCGCCAGAATGAACGCCCGGGCCCGCCACGCCGCGCGGTCGCTCCGGCGCAGCAGCGGATCGAGGATCTTCATCGCCTCATCGGTGCGCCCGCTGATCCCCAGCGAATAGGCATAGCGGCGCGCGGTCTCGTCATCGCCGCCCTGCGCCATCGCGATGCGATGCTCAAGCTGGGCATGCGCCTGCGCGCCGATCAGATCATAGGCAAGCGCGCGGTCGGAAGCATAAGGTGTCATCGCCACGCCGCCACGCTCGGCCAGTGCGAACAGCCGCAGCGCCTCGCCCGGCCGCTCGGACCGCACCATCACCATCGCCTGCCCAGCGGCAACGCGCGGATTGCCGGGTGCCAGCGCCTGAGCCCGCGCGAAAAAGCCCGCCGCCGCCGCCGGATCGTTGAGCCGTGCGCTCAACTCGCCCGCAGCGAGCAGCGCTGGCACATTGCGCGGATCGGTGGCGAGGATGCGCATCTGCTCCGCCAGCCGGTCGGCATTGGGCGTGGGCGGCGGCGCAACTTCCTGCGCGGCAGCACGCGGCGCAACCCCCGGGGCGATAGCGACCAGCGCGGCGCTCAAAAGCAAGGAAATGCGGCTGGATCGGGCTGCGCGTGTCATGGGAGTCCGCAGGCTACACCATCCGTGGTCTGAACATCAGCTGTCGGTGCGATGCGCCGGAGACAGGCCGGGGCATGGTCGCGACAGGATGCCGGGGCCCGCACGCCAGACGCGCCGGGCCCCGTTTCCGATTACTGATTGTTCTGGCGGTTAAGGAAGCGCGGGATGTCCAGCGGATCCTTGTCGTCGTCATCCTTCGACCCGTTGCGCGCCGCCGCCATCCGCTCGAACAGCGTGCCGCCGGTCTTCTTCGGCGCTTCGACCGGGGCTGGGGCCGGAGCCACAACCTCCTCGTCATCGCCGCCGGTCAGCCAGCGGCGACGGATCGTCGGCTCGCGCGGCGGTTCCTGCGCGGCAGGCGCTTCGGGCACCACTGCGTCGGAGCCGAGCACCAGCTCGTCCGCATCGTCGGCGGGCAGCGCAGCAGGTGCTTCCAGCGTGAATTCGTCCTCATCCGCCGCGACCGGTGCCGGAGCGGGCGCTTCCGGCTCGGGCGCAACCTGCGCGACCGGCTCGGGCTGCGGTTCGGGTGCAGCTGCGACGGGCGCTTCCGCAGCCGGGGCGGCAGCGCCCAGCGGGCGACGCACGGTGCCGAACGAGAAGCTGCGGCTCGCCTCGGGCGCAGCCGGGGCCGCCGGCTTGGCCGACGCATCCGCCTCGATGCCGGTGGCGACGACCGACACGCGGATCTTGCCTTCCAGGTCGGGGTTGAACGCCGAACCCCAGATGATGTTGGCATTGTCGTCGACCAGCTCGCGGATATGGTTCGCGGCTTCGTCGACTTCGAGCAGGCGCATGTCCTCGCCGCCGGTGATCGACACGATGACACCCTTGGCACCATCCAGCGACACGCCGTCGAGCAGCGGGTTGGCGATCGCCTGCTGCGCCGCCTCAATCGCGCGGTTGTCGCCGCTCGACTCGCCGGTGCCCATCATCGCCTTGCCCATCTCGCTCATCACGGCGCGGACGTCGGCAAAGTCGAGGTTGATCAGGCCCGGCATGACCATCAGGTCGGTGATGCCGCGCACGCCCTGCTGCAGCACCTCGTCCGCCATCTCGAACGCTTCCTTGAACGTCGTGTTGGCGTTGGCGACCAGGAACAGGTTCTGGTTGGGGATGACGATCAGCGTATCGACGAACTTCTGCAGCTCCTCGATGCCCGCTTCCGCCGACATTGCGCGCTTCTTGCCTTCGAACGCGAACGGCTTGGTCACGACGCCGACGGTCAGGATGCCCATGTCGCGCGCTGCCTTGGCGATCACCGGAGCCGCACCGGTGCCGGTGCCGCCGCCCATGCCGGCCGCGATGAAGCACATATGCGCTCCCTTCAGCGCTTCCTGCACCATTTCGATGGTTTCTTCGGCGGCGGCGCGGCCGATCTCCGGCCGGCTGCCTGCGCCCAGACCTTGCGTGATCTTCGCACCCAGCTGGATGCGCTGGCCAGCGCTCGACTGCTTCAGCGCCTGCGCGTCGGTGTTGGCGACCAGGAACTCGACGCCCTGCACTTCGGCGCGGATCATGTTCGCGATCGCGTTGCCGCCCGCGCCGCCGACTCCGATCACCGTGATGCGCGGCGTCAGTTCATCCAGGTCGGGCGGAAGGAAGTCGATGCTCATCGTCTGTGTATCTCCTCAGGCGCGCACCCCAAGCAACACCTGTTTGTAACGCTGTTTCTGCACCATCGCCGGGGGCCATTCCAGCGTTATCCGCCGATCGCCCACAGGAAATGTCAATAATTGGCCCGAAAAGCCGCCATCATCCGCTGGATCATCGCTTTCGGATTGCTCCGCACGACCAATTGCCCGCGCGACGGCTCCAGCGTGCGCAGGTCAACGGGATCGGCTGCCGCGAATGTCGCCAGCCCCGCCAGCGTCGCGAACGCCGGCCCCGCATGCGCCTCGGGCAGAGCGCTCAGGCCGCGCGGACGCCCAACGCGGACCGACCGGCCCAGCGCCTGCTGCGCATAATCCGCTACGCCCTTCAGCTCGGCGCCGCCGCCCGTCAGCACGATCTGCCGCCCCACCGGATCCTCGAAATTGAGGCGCGTCAGCTCCTTGGCGATTTCCGCCATCAACCGGTCGAGCCGCAGGCGGATGACCGCGATCAGCTGTGCCCGCGTGATCCGCGCGCCCTCGCCCTCTTCCTCCAGGCTCGCGGGCGCGATGTCGATCATGTCGTGATTGTCGCGCGGCGTCATGTTGGCGCTGCCATAAAAGCACTTCATCCGCTCGGCCTGCCCGCGCCGCGTCCCGAACGCGCTGGCAATGTCGTCGGTGATATCCGCCGACCCTTGCTGGATCGACGACAGCCCGGTGAGCACGCCATCCTTGTAGACCGAGACATTGGTGACGCCCGCGCCGATCTCGACCAAAGCCACGCCCAGCTCGCGCTCTTCCTCGGACAGGCAGGCAAGCCCCGTGGCGACGGGGGCGGCGATGATCGACCGCACCTCCAGATGCGCCGACCGGACGCACAGGTCCAGGTTGCGCACCGGCGCACCCTCGGTCGACACGACATGGATATCGACACCCAGCCGCTCGGCATGCAGCCCGCGCGGCTGCTTGACGCCAGCGAGGCCATCGAGCGTGTAGCGCGTCGGCTGGGCATGCAGAACCATCCGCCCACCCGGATTGATCGCCTCACGCCCCGCGCGCAGCAGATCGTCGATGTCCGACTGTTCGACGCGATGCCCGCCCAGATCGACCTCGAGCCGCAGGATATTGGACTCCAGCCCCCCGGCGGAGAAGCTGACCCAGACATCCTCGATGTTCGTGCCCGCGATCCGCTCGGCAAGCTCGACCGCCTCGCGCACCGCGACTTCGGTCGCGGCCATGTCGGCGATATAGCCGCGCTGCACGCCCCGGCTCTCGCGCTGGCCAGTGCCGAGCACGACCAGTTCGCCGCCATCGCCCTTCTGCGCGATCAGCGCCGACACCTTCGACGATCCGATGTCGAGTGCGGTAATCAGTCCTTCGGGCGCGGTCTTGGCCATGTCTTATTCCCCCTGCACATTCACACTGGCAGTTTCTGCCGCCGATTCAATCTCTTTACGGACCACCTGCCCCGGCATCCGCACCACCAGCCGCGTCGGATCGCGCAGGTCGAAGCGCAGATAGCCGCGCCCCAGCAACCGGTCCGCCCCATCCAGCTCGGCGAATTTGACCAAAGCCTTGGCCGCCGCCTCTTCCCCCTCGGGCAGCGCCAGTCGTTCGCCGGTGTTGAAGCTCAAGTCCCAGCGGCGATTGCCGATCCACGTCGCCGCCTTGACCAGCGGGCGCAGCGCGGGTGCCGCCGCCAGCAGCCGCTGGTACGCCGGCTGCTGCGCATAGGCGCCGTCGCCGATCACCAGCGGCAGGTCGGGCATCGCGTCCGCCGATACCGGCTCCAGCAGCACGCCCTCGGCATCGATCAGCATGAGTTGCCCCTGATGCTGCCACACCGCCGCCGCCTTGCGCTCGACGATATCGACCACCAAAGTATCGGGCAGGCGACGCGACACGCGCGCATCGGCGACCCAGCCGATCGTCATCAACCGCCCGCGCACCTCGTCCAGATCGACCAGCGGCATCGCGCGGCTCTTCTCGTCCAGCGCGTAGTTATACACCGTCATCTTGTCGGCGCGCTTGATCCCGGTCACCTCGACCTGCTGCACGCGAAAGCCCGCCTGCCCCACGCCTTCGGCCAGCGCCGTCCCGACCGCCCCCGGCACACCGAACAGCGTCGCCACGCCGATCAGCGACGCGACCGCGATCCCGGTGATGCTCCACGCGATGATCCGGTGCAGCGTCGCCTCGCTCACCGGCATCGCCGCGACCATCCGGTCGAGCAGATGCGGCTGCTTGCGCTTCGATTGCGCGCGGCGCTTGGGCTTGACCGTGGGGCGCTTGGTGGCGGGCTTGCGGCTCATCCGGCCCCGTCCTTCATTGCCTCGTCCACGATCGCCTGCACCAGCTGAGGATAGCTCATCCCCAGTGCCTTGGCCTGTTCCGGCACCAGGCTCAGCGGCGTCATCCCCGGCTGGGTGTTGACCTCGAGCAGGAACAGCCCGTCCAGCCCCTGGGTGTCATCCCAGCGGAAATCCGACCGCGACGCACCCTTGCACCCGAGCAGGCGATGCGCCTCGAGCGCCAGCCGCTTGCACGCCTCCGTAATCTCGTCGGGAATCTCCGCCGGACAGATATGGTCGGTCATGCCATCGGTGTATTTGGCGTCGAAATCGTAGAACCCGCTCTTGGGCCGCAACTCGGTTACCAGCAACGCCGTGTCGCCCAGCACCGCCGTGGTCAGCTCGCGCCCGCGAATGAACGGCTCGGCGAGCAAGTCGTCGAACTCCTGCCACGGCCCCTTCGCCTCGGGGGAGATTGGGTTGCCATAATTCCCCTCAGTCGTGACGATCGCCACGCCGACCGACGACCCCTCATTGACGGGCTTGAGCACATAGGGCCGCGGCATCGGATCGGCTTCATACAGCGACGCGGTCGAGACGATCGCCCCACCCGGCATCGGAATGCCATGCGGCACCAGCGCCTGCTTGGTCAGCACCTTGTCGATCGCGATCACCGATGTGACCATGCCGCTATGGGTATAACGCAGCCCCATCAGGTCGAGCATCCCCTGCACTGTCCCGTCCTCGCCGGGGGTCCCGTGCAGCGCATTGAACACGACATCGGGCTTCGCCGCCGCCAGCTTCGCCGCAACATCGCGATCCATGTCGATCCGCGTGACGGTGTGGCCGAGCGACTCCAGCGCCTCGGATATTCCCGCACCCGACATCAGCGACACCGGCCGCTCGGCCGACCAGCCACCCATCAGGACCGCGACGTGGAGGGGGGTAACGCTCACGCAAAATCTCCGTCGCCCCGGCGCAGGCCGGGGCCGCCCTGTGGCGGTGCTTGAACTTCAAAACTTGGCGGCCCCGGCCTGCGCCGGGGCGACGACATGTTCGTCACTTCACCACCCCCACACGCTGTATTTCCCATTCCAACTCAACCCCGCTCGCGGCCTTCACCCGCGCGCGGACCTCGTCCCCCAGCCCCTCGATATCCGCGCTGGTGGCGTCCCCGGTGTTGATGAGGAAGTTGGTATGCTTCTCGCTCACCTGCGCCCCGCCGCGCATGAGGCCGCGACAGCCCGCCGCATCGACCAGCCGCCACGCCTTGTCGCCCTCGGGATTTTTGAAGGTCGACCCGCCGGTCTTGCTGCGCAACGGCTGCGACGCCTCGCGGGCAGCGGCGATGCGGTCCATCTCCGCCTGGATCGCGGCGGGTTCTCCCGGCTCACCGCGAAAGGTCGCGCTGACCACAATCGCCCCCTCCGGCAGTTCGGAGTGGCGATAGGTGTAACCCAGCGCATCGACCGGCAGCGTGACCTGCTCGCCCGAGCGCAGCACGACCTCGCATTCGACGAGGATATCCTTGGTCTCGCGCCCATAAGCGCCGCCATTCATCCGCACGAACCCGCCCACGGTACCGGGGATCGACCGCAGAAATTCGACGCCACCAATCCCCGCATCCCGCGCGCTCGATGAAACCAAAATGCCACTCGCCCCGCCGCCGCACTTCAGCGTCGTTGCATCGACCCGCTCGACCTTCGCAAACGCCTTGCCCAGCCGCACCACCACGCCCGGCACCCCGCCATCGCGCACGATCAGGTTGGACCCCAGCCCCAGCGCCATCACCGGCACCGCCGGGTCGAGCTGCGACAGGAAATCGCACAGATCATCGACATCGGCAGGCTCGAACAGCCATTCCGCCGTCCCGCCGCTCTTGAACCAGACGAGCGGCGCCAGCGGCGCGTCGGGGGTCAGCTTCCCCCGTACCTTGGGGAGAAGCGTTGCGTTCACTTCACCCCCCACAGCTTTGCCCATTGCTTCCAATAGGACAGGTTCGCCTCGGCGGCCTTCACCCCCGCCTCCTGCAGCTTCGCGACGTCCTTGCCCGCGTCGAGCATCGTCTGCGCCGCGTCCATCTGCGCCTGTTGCGCGCGCAGGATCTCGCGCTGCATATCGGTTGCAAGGGTGAACCAGTCGCTCATGCCGCCACGCTCCGCTTGGCGTCGACCGCTTCGGCGAGGCCCGCGGCCCACTTCGTGATGTCCCCCGCGCCCAGGCACACGATCAGATCGCCCGGCAGCGCGACTTCCGCGATCCGCGCCGCCAGCGCATCGGCATCGGCGACGCTCTCCGCCAGCCGGTGCCCGCGCGCCAGCGTGCGCTCGACCAAAGCCTCGCCGCTCACGCCCTCGATCGGCGCTTCTCCCGCGGCATAGACCGGCGTCACCAGCACCATGTCGGCGTCGTTGAACGCCTGCGCAAAGTCGTCCATCAGATTGCCGAGCCGCGAGTAGCGATGCGGCTGAACCACCGCGATCACCCGCCCCTGCGCGCTCTCCCGCGCCGCCGACAGCACCGCGCGGATCTCCACCGGATGATGGCCATAATCGTCGATCACGATCGCCGGCGGCTGCCCATCGAACGCGATCTCGCCGACCTTAGTAAAGCGCCGCTTGACCCCGCCAAACTTGGCAAAGCCGTTCTGGATCGTCGCATCATCGATGCCCATTTCCAGCGCCACGCCGATCGCCGCCAGCGCGTTCTGGACATTGTGCCGCCCCGGCATCGGCAGGTCGATCCCCTCGATCGACCGCGTGGTCCCGTCGCGATGGCGGATGATCGCCTCGAACTTGTTTCCACCCGGATAGGGCTGAACATTCACCCCGCGCACGTCGGCCGACGCCGCAAAGCCATAGGTCACGATCCGCCGGTCGCGCACGCGCGGGATGATCGCCTGCACCTCGGGATGGTCGAGGCACAGCAGTGCAGCGCCATAGAAAGGCACATTCTCGACAAACTCGACATAGGCGTCCTTGGCGCGCTCGAAGCTGCCATAGTGGTCGAGATGCTCGGGATCGATATTGGTCACCACAGCAATCGTGCCATCGAGCCGCAGGAAGCTGCCGTCGCTCTCATCGGCCTCGACCACCATCCACTCGCTGTCGCCCAGCCGCGCGTTGGAGCCGTACTGGTTGATGATGCCGCCATTGATCACGGTCGGGTCGATCCCGCCCGCATCCAGCAGCGCCGCGATCATGCTCGTCGTCGTGGTCTTGCCATGCGTCCCCGCCACCGCAACGGTGGACTTGAGCCGCATCAGTTCGGCCAGCATCTCCGCGCGCCGCACCACCGGAATGCGCGCGGCATAGGCGGCCTGCACTTCCGGGTTGTCGCGCTTGATCGCGGTCGAAGTGACGACCACCGCCGCATCGCCCAGATTGTCGGCGCTCTGCCCGATGGTGATCGCGATCC
This sequence comes from Sphingomonas sp., assembly GCF_030145815.1. Taxonomy (GTDB): domain Bacteria; phylum Pseudomonadota; class Alphaproteobacteria; order Sphingomonadales; family Sphingomonadaceae; genus Sphingomonas. The sequence goes on from NZ_JAIXHL010000004.1 coordinate 134,368, forward strand.
CACGCTTGCGCAGGCCCTCGACGACATAGCCCTCGGCACTGTCGCTGCCCTGCACCTTGTAGCCCAGGTTATGCATGACCTCGGCAATGCCCGACATGCCGATCCCGCCGATGCCGACGAAATGGATCGTCCCGATATCCTTGGCGACGCCTTTCATCGGATTGCTCCGATGACAGGGGTCGCCTGTCCTGAGCTTGTCGAAGGACCCTTCATGCCTGCACCTTCGCGAACGCTTCACCGGTGCGCACCGTTTTGACCGGTTCGGCGCGCCCCATTCCTGCCGACGCCCAGTCGGCGTCGATCGATTCCACCAGATCGGCCAGGTCGCGGACCGCATCCGGCCGCCCGACGCTGCGCGCACACGCCGCCGCATGCGCCAGCCCCTCGGGGTCCAGCCCCAGCTTCTGGATCTGCTTCGCCAGTTCCTGCGCCGTGAACGCCCGCTGCGGGATCGTCCGCGCCCCGCCCGCCGCGCTGATCTCGCGCGCATTGGCCGTCTGGTGATCGTCGGTCGCGCTGGGCAGCGGCACCAGGATCGCCGGACGCCCCGCCGCAGTCAGCTCGGCGATGGTCGAGGCGCCAGCGCGCGCAATCACGATATGCGTCCAGGCCAGCCGCTCGGGCAGGTCGGGCAGGTACGTCGCGATCTCGGCCGGAATGCCATGCTCGGCATATTTGCGGCGCACTTCGTCGATATCCTCGACCCGCGCCTGATGCGTCACCTGCAACCGGCGCCGGAAATGCACGGGCAGCAGCGCCAGGCCATCGGGCACGACCTGCGACAGCACCGACGCGCCCTGGCTCCCGCCCGTCACCAGCACCCGGAAAATCCCATCCTCCTCCAGCGGCGGATAGGGCCGCAGCCGCAGCTCCAGCACCGCTTCGCGCACCGGATTGCCGGTCAGATGGGTCTTGCCCGCATAAGCCGGCTTCAACCGCGCCACCTCGGCATAGCTGGTGGCGATCGCCCCCACCTTGCCCGCGACCAGCCGGTTGACCCGGCCCAGCACGGCATTCTGCTCATGGATCACCGTCGGCACCTTCGCCGCGAATGCCGCCGACAGCGCGGGCATCGACGCATATCCGCCGAACGCCACCACCGCCGCCGGGCGCAGCTGGCGATACAGCTTGCGCGCCTGCGCCCGCCCCTTGGCCATGGTACTCAGCGCCTTCAGCCACCCGATCGGCCCGCCGGCAAAGCGCGATGCCGGAACGACATGCGTCTCGATCCCGTCGAACAGGTCGGGGAAGCGCACCCCGCGCTCGTCCGAAATCAGCGCGACCTTGTGCCCGCGCCGCATCAGCTCCGCCGCGAGCGCTGCCGCTGGAACCATATGTCCGCCGGTGCCCCCGGCGGCGAGGACGTATTGCCGTCCCGATGTCATTTATTGCTTCCTCGAACCGTATAGCTTGATCGCTTCAGATACGGGTTCCGCCGCGTGAAAGCGAGCAGCAGTCCCATCCCGATCGACAATGCCACCATCGACGATCCGCCATAGGAAATGAAGGGCAAGGTCATCCCCTTGGAGGGGGCAAGGCCGGTGTTGACCGCCATGTTGATCACCGCCTGAATCCCGAATTGGGCCGCCAGCCCCGCCGCCGCGAGCAACCGGAACGAGTCCTCCTCGTCCAGCAGCTTGATCAGCACGCGCACCACGATGGCCAGGTAGATCAGCGCGATGACGATGCACGCGATCAACCCGAACTCCTCACCCACGACCGAGAAGATGTAGTCGGTATGCGCCTCGGGCAGCTTGAACTTGACCGTCCCGCCGCCCGGGCCAGTGCCGGTCGCCCCGCCCCCGGTCAGCACGGCGTGCGCCATGTCGGTCTGATAATGCTCCGCCTGCGCCTTTTCGGGATCGGGGAACAGGAAGCTGTCGATGCGCGTCCGCGCGGTGTCGTAGAACAGATAGGCCGCGACCACCCCGGCCACGCCCGCACCGCCCAGAAATCCGATCGCGCGCGTCGAAATGCCGGCCAGCATCAACAGCACGACCCACACCGCGGCAAAGATCATCGTCTGCCCGAAATCGGGCTGCTTCATCAGCAGCACCGCGATCACGGCGGTCAGCACGCCCGTCACCGGGATCACCGGCAGGCTCGCATCCTTGGCGCGGAGCGACAACAGCCAGGCAGTCGTGACGATATAGAGGGGTTTGAGAAACTCGGACGGCTGGAACGACGCGATGCCAAAGCCGATCCAGCGCCGCGCGCCGTTGATCTCCGAACCGAAAAACGCAGCAAGCCCGACCAGCACCACGCAAATCGCGGTGCCCAGGATCGCCCCACGCCGCGCCAGCCCGACCGGCAGCATCGACACGATCAGCAGCGTCGGAATTGACAGCCCGATCCACAGCGCCTGCCGCCAGAAATAATGCATCGACGCAAACTGCTTGGTCGTATCCGAATAGCGCTCCGCCGACGCCGGCGACGCCGCCGCCACCGCGACCAGCCCGATGCCGATCAGCAGGAATGCGAGCAGCAACAGGATGCGGTCGATTTCCCAGAACCACAGGCCCAGCGGCGTCTTGCTGCCCCGGCTCAGCTGGTCCTCGAACCGCTCGCGCAGCGGTTTGCGCTTGGTGGTCGCGCGGATCACGTCGGTCATGACAGGGCCTCCACCGCCGCTCGGAACTGCTCGCCGCGATCCTCATAATCGCGGAACTGGTCGAATGACGCGCAGGCCGGGGACAGCAGCACCGTCTCCCCCGCCACCGCATTCGCCGCCGCCGCGCGCACCGCTTCGGAAAGTGTGCCCGAGCGTTCGACCGGCATCTCGTCCTTCAGGAGTTCCGCAAACATCTCGGTCGCGTCGCCGATCGTGTAGGCGCGGACAATATGGGGGAAACCCGAACGGCAGGCGTCCAGGTCCGCAGTCTTGGCCTTGCCGCCCAAAATCCAGTGAATACGCGGATAGGCTGCTAGCGCAGGCGCCGTGGACTCAGCATTGGTCGCCTTGCTGTCATTGACGAACAGCACGCCGTTCCGCGTCGCAACCCGCTCCATCCGGTGCGGCAGGCCGGGAAAGCTCTCCAGCCCCCGGTCGATGCTCGCCTGACCCACGCCCAGCGCCTCGCACGCGGCGATCGCGGCGAGCGCGTTCTGCGCATTGTGCGGCCCCTGCAGCGCCGGCCAGCGCGACTGGTCCATGCAGAAACCCGGCGCGATCTTGGTCAGGTCTTCCGCCCGCCCGGAGCGCGCAACCTGCTTCGCCACGCCCTGCGAAGCTTCATCCCCGATCCCGATGATCGCGGCATGCCCGACCGACTGCATCGCAAACAACCGCGCCTTCGACGCCGCATAGGCCTCGAAGCCGTCATAGCGGTCGAGATGATCCGGCGTGATGTTGAGCAGCACCGCCACCTCGCAATCGAGGCTCTGGGTCAGGTCGATCTGATAGCTCGACAGCTCCAGCACATAGACGCCCCCCTCCGGCAACGGCTCCTGCCCCAGAATCGGCAACCCGATATTCCCGCCCAAGCGCGCCGGAATGCCCGCACTCTCCAGAATATGGTGGATCAGCGCCGTCGTCGTTGACTTGCCATTGGTCCCGGTAATCCCGACCACCTTGTGCGCCGGAAGCTCGGAACGCGCCTGCGCGAACAGTTCGATATCGCCGATGATGGGCACCCCCGCATCGCGTGCCTTGGCGGCGATCGGGTGGGTATTCAGCGGAACGCCGGGCGAAACCACGACCCCCGCAAACCCGCTGAGGTCGATCTCCAATGGGTCGACCAACGCAATAGCCCTCTCCCCTTCAGGGGAGAGGGTTGGGAGAGGGGCCTGTCCACCCAGTGCATCGCCCGCGGCAGAGTCCCCCTCTCCCCGACCCTCTCCCCGCAAGCGGAGAGAGGGAGAGAAGGCATCCCGGGCCTCAACCTTCGAATCCCAAGCCGTAACCTGCGCCCCGCCAGCCAGCAGCGCGCGCACGCTCGCCGCCCCCGACCGCGCCAGCCCGAGTACCGCAAAGCGTTTCCCGCGCCAGGCGGCGGAAACGATCACCGCAGTTTCAGCGTCGCCAGCCCCGCCAGCGCCAGCACGAAGGCGATGATCCAGAAGCGGATCACGACCGTCGGCTCGCTCCAGCCCAGCTGCTCGAAATGATGGTGGATCGGCGCCATGCGAAACACGCGCTTGCCGGTGCGCTTGTACCAGAACACCTGGATGATGACGCTCAGCGCCTCGACCACGAACAGCCCGCCGATGATTCCCAGCACCAGCTCATGATGCGTGGTGACGGCAATCGCGCCCAGCGCGCCACCGAGCGCCAGCGACCCGGTATCGCCCATGAACACCGCCGCCGGCGGCGCATTGAACCACAGGAACGCCAACCCTGCGCCAACGATCGCGCCACAGAAGATCGCCAGATCGCCCGCCCCCGCAACATGCGGAATGCCAAGATAGGTCGCGAACACCTTGTTGCCCACGACATAGGCGATCAGCATGAATGCCATGCTCGCGATGATCACCGGCATGGTGGCCAGCCCGTCCAGCCCGTCGGTCAGGTTGACCGCGTTGCCGAACGCCACGATCGTGAACGCGGCAAAGACGATGTAGAAATAGCCCAGATCGACGCTGAACTGGCTGAAGAACGGCACATACAGCATGGTCCCGTTCTGCAGCGTGATCACCCACGCCGCGACGCCCGCGATCGCGAACTCGCCCAGCAGCCGGACCTTGCCCGAAACGCCCGCAGTGCTCGCCTTGCGGACCTTGTCATAGTCGTCGAGGAACCCGATCATCCCGAAGCCGAGCGTCACGAAGATGCACGCCCAGATATAGGGGTTGGCCAGATCCATCCACAGCAGCAGCGCCAGCGTCAGGCTGGTCAGGATCATCAGGCCGCCCATCGTCGGCGTGCCGCGCTTGGCCAGGTGGCTCTGCGGTCCGTCAGCGCGGATCGGCTGCCCCTTGCCCTGCCGGACGCGCAGCCAGCCGATGAAGCGCGGCCCCAGGATCAGGCCGATGAACAGCGCGGTCGCGACCGATGCGCCCGTGCGGAACGACAGGTACCGGAACAGGTTCAATATGCCCGGAAAGCCCAGCCATTCGGCAAGTTCGTACAGCATTAGCCCCTTCCCGCCAGCGCCGCGACCACCCGCGACAGCCCGACCCCGTTCGAACCCTTGATGAGCACCGCGTCCCCGGCGCGCAGCATCGCCTCCAGCGACGCGCGCGCCGCAGCGGCGTCGGGCACATGGACCAATTCGACCCGCCCCTCAAGCGCTGCCGCGAGCGGCTTCATCCCCTCACCGACCAGAAGCACCGCTTCGACGCCCGCGCCCAAAACCGGCTCCGCCAGTTCCGCGTGAAAGTCCCCGGATTGCTCACCCAGCTCGCGCATTTCGCCCAGCACCGCGATCCGCCGCGTCGCCGGGGTTGCCGCCAGCACCGCCAACGTCGCGCGCATCGATGCCGGGTTGGCGTTATAACTTTCGTCGATCACCAGCGCTTCACCGCCCGCGACCTTCGCCGCGAACCGCGCGCCACGCCCTGCGATCCCGCCCATCTCCCCCAGCGCAAGCCCCGCCTGCTCCAGATCGCCGCCCGCCGCGTCCACTGCCGCCAGCACCGCCATCGCATTGGCAACCCAGTGATCGCCCGGCTGCGACAGGGTGAAGCTCAGCGTCTTTTCGGCCCCGATCTTCGCGGTCACGAACGTCCCGCCTGGCTGACCGTGCAGCACTTCGACCGCACAGACATCCGCGCCCTTGCCAAGGCCAAACGTCACGATCCGCGCGGCATAGGGCTGTGCGGCGGCGATCAGCCGGTCGCGATACGGGCTGTCGAACGGCACGATTGCCGTCCCGCCCGGCTCCAGCCCCTGGAAAATCTCGCCCTTGGCGTCGGCAATCCCCTCGACGCTGTCAAAGAATTCAGTGTGCGCCGGGGCAATCGTGGTGACGATCGCGATATGCGGCCGCACGATCCGGGTCAGCGCGGCCAGCTCGCCGGCATGGTTCATCCCCATCTCGAACACGCCGAACCGCGTGTCGCGCGGCATCCGCGCCAGGCTCAGCGGCACGCCGGTATGGTTGTTATAGCTCTTGACCGATCGGTGTGCCTGCCCCGGTTCGGGTCGATCGAGGCACTCGAACAGCGCTTCCTTGGTCCCGGTCTTGCCGACCGATCCGGTCACGCCGATCACCACGCCCGCCATCCGCGCACGGCTGGCCCGCGCCAGATTCTCCAGCGCCGCCATCGTATCGTCGGTCAGGACATGCGGATGCGCCGTCGCCTGCGACACCACCGCCCCCGCCGCCCCGCTGGCAAAGGCCTGGTCAAGAAACCGGTGCCCGTCGGTGGTCTCACCGGTCAGCGCAAAAAATAGCGCCCCCGGCCCGACCTCGCGACTGTCGAACGCCACCGCGTCGACCGCAAACTCCGCCGAAGCCGTCCCACCCGTCGCCGCCGCGATTTCAGCGGAGGTCCACAGCGAACTCACGCCGCCGCCTCGCGCGCGACGCTCACATCGTCGAACGGCAGCACCATGTCCCCCACGATCTGGCCCTGCTCATGCCCCTTGCCAGCGATCAGCACGATATCTTCCGGACCCGCCGCCGCCACCGCAGCCATGATCGCCGCACGCCGGTCACCGATCTCGGTCGCCTGCGGGGATCCCTTCATCACGTCGCGCCGGATCGACGCCGCATCCTCGCCGCGCGGATTGTCATCGGTCACGATCACCAGATCCGCACCCGCCACCGCCGCCTGTCCCATCGGCGCGCGCTTGCCCGGGTCGCGGTCGCCGCCCGCGCCGAACACCAGGATCAGCCGCCCCGCCGCATGCGGCTTCAGCGCCGCAATCGCCGCCTCGATCGCATCGGGCGTATGCGCATAATCGACATAGACCGGGGCCCCGGTCTTGCTGATCGCCGCGCGCTCCAGCCGCCCGCGCACCGGTTGCAGCTGCGCCAGATTGGCAAAGGTCTGCGCCGGATCGCCCCCGGTCGCGATCACCAACCCCGCCGCAACCAGCGCATTCGCGGCCTGATAGCCCCCGATCAGCGGCAGCCCGACGCGATAGGTTTCACCGCCAAACGCAATCTCAAGCTTCTGGTCGAGCAGGGTCGGTTCGCGCGATACCAGTCGGATCGTGTCGCCATGCTCGCCGACGGTGATGATCCGGTTGCCGCGCATCCGGGCAATGTCGATCACCCGCTCGCTATGCGGATCGTCCGCCCACACCACCGCCGTCCCATCGGGATCGAGCACATCGGCGAACAGCCGCAGCTTGGCGGTCAGATAATCCGCCATGTCCTTGTGATAGTCGAGGTGATCGCGGCTCAGGTTGGTGAACGCCGCCGCCGCCACCGGCAGCCCCTCGGTGCGGTATTGCGACAGCCCGTGGCTCGATGCCTCGAACGCCAGATGCGTCACGCCCTCACGCGCCAGTCCCGCGACATTGGACAGGAACGTCACGACGTCCGGCGTGGTCAGCCCGGTCGACACCATCTCGCCCGCCGTGGTGACGCCCAGCGTGCCGATCGACGCGGCATGATGCCCCGCCATCCGCCACAATTGCCGCACCATCTCGACCGTCGATGTCTTGCCGTTGGTTCCGGTGACCGCCACCGACGTCTCCGGAAACGGCGCAAAGAAGCGCGCCGCGATCCGGGCAAATTCGGTGCGCGGATGGTCGCTCGCGATATGCGCGGCGCCCTCCACCGTCACTTCAGGCCGCGCGACCACCGCAACTGCCCCACGCGCCACCGCCTCGGCAATATAGTCCTCGCCATTGAAGCGGGTGCCGCGGAACGCGCCGAACACAGTGCCCGGCGCGACCTTGCGGTGATCGATGGCAAAGCCGGTAACGATGTCCTGCTCGTCCCCGCCGGTCAGGTCAGCGAGCTTCACTCGTCCACCCCCGCGCCGAGCGCAGCCACGGCGGCGGGCTTGCCCTTCGCCTCCGCCTTCCACAGCAGCGGGGTGAGGTCCGAAACATCCACATCCCGCCGCTCGTCGGGAACCACGCCCAGCATCGCGCCGGTGCGCATCACGACGCGGTTGACGACGGGGGCCGCGGTCCACCCGGCGGTGGACTGGCCTGCGGACTGCGCATTTCCGATCGGCGAATCGAGCATCACGAGCACCACATAGCGCGGTGCGTCCATCGGGAAAGCCGCTGCGAACGTCGAAACATTCTTGTTGCGCTGATATCCGCCGCGTCCGGGCACCTCGGCGGTGCCGGTCTTGCCCCCGACGCGATAGCCCGGAGCGTCCGCCTTGCTGCCCGTGCCATGCGTCACGATCAGGCGCATCAGCTGGCGCATGCGCGCGCTGGTCGCTTCCGAAATCACCCGGCGGCCAGCCGGAGCCTTGCCCGGTTCGATCTTGCGCAGCGTCGCCGGACGCCACACCCCGCCATTGACCATCGCGGCATAGGCGCTGGCCAGATGCAGCGGCGTCACCGCGATGCCATGGCCATAGGCGGTGGTCATCACCGTCGTGCGCGCCCAGTATTTCGGCCACAGCGGCCCGGCCACGCCGCCCAACTCGATCGGCGCCTTGGTGTCGAACCCCAGGCCGCGGAACATCGCCTCCATCCGCTCCTTGCCCAGCTCGTCGGCGATCCGCGCGGTCGCAATGTTCGACGAATGGATCAGCGTCTCGGGGATGTTCAGCCAGCGCTTCTGCGCGTGGTCGTCGCGAATGCGAAACGCGCCGACCTGCAATGGCTCGGTCGCGTCATAGCGCTTGGACATTGAGGGCGCGATTCCGGTCTCGATCGCGAACGCCATGGTCAGCGGCTTGAAGGTCGACCCCAGCTCATAGACGCTCTGCGTCACATTGTTGCGGAAATGCTCGGGATTCGCGCCCTTCACATTATTGGGGTTGAACGTCGGCAGCGACGTCATCGCCACCACCTCGCCCGTCGCGACGTCCAGGATCACCCCCGCCGCGCCGCGCGCCTGATAGCTTGCCATCGCCGCGCCGAGCTCGCTGTCGAGCGCCGCCTGCGCGCGCAGGTCGATCGACAATGCCACCGCCTTGCCGCGCTGCGCCGGATCGGTCAGCTGGCGGTCCAGGATATGCTCCATCCCGCTCACGCCCTTGCCGTCAACATCGACAAAGCCCAGCGCGTGCGCCGCCAGCGTCGCCTGCGGATACAGCCGCTGCGGCTCGCGCGCGAACTCGATCCCCGGCTCGCCCAGCGCATGCACCGCCGCGACCAATTCCGGCACCGCGCGCCGCTTGAGATAGGTGAAACTCGCCTTGCTGTTGAGCAGCTTGGCATATTCGCCAGCGCTCTTGCCCGGCAACGTCGCTGCCAGCATCTGCGCCAGCGCGGTCTTGTCGCCGATCACCCGGTCGGGCCGCACGCCGATCGACCAGGCGTCGATCGTGCGCGCCAGCGGCGCGCCGTTGCGGTCGACCAGATCGCCGCGCAGCGGGACCAGCATCGCGTTGACGCTCGGCGTCTGCTGCGGCTCGGCAAACATCGCCAGCAGCGCCAGCCGCCCGACGATCACCGCGAACGCCGCCGCGAACAGCAGCGTCAGGATCATCAGCCGGATATGCGCGACCGCAATCGGCGACGCACCCTTGCCGTCGCGTGTGCGGATCCGCGGCGCAGGGGCGACCAGCACCGTCACCGCAATTTACGCGCTTCCGCGCGGACGCCCTGCATCAGGTCGCCAAAGCTCGAATCCTTAAGCAGGCTGCGATCCAGCGCCGCCACCGCCTTGTCCTTCGCCACCACCGGGGCCGGTGCCACCGCGCGCTTGGGCTTGGCCACGGCAGCAGCCGTCACCGCGACCGGTGCAGGCGCCGCCTTCTCGACCACCGCCGGCTTCACCGCCGCGACCGCATCGCTCGCCACGTCCGGACCGCTCACCACCTCGGGCAACCCCTGCGGCACGACCATCGCGGCATAACGCTCGGCGGTCCCGTCGCCTTCCATCGGGCGCAGCGCCGCCAGCTCGGTATCGCTCGCCAGGAACTGGCGCGGCGTCGGCGCGGTGTAGCGCATCACCTCACCATTCCAGCGCTCGAGCTGGGCAAGGTTGGCGCGCGTGTCGAACTCGGTCTCCAGGCCGCGGATATCCTTGTGCGCCTTCGCAATCGCGCGCTCGACCGCCTCGACCTTCGATCGCTCGGCCGCGACCTGCGACGACACGAGGTAACAGGCCGGCGCAACGACCACGCCGGTCAGAAACCATCCAAAGCCGCTCAACGCCTTGATCGCCATCACCGCCTCCTCAACGCCACGCCGGTGCCGCCGTGCGCCGCGCGACACGCAACGTCGCCGACCGGGCACGCGGGTTCACCGCAATCTCATCCTCGCCGGCCCGGATCGCCTTTGCGGGCGGTTCGAAACTCGGCGCCTGTTCCGCCGCGACCATCGGGCGATGCCGCGATCCCGTCGGCTCGCTCCCGCTGCGTTCGCGCAGGAATTTCTTGACCATCCGGTCTTCCAGGCTGTGGAACGTCACCACCGCCAGCCGTCCGCCGGGCTTCAGCGCCCGCTCGGCCGCGACCAGCCCTTCCTCAAGCTCGTCGAGCTCGCGGTTGAGGTGAATCCGGATCGCCTGGAAGGTCCGGGTGGCCGGGTCCTTCTTCTCATGCGGACGATACCCAAGGGCACGCCGCACCACATTTGCCAGGTCCCCCGTGCGCGCGAGAGGCCGTGCCTTCACAATCGCTTGTGCCACACGTCGGGCCTGTTTTTCTTCCCCGTAATTCCTCAGTATCGTGGTTAAATCAGACTCACTGATTTCGTTAACCAATTGGGCGGCAGTCATGCCCGACTGGTCCATTCGCATGTCCAGCGGCCCGTCCGCCTGAAAGCTGAAACCGCGCTCCGCCTGGTCGAGCTGCATCGACGACACGCCGATATCCAGCGTCACGCCATCGACCGGCGACAGGCCGCGCGCGTCCAGCTCGCGGTCCATCGCGGAGAAGGGCGACTGGATCAGGATCAGGCGATTTTCGCTCGCTTCTACAAGGGCTTGACCGCCTTCGATCGCATCGGGATCGCGATCGAAGGCGGCCACCTCGGCGCCCCGCTCGAGGAACGCGCGCGTGTATCCGCCGGCACCGAATGTCCCATCGACATGGCGCTCGCCGGGCTGGATGGCGAGGGCATCGAGCACCTCGGCCAGCATCACCGGAATATGTGGACGATCCTGGTTAACGGCGTCGTGGGTCAGGGGCGCGGTCACAGCGTCACCCCCTTCTCGTCCAGGCAGTATCGGCACGCCGCCTTGATCTGTTCGGAGATGGTCGGGTGGTCGAGCAAGGTGCGCGGGTTCCACAACTCGATCGTCGCGCCGACGCCCATGAAGAAGGCGTAGCTGCCCTTGGGAATCCCCGCGAGGTGCCCCAGCATCCCCGGCAGCACGAAGCGGCCCGACGGGTCGAACGCGATATTCTCGCTCGTCCCAACGCCGTCGCGCCAGATATTAGCGTCGGCCTGACCGCGATCGCCGGCAAACTCGGTCGCGCGCGCGTCGAGCCGCTCCATCAGGGCGTCAAAGAAGGGCTCGTCATAGGCGACCAGGCACTTGTCGGTCTCATGGGTGGACAGGATCGCGACCCGGGCGTCCTTGCTGTCGGTCGGGTGACCGCTGTTCTTCTCCAGCGTCGCGCGCAGGCCCGCGGGGATGGCGACACGACCCTTGTCGTCCACCAGCTGTAAGCCAACCCCTCTGTAGCCGCTGCGTGCCACCCTTGCCCCTTGCCTCCCGGGCACGCCTCTCCGCCTGTCGCGGCGCGCCATCGCGCGCCCCGGACCCATGATGGCCGACGATAAAGGTTACCCTGTTAACCGCTGGCCTATCGCAAGCAGTCCGGGTTTTCAATGCCTGAACTCGGGATTTCGCGGGAATTTGCCCCAATTAATGCCTCGGGTTACCGCTGTTTTCACTTCATTCGTTAAGTGAACACCTTCTGTTCCATCCGGATGGCTGGGCAAAATGGGTCGATCCGCCGCCGTTGGGGCGGGACAGGCGGACAGTGGCGGCAATTCCCGGAAATTCCCGCGATGCGGCGCGGAGTCGCGGGCAGGCGGCGCTCATTCCCCGTCGACTGGGGCTGGCGTGAGCTCGGGTTCGGGGGATTCTGCGGTGCGCGGCGCGATGCCGAGTTCGGCGATCGGTTCGTCCTTGGGCTCGGCCGCGCTGTTTGTGACCATGCCTTCGGTCATGTTGGCGACCACTTCCGGCTTGGGCGCGCCCTCGGCCACCACGGGCGCCTCGTCGCGCGCCGACGTAAAGATCGCGCTGGCGACACCCATCAGCAGCATCACGGTGGCAAGTCCGGTCAGTCCGACGCGGACCCGCTGCATACTGGAGTGTGGATCGCTGGGCATCGATTTCATAAGCTGTGGCATAAATGTAACGCCTTAACAGCCGATTGTCGAACCCCCTTTTGTCGGTTGCTTTATCCGCGATCGAGCCGCTCAGGCACCTGCAACCCCTTGAGTCGCAGCCATTCCGGGTTGTAAAGCGTTGAAAGATAACGAAATCCCGTATCACACAGGATCGTCGCAACCCGGGCGCCTGGACCCAATTCACGCCCCAGCGCTACCGCACCTGCGACATTGATCCCCGATGACAGGCCCAGGCACAGCCCTTCCTCGGCCAACAACCGGCGGACCCACTCCATTCCCTCATCGTCACCGATGCGGAACTGCGTATCGATCGGCGCGCCTTCCAGGTTCGCGGTGATCCGCCCCTGCCCGATCCCCTCGGCCACCGACGCCCCCTCGGCCTTCAACTCGCCATGCGCGTAATAGTTATACAGCGCCGCACCATGCGGATCGCTCAGTGCGATGCGGACCTTCTCGTCCTTTTCCTTGAGGCCCAGGCCCACGCCCGCAATCGTGCCCCCGGTGCCAGCGGCGCAGGTGAACCCATCGATCCGCCCCTCCATCTGGGTCCAGATCTCCTCCGCCGTCCCGACAATATGCGCGCGGCGGTTGGCGATATTGTCGAACTGGTTCGCCCAGATCGCGTTGGGCGTCTCCTCGGCGATGCGGCGCGACGTGTGCACGAAATGCCCAGGATTGGAGTAAGGCGCCGCCGGCACCAGCACCAGCTCCGCGCCCAGCGCGCGCAGCGTGTCCATCTTCTCGCGGCTCTGCGTCTCGGGCATGACGATGATCGTCTTGTAGCCCTTGGCATTGGCGACCAGCGCCAGGCCGATCCCGGTATTGCCCGCCGTCCCCTCGACAATCGTCCCGCCCGGCTGGATCAGCCCGCGCGCCTCGGCATCCTCGACGATGAACAGCGCCGCGCGATCCTTCACGCTTGCCCCGGGATTGGCGAATTCGCACTTGCCGAAAATGTCGCACCCGGCGGCTTCGCTCGGCCCTTTCAGCCGGACGAGCGGGGTGTTGCCGATCAGCGCGATGGTATCCTGTGCAACTTTCATGGCCGGAACATAGGCACTGCCCCCGCCGCGCCGCAAGCAAGCGAAACTATGCCGCCATCGCTGCGGGCTTCACCTCCCGTTGCAGTGCGAACCAAGTTGGGCGTGGCGCGAATGCTGCCTATTGGCTATACACGCTGACGGCATATCCCTCGCACAGAGGATGCGGTGACAAAGCGGATAAACATCAAAAATCCAGAAGTTGTCGCGCTGGCTCGAGAATTGGCCAGGCTCGATGCCAAGCCTGTCAATCAGGTGGTCAAGGAAGCGCTTCAGAGCATGAGCGAACGGATGATGCACGAGTCCGGTCGTTCAATCGATCCAGCTACACAATTGCGGTGACACTCTTCATCCACACCGACATCACCCCCGCAGCATGATCCGCAAGGCCAGCTTCCCACCCGTCGCCGACCCCCGCACCCGCGTCCTCATCTGCGGCAGCCTGCCCGGTGAGCGCAGCCTCGCCGCACGGCAATATTACGCCCACCCGCAGAACCAGTTCTGGCGCCTGATCGCCGCCGTCATCGACCGCGCCGACCTCCCCGCCCTCCCCTACGAAGCCCGCCTCGCCGCGCTCCTCGAAGCCCGGATCGGCCTGTGGGACGCCGTCGCCAGCGCCACGCGCACGGGCAGCAGCGACGCGGCCATCGCCAACGCCGAGCCCAACGACCTCGCCACCCTCGCCGCCAGCCTGCCCGATCTCGCCGCCATCGCCTTCAACGGCGCCACCGCCCACCGCCTCGGCCTGCGCCAGCTCGGCGCGCATGCATCGCGCTGGACCATTCTCGCCCTCCCCTCGTCCAGCCCGCTCCACACCATCGGCCTGCCCGCCAAGCTCCCCGCCTGGCACGCCCTGCGCCCCTTCCTCGCCTGACACCCCAGCTTGCAAAAGCGCCGCCACGCCAGCAAAGCTGCGCGCAGTTCGGGCAGGGGAAACAGATGAGCAGCGATAACCGGGTCTCCTTCGCGCCCGGCACCGACCGAGCAACAGCCGTCGCCGAGGCGATCGCGATCCTGCGCCGCGACGGCGTGGTGGTGCTCGACGACCTGATCGACCCCGCGCTGGTGGCTGCGTGCAGCGCCGAAATCGCCGCGCGCCACCCCGACATGGCACAGCCCGACCGCAGCAAATATTTCGGTCCCTATGTCGGCCGGCACACAATTCCCTTGCTGGTCGACGGCACGCTCGCCGATCCCGCCATCCTCCTCCCCAAGTCGGTCGCGCACATCGCCACCGAGTTGCTGGACGAGGCGTTCAAGGTCGACTCGGTCGGCCTGCTCGTCGCCGTCCCCGGCGCGCCCGATCAGACCGCGCATCGCGACGCCTGGCTCTACCCGCGCGAGGGGCTCGACCGCCTCCTGCCCCCCTTCGCGCTCGCCTTCGCGGTCCCGCTCGTCACCATGGACGAAACCAGCGGCCGCACCGCCTTCTGGCGCGCCAGCCATCGCTCGGGCGCGACCGAGCCGCCCACCACTCCGCACGACCTTGCCCCCACCGTTCACCCTGGCAGCGCGATCCTGTGGGATTATCGCATCTACCATACCGGCCTCGCCAACCACGGCACCGCCCCGCGCCCGGTGATCTTCAGCGCGCTGAGCCGCGAATGGTGGGTCGAAATCGACCCGCCCGAGGCGAAAGATTATCGCAAGCTCAACGTCGCGCGCACGGTGTTCGAGGGTTGGAAGCCACGGTGGCAGGCGCGCTTTAGCCGGGCGGATGTTATGTAAGTGCAAATCGGTCGACCGCCCCGGCGCGTGAGCCTTTGCAACCCAAACTGATTACAAATCCGAAATGATTGTTGCTGCGCAGCATTTCTGGCGGCAAGCAAGGTGCGTTCAACTGGGAGAATCACATGATCGACAGCGACGCGCAGGACCAGACTGCGCCGAAGGGCATCTGGACCGCACCGGTCGTCCAGCACCTCGGCGCGATTGAGGAGGCGACGATGCCGTCGTCCTCCACACCGATTAACGACGGCTTCGGCCCCAACACCGGCCCGCCCTCCTGATCGTCCGCGTCGCGTCAGCGCGACGCCCGTTTACACCGGGTCAAGGCGGTTGCTCCCCTTGACCCGGAGAACGAAGCGCCCGACCTGGAGCGCCAGGGGCAACAAAACCGGCAACGCCGAGCGCCGGGGATCGCGTGAATCGGTGATCGACTGGTCCGGCCAGGCATCGATCATATCGCGCAGCCGATCGACATCGATCATTTCCGCCATATCCGCGTCATCACCCATTGCTTCGACTTCCGCCCGATAGCGGGGCAGGTCGCGCGTCATGCGCAGATGCCAGTCACAGCTCTGGATGCCACGCCGCCGGTTGGTCCGAACGCTGTCGGGCAGCATGCCGTCGACCATCCGCCGCATCAGCCAGCGATCCACGCCGTTGCGATAGAATTGATCCTCGGGCAGCCCCATCGTCCATTCGACGATCCGGCGGTCAGCAAACGGGTCACGCATCTCGACGCCGTGCAGCGCCGTCAGTCCCGCGAGTGATTCGCCCAGGTCCGACGCACCGTGATCGATCATCATCCAGCGAAACAGGTCGACCGTCATCAGCGGCCCGGCGGTGAAGAAGGGGGTCCCGGTATCGATCCCGCGCTGCCGCGTATTCATCGCCTCGGCCACCGACGCGCGCGCCATGTTGATATGCTGCCAGCGCGTGTCGTCATCGTCGCCGCGCCGCCGGTCACGCAGGTCGCGCAGCCAGCGTGGACCCAGCGGCACGATCACCTCGGACGCCAGTCGCCGCAGCCGTCCCGTGGCCGAGCGCCCGTCTGCACCCAGCTCCCGGTTCAGCGCGCGCCACGCCCGCTGCTGCCACAGGTACAGGAAGATATCTTCTCCCGCCCGGCTCAGTGTGAAATTGCCAAACGTACCGTCCAGCATCACCGCAATGCCCTGATCCCTGGCCTGCGCCATGATCGCCTGGAACCAGTAGGAATTGGCGACATTGCGCACGGGCAGCTCCGCCGCCTGCAACAACGCATCCTGTCCGGTCAAAAACCCGGAGCCGGCCACATCCACGAAGTGCGGCTGCAACGCCGGATGCTGCGCCGCGATCGCCTCGACATAGGGGCGCTCATCGCCATAGCCGCCATTGCCGACCTTACCGTCCCACCCGGCTTCGGGAACCCAGGTAAAGGTGGGGAGCCGCGCGCCGGGACCCATCTGCCGCGCCGCGGTCACCGCCACCGCCGCCGAATCCAGCCCACCGCTCAGAAACGCGCCGACCGGCCCGCTCGACCGCAGGCACGCCGCCACCGCCTGATCGAACAGCGCGCGCCCCGCTTCGACATAGTCCGCGTCGCGCGCATAGCGCACCGGCTTCACCCGCGCCGCCAAGTCGTAATAGCGCCGCGTCTCGACCCGCCCCGCGCCCACCTCGATCACGCCGCCCGGTCGCACGCGGCATATCCCCTCGAAATAGCTGCGCGCGCTGTCGGTGTGCAGCTGGCACAGCGCATCCGCGATCTTCTGCCGGTCCACCGCTCGCGGAATATCGGGCAGTGCGTGCAGCCCCTTCGGCATCGACGCGATCACCAGCCGGTCGGGGCGAAGATGATAGTTCAGCGGCCGATGCCCGAACGGCGAACGCGCGGCGAGCGCCGTGTGCCGCTCCGCATCCCAGACGATCGCCGCAAACTCGCCGACCCAGCGGTCGAGCGCCGCCTCGCCCCATGCCTGCCAGCTCCGCAGCGCCAGCTCGGCATCGGCCATCGTCCCCAGCGGCCCGGACGCAATCCCCAGCTCCGCCGCCAGCGCCGCGCGATTGTCGATCCGCCCGTCGAACAGCACCGCAAAGCGCCCGCCCGGCGCGCGCGCCGGCTGGTCGAACTCGGCATCCTGCGGCGTCGGGGCGAACAGCGTATGGACCAGCGCCACCGGCCCCATCATCGTCACGCTCGCACGGCGCCGTCCATGCATGTGCAGCCCGCGCGCGATCCGCTCGGCATCGGCACGCAATGCCTCTCCGCCATCACGCCGGAACAGCAGCGCAATCCCGCTCATTCAGCGTCGCCGAACCGCGCGATCGGTCGGATGTCGCGGTCAGTGATCCGCCCCGTCACGGTCACACCACTGACCACCAGCCAGGCATGCAGCATCCGCTTTGCGCCCGCGCGTGCCTCCGGCTCCACCCCGACGAACATCGTGTTCGCCACCCCGCGCCGGTTGAGCATCCACCGCCCGCACATCGCGCGCGGCAGGCACACCGGACGCCACGGGTGCCGATCGGCGACCCGGTCGATGATGCGCCCGACCCGCGCCGCGCGCACCCGGTCTGCGTCGGCCGCAATCGCGCCGCCAACGCCGCCCGCCGTGCCGAGCAGGCGGCTCCAGCGCCGATAGGTCACCCGGCGCGTCAGCGCATGCGCCACCGTCAGCAGCACCGCCGCTTCCCCGGCCAGCGCCAGCGTGCACATGAAATCGCCCACACGGCGCATCATTCGGCAACAAGAAAGCCCAGATCGCACATCTCGGTCACGAACGCGCGCAGATCGGCCGCGCACGTCGCCGCATCGACGTCGAACTGCTTCTGCAACCGGGCCACGGCACCGTCGAGGGTCACCGGCTCGGCAAACGCAGCCCAGGATGCCGCCGCCGGTCCCGCCAGCGCATAGACCCGCCCGGTCGACAGCTGGAGCAGGACGGTTTCCCCATCCACGTTCGATTCGATGAAATCCGTGCCACGGCGGAGCGATCGATTGCCCATGTCTGTCATTCCGTCCCTGCCCCGACCTGTTCCACCATATGCGCCTGCAACAGCGCCAGCCCCGCGTCGAACCGTGCAAAATCGCGCGGCCGGTCAAATCGGAACACGCGCAGCTGCCCCGCCATCTGCGCCACCTGCGCAAACAATGCCGGGGCATCGCGCAGCATCAGCGCCCATTCCGCCCGGTACAGCGCCTGATACAGCTGCGCCACCGTCTCCGCCCCCGTGACCGGGGCAATCGCCGCGTCGCCATCCTCCGACCAGCCCAGGATATAGATCACCGCCAGCCCGGCAGCGTCCGGTACCGGCCCGGCGGTGCGCGGCGCATAATATTTGTCGCGCTGCAGCCGGTTCCCCACCGCCGCGCCGGGCGTCAGCCCCAGCGCGTCGATGGCGTCGCGCCACAGCTTCGTTTCCTTCGGTGCCCCGCGCACGATCATCCGCGGGTCGGCCGGATCGACCACGCACGTATCGTCGCACAGCAACGGCCAGCCCCGCTGCGCCATCCCGGCGGTCAGCGTCGATTTGCCCGCGCCCGACACCCCGGTAAAGGCCACCGCGCGCGCCCCCACCGCCACCGCACTACAATGCAGCGGCAACCATCCGCGCTGATAGCATAACACGCCCCACGCCGATCCGGTCAGGTACAGCAGCACATCGGCATCGTCGACCGACGCCGCCCGCGCAATCTCGATCCGCCGCCCGCCGGTGATGCGAAAGGTTAGGCCCGGCATCGCGTTGAACCCGAAATCGTCCGCCGTCGCGTCGGGCCAGGCGCCCGCGCGCGGCACCACCGCGCCCGGCGCGGCCGCATCGCGCACCACGATCGCGACGTCCACGCTATCCCTCGCCGCCACCGGCACCGCATCCGCCGCCACAAGGGGGATGTCAGACCGCACGTGCAGTTCGCCGATTCGATAATGGTGCACGATACCCCCGTCCGCCCCGCGTGCCGGATCGCACAGCGATGCACAAGAGCCCACGCCCACACCACGCCACGCCACCCCCGCCACAGCGTCAGCGTCAGCGTCAGCGTCAGCGCGGCAGATAATATCCCCGGCTCGCCTCGTCGCGCCGCGCCGCGCCGGTCGCGACCAGCGCCTCCAGCGGCCCCGTGTTCACATGCCCCGTCGTCATCCCCCAACGCTACTCAGCACCGCCCCCGCTGACCAGCCCCACAAAATGCTTTCCTACACGCCCCGATCCGGCATATCCTCGCACCCGGCCCCGGCCCGCTCTGTGAACCGCCCGAATCCCCCCGCCCACGTGCGCAACGATCTGGACGAACACGCCTTTTCGGCCCCGCAAGACCATCGCGATAGTGTAAAGCCAGTGTAAACTTCCGCCGCGTGACTCTGCCCGCGCGTTCCTTTATTGTTCCGCCATGGCCGACCCGGCATTCCTCGATCTTCCGCCCCGTCCGCTGCGCTGGCTGTATCTCGACCTCAACAGCTATTTCGCGGCGGTTGAGCAGCAGTTGAACCCCGACCTGCGCGGCCGTCCGATCATCGTTGCCCCGGTCGACAGCGACACCACCGTCGCCATCGCTGCCTCGGTCCAGGCCAAGCAATACGGCATCCGCACCGGCACCCCGGTGTGGGAGGCAAAGCGCCTGTGCCGCGACCTGATCGTCACCCCCGGCCAGCACGCGAAATATGTCGAGTTCCATGAGGCGATCGTCGCCGAAATCTGGCGGCACATCCCGGTCACCGCGGTCTGCTCGATCGACGAAGTCGCCTGCCGCCTGCTCGACAATGAAAACAGCCCCGAACAGGCGATGGCGCTCGCCCGGCGGATCAAGGCCGGGATCATCGCCAATGTCGGCGAATGCCTCACCAGTTCGGTCGGCATCGCCCCCAACCGCCTGCTGGCCAAGCTCGCCAGCGACATGGAAAAGCCCGACGGCCTGACCGTGCTGACGCAGGAGCAGCTGCCCGACCGCCTCTTCACGTTGAAGCTGCGCGACATCGCCGGCATCGGCGCCAAGATGGAAAAGCGCCTTGCGCAACAGGGCATCCTGGACATCGGCCAGCTGTGCGAACGTCGTCCGCGCGATGCTGGCTCTGCCTGGGGCGGGGTCAATGGCGACCGGCTCTGGTATCTGCTCCACGGCTTCGACCTGCCCGAAAAGCCGACGCAGAACCGCACCATCGGTCACAGCCACGTGCTCAGCCCGCGCAAGCGCGGCCTCGAGCCCGTCCGCCTCACCGCCCGCCGCCTCGCCCTCAAATGCGCCGCCCGGCTGCGGCGCAAGGACTATGTCAGCCGCCTGCTGGTGCTCCACGCGAAGTTCGAGGATGACAAATCGGTCTGGCGCACCTCGATGAAGCTCCCCGCGACGCAGGACAGTTTCGCGATCCTCGCCGCGCTCGACGCCATCTTCCCCCGCCTCGCCGCCGCCGGTCGAACCCGCCCCGGCGGCTTCGCGATCCGCATGATCGGCGTCACCCTCTCCGAAATCGCCCCCGTCGGCGCGGCCCAGGACTCACTGTTCGCCGCGCTCGACCCCGACGACCCCCTCGCCCGCGAAACCCGCACCCTCTCGCTCAGCAAGGCGATGGACCGGATCAACGAGAAGTTCGGCCGCCATGCCGTCTCGGTCGGGCCGATGGACGGCAGCCGCACCGACCGCGTCGGTACCAAGATCGCCTTTGGCCGCATCCCCGATCTGGACGAATTCCACGAATGAGACGGGATATTGTATCGATGCGACGCAATATGCGTTGGATGTCTGTTATCCGTTATATCTTGACCCCCGATGCTGCGTGCGCAAAGGAAAGTCCTGCTATGAACATGCGTCTCCTCCCCGCCGCCGCGGTCGCGCTGCTCGCGCTGTCCGCCTGTAACCCCGAACCCGAAGTGATCAGCGAACGCGCACCCGATCCGATGGAATCGCAGCTTGCGAACGCCGCGCCGGTCGAACTGCCGCCGTCGATCAAGGCGACCGTATCGATGCGCTGCCAGCCGGGCAATGCGCTCGTGTTCGTCGAATTCTTCAACCAGGACAAGCTGGTCACCGTCGCCACCGAAAAGGGCGGCACCAAGACTCGCCTGACCGCGCCGGAAGCAGGCCAGCCCTTCACCGCCGAGGGCGGCTGGAAGCTGACCGGCACCCCGGAATCGGCCACCGTCGAAATCCCGGGCAAGGGCACGCTGACCTGCAAGGGCTAAGCGCCGCACCAATCCATCCAACAAAAGGGCCGGCATCTGTCGGCCCTTTTTTTGTGCGCGTCCCGCCCTGTCGGTTGCGCTCCCCCCGCCGCTGCGCCACCTTGCCAGCGAGTTGGATCAGGGAGCGGAGCGGGTGGCGACGATCGCAGTCTACAGCCTCAAGGGCGGCGTCGGCAAAACCTCACTGGCGGTCAACCTTGCCTGGTCCGCCGCGACCCGTTCCGCGCGCCGCACCCTGCTTTGGGACCTCGACCCCCAGGCCGCCTCGACCTTCCTGCTGGGCGGCGGACAGGGCAAGGCGACCGCCCAATCGGTGTTCAGCAAGGATGTCGAACCGGCCAAGCTGATCCGGTCGACCGACATCGACCGGCTCGACCTGCTCGGCGCCGACGCGTCGCTGCGCGGCCTCGACCTGCTGTTCCACGAACTCGACAAGAAGAAGCGGCTCGCCAAATTGCTCGGCCAGCTCGACGGTGCCTATGACCGGATGATCCTGGATTGCCCGCCGGGCCTCACCGAAACCAGCGAACAGGTGATGCGCGCCGCCGATCTGATCGTGGTGCCGGTCATCCCCTCCCCGCTCTCGCAGCGCGCGCTGGACGAGGTCGAGCGGCATCTGGGCGGAAAGGCGAAGGTGCCGCTGATGCCGGTCCATTCGATGGTCGACCGCCGCCGCCGCCTTCATGCCGAAGCGTTGGCGCGTCATCCCGACTGGCCCGTCATCCCGATGGCCAGCCTGATCGAAGGGATGGCGGTGCGCCGCGCCCCGCTCGGTGCCTTCGCCCCGCGCAGCCCGGGCGCGCTGGCGGTCGATGCGCTGTGGCAGGCGATCGAAAGGCGCCTCGCCGCGCCGCGCAAAGGGACCAAATGACGCGGCACACCGCCCGCGCCAGCGATCTCGACCCTGATCTGGTGCTGCGCGCCTATGCGATGGGCGTGTTCCCGATGTCCGAACATCGCGACGACCCCAGCGTCTTCTGGGTCGAACCGCGCCAGCGTGCGATCCTCCCGCTCGACGGCTTCCACCTCTCGCGCTCGCTGCGCAAGACGCTCGTCGCCGATCGCTTCCGCATCACCGCCGACACCGCGTTCGAACAGGTGATCGCGCTCTGCGCCGAAAGCGCCGAAGACCGGCCCGACACCTGGATCAACCCCGCGATCGAGCGCGTCTTCACCGCGCTGCACCGGCGCGGCTTTGCCCATTCGGTCGAATGCTGGGACGGCGACCGGCTGGTGGGTGGCCTCTACGGCCTCGCGCTCGGCCGCGCCTTTTTCGGCGAAAGCATGGTCAGCCGCGCGCGCGATGCGTCAAAGGTCGCGATCGCGGCGCTGGTCGCCCGGCTGCGCCTCGGCGGCTTCACCTTGCTCGACTGCCAGTTCATGACCGACCACCTCGCCTCATTGGGCGCGGTGGAAATCCCGCGCGACGATTATCTCTCGTTGCTGTCAGACTCGCTCGGCGAAGGTGCTGCCGGTCTGGCAGCAGCCGCAGGCGGCGTCGCCTCGGTCTCGGCCGATTTCGGTGCGCTCGATCGCTTGGGCGCGTCCGGAGCGCTACCGCCCACCACCTCGCCGCCGGTATCGGGGAAGGTCATCGCACAGCTCTTGACCCACACGTCATAGATCGGGTGCTGCACGACATTGAGCGCAGGGCGCTCCTTGTACAGCCAGCCGGAAAAGACCCGCGCGACCTTGCCATCGGTGCCGCGAATATCGACCTGCGCGAACGCCCCGGTCAGCTGATCGGTCTCCCACGGCGCAGTCTTTTCGCACGCGCGCAGCCGCACGATGACATCGCCCGCGCGCACCGCCTGCCCCGGCTTCAGCGTCAGCTCGCGCGCGACGCCGTTGCGCTTGTTGAGCAGGCCCAGCACCGCCACCCGCTCGGCCATCGGGGTCACGCCCGTCACCGACGCGGTCGGCCCGGCATCGACCGCGACGACCTCCGCCCCGGCCGCGCCCGCAGCCTTGGGCTGGACCTCGACCGTATCCACGGCATCGGCCTTGTTCTCAGCCGGCTTGCCGCCGCACGCCGCAAGCGCGACCGGCGCCAGCAGCAGCGCAGCCATCCGGCCCGGGCGCATCAGGCGCCGGGCGTCCAGGCTTCGTAATCGCCCGTCGCACCCACGCGCTGGCCGCCCTTTTCGAGCGCACCCGGCGGACGATAGGCGAGCGCGCTGCCGGTCAGATTCGGCACGGCAGGCTGTTCCCATTTGCGAACCGGCGGCAGCGCGCGATCGGGCACATCGTCGATCTGGTGGTGCAGCCAGCTGAACCATTCCGGCGGCACCCGGCTCGAATCATTCGACCCCTTGTAGATCACCCAGCGGCGCGGACGGCCGTGCATGTCGGCCCCGCCCTGAAAATACAGGTTGCCGAGCGCGTCCTCGCCAACCTGATCCTTGCCGCGCAGCCCGACCCAGGTGCCGAAGTTGGAGCCATTCCACCAGGTGAAGATGTTCGCGAAGATTCCCATGGCCCGCGCTTTACGCGGCCCGGGGCGGCTGGGCAACGGGGGATGCACGCAGGAGTGTCACCACCGCACCTTGTCCCCCGGCGAAATCCCCAGCTCCGCCGCGCGGCCGCCATTGATTTCCAGCACCGCGGCGACCGGCTCGCCCGACCGCACCTGATCCTCCGAAAAGGGTATCGTGTTCTCGGCGATGGTCGCGATCGTACCGTCGGCGCGGATGAAGATGATGTCGAGCGACGTCGGCGTGTCCTTCATCCAGAAGCTCGCCGCGCGCGGGGCGCCGCCTTCGGGGGGATAGGGCGCGAACAACATGCCGCCATCGGCGGGGATGCCGGTGCGGAACATCAGCCCCCGCTTCTGTTCCTCGGGCGTGCGCGCGACATCGACCTTGAACACATGGCGATTCGTGCCCGACTCGATCGTCACCGTCGCGGTCTTGGCCTCTGCTTGCGTCGCGGCATCGCCATCCTGTGCGGTACAGCCGGGAACCAGCAGCGCCGCGCTCAGCGCGACCATCACCGCGCGGTCAGGCCGGCTCCACCACGACCGCGAGCGGCCCTTTTTCGCCCTCGACGATGCGGGCACGCAGCGGCTGATCAGGTTCGATGTCATAAATCTCCGCTCGGCGCAGGGTTTCCATATGCACGAATATATCGGCGCTATCGCCGTCGCGCACCAGAAAGCCATAGCCCTTGAGCCGGTTGAACCATTTGACGGTCACCGGTTCGAACGGCCCGGCTTCCTCGATCAGCTTGATCCGGTCGATCCGGTCGCCCGCGCCGGGGCGCAGCCGCACCGGCTCGACCGCGTCGGTCAGGTCGATCGACAGGATATCCTTCGCCTGCAGCCCGCGTTCGCGCTGCACCACCGAACACTTGACCCGCGCCCCTTCGGGCAGGCTGCGGCGGCCATGCGGCTGCAGCACCGAAAAGTGGATCAGGATATCGCCGGCGTCGGCATCATCGGCGACGATAAAGCCAAAGCCGCGCGTCACGTCGAACCATTTGACCGTGCCCCAATGGGTCTCATCGTCGGCGTCGCGAACGAGCATCGGGGACATCGCCGGCTCATCCGGTTCCCCCTCCAGAATCGGCACGCGCTGCAGGTCGGCTCGCATTACACTATTTCCCCCTGACCGGCGATATTAACACAGCATTTCGCGAAGGTGCGAATCCTTTGTGGTTAATGGTCGTCGAGCAGGAAATCCGGGTCATCACCCGGATTCATCCGCGCCAGTTGCCAGGCCAGCCCCGGCGCATGCCCCGCGCGCACCATCGCCGCCACCTGCTTGGCGATCCCCGCGCGATCGGCCGGTTCGGCGGCGAACGGCCCGATTCGCTTGCGCCGGGCAAAGTCGATCGCGCTCTGTCCGACCCGCGCATCGACCTGTGGCGCGATCGCCTCGGCATCCTCCGCCTGCACCCCGGCATGGCGCAGCGCCTCGCCCACCCGGCGCGCGCCCAGCCCCCGGCGCGCCATCGCCGCCGCCTTGCTCTCGGCATAGAGGCGGTCGTTGACATAGCCCAGCTCGGCAAAGCGTTCCGCGATTTCCGTGGGGTCGGGCGGCGTTCCGTCATAGCCGCGCTCGCGGATCTTGCGGGTCAGATAGGCGGCCAGCTTCCCCCGCGTCGTCGCGAACCGCTCGACATAACGCAGCGCCAGCCGATCCAGCGCAGGGCGGTCCAAAGGCGGGACAGGGCGGCGAGTGGGGCGCATGCGCCTTGTTTGTGCCACACTGACAACCGAATTTGAACGCCAGAGCGTAGCAGAGCCGCCCGCATTTCTGATGTGGGGCCTATCGTCGATGACGGGCGGGTGGCCTGACACGATCAGGGGGCACGGATTTTAGGATATGGCTTTGGACGTCAAGGATCAGGTTGAGTTGAACGGCGCAGCGCTGCAGCCGACCCCGACCGAATGCGGGCTTCCCCGCCGGTTGGCAGAGTTTGAAACGCTCGGCGACGCGCTGGACTATGCCGCGCAGGGCAGCCGCGGGCTGAATTTCCACGACGCGCGCGGCACGCTGACGCGCCCGTACCCGTTCCGCGAGATGCGTGACGATGCGCTGGCGCAGGCCCGCCGCCTGATTGCCGCCGGCGTCAAACCGCAGGACCGGATCGCGCTGATCGCCGAAACCGGCACCGATTTCGCCTCGCTCTTCTTCGGCGTCATCTATGCCGGCGCCTGGCCGGTGCCGCTCCCGCTGCCGACCAGCTTTGGTGGCAGCCAACATTATATCGACCAGCTCTCGGTCCAGCTCGAAAGCTGCGATCCCTCGATGCTGTTCTACCCGGCAGAATTGTCGGCGATGGCCGGTGAAGCCGCGCGGCTCAAGGGCGTCGAGGGGATCGACTGGGAAAGCTTCGCCACCCGCGAAGCCCCCGAAGTCGAGCTGCCCAAGGCCGACACCAACGACATCGCCTATCTTCAGTACAGCAGCGGCTCGACCCGCTTCCCGCATGGCGTGGCGATCACCCACCATGCGTTGCTCAACAATCTGTCGGCGCACAGCCACGGCATGAAGCTGCAGGACAGCGACCGCTGCGTCTCGTGGCTCCCTTGGTATCACGACATGGGCCTGGTCGGCTGCTTCCTCTCGGTCGTCGCCAATCAGGTCTCGACCGATTATCTGAAGACCGAGGATTTCGCCCGCCGCCCGCTCGCCTGGCTCGACCTCATTTCGCGCAATCGGGGCACGACGCTCTCCTATTCGCCGACCTTCGGCTACGACATCTGCGCGCGCCGCATGTCGAGCCAGACCAAGGCTTCGGAGCGCTTCGATCTCAGCCGCTGGCGCGTCGCGGGCAATGGCGCGGACATGATCCGTCCCGACGTCATGCAGAGCTTCGTCGACGCCTTTGCCGATGCCGGCTTCCAGGCCAGCGCCTTCCTGCCCAGCTACGGTCTTGCCGAAGCGACGCTTGCCGTCTCGATCATGCCCCCGGGTGAGGGCATCCTGGTCGAGCTGGTCGAGGAAACCCAGCTGTCGGGTGGCGTGAACGGTGGGGATCGCCCCCAGCGTTTCCGCGCGATCGTCAACTGCGGCAAGGCAGTCAAGGACATGGAAATCCAGATCCGCGAAGAGGACGGCACCCCGCTGCCCGACCGCGCGATCGGCAAGGTATGGTGCCGTGGCCCCAGCGTCATGGTCGGCTATTTCCGCGATCCCGAATCGACCGACGCCTGCATGAAGGACGGTTGGCTGGATACCGGCGACATGGGCTATATGTCGGAAGGCTATATCTACATCGTCGGCCGGGCGAAGGACATGATCATCGTCAACGGCCGCAACCACTGGCCGCAGGACATCGAGTGGGCGGTCGAACAGCTCCCCGCCTTCAAGCAGGGCGACGTCGCGGCCTTCGCGATCACCACCCCGGGCGGTGAAGAAACCCCCGCCGTGCTCGTCCAGTGCCGCACCAGCGACGATGACGAGCGCCAGAAGCTGCGCGAGGAAATCCGCGAGCGCGTCCGCGCGGTCACCGGCATGAACTGCGTGATCGAACTGATCCCGCCGCGCACCCTGCCCCGCACCAGCTCGGGCAAGCTCAGCCGCGCCAAGGCACGCAACCAATATCTCAACGGCGAGATCAAGCCCTACAGCATCGCGGCCTGACCTTCCTCTCCTCTCCCTGAAAGGGAGGGGGACCGGGGGCGCCGGAAATATTTTCCCCACCCCCGCCATCTCTAACCGATCGCTAACCTACCCCCCGGTAATCTACCCGGGTGACGAGCCAGACCACCTCCCAGTTCGCGCGGCCGCGGATCGATATCCGCGCGCTGCTCGGCCTTTATGACCCGGCGGATACAACCGACTGGGGGCCGATCCGTGCGGCCCAGATGAATGCAGGCAGCCAGCTCGCGCTCTTCATGCTCGCGGCCAATGTGCTGGGCGCGACGCTGATCGTCCTGAACTTCGCCAGCCTCGTGCCGCTGTGGAAACTCGCCAGCTGGGGTGCACTCGTCGCCGCCGTCGGCGTCGCTGTCGCCTTCCGCCGCCTCGCCGTGCGCCACCGCACCGAACGCACCGCCAGCCTGAGCGATGTGCGCGACACGATGCTCGACGGCATCGCACTCGGTGCGGTCTGGTCGATCGCGCCGCTGCTGTTCGGCTCCTTCGCCGACGTTCAGGCGCTGAACGGCATGTGGATCGTGCTGTCGATCCTGATGGTCGCCTCCTCGGTCGCGATGGCGGCACTCCCGCTCGCCACGATCAGCTTCCTCGTCGTGCTCGGCAGCGCCAATGCAACCGCGCTCGCCCTGACCCAATCCCCCGCGCTCGGCGCAGCGGCATTGCTCTTCACCTTGCTGCTCGTCATCGCCTGCTTCGCGCGCGGCAAGGCGCTGGTGGTCATCCGCGCAGGCGAGATCGCGCTCGCCGAACGCGACGAAACGGTCAGCCTGTTGCTACGCGAGTTTGAGGACAAGAGCGCCGACTGGCTATGGGAAACCGATGCGCAGCGCCGCGTGTGCCGCGCCAATCCCCGCTTCGCCGTTTCGCTCGGGGTCGATCCCAAGACGATCAACGGCATGCCCCTTCTTCAGGTGCTGGCCGGCTCGGCCTGGGAAAGCGGCAATTTCGCGCAGGGCCTCCGCACCCTCGCCGACTCGCTCAAAAAGCGCGAACCGTTCCGCGACATCCTCCTCCCCGTCATCGTCGATGGCGAGGAACGCTGGTGGGAGCTCACCGGCTCGCCCCGCGTCAACGAACAGGGCGCGTTCATCGGCTTTCGCGGCGTCGGCTCCGACGTCACCGAAGCGCGCGAATCCGCGAACAAGATCAGCAAGATGGCGCGCTACGACACGCTCACCGGTCTGCCCAATCGCCTGTTCATCAATGAAGCGCTCGCCACCGCCATGGCCGAAGCCGAGAAATGGAACGCGCGCTGCGCCTTCATGATGATCGACCTCGACCGGTTCAAGGCGGTGAACGATACGCTCGGCCACCCGGTCGGCGACCGGCTGCTGATGCGCGTGTCCGAACGCCTCAAGCAGCTGATGACCCCGAACGAGATGATCGGGCGGCTGGGCGGCGACGAGTTCGCGGTCGTAGTGCGCGACGCCAATGACACCGTCGCGGTCGAACAGCTGGCCCGGACCATCATCGACGTCCTCTCCGCGCCCTATGACGTCGATAACCACACCCTCTATATCGGCGCCAGCGTCGGCCTCGCCTTCGGGCCGCGCGACGGGCGCACGGCGGAGATGCTGATCCGCTCCGCCGACCTCGCGCTCTATCGCTCGAAGGACGCCGGCGGCGGCAATTTCCACGCCTATGAACCGCAGCTCCATGTCGAGGCAGAGGAACGCCGCGTCCTCGAAATCGCCTTGCGCGCCGCGCTGGAAAACGACCAATTCCATCTGCTCTATCAGCCGGTGGTCCAGGCCGGTACCGGCGCGCTGATGGGGTTTGAGGCACTGCTGCGCTGGACCCACCCGGAACTTGGCCCGATTTCGCCCGTCAAGTTCGTGCCGCTGGCCGAAGACGCCCGCCTGATCGCCCCGATCGGCGAATGGGTGCTGCGCGCCGCCTGTCTCGAGGCGGCCAAGTGGGACGACCCGATCCGCGTCGCGGTCAATGTCAGCCCCGAGCAGCTGCACAATGCCGGTTTTGCGTCGTTCGTCAGCCGCGCGCTCAAGGACAGCGGCCTCCACCCCAGCCGCCTCGAACTCGAAGTGACCGAAAGCGTGTTCATGCGCGAAGGCACCGCTGCGGTTCAGACGCTCGAGGCGATCCTCGACATGGGCGTGCGCCTCAGCCTCGACGATTTCGGTACCGGCTATTCCTCGCTCGGCTACCTGTCCCGCACCCGTTTCAGTTCGATCAAGATCGACCGCAGCTTCGTGCAGGGCGCGTCCAAGGGGCAGAAGGAAGCAATCGCGATCATCCGCGCCGTCGTCGCCCTCGCGGAGAGCCTCGGCATGGCCACCACCGCCGAGGGTGTCGAGACCGAGGACGAACACCGCCTGATCCAGGCGCTCGGCTGCACCAAGGTCCAGGGCTATTATTTCGGCCGCCCCCTCCCCGTCACAGAGGCCCGCACGCTGGCGACCCGCGACAGCCTGCAACAAGAGGTGCGCGTAGCCTAACCTGCCAGCCGATAACCCAGCGCGAATCGGCCGATTTTCCATTTTGGACTTTCGCATTTTCAACGCATCCTCGTTCTGGGTCAGCGCGGGGGGAATGCGATGGAGCCAAACAAGCCGTTTCGGGCGTTTGTCAGCTATAGCCATGCCGATCGCGATTTTGCCGCACGGCTGCAACGCCGGCTCGAATCCTATCGCCTGCCCCGGCGGCTCGCCGATCGGGTAACGCCGCTGCCCGGGCAGGCGCCGGGACGGATCGGCCCGATCTTCCGCGACCGCGCCGACTTGTCCGCCGCCGCCGATCTGTCGCAAGCGGTGCAGGATGCGATCGCCCAGTCGTCCGCGCTGGTGGTCGTCGCATCGCCCGATGCAGTCCGATCGCAATGGGTCGGGCGCGAGATCGCGCTGTTCCGCACGCTCAATCCCGCCGCGCCGATCCTGGTCGCCCATGCCCGCGGCGAACCGGATCAGGCGCTTCCCGAACCCCTGCGCGGTGCCACAGAACCATTGGCCGCCGATTTTCGGCGCGAAGGCGACGGGCCGCGCCTCGCCTTTCTCAAGATCGTCGCCGGGCTCGCCGGTCTGCCCCTCGACGCGCTGGTTCAGCGCGATGCACAGCGCCGGTTGCGACGCGTGACGGCGGTCACGCTCGGCGCGCTGCTGATCGCGCTACTCATGACCGCGACCACCGTGTTCGCGCTCGTGTCCCGGGCACAGGCGGTCCACGAACGCACTCAGGCCGAGGGGTTGATCGAATTCATGCTAACCGACCTGCGAACAAAATTGCGCGGCGTGGGTCGGCTCGATGTGATGGAGTCGGTCAACCAGCGCGCCATGGCCTATTATGCCGATCAGGGTGACCTGTCGCATCTGTCCGACGACAGCCTCGCCCGGCGCGCGCAGATCCTGCATGCGATGGGTGAGGATGACGGCGACCGGGACCAGCTAGCCGACGCGCTCGCCAAATTCCGGGAGGCGCATCGCACGACCGGCGCGCTGCTCGCGCGCAACCCGACCGACCCCGACCGCATCTATGGCCATAGCCAGAGCGAGTTCTGGCTGGGCAGCGCCGCGCTCGATCTCAACGACCGCGCCACCGCGCGCCAGCGCTTCGGCGAATATGCGCGCCTCTCGCGCCAGCTCGTCACGATGGATCCGCGCAATAAGGACTGGCAGATGGAGGGCGGCTATGCCGAGAGCAATCTCGGTACCCTCGCCTATCGCGACGACCGGCCGGCGGAGGCACAGGCGGCATTCGAACGCGCGGGCAGCTATTTCCTTGCCGCGCGCAAGCTCGCCCCTGACGACACCGGCGTGATCCGCGACCTGGCCGACAATCATGGCTGGCTTGCCGACAGCCTGTACGCTCAGCGGCAGTTCGCCCGGGCCTATGACGAACGGGTGCGGGAGCGCAGCCTGATCCTGAAACTGGCCGAGGGCGATCCACAGAATGCAAACTATTCCCGCGATCTCGCCGAATCCGCCATCGGGCTGGCACGGATCGAGATTGCGCTGGGCCGCCGCGACGCGGCGCTGGAACGGCTGCGCGCCACCCGCGCGGTGATCGGCACGCTCGCCACCCGCGATCCTGCAAACAAGCGTACCGCCCGGCTGCGCGCCGCAATCACGCTCGCGCTCGCCGATCAGCTCGCGGCAGGTGGCACCCGTACCCCCGACGTGCTCGCCATCATCGCCGATGCGCTGCGCCTGTGCGCAACGCCCGACGCGCTGTCGGGTAGCGCCGACCAGAAACGCATGTGCGACCAGCTTCGCACGCGCCAGTCCCGCGTATCGGTTCACTGAAGCAGGAGATTTCCGATGGCTACCATTGCATTCATGCCACCCACCGAAAAGGCAGGCGCCCTGTTCTTTCCCCACCCGCGTCGGCTCACCGCATGGACCGACCCGGAGCCGGAATATGATTGCATCTATGTCGTCAAGATCGACGACGCCAACCCGGCCCGGTTCAGGGTCGCGGTGCGCAGCATCCCAGCCGCTGGCATCAACTCCCGGGTCCAGCTCGGCACGACCCATCTGGATGACGCCGACGACCTCAACCGGCACGTCCGAACCGCCAACAGCGGCCGCAACCTCGATCTCAAATTCGAATCGAAAAAGAATGCGCTGGTCATTTTTCACCTGACTGACCCGAATGCCCGCTTTGTCGAAAATGTCGCGGACAGCGTCGTGAAGAACGCCGACGAACCCGGTCCCGACATGTTCTACCATGCCGAATGGGTAAGCGGACACGACCACAAGGCGGTGAGCGTGATCATGGTCGGCGGACCGACCGGTCCGACGAAGCGCGACTATGGCCTCGGCGTCCGCCTCAAGAATGACGATCCGCACGGGCCTGGCTACACCACCATTATCATCGACCCCAAGGTCGAGAATAAGGGCGACGGCTGACCGATGCCGGACTCCGCCCATTTGCCCGCGCGCTTTGCGCTGGTAGATGGGCGGGCGGCAACTTCGTGCGGTGTGTAACAGGCGGGTGAAGCTGGAATGAGTTTGTCGGAAATTCGCGCGCTTACCCGCGCCGGGGCGACCGACGCCGCCTGGTCGCTACTGACGGCGGAGCCCGCCGGGACCGACACGCTGACGCTGCGCGGCCGCCTGCTCAAGGACCGGGCCGCGACTGCACAGGGCACCGCGCGCATGGCATTGCTGCGCGACGCGGCCGATGCCTATGTCCAGGCGGCGGCGGCGCGGCCTGCCACCTATCCGCTGATCAACGCCGCCACCCTGTCGCTGCTCGGCGGCGCCCGCGCCCGCGCGGCTCAGCTCGCAACCGAGACGCTGGCCCTGCTCGACAGCGGCGCGCATGAGCCCGACACGCGCTACTGGCTCGCCGCCACCCGCGCCGAAGCCCTGCTGTTGCTCGACCGTGAGGTCGAGGCGCGCGCCGCCCTGCGCGACGCCATCGCCGGCACCCCGCGCGCGTGGGAGGATCACGCCGTCACGATCCGCCAGTTCCGGCTGATCCTGGCCGAACTCGATCGCCCGGCCGCCTGGCTCGACGCCTGCCGCCCGCCCGCGCCGGTCCATTTCGCCGGCCCCATCGGCATCCGCGCCGACGACGCCCAGTTGGGCACAGAGCTCGCCGCCGCCATCGCCGCCAATGGTGCGGGAATCGCGGTCGGCGCGCTGGCAGCGGGCTTCGACATCCTCGCTGCCGAAGCGCTGGTCGGCGCCGGAGCCGATCTGCACATCGTCCTCCCCGCCCCGCCCGACATCTTCGTCGCCCGCTCCGTCGCCCCCGCAGGCGAGGCCTGGCGCGCCCGGTTCGAGGCCCTGCTCGCCGCTTCGGCCCAGGTCGATATCCTCGACCTCCCCGCCGGTCTCAGCGCCGCCGCAGTCGCGCTGGCTGAGGAAATGGCGATCGGCTGCGCCGTCCGCAGCGCGCAAGTGCTCGACCGCGAAACCATCCTGCTGCGCCTCGCCGGAACCGAGGCCGAGCGCGACCCTCCCGCCCGCGCGAACCTGCGCCGCATCGACCTGCGCGGCGGCGACGTCGGTTCAGGCGGCTGCGATCTCGGCCCGCCCGATCAGGTCGCAACTTTGCTCGCCACCGGCCACGCCGCCGCCGATCACCTCGCCGCGCTGACAGGCGCAGCCCCGCAGCCGCTGCCGTCGGGCTGCTACGTCACCCTCACCGATCCGGTCGCCGCCGCGCACGCCGCACGCGCGCTGTGCGAAGCGACAGGCGAGAACGCCGCCATCGTGCTCGACCAGCGCCCGCCCGGCCCGCACGGTGCGCCCGACACCGCCGCGCTGGAGGCGCTGCTCGCCCTCCCCCCGCGCCATTACCCGATCGCGACCCGCTCCGCCGCGCTCGTGCTGGCCGCACGCGGCGCGCCCTTCCGCCTCGCGCTCGCCGGAGCGAGCGACGCACTGCCGGACTCCGACGACTTTTTCAGCCTCTGGCCCGTTCTCAAATCACCAGATCCGACAACAAGCGCGGCGAGCTGACCCGCAGCCCCGCCGCGTCGCGCACGACGATACCGCGCCGCTCCAGCTCGGCAATCATCCGCGACGCCGTCTCGCGCGTCGTCTGCGCCGCATGCGCGAGCTCGGCCACCACCGGCGGTGGCGCAATCACCAGCCCCGCCCCCGCCCGCGCCAGCAGCTCGGCACAGATCCGCCCGCGCGCCGTCAGCGTCGAGCGCGCATCCAGCCGCGCGGTCACCGCCTCCAGCTGCCGCGCGAACGACGCCGCCAGCGCCGCCCCCAGCTCCGCATGCCGCTCCGCCAGCCGCGGCAGCACCCCCGCCGCAAAGCCCAGCAGCACCGCCGGCTCCACCACCACGACATCCGCCACCGCCGCCGTCGCGCGGGCATACTGCCCGACCCAATCGCCCGGCCCATGCAGCGCCAGCTGGCTGGACCGCCCCGCCGCCGAGCTCGACTCGATCTTCACCCGCCCTTCGATCACCAGCCAGAGCGTCGCGACCGCATCCCCCTGCCGCGCAATCGTCTCGCGCCGGCCACAGCGCCGCACGCGCCCGGCATCGGCCAGCAGCGCCGCGACGCCCGCGCCACAGCGCAGCACCATCGCCACCGTCGCGCGCAATTCCCCCGCGTTCCCTGATCCAGCCCCCGCCGCCATGCCACGAGCATAACCCGCATGGGCGCAGGCGCGAACCGGCGATTTGCGCGGTGGGTCGGCATCTCCCTCTCTCCGCTTGCGGGGAGAGGGTCGCCGAGCGCAGCGAGGTCGGGAGCGGGGCAGCGGGATCGGCAAGAGCCAAACCTAAAGCCCCCTCTCCCCAACCCTCTCCCCGCAAGCGGAGAGAGGGAGAAGAAACCCTCAGCCCCAAACCCCCTTGCAATGTTGGATTTGGTTTCGGAACACTCACCGGTGACCGGAACCCGCCCCTTCAATCGGCGTCAGGCCAAGGAGAACGCCGCCTTCCTCGCCGCGCTGCGTCGCACCGGCAATGCGCGGGAGGCAGCGCGCAGCCTCGGCTTCCACCGCTCGACCATGACCAAGCGCCGCGCCCGCGACGCCGCCTTCGCCGCCGAATGGGACGCCGCGCTCGTCATCGCGCATGCCCGCCTCAACGAAAGCGACCCA
The DNA here is from genome assembly GCF_030145815.1 of Sphingomonas sp. Lineage (GTDB taxonomy): Bacteria > Pseudomonadota > Alphaproteobacteria > Sphingomonadales > Sphingomonadaceae > Sphingomonas. The sequence goes on from NZ_JAIXHL010000004.1 coordinate 169,266, forward strand.
GCGACCGACCAGCCCGACACGACCGAGCCCCGCGCGATCCGCACCGCATCGGGCCGCATGCAGCTGCGCGCCCTCCCCGCCCGCGCACTCGACCGCGCCGCCGAACAGGCGTTCCTCTCCGCGCTCAGCGCCACCGCCAACGTCCGCCTCTCCGCCGCAGCCGCCGGCTTCAGCCACTCGGCGTTTTACGCAAGGCGCCGCCAAAGCCCCGCCTTCGCCCGCGAAATGCAGCTCGCGCTCGAAACCGGCTATGAGCGCGTCGAAATGGCGCTGATGGAGGCCGCGCTCGCCTCCAGCTATCGCGACGACGCCTGGCGCCACAACGATCCCCCGGCGATCCCGTCGATGACGGTGGACGAGGCAATGATGCTGCTCCGCCTCCACCACCAGAGCGTGCGCCTCCAGGAAGAACCCCCACACATCAAACGCCGCCGCGGCGAAAGCCGCGAAGCCCACAGCTTCCGCCTGTCCGCCATGTACGAAGCCCGCCTGCAACGCGACCGCGACGCCTTCGACGTCGCCGAAGCCGCCCGCCGCTCAGCGACAGCGGCGACCAGCGAAAGCCCGCACGAGGAGCCGTTCCCGACGCTACCGGCGCTCGATCAGGTCACGGGGTGGCGGAAGGGGAAGGGGTGATGGCCCCCGACCTAGTTACCGCGACGGCTTTGCCGGTTTGCTTTCTTTGCTTTTTTGGCCATGCCTTGAAAGTCGATTTGGACTTTTTTGAGGGGAACATCCGAAATGGAAAAGGGCGTCGTGTAGCATTCCCGTGGCTTCATCGCCGCCAGTTGGGCTTCGATCCGTTGCCACCAGATCATAAGATGGCCAGCTTGCATTGCGCGCGGTGAATTGGCCCATGCCGCAGGCAAATGAATTACCCGAACGCCTGTGCGCTCGACCGCCTGCACCTGAGGAGGTTGTTTCAAAAAGTCAGTATCTGCGGTTAAAATTGCCTCACCGCCATCGTTAGCAAAAGCAGTGATCCAATGGACATCACTACTTCCTTGAAATCCCTCTTTCAGGACTGATGTCAGCTCGAATCCGTCGGTGAGCGCGATCTTAATGATCGCTTGAACAATCGTCGGCGCGATATGCTCGTCAGCCCGGATCCTCAATTTGCAGTCTGTATCTCGAACTCGACAGCCGCTCGGACGGCGTCTTCATCAATTTCAAAAGCATCTGCAACACGGGCGATACTGCCCTCAGCCTTCCACATCCGGTAGATAGCCGAGGTCGGAATCCTTTCTTCAGCCAACGCCGGCTTCCCAAAGGCTACAGCTGGATCAACCCCCACCATTGGAAATTCAGCAGGCATTGGAAACCAGCGGCGAGCGAGTTCGGAAGAAGGATCGAACTCAACCCCTTTCGCAATTGTAGCTTCGATGACGTCCCACATCTCATGTTGGCCCGAAGCTAAGTCCCATGTGACCCGGTCACCCTTCTGCTCTGCCACTTGTGCGAACACGCTGCGCCTGTCGGTCAAGTATTTAGCTCGTGATAGAGCAAACGGATGAGGCTGATCCCACTCCCGGCGCGCCCGGTCAGCGGCCGCTCGAAGCGTCTGCATCGAGACCCCTTGGCTACGAAAGGCCTCAATGAATCTCATTTCCATTAGGTCGAGAAAACTAATCGTGCGCGTATCTTTGAAATCGCGGTCAACAATCGGACCAGCCGTGCTGCTGGGCCAACCGTTCAACCACCCTCGCAATTTTGGAGAGGCGACCTTCAGCAGACGCGAAGCGTCAGCGGGGCTGTAAAAGCCCGCGAGCAATGGATCGGCTGAGATCGAAATGTGCTTCAGCGGAGCGCTCCCTCAAACATGGAAAATCGGATATCCTAGGCGTAACGTCAAGCTGTCGTTGTTGCCCGCGCGTTCAACTTATGGCTCCCCTCCAACAAAAAAGCCGGGGCGTCGCCACCCCGGCTTCTTCATAACCCAAAGCCGAAAGCCTTACTTCGACCGCTCCACCTGGTCGAAGTCCAGCTCGACCGGCGTTGCGCGGCCAAAGATCGATACGCTGACCTTGACCTTCGACTTGTCGAAATCGAGTTCCTCGACCACGCCGTTGAAGCTCGCGAACGGGCCTTCCAGCACCTTGACCGCGTCGCCGATCTCGTAATCGACCTTGACCTGCTGCTTGGGCGCGGCGGCGGCTTCTTCCTTGGTATTCAGGATGCGCGCGGCCTCGCTCTCGCTGATCGGCTGCGGCTTGCCCGACGAACCCAGGAACCCCGTCACCTTGGGCGTATTCTTGACCAGATGATAGACGTCGTCGTTCATGCTCAGCTTGGCGAGGACATAGCCGGGGAAGAATTTCCGCTCCGACTGGATCTTCTTGCCGCGCCGCACTTCGGTGACGGTCTCGACCGGCACTTCGACCGATTCGACCAGCGCGTCGAGGCCCAGCCGCGTCGCATCGGCCAGGATCTGGTCCCGAACCTTGTTCTCGAAGCCCGAATAGGCGTGAATGATGTACCAGCGCGCCGCCATGGAATGTTTCCCGTTATCTGGCCGCTCAGCCCGCGAGGCTGAGGAGGAAGTTCACGATCGCGCCGAACAGACGGTCGACGCCGAAGAAGAAGAGGCCGAGCAGGGTCGCCATGATCAGCACCATGACGCCGGTCATGATGGTTTCCTTGCGGGTCGGCCACACGACCTTCTTGGTCTCGGCCTGCACCTGGCGCATGAATTCCAGCGGATTGGTCTTCGCCACTTGTTGCCTCGCGAATAAAATGCCCGGCTCCGGGACAGGTTTCTCCGCCCGGCTCCTTCAGCAAGGAACCCGGCGAACCCCATCACGATGTCGGATTGGGGACGCTATCTAGCGACTTGGGCACAGGGGGGCAAGGGGCTTGGGGAGCAGAGAAATTCCTCCCCTGCACCGCAGGGGAGGAACTAGATGCGTAGCCCTGACAATCCTCCCCGGAACGGGGAGGGGGACCATACGCAGCATGGTGGAGGGGGCGCGAGGCAATGGAATCCGGTGCCTCGGGCCCCCTCCGTCAGCGCTGCTCCTTCGGAGCAGTTTATCCTGAGCGCCGCCATAGGCGGCGTCGAAGGGCGCTGCCACCTCCCCGTTCCGGGGAGGATTGCCCTGCCCCCCTCACCGCAACTCCACCACCGCAACCACCGGCAGCGCCACCCGCGCGCCCTGCTCATCCCAATGGCGATGGTTGAACACCGCCCCCTCGGCCCGCACCTGCGCGACCTTGGCCGGGTCGATCTCCCCGAACACCCATCCCGGCGCATCCATCGCGCCCATCGCCACCACGCCATCGGCGGGAAAGCCGAGATCGGGCGGGCCATAAATCCCCGCCGCGCCATGGCTGATGCCGAGCGAGGGGGTCCATTCGGCCTCCCCCACGACGGGCGCCTGCACGACGTAACACTGGTTCTCCAGCGCCCGTGCCTGCGCGCCCACGCGCACGCGGTGGTATCCGTGCAGGCTATCGGTCGCCGACGGGGCGAGGATCAGGGTCGCCCCTGCCTCCACCTGCGCGCGGACCAGCAGGGGGAATTCGACATCATAGCAAATCGCGATGCCGATCCGCCCCAGATCAGTGTCGAACACATGGAGCGGCGCGCCGCCGCCGATATTCCATTCCTCGCGCTCGAACCGCGTCATCACGATCTTGCGCTGCGTGCCCATCTTCCCGCTCGGCGCGAACAGCCGCGCATGGTTGCGGAACACGCCGTCATCCTCGCGCACCGGCAGGCTCCCGGCGCAGATGTACATGCCGTGCCGCATCGCCAGCTCGGCATGCAGCGCATCGACCCGCTCCACAAGCGACCCCAGCGCCGCGATCGATCCATGCAGGTCCTCGACGCTTACGGGGTCGAGCGCGGTCAGCTCCATCCCGGCATATTCGGGAAACACCGCGAATCTGGCACCGCCGTCCGCCGCCTCCGCGACCCAGCGCGCGATCTTGGCCGCATAGGCATCCCAATCGGCAAGCTGCTCGACCGGATAGGCCGCGGCGGCAAGGATGAAGGCGGTCACAGCGCGCGGCTCCAGAATTGCAAGCGGTGCGGCGTCTCGCCCGCCTCGCCCAGGTCTGCCCAGTGCATCGTGCAGACCAGCCCCGGCACTTCGCGATAGCCGCGCGCGGTCCAGAACGCCGCATGGCTGCGCGCGCCCTCGGGTCGCATCGGATGATCGTCGGGCCGGATCACCGAGCAGAAGGTGGCAGTGCGCGCGCCCGCTCGCCGCGCCCCCGCCTCGCGCTGGTCGAAAAACGCATGGCCAATCCCCTGCCCGCGCCACTGCGGCAACAGCACCGATTCGCCGAAGTAAAAGGTCGTGGGCACATCGAACCCGTGCGCCGCGACCGGCTCCAGCACCGCAGCCCCCTGCGCGCTCAGCGGCGACGCGGTCGCCATGCCGATAATGTCATCGCCATCGAACGCCGCGACCAGCACCGCATGCGGCGCGGCGGCAAAGCTGGCGAGATAGCCGCTCTCATACCCGGCATCGCCGTCATAGAGGTATGGCCACTCGCGAAACACCGCGATCCGCAACCGCGCCAGATCGGCGATGCGCTCCTGCACCTCGCCGGGATCGAGCGTGCGGACGCTGACGCTCATCCCCCGACCTGTGCGATCCAGTCGGCAAGGTTGTAGTGCACGGAGACGCGGGCGATCAGGCCATCGCGAATCTCGAAAAACGCGCCCGCCGGCAGGACATAGGTCTGGCCGGTCGCGGGCGGCAGCCCCTCGTCGGTCGTCAGATACGCCCCGTGCACGACGAACTCCGCCGCCGCCCGCGCGCCGTCCGGCGACGTCATCACCACGATATCGGTCAGCCGCTCGCGGTAACACCGGTCCATATGCGCCAGGAAGTCGCGGAACGCCGCCTTGCCGCGCTGCCGCCCGCCCTGGTTGATGTCGTGCGCGACATCCTCGCTCAGGCAGGCAAGCATCGCGTCATTGTCGCCGGCGTTGAACGCGGCGTAATAGCGCGCGATCAGCGCGGCGGTGGCGTCGCGTGCGCTCAAATCAGCGTGATCACGCCAAAGCCGCCGATCAGCAGCACCATCGCCAGCCAGCCGAGCAAGGTCAGCCGCTCCTCGATAAACGCCTGCACCGGCTCGCCCCAGCGATGGACGAGGAAGGCGAGCAGGTAAAAGCGAAAGCCGCGCCCGATGACCGCCAGGATCACGAACAGCGGGAAATTGTAATGGAAAAAGCCATTGGCGATCGTGATCAGCTTGAACGGCAGCGGCGTGATCCCCGCCGTCAACGTCACCACCGCGCCCCATTCGTCATACAGCGCCCGGACGCTCTCGACCTTGCTGCCCAGATGATACAGGTCGATGATCCACTGCCCGATCGTGTCGAACAGGAAATAGCCGATCGCATAGCCCGCAATCCCGCCCAGCACCGACGCGACGGTGCAGATCGTCGCGATCCAATAGGCGCGCTGACGCTGCGCCAGCATCATCGGGATCAGCATCACATCGGGCGGAATCGGAAAGAAGCTCGATTCGGCAAACGACACCGCGGCGAGATAGCGGTCGGAGTGACGGTGCGCTGCGAGCTTCAGCGTCCAGTCGTAGAGCGCGCGGAACATGCGGGGCGAAACCTCTGCAAGGGGTCCGGGTGCGCCCGGAAGAGTTGGCAGGGGAGCTCGGATTCGAACCGAGGGCCTTCGGTTTTGGAGACCGACGCTCTAACCAGCTGAGCTACACCCCTGTGCGGTGCCGCGCTTTAGCGACGCTTTGGAAATCGCACAAGAGCCGCCTGCGACCAAAAACCGAACAGAACATAGTTAGAACATCGAATTTCCAACATTGCAAGCCAAAAAGCCCGCGCTTGCCTTCAGCCAGCTTCCTCGCTAAGGGCGCGCGCTTCCACCGGATACCGATGGAATTGCGGGAGCACCGGGCCACACGTCCGGGGCGTCTGGACCGCTAAACTTGAACCGGGCGTGGCCGCAAGCCGCGCCCAGCGACAGAGTGAGAATAATGGCAAAGAAAATTACGGGCTATATCAAGCTCCAGGTGCCTGCGGGCTCCGCCAACCCCTCGCCGCCGATCGGTCCGGCGCTGGGTCAGCGCGGCGTCAACATCATGGAGTTCTGCAAGGCGTTCAACGCGGCGACCGGCGAGCAGGAAAAGGGCACGCCCCTCCCCACCGTCATCACCGTGTACGCTGACCGCAGCTTCAGCTTCGAAACGAAGCAGCCGCCGGCAACCTACCTCATCAAGAAGGCCGCGAACCTCAAGTCGGGCTCGAAGGAGCCGGGCAAGATCTCGGCCGGCAAGATCAAGCGCTCGCAGCTCGCTGAAATCGCGACCGCGAAGATGAAGGATCTCAACGCCAACGATCTCGATGCCGCAACGCGCATCATCGAAGGCTCTGCCCGCGCGATGGGCCTCGAAGTGGTGGAGGGCTGAACCCATGGCTAAGCAGACCAAGAAGCAGAAGGCCCTGGCCGGCACCGTCGACCGCGAAAAGCTGTATGGCGTCGATGAAGCCATCGCGCTGGCGCAGAAGAACGCGACCGCCAAGTTCGACGAGACCATCGAAGTCGCGCTGAACCTGGGCGTAGATCCGCGTCACGCCGACCAGATGGTCCGTGGCGTCGTCACCCTGCCCGCCGGCACCGGCAAGACCGTGCGCGTCGGCGTGTTCGCCAAGGGCGCGAAGGCGGACGAAGCCCGTGAAGCGGGTGCGGACGTCGTCGGCGCCGAAGACCTGCTCGAGATCGTTCAGGGCGGCAAGATCGAGTTCGATCGCTGCATCGCGACCCCGGACATGATGGGTCTGGTCGGCCGCCTCGGCAAGGTGCTGGGTCCCAAGGGCCTGATGCCGAACCCGAAGCTCGGCACCGTCACCATGAACGTCGCCGAAGCGGTCAAGGCAGCCAAGGGCGGCCAGGTCGAATATCGCGTCGAAAAGGCTGGCATCATCCATTCGGGCATCGGCAAGGCGTCGTTCTCGGCCGCCGACCTGCGCTCGAACTTCGATGCGCTGGTCGACGCCGTGATCAAGGCGAAGCCGTCGGGCGCCAAGGGCAAGTATCTGCGCAAGGTCGCAGTCTCGTCCTCGATGGGCCCGGGCGTGAAGGTCGACGTCGCCCAGGTGTCGGCGATCTGATCTTCGCTACCCAAGCGAACCACGAAGAACCCCGGGGGCAACCCCGGGGTTTTTTGTTGGCAAGCGCGCCCCTCGCCAAACCAACAAAAATGCGCTACGGGCGGCGCAAATCCCCGCGATAAACTCGATTCCGACGCGCTGCCCGCGGGGCGCGCGGCATATTTGTGAGCTTGATGCCCTTTTCACACCTTCCCACCCGCCTCGCCGAGGCGCTGACCCAGCGCGGATACGAAGCGCTGACCCCCGTTCAGGCCGAAGTGACGCAGGACGATGCGCGCGGCCGCGACCTGCTTGTCTCGGCCCAGACCGGGTCGGGCAAGACCGTCGCCTTTGGCCTCGCCATGGCCGAAGACCTGCTGGTCGACGGCGCGCTGCCCGCGCCGCGCCTGCCGCTGGCGCTGGTGATCGCACCGACGCGCGAACTCGCTCTTCAGGTCGCCAAGGAACTGGGCTGGCTCTATGCCGCAGCAGGCGCACGTGTTGCCACCTGCGTCGGCGGCATGGACGCCTCGCGTGAGCGGCGCGCGCTGTCGCATGGCACGCATATCGTGGTCGGCACCCCGGGCCGTCTGCGCGACCATCTCGACCGCGGCGCGCTCGACCTCTCCGCGCTCAAGGTCGCGGTGCTCGACGAAGCCGACGAGATGCTCGACATGGGCTTTCGCGAGGAGCTGGAGGCGCTGCTCGACGCGACCCCAACCGAGCGGCGCACCTTCCTGTTCTCCGCCACGCTCGCCAAGCCGATCGTCGCACTCGCCAAGCGCTATCAGCGCGACGCGCTGCGCATTTCCACCGTGGGCGAGGATCGCGGCCATGGCGACATTGCCTATCAGGCGATCACCGTCGCGCCGTCGGACATCGAGCATGCCGTGATCAACCTGCTGCGCTTTCACGAGGCGGAGACGGCGATGCTGTTCTGCGCAACGCGCGACAATGTCCGCCACCTCCACGCCAATCTGGTCGAGCGCGGCTTTTCCGCCGTCGCGCTGTCGGGTGAGCATAGCCAGTCGGAACGCAACCATGCGCTGCAGGCACTGCGCGACCGCCGCGCGCGCGTCTGCGTCGCCACCGACGTCGCCGCGCGCGGGATCGACCTGCCGACGCTCAGCCTGGTGATCCATGTCGAGCTGCCGCGCGACGCCGAGGCGCTTCAGCACCGATCGGGCCGGACCGGACGCGCGGGGAAGAAGGGCACCGCCGTGCTCATCGTGCCCTATCCGCGCCGCCGCCGCGTCGAAATGACGCTGAAGCAGGCGAAGATCAACGCCGAGTGGCTGCCCGTCCCCAGCGTCGAGGACATCAAGGCCAAGGACCGCGACCGGCTGATCGAAAAGATCACCGCCCCGGTCGAGCCGGACGAGGATGATCGCGCACTCGCCGCCGAGCTGATGGAAAAGATGACGGCGGAGGATATTGCCGCTGCTTTGGTCCGCGCCCACCGCGCGTCGATGCCGGCGCCCGAAGAGCTGATCGACCGCGGCCCGTCCGATCAGCGTGGTCCGGTCCATCGTCCGGGCTTTGACGACACGGTCTGGTTCAGCATGAATGTCGGCCGCCGCCAGAATGCCGATCCGCGCTGGATCCTGCCACTGATCTGCCGGCGCGGTCATGTGACCAAGAGCGAGATCGGCGCGATCCGCATCGGCGCCGGCGAAACCCGCTTCCAGGTGCCGAGCGCGATGGCCGACCGCTTTGCCCGCGAAGTCGCGAAGTCGGCCGGAGCGGACGAGGATGTGCTGATCGAGCGCGCCGACGGCCCGCCCCCGCCAGGCACGCGCGGCGACCATGAGCCGCGTCACGGCAAGCCACGCAACCACAGCCGCCCGATGCACCGCGCGCGTCCTGCGGGTGGTCCCGGTGGCGGCCAGCCCCCGCGCGCGCCCAAGCCCCATCGCGGCAAGCCGCCGAAGAAGTGATCCTTCCTAAGCCCCCCTTTAGGGGGCTGAGGAGAAGCCCATGACCACCCTCCACATCCTCGTCGACGCCGACGCCTGTCCGGTAAAGGACGAAATCTACAAGGTGGCGTGGCGCCGCGAGGTGGCGGTGACGATCGTCGCCAACAGCTTTATCCGCATCCCCGATCACCCGCTGATCGCGCGCACCATCGTGTCGGACGGCTTCGACGCCGCCGACGACTGGATTGCCGAGCGTGCCGGGCCGAAAACGGTGGTCGTCACCGCCGACATCCTGCTCGCCGACCGCTGTCTCAAGGCTGGGGCGACCGTGCTCTCCCCCGCCGGCAAGCCTTTCACCACCAGTTCGATCGGCGCGGCGATCGCCACCCGCGCGATCATGGCCGATCTGCGCGCCGGCGGCGACCAGATCGGTGGCCCCGCCCCGTTCGGCAAACAAGACCGCTCGCGCTTCCTCTCCGCGCTCGACGAGGTGCTCGTGCGCTTGGCACGCCTGCCCTGACCGACCCGAACGCTACTCGGACCTACCCAAAGGGGTAATCGTCGCCCCAGCCCACAGCTGTTACCCTCCACGCGTCCAACAGGAGGCGCGCATGGCCGAGCAACGCATCGTTCACCCCGACGGCACCGGCATCAACCTGCACAGCTGGCCGCTGGCGGATGCAAAGGCGGTGGTGGTCCTTCAGCACGGGTTCAACGCACATGGCGGCCACATGCAGTGGCCGGCAGAGCAGCTGAATGCCACAGGCTATGCCTGTTACGCGGTCGATCTGCGCGGTCGCGGCACATCGGACGGCCCCCGTTATTATGTCGAGCAGTTCGACGATTATCTCGCCGACCTGCAACTCGCCTTCGACCGCGCCCGGACCGACCATCCCGGCCTTCCGGTTTTTCTGATCGGCCACAGCGCCGGGGGCGTCATCGCGACCAGCTATGCGCTCAAGCATCAGGAACAGCTCGCTGGCCTCGTCTGCCACAGCTTCGCCTTCCGCGTCCCCGCGCCGCGCTTTGCGCTCAACCTGCTGCAATGGCTCGGCGGCTTCCTGCCGCGGCTCGGCGTGCTCAAGCTCAAGAACGCCGATTTTTCGCGCGATCCCGCGCATGTCGCAATGATGGACGCCGATCCGCTGATCGCCAACGAAACCCAGCCCGCGCGCACCGTGGGCGAGCTATGGGCCGCCGACAAGCGCCTTGAAGTGTCGTTCGGCGCCTTTTCGATGCCGATCCTGATCATCCACGGCGCCGATGATCACGCCACCCTTCCGGTCGGCAGCCGCTTCTTCTTCGACCGTGCCGGATCGACCGACAAGACGCTGAAACTCTATGACGGCTATTATCACGACCTGCTCGCCGATACCGGCAAGGAGGTGGTGATGGGCGATATCCTCGGCTGGATCGCCGCGCGCTTGTCGGCCCAGACTTGACCCCTGCCTGATGGAGGCTAAGACGCGCGCCGAACACCGGGACTGCCCGGTACGGCGCGCCGCCTCTTACGGGTTTCCGGCCTGCGCGCCCGTCCTTTCGAGCCCGCACGTATGGAGACCCCGCATGGCGTGGATCATCCTCGGCATTGCCGTGTTCACCGAAATCATCTGGGCATTGAGCCTGAAATGGGCCGCGACCGCCGGCACCTGGCAGGCCGCCGCCGTGCCGATCGTGCTGAGCTTCCTCAACATGGCGCTGCTCGCGCTGGCGATGCGCGATATCCCGGCGGGCACCGCCTACGCGATCTGGACCGGGCTCGGCGCGGTCGGCGTGATCATCGGCGGCGTGATCCTGTTCGGGGACAAGGTGTCGCTGGTCCAGGCCGGGTTCATGGCGCTGATCGTCATCGGGGTCGCCGGGACGAAGTTGAACGCATCCATCTGAACCGGGCGCGTCGGCGGGTGACAATCGCCGACGCCCGCCCTATCATCCCGCGCACCGGTGATAAGGAAACAGCTTTCGATGTTCGCACGAACCGGGCCGCATCTGGTCGCGGCCTCCCTGATGCTCGCAGCGGCGGCACCCGCGCTGGCGCAAAGCGCAACGCCGTCCCCCCGGCCCGCGCCCTCCCCCAGTGCGACCCCGACCGCCGCGCCGCTGCAGGTCCAGCCGACCCCCGCCGCGCTGCCCTTGCCGACGGTCACCCCGGCACAGGCCGAAGAGCTGCGCCGCATCATCGTGCAGGGCCGGATCGCGCACGGCCTGCGCTATTCGACTCAGGCGGCGGAAGTGCTCCCCGCCGATGACGCGGGACTGGTCCGCGCCGCGCTCGATTATGCCCGCGCGATCCATATCGGCCGGCTCGACACCGCCGATTTCCAGGAGGATTGGGCACTGCGCCCAGCGGCGTGGGACCCCATCCCCGGCCTGACCCGCGCGCTCGCCGACAACCGGCTGGCGCAGTGGTTCGCCGACCTCGCCCCGCCATACGAGGGCTATGAGACGCTGCGCGTCGGCCTCGCCCGCTATCGCCTGATCGAGGCGGCGGGCGGCTGGAGCGCGATCCCCGCCGGTCCCGACATGACCGTCGGCGCGACCGGCCCGCGTGTCGCCGCACTGCGCGCTCGGCTGGCGGTCGAGGATGACGGCGTCGCCCGGCTCGGCAACAGTTTCGACGCGGACCTGAAAGAGGCGGTGATCCGCGCCCAGCGCCGCTACGGCCTCAACCCCACCGGCACCGTCTCCAGTGGCACGCTCGCCGCGCTCAACGTTCCGGTCGAGGCGCGCGTGCGGCAGATCATGGCGAACATGGAACGCTGGCGCTGGATGCCCAAGGAGATGCCGACCGACCGGGTTCAGGTAAATATCGCCTCGGCCAGCGTCGCGGTGTTCGAGGGCGACCGCCCGGTGATGTCGATGCGCGGCGTGACCGGCAAGCCCGGCGGCGGCGAGACGCCGATGCTGGTCTCCAACATCCATTCGGTCGTGATCAACCCGCCGTGGAACGTCCCCGCCGGCATCGCCGCGCGTGAGCTGTTCCCCAAGGGTCCGGCCTATCTCGCGCGCAACGGGTTCAAGGTCATCGGCACCGGCGCCAACCGCCGCCTGCAGCAACAGCCGTCACATTCGGCGCTGGGGAAATTCAAGTTCGACTTCAACAACCCCTTCGCGGTCTATCTGCACGACACGCCGACCAAGGGCACCTTCTCGCGCTACGACCGGCTCGCCAGCCATGGCTGCATCCGGCTCGAACGCCCGGCGGACCTCGCCAATCTGCTGATGGCGGGCGACCCCGTCTGGACGCCGGAAAAGGTCGCGGCCACACTTGCCACCGGACAGACCACGCGCGTACCGCTGCAAAAGCAGGTCGCGGTCTATCTGCTCTATTGGACCGCCTATGGCAGCGCCAATGGCACGATGAATTTCCGCGGCGATCCCTATAACTGGGATAAGACGCTCGCATCCAAGATCGAGGCGCGCTCGGCCACCCAGGCCCAGTCCGCGCGCTGAACCACAGGGGAGAACCACATGAACTATCGCCGCACGCTCAAGCTCGCCACCGCCTTCGCCGCCGCCGCTGCGCTTGCCGCCTGCTCGGGCGCATCGGAAGAAGCCGCGCCCGTCGAAAATGCGGTCAATGCGATGGATCTGACCGAAGAGCTGCCCGCGGAAAACATCACCGATGCCGCGCCGGTTGAGACCGAGAATGCGACGACCCCGGCACCGGTGGCCGAACCGGCGACGCCCGACGAAGCGCAGATTCAGGACGACGCCGAAGCCGTCGGCATGACCGCGCGCGTCCAGCGCGGCGAAACCTCCGGCAATCAGGCCGCTCCGGCGGAGTGACACCCTAAATCCTCCCCGGAACGGGGAGGTGGCAGCGCGTAGCGCTGACGGAGGGGGCCCTCCTCGAAGCACGTTGGCTTGCCTCGGGCCCCCTCCACCGGCTCCGCCGGTCCCCCTCCCCGTGCCGGGGAGGAACTGAATAGCCCCACCCTTGACTCCTGTCCCCCACCCGCTATGAGCGCGCCTTCGCGTCACCGGGCAACCGGCGCGCGTTCCGTCCGAGACAGTGGGTGTACGGCAACTGGCCGTACTTAATTTCCCGCCAAGACGGGGACAGAGATTTTTCACCGGCCGCCTTCGCACCTGCGGAGCGTCCGGGTCAGCCCGCCGGACCCTTCCGGCCCTGACGATCATGCCCCCACGGACATTGGGGATCGGGCAGCCGCCCGGTCTCTGGCGTAACCGCTCCGGCCCTGGCCGGGGCATAGTGAGGAGACAGGCATGGATCGTTCTCAGAAGACCCAGGCCGTTGCCGAGCTGAACAGCACCTTCAACGAGGTCGCAGTGGTGGTCGTCACCCGCAACCTCGGGATGACCGTCAAGCAGTCGACGGACCTCCGCAACAAGGCGCGTGCAGCTGGCGCGAGCTACAAGGTCGCAAAGAACCGCCTTGCCAAGATCGCGATCGAGGGCACCGATTATGCGGTGCTCGCGGACCTGCTGACGGGTCCGACGGCGCTTTCCTATTCGACCGATCCGGTCGCCGCCGCCAAGGTGGTGTCGGATTTCGCCAAGACGAACGACAAGCTCGAAATCGTCGGCGGCGCAATGGGAAGCATGCTGCTCGACGCGGAAGGCGTGAAGGCGCTCGCATCGCTGCCTTCGCTCGACGAACTGCGCGGCAAGATTGTCGGCCTGCTTCAGGCACCGGCAGCCAAGCTCGCGTCGATCACCCAGGCACCCGCGGCGCAGCTCGCCCGCGTGTTCAATGCCTATGCGGAGAAGGACGCGGCCTGAGCCGACGTTCATTTGCGATTTTTCGAACCAATCTGAATTTTTGAAGGGAATATCAAATGGCTGACCTGAACGCTCTTGTTGACCAGCTGTCGGAACTGACCGTCCTCGAAGCCGCTGAGCTGTCGAAGCTCCTCGAAGAGAAGTGGGGCGTCAGCGCCGCTGCTCCGGTCGCAGTTGCCGCTGTCGGTGGCGCTGCTGGCGGTTCGGCTGAAGCTGCCGTTGAGCAGACCGAGTTCGACGTGATCCTCACCGGCGACGGTGGCAAGAAGATCAACGTCATCAAGGAAGTCCGCGCGATCACCAACCTCGGCCTGACCGAAGCGAAGGCCCTCGTCGAGGGCGCGCCGAAGGCCGTCAAGGAAGGCGTGTCGAAGGACGAAGCCGAGAAGCTCAAGAAGCAGCTCGAAGAAGCCGGCGCGACCGTCGAGATCAAGTGAGCCTGAGCGCCGCAAGGCGCACAGGACTCATCCCGGCGCAGGCCGGGATCTCGTGCGGCAAGCGATCCGCTTGCTAGATGAAGGGGGCGGTCCGGCAACGGGCCGCCCCTTTTCGTTTGCGACGTGCCGGCGAACTGTTAGCGATCCGCGTCGATGGATAAGAGCAACCCCGCCAGCGTCGGCCTCTGCGGCGATCTCGACGAGATCGCCGCAATCGACGAGATCGAGGCAATTTTCGGCGTCACGCTCGATTATGCCGATGCGCCGTCCTGGCAAACCGCGGGCGACGTGTTCCGCTCGCTCCTGAACGTCCTCCCCGCCGATGTCGCGAATGCCTCCGACACATGGGATCGGTTCGCCGCCGCGCTGACCCACGAAACTGGCGTCGATCCCGCAACGATCACACCGAACAGTCCGCTGCTCGACGAGGCACTGCCATGGCGCGGTCTCGGCAATCTCAGCCGGATGATGGCGATGCTGCTCATCGCGAGCGCGGCGATCCTCGTCCTGCTCGTGCTGGTCCTGCGTTAAGCCCCAGCCGAGTCCTTCGGCACATACCGCTTCGCCGCGAGCCGCCCGAACCCCTCCGCCGCACGCTCGACCCAGAGCGGCCCCAGCCGGTCGCTGCCAGGCGCAGGCACCGTCCCGATCATGAAGCTGTCGCGCAACGTGCGGATCGACAGGCCGGCATACCATTTGAGCGCCACCGGCAGGATCGGCACGAACATCGGCTTGCCCTGGACATTGACGACGCGCATCTGCTCACCTGCCTGCGTCACCTGACCTTTCAGCATATGGATGCCGCCCGGTGCGATGCTGAACGGCTCCGACCCCGGCGCCATCCGCGCGGCGCCGTGGAAGGCGGCGATCTGCGCATCCTGATCGGGATTGGCTGCGAACAGGCCGAGCACCGCGCGAACATTGTCCGCCGATTCCGGCCCGCGATTCTGGATGTAGAGCTCGAAATCGATGCTCACCACGCCGTCACGGATCGCGGCGCGCAACGGGCGGATCTCGGTCACCAGCGGACCCGGCGGCGGCGGCACCGGCGCGACGGGCGCAGGCTGCGCAGTCGGAGCGGCGGATGCCGGTGGCTCGGGTGCAGGTCGAAGCGGGACCTTCGTCGTCACAAGCCCTGCACGTGCCGGCGGTCCCGGCGTCGGCGGCGACGCAATCACCGGCGTTTCAGCCACTTCCGCCTCTGGGACCGCGTCGCGGCGACGGCGACGGCGCCCGGCAATTGCGATGCCAGCCACCAGCCCGACAACCAATGCCGCCGCGGCGCCAAGCGCAGGCCACAACCATGCCGGCAGCGGTTCGCCCGCCGCCGCCGGGGTCGCGCTTGCCGTCGGGACGGCACTGCCCGGCACCGGCCCGGGCTGCGGTGTCGCGACCGGCGTGAAATCCGACGGACCAAATCGTGTCGGGCTCGGCACGGGCGTGGGCTGCGCATCTGCAGGCGCGGTCGGACGCGGGGCAGGTTGCGTGGCTGCAGGACGCGGCGACGGCGTCGCCTGCGGGACCGGCGTCACCGCCGGTTGCGGCGCGGGCGCGGGAGTCGGGGTCGGCGTCGCGCGCGGCGTTGGATTCGGGTTGATGTCGAAGTTGCCGATCGGCGGGGTGATCACCGTCGGCTGCTGGCCATTCTGGGCAGCAGCCGGGCTCGCAAGCAGCAGGATCATGGTCAGCGCGGTGGTCGCGCGAAGGGGCGTCACAGTCACGCGCCGCGCCTAGCATGGAGATGGCAGGCCCGCGCACCAAAAAATGCGCGGGCCTGCCGGAAAAACGACCCGCCCCGGCGCAAACCGGGGCGGGAGATGAACCAAGGCATCACACCTTGGCCGGGACACCGACCAGTTCGGCCTCGACATCGTCATACATCGACGGGTCGTCCTGGATCGCGATCGGCTCCAGCTGCATCCCGCCATTGCTACGTCCGATGCGGAACGCGGCGGCCGTGCGCCCTTCCCGCCCGTCGGGCAGGCGGTAGCGGGCATCGGCGACCAGCACCGGCGTGAAGCCGTCATCGTCACCGGCAATCGCATCGACCTTGTCGCGCGGCATCGTCAGCATCGCTTCGAGAGTCGCCCCGTCACCCGGCGCGATCGTCTCCGCCGACAGACTCGAGTCCTTCGGCGGATTGGTCAGCATCCGCTCGATCTCGCTCTGCTGCGCGCTATGCTCGCCCAGCATGAAGGCACCGATCCGCACGTCCTGAGCAGGCGCACCGCCAGCGTTGGCAACGGTCAGTTCGAACCCGACCTTGGCACCGCGGCGGCTCATCCCTGCACGGGTCGGACGGATCGCGAGTTCCAGCTGCGGACGGCTGCCGGCCGGGCGCGCGCCGCCCAGCACGGCGGCGACATCCGCCGGATCCGCATCGGAAAGCTCGGCATTTTCGAGTGCCGGCTTCGACGCCGACACCTTCGCAGCTTTCGCCTTGGGCTTTGCAACCGGTGCGATCCGCTCACCCAGTTCCGGCTCGCGACGCGGCGCGATGAACGCCGGGGCGGCGGCGATCGGATTGGCAACCGGGCGCGCGATGACCGGATCTGGAGCGCGCGGCGTCGCCACGGGCGTGGGGAGCGGCTCGACCGGTGCCGCGATGGCGACCTCTTCCTCAATCAGCGGCGCATCTTCGCGACGACGGCGCAACAGCATCGCACCCGCGATCAGCGCGGCGACACCGCCCAGCGCGGCCAGGATCAGCCACATGGTGCCGCCCTCGCCAGTCGTCTCGACTGGGGCTGCGACCGGATCGGCGACGGGCTCAGTGACGGGAGGCGGCGTCTCAGCAACCGGCTCGACGGGCGTCGGTGCGCGTTCGGTCACCGGGTCGGGTTCAGCGGCCACCGGAGCTGCCGGAGCGGCACGCTGCGGCGTTTCGACCGCGCGGGTCGGACGTGCTGGACGCGCTTCGGCCTGGCGGGCAGCGGCACGCTCACGCGCCTCCTGCTGCGCCTGCTCGACCACGCCGGGAGCAATCGTCGTGCGCGACTCACCGGCAGGCGGCGTTTGCGCGACCGGAGCCTGGACCGGCGGCGGCGTGACCGGCTGCGGCGCAGGAGCCGGGGCCGGCGTCGCGGGCACCAGCACCGTCGGCGGCGTCACCGTCTCCTGTGCCAGCGCGGTTGCGGGGAGAGCGGCGGCGGCGAAAAGCAGCGCCACTGCTCGGCGAAGCGCGGGTCGCGCATGATGTGGTGTGTGGGTCATAACGGGGGGTCAACAAGTGGAACCCGCAATTCGTCGCACATAGCCCTCAAAATTGCGGCGAGTTGTTGTCGGACATCGACCAGTTGACGATTCCGCTTTACTCGAACAAAAACGGGGACGACTTGCGCCGCCCCCGTGACTAGTTGTTCAATAACCTGAACATTTGTTCAGGGAACGGTCACCGTCTTGAATTCTATGCCCTTTAGTTCCGGCAAAGCCTGAAGCTGTGGCGTGACAACCTTGAGGTCGCCAACGACGACCAAAGTCAACTTGTCGAGGGGAAAGCGCTTCGCCGCCTCGCTGATCTGCGCATTGGTGACACTCAGCGTCGCCGGGACATAATTGTCGAGCCAGTCGCGCGGCAGACCCAGCGCATCACGCGTCGCCAGCGTGTTGACCAGCGCGCCCGGCGTCGAATTCTGGATCGCGAACAGCCCGGCCATATATTGCCGCATCCCGTTCGCTTCCTCATCGCCCGGCGGAGTCGTCTGCAGCTCGCGGATTTCCTTGAACACCTCGGTCAGCGACGGACCCGTGGCGGTCGTCGTGACATCGGCGTTGAACGTCCACACCGCATTGGTCGGCAGCAACGACACACCCGACCCCGGCGAATAGGTATAGCCCTTATTCTCCCGGATATTGCGCGTGATGCGCGAGCTGAACGATCCGCCCAGCAACGCATTCATCACCCGCGTCGGGATATCGCCCGGCGTCCCGGCGTCGGGCGCGGGGAACACCAGGTTGATCGTCGATTGCGGCGCACCCGGCCGGTCGATCAGCAGCACCTGCGGCCCCTGCTTGGGATTCACCGGGATCAGCGCCCGCTCCGGCCCGGCGGTCCAGCCGCCGAACGCCTTCTCGACCGCCGCCTTCACCGCCGCTGCATCGAAGCGCCCGGCGATGTAGAGGTGCGACCGCTTCGCCCCGAAATTGGCGGCATGCCATGCCTTGAGCTTGCCCGCGTCATATGCGTTGAACTGCGCCGGGGTCGGCAGCACCCGGCCATAGGGATGGTCGGTGCCATAATAGGCGCGCGTCACCGCCGCATTGGCCAGCGTCCCCGGCTGGGTCAGCGCGATCGCGAGGCGGCGGTTCCAGTTGGCCTTGACCCGCGCCAGTTCGGCCTCGGGAAAGCTCGGCCGCTGCGCGACATCGGCGACCAGTCCGATCGCATCCGTGATCCGCTCCGACAGCACGTTGATCGACACGCCGGAGGAGGTCGAACCCGACCCGGTGCCGATGCCGCCACCCATCTCGGCCGCCTTTTGCGCGATCTGCGCGGCGGTCATGCCGCCCGCGCCCTCGCGCATCATGTCGAGCGTCAGTCCCGCGAGCCAGGTATCCGGCCCTTCATCGATCGACCCGGTATAGGTCTGCAGCGACACCACCGCCTTGGGCACGACGCCATAGGGGATCAGCGTCACCTTCATCCCGTTGGCCAGGACATAGGTTTCGCTCGCCGGCACCTTGAACGGCTTGGGCGCGGGGATTGGCGGCGGGGTCGAGGGAAGCTCCTGCGCGGCGACGCCCATCGGCGCGGCGAGCAGGGCAGCAGCCGTCAGGCTGGCGATCATGCGGCGCATCTCACTTGCCTCCTTGCTGAGCGGCGGGCGCGGCGGGCTGGGCCGCACCGGGATCGATGACATAGATCGAGCGGTTGGTCGGGCGCAGATATTCCTGCGCCGTCTTCTGGATCAGCTCGGGCGTCACCTTGGCGAACCCGTCCTCAAGGCCGTTGACCTTGCTCGGGTCATTGTCGAACAGCGCATAGACCGCGAGCAGGTCGATGAGGCCAATGCGCCCCGTCCCGTCGATCGTCGAATAAAGCGAGGAACGCATCTTGGTCCGCGCCCGCGCCAGCTCCTCCGGCGTCACCTTCTTGGTCCGCAGCTCTTCGATCACTGCGTCCACCGCCGCCTTGATCTCGTCGCGGCTGCGATTGGCGTCATGCGTGAAGTTGAAGCTCCACAGCATCGGCCCCTGATAGTTGAACATGTTGCCCAGCGGGAAGTTGATCCCGCCGCCAACCTCGCCCGCAATCCCGGTCTCGGCGACCAGCTTGCGATACAGGCGGCTGTCATTGCCCTTGACCAGCATCTGGTCGATCAGGCCCATCGCATACCATTCGGGCGTGCCGCGCGCGGGGACATGGTATCCCGCTGCCCAGCCGGGCTTGGGCGCCAGAGCGTCGGTGCGCGCGCGGAACTTCTCCGCGGTCTGGCGCGGCTCGCTGATGTCGGGAAGCTTGACCGGCGGCGCCTTGGGCATCCAGCCATAATATTTCTCGACCATCGCCTTGGTCGCGGCATAATCGATGTCGCCCGCGACCACGAGCACGGCGTTGGACGGCTTGTAGAAGCTGTCGAAGAACTGCTTGGCGTCCGCGACGGTCGCCGCCTCGATCTCCTTCAGCTCGCCGTAGAAATTGTGGCTATTGTACCAGTTGGTATTCGCCAGCATCGGCAGGTCGATCCACGACCAGGTGCTGTAGGGCTGGTTGAGGACGTTGACCTTGACCTCGTTCCCCACGACGCCCTGCTGGTTCTTCAGCACCTCGTCGTTGATCACCGGCGCGGACATGCGATCCGCCTCGAGCCACAGCATCCGCTCCAGCGCGTTGGACGGCACCACCTCGAAATAGTTGGTGAAGTCGTAGCGGGTCGACCCGTTCAGGATGCCGCCGGCGTTGCTGATCGTGCTGATATGCACGCCCTTGGGCGCGTTCTTTGACCCCTGGAACAGCAGATGCTCGAACAGATGCGCAAAGCCGGTGCGCTCGCGCGGCTCGATGCGGAATCCGATGCCGTAATAGACGCCGACCGTCACCGTCGGGCTCAGCGTGTCTTTCGCCAGGACCACGCGCAGGCCATTGGGCAGCGTGAAATACTGGATCTCGACCTGTAGCTTGGCCGGCGCGGTCTGCGCCGCTGCGGGCGTCGCGGCGAGCCCCAGCGGCAGCACCGCCCCGGCCAGCGCAAGCGCGATCATCCATCGTTTCCCTGTCATGGCAATCCCCTCTGACTCGTCAGCTGTATTAGCCTATCAGTACAGCGCGCGAGGGCAAGGGGCGCTGGCCGAAGATCAGCGACGGGTTGCTAAGGTTCGCTCATCATCCGCCGTGCTGAGGTGCGGCGGCACACACGTCAGCGGCGTGACAGGCGCCAGTTGATCTCGACCGCCAACCGGTAATCGCGCCCGGCGCGCGCCATTTCGCGCTGCGCCGCGGCGTCGAAACTTGGATAGGCCGCGATGCGTGCCCGCAACGCCTGGTCCTGCAGCCGCAACAGCGTGCGCGACGTCGCCGCACCGTCGGGCAGTCCCGCATAGTCGCGGGCAACATAGCCATAGGTCGCGATCAGGCCGGGATGGGTCGCGACATGATAGCGCCGCTGCTGATCCAGCGCCTGCAACGACAGACTCGCCGCCTCAGCCGCGCGTCCCTGCAGATGGATCACGCGGGCAAGCCGGCCCAGCACGAGCCAGCGACGGCGTTCGGGTTCATAGGCCAACAAGGCGCGGAACACGGTTTCCGCCGCTGCATGTTGCCCCGCTTTCTCGAACTCATCGGCCAATTGCGCGGAGATCCTGCGGGACCAGAACCAGCGTGAATCGTCGCTTTGCCGCACCTCGCCAGGTTTGATCGCCGCCATCAGCGTATCCGCCCGTTCGGCCATCTCGGCGGCCTGGATGGCGTGGGTTGCAACCTTCGCCATGTCACGCCGCGCCAGGTAAATTCGCACCAGCGCCAAATGGAAATCGCTCTGCTCCCCGTGCACGGCGGGATCAGTCCCGGCAGAACGGGCGATGGCCTGCCGGAGCACCGTCTCCGCCGCGACGACATCGAGAGTCTTGTCCCGCAGGCCGACCCGGCGCTCGGCTTCCGTCGCTGTCGCGGGGACCGGAGCGCTCGCCACGAACACGCCGACGCGCCATTTGGATTCGGCATAGCGCTCCATGACCGTGTCGCCCGTCCGGCTGGCAGCGGTCATCAGAGCGCCATAAAACTCACTGCACGGCTTCACATCCGCCAGCACGGCTTCACAGTCGGCGGCGATCTCCTCCCAGATCCGCTGGGCGGTGCGAAAATCGGCCTCCTTGGCAGCCTTTTGCGCAGCAAGTCGACGTGCCGTCTTCTCCGCCCGGAATGCGTCGAGGCGCCGCTCCTCCCCATCCGTCAGCGCGAGCGCCTGACCCGCTACCGCCGGCATGGCGATGCTGCACAGCATGGCGAAAAGAAGAATGCATCGCATCCGATGTCTGTATCACAGCCGCAACGAACGTCGATCGGTCGCTTTCGGTGCCGCCACGCCGACGCCGGCGTCAGATCCCGCCCTGCGTGACTTCGCGCCCCGTCGCCTCCAGTTGCGCAGTCAGGTCGGCCAGACACGCCGCGACCACCGCATCATCGGTCGCGCGGACGACGAAATTCGCGCCCACCCGCCCCTCCCGGAAGAACGGGTAGCTGCCGATCGCCACGCCTTCATGCGCCTTCTCGGTCGCGCGCAGGATGTCGGCGACCTCGCTCTCGGCGACCCAGCAGCCAATCGTCCCGCTCACCACCGGCTTGCCACCCTCCAGCGTGCCGGTCAGCGCGTCGAGCATCCCCGCGGTGATATGCGGCACGCCCGCCATGATGAAGATATTGCCGACGCGGATGCCCGGCGCACCCGACATGCGGTTGGGGATCAGGTCCGCCCCTTCCGGCACCCGCGCCATCCGCAACCGCGCCTCGGTCAACCCGCCGCGCGTCTCGTAATAGCGCTCCAGCACCGCACGCGCCTCGGGATGCACCACCACCGGCACGCCCAGCGCCGCCGCGATCGCATCGACGGTGATGTCGTCATGCGTCGGCCCGATCCCGCCGGTGGTGAAGCAATAATCGTATCCGGTGCGGATCGCATCGACCGCCGCGACGATCCGCTCCTGCACATCGGGAACCACGCGCACTTCGGACAGGCGAATGCCCTGCACGTTCAGCCAGATCGCGACCTGCGCGACATTCTTGTCCTGGGTCCGACCCGACAGGATCTCGTCCCCGATGATGACCAGCCCGGCGGTCCAGATGCGCTCGCTCATAAACCCGCCATAGCGTGCGTCTCCGCGCTCGCAAAGTTGCCCTTTAGGCCCTATATGGCGCGCATGACTGAATATGTTGCCGTAACCGCCGACACCAATTTCGCCCGCGACGGGGCGATCAAACTCTACGGCCCCGACGGGTTCGCTGGCATGCGCGCCGCAGGCAAGCTCGCCGCCGAGATTCTCGACGCGCTCGTGCCGCATGTCGTGCCCGGCGTGACCACGGCGGAGCTGGACGATATCGTCCGCCGCATGACGCTCGACGGCGGCGCGGTCCCGGCGACGCTCGGCTATCGCGGCTATACGCATAGCTGCTGCATCAGCATCAACCATGTCGTGTGCCACGGCATTCCGGGCAACAAGACGCTGAAGGACGGCGACATCGTCAATATCGACGTGACGCCCCTGCTCGACGGCTGGCACGGCGATACCAGCCGCATGTACCTCGTCGGCGATGTGCCGTTGAAGGCCAAGCGGCTGGTCGACGTCACCTATGAATGCCTGATGATCGGCATCGAAATGGCCAAGCCCGGCAACACGATGGGCGATATCGGCCACGCGATTCAGCGCCATGCCGAAAAGCACCGCTACGGCGTCGTCCGCGACTTCTGCGGCCACGGCCTTGGCCGCGTATTCCATGACGCGCCCGAAGTGGTCCATGTCGGCCGCCCCGGCACCGGGCCTGAGCTCAAGCCCGGCATGTTCTTCACGATCGAACCAATGATCAACATCGGTCGCCCGGACGTGAAGCTGCTCGACGATGGCTGGACGGCGGTGACGCGCGACCGCTCGCTCTCGGCCCAGTTCGAACATTCGATCGGGATCACCGAGACCGGCTGCGAAATCTTTACCCAGTCGCCCACCGGCCGCCACAACCCGCCCTACGCATAATGGCCGAAGGAAAGTTCGAACGTCACCGCCAACCCTGGCGGCAGGACGAGATTCAGAAGCTGCACACGCTGGCGAAGAAGGGCATGGCGCTCAAGGCCATCGCCAAGGCGCTGACCCGCAGCGAGGAATCGGTCAGGGACCGCGCCAAGGAAGACGGCCTGTCGATCGCGAAGTTGCGGTGAACGATCCAATCCTCCCCGGAACGGGGAGGGGGACCATCCGCAGGATGGTGGAGGGGGCCCGAGGCAACGGATTCCATCGCCTCGGGCCCCCTCCGTCAGCGCTGCGCGCTGCCACCTCCCCGTTCCGGGGAGGATTATGACCTACGACGCCATCATCCTCGGCGCAGGCGCAGCCGGCCTGATGTGCGCGCTCACCGCGGGCCAGCGCGGGCGGCGCGTGCTGCTGATCGACCATGCCGATCAGGTCGGGAAAAAGATCCTCATCTCCGGCGGCGGGCGGTGCAACTTCACCAATCTCGGCATCGCGCCCGACCGGTACCTCTCCGCCAACCCGCATTTCGCCAAGTCCGCGCTGCGCCGCTATACCCAGCATGACTTTATCGAGCTGGTCGATCGCCACGGCATCGCCTGGCACGAAAAGACGCTCGGCCAGCTCTTCTGCGACGGCAGCGCCAGGCAGATCGTCGCGATGCTGCTGGACGAGTGCGACAAGGGCAGCGTCGAAATCGCCCTCGGCCACGCGATCCGCGACGTGACCCACGCCGACGGCAGCTACACCGTCACCTGGGGCGACCGCACCGCCACCGCCCGCGCGCTCGTCATCGCCACCGGCGGGCCTTCCATCCCCAAGATGGGCGCGACCGGCTTCGCCTATGACCTCGCGCGCAAGTTCGGCCTCAAGGTGGTCGAACCCCGCCCCGCGCTCGTCCCGCTCACCCTCGGCGGCGACGAAGTGCTGTTCCGCGAACTCTCCGGCGTCGCCGCCCCAGTCGCCGCCCGTGCCGGGAAAACCAGCTTCCGCGAAGCCGCACTCTTCACCCATCGCGGCCTGTCCGGCCCCGCGATCCTGCAGATCAGCTCCTATTGGCGGCACGGCCAACCGGTCGAAATCGACTTCCTCCCCGACCGCGCCCCTGGCTGGCTGACGCAAGCCAAACACGCCGCACCGCGCACGACGCTGCGCAAGCTGCTCGGCGACGCCCTCCCCAACCGCCTCGCCGACACGCTCGCCGACCAACTCGCGCTCGACGGTGAACTCCAGAACACGGCCGACAAGCGCCTAGCCGAAGCCGAGCGCCAGCTGGCCGCCTGGACCTTCCACCCCAACGGCACCGAAGGCTATGCCAAGGCCGAAGTGACGATCGGCGGCATCAGCACCGCCGACCTATCGTCGCAAACCATGGAAGCCCGCACCGTCCCCGGCCTCTACGCGATCGGCGAAGCGGTCGACGTCACCGGCTGGCTCGGCGGCTATAATTTCCAATGGGCCTGGTCGAGCGGCTGGGCTGCGGGAATGGCGGTATAAGTCTCGATCAACCCTCCCCCTTGCGGGGCAGGATTGAAAAGCGGAAGCCCCGCCCGATTTCGACCGTTGCCGCCTCCGCCACCCGCTGCCACAACGCCGCGCGGGAGGATCGCATGCGTACCACCGTTCTGGCCGTCGGCCTGCTCGTCGCCTTGCCCGCGCAGGCGCAGGATGCCCCTGCCCCGCCCGCAGTCCAGCTCCCCGCCGTCCCACCCGAAACTCAGGCCCGCGCCGACACCCTGCTTATCCAGGCAACCGAACATCTCATCGCCGGCCGCCGCGCCGACGCCGCGCCGCTGATCCGCGAAGCCATCGCCCTTGCCGGCCCCGCCGCCGATGTCGCCCTGCTTCAGGACATGACCCAGTTCGACGTCTACTCGCGCTGGCTCGAAGCTCGTAGCGCGGCGATGAAGGCACGCGACTTCGCGACCTTTTCCGGTTGGGCGTGGCGGACCAGCGCCTATAATCTGCTGCGCGCGGCGGAGCGAACCGGGGAGAGCGGCGCGGTCAAACCCGACGATATCGATGACCTGTTCTACATGACCTACGGCCTCGTCCTCGCCGAAGAAGAAGCCCGCGCCCGCGCCTTCATCGCCCCGTTCCTCGCCGCATCCGACCCGGCATTCGAAACCGCCTTCGCCAAGGACATGGCGCAGCGTGCGGTCAGCGTCCAGAATTGGGGTGGGCAGGACAAGCCCCGCGCCGCGCGCCTCGTCGCCTTCGCCATCGCCGCGTTCGACCGCCCCGCCGCCCGCGCGCCCGATCCGGTGCGCGACCTCTACCGCGTGCAGGGCGTGATCCTGCGCACCGCCGGAGACTTTGCCGGAGCCCGCGCCGCCTTTGCCAAGGCGCGCAAGCCCGGCACCCCGCCCGCCGACGCCGAACTCGCATTGATGTTCGCAATGGGCGAAGTCGACGCCGGTATCCGCGCCGTGCAGCAACTGGTCGGCGACAGCCCCGGCAGCGCCCTAACCCGCCGCGCCGCCGACCGGCTGATCGAGGTCGCTGGTCAGACCGGTAGCGGCAACGCCGCCACCATCGCCATCTATGAACGCGTCTGGCCGATCTATCTGCGCCTGCTCAAATTCGACGACCTCGCGCTGCAAAATGCCGGATCGATCCTCGCCAACCTCTATGTCGAAACCGGCGACCCGGCCAAGGCCGAACCGATCCTGACCAGCCTGCTCGCCAGCGCCGAGAAACGCTGGGGCCCGGAGTCAAACGGCGCATTGGGCTATGTCATCGAACTTGCCGGCGCGGTGGAGGCCCAGAACCGCATGGCCGAGGCCGAACTCCTCTACCGCCGCATCTGGGCGCTCTCGTTGCGCTACGACAATTTCGAGGGCAATGACTCGCGTGAGGCGTTCGCCGGGATCACCCGCACCCTGCTCGCGCGCGGACTGGTCGCCGACGCGCTCGCCTTCACCGCCGACGGCATCGCCCGCGTCCGCGCCGCAAAGGACGTCAATGAATGGCGGCGCATGTTCTACCTGCTCGCCCGCGCCGACGCGCTCGAGGCATCCGGTGCGCTCGCCGAGGCCGAGGCGCATGCGCGCGAGGCGCTGGCGCTGGGCGACAGCGACGACAAGATGAACATTGCCGCGATGTTCGACGATCCGAACGTCTTCGCCCGCGCCCGCCTCGCCCATCTCCTCGAACGCCAGGGTCGCGCCGCGCAGGCCGAGCCGATCCGCCGCCTGTTGCTGGCGAAGATCGAGGGCAACGACATGATCCCGTGGGAAGGCGAATACCGCACCGAAGCCCTGCGCGCACTCGCCGCCAACCTGACGCTGCAGGGCAAGGAGGAAGGCGCAAAGCTGTTCGCCGAGCGTATCGCCGCCGCCACCCGCATCTACGGCACCGACAGTCCGCAGCTATTGGACGTCGCCGAACCCTTCGCCCGCGCGCTGCTCCAGTCCGGCCGCCCCGGCGCCGCCCTCACCCCCGCCCGCATCGCGCTCGCCGCCCGCACCTCCGCCCGCTTCACCGGCGACGCCGCCCGCGCCAACCTCAGCGACCTCGCGCTGGCCCGCAAACGCACCGAAGCCGCAAGGCTGATGGTCGAAGCGGCGTGGAAGGCGAGCGGGGCCGGCGGGTGATCCCGCTCACGACCCGCCGCATGCTAACCCTTGCGCTGCTGGCGGCAGCAGCGTCCCCGGCATTCGCCCAGAAAGGCGGAGGCTCGATCGGTCGCGGGGCGCCTGTCGACATCACCCAGCCGAGCGATCTTCAAATCGCCACCTGGTTCGATCGCGGCGACACCGAACGCGCCCTACAGGCCATCAGGCAGGCGACCGGTCAGCCCGCCAACGCACCGCTTGCGCCAGCCGCGATCGCCATGCTGCTCGATATCGCGTCGGTCGATCTTGGTCACGACCGCCCACCGATCGCGATCTACCGCATTGCCTACGACGCAATGATGCACCCCGGATATAAGGATTTCGGCGGTCTGCTCGGGCGGCGCGGCCTGATCGTCATCTCGGCGCCCACCGTGCGGCTCATGCTGGCAACGGCGCTTCTTAATGAGGGCTATGCGGGCGAGGCAGAGCCGCATCTGCGCGCCTTGGCCGATCCGCACATGCAGAACGAAGCAATCTCGGCGCCGGGCTGGAGACCGGCCTTCCTGCTTGGCCTTGCACTCGAAGCGCTCGCACGGCCAGAGGAAGCCGAGCTCCTCTATCGCCGGTTGCTGGCAGGCTGCGCAGCGGGACCGTGCGACAAGATGTTCGCCGACCCGCTTGATGACGCAATGGTCCGCGTGCTGATCGCGCGCGGGCGGGCACAGGCGGCGGTCGATTATGCGGCGGAACTGGTCGAACGCCCCGTCGCCGACGATCTGAACGACTTCCGGCCAATCAACCGATTCCTTCTGCTCGCGCGCGCCTTGGTGGCGGCTGGCGAGCCCGCGCGCGCTGAAGCGACCTTACGCCGGGCAATCGCGCTCGCCCCCGCCGCGCTCCAGCGCATCGAACCCCATTGGACCTATCACGGCGAGAACGCCAGGCGACAGCTGGCCGACCTGCTGGAGACGACCGGACGGGCTGAGGCAGCAGAGCCCATCCGCCGCCAACAACGCGACGCCGTCGCCGCGTCAGCCGGCACCACCGTCGATGAATCGGCAATCCGGACCGCGACGCTCGCGCTGGCGCACAATCTCGCACTTCAACACAAGAGCGAAGCCTTCACGCTTTATGCCGCGCTGTGGTCGCGAACGGTCGCCTCCTATGGTGCAGCCACGCCGCAATCGCTGGAGGTCGCCGATCCCTTCGCGCGCGCACTGCTCCGCGCGGGTCGCGCTGGCGACGCCCTGCCCCCCGCCCGCGCCGCGCTCGCCGCACGCACGTCAAGCCGTTTCCTTGACGACGCAGCCAGCGTTGCACCGTCCGATACCGCGCGGGCCAATCGCCGTCGGCAAGCCGCCCGGCTAATGGTCGAGGCGGCGTGGAAGGCGAGCCGCTAGCTCCGGTTCACTTCACCCCCGCCACCCAATCGTCGATCTTCTTCTCCAGCACCGGCATCGGCAGCGCGCCGGTGTCCAGCACGGCCGCATGGAAGCCGCGTGGATCGAACTTCGCGCCCAGCGCCGCTTTCGCCTTGGCCTTGGCCTTCAGGATGGTCAGCTGGCCGATCTTGTAGGCCAGTGCCTGGCCCGGCATTGCGATGTAACGCTCGACCTCGGCCACCGCGTCGGTGCGCGACATGGGCGAGTTGGTGACCATGTAATCGATCGCCTTCTCCCGGCTCCACCCCTTGGCGTGCAGCCCGCTATCGACCACCAGCCGCATCGCGCGCAGCATCTCGTCGTTCAGGCCGCCCATGCGCTGATACGGCTCCACCGCGACGCCCAGCTCGGTGTAGAGCGTCTCGGCGTAGAGCGCCCAACCCTCGGCATAGGCGGTGTTGCCGCCGAAGCGCATGAAGGCGGGCAGCGCCGCATTCTCCTGCGCCAGGCTGATCTGGAAATGATGCCCCGGCGCGCCTTCGTGCAGGTACAGCGTCTCCATCCCCCAGGTGTAGCGCGTGGGCAGGTCGTAGGTGTTGAAGTAGAACACCCCCGGCCGCGATCCGTCCGGCGTTCCGGACGAATAGCTGCCCGCCGCATCGGTCTTTTCGCGATAGGCGGGGACCGGGCGGATCTCGAGCGGGGTCTTGGGGATCAGCGAGAATTGCTCAGCGATCCGCGCATCGACACGCTTGCCGATCGCCTCATATCCGGCACGCAGCGCATCGGCGCTTTCCGGCTGAAACCGCTTGTCGGTGCGCAGGTGCGTGAAGAACTCCTGCAACGTTCCCTTGAACCCGACCTTGGCCTTCTGCGCCTCCATCTCCGACAGGATGCGCTTGACCTCCGACAGCCCCAGGTCGTGCACATAATCGGCGGTCAGCGGCAGCGTCGTGTTGCTCTCGATCGCATAGGCATAAAGCGCCGCCCCACCCGGCAACGCCGACGTCCCGACACTGTCGCGCGCGGCGGGGAGATATTCGTTCGCCAGGAAGTCGCGGATCTTCTTGTGCGCGGGCACGATCACGTCGCGGACCTGCGCGGCATAGGCCGCCTTCAGCCGCGCCTGATCCGCCGCCGAAATGCCTTCGGGGAATTTCTTGACCGGGCCGTAGAAGACCGATTCCTCCACCCCCTGCGCGATCAGATTGTCGAACTGACCGATCATGTTGGTAACGACCAGCTTGGGCTGGACGATCCCGCGCTGCATACCCTCGCGGAACAGGCCGATCACCCGGTCATAGGTCGCGGCATATTGGACGTTGCGCTTCAGGTTATTCTCGTAATCCGCAACCGTCTTGAACGGAGCCGCGCCCTCGCCCGACGCAAAGCTGGGATAGAATGCCTGAAAGCCGGTGAAATGGTCGATCGGCAGATATTTGCTCACCGCCAAAATCTTGTCGTCGAAGCCCTTCTGCGTGCGCAGCTGGTCGGCCTCGAACACGTCATAGGCGATTCTGTTGACCTTGGTCAGCTTCGCCCGGTCGATCGTGCGCAGCGCCGCCAGGTCCGCGGCGTTCGCCGCCTTCTCCGCCGCGATGAAGGCGTCCGTGTAGTATTCACCGAGTTGGTCGGCATAGCGCAGGTCGCCGCGGAACAGCGCCATCAGCGGCTGGCGCTTGAGCGACGCCTCGTCGCTGGCATGGAACAGCGCCTTGAGCTTCGCATCCTCCACCCCTTCGCCGGGCAGTGCCTCCGGGGCGGGCTGCAGCTGCGCGGCGGCTGGGAGGGCGGATACGCCCGCGAGGAGGGCGGCGAGAACAAGCGGAACAGCGCGCATCGGACATCCTTGGCGATTAGGTGTAATATCCGGACATTACACCCGCCCATCGCGCGCGCAAGGTTGCACCGCAATCGCGCAACCGACCCGCGCGATTGCCCATTTGTTAGGCAGTTGTTAACCCGCGCTCGCGTCCGCCCTTAGCATTTGCGCGATCCAGCAAACTGGCACGCCCTATGCAAAGTCGCGCGACAGGGGCGTTCCACTTGATCGTGAACCATTCCACGGCCACCCTGGCCGCGGAACCGGACCGATCGGGACTCGCACCACGTCACAGAGGGAAGAAACCGTGAAAAAGATCGAAGCCATCATCAAGCCGTTCAAGCTGGATGAGGTGAAGGAAGCGCTTCACGAAGTGGGCGTCTCAGGCATCACCGTGACCGAGGCCAAGGGCTTCGGCCGCCAAAAGGGGCATACCGAGCTGTATCGTGGCGCGGAATATGTCGTCGACTTCCTGCCCAAGGTGAAGCTCGAGGTCGTGGTCGAAGACGCCCTTGCCGAGCGCGTGGTCGAGGCGATCGCCAATGCCGCGCAGACCGGCCGGATCGGCGATGGCAAGATCTTCGTCACCGCCATCGAAACCGCGCTGCGCATCCGCACCGGCGAGCGCGACGAGAACGCGATTTGATCGCTCCGCAGCGCGCCGAATTGACGCACTGCAAAAATTTCACGAAGCTGCGCCGCAGCGCAATATGATTCTCCGCACCCGGGTCTGAACCGGGGCGGATCGGGACAAAACAGAAAGGGCTTGGTTCCATGGCTAATACCGCCGCCGACATTCTGAAGATGGTCAAGGATCAGGAGATCGAATGGATCGACCTGCGCTTCACCGACCCCAAGGGCAAGTGGCAGCACCTCACCATGGTCGCCAGCGTGCTGGGCGAGGATGAGCTGACCGACGGCCTGATGTTCGACGGCTCGTCGATCGAAGGCTGGAAGGCGATCAACGAGTCGGACATGATCCTCAAGCCCGATCTGGACGCAGTCTGGACCGATCCGTTCTCGGCCACCCCGATGCTGATCCTGGTGTGCGACATCGTCGAACCCTCGACCGGTGAGCTCTACGCCCGCGACCCGCGCTCGACCGCCAAGCGCTCGGAGGCGTATCTCCAGTCGCTCGGCATCGGCGACACCGTCTATGTCGGCCCGGAAGCCGAATTCTTCATGTTCGACGATGTCCGGTTCGAAAACAGCTATTCGACCAGCTATTATGCGATCGACGATGTCGAACTGCCCGGCAATTCGGGCAAGGAATATGAAAGCGGCAACCTCGGCCACCGTCCGCGTGCCAAGGGCGGTTACTTCCCCGTCGCGCCGGTCGACAGCGCGGTCGACATCCGCGGCGAGATGGTCTCGACCATGCTCGAAATGGGCCTGCCCTGCGACAAGCATCACCATGAGGTCGCTGCGGCGCAGCATGAGCTGGGTCTGACCTTCGGCACGCTGGTGCAGACCGCCGACCGCATGCAGATCTACAAGTACGTCGTGCATCAGGTCGCCCATGCCTATGGCAAGACCGCGACCTTCATGCCCAAGCCGATCAAGGAAGATAACGGCTCGGGCATGCACACCCATATGTCGATCTGGGACAAGGGCACGCCGCTGTTCGCGGGCAATGGCTATGCCGGCCTCAGCGACATGTGCCTCTACTTCATCGGCGGCGTGATCAAGCATGCCAAGGCCCTGAACGCCTTCACCAACCCGACCACCAACAGCTACAAGCGCCTGGTGCCGGGTTACGAAGCCCCGGTGCTGCTCGCTTATTCGAGCCGCAACCGCTCGGCCTCGTGCCGCATCCCCTACGGCGCGGGCAGCAAGGCAAAGCGCGTCGAATTCCGCTTCCCGGACGCGCTGGCCAACCCGTACCTTTGCTATGCGGCGCTGCTGATGGCCGGCCTCGACGGCATCCAGAACAAGATCCATCCGGGCGACCCGATGGACAAGAACCTCTACGACCTGCCGCCGGAAGAGTTGAGCCTCGTCCCCACCGTGTGCGGCTCGCTGCGCGAAGCGCTCGACAGCCTCGAGGCGGACATGGACTTCCTGCTCAAGGGCGACGTGTTCAGCAAGGATCAGATCGAAGCCTATATCGAGCTGAAGCGCGCCGACGTCGCCCGCTGGGAAATGACGCCGTCGCCGGTCGAATA
This sequence comes from Sphingomonas sp., assembly GCF_030145815.1. Classification (GTDB taxonomy): domain Bacteria; phylum Pseudomonadota; class Alphaproteobacteria; order Sphingomonadales; family Sphingomonadaceae; genus Sphingomonas. Next base: position 201,540 of record NZ_JAIXHL010000004.1, read on the forward strand.
CGACATGTACTACTCGGCCTAAGTGCCGATCTTCGTCGCCGCTTCGGGGGAGGCGGCGCCGGACAGCAACGCCCGGGTCGAAAGGCCCGGGCGTTTTTCGTGGTGACGCGGGACGACCCGCCGAATTTCGTTTCGCATGACGATCATTTGCAGCATGATCGATCCAAAGGAGGGGCGCGATGCCCGCCCGCTCAAGTTGGAGACGATGATGTCAGATCCGAAGCTGCCAATCCCGCCGCTCCCCGACGCGCTTGCCGGGATCAACACACAGGTTCCGAACGACATCCCCGGCATCCAGCCGCACGCGCTGGCCGATGTCGCCGCTCAATCCGCACATCAAACTGCGATTGAGGCCGCGAGCTTCACGATGCAGCCCAGTATCGCGGTGTCCTTCCGCACGATGGGGATTGAGACGACATATTTCACCCCCGACGCGGAGGGTCACGTGCGGGTAGAGGTCAACGCCCTCGGCGGGCCCGCCACTCCTGCGGCCACCCCAAGTCCGAATCCCAAGACGCCAAAGGGACCCAAGCGCTGACGGCATGCCGACCACCAAAGCGGTCGCCAACGCTTCTTGCCGCGTTACCTCTGCGCAACGTCACGAAAGAGTCATCGTTACGCCACCGTCCTGAAACGCAAATCACGCGGAACTGACACGCCCGTCACCTAGGCGCGCCCTCGACTCATCTCGGGGGACACAATGAAATCGATTCTCACGTCGCTGGCGGGTGCCAGCATCGCCACCATCGCGCTCGCGACGGCAGCGCCCGCGCTGGCGCAGGACGCCCCCGCCGCCGCTGACGACGGCATCGAGACCGCCGAGGAAATCGTGGTCAAGGGCACCATCGCCTATCGCAACCGCAGCGAAGGCGCCGAGCCCGAGCTGGTCTATGACCAGGACTTCTTCCAGCGCTTCGAACCGCTGACCGCGGGTGACGCCCTCAAGCGCGTCCCGTCGGTGACCTTCCTGTCCGACGTGATCGAGAGCGACGGCGCCCGCCTGCGCGGCCTCGACCCCGGCTACACTCAGATCCTGATCAACGGCGAAAAGGTGCCCGGCACCAACGCCGACCGCAGCTTCTTCCTCGACCGCATCCCGGCCGAACTGGTCAAGCAGGTCGAGATCGTCCGCTCCTCCTCCGCCCGCCGCACCGGCGACGCGGTCGCGGGCACGCTCAACATCGTGCTGCGTGACGGCTATCAGCTCGACGGCGGTTACATCCGCGGCGGCGCGCTCTACTTCGACGACGGCAAGGTCAAGCCGAGCATCGGCGCAGTGTTCGGCACGGAAGTCGGCCCGGGCCGCCTGCTGATCGGCGCGAACCTTCAGGGCCGCTACAACCCCAAGAAGAAGTTCAGCCTGCGCTACGGCGACTCGCCCGAGAATGATCCGAACTACGCGACCAACGAATTCGACAATCGCCAGGACCAGTCGGACGTCCGCAACGGCACCGACTATGCGCTCAACGCCAGCTATTCGATCGACACCGAAACCACCGATTTCGAACTGTCGGGCTTCTGGGTCCACACCGACCGGCTCGAAACCGAGCGGTCGTTCGACTACAGCACCGAAACCGGCTCGCGCGGCTCGGTCCGCAACGGCGCGGGCGGCAACCTGCAGGCCGACAATTCCAACATCAACAACATCATCCAGTACAACTACAGCCTCGCCGCCAAGCTCAGCCATGAATGGGCCGCGGGCGAGACCAAGCTCAAGGCCGGCTTCGCCAAGTTCATCGACGACCAGTGGGAAACCGAAAACGAGATCGAGTTCGACCGTTCGGCCCCGCGCTTCACCGGTGACCGCTTCGACACGCGCATCGTCGACAAGGAGCTGTCGTTCGGGCTGGAGCACAAGGTGCCCGCCGGTGAAGGCTTCGATATCGTGTTCGGCGGCTTCTATCAGGACAAGGACCGCGACACCCGGATCGTCGAAGCGACGCGCCAGCGCTTCAACATGGCCACCTCGCTCCACACCGGCTACAGCCAGTTCTCGGGCAGCCCCGAGAGCTTCGTCGGTGAGTTCACCGGCTTTGCCCCGATCCTCGGCGGCTTCAGCACGATCGAGGAACAGCGCAAGGATCTGTTCGCGCTGGTCGAGGGCAAGTCGGGCGCGATCAAGTGGGAAGTCGGCGTGCGTTGGGAAAACACCAATGTCGCGATCCGCGACCTGACGCCGGGCGGCGCCAGCATCGACACCGACTACAACCATCTCCTGCCCAGCGCCTCGGCCAAGATCGAGCTGGGCGATGGTCGCGTGACCATCTCGGGCGCGCGCACCGTGCGCCGTCCGCGCTTCGATGACGCGTCGCCGGTCCTGCTTGAGGAAGAACTGGGCGACAACGACTTCCTCGGCAATCCGCTGCTCAAGCCGGAATCGGCGTGGGGCGCGGACCTGGGCTATGAGCATCGCCTCGGCCGCACCGGCGTGATCGGCGTCAACATCTTCTACCGCAGCATCAGCGACCTGATCGAGCTGGCCAACACCGGCGTCCCCGGCGCTGCCGACGATCCCACGGGCGACCGCACCTGGGTCTATCAGCCGCGCAACACCGGCGACGGCACGGTCTATGGCGTCGAATTCGACGTTTCAACCAGCCTCGGCTTCCTCGGCCTCCCCGACACCGGCGTGTTCGGTAACCTCTCGCTGCTCGAAAGCGACATCACCGACGAGCTGGGCGAGCGCCGCTTCAACGGCCAGTCGAACATCGTGTATAATTTCGGCTTCATCCAGGACATCCCCAGCTTCGGCGCGGCGTTCGGTGCGACCTATCGCAAGCAGGGTGCGGCCTATGACCGCTTCGTCGCCGAAGAAGTGCGCACCACCTATGGCGCGGACCTCGAAATCTTCGTCGAAAAACGCTTCGGCAAGCGCTTCACCATCCGCGCGGTCGGGTCCAACCTGCTCGACGGGGCCAAGGCGGAGAGCTTCAACAAGTTCAACACGACGCAGGACCAGATCGACCGCAATTTCGACGAATATGAGCTGGAGCGCGAGACCGCTGGTCCGGTGTTCCAGGTCATGGCACGTCTGGCCTTCTGATCATGATCAAGCACCTCACCCTCGCCCTGCTGCCGCTGCTGGCAGCAGGCTGTGCAACCACCGGGCGTGAACTCCCGGTGGTCCCCACCACCCCCGCCGCCAGCGTGCAGGCGCGCGGAGAGACCGATGCGGTCGGCACGTCCAATGCCGATGCGGCGGACGATCCCGCAATCTGGCGCAACCCGGCGGACCCCGCCGCCAGCCTGATCGTCGGCACCGACAAGAAGGCCGGCCTTCACGTCTATGACCTGACCGGCAAGGACCGGTTCTTCATCGACGCGGGTCAGGTCAACAATGTCGACCTCAAGGACATGGGGCCGCTCGGCATCATCGTCGCGGCAAGCGACCGCAACGACCGCAAGAACGCCAAACTCGCGCTGTTCCGCCTCGACACCGCAGCGGTGAAGCTCATCCCGCTCGGCACCGTCCCGGTCGGCGCAGGCGAAGCCTATGGCGTCTGCCTGATGGCCAGCGGCGGCACGCTGCACGCGTTCAACGTGATCAAAGACGGCACGATCCGCCAAGTCGCGCTCGACCTGTCAGGCGCGGCCCCCACCGGCACCATCGTCCGCACGATGAAGCTCGCCACCCAGTCCGAAGGCTGCGCCGCCGACGACCGCACGGGCCGCCTCTATGTCGGCGAAGAGAATGTCGGGCTGTGGCGCTTCGACGCGCGCGCCGATGGCCCGGTCGCGGGCACGCTGATCGCGCCCGCCGACGGACAAAAGCTGGTGATCGATGTCGAGGGCGTGACCCTAGCGCCGGAAGGCACCGGCAATGGCGGCTATGTGATCGTCTCCAGCCAGAGCGACCACGCCTACACCGTCTATCGCCTGTCCGACGACTCCTATGTCGGTCGCTTCCGGATCGCCGCGGGCAGCACCATTGGCGCTACGGAAGAAACCGACGGGATCGACTTCGCTCCCGGCGATTTCGGTCCCAACTATCCCGGCGGCCTGTTCGTGGCGCAGGACGGCTACAACCCGCCCAAGGCCCAGAACTTCAAATATGTCGCCTGGGCGGACATCAAGGCGGCGTTGGGAATCCAATAAGGTTACGGCCGCGCGCGCCTTCGGGTCGCGCGGCCAAATCCTACTCCGTTGTCCAGTCGCTCAGGTCCGCCGTCTCGAGCGTTGCCCGCAGCGCCGGATAATCATGGTCGATCACCGCAAGCGTCTTGCGGAATACCCCGCGCAAATAGTCTTTCAGCTCGGCTTCGGCATCCGCCGCCTCGGCCCCCGCCATCCGCACAAAAATGGCCAGCGCCGCCGTCAACGCCTCCTCGCTCAGATAGCCCTGCCGCCGCATTTCCCAGCCCTGCTCGCCATCCCGGTGAAACTGCGCGAAATTCTTCGCGCCATTGGCCATGAACACGCCAAAGCCCAGGAACACCGCCGCGACATCGGTGGCATGTTCCTCCAGCGCCGCGCCGCCCGGCGGCATGCTGCCATCGGCGTGGATCAGATAGTGCGACAGCTCATGCGCGAAGGTCGCGACGAGATCGGCCGGTCGCGCGAGCGCGGAGGGGTTGTAGGTGATGACGACCTGCTCGCCATCATGGCCGAACGTCCCGCCCGGCGGGCTGTAGTCGTGCTTCAGCGCATGGCCCGGCGCGACCCAGGTCTCGCGCTCCTCCTCGCCCGGCACCAGCGCGCACTCCCACGCCGCCATGCCGGCATGTGCGCGCACCTGCTCGAACAGCTCAATCGCGCGGTCATGCCCCTCTGCCGCGCTGGGTGGGAAGAAATCGCGCGTCGGCAGGATCAGCACCGCCTCCCGATACGCCTTGTCGCGATCGACCGTCTGGATCAGCCAGGCAAAGGTGGCGAGCAGCCATTCGAACTCATCGCGGTCGATCGGCAGCTTCGGCCCAAACCATCGAAACATCGGCACCCCCGCGCACCGATCTAACGCGCGCGCGGGCAGTTACCATCCTGTTTGGAGGCAATTTCATCCAAAATGAAGTATTGGCCCGGCCTTGCCGTGCGCAGCCCAAGCGGCTTTACTGGCAACATGTTCCGCGCCCTCGCCCCGCTCGCCCTGCTCCTCGCCGCCCCCGCCGCCGCGCAGTCCCCCGCCGAACAGAAGATGGCATCGACCATCGCCGCCGAAAACGACCGGCACGTCGCGCTGCTCGAACGCCTCGTCAATCAGAACTCCGGCTCGCTCAACATCGATGGCGTGACCAAGGTCGGCGCAATGGTGCGCGCCGAGCTGGAGCCATTGGGCTTCGCGGTCGAGTGGATCGACATGAAGGAAACCGGCCGCGCCGGGCATCTGGTCGCGACGCACAAGGGCAATGGCAAGGGCAAGCGCATCCTGCTGATCGCGCATCTCGACACCGTGTTCGAACCCGAAAGCCCCTTCCAGAAATTCGTCCGTGACGGCGACCGCGCGACCGGCCCCGGCATCGGCGACGACAAGGGCGGGATCGTCGTCATCATCGCCGCGATGCGCGCGATGCAGGCGGCGGGGACGCTCAAACATGCCGATATCAAGATCGTGCTGACCGGCGACGAAGAACGTACCGGCGCCCCGCTCGCCATCGCCCGGCGCGACCTGATCGCTGCGGGCAAATGGGCCGATGTCGCGCTGGAATATGAAAATCTCGCGCGGGAGGATGGCAAGGACACCGGCACGGTCGCGCGCCGCAGCTCGACCAACTGGACGCTGCGAACCACCGGCAAGACCGGGCATAGCAGCGGCGTGTTCGGCGCCTCGCTCGGCTATGGCGCGGCGTATGAGCTGGCGCGCATCCTCGACGAATTCCGCCGCACTCTCCCCGAGCAGAATTTGACCTTCAACGTCGGCGTGATGGCCGCCGGCACCCCCGCGACGCTCGCCGACAACAACTATCAGGTCAGCGCGGGCGGCAAGACCAACATCGTCGCCGCGCAAGCCGTCGCCCGCGGCGACCTGCGCGCTCTGACCCCGGAGCAGGAGGCAAAGACCCGCGCGGCGATGCAGGCGATCGTGGCAAAGAACCTGCCCGGCACCACCGCCAGCCTCGACTTTCAGGAGGGCTATCCGCCGATGGCACCGACCGACGGCAACCGTGCGCTGCTGGCCAAGCTCAACGCGGTCAACCGCGACCTGAAGCTCCCCGAAATGGCCGAAATGGACCCCGCCCGCCGCGGTGCCGCCGACAGCGCCTTCGTCGCGGCGGACGTCGACACGCTCGCCGGGCTCGGCGTCGCAGGCGGCAACGCGCATGCCGAGGGCGAATGGGTGGATCTCAAATCGATCCCGCTCCAGGCCCTGCGCAGCGCCGCCTTCATCACCCGATTGAGCCGCGAAAAGCGCAACTGACGGAACGCTTTAGCGTCCCCGCGCGTCATGCGGGGATGCTGAACGCCCTAGCCCTCAACTGCACGCTCAAGGCCGATGAGTCCGAGCGCTCCTCCACCGATGCGATGATCGCGCTCCTCACCGACGCCTTCGCCAAGCATGACGTTACCATCACCGAAATCGTCCGCGTCGCCGCGCTCGACATCAAGCCCGGCGTGTCTTCGGACGAGGGTGATGGCGACGCCTGGCCCGCGCTGCGCAAAAAGATCCTCGCCGCCGATATCCTGATCTTCGGCGGCCCGATCTGGATGGGTCAGATTTCGAGCATCGCCAAACGCGTGCTCGAGCGGATGGACGCCTTCATCTCCGAAACCGACGATCAAGGGCGCATGCCGAGCTATTCCAAGGTCGCGGTCGCCGCGATCGTCGGCAATGAAGACGGCGCGCATTTCAGCTCGGCCCAGCTGTTCCAGGCGCTGAACGATGTCGGCTACACCATCCCCGCCATCGCCGCCTGTTACTGGGTCGGCGAAGCGATGGGCTCGACCGACTTTCAGGATCTCGACAAGACGCCGAAAAAGGTCACCGAGACCGCCGCGATGGTCGCTGGCAACGCCGCGCACCTCGCCGGGCTGCTCAAGGCCAAGCCCTATCCCGGCGAGGGCTGACGCTCACGGGATCAGCAATGTCGCGCCCATCGTCTCCCCGGCGGCGATGGCGCGATGCGCTTCGGCTGCGTCCGCCAGCGCATAACGCCGCCCGATCTCGACCTGCAGCACGCCGCGCGCGACCAGATCGAACACCCGCGCCACACCCGCCGCGCGCTCCTCCGGCGTCGCATAATAGTGATAGAGCGTCGGCCGCGTCACGAACAGCGAGCCATGCTGGCTTAGCGTCCCCAGATTGATGCCCGTCACCGGCCCACCGGCATTGCCGAAGCTGACGATCATCCCCCGCCGCGCGGCGGACTTGAGCGAAGCCTCCCAGGTCGAGCCACCGACCCCGTCGAGCACCACCGGCACGCCTTCACCCCCGGTGATGTCGCGCACCCGCGCGGCGATATCCTCATGCTTGTATTCGATCACATGATCCGCACCGATCGCCCGCGCGCGCTCGGCCTTGTCCGTCGACCCGACCGTGCCGATCACCGTTGCGCCGATATGCTTCAGCCACTGGACGATCAGCTGCCCGGTCGCCCCGGCGGCGGCGTGGACCAGCACCGTCTGCCCCGGCTGCACCCGCGCGCAGCGTTCGATCAGATACTCCGCCGTGCAGCCCTTCAACGTCACCGCCGCCGCCACGTCGAACCCGATGCCCTCGGGGATCGGCAACAGCGCATCCGCCGCGACGTTGCGCGCGCTGGCATAGGCGCCGAGCGCGGGGCCATAGGTCGTCACGCGATCGCCCACCGCGACGGCGGTGACGCCCTCCCCCACTGCCTCGACCACCCCGGCCGCCTCGCTGCCCAGGCCGCTGGGCAGCGGCACCGGATACAGGCCTGAACGGTGATAGCAGCCCGTTGACGAAGTCGGGTCCGTCTGATTCAGAGAGAGTATTGAAGGACGAGATAGGCTGCAGCGATGGCGATGAGGCGTGATGGGGATGTTCAGCCGGATCTGATCGTGTCCTGGTCGGA